>NZ_JBCNLG010000022.1:0-79547 GCF_039595595.1 Roseateles sp. | reverse complement strand
CGCCATCGAGGAATCAATCAACGGACGGCCACGTAAGATTCTGAATTGGCATACGCCCCAGGAAGTCTTCTCAATGTTGACCCTGGACCTCGTCAGAGGTGTTGCACTTGAAGCTTGAAACCGCCCTCGCCTTCGACATCACATCTTCGAAGGGAACGGACGTGAACGGCCCTCGCCCTTTTGGGATGCTGCAGAAACTGCAGCGGTACAGACAGCTTCTCGTAACGGTGATTAGTTCAGCCGGCTCAACCTCGTGATAAAAGACGAAACCCTTAGTTTCTCGCTGATACCTAAGAGCCAAGGCGGTACCAAACTCTCGGTCAATCTTCTGCAGTTGGGCGACAACAGCGGCCTTTTCGGGTCCAACGCGCTGGCGCAGTTGCGAAAGCCCGTTGCCAGGGTCACTCTCATATTGCTGCGATGTGTCCTGCGAGAAACTTCGATCAATTGCTTCAAAATCAAGACCGGTTCGGCTTTGAAGGACCTGCGCTTGCGTCTGAAACGAGATCATGGATGCAACCGCCCGATCCCTGACCGTCTCTGCGCTGACATTTGCAATACAACCAGTGACCGTTATACGAGCATCTGGCGCACGGGCATGGATTTCATTAATTTGGTTGATGGCATCATCGACCCACTTGCCCCTTACTGAACAGCCTGAGAAGAGAACCTCATCGGCGTCTTCTGGTCGAGTGACGACTTCATAACCGCCGCTAACAAGCCCGGCACTGAGCACCTTCAAGTCATAGGCCGAGTTCAGACACGAGTTATGCGCCAAAAAGATTCGGCAATTCTTATCACGCATTACGCCTCCTCAATTTTGCTCGAATGCCCTAGCAGGCTGCTGAAATACCTCGCCGGACGCCTCGAAAGTGGTCCATGCAGGGGTGCCTCACCCCTTGGCAGGTACAAACAAATAGTGTTTAGGCTGTTCTATGAGGTCGACATTCTTGGCGCCACTTCTTGGAATCAGTATTTCAGCAACCTGTTAGGCGCGTGCCATTCGATTAAACGGCCGCATTTGCTTCTCGCCACATCGTATCCTGGGCTACGACTGTCTGGTACTCATTCGGCGTAAGCCCCGCCGCATCCATCAAGGCTTTGTTGAGCCGACGCGCATAATCCACCGCCGCTCCGGGGGTGTAAAGCGGGTAGAGAACGGATCGAGTAAATGGCCCTTGCCAATGCCTATTGATAAGACTCGCCTGTAGGGCTCGGAACACTGCATCCGTGCAGTCCCCAGTTTTCCACTGGTGCCCGTTGCCCACTATGCGTTCCCACCAGTCCCGCACCTGTTGCTCAGATACACCCCACTTCGCCTTCATTAGTGCCGCAATCTCGGAACGGCGAACCGCACGGTCGCCGATCGCTTTTCCCCTACAAAATTCCTCAGTTAGGTCCTCCCAAGAAATGATGAACGCCTTGTCGACGAGCTTCGGGAAAGCGTATCCCCGACGGTTCAGAAGCTTTTGCCGCCAGCCTGCTTGATCCGACCACCCCCAGGTTGGGTCGGTCTGCAAGTCGCCCATCTGGCTGATTGCGAAGGATTTCACACCGAGACCGCTGAACGCGATGGCAGCATGACCGAAGAGCAGATTCGTGGAATCGACGGTCACGCCCGCGGACTTCTCGCTTGCGAACTGATACACGATGATCATGTCTCCCCTCCCACAGGTCATTTACTTAGTCCTGTAGATGCTTGTATGACTTCGGTAACCAAATTCACGCCAATCCGCGTCCCTATATCGAGACACCACTGTCCAGCGGCACGAAGATGAGAGAGGGTACCCGACCGATCTCCTGCACGCGCAGCTTTCTCTGCCAGTGCTACCGCTCCCAACTCGACATCATGGTCGGTGTTGTCAGGGTCACTTTCCGCGCGCATTTGTCTGCGAAGCCTTCCAAGCTCTTCCGCTAATTCTCGAAGTTGCCTCTCCTCCACTCCTCCCAGGTGCACGGCTCCAGACGCCGAGATGTCGCCGGCCTGCGCCTTTGGATATAAGACGACTTTACTTCCACCAATGATCTTGTCACCCAAGATGACCTCCGCTTCAGATCGTGTCAGGAAGACGGACAGATAGTTCTTCGATCTATGCAAGCCTGCTTGATACGCCTCGAGCCAACTGAGGTGCCCTGGGCATGACCAGTATTCCTTCTCATAGGGAACGCGACCAGGGGGTACCCATTCAGCTTTGGTCGGCTCGTGCCCGAGGAGGTCAGCGACCAGATCCGCGCTTACCGAGTCCAAGTGCTGAATCTCCTCAACATGGAATTCCGCGTCCTTCGGCATCTGTTCGCGCCTATGGCCTGCAGCGAGCATGCGCGCAACCCGCCGCAAGTGCTGTTCATGGCGTGCTAAAACGTGCTGAAGCCTACGTTGGTCCATAGCATCGCGGTAAGGACTTGCGTCGGTACCGATTTCAAGTAATGAAAGGGTTGGGCCGAGATGCCTTTGTACTGCGATACATCCACCCTTGTCTCCATCGCTCTCCTTCAGATTGAGGACGGATCGAGAGTTGGCCTGATGCACCACGATTGACGCGTGGCGACCTCGTCGACGCATAGCCTGCGCGTCGAGGTGGGCGCTCGTGCGAAGTCCAAATCGGCTCCACCAACAGTTTCCAGTAGTCCTCTCTACTTGTTCCCGCCGTCACCACCTTCACGACTACAGATTTCGCGGATGGCGTGATTGGACGCAGAGGCAGAAACTGCGTCCCAGGTGCTCAAAAACACCTCCAAATCGGCGGACGACCGCTCCGACACGCGGTCACCTCCAACCCTCACGAAAGTAATCCGAGGGCGAGATGGGCCTTTCCGCGAGGAAGGCCGCACGATCCGGTTTGGCGTGTTTTTGACATCTCGCCCACCCCGACGACGCATATTTCCGCGCCTTCTCGGTGGCCCCTCCCTGCCCTCCGAAAGGAAGACGACATGTCTGTAGAAGTCACGCAAGAGCAAGTCGCAAACACCGGGCATCTGCTGGCCCGTGAAATCGCTTGGCGCGCTGTTGAACGCCAGTGCGAGCTGCCGCCCTCCGACCCGCCGAGCGACGAGGTCCGCCTCGCGCCCTTCTGGCCCGATCGCATCCCCATCCTCGACCGCCGTCCGCTCCAGGACGAGGACGATGTGGTGCTCGAGCTGATCTCCGACCTCGCCTCGCCCGACGGCCCGAACGAGGCACGCCGCCCCGACCGCGTCGGCGCCCGCTGCTTCCTCGCGAACCGGCGCCTCAACACGCGTTCCGCGCTGATCACCATGCGCGAGCGCCTCATCCAGATGGCCGTGCTCAACAAGGCCACGCAGGTCCCGATGGGCACGGAGAACACCGACGCCGGCCACCTCCACGCGATGAACGCCGAACTGCTTCACGACATGTCGATCATGCTGACCATCGTCGAAGTGGCCGTGCATGAAGAGCACTTCTTCCAGCTCATCACCACCGGCAACGACGAGGAGACCCAGCACTGACCGCCTCCTCCACCGCCGCCAGACGACCGGCATCCCCCCAACCCGATCCACAAAGACAACGAGCCGTGCCCTCCCGGACACGGCTCGCTTCATTGAAATGCGCGCTCGATCAGAACCGCTGCGATTGCATGAAGTCGTCGAAGCCCGCTTCCGCGAATCGGAACCACAGGTTCTGGTCGCGACGGAAGTTGGCGTAATCCTCGTACACCTTCTTCCAGTTCGGATTCTTCGCCGACAGCTCCGAGTACAGCGCCATCGACTCCTTGAACGCCAGATCCATCGCGTCCTTCGGGAAACGCATCAGCTTGGTCTTCGCCGCCACCAGCTGCTTGAGCGCCGGCGGGTTCACCACGTCGTACTTGGCCTGCATGTCCACATGCGTGTACGCCGACGCCGCCTCGACGATCGCCTTGTACTCCGGCGACAACCCCTCGTAGGCCTTGATGTTCAGATAGAAGTCGACCTGCGGGCCGCCCTCCCACCAACCGGGGTAGTAGTAGTACGGCGCGACCTTGTTGAAGCCCAGCTTCAGATCGTCATACGGCCCCACCCACTCCGCCGCGTCGATCGTGCCCTTCTCCAGCGCCGAATACAGCTCGCCACCCGGCAGGTTTTGCGGCACGCCCCCCATGCGCTCGATCACCCGGCCCGCGAAACCGCCAATGCGGAACTTCAATCCCTTGAAGTCCGCCGCCGACTTGATCTCCTTGCGATACCAGCCCGCCATCTGCGCGCCCGTATTGCCGCCAGGGAAGTTGATGATGTTGTAGTTCCGGTAGAACTCGCGCATCAGCTTCAGACCATTGCCGTGGTACGTCCACGCCGTCATCTGCCGCGAGTTCAATCCGAATGGGATCGACGCGCCAATCGCGAAAGTCTCGTCCTTGCCGAAGAAGTAGTACGGCACCGTGTGCGCGATCTCGACCGTGCCGTTCTGCACGCCATCGACCACCCCGAACGCCGGCATCAGCTCGCCGCCCGCGTGCACGCTGATCTGGAACTTGCCGCCGCTGAGCTCGCTCACCTTCTTGGCGAAGACCTCGCCACCGCCGTAGATCGTGTCCAGCTGCTTCGGGAAGCTCGACGCCATGCGCCAGCGGATGTTGGCCTGCGCATGCACGATGGCGGGGGCCGCTCCCGCGGCCAGCACGCCAGCCAGGCCGGCATTCTTGACGAACGAACGACGCTCCATGAAGTCTCCTCTTTCGTTGGTATGCGATCTCGCAGATCGAAAGCAGGATTAACCACCGCAGCGCTGGCGTCAACCTGACAAGCCCGCAGGCGCCCTCCCTCCGAAGAGCGCCCCCGTCTTGCCGATAAGACGTCCGTCAGACGCCAGTCACGCGCCAGCCAGCTTCATGTTCTCGATCAGGATCGAGCCCACCGTCTTGCTGCCCAGCGTGTACGCGTCCGCGCCAATGCCGACGATCTGCCGGAACATCTCCTTCACGTTGCCCGCGATCGTGATCTCGTGCACCGGATGCGCGATGACGCCGTTCTCGACCCAATAGCCGCTCGCGCCGCGCGAGTAGTCGCCCGTCACGTAGTTGACGCCCTGCCCCATCAGCTCGGTCACGAACAGCCCCGTGCCCAGCCGGCGCAGCATCGTCGCCAGGTCGTCGCCCGGCGCCGTCGCCTTGCTGCGCATCGTCAGGTTGTGGGAGCCGCCCGCATGGCCCGTCGTGCGCAGTCCCAGCTTGCGCGCCGAATAGGTCGACAGGAAGTAGCCCTTCAGCACCCCCGCCTCGACCACCGTGCGCGCCTTCGTCACCACGCCTTCGTCATCGAAGGGCGAGCTGCCCTTGCCCTTGACGATGTGCGGGTCCTCGACCACCTCGACATGCGGAGCCAGGATCTGCTGGTCCAGGCTGTCGAGCAGGAAGCTCGCGCGCCGGTACAGCGCGCCGCCGCTGGTGGCCTGCACCAGCGCGCCGAGCAGCCCCGCCGCCACCGGCGCCTCGAACAGCACCGGCACGTTCGCCGTCTTGACCTTGCGGCCCTTGAGCCGCGCCAGCGCGCGCTCGGCCGCGTATCTACCGATCGCCTCGGCCGACGACAGCTCCGCCGCGTCACGCATCGAGCTGTACCAGGCGTCGCGCTCCATGCCCGCGCCGCGGCCGGCGATCGGCGCCACCGAGATCGAATGCCGCGAGCTCGCGTACCCGCCGCGGAAACCGCGCGAGTTCCCCGAGAAGAAATGCGACTGCTGCGCCGACACCGCCGCCCCCTCCGAATTGGTGATGCGCGCATCCGTCTTCAGGGCGGCGTCCTCGCAGCGCAGCGCCAGCTCGGCCGCCTGCTCGGCGGTGATCGCCCACGGATGGAACAGGTCCAGCGCCGGACGCGCCGACTCGTCCAGCGACAGGTCCTCTTCGTCGGGAAGGCCGGCGAACTCGTCCTCGGCGGTGAAGCGCGCGATGTCGTAGGCCGCCCGCACCGTGTCCTTCAGCGCCTTGGCCGAGAAGTCCGAGGTGCTCGCGTTGCCTCTGCGCTGGCCCAGATAGACCGACACGCCCAGCGACTTGTCGCGATTGCGTTCGACGTTCTCCAGTTGCCCCCGGCGCACCGACACCGACATGCCGCTGCCCTCGGACACTTCCGCGCCGGCGTCGCTGGCGCCCAGGGCCTTGGCCTCGGCGAGCACGTCCTCGATCAACTGGCGGAAATGGTCCTGGCTGTAGGCGAATCCTTGCTCGGCTTGGCTCATGAATGCGGTCTCTTTGAAAGCAGCGCGGCCTGGGGAAATCCAAGGCCGCGACAGGGTGGCGACTATCATACGGGCGCTGTGCCCCGCCCCTCCCGGTCGGGGCTTCTCGCTTTCTTCCCCCATGCACGACGCTCACGACGACCACGACGACCGCGCGGACCTCGACGATTTCGAGGACGACCGCCCCAGCAAGAGCCAGCTCAAGCGCGACATGGACGCGCTTCAGGCGCTGGGCGCCGAGCTGCTCACGCTGCCCGAGAAACGCGTCGCCGCCCTGAATCTGCCCGAGTCGCTGATGGACGCGATCAAGGAAGGCCGCCGCATCGTCGCCGGCACCGCCCGCAGCGGCAAGAAGCGCCATCTGCAGCTGATCGGCAAGCTGATGCGCCAAGTCGATCCCGAACCGATCCGCCAGGCCGTGGCCGAGTTCAAGCTCGGCCGCGCGCAGGACTCGCTCGAGCTGCATCAGGCCGAGCGCTGGCGCGAGCGCCTCGTCGAGGACGACAACGCGCTGCAAGGCTTCATCGACAGCTTCGACGAGGTCGATGTCCAGCAACTGCGCAGCCTGATCCGCGCCGCCCGCAAGGACCGGGCCCAGGCACCAGAGCAGCGCAATGGCCGCGCCTGGCGCGAGCTGTTCCAGTTCGTCAAGGGCCATGTGCTGGCGGCCAAGGGCGCCGCCGCGAACGGCGGCGATGACGATGACGCGGAGGACGGCGATGAGTGACGCGGCCGCCGCGGTGAACGTCGACGGCCTGCCGCCGCCGGAAGCGGTCCGCATCGGCATCGTGTCCATCAGCGACCGCGCGTCAACCGGCGTCTACGAGGACAAGGGCCTGCCCGCGCTGAAGGAATGGCTCAGCGCCGCGCTGTTCAATCCGATCGAGTTCCAGCCCAGACTGATCCCCGACGAGCGCGAGCTGATCGCCCGGACGCTGCGCGAGCTCGTCGACGACGCGCGCTGCGACCTGGTGCTCACCACCGGCGGCACCGGCCCGGCCATCCGCGATGTCACGCCCGAGGCGACGATGGACGTCGCCGACCGCGTGATGCCGGGCTTCGGCGAGCAGATGCGGCAGATCTCGCTGCATTTCGTCCCGACGGCGATCCTGTCGAGACAGGTCGCGGTCATCCGCGGCCAGGCGCTGATCATCAACCTGCCCGGCCAGCCCAAGGCCATCGCCGAAACCCTCGCCGGCCATGACGCCGCCCGCGGCATCTTCGCCGCCGTGCCGTACTGCCTCGACCTGATCGGCGGCCCCTATCTCGAGACGCGCGACGCCGTCTGCGCCGCCTTCCGCCCCAAGACCGCCCAGCGCCCCAAGCGCGCGGGCTGACCTCCCCTCCAGACGCCTCCACGAGAAGCAAGAAGCGAAGAGCAACACATCATGAAGATCACCAAGGACACCATCGCCACCGTCGAACTGAAGGTGGCCAACAAGCTCGGCCAGGTCATCGAGAAGACCGACGAGCCGATGGCGCTGCTGATCGGCGGCTACGGCAACACGCTGCCGGCCATCGAGACCGCGCTCGAAGGCCAGGAAAAGGGCTTCGCCACCACCATCGAACTCACACCCGAGACCGGCTTCGGGGAGCGCGACGAGAACCTGCTCATCACCATCCCCAAGAAGGACTTCCCGCCCGGCGTGAAGGTCGGCGGCCAGCTGCAGATCCGCCAGGCCGCCGAAGGCGAGACCGAGCCCACCGCCGATGACGGCTTCCACGTCTTCACCGTCGTGAAGATCAAGGGCGACACCGTGCACCTGGACGGCAACCACCCGCTGGCTGGCCAGCACCTGAAGATCAGCGTCAAGGTCAAGGACGTGCGCGCCGCCACGCAGGAAGAGATCGACCATGGGCACGCCCATGGCGATCACGGACATCACCACTGATTCGCGGCGTCTTCCGCGCCCGACGAGCCCACCGCTCTTGCGCTTCTCTCCTCTTACTCCCTCGCCCGCTTGCGGGAGAGGGTGGGGGTGAGGGCCAGCGGTGTAGGCATTGCACACCACCGCGGCACTGCGAAGACCCCTCTCCCCCACCCTCTCCCCCTGCCGGGGGCGAGGGAGTTGGAATGCGAGGAGTGGAGAGAGGGGAAAGCGGCTTACTTCACCAGTCTCGACAGCTCGGCCGCGTCGAAGTTCTCGGCCTGCTGGGCCTCTTGCGGCACGCAGTCCGTGCGCTCCGCCTCCGACAGCTTCGCGATCGCCTGCCACAGCAGCGCGATCTGGTGCTCATGGCCCGCCGCGTTGTCGATCAGGCCCTTCATCGCCTGCGCCACCGGGTCGTCACCCTGCGTGACGCCGTAGGCCGAGAAGCCCATCCGCGCCGCCACCGCTTCACGCTGCGCATCGCCCTTGGCTTCGATGATGCGTGCCGGATTGCCGACCGCCGTCGCGCCCGCGGGCACCGGCTTGGTCACCACCGCGCCCGAACCCACGCGCGCGCCCTCCCCGACCGTGAAGCCGCCGAGGATGCAGGCATTGGCGCCGACGATCACGCCGCGCTCCAGCGTCGGGTGCCGCTTGGCCCCCTTCACCAGCGAGGTGCCGCCCAGCGTCACGCCCTGGTAGATCGTGACCTCGTCGCCGATCTCGGTCATCTCGCCGATGACGATCCCCATGCCGTGGTCGATGAACACGCGCCGGCCGATGGTCGCGCCGGGGTGGATCTCGATGCCCGTCAGGAAGCGCCCGATGTGCGAGGTGAATCGCCCCAGCCACCGGAAGCCGCGGACCCAGAACCAGTGCGCGCATCGATGCATCATCAGCGCGTGCAGACCCGGATAACAGGTCAGCACCTCCCAGGCCGAGCGGGCGGCGGGGTCGCGTTCGAGGATGCAGGCGATGTCTTCGCGAAGACGCTGGAACATGGGGGAACCCGTTGAACCCCGCGAGGGGTCCGATGCTGAGGGTCGGCCAGTTTAGCGGCGGGTCCCGACCTTGCCCCGCACAGGCCTACTCGCGGCCCGCCGCGTGTGGCGCCCAGGCTTACTCGTCTCCCCCAAGCGTGGGGGGCGTGCCGCCCGCCGGCCGGGTCTTCTCGATCGCCCGGGCGATGCCGCGCAGGATGTGGACCTCCTCCTGCGTCAGGCCGGCGCGGTTGAACAGCTGGTTCAGCCGGGGCATCAGCTTCTTCGGGGAGGCCGGGTCCAGATAACCCAGGTGCACCAGGCTGCTCTCCAGATGCGTGAGCAGCCCCTGCACCGAGCGCGCGTCCGCCAGCCGCGGATCCGCCGTGCGGGCCTCGACGGCGAAGCCGCCCAGCGCCTGGCGCCAGTCGTAGGCGACCAGTTGCACCGCCTGCGCCAGGTTCAGCGAGCCGTAGTCCGGATGCGTCGGAATCGACAGCACCGCGTGGGCGCGGTAGACGTCCTCGTTGCTCATGCCATAGCGCTCGGAACCGAACAGGAAGGCCAACTGATGGGTGATGCCGCCGTCCGCCGCCTCCCCCTTGCGAGCGAGTTCGCCGAACAGCTCCCGCGGCATGCGCGTCGGCGGACCGAAGTCGCGCGGCGTCATCGCGGTGGCGCAGACGAAGGTGCAGCCCTCCAGCGCGTCCTCGAGCCGGTCGACGATGCGCGCCCGCGCCAGGATGTCGGCCGCGCCGCTGGCCATGGCGACCGTCTCTTCCTGGCTCAGCACGTCGGCGAAGCGCGGTCTCACCAGGACCAGGTCGCCAAAGCCCATCACCTTCATCGCCCGCGCGGTCGAGCCGACGTTGCCGGGATGGCTGGTCTCGATCAGCACGAAGCGTGTCGGATCGGACACGGGAGGGGGTGCGGTCAGGCCGGAGTCAGCCGGGGGCATAGGGGAAACCACGAGTCTGTGCCAAAATGGCCGATTATCCGCGCCGGACCCGCTTCGATCCGACCCCGTCGTCTCGAGCCCCGCCGCACCGCTCTTTCCCTTCGCCAGTCCACTTCCCAGCACAGGAAACGTCCCGCATGACGCAAGCCGCCCTTCATCCCATGCTCAACGTCGCCATCAAGGCGGCGCGTACCGCCGGCGCGATCATCAACCGCGCGTCGATGGACCTGGACATCCTGAAGATCAACACCAAGTCGCCCAACGACTTCGTCACGGAAGTGGACCAGGCCGCCGAGCAGGCGATCATCGAGACGCTGCTGCAGGCCTACCCCGATCACGGCATCCTGGCCGAAGAATCCGGCCGCCAGCATGGCGCGCGGCACTCCGAATACCAGTGGATCATCGACCCGCTCGATGGCACCACCAACTTCATCCACGGCCTGCCCTTCTACTGCGTGTCGATCGCGCTGGCGCACCGCAACGTGGTGCAGCAGGCGGTCGTGTACGACCCGACCCGCAACGACCTGTTCTACGCGACCAAGGGCCGCGGCGCCTACCTGAACGACAAGCGCATCCGCGTGAGCAAGCGCACCCGCATGAGCGATGCGTTGATCGGCACCGGCTTCCCGTTCCGCCGCGGCGACAACTTCAAGCGCTATCTGAAGATGTTCGAGGCGGTCATGACCGAAGTCGCCGGCGTCCGCCGTCCGGGCGCTGCGGCGCTGGACCTGTGCTACGTGGCCGCGGGCCACTACGACGGCTTCTTCGAGACCGGCCTGAATCCGTGGGACGTGGCGGCCGGCTCGCTGATCATCCAGGAGGCGGGCGGCCTGGTCGGCAACTTCACCGGCGAGCCGGACTTCCTGCATCAGCGCGAGATCGTCGCCGGCACGCCGCGCATCTACGGTCCGCTGGTGCAGATCCTGGCGCCGTACACCCGCGTGATCACGCAAGACGATCTGGATGCGGATGCCGCCGCGACGGACGCGCCGGCGGAAACGCCGTCCCCCCGGAAGAAGGCCCCCGTCGAGGGGGAAGCGCCGAAAAAGCGCGGCCCGGTGCGCATCAAGAAGACCACCGACGAGAACGCCGAAGGCTGAGAAGCCCGTCGCCATCGGCCTTTGCGGCGATGAGCGCGCGGCGCGAGGCGTTCCTTACGCCCGCTGACAGAGCCCTCCTGAGGAGGGCTTTGTCGTTTTTGGCGCGAATGGTTGAAGCGCGGGCCGCCGCGGCGGACCTAGCATGGCTGCAAGCCAATCGCACCACAGCCCATGAGGTGACATCCATGCCAGCCAGCGCTCGAAAGATCTCCGAATACATCCTTGCGGCATTCCAGGAGGTCGGGGATCCGATCACGACCGCCAAACTGCACAAGCTGCTGTACTACGTGCAGGGCTGGCATCTCGCGCATTTCAACGAACCTGCGTTTCCAGAGCGCCTGGAAGCCTGGATGCACGGGCCGACGTGCCCGGCCGTCCACGATCTCTACGACGGACATTGGGGACGTCCGATCACGGAGCCCATCGATCCACCCCGGGATCTCGACGATCGCCTGCGCAAGCTGATCGATGAGGTCATCGAGCTCTACGGCGTCGACACAGGGTACTCCCTGCACATTCGCACGCGACTGGAATCGCCCTGGATCGAGGCTCGCAAGGGACTCTCCAATCATCACGAGGGGTGCCGGGAGGAGGTCACCCACGAATCGATGAAACGCTTCTTCCAGGCCGAGGAGGCCCGCCCGGAGGTCGCATGAAGAAGCGCCAACCGCTGATGCTCGCACCCCGCGAACATGTCCATCGGGGCCTGCCGGACAACTTGATGAAGTTCTCCTTCCGCCTGCTGCAGACAACTCGCAAGTTCGGACTTGAACCGGCCGCAGATGCGAAACGCTATCTGCAGCAACTGCTCTCGAGGCTGCAGGCGATCTCATCGCTTCAGGTGAACGAGTTCCGGGCCAGCAAGGCCAAGGCGTTGCGCGCGCACCGGCATCGCTGGCTGGCGACCACCGAAGCGCAGGGGTTCCCATCTCTGTCGAGCGAGTGGGACGACCACGAGGCCTGGCAATTCCAGCTCAGCGCCAATGAACATGGTCGCGTGCACGGCATCCTGGTCGACGAAGTCTTCTACGTCGTCTGGCTCGATCCCGAGCACCGTCTCTACCAGTGAAGCCAGGACACCCGACCGTGTCCGGCCATGCCCTACACTCCCTTCCCAGCCACCCACCACAACGCCCTCCGACCGAGGGCGTTGTCCATTTCCCGCCACCGATGACCAGCGCCGCGACCGACGATTTCAGCAAGCACACGCCGATGATGCAGCAGTACTTCCGCCTCAAGGCGGAGCATCCGGACCGGCTGCTGTTCTATCGCATGGGGGACTTCTACGAGGTCTTCTTCGACGACGCCCGCAAGGCCAACACGCTGCTGGACGTCACGCTGACCACCCGCGGCCAGAGCGCCGGCGAACCCGTGGTGATGGCCGGCGTCCCGGTGCACGCGCTCGAGACCTATCTGTCCAAGCTGATCCGCCTGGGCGAATCGGTCGCGATCGCCGAACAGGTCGGCGAGGTGGGGGTCGGCAAGGGCCCCGTCGATCGCCAGGTGCAGCGCGTGGTCACGCCCGGCACCGTCATCGACCTGGAGCTGCTCTCCGACAAGCAGGACGCGGTGCTGCTGTCGCTCGCGGTGCAGGGCAAGTCGATCGGGCTGGCCTGGCTGTCGATGACGCAGGGCCGCATCGGCCTGGCGCAATGCAGCGAACGGGAGCTGTCCTCGTGGCTCGCGCGGCTGACGCCGGCCGAGGTGCTGGTCGACCGCGAGAAGGTGCCGGAGGTGCTGGCCGCCACACGGCTGAACGTGAGCTACGCCCAGACCTGGCAGTTCGATGCGGCGCTCGGCCAGCGCAAGCTGTGCGAGCAACTGGGCGTGGCGAGCCTGCAAGGCTTCAATGCCCAGGACCTCACCGCCGCTCATGCCGCCGCGTCCTGCCTGCTGGCCTATGGTCAGCAGACCCAGCGCCGCGCGCTGCTGCATGTGAAGCAGTTGCAGGTGCAGCGCGCGACCGATCTGCTGGACCTCCCTCCAGCCACGCAGCGCAACCTCGAACTGACACAGACGCTGCGCGGCGAGACCTCGCCCACGCTGCTGTCGCTGCTGGATGTCTGCCGCACCGGCATGGGCAGCCGTGCGCTGCGCCACTGGCTGCTGCATCCGGAACGCGAGCGCACCACGGCCCGCGAACGTCAGGCCGCGATCGCCGAGCTCATCACCACCGGCTTCGAGCCGCTGCGCGAGGCGATGCGCCAGGTGTCCGACGTGGAGCGCATCGCCGCGCGCATCGCGCTGGGCCAGGTGCGCCCGCGCGAACTGTCCGGCCTGCGCGCCACGCTGTTGATCCTGCCCGAGCTGGCGCAGACGGTCCCGGCCGGCGCGCCGCTGCTGGACCAGCTGGCCGAGGGCCTGCGGGCCTCGCCGCACATCGCGGAGCTGCTCAGCCGCGCGATCGCCGAGGAACCCTCCGCGCTGCTGCGCGAGGGCGGCGTGATCGCCAAGGGCTTCGACGAGGAGCTCGACGACCTGCGCGCGGTGCAGACCAACTGCGACGAATTCCTGCTCGCGCTGGAGGTCCGCGAGCGCGCCCGCACCGGCATCGCCAACCTGCGCGTCCAGTACAACAAGGTCCACGGCTTCTACATCGAGGTCACCAACAGCGGCCTGGAAAAGATCCCCAGCGACTACACCCGCCGCCAGACGCTGAAGAACGCCGAGCGCTTCATCACGCCCGAGCTCAAGGCCTTCGAGGACAAGGCGCTGTCGGCGAGCGAGCGCGCGCTCGCCCGCGAGAAGATGCTCTACGAACTGGTCGTCGAACAGCTGACCGAGGAAATGCCCGCGCTGGGCCGGCTGGCCCGCTCGCTGGCGTCGCTGGACGCGCTGGCGGCGCTTGCCGACCGCGCGGCCGTGCTGAACTGGTGCCGCCCCGAGTTCGTCTCGCACCCCTGCATCGACATCCAGGGCGGCCGTCACCCGGTCGTCGAGGCGCGGCTGCGCGAGACCGGCGCCGGCGAGTTCATGGCCAATGATTGCCGGCTCGACGCCCGCACCAAGCTGATGGTCATCACCGGCCCGAACATGGGCGGCAAGAGCACCTTCATGCGGCAGGTGGCGCTGATCACGCTGCTGGCGGCGATCGGCAGCTACGTGCCGGCCACGGCCTGCCGGCTCGGCCCGATCGACGCGATCCACACCCGCATCGGCGCGGCGGACGACCTGGCCAACGCGCAGTCGACCTTCATGCTCGAGATGACCGAGGCCGCCGCCATCCTGCACAGCGCGACCGAACAGTCGCTGGTGCTGATGGACGAGATCGGCCGCGGGACCTCGACCTTCGACGGCCTGGCGCTGGCCGGCGCGATCGCGACGCACCTGCACGACAAGTGCCGCGCGTTCACGCTGTTCGCGACCCACTACTTCGAACTGACCGAGTTCCCGGCCAAGCATCCGCAGGCCGTGAACATGCATGTGTCGGCGGTCGAGAGCGGCGACGACATCGTCTTCCTGCACGAGATCCAGCCCGGCCCGGCGAGCCGCAGTTACGGCGTGCAGGTCGCGCGGCTGGCCGGCATGCCGACGATGGTCGTGCGCCAGGCGCGGACCGCGCTGGACGCGCTGGAGTCCCGCGCGAGCGAGGGCGAGTCGCAGATCGATCTGTTCGCCGCGCCCCCGGAACCGGCGCCTGGCGCGCCCGCGCAGGAGCCCTCGGAACTGCTGGACGCGCTGCGCGACCTGGACCCCGACGCGCTCAGCCCGCGCGAGGCCCATGCGGCGCTCTACCAACTGAAGACACTGGCCGCCGGCCGCCATTGAGCCCGCTGAGTCCGCCCGCCATGACCCCAGAAAAGACGCCGCCGCCCCGCATCCTCGTCTTCTCGCATGCGAACGGGTTTCCGTCGGGCTGCTATCGCGTGCTGTTCGACATCTGGCGCGAAGCGGGCTGGACCGTGCACGCGCTGCCTCGCATCGGACATGACCCGCGCTATCCGGTGACCAGCAACTGGCCGCATCTGCGCGACGAACTGCTGCACTTCATCCAGGACGAGGTGAAACCCGACGGACCGGTGATGCTGGTCGGGCATTCGCTGGGCGGGCTGCTGTCGCTGCTGGCCGCGTGCCGCAAGCCGGCGCTCGCGCAGGGGCTGGTGATGCTGGATTCGCCGGTCGTCGACGGCTGGCGCGCGCACAGCCTGCGTGTGGCCAAGTCGGCGGGTTTCATCAAGCGGGTCTCGCCGGGCAAGATCTCGCACCAGCGCCGCTACGAGTGGCCCAGCCGCGCCGAGGCCCACGCGCACTTCGCGGCCAAGGGCAAGTTCGCGCGCTGGGATCCGCGCGTGCTGCAGGACTACATCGACAGCGGCTTCGACGACCACGGCGACGGCCAGGTGCGCCTGGGTTTCAGCCGCGAGATCGAGACCCGCATCTACAACACGCTGCCGCACAACCTGCCCCGCATCCTCAAGCGCCATGCGCCGAAATGCCCGGTGGCCTTCGTCGCGGGCACGCAGTCCGAAGAGCTCAGACAGGCCACGGCCGCGGGCTCCAAGGCGCTGGCCAAGGACCTGTTCCGCTGGTTCGAGGGGACCCACCTCTATCCGTTCGAGCGGCCCGACGACACGGCCCGGCTGGTGCTGGAGCTGATCGGCGAAATGAAGGCCAGGACGGCGTCGCTATAATCGCGCTTTACCACCACGGCGTTTTGAGGTCCGGTACGACGCATCCGGACGAAATCAGGCGCTGCAAGACAATGACCAAGTACGTCTTCGTCACCGGCGGTGTCGTGTCCTCTCTCGGCAAGGGCATCGCATCGGCCTCTCTCGCGGCCCTTCTCGAGTCCCGCGGCCTCAAAGTCACCCTGATCAAGCTGGATCCCTACATCAACGTGGATCCGGGCACGATGTCCCCGTTCCAGCACGGCGAAGTCTTCGTCACCGACGACGGCGCCGAGACCGACCTGGACCTGGGCCACTACGAGCGCTTCATCACCACGCGGATGAAGAAGAGCAACAACTTCACGACCGGCCAGATCTACATGTCGGTCCTGGAGAAGGAGCGCCGCGGCGACTACCTCGGCAAGACCGTCCAGGTCATCCCGCACATCACCAACGAGATGCAGGATTTCATCCGCCGCGGCGCCGGTCACGGCACGGCGGACGCGGTGGACGTGGCGATCGTCGAGATCGGCGGCACCGTCGGCGACATCGAATCGCTCCCCTTCCTGGAAGCCGCGCGCCAGATGAGCCTGAAGCTCGGACCGACCAACGTCGCGTTCGTGCACCTGACCTACGTCCCCTGGATCGCCGCCGCCGGCGAGCTCAAGACCAAGCCCACCCAGCACACCGTGCAGAAGCTGCGCGAGATCGGCATCCAGCCCGACGCGCTGCTGTGCCGCGCCGACCGCCGCATCCCGGACGACGAGCGCGAAAAGATCTCGCTGTTCACGAACGTGCCCGAGTACGGCGTGATCTCGATGTGGGACGTCAACACGATCTACAAGGTGCCGCGCGTGCTGCACGAGCAGGGCCTGGACCAGTTGATCTGCACCAAGCTGCAGCTCAACACCAAGTCCGCCGACCTCAAGCGCTGGGACATGCTGGTCAACGAGGTCGAGAACCCGAAGACCGAAGTGACGATCGCGATGTGCGGCAAGTACACCGACCTGTCGGACAGCTACAAGTCGCTGAACGAGGCGCTGCGCCACGCCGGCATCCACAACCACGCCCGCGTCAACATCGAATACGTCGACTCCGAAACGCTGGACACCGATCACATCAAGCAGCTCGAGAAGTACGACGCGATCCTGGTGCCGGGCGGCTTCGGCAAGCGGGGCGTCGAGGGCAAGATCCTCGCGGCCCAGTACGCGCGCGAGCACAGGACGCCCTATCTCGGCATCTGCCTGGGCATGCAGGTCGCGACCATCGAGTACGCGCGCCACAAGGCGCATCTTGACGGCGCCAACTCGACCGAGTTCGAGCCCGACGCTCCGCACAAGGTGATCGCGCTGATCGACGAATGGCAGGACGCGGACGGCTCGATCCAGAAGCGCACCGCGCAGTCGGACCTGGGCGGCACGATGCGTCTGGGCGCGCAGAGCTCGGACGTCAAGCCCGGCACACTGGCCTACGAGATCTACGGCCCGGTCGTGAACGAGCGCCACCGTCACCGCTATGAGGCCAACGAGCAATACCTGGACCAGCTCCAGGACGCGGGCCTGGTGATCTCGGCGATCACGCAGCGCGAGAAGCTGACCGAGATCGTCGAACTGCCGCGCGACGTGCACCCCTGGTACATGGGCGTGCAGTTCCACCCGGAGTTCAAGTCCACCCCGTGGGACGGCCATCCGCTGTTCATCGCGTTCATCAAGGCCGCGCTGGAACACAAGGCCAAGGCCGGCCACGAGGTCAGCGCGCCCGCGGCCGCCTGAACGCCCGGGCCGCGACGGACTTCAAGACTTCTGACTTCCTGGGAAACGACCGCCATGCCCGCCTTCCTCATCGTCGACGTGACCGTGACCGATGCCCAGCAGATGGCCAAGTACCGGGAATGGAGCACGAAGGCGATCGAGGAACACGGCGCGGAGATCCTGGTCCGCGGCGGCGCCATCGAGGTGCTGGAAGGCCCTTGGACGCCGACCCGGCTGGTCGTGCTGAAGTTCCCCGACCGCGCGGCCGCAAGAGCCTTCTACGAGTCCGAGACCTACCAGCATGCCAAGTCGCTGCGCGAGCACGCCGGCGTGATGCGCATGGTGGTCGTCGACGGCGTCTGAGCCGCAGCTTGTTCAGCGGCGGTAACCCGTTGCTGGCACCATGCGCGCCGACCGAGTTTTTTCACTTCTGGAGACTGTTCCCATGAGCGCCATTGTTGACATCGTCGGCCGCGAGATCCTCGACAGCCGCGGCAACCCCACCGTGGAATGCGACGTGCTGCTGGAATCCGGCGTGATGGGCCGTGCCGCCGTGCCGTCGGGCGCGTCGACCGGTTCGCGCGAAGCCATCGAACTGCGTGACGGCGACAAGTCGCGCTACCTGGGCAAGGGCGTGCTCAAGGCCGTCGAGCACATTAACACCGAGATCTCGGAAGCCGTGCTGGGCCTGGACGCCTCCGAGCAGGCCTTCCTGGACAAGACCCTGATCGACCTGGATGGCACCGAGAACAAGAGCCGCCTGGGCGCCAACGCGATGCTGGCCGTGTCGATGGCCGTGGCGCGCGCCGCCGCGGAAGAGTCGGGCCTCCCCCTGTACCGCTACTTCGGCGGCATGGCCGGCAACCAGCTGCCGGTGCCGATGATGAACGTCATCAACGGCGGCGCCCACGCCAACAACTCGATCGACCTGCAGGAGCTGATGATCATCCCCGTGGGCGCGCCGTCGTTCCGCGAAGCGCTGCGCTGGGGTGCCGAGGTCTTCCACGCGCTGAAGAAGATCATCGACGCCAAGGGCATGTCCACGGCCGTCGGCGATGAAGGCGGCTTCGCCCCGAACGTCGAGAACCACGAAGCCGCGATCCAGATGATCCTGGAGGCGATCGACAAGGCCGGCTACACCGCCGGCGAGCAGATCGCGCTGGGCCTGGACTGCGCCGCCAGCGAGTTCTACAAGGACGGCAAGTACGTGCTGGAAGGCGAAGGCGGCATCCAGCTGACGGCCGAGCAGTGGACCGACATGCTGGCCACCTGGGTCGACAAGTACCCAATCATCTCGATCGAGGACGGCATGGCCGAAGGCGATTGGGACGGCTGGAAGCACATCACCGAGAAGCTGGGCGACAAGGTGCAGCTGGTGGGCGACGACCTGTTCGTCACCAACACCAAGATCCTGAAGGAAGGCATCGACAAGGGCATCGCCAACTCGATCCTGATCAAGATCAACCAGATCGGCACGCTGACCGAGACCTTCGCCGCCATCGAGATGGCCAAGCGCGCCGGCTACACGGCCGTGATCTCGCACCGCTCGGGCGAGACCGAGGACTCGACCATCTCCGACATCGCCGTCGGCCTGAACGCTGGCCAGATCAAGACGGGCTCGCTGTCGCGCTCGGACCGCATGGCCAAGTACAACCAGCTGCTGCGCATCGAGGAAGACTTGGGCGACGTGGCGGTCTATCCGGGCCGCGCCGCGTTCTACAACCTGCGCTGATCGCGCGCGTGCGGCTTCCCCCTTTCGCGGGGGATGCCGCACGAATGTCGCGGCAACGACGCAGGAATGGCGCGCAAGTGGCGCCAGGAGGCACGTCCGCAGGGCGTGCCTTTTTTCATTGCAGCTACACTCGCGGCCTGTGAAAGCCCTGGCCATCGTCCTCACCGCCTTCCTCGTTGCCATCCAGGCCCAGCTGTGGGCCGGCAAGGGCGGCTTGGCCCGCGGCGTCCAGCTGCGCGCCGAACTGCGTGAGCAGGAGGACGCCAATGAAAAGGCCCGCGCGCGCAACGCGCAGCTGCAGGCCGAACTGCTCGACCTGCGCGAGGGCCTCGAGATGGTCGAGGAGAAAGCCCGCATGGAGCTGGGCATGGTCAAGCCGGACGAGGTCTTCGTCCCGCTGCGCCGCTGAACTTCCGCAACTCCCGCATGCTCACGCCGATGGATGCGTTGACCGGCCCGTTGTCGTCCCTCCCCTTGCTCTCGGCCGCGCTGCGCTGGGCGCTCTCGCCGGCGTTCACCGCGCTGGGCAGCCCGATCAGTTGGTTGGAGCTGGTTGCCTTCGTATTGGCGATCTGGATGGTCGTCTGCAACATGCGGGTGCAGGTGCTGGCGTGGCCGCTGGCGCTGACCAGCTCGCTGCTGTACTTCCTGCTGTTCTGGAGCGGCAAGCTCTATGGCGAGGCCACGCTGCAGCTGCTCTTCGCGGCGCTGGCGCTGTGGGGCTGGTGGCAGTGGCTGCGCGGCCGCACCGCCGAGGGCGAGGCGCTGCGCGTGCGCACGCTGGGCCCGCGCGGCCGCATGACCGCGCTGCTGGTCACGCTCGCGGCCTGGCCGCTGCTGGGGCTGTTCCTGCAGCACCGCACCGATTCGCCGCTCCCCTATTGGGATGCCCTCCCCACGGTGGCCAGCATCACCGGCCAATGGCTGCTCGGCCGCAAGTACCAGGAGAACTGGCCCGTCTGGGTGATGGTGAACCTAGTGAGCATCGCGCTGTTCGCGCTCAAGGGTTACTGGCTGACGGTGGTGCTGTACGCGGTGTTCGTGCCGATGTCGGTGGCGGGCTGGCGCGCCTGGCAGCGCCAGCTGCGTCCGGCCGCGATCGCGGCCTGAACCTGCACGACGCATGACGCTGCACATCGCCCTCGTCGGCGCCGAGAGCACCGGCAAGAGCCAGCTCGGTCTGGCGCTGCTCGACCATCTGAATGCGCAGACGCGGCTGCGCTGCGCGCTGGTCGGCGAGTACCTGCGCGAGTGGTGCGACCGCGAAGGCCGCACGCCGCGCTCCGCCGAGCAGCGCGCGATCGCCCAGGAGCAATGGCGCCGCGCCGAAGCCGCCGCCGTGGCGCACGACGTCGTGATCCACGACACGACGCCGCTGATGACGGCGGTCTACAGCGAGCAGCTTTTCGACGACGCGTCGCTCTACCCCTTCGCGCTCGACGTCCAGGCCCGCATGGACGCGACGCTGCTGATGGCGCTGGACCTGCCCTGGGTGGCCGACGGCCAGCGCGACGGCCCGCATGCACAGCAACCCACCGATCGGCTGTTGCGCCGCGCGCTGCGCGACGCGGGCCTGGGTTACAGCCTGGTCAGCGGCACCGGCCCGGAGCGCCTCCAGCAGGCGCTGAACGCGCTCGGTCCGCTGCTGCGGCCGCGTCTCGGGCGCGAGGACGGCCTGTTCGGCCGCCTGCTCCAGCGCGGCGAGCAACTCGGCGGCGACTGGCGGTGCGAGCTCTGCGACGACCCCGACTGCGAGCACGCCAGCCGCACTGCGGAGCGGCTGCCGCGCGCCTGAACGCGGTCCTCACGAAATCCCGAAAGGCGCGAGGCACAATGCGCCGCTTCGCCGCCGCAAACATTTGCGCAGGCGCTTTGGAGCTCCCGATGAATCGCCCCTCCGTGCGCGGCCCGCTGGGCACGCTGTCGATGCTGCTGAGCGCAGCGCTGCTCGCCGCCTGCGGCGCGCTGAATCCGTCGGCCCCGCAGGCGCCGCAGCCGCCGATCCTCAGCGCCCCGCCCGCCCCCGCGAAAGCGCGCACGGGCGAGGTGGCCGTCAAGGTGATCGCGATCAACGACTTCCACGGCAACCTGATGCCCCCGGCCGGCGGCATCAAGCTCCCCGATCCTCAAGCGCCGGACAAGACGATCACGCTGGACGCCGGCGGCGCCGAGCGCATGGCCACCGTGGTTGCGCAGATCAAGGCGAAGAACCCGAACCACGTGTTCGTGGCCGCTGGCGACCTGGTCGGCGCGAGCCCGCTGCTCTCGGCGCTGTTCCATGACGAATCGACGATCGAGTCGCTCGGCCTGATGGGGCTGGACCTGTCGTCGGTGGGCAATCACGAGTTCGACCAGGGCATCGACGAACTGCTGCGCAAGCAGCGCGGCGGTTGCCATCCCAAGGACGGCTGCAAGGGCCCGACCGAGTTCAAGGGCGCGAAGTACCAGTACCTCGCCGCGAGCACGATCGACACCAGGACCGGCCAGTCCGTGCTGCCGGCCTACGCGATCAAGCGTTTCGACGGCGTGCCGGTGGGGTTCATCGGGCTGTCGCTGAAGGGCACGCCGGAGCTGGTCAGCCCGACCGGCATCCAGGGTCTGCGCTTCGACGACGAGGCTGACACCATCAATCGCCTGGTGCCCGAGCTGGAGCGCCAGGGCGTGCACGCGTTCGTGGTGCTGATCCACGAAGGCGGCTATCCCACCGGCGGCATCAACGACTGCCCGGGCATCTCCGGCCCGATCGTCGACATCGTGAAGAAGCTCGACAAGCGCGTCGGCCTGATCGTGTCGGGCCACACGCACCAGGCCTACAACTGCCGCATCGACGGCCGGCTGGTCACCAGCAGCCATCGCTACGGCACGCTGGTCACCGAGATCGACCTGACGCTGGACCGCGCCACCGGCACGCTCACGCAGGCGAGCGCGAACAACGTCGTCGTCCGTCCGGAGACCGCGAAGGATCCGCGCCAGACGCTGCTGATCAACAGCTACCAGCAGGTCGCGCAGCCGCTGATCGAGCGGCCGGTCGGCTTCCTCGGCCAGGCGCTCAGCAAAGACGGCGGCGACAGGAACGAAGGCGGCGGCACGACGATGGGCCAACTGGTCGCGGACGCGATGCTGGCGGCGACCCGCGCGCCGGCCGCGGGGGGCGCGCAGATCGCGATGACCAACATCGGCGGCGTGCGCACCGGCCTGATCCACCGCGAGGACGATCGCGTCACCTTTGGTGACCTGTTCGCGGCGCTGCCGTTCTCGAATGCGATCGTCGTCGTCGAGATGAACGGCGCGCGGCTGCAGCAGGTGCTCGAGCAGCAATGGCAGAACAACGACGCGAAGTGGCTGCCGCTGCAGCTGTCGCAAGGGTTCAGCTATCGCTGGGACAAGCGCCGCCCGTTCGGCTCGCGCGTGGTGCCGGGCAGCATGACGCTCGATGGGAAGCCGATCAGCCCGGACCAGACGCTGCGCGTGGCGATCAATGCCTTCCTGCAGGTCGGCGGCGACGGCTTCGTCGCGCTGAAGGACGCGCGCTTCGTGCAGACGGGCCCGGTGGACGTCGACGTGCTGGAGGCCTACTTCAAGGCGCGGGGCGCCACGCGCGTGCAGCCGACCGCGCTCGATCGCGCGGTGCGAGTGGATCGCTGACGATCCGTCCCCTCGGGGCCGTTCCCCTCACTGGACCTGGCGCGAGCCCGGCGCCTGATTCTGCGGATCGGTGAAGAGCTCGCCGACATCCACCGCGTCGAAGACATAGTGGTTGCCGCAGAACTCGCAGCCGATCTCGACGCCGCCCAGCTCGGCCAGAACCTCGTCCACCTCCTGGCGCCCCAGGCCTAGCAGCATGCGGCCCACGCGCTCGCGCGAGCAGGTGCACTGGAAGCGCGGCGACTGCGGGTCGAAGCGGCGCACCGTCTCCTCCCAGAACAGGCGGCGCAGGATGGTGTCGCTGTCCAGCGTCAGCAGCTCCTCCGAGGTCAGCGTCGAGGCCAGCATGCTGATGCGGTTGTAGGCCTCTTCCATCTCCTCGCGCGCGACGCCCGACGAGGCGCCCGCCTCCAGGTTGCCCTCGCCCTCGATGGGCAGGCGCTGGATCATCAGACCGGCCGCGAGCTGGTCGTTGGCCGCCAGCACCAGCGTGGTCTCGAGCTGCTCCGACTGGCGCATGTAGTGCTGCAGCACGTCGCTGAGCTTTTCCAGCGGCCGGCCATCGGGGCCGTTCAGCGGCACGACGCCCTGATACGGCTGCTGGCCCGGCAGTCTGTCCTTCGGATCGAGCGTGATCGCGCAGCGGCCCTGGCCATGGACGTTGAGCATCTGCTGCAGCGTCGCGTCGTCCGGCACCGCGTCGCGCGTCTTGGCGGTGGAGCGGAAGGTCATGTCCGGCTGCACTTCGGCCACTGCGAGCTTGAGCGGCCCGTCGCCCATGACCTGGAAGACCAGCGCGCCGTTGAACTTGATGTTGGCCTGCATCAGCACGCCCGCCGCGGTCATCTGGCCGAGCAGGTCGCGCACCGCCGGCGCCAGCGGCTCCTTGCGGCGGCCCAGCAGCTCCTTCCAGCCCTCGTCCAGGCGCACCAGCATGCCGCGCACCGGCAGGCCTTCGAAGAGGAACTTGTGGAGCTCGCTCGGGGCGGGCTTGAGGGGCGTGGTCATGGCGATTCCTTCGGCGGATTCGAGTTATCTGTGGGGGGAAGGTCCCGAGATGGGGGCAAGTGGCGCGCTCGCAAGCGGCCGGTGCCGTGGACGGTTCGGCGGTCCGGGTTCGGCGGTCCAGGTTCGGCGATCGTGCGGGAGGCCGATAATTCTACGAATGGAACTTCGAACCCGCGCGCTGCAGGTCCTTCTGATCGCGGACCCGCAGGCCAAGGCGCAGGCGGCCCGCGCGCTTCATGCCCAGGCCACGGCCACCGGGCCCGCCGGCGACGCGCACGCCCTCATCCTGGACGCCGGCGCCCTCCTCGTCCCCGAGACCGAGCCGCCCGGCCGCCCGGAGCGGCCGCGCCTGGTCGCGGCGCTGCAGGTCGCATCGCGCTCGCCGTTCACGCCCGAGGGCCGCGCGGCACTGCTGCACGCCATCGCGCATATCGAGTTCAACGCGATCAACCTGGCGCTGGACGCGGTCTGGCGCTTCCCCGGCATGCCGCGCGCGTTCTACCTGGACTGGCTGCAGGTGGCGTCGGAGGAGGCGCTGCACTTCTCGCTGCTCGATGCTCACCTGCGCGAATCGCTGGGGCGCCGCTATGGCGACTTCGACGCGCACGACGGGCTGTGGTCGATGGCCCGCCGCACCGCCGGCGACGTGCTGGCGCGAATGGCGCTGGTGCCGCGCACGCTGGAGGCGCGCGGGCTGGACGCCACGCCGCCGCTGCAGGCCAAGTTCGCCAAGGCCGGCGACGCGCGCGCGGTGGAGATCCTCGGCGTGATCCTGCGCGACGAGGTCGGGCACGTGCGCATCGGCAACCACTGGTACCGCCACCTGTGCCGCGAGCGCGGACTCGATCCGGTGGCGCTCTACCCCGAACTGGTCGAGCGCTTCGAGGCGCCCAAGTTGCGCCCGCCGTTCAACGTCGAGGCGCGCAGCGCCGCCGGCTTCAGCCCTGAAGAAATCGCCTATCTCAGCTCATGAAGGCTGACGCGCCCTGACCATCGGGCGCGACCGCCGCTGTGCTTGACACTCTCCGCCCATGACCCGCATCCAAGCCAATCTGCTGCTCACCCTCATCGCGATGATCTGGGGCTCCGCCTTCGTCGCCCAGGCCCACGGGATGGAGAGCATCGGCCCGATGATGTTCACCGGCATCCGTTTCCTGATCGGCGCGCTGGTGGTGCTGCCGCTGATCGTGCGCGAGCGCCGCGCCGCGGGTGCGGCCGCGCTGCGCGGCGGCGACGCGCTCAAGATCATGGGATTGGGCGCGCTGCTGACCGTCGGCGCGGCGCTGCAGCAGATCGGCATCCAGTACACGACGGTGACCAACGCCGGCTTCCTGACCGCGCTCTACGTGCCGCTGGTGCCCTTGCTGGGCTGGATCCTGCTGCGCCACCTGCCGCACTGGTCGGTGTGGCCCGGCGCGCTGGCCTGCCTGGCCGGCGCCTTCCTGCTGTCGGGGGCGCACGAGCTCAGCATCGGCCTGGGCGATGCCTGGGTGATCGCGTCGGCGCTGCCCTGGGCGGTGCACGTGCTGCTGGTGGGCCTGGTCGCCGACCGGATGAACGCGCCATTCACGGTCGCCGGCGGCCAGTTCCTGTTCTGCGGCGTGGTGGCGCTGGCCTGGGGACTGGGCTTCGAGTCCTGGAGCTGGGCCGGCCTGCAGGCCGCCGCCGGTCCCATCCTGTACACCGGCGTGCTGTCGGTGGGCGTGGCCTTCACCGGGCAGGTCGTGGCCCAGCGCTACGCCCATGCCGCGGACGCCGCGATCATCCTGTCGTCGGAGACGCTGTTCGCCGCGATCTTCGGCTACCTGCTGATGGGCGACCGGCTAGGCAGCGCCGGCCTGGCGGGCTGCGCGCTGATCCTCGGCGCGATGCTGCTGATCCAGCTGCTGCCGATGCTGCGCGTGCTCAGACCGCGCGCGGCCTGAAGCGAGGGCGCGGCTCAGTCCAGCGGGAACGCGCTCGACTTCTTCACCGTCCGCAGCACCAGCATCGAGTTCGCCTTCGCCACGCCCGGCAGCTGCATCAGCACGTGCGTGTGCAGCCGCTCGAGGTCGTCTGCGTCCTTGTAGGCGAAGCGCAGCAGGTAGTCGTTGGTGCCGGCCACGTAGAAGCAGTCGAGCAACTCGGGCGCGTCCTTGACCGCCTGCTCGAACTCGGCGAGCGCCGCCGGCGTCATCCGCTCCAGGTTGACGATGGTCCAGCTGGTGCCGGGCTTGCCGATCGCCTTCGGATTCAGCAGCGCGACCACGCGGTCGATGACGCCGCTGTCCTCCAGCCGCTTGACCCGCCGCAGGCACGCCGACGGCGACAGATGGACCTGCTGCGCGAGGTCCTGATTCGAGATGCGCGCGTCGCGCTGCAAGACCGCGAGGATCGCGCGGTCGATCGCATCCAGTTGCACTTCCTTGACCATGGGCGGCATTGTGTTCGAAGACTCCCCCCTTTTCGCCGCATTGGGTTGCGCATTCAGGGGTTTACCCGCCTCCGGAACGCTCACCGATTGCGCGGCGGCTTGCCTAGACTGCCCGGCATCGACCTCGGAGTTCCCATGACCACGCCCAACCTCGACGCCTACTGGATGCCGTTCACGGCCAACCGCCAGTTCAAGCAGTCGCCGCGCCTGCTCACGCGCGCTGACGGCATGTTCTTCACCGACGATCAGGGCCGGCAGGTGCTGGACGGCGTGGCCGGCCTGTGGTGCGTGAACGCGGGCCACAACCGGCCGCGCATCGTCCAGGCGATCCAGGAACAGGCCGCCGAGCTGGACTTCGCGCCGCCCTTCCAGATGGGCCATCCCAAGGCCTTCGAGTTCGCGTCGCGCCTGGCGCAGATCGCGCCCGAGGGCATGAACAAGGTCTTCTTCACCAACTCCGGCTCCGAGTCGGTGGAAACGGCGCTGAAGATCGCGCTCGCCTACCACCGCGCCCGCGGCGAGGGCCAGCGCACCCGGCTGATCGGCCGCGAGCGCGGCTATCACGGCGTCAACTTCGGCGGCATGTCGGTGGGCGGCATGGTCGCCAACCGCAAGATGTTCGGGACGCTGCTGGCGGGCGTGGACCACCTGCGCCACACGCACGACCTCGCGCGCAACGCGTTCAGCGTCGGCCAACCGGCCCATGGCGCGGAACTGGCCGACGACCTCGAGCGGATGGTCGCGCTGCACGACGCATCGACGATCGCGGCGGTGATCGTCGAGCCGGTCGCGGGCTCGGCCGGCGTGCTGATCCCGCCGCAGGGCTACCTGCAGCGCCTGCGCGAGATCTGCGACAGGCACGGCATCCTGCTGATCTTCGACGAGGTCATCACCGGCTTCGGCCGCACCGGCAACGCCTTCGCGGCGCAGACCTTCGGCGTGACGCCGGACCTGATGACGGTGGCCAAGGGCTTGACCAACGGCTGCGTGCCGATGGGCGCGGTGCTGGCGCAGCAGCGCATCCATGAGGCCTTCATGACCGGCCCGGAGCATCTGATCGAGTTCTTCCACGGCTACACCTACTCGGCGCACCCGCTGGCCTGCGCGGCGGGCCTGGCGACGCTGGACACCTACGCCGAGGACGGCCTGCTGACGCGCGCGTCGGAGCTGCAGGGCTACTTCGCCGAGCAACTGCATGCGCTGCGCGGCGAGCCGCATGTGATCGACGTGCGCAACCTCGGACTGGTCGGCGGCGTGGAGCTGTCGCCGCGCGCCGGCGAGCCGACCAAGCGCGCCTTCGAGACCTTCCTCGACTGCTGGCAGCAGGGCGTGCTGATCCGCACCACCGGCGACATCCTGGCGCTGTCGCCGCCGCTGATCGCCCAGCGCGAGCACCTGGACCGCATGATTGATGCGATCCGCGTGGCGCTGCGCCGGCTCAAGTGACGGCGTGGGGCATCATCCCGCACCATGTCCAGCGCCACCACCGATCCGACGCCCGCCGCCCACGAGCATCACGGCCACCAGGGCCACCACGGTCATCATGTGCCGTGGCTCTCCTACCTGAGCCTGGCCGCCAGCACCAGCCTGATCGGCAGCTACGTCGGCCTGTCCAAGCTGCTGGTGCTGGCCTTCCCGGTCTTCCTGCTGGCCTTCCTGCGCTTCGGCATGGCGGCGGTGTTCATGCTGCCGTGGCTGCGGCGCGGCCCGGCGGAGAAGCCGCTCTCCGGCCGGACTCGCTTCCTGCTGTTCCTTGAATCGTTCTTCGGCAACTTCCTGTTCTCGATCTGCCTGCTGTTCGGGATGAAGCACAGCTCGGCCGTCGTGGCCGGCGTGATCATGGCCGGCATCCCGGCGACGGTCGCGCTGATGAGCTGGCTGTTCCTGCGCGAGCGCATCGCGCCGCGGACGCTGCTGGGCATCGCGGCCGCGGTCGGCGGCATCGTGATGGTGGCGCTCGACCGCCATGGCGGCGCCGCGGATCCGCAGCTCGGGCAGACCTCGATCTGGGGGGCGCTGCTGCTGGTCGGCGCGATGTGCTGCGAAGCCAGCTACGTCGTCATCGGCAAGCGGCTGACGGCCGACCTGCCGCCGCGGCGCATCAGCGCGCTGATCAACCTGTGGGGGCTGGTGCTGGTCACGCCGCTGGGGCTGTGGCAGGCCGTCGATTTCGACTTCGGCGCCGTTGCGCCCAAGGACTGGGGGCTGCTGCTGTTCTACGCGATCGCCGCCAGCACCGTCACCGTCTGGCTGTGGATGAAGGGCCTGCAGCACGTCAGCGCCGCCAAGGCCGGCGTGTTCATGGTCTTCCTGCCGGTTTCCACGGCGCTGATCGGCCTGCTCTTCCTCGGCGAGCGGATGAGCGGCACGCAGTTGCTGGCCTACGCGCTGGCGCTGGGCGGTGTCGTGCTGGCGACCTGGCCCGGCAGGCCGGAACGGCTTTCCCGCCCCTGAATCGGCGACACCGGCCCCACGACACCGGTCCGGTTCCGGAATTACACCGGTCTGCATTCAGATTTACTACCAATGTAATACCATTTGGGGATACGGCCCGCTAAGATGGGCTGACCGAACCCGCCCGGACGCTTTGGCTTCCGGGCCGAACCCTCCCCGCCGATGAACGCGAACGCCTCTCCCACGGGCCCCACGCCTGCCTTTCCCACGAGCGCCGGCCCGGCTGCCGGCCAAGCCGTCAGCCAGGCAGATTGGGAAGCCTGGATCGCCAGCTGGTATGCCGTCCTGCAGCAACCCGTGCGTACCGGTGTCAGTCCGTTGGCGGCGCAGCCGGCTGCGGCAGGCGCTGAAACCGCGCAACCTGCGCCGCTGGCCCTGGTCTTCGCCCCGCATCCGGACGACGAGTGCATCGTGGGCGCATTGCCGCTGCGGTTGCGCCAGGAAGCCGGCTGGCGCGTGACCAACATCGCGGTGACGCTGGGCAGCAAGCAGGGCCGGCGCGCCGAGCGCTGGACCGAGGTGGGCGCCGCCTGCGACGTGCTGGATTTCGACCTGCGCCTGCTGGCCGCCGACGGCTTCGAGCAGGTCAAGCCGGAAGCCGCCGCCGCGCGGACGCCGCAATGGCAGGAACAGGTGAGACTGGTCGCCGAACTGCTGGCGGCGGAAAAGCCGGCGCTGATCCTGGCGCCGCACGCGGGCGATGGCATTCCGACCCACATCGGGGTGCACCTGCTGGTCACCGAGGCGCTGATCCAGGCGCGGATCGCCACCGTCGTCGCCCACACCGAGTTCTGGGCGACGCAGCCGTCGCCGACCACGCTGATCGAGACCGGCCAGCGCGACACCGCGCGCCTGGTGCGCGCGCTGGCCTGCCACCAGGGCGAGATCGCGCGCAATCCGTATCACCTGCGCCTGCCGGCCTGGATGGCCGACAACGTGCGCCGCGGCGGCGAGCTGCTCGCCGGCGCGGGCGAGGCGCCGCCCGATTTCGCCTTCGGCACGCTGTACCGGCTCACGCGCTGGGCTGACGGCGCCCCCGCCGGCGATCTGCCGAGCACGCACTGGTCCTGCGACACGCCGCTGGACGCGAAGGCGCTGCTCGGCGGCTGAGCGCCGCCCGCACCTGCAACCTGAACTCATCGCCGGCCGCGATTCCGGCATGCGCGGCGCGCACGCGGGCGCTCGCGGGCACACGCGGCGGGCCTATGCTCGGCGTTTCCCCTTTTCGAGCCCCCTCCCTCACGCCATGAGCGACGCCCGCACCGATCACCCGACCCATCTCCGCGTTCATCAGTTCGCCGGCCTGAAACCGGGTCCGAAGCTGCTGGTGACGGCCGCCGTGCACGGCAACGAGGTCGCCGGCGTCGGCGCGATCGAGCGCGTCATGCGGATGCTCGACGAGGGCCGGCTCACGCTGCTCAAGGGCACGCTGACGATGATCCCCATCGTCAATCCGCTGGCGCACCGGCTGCAGCGCCGTGAGGGCGAGCGCAACCTGAACCGCAACCTGCGCGTCAATCCGATTCCGCAGGACTTCGAGGATCGCGTCGCCAACCGCCTGTGCCCGTGGATCGCCGCCAGCGACGTGCTGCTGGACCTGCACAGCTTCAACAACCCGGGACCGGCCTTCGCGATGATGGGCCCGCGCGACAACGACGGCGAGCTCGAGCCCTTCCGCCACCAGGCCGCCGAGACCGCGCTGGCGCTGGCGGTGGGCACCTCGCGCATCGTCGAGGGCTGGCTGTCGACGTATGCGCTGGGCCTGAAGCGCCGCGCCGAGAAGGCCGCCGACGGCTCGCGCCGCATGGCGCTGCAGCAGGATCCGCATTACGGCGTCGGCACCACCGAGTACATGCGCAGCACCGGCGGCTACTGCATCACGCTGGAATGCGGCCAGCACGCGGATCCGCAGGGGCCGGAGGTCGCCTTCAAGGCGATCCTGCGCACGCTGGTGCTGCTGGGCATGATCGCGCCGGCGGGCATCGAGCTCGCCGATCCGAAGCGCCCGGTGGAAGTGCTGCAGCTGTACGAGGTCATCGACCGCGAGAGCGTCGACGACCGTTTCGAGCGCACCTGGGCCAGTTTCGACGCCGTCGCTGCGGGTGAGCGCATCGGCACGCGCGCCGACGGCACGCCCGTGCTGGCGCCCTTTGCTGGACGCATCGTCTTCCCCAACAACAACGCCGAGCCCGGCCACGAGTGGTTCTACCTGGCAAAGCCCAGCGACCGCGTGTTGACTTGAGCTTGTGGCTAGAGTCGCGGGCATGAACGACACCCCTGCCTCCGCCCGTCCGCTGCAGCCGCTGCGCATTGATTTCGTCTCGGACGTCGCGTGCCCCTGGTGCGCGGTGGGCCTGAAGTCGCTGGAAACGGCGCTGGCCCGTCTGCCGGACGTGCCGGTGGACATCCATTTCCAGCCCTTCGAGCTCAACCCGCAGATGGCGCCCGAAGGCGAGGACATCGAAGAGCATCTGACGCGCAAGTACGGCTCGACGCCCGAGCAGCGCAAGGACATCCGCGCGCATCTGCGCCAGCGCGGCGCCGATGTCGGTTTCACCTTCACCGAGGGCGCGCGCAGCCGCGTCTGGAACACCTTCGACGCCCATCGCCTGCTGCACTGGGCCGGGCTGCAGTCGCCCAAGGCGCAGCACGACCTGAAGCTGGCGCTGCTGACGGCGTATCACACGCATGGCAGAAACCCGGGCGAGCGCGAGACACTGCTGGCCGCGGTGCGCGAGATCGGCCTGGACGCGGCCGAAGCGGCGCGCGTCTTCGACAGCGGCGACTACACCGATGACGTGCGCGACGCCGAGTCGCTGTGGCTGACGCGCGGCATCAACTCGGTGCCGGCGGTCGTGATCAACGAGAAATACCTGATCCAGGGCGGCCAGCCGCCCGAGGCCTTCGAGCAGGCGCTGCGCCAGATCGCCGCCGAATCCGCTCAGGCCTGAACGCGCAAGCGGGTTGATCCGGTGGCCGGAGCGGCCGCCGGAACTGAGACAATCGCCCATCGTTTGAACGGGGCCACGCGTCGTCCGCGTGGCCCCGTCGTCATTCCTGGCGCCCTGGCGCGCCGTCCTTGCCTGCCGTAGTTCCGAGATGTTCAAGAACCTGATCGTTTACCGCCTGTCCAACGACTGGCAGCCCCATGTGGAAAAGCTCGAGGACGCGCTCGAGCAGGAGCGTTTCAAGCCGTGCGGCGCGACCGAGGCGCTGTCGGCCGGCTGGGTGCCGCCGCGCGGCGAGCCCGGCGCCCGCTTGCTGGAGGAGATCGATGGCCATTGGCTGCTGAGCCTGCGCATGGAGAAGCGCGTGCTGCCGGGATCGGTGGTGCGCGAGCGGGTCGAGGAGATGGTCGAGCAGATCGAGCACGAGACCGGCCGGCGTCCCGGCAAGAAGCAGCAGCGCGACATGAAGGACCAGGCCACGCTGGAACTGCTGCCGCGCGCGTTCACGCTGCAATCGCACCTGCGGGTGTGGATCTCGCCGAAGCAGGGCTTCCTGATGGTGGACGCGGGCTCGATCGGCAAGGCGGATGAGCTGATCACGCTGCTGGTGAAGGCGGATTCGTCGATCAACCTGCACCTGCTGCAAAGCGCCGAATCGCCGGCGGCGTGCATGGCGGCGTGGCTGATGGATGGCGTGCCGCCGAAGGATTTCATCATCGACCGCGACTGCGAGCTGAAGGCGGCCGACGAGATGAAGGCGGCGGTGCGCTATGCGCGTCACAACCTGGACACCGACGAGGTGAAGGCGCATCTGACCAGCGGCAAGATGCCGACGCGGCTGGCGATGACGTGGAAGGAGCGGGTGTCGTTCACGCTGACGGACACGATGCAGATCAAGGGCATCAAGTTCCTGGACGTGGTCTTCGACGGGCGGGACAAGCCGGCCAAGGATGAGGCGTTCGATGTGGACGCGGCGCTGGCGACGGGCGAGCTGGCGCAGTTGATTCCCGACCTGATCGAGGGATTGGGCGGGGAACTGGACTTCATCGGGCAGTCGGCCAAGATCGCGGCGGAACATGCGCCGAAGGCCGCGCCGGCGGCTTCGCCGGCGAAGGACGAGGATCTCGCGACCGAGGCGGCGCCCTGGGATTGAGGGGCGCCACGAGCCCCTGGCCCTCAGCCCGCTCAGAACAGATCCTGCTGCTCCCCCACCTGCTGGCCTGTCGCGCGCGCCTCGATGGCAAGGATCTTGAGCTTCGTGACGACGCCGCCCGCGGCCGAGAAGCCCGTGAGGTTGGCCGCCTTGCCCGCGGCCGGCGCTCCCATCACGCGATGGCAAGGCACGATCGGCGCGAACGGGTTATGCCCCTCCGCGCGGCCCACCGCGCGCGCCGCGCCCGGATGCCCCAGCCGCGCGGCCACTTCCCCGTAAGTCAGCGTCTGCCCGACCGGAATGCGCCGCGTCAGCGCGAGCACCTCCCGATCGAAGGCCGGCACCGCGCTGTCATCCAGCTGCACCTCGAGCAGATCCCGCGTCTGCCCTTCAAGCAGCGCCCGCACGCCCTCGCAGGCGTGTCTCACCGCCTCCGGCAGACGCTCGAACGCTGTCTCCTCGCGCGCCGCGGGGAATCTCACCCACATCCGATCGCGCGTCATCGACGGCGTCTCTTCCGGCAACTGCGATCCCACGATGCCGCGCTCGGTCCACGCGATGCCGCAGTGGCCGAGCACCGTCGGGTAGCAATGGAAGAAGACCTGCGGCGCCATCGCGCGATGCTCCTCGCCGGCGCCGTCAGCCGCTGACAGGAGCCTGCGCCGCCGGCTCCTGGAACGCCGGATGCTGCCGCGCGATCTCCGCGGCCTGCACCCGGGCCTCGGTGGCGAGCTTCGCGACCTCGCGCGGCGCCATCGCCTTGAGCTTGTGATCCGACCACACCTGCCGCCAGCGGCGCGCGCCCGGCAGTCCGTTCCACAGCCCCAGCGCATGCCGCATCGCCTGCGGCCACGGCCGGCCCAGCGCCACCTGCCGGTCCAGGTAATCGAGCCACTGCGCTTCGACCTCCTCCCGGCTCGTCACACGCGGCGCCGCCTCGCCAAAGAACCGCTGGTCCCACTGCGCCATCTGCCAGGGCTCGTGATAGGCCTGGCGCCCGATCATCACGCCGTCGACATGCTGGAGCTGCTCCGCGATCTCCTCATCCGCCTTGAGCCCGCCATTGATCGCGATGGTGAGATGGGGGAACTCGCGCTTGAGCTGGTGGACCAGCTCATACCGCAGCGGTGGAATGTCCCGGTTCTCCTTCGGCGACAGCCCCTGCAGCCAGGCGTTGCGCGCGTGCACGATGAAGACCTCGCAGCCCGCCTCGGCCACCTGGCCGACGAAATCGCGCACGAACTCGTAGCGCTCGATCCGGTCGATGCCGATGCGGTGCTTGACCGTCACCGGGATCGCGACCGCGTCCCGCATCGCCTTGACGCCATCGGCCACCAGCCCCGGCTCCGCCATCAGGCAGGCGCCGAAGGCGCCGCGCTGGACGCGCTCGCTGGGGCAGCCGCAGTTCAGGTTGACCTCGTCATAGCCCCACTGCTCCGCCAGCTTGGCGCAGGCGGCGAGATCGGCCGGCTCCGAGCCGCCCAGCTGCAGCGCGACCGGATGCTCCTCGGCGTTGAAGTCCAGGTGGCGCGGCTTGTCGCCGTGGAGGATCGCGCCGGTGGTGACCATCTCGGTGTACAGCAGCGTGTGGCGGGTCAGCAGCCGGTGCAGGAAACGGCAATCCGCGGTGGTCCAGTCGAGCATCGGCGCGACGGACAGCCGCCAGGGGGAGAACTTCGGGGACATAGGGCGCGGATTATCCGCCGTGTGTCGATTTGCGTCGGCGGCGCGAGCGCAGCGCCTCGCGAACGCGCGTACGTCGTACCATGCCGACCGCTCATGTTCCCGCCCTTCCGCCGTTCCCGAGGTCTCCCGCCGATGCGCGGTCCGGTCATTGCGCTGATGACCGCGGCCGGACTCGCACTGGCCGGCGCATCCCCGGCAGCGCAGGCGGCTCAAGACAAGTCCCCCCGGAAGGCGGCCCCCTCCACCGCGCCGAAAGCCCCAAAGGGAGGGAAGGCCGCGAAGGCCGCGAAGGCCAAGGCCGGAACGGCCGCCAAGCCAGTCGGCAAAGCGAGGCCGGCAGCCCCGGCGCAGCCCCCCTCCACCGCAAGCGCCCCTTCCGCCGCCATGAGGACCGAAGCCGCCGACATCGACGAGCTCCGCCGGCGGCTCGCCGCGAAGTCCGTGCAGCTGGCGCGCCGCGCCGAGGTCGACGACGTCGCGATCGAGGTCTGGTCGAGCGCGGCCCCCCGCAAGTACTACGTCGCCGTGTCGCAGCAAGGCGCCGTGCGGCGCACGCTCACCACCAGCGACGAGTCGCTCGCCTGGCAGCACTTCGACAGCTTCCGGCGCATGGCCGCCGCCGGCGAGGTGGGCCGGCCCGTCCTGCTCGGCCGCATGACCGACGACCTGCCCGCCGCGACGCCGGCGCCGTCCGTGCTGCCCTCCGAGGCGCTGCTGCTCCCTGCCGTGCCGATGACGCCGCTGTCCGACGGCCCCGACCTGCGCTTCTTCGGCAGCGCGGTGGAGACCGTGCGCCGCCAGCGCATCGGCGAGGACGTCGTGCGCCTGGTCTGGAGCAGCGAGACCCAGGAGTTCTTCGCGGCGCTCACCCGCCACGCGACCGTCGTGATGATGGTGCGCAGCCGCGACGCCGCCGACGCCGACCGCGCCTTCGAACAGCTGGTGCGCCAGGCCGAGGCCCGCGCCTCGCTGCGGCTGGAGCCGGCCGCGTCCACGCCGCTGCCAACCCGCTAGCCCTCCCGCCAGCTCCTCCCGCCAGCTCCTCCCGCCGGTCTCTCAATTCGCGGCCCTGTCCTACAGACAGCCCGCGCCAACGCGCGAAGACTTGGGGTATCGCAGTCCCGCGAGGAGCCGCCATGAAGCGCCTCAGCAAGATGACGCTGCTCGCCGCGAGCATGACCGCCGCCGCCGCCGCCGCGGCCATCGCCCAGACGCCGGAGGCGCCCGCCGCTTCGAGCGCGAGCCGGCGCCAGTCCGGCACCGTCGGTCCGCCGATTGACGCCGGTCAGTTGAACGCGGCGCCCGCCGCACCGGCCCAGCCCCCACGCCAGACCCCCGCCCCTGCCGCGCAGACGCCGCCAGAACCGGCCGGGCCTACCGCGGTGGAGCAGGACATCCCGCCTCCCCGCCCGGCCTCCGGTCCGGCCAGCCGCAAGGCCAGTGGCCGCGTGACCGACGCGGCGGACTCGCCGCCCGGGCGCGCGCTGCGAGCGGACAGGAACTGAGCCCGTGCGTCCGGCTCCGGCGCGCGCTTCCCGCGCGTAAACCCGGAGTCGGCCCGCTTTACACCCCGCGTTCGCGGGATTGCCTTCGCGCCTCGCCGTACAGCGCACGGCTCTCTCCCCCTCCCCGCGAAACCAATGGCCATCGGCCTTTCCGGCCACGCCCCCTGACGCCGGGACAGCCCGGACAACACCTGGCACATCTCCTGCAAACAGATGATGTGTGCAGTACCGCACCGAGCGCGGTTGCCCGAGTGCGTTGTGTCCGTTCGATCAAGGGAGCTCCACGATGTTCACAAGAATCAAGCGCTTCAAGCACGGCTGGCTGCCGGTCGCGGCCCTGGCCCTGGGCGCGGCAACGTCCGCGCAGGCCGCCGCGGTCTTTCTCGAGGGCGGCACCGATGCCGGCGAATCCCTCACCACCGCGACCACCGTCACCGGCGCCGGTTCTGTCGACGCGATCCGCGGCACGCTGGACGGCGGCGCCGACCTGTTCGCCGTCTACCTCACCGCGGGCACCGCCTTCTCGGCCACGACGACCGCCTCGGGCTTCCCGTACAACTTCTTCGACACCGTGCTCTACCTGTTCGACGCTGCCGGCAAGGGCCTGATCGCCAATGACGACGACGGCAACGCCGGCGGCTCGCAGTCGACGCTGAGCGGCTACATCCCCACCGTCAGCGGCCTGTACTACCTGGCCATCACCGGCGCGAGCTACACCCCGGTGAGCGGCGGCGCGGCCATCTTCCCGTCGCTGCTGGGCCAGCCGGGCAACGTCGCGGCCAATCCCGGCGCAGGCGCGCTGAGCGGCTGGAACAGCCTCACCAGCGAATCCGGCGACTACGAGATCGTCCTGACCGGCGCCAGCGCGGCCGCCTCCGACGTGCCCGAGCCCGGCAGCCTGCTGCTGGTCGGCGCGGCGCTGGGCGCCGCCGGCCTGATCCGCCGCCGCAAGAGCGCCGCCGCGCCCGCCGCCGCCTCCGTCAACGCCTGACCCCGCAGGAGCCGCTTCATGACGACTTCCCATCGCCCGTCCTTCCCGCGCCTGCGCGCTCTCACCGCGCTGGTCGCGCTCGCCGCCTGCGGCGCCGCCCAGGCCCAGCACGCCCGGCTCGACGGCCCGCTGTCCGACCTCGTCGACAAGCAGTCGCGCCGCGCCGCGCGCAGCCTGAACGTCGCACCCAGCGCCATCCAGGCCAACCACCGCGCCATGACCGATGCCCAGGGGCGCGTGCTCGTGGACATCTACCTGCAGCCGGGCGCCTCGCTGGCCGGCATGCGCGCCTCGTTGACCGCCGCCGGCGCCCGCATCACCGGCGTGAACGCGGCCTTCGGCAGCGGCGCGATCTCCGCCTACGTGCCGCCCGCGACGCTGAGCACGCTCGCCGCCACCAGCGGCCTGCACCTGATGAAGATGACCCACCGGCCGCAGCGCAACGTCGGCGCCGTGACCTCGCAGGGCGCGCCGGTGATGCGCAGCAACGTCGCCAACGCCTCGGGCTGGACCGGCGCGGGCATCACCGTCGGCGTGCTCTCCGACTCCTACGACGGCTCCCCGCTGAGCTTCACCACCATTCGCGCCGCCGATGACATCGCCTCCGGCGACCTGCGTCCGCCCAAGCTCGTCATCGACCTGCCGCCCGACAGCAGCCTGGCCGACGAGGGCCGCGCGATGATGCAGATCGTCCAGGACGTCGCGCCGCAGGCCGACCAGTGCTTCGCCACCGCCTTCGCCGGCGAGGCCGCCTTCGCCGACAACATCCGCCGCCTGCGCACCGACCCGGCCTGCCGCGCCGACGTGATCGTCGATGACGTGTTCTATTACGACGAACCTTTCTTCTCCGACGGCCAGGTCGCCCAGGCGGTGACGGACGTCGTGACCAGCACCACGCTGCCCGGCAAGCCGGTCTCGTACTTCTCGTCCGCGGGCAACCAGGGCGCGTCGGGTGGCGGCGGCTCGATCGACATCCCCGCCGCGACCTTCTCGACGACGCCCACCAACCTGGGCAACGTCAACCTGGCCTCGGTGCTGGCCTGCGAGGGCTCGCCCACCACGGGCGGCACGGCGGCCGATGTCGGCGGCGGCTTCCTGGACTTCGGCGGCGGCGTGTTCGCGCTGCCGGTGACCTACAACGCCGCCGGCTCCACGCTGCTGCTGCAGTGGGACGACCTCTTCTATCAGGGCAAGGTCACCACCGACCTGAACTTCTACCTGATCGACGCCACCGGCACCTGCGTCTTCACCTTCGCCGACGACAACTTCGCGGTCGACAACGGCACCGAGGTCGTGAGCCTGTCCGGCGGCCCCTCGGGCAACTACCGGATCATGATCGGCCGCACCAGCGCCGGCACGCACCAGGCTTCGCGCGTGCGCATCGCCAACCTCGACGGCTGGGGCGGCAACGCCTTCCGCGTGCGCACCAGCCCGATCACCTTCGGCCACAGCGCCGCGGCCGCCGCCAACAGCGTCGCCGCCTACCGCTACACCTTCCCGGCCACGCAGCAGAGCCCGTTCATCCCCGCGTTCGAGAGCTTCTCCAGCCCCGGCCCGGTGACCATCGCCTTCGACGCCGCCGGCAACCGCCTGCCGGTGGCCGAGACGCGCAAGAAGCCCGACATCGCCGCGCCCGATGGCGGCAACACGACCTTCTTCTACAAGAACTCGGATTACGAGGGCGACGGCTTCAACAACTTCTTCGGCACCAGTGCCGCCGCGCCGCATGCGGCCGGCGTGGCCGCGCTGATGCTGCAGAAGGCCGGCGGTCCCGGCACGCTGACGCCCAAGCAGGTCAAGAGCATCCTGCAGGGCACGCCGGCGGCGCGCGTCATCCCCTACTCGGGCGGCGCGGCGGTCAAGGGCTGGAGCGTCTATGACGGCTTCGGCCTGATCGACGCGGTCAACGCGCTGAACAAGCTGCCCTGACCCTCGCGGGCCCGGTCGCCCTATGCTGGTGGCGGCTCGAGCGATCGGGCCGCCACTCGTTTCAGGGAGACAACATGCGACTTTCGATCCGACGCGGCCGCGGGCCGCTCGTTGCGCTGGCGCTTGGAGGCGCCGCGCTGCTCGCCGCCTGTGGCGGCGATGACGACAACGGCAGCGGCGGCCCGACGCCGCCCGATGCCGCCTACTCGGCCGAGATCCGCCGCACCGCGATGGGCGTGCCGCACATCAAGGCGGCCAACTGGGGCGGCGCCGGCTACGGTTACGGTTACGCGCAGGCGCAGGACGACCTGTGCACCCTCGCCAACTCGATGCTGACCTTCCGCGGCGAGCGCTCGCGCTACTTCGGCGCCGATGCGCGGATTCCGTTCCAGGGCACGATCGGCCAGCCAAAGAACATCGACTCGGACTTCTATCACCGGCATGTCCTGAACGACGCGGTGCTGCAGCGGCTGATCGCCGCGCAACCGGACAAGCTCAAGCAGCTCGTCGCCGGCTATGCCGCGGGCTACAACCGCTACCTGCGCGACCTGAAGGCGGGCGCCGATCCCGCAGCCCATGCGGCCTGCCGCGCCGAGGCCTGGGTCGTGCCGATCTCGGACATCGACGTCTTCCGGCGCATGTACGCCGCGCACTTCGCGGCGGGCTACAGCAACTTCCTGCCGCAGATCGCCAACGCGGCGCCGCCCGCGGCCGCGAGCCCGTCGGCGGCCCCTCCCCGTGCCGGGGCCGCCCGCGCCCGGTCCGCCGGCGCGCCGCTGCGCGTGGCGATCGACGCGTCGCGTCTGCCGGCCTTCCAGGTCGGCGGCCGCGATGGCGTGGGCAGCAACATGATCGGCTTCGGCACCGCGGCCACCGGCGACGGCAGTCCGCTGCTGTTCGGGAATCCGCACTGGTACTGGCGCGGCCCCGACCGCTTCTACCAGGCGCAGCTCACCATTCCGGGCGAACTCAACGTCGCCGGCACCTCCTTCCTGGGGGTGCCGGTGATCCAGATCGGCTACACCGACAACATCGCCTGGAGTCACACCGTCTCGACGGCGCGGCGCTTCGGACTGTTCCAGCTTTCGCTCGCGCCGGGCGACCCCACCAGCTATCTGCGTGATGGCGCGATCGTGAAGATGACCGCGCGCAGCATCACCGTGCAGGTGCTGCAAGGCGACGGCAGTGTCACGCCGGTCACGCGCACGCTCTACGAGTCTCAATACGGACCGATGGTGACGCTGGCGGCGGTCAATCCGGCGCTGGGCTGGAACACGAACACCGCGTTCGCGATCCGCGACATCAACGCCGAGAACTTCCGCGTCTTCCGCGTCTGGCTGCGCTGGAGCCAGGCGACGACGCTGGACGACGTGGCCCGCATCCAGCGCGAAGAGGCGTCCATTCCGTGGGTCAACACCGTCGCGGTCGCTCGCGGCGGCAACCAGGCCTGGTACGCCGACATCGGCGCGGTGCCCAACGTGTCCAGCGCGCAGCTGATGAACTGCGCCACGCCGCTGACGGCGGCGCTCTCGGCCGCGCTGCCGCGCGCGCCCGTCCTGGACGGCTCCAAGAGCAGCTGCGACTGGCAGACCGACCTCGACTCGGTGCAGCCCGGCGCGATCGGTCCCTCGCGGATGCCGGGCCTGCTGCGCGACGACTACGTGCTCAACAGCAACGACAGCTACTGGCTGCCCAACACCGCCTCGCCGCTGACCGGCTATCCGGACATCCTCGGCCCGGCGGGCACGGCCTCGCTCAGCTTCCGCACGCGGCTCGCGCACACGCTGGTGCAGGGCCGGCTGGCGGGCACCGACGGCTACGCCGGGAACAAGGCCACCAGCGAGACGGTGCGGGCGATGGTGCTCAACAGCCGCGCGTTCACCGCCGAGCTGTTCAAGGACCAGGCCTACGCGATGCTGTGCGCGCCGGCTTCGGTCATCGACGTGACCGGCGACCTGCTCACCGGCGAGACCTTCAACCCGGCCAGGAGCGTCGATCCCGCGCAGGCTTGCGCGACGCTGCAGGCCTGGGATGGGAAGGGGCTGATCGCGTCGCGCGGCGCGCATCTGTGGGACGAGTTCTGGAGCCGCGCCTCGCTGGTGGCGGAGTCCTCGCTGTACCAGGTGCGCTTCGATCCGGCCGATCCGATCGGCACACCGCGCGTGCTGAACGTGGCGGCGACGGGCACGCTGAAGCAGGCCTTCGGCGCGGCGATCCTGCGCGTGCAGGCCAGCGGCTTCGCGCTGGACGCCACGCGCGGCGAGACGCTGTTCGCCGTCCGCGGCAGCGAGAAGATCCCGATGTACGGGGGCTGCGGCGCGCAGGGCTACTACACGGTGGCCTGCGCGCTGTCGCGGCTGGACCAGGGTGGCTACCAGCTCGACACCGCCACCAGCGCCAACAGCTACATGCAGGTGGTGCGCTTCCCATCGGAGGGCGTCGAGGCCTACACCTTCCTGACCTTCTCGCTGTCCGACGATCCGGCCTCGGCGCATTACGCCGACTACACCCGCGCCTACAGCGCGGGGCAGTGGCAGAAGATGCCGTTCTCCGAAGGGGATATCGCGAAGGATCCAGGCTTCAGCACGAAGACGATCAGCGAGTGAGCAAATGGCGCGCGACGCCTGTCAGGGCGTGTCTCCGCATTCCCGGAACAGGTCCCGCGCGTCAGCGAGTTGGCGCTTCATTTCCTTGCGACTCACGTCACCCCTGAGCCTGGACTGTTGCTCGGCCAGCACTTTCAAGTCGTCGGGCTTGGCTGTCATCCATCCACTCCGTCCGTCGTGTTGTCGCGCAGCGAGCCGCAGGTTGGGCAGGAATCTTCCCCGTCCTCCTCGTCGTCACCGTCTTCTCCCTCCATGAAGCAGAACACAAAGCCTTCATAGGGAACGCCAAGGTCGATCGCGCGTCGGTCCAGCTCTCGCGTCAGTGCCACCGCCTGCATCGGCGTCGCGTCAATGCTCAGTTCAATGAAGACGCTGGGCGACAAATCCTCATGACGCAGGCAAGTGAGCCGTATCTCGCCCCGACATATCGTCACGCCATGACGTCGCAGCACCTCGGCTGCCAGTTGGAGGTGAAGCAGGACGTCCGTGCAGCGTGTCCCCCAATACTGGAAGCACCGTCGAACTTCATCTGGCAACGCGCCCCAGTCCATAGGTTGACCGCCCAAGTCTGCCCTTCGTTCCGAAGCGGCCCCGAAAAGCGTTTCGGGATATCGGAACAGGTGTACCAAGGGCCGTAACCCCTGCATCGGCGCTTCATCGATCGCGACCCGCCCAACCCTTTCCTGCGGAAGTTCCTCTGCAATAAACGCCATCGCTTCGCTCCTTCTCAACTGCTGTTCATCGAGTCCATGACCCGAAGGCATGCAGTGTCGAAGCGAATTGGCGTTTGTCGATTCCCTCCAAGGGGCGTCGCGATGGGGGTTACTGATCCGAGTAGGTCACTCCCCCTCCGTCAACACATCAAGGCCGTTGAATCAGCCCCGCGTCAGCAACCCTGACAAGTCGTGCCCGGGCCGCTCCTCCCATCAGGGGTTCAGGCGAGCGCCCGCAGCGGATGCTCCCCCGCTGGCCACGGGCTGCGGAAGAAGGCCTCGACGTCCGCGCGGCACACGTCCTCGACACGGGCCGGGTTCCACTTCGGCGCGTGGTCCTTGTCCACGGCCAGCGCGCGCACGCCCTCGACCGTCTCGCTGGCCGCGCCCGGCCGCAGGTGGAAGCAGTGATGCACCAGGTCGCGCTCCATGCGCAGGTCATCGGCCAGGCTCATGCCGCGCGCGCGGCGCACCTGCTCCAGCGTGACCGCCATCATCAGCGGCGAGCGCTTCGCGAGCGCCGCCAGCGTGTGCTGCGCCCAGGGGTCGCTGTCCGCCGCCAGCGACGCGAACAGCGCCTGCACCGATTCCGCCTGGAAGTGCCGGTTGATCAGCGCCCGCGCGTTCCAGTGCTCGGCCGGCGGCGCCAGGTCGGCCCGCTCCATCACCGTCGCCACCACATGCTCGGCGCTGTCCTGGGAGCCGGTCTTGAAGGCCTGGACGATCGCCGGCAGCTCGCTGCTGCGCACGAACACGTCGCCCAGGCCGAGCTCGATCGCATCGCCCGCGCCGATCACCTGGCCGGTCAGCGCCAGCCACTCGCCGCTGTGGCCCGGGCAGCGCGACAGGAAATAACCGCCGCCCACGTCGGGGAACAGGCCGATGTTGGTCTCCGGCATCGCCAGTTTGGAGTGCTCGGTCAGCACGCGCAACTTGGCACCCTGGCTGATGCCCATGCCGCCGCCCATCACCACGCCGTCCATCAGCGCGATGTAGGGCTTGGGGAACTGGTGGATCAGGAAGTTGAGCGCGTATTCCTCGGTGAAGAACGCGTCCAGCGCGGCATCGCCGGCCAGCGCCGCCTGATGGAAGAAGCGGATGTCGCCACCGGCGCAGAACGCCGCGGGCTTGCCCTCGCGCCCCGCGCCCAGCACCGCCACCGCCTGGATGTCCGGATCCGCGGCCCAGGCCGTCAGCAGCGCGGTCATGTCGCGGATCATCGCCAGCGACAGCGCGTTCAGGGCCTGCGGCCGGTTCAAGGTGATCAGGCCGAGGCAGCCGTTGACCTCGGCCAGGACCAGCCCTTCGGATTGCAGCGACGGAATCACAGCGACATCTCTCCACTCGTAGAAGCGGCCGGGCGGCGCCAGGCGCCCAGCAGCTCGTTGCCAATCAATGCGGCCAGCACCATAACACCGCCGAGCAGGGCCGCCGGCGCCGGCGCCTCGCCCGCCAGCAGCCAGGCCCACAGCACGCCCAGCAGCACTTCCATCAGCCCCAGCAGCGCGACCTCCGCCGCCGGCAGCACCCGCGTGACCCGTACCACCATCAGGCAGGGCACCGCCAGTTGGAACACGCCCAGCCCGGCCAGCAGCAGCAGGTCCCGGCCCGAGGCGGCGAACGGCCAGGCCAGCGGCAGCGTGACCAGCGCCGACAGCAGCGCGCCCAGCCACACGGCGGGCATCAGGTCGGCCTGGCCATCGCCGGCGCGCGCCTGCAGCAGCGTCCAGTTGCTCGCGGCGGCCACGGGCACCGCCAGCGCGACGCCCATGCCCAGCCAGGCGCCCGCGCCCGCGCGCAACTCGCTCGCGAACATCCAGGCGATGCCGGCGCTGGCCAGCCAGATCGCGAACCAGGTGCGCGGCGCCAGCCGCTGCCTCAGGAACACGCGCGCGAACACGGCCGTCAGCAGCGGGCCCAGCGCCATCGTCACCAGCACGTTGGCCACGCCGGTCATCGTCAGCGCCAGCATGAAGGCGGTGTACATGACGGCCCAGCACAGACCCGAGCCCAGCACCGACGGCGAGTGCCGCAGCCGCGGCAGCGCCTGGCGCCAGTAGCCGCGCCCGCGCAGCAGCGGCAGCAGCACGGTCAGCGCCAGCGCGTTGAACGCGCTGCGCCAGAAGGTCACTTCGAAGCCGCGCGCCGAATCCAGGTGGCGCGACACGGCGCCCGCGCTGCTCCACAGCAGCGTGGCGGCCAGCATCACGAAAACGGCGGCGCGGTGCTTCATCGGCGGGTCCTGCGTCCTTGCTCAGGCATCGCGGTAGATGGCCACGGCCGGCTCGCCGCCAGCGGCGACCCAGCCGCGGTACATGCCTTCGGTGTTGAAGCCGAGCCAGACGCGCCCGTCCCCATCGACGGCGATCAGACCGCCATCGCCGCCGACCCGCGGCAGCTCGTCGAACACGACGCGCTCGCAGGCCGCCGCCAGGTCCAGGCCGCCGATGCGCATCAGCGCGCCGACCTCGTGCGCGGCGCTGGCGCGGATGAAGGCCTCGCCGGTGCCGGTGCAGGACACGGCGACGCAGCGGTCATCGGCATAGCAGCCGGCGCCCGGCAGCGGCGAATCCCCCACGCGTCCCGGCCTCTTGTTGGTCATCCCGCCCGTCGACGTCGCCGCCGCCAGATGGCCCGCCGCGTCGCGCACGACCGCGCCGACGGTGCCGAACTTGTCCTGCTCGTCCAGCGGCCCCTGCCCGCCCCCGGCCGCCCGCTGGCCGTCATGGTCCAGGACGGCGCCCAGCGCCGCGGCCTGCGCCGCCTTCAACTGAGCCAGCCGCTGCGGCGTGCCGAACCAGCCCGGCTCGACCCGCTCCAGGCCCTGCTCGAACGCGAACGCGTCGGCCGCCGGGCCGATCAGCATCACGTGTCCGCTGTGCGCCATCACCGCGCGCGCCGCGAGCACCGGATTGCGCACCCGCGTCACGCCGGCGACCGCGCCAGCCGCCCGGTCGCGCCCGTCCATCACGCTGGCGTCCAGTTCATGCCGCTCGTCGGCCGTGTAGACCGCGCCCTTGCCGGCATTGAAGAACTCGCACTCCTCCAGCCGCCGCACCGCCTCGACGGCCACGTCCATCGCCGCGTCGCCGCGCGCGAGCTGCCGCGCGCCGTCGGCCAGGATGCCTGCGAGCGCGGCGCGGTACTGCGCTTCGCGCTCCGCGGACAGGCTGTCGCGGCGCAGCGTGCCGGCGCCGCCGTGGATGGCGAGCACGGCGCGCGGCGCGCCGATCGGGGTCGAGGCCAGAGTCGAGGAGGAAGCGGTCATGGTCGGAGGCCGGGGAGGCGAGCGCGCAAGCCGCGCATTTTCCTCCGCCTGCGGCATCTCCCTGGGCTTGTCCCGGTCGGGACACGGAAAAAGCGAACGCTCGTGCTAAAAACCAACGCAGTCCACAGCCCACGGGGGACGCGCTCGAACGCGAGCCGCCAGCCCGACATCCCGACCGCAGGAGACATCGCATGGATCTCAACTTCACCCCCGAGGAGCAGGCCTTCCGGGCCCACATCCGCCAGTGGGTGGCCGAGCACCTTCCGAAGGACATCAGCCACAAGGTGCACAACGCGCTGCGGCTGAACAAGGACGATCTGCAGCGCTGGGCGCGGCTCCTGGGCAAGCAGGGCTGGCATGGCTGGGCCTGGCCCAAGCAGTTCGGCGGCCCGGGCTGGAACGCCGTGCAGCGCCATCTCTTCGAAGAGGAATGCGCCCTGGCCGGCGCGCCGCGCGTGGTGCCCTTCGGACCGGTGATGGTGGCGCCGGTGATCATGGCCTTCGGCTCGCGCGAGCAGCAGGAGCGCCACCTCCCCGGGATCATGAGCGGCGACGTCTGGTGGAGCCAGGGCTACAGCGAGCCGGGCTCGGGCTCGGACCTGGCCTCGGTGAAGACCCGCGCCGAGCGCCGCGGCGACAAGTACATCGTCAACGGCCAGAAGACCTGGACCACGCTGGGCCAGTACGGCGACTGGATCTTCTGCCTGGTGCGCACCGATGCCTCGGTCAAGCCGCAGGCCGGCATCTCCTTCCTGCTGATCGACATGAAGTCGCCGGGCGTGACCGTGCGGCCGATCATCATGCTCGACGGCGAGCACGAGGTGAACGAAGTGTTCTTCGACAACGTCGAGGTCCCCGCGGAGAACCTGGTCGGCGAGGAGAACAAGGGCTGGACGTACGCCAAGTACCTGCTCGCGCACGAGCGCACCAACATCGCCGACGTGAACCGCGCCAAGCGCGAACTGGAGCGGCTCAAGCGCATCGCCAAGGCGGAAGGGGTCTACGAGGACCCGCGTTTCCGCGACCAGATCGCGCTGCTGGAGGTGGACATCGTCGCGCTGGAGATGATGGTGCTGCGGGTGCTCTCGGCCGAGAGCAGCGGCAAGCAGTCGCTGGACGTGGCGGGCCTGCTGAAGATCCGCGGCAGCGAGATCCAGCAGCGCTACACCGAGCTGATGATGCTGGCCGCGGGTCCGTACGCGACACCCTTCATCCATGAGGCCATGGAGGCGGGCTGGCAGGGCGACCACGTCGGCGCGGCCCATTGCGCGCCGCTCGCGAGCCACTACTTCAACTATCGCAAGACGACGATCTACGGCGGCTCCAACGAGGTGCAGCGCAACATCGTCGCGCAGACGGTGCTCGGCTGACCGCGGCCCGGGACACGAGGAGACACGCACATGGACTTCGATTTCACCGACGACCAGATCTCGCTGCGCGATGCCGTGCGGCGCTATGTCGACAAGGATTACGGCTTTGAGCAGCGCCGCGCGATCGTGAAGGCCGGAGGCTTCTCGCGCGCGGTCTGGGACGGGCTGGCCGGGCTCGGCCTGACCGCGCTGGCCGTGCCCGAAGCGCACGGCGGCCTGGGTTTCGGCCCGGTCGAGGCGATGGTGGTGATGGAGGAACTGGGCCGCGGCCTGGTGATGGAGCCCTACGCGCAGGGCGCGCTGGTCGCGCCGGCGGTGCTGGCGCAATCGGACGCCGGCGCGCAAGCCCAGTGGCTGCCGCGCATCGCGGGCGGCGAGGCGCTGGTGGTGCTCGCGCACCAGGAGCGCCGCGCGCGTTACCGGCTCGACGTCTGCGACACGCTGGCCACGGCCGACCACCGGCTCAGCGGCCTCAAGAGCGTGGTCCCGGCCGGTGACCAGGCCGATGCGTTCATCGTGCCGGCGCGCGCCGGCGGCACCGGCGCGGGGATCGCGCTGTACCTCGTCGCGAAGGACGCGCCCGGCGTGGCGCTGCGCGGCTATCCGCTGCATGACGGCTCGCGCGCCGCCGAGCTGACGCTGAAGGACACGCCGGCCACGCTGCTGGCCGGGCCCGACCGCGGCCTCGCGGTGCTGGAGCACGCCGTCGACATCGCCATCGCCGCGCAGGCGGCCGAGGCGGTCGGCGCGATGGACCGCTTCGTCGCGCTGACGGCGGAATACATGAACACGCGCAAGCAGTTCGGCGTCGCGATCGCCAGCTTCCAGGCGCTGCGCCACCGCATGGCTGACATCAAGATGCAGCTCGAGCTGGCGCGCTCGATGAGCTACTTCGCCACGCTCAAGCTCGCCGAGCCGGCCGACGCGCGGCGCCGGGCGGTGTCGCAGGCCAAGGTGCAGCTGGGCCAGGCGATGCGCTTCGTCGGACAGCAATGCACCCAGCTCCATGGCGGCATCGGCGTGACCGACGAGTACATCGGCAGCCACTACTTCAAGCGGCTGACGGTGATGGAGATGCAGTACGGCGATTCGCTGCATCACCTGGGCGAGGTGAGCCGCCGCATGCAGGACACGGCCGGGGTCTTCGCCTGACCTTCGCTGCGTAAACTGCGCGGGTCTTGCCGCCTTCGCGGCGAGGGAGACCGCCATGGCGCTCGCGCGCTCATCCCCGGACGCCGGCAGCCTGTGCGACGTGGCCGGGCTCAAGCTCGGCCACTTCACCCATCCGTCGGCGCCCACGGGCTGCAGCGTGGTGCTGTGCGAGGCCGGCGCCACCGCCGGCGTGGACGTGCGCGGCGCCGCGCCGGGCACGCGCGACACCGAACTGCTGCGTCCCGAGAACACGGTGCAGCAGGTGCACGCGCTGGTGCTCACCGGCGGCAGCGCCTTCGGGCTCGCCGCGGCGGATGGCGTGATGCGCTGGCTCGCCGAGCGCGGGCATGGATTCGCCGTGGGCCAGGCGCGCGTGCCCATCGTGCCGGCGGCGGTGCTGTTCGATCTCTGGCTGCATGGCGCGGACACCGCGCCCGATGCGGCGGCCGGACGCGCGGCCTGCGATGAGGCGTCGGCGACGGAGCGCTCGCGCGGCCGCATCGGCGCGGGCGCCGGCGCGACGGTGGGCAAGCTGCTTGGCGTCGAGCACGCGATGCCCGGCGGACTGGGCATGGCCTCGGTGCGGATCGGCGGCGTGACGCTCGCGGCGATGGTGGCGGTGAATGCCGTCGGCGACGTGGTCGATCCGCAAGGCGGCGAGGTGATCGCCGGACCGCGCGGCGCGGATGGCCGGCCGCGCTCGACGGTGCAGGCGCTGCTCGCGGGCGAAGTCCCGGGTGGCGCGCTGCCAGGCAGCGCCACGACGATCGGGATCATCGCCACCGACGCGCGGCTGACCAAGGCGCAAGCGACCAAGCTCGCGCAGATCGCGCATGACGGCTATGCGCGCGCGATCCAGCCGGTGCACACGGTGATGGATGGGGATGTGGTGTTCGCCCTCGCCACCGGCGCGGCAGGCGTCGATGGCGACATGACGCTGCTGGGCGCGGTGGCGGCGGAGGTGGTGGCGCGGGCGGTGGTGGATGCGGTCACTTGAGCCTGCGAGGCTGTGGCCGGCGGAACTCCCGGGCGATAGGGTGGAAGCGAGAGGTCGAGACAGACACCTCAGGAAGCGCCAGGATTGCGAACAGGTTTCGGCGGGACGGGCGGCCCGGATCGACCGGTGCCCGCCACGGCGCGCGGCGGCTTCGGCGGCGGCTCGACCGTCCGGGCGGGCAGACCGCCGCGTCGCTCGGCATCCAGCATCAGCCGGGTGAACGCCTTGAGCGACGCCAGGTCCTCGAGGCGGAACAGAGAGGGACGATCACCGGCCAGACGCAGACATTCGAGCACCACGGCCTCCTCCATGCGGCGCACATCCACTTCGCCGCGAAGAAAGCGTTGCAGCAGTCCCGACGCGGCCGCAAAGGTCGCGCCGGCATGACCGCCGTCGGCACATTGAAAGACCGTGACGCCTCCTGGCTGGCGGGTCTGCGCGAGATGAAGACTGACGTCGAAGAGCCGCTGCGGCGAAATCGGCCGGCCTGCCCCGCCCGTCGGCATCCGGATCAATTGCAGGACCTGCGCGTGGCCTGGCGATGACTGGCCGTCGGGTCCCAATGCCGTCCCGTCGCGAGCCAGGCGGACTTCGACCCGGCTCACATGCGCGTCAGTGGCGGGAGTCCGCCCGTGCTTGGCATCCAGCGCCGACTTGTTGCCTTGACGTTCAAAGCTGGCCATCAGGCGCCCCTGGACCACTCGTTTGGTCGAGCCATCGAGCGGCCCGGCCGCCGCATGCGCCTTCTCCTTGGCCGAGCGCAGATCCACGATGCGCCGGACGTCCCTGCCCAGACAGGCCTGGGCAAAGGCGACGCTCTCCTGCAGCGTCAGAGAGGGGATCACCACAGTGCCTGTGGTGCTGACACTGGGAAACAGCCCCGGGATCGCCACGGAGGGCTTTGTCCCCACGCTGGCGGACAGATGGTCGAGCCGCGCCTTCATGGCTGCGGCTGCGGCCATGTCCGCGCCGCTGTCGGGCTTGTCCTGGCCGGTCAGGACATGCAGGGCACGGGAGAGATGATTCAGTAGCGGTGCCATGGCGGCTCCTCGGATTCGGGCCCAAAGGGCCGGGATGTCGGATGAAAGCGCCGCCTCTGTGCCGTCGCCGCATGGCAAGGTCCTCCCATCGAGTGCTCGCCTTGATATCGCTCAATCAACGGAAGGACGGATTCGGCGACCGGGGGACTGGCGCAGTTGCACCTCGTCGTCCGGCGCGGACGCTTCGGGTTGGCGGAAGATGTCGCGCACGTCGCGCCGCCGCTTCGAGTGGCCGCCTGACGCGCCCTCGTTGTCCCGCGTCCCGTCCTCAAAGCGTAACTTGCCGGATATCGCCCGGTCCTCACCCGCGCAAGCGCGGCCGCCCTTCATCGCAGAGCGGAGCGGCACGGCGCCCGGCGGCTTATCCGTGACCACCTCCGGCGTACGCATCGACACCGGAGTCCCCAGGCGTCCGGCGCGGCCTTCGGCCAGCATCATCCTGCCCATGGTCAGCAGCGACGCCAGATGCTCCGGCCGATCGAAGAGCGTGGCGCTGCGCGCCGCGCGCAGATTGACGCACTGCTGAACGATGAGGTCCTCCAGATTTCCGGCCTTCAACGTTCCCTTCGCGAATTTCTGGAACAACGTGTGCGCCACGGCGAAGACAGCGCTGCGATCGTCGCCTCCAGGAGACTGGAAGGCGATCGGCCGTGCCGGTGTCTCCTTGTGCAAGGCACGACAGGTCTCGAGCAAGGTGCGCGGGCTGATCGAATGGTCAAGCGGGATGGGAATCGCATAGTTCGTGACATCGTGGCGGGCGTCCTTCTTCTTGGCATCCGCCCTGCCCGTATGAATCGATATGACACTCACGGCAGCCTCGGGGCAGGCTGAGATCAGACGAGCGCCTTCGGACGGTCCGTCGAGGCCGACAGCGTCGGTTTCCACGAACTCGACCTCGCGCTGCCCCACGGTGATCGGACAGTTGTTCTCCATGCAGGGAAACAGCTGCTTATGCTCCTCGACGGTGCCAAGTGTCACGACGGCCGCGATGTCGTGCTCGAAACAGGCTTGCGTCCATGCCATCGCCTCGTCATAAACCGGGACAGCCATGACGAGGTTGCCCTCGTCCGTCCAATTGGCGTGCAGTTGCCTGGCAGCCGGGTCGTCCTCCTTACCGCCCTGCTTCAGCAGGGTCCGGTGGTTGACCGGGGTGGTTGGCGCGAAGGAGTTGTTGACGCACGCCTGCTTCGCCAGGTGATCGGGATGATGGAACGCAGCCAACTCGGAAGAGAGTCGCTTGGCATCGGGCAAGCTGCGATTCCACTCGTGCGCGTCGGCAGGTTCGACGTTTGACTGCAGAGGAAGCGCGGGTTCATGCGTGGCGACGGAAGTGCTGGACAAGCCGGAGGGCACGGGGGCGTGGGAAATGAAGGGAAATCTCATGACGTGCTTCCAAGAACGAACAGTGACGCGTTCGTGGCGTTACTGGTGGAATTCGTTCGCCAGCGACAATCCCGCCCATGAATTCGAGCTCCGCCAAGCCCGTCGCGATCGCGCAGAACATGACGCTGCTGGGCGCGGTGGCGGCGGAGGTGGTGGCGCGGGCGGTGGGGGATGCCGTCGACCCGCGGCATGGAGGCCGGATCAACGGTTGAGGGAAGCCGCGTCGCGCGGCACCACTTGCAATCGGTCGCAGTACTCGAGCAACGACGTGAGATCCGCTTGCCGGAACAGCTCGGGACCACCGTGCTCGCGGACCTGGCTGCACGCGTCGAGCACCGCGCGGCTGCGATCGCCCGTCACGTCGATACCGGATCGATGCCATTGGCGAAGCAGCAGGGCCGCCTCGACCAGCGCGCCGGCGTGCCGGTCGTGCGCCGGGCACTGAATCGCCTGGCGTTCACCGGGCGCGAGCCGCCGGCTCCCCACGTGCTCGCACAGTGCGAACAGCTGAGCAGAGGACATCGTGTTCCCGCGCTTGACCGGAACCCGGCACCAATCCAATCGCTGGCAGCCACCCTCGGACGCGCCTTCCGGGCGGTACGGCCGGCCCAGATGCGTCAGCGTGACCTCCATCCAGGTGTTGGTCACCTGGCCGCCCACCGACTTGATCGCCTGTGCGACCGGCTTCTTCGAGCGGGGGCCATGCAGATTGATGCCACGGAACCGCGCGGCAAGGCCGCCGGGGGCACTCTGGTAGACCTTGCCGCTGTCCATGCACGAAGGTTCGCCGTCGGCACCGGGCGGCCTCAGATCGATGACGCGGGCAATGCGGTGGTCGATGCAGCTGGCCGCCCAGCTGTGAGCCTCCTTGCGGATGGGCGCGTCCATCAGCAGGTTGCCGGTTCCCGGCATCAGATGGGCGCGAATCGGGCGCTGAGCAAAGCCGAATGCCTTGCCGGGCGGGATCAAGGATTTCAGGTGCAGGTGCTCTGAGTTCACGCCGTTGCAGTCCTTGGTGCGCGCATCCAGTTGCTGGAGCAGGTGCGCGGCTTCGCCGGCCCGCGCCTTCCACGCCCGCGTCTCGGCGCAAGACATGCCATCGGGCGCCTGGAGCTGCGGCTTGGTCGAGCCATCGGACGGACCGGCGAGGTCCTTCTTGCGATGAAACAGGGAGCTGAAAGAAATCTTCATGGAGGTTGTCGTGCGGCTGGCGGAAATGCCGCGCCATTGGTGAACGCAACTCCTGTCCGCAAATGCACCTCCAACGTTCGAATTGACGGAATCAGTGGTCGCCAACCGGTCGGGCTTCGCAGCGACAATCCCGCCCCATGAATTCGAGTTCCCCCAAGTCCGCCAAGCCCGTCGCGATCGCGCAGATCCTGTTCAGCCAGGGCTTCGGCACGCGGCGGCACTGCGCCGCGCTGATCGATCACGGCCTGGTGTCGGTCGCCGGCGAGGTCGTCGAAGACCCGCATCAGGCCTTCGAGACGGCCGGCCTCGTCTTCGAAGTCGAGGGCCAGTCGTGGCCCTATCACGAGAAGGCGCTGATCCTCCTGCACAAGCCCGCGGGCTACGAGTGCTCACGCAAGCCGAGCCACCATCCGAGCGTGTTCTCGCTGCTGCCCGAGCCGCTGCGCAATCGCGACATCCAGCCGGTCGGCCGTCTGGACGAGGACACCACTGGCCTGCTGCTGCTGACCGACGACGGCCCCCTGCAGCACAAGCTGACCAGTCCGAAGTACCACGTGCCCAAGCTCTACCAAGCGGTGTGCAAGGCGGAGCTGGATGACGCGCAACTGCGCAAGCTCGTCGAGGGCGTGCTGCTCGAGGAGCGCAACCCCAAGCTCGCCGCGGAGCCGGTGAGCGCCGTGTCGGCGCGGCGGCTGCCGGACGGCCGCCTGGAGATGGCCCTCACCGAGGGCCGCTACCACCAGGCCAAGCGCATGGTGGCGGCGGTCGGCAATCGCGTGCTGGCGCTGCACCGCCAGCAGATCGGCGCGCTGGCGCTGCCGGCCGATCTCAGGGAAGGCGGCTGGATGTGGCTGGATGAGGCTCAGCGGGAGCTGGCGATGTCGGAGCCGCCCGGCGAATCCGGCTCGAATCCAGCAGCCATGTCGTCCTGATCCTCGAGTGCCTTGCGGCGGCCGGCCAGGCTGGCCATGAGATTCCGGGCCAGTTTCGATCCCTTGGGCGCTTGCTTGAGCAGCTTGGACATCTCGATCATCTTCCCGCCCCATCGCTCTTCTGTGTCCAGGTCCTCCTGGTCCCCGAGGCGAGGCAGTTCAGCGGGTATGTCGGCGAGCTCGAAGGTTCTCACCTCCACGCGCTGCTCCACTTGGCAAGCCTCGCGCAGTCCCGCCATGCGCTCGGGCTGTATCGACGCAAGCGGAACCGCGGGAGACCTCAGGAGGCTCTTTCGAGCGCTGGGAGGCCGCTTGTGGATGACTTGCGGCACGTTCTCGTCCGGCGGTTCGCTGAAGAGTGCCTTCTCCTCCTGGGTCCATTGATGACACCTCGTCGGATGCGACGGCCCTTCATGGACCAGCAGTTGCGCGAACTGTTGCAGGCTGACCAGCAGGTCGGGCCGCTGCGCGAAGAGCGTCCTGCTTCGCCGGCCCCTCAGCATCTTGCAAGCATCGAAGACCGCGTCGGACGCCTCCTGGAAGGACAGCGGCTCCCGGAGACATCGACGAAACACCGCGTTCGCCGCTGCGCAAGCCGCGGCCAGGTCGCCGCCGTGGTCATCCATGAACACGACGCTGGTGTCGCCGCCCAGCCCTCCGTGCGCTTGGATCTGGCGACACAGCTCCAACAAGTGGCTGGCGTCCAGCGGCGACTGCGCGTCGAGCGGCGCGCGCGTCCACGTCAGGTGCGCGTGGACTGACGATTCCCCGCGACGCGCACTGAGTTCCACCAAGTACTCGCTCGCGAACCTGCCCAACGCCGGAACCATCGACGGGACGCCGGCAACCGGGCGGAGTGCGAGCGCGTCGCGCGAGTGCTCCCAAGGCACGGGCTTGGCGGCCACATCACCGACGGCGTCGTTCTCCCAGGTCAGATCGATCACCTGATTCACGCCGCGGTCGAGGCAGGCCTGAGCGAACCGGGCCGACTCGTCGCGATTGGCGGGCGCCGCCGCCAGCACCGCCGTCGTGCTCACCTGGCTCGCATCCAGATCGACGCGTCTTGAGCCATCCCGGCTTGGCACGGTCAGCTTCGTACCGGTGTTCACCGCAAGCGCCCCGGGTGTCTTGCGGATCCGGGCCTCTTCGCTCTGAAACGCGCGGGTGCTGGCGTCCAGACTCGCCAACATCTTCTGGCCTTCGTCACTGCGGGCGCCGCCGGCATCTGGAGACCGGTTGAAAATCGACAAAAGGGAAAACTTCATGCCCTTCTCCAGAAACGTTGAGGTGGCCTTCGTGATGTCGAGCGGTACTGCAGACAAGGTCCTCACCAGCGGCAATTGATCGATGTCAAACGCGGACCTGCGGCCGCGCGTCGTGCGACGGAGGACGCGAACCCGGGAAGTCCCCGAGATCAGCCGTCACCAACCTTGGGTAGAAACGCGCCCACAAGGCGCCGTTCGAGAGGCGTGCGCCACAAGACCGTGGGAGGGCGCGGCCGAGATCCTCGACGGCCGGGTCGTATGGGAACTTCAGACAACGAACAACACGGGGACGCCGACGCCCTGCAGGTGGCGGTCCAGGTCCGGGCCGAACGCCTGACCAGCCTGCAGGCCCGCGTGGCCATGCCGGCCTGTATCGGCGCGCTGTTCAGCCTGCTGCCGGTCGCCTTGCTGTGGCAACACCTGCCCGAGGTCGACCTGCTGGGCTGGCTGGCCGTGCGCTGGGGCCTCTCGCTGTGGCGCACGCTGCAGGCGCGCCGCTTCCTGCGCCTGCCGCTGCGCGAGCGCGCCTCGCCCGACTGGGAACGCCGCTACCTGATCGGCCTGGGCCTGGACGGCCTGGCGTGGGGGGTGATCGGCGCGCTCTTCGCCACGCCCAACCTGCCCGAGATCGACGGCGCCATCATGACCACGCTGGTCGGCCTGGTCGCCTTCACCATGGTGTCCCTGGGCCACTGGGCGCGCGGGCAGGCGCTGTTCGCGTCGCTGGTGGTCGCGCCGCTGGCGATCCGGCTCGCGATGCAGGGCGGCACGACCGGCTGGCTCAGCGTCGGCGGGCTGGCGATGTTCTGGCTGCTGACGGTGCTCGAGTCCCGCCGCATCGAGGCCCGCACGCTGGAGCTGCTGCGGCTGCGCTTCGAGCAGGCGCGGCTGGCCGAGCAGCGGCGTCTGGCGCTGGACGCGGCCGAGGAGACCAGCAGCAGCAAGAGCCGCTTCGTCGCGGTGATGAGCCATGAGATCCGCACGCCGCTGAACGGCATCATCGGCATGGCGCAGTTGCTGGAGCGCGGCGATCTCACGCCGCAGCAGCGCGAGCAGGTGGACATCGTGCGGCGCTCGGGCAAGCACCTGCTGACGCTGGTCAACGACATCCTGGACCTGGCGCGCATCGAATCGGGCAAGCTCGTCGTCCAGGCCCAGCCCTTCGACATCCGCGAGGTCGCCAGCGACGTCGCCCGGCTGCTGGGCGAGACCGCGCGCGCCAAGGGCCTGCGCTTCGAGCTGGCCATCGCGCCGCAGCTGCCCGCGCGGGCGATGGGCGATGCGTCGCGGATCCAGCAGGTGCTGCACAACCTCGTGGGCAATGCCATCAAGTTCACCGACCAGGGCAGCGTCAGCGTCGAGGTCTCGTCGGTGCTGGACATGCGCGCCGGCACCCTGCTGCGCTTCGCCGTCAAGGACACCGGCGACGGCATTCCGGCCGATCAGCTGGAGCGCATCTTCGCGCCCTTCGAGCAGGCCGCCGACAAGGCGCGCCGCGATGGCGCCGGGCTGGGGCTGACGATCTCGCGCGAGCTCGCCCGCGCGATGGGCGGCGACCTGCGCTGCGCCTCTGCGCCGGGCCAGGGCTCGGTGTTCGAGTTCACGCTGCCGCTGCAGGCCTGCGGCGGCGAGGAGGCGTCGCCGCGCACCCCGGCGGCCGCATCGGCAGCGACCGCCGCAGCGGCCGCGTCCCCGTTGCCGGTGCTCGAAGGCCGCGTGCTGCAGGTCGACGACAGCCCGGTCAACCTGCTGGTCGCCACCACGATGCTGGAGCGCTGCGGGCTGGAGGTGGTGCCGGCGGGCAACGGCCGCGAGGCGCTCGAGCGGCTGGGCGCGCAGCGCGTCGACCTGGTCCTGATGGACTGCCAGATGCCGGAGCTCGACGGCCTCGCGGCCACGGCCGCCTGGCGCCAGGAGGAGGCCCGCCGGCTGCTGCCGCGCACGCCGGTGGTGGCGCTGACCGCCAGCGCCGTCGACGACGACCGTGCCCGCTGCCTGGCCGCGGGCATGGACGACTACCTGCCCAAGCCCTTCGAGATGGACGAGCTGTTGGCCGTCGTCACGCGGCACCTGCCCGCCATCCCGCCGATAATCCGCCCCCTATGCAGGTCTTCCGCGGCTTCCACCATCCCGGCATCGCAGCGCAGTGCGCGCTGACGATCGGCAATTTCGACGGCGTCCATCGCGGCCATCAGGCGATGCTGGCGCTGCTGCTGTCGGAGGCCCGCCACCGCGGCCTGCCGGCCTGCGTGCTGACCTTCGAGCCGCATCCGCGCGACTTCTTCGCCAGGAAGCTCGGCAAGCCCGAACTCGCGCCGGCCCGCATCGCGACGCTGCGCGACAAGCTCCAGGAGCTCGAGCGCTGCGGCATCGACCAGGTCGTGGTGCTGCGCTTCGACGAGGCGCTGGCCTCGCTCCCCGCGCAGGACTTCATCCAGCAGGTGCTGGTGGACGGCCTGGGCGCGAAATACGTGCTGGTCGGCGACGACTTCCGCTTCGGCGCCAAACGCCAGGGCGACTACGCGACGCTGGACGCGGCCGGTCAGCGGCTGGGCTTCGACGTCGCCCGGATGATGAGCTACGAGGTCCACGGGCTGCGGGTGTCGAGCTCGGCCGTGCGCGAGGCGCTGGCCGCCGGCGACATGGACGGCGCGGCGCGGCTGCTGGGGCGGCCGTACGCGATCTCGGGCCACGTGATCCATGGCCAGAAGCTGGGCCGCCAGCTGGCGGAAACGGCGCCCGGCGCCGGCGACGGCTTCCGCACGCTGAACCTGCGCTTCGATCACGACAAGCCCGCCGCGCACGGCATCTTCGCGGTGCGCGTCCATGGCCTGGACGGCGACACCGGCGCGGCGCTGGACGGCGTGGCCTCGCTGGGCGTGCGGCCGACCGTCGAGGACGCCGGCCGGGTGCTGCTGGAAGTCCACGCGCTGGACTGGCCGGCCGCGCTGGCCGCGCGGCTGGGGCCCGGCGAGGCCTACGGTAAACTCGTCCGGGTGGAACTCCTCCAAAAACTGCGCGATGAAGCCCGTTTCGACGGGCTTGATTCGTTGACGGCCGCGATCCGCGAAGACGTCCGTCAGGCGCGCGAGTACTTCGCGCAACAGGCGTCCACCCACGCCGCCGTCCGCCGCCAGACCACCCGCGACCGAATTTGAAGGGCTGACCGCCCTCCCCTGCGCTCAGCCGGCGCGCAGCCCCGTGCTCCTGGCCGCCTCCGCGCCCTTCTCTTCATGCCTCGCCGCCCCGCGCACGCCGGGGTCCGCCCTCTTCGATTGCCCCCGCCATGACCGACACGTCCAAGCCCGACTACCGCTCGACGCTCAACCTGCCCGATACCGCGTTCCCAATGCGCGGCGACCTGCCCAAGCGCGAGCCGGGCTGGGTCAAGGAATGGGAGGACCAGGGCATCTACCAGCGGCTGCGCGTCTCGCGCCAGGGCAAGCCCAAGTTCGTGCTGCACGATGGCCCGCCCTACGCCAACGGCCAGATCCACATGGGCCACGCGGTCAACAAGATCCTGAAGGACATGATCGTCAAGGCGCGCCAGCTCGAGGGCTTCGACGCCGCCTACATCCCGGGCTGGGACTGCCATGGCCTGCCGATCGAGAACCAGATCGAGAAGACCTTCGGCCGCGGCCTGCCGCGCGACGAGGTCCAGGCCAAGAGCCGCAAGTACGCCGGCGAACAGATCGACCAGCAGCGCGCCGACTTCAAGCGCCTGGGCGTGCTGGGCGACTGGGACCACCCCTACCGCACGATGGACTTCAAGAACGAGGCCGGCGAGATCCGCGTGCTCAAGCGCCTGTTCGAGCGCGGCTTCGTGTACCGCGGCCTCAAGCCGGTGTACTGGTGCTTCGACTGCGGCTCCTCGCTGGCCGAGTTCGAGATCGAGTACGCCGACAAGGACTCCCCGGCCGTGGACGTGGCCTTCCTGAGCGCCGAGCCGGACAAGCTGGCGGCAGCCTTCGGCCTGCCGAAGCTGGACAAGGAGGCGTTCACCGTCATCTGGACGACCACGCCCTGGACCATCCCCGCCAACCAGGCGCTGAACCTGAACCCGGAGCTCCCGTACGCGCTGGTCGACACCGAGCGCGGCTACTTCGTCGTGGCCGAGGCGCTGGTCGAGAAGTGCCTGGCGCGCTGGGGCATCGAGGGCCGGCAGGTCGCCGTCACGCCGGGCAAGTCGCTCGAGCTGCTGAAGTTCAAGCATCCGCTGGCGCACGTTCATCCGGGCTTTGACCGCGAGAGCCCGGTCTACCTGGCCGACTACGCCACCGCCGACGACGGCACCGGCGTGGTCCACTCGGCGCCGGCCTACGGCGTGGACGACTTCAACTCGTGCATGGCGCACGGGATGACGTTCAAGGACATCAAGAACCCGGTGCAGGGCAACGGCGTCTACGAGGCCGAACTGCCGCTGTTCGGCGGCCAGCACATCTGGAAGGCCAATCCGGTGATCGCCGCGGCGCTGCAGGACGCCGGCCGCCTGATGGCGCAGAGCAAGATCAAGCACAGCTACCCGCACTGCTGGCGCCACAAGAGCCCGGTGATCTACCGCGCCGCGGCGCAGTGGTTCGTCCGCATGGATGAAGGCGACGGCGTGTTCACCGTCGACAAGGCCGACAAGACGCTGCGCCAGCTGGCGCTGGACGCGATCGAGCAGACCAGCTTCTATCCGGAGAACGGCCGGACACGCCTGCACGACATGATCGCGGGCCGTCCCGACTGGTGCATCTCGCGCCAGCGCAGCTGGGGCGTGCCGCTGCCGATCTTCCTGCACAAGGACAGCGGCCAGCCGCATCCGAAGACGCTGGAGTTCATCGAGCGCGCCGCGCAGCTGGTCGAGGCCGGTGGCATCGAGGCCTGGTCCAAGCTCGACCCGGCCGAGTGGCTGGGCGCCGAGGCCGAGCAGTACTCGAAGGGCCAGGACATCCTGGACGTGTGGTTCGACTCGGGCTCCACCTTCCAGCACGTGCTCAAGGGCTCGCACGCCGGCGCGGCGCACGAGACCGGCCCGGAGGCCGACCTCTATCTCGAAGGCCATGACCAGCATCGCGGCTGGTTCCACTCGTCGCTGCTGATCTCGTGCGCGATCAACGGCCGCGCGCCCTATCGCGGCCTGCTCACCCACGGCTTCACCGTGGACAGCCAGGGCCGCAAGATGAGCAAGTCGCTGGGCAACGGCGTCGACCCGCAGGAGACCAGCAAGTCGCTGGGCGCCGAGATCATCCGGCTGTGGGTGGCGGCGTCGGACTACTCGGGCGACATCGCCGGCGACAAGAAGATCCTGGACCGCGTCGTGGACGGCTACCGCCGCATCCGCAACACGCTGCGCTTCCTGCTGGCCAACACCTCGGACTTCGACGCGGCCGCGGACGCGGTGCCGCTGGACCAGTTGCTGGAGGCCGACCGCTACGCGCTGGCGCGCGCCGCGCAGTTCCAGCAGGAGATCCTGGCGCACTACCAGCGCTACGAGTTCCACCCGGTGGTGGCCAAGCTGCAGGTGTACTGCTCGGAGGACCTGGGCGCGTTCTATCTCGACGTGCTGAAGGACCGGCTGTACACGACCGCGCCGAAGTCGCTGGCGCGCCGCTCGGCGCAGACGGCGCTGTGGCACATCACGCACGCGATGCTGCGCTGGATGGCGCCGTTCCTGAGCTTCACCGCCGAGGAGGCGTGGAAGGTCTTCGCCGGCAAGCAGCCGGGCGAGACCATCTTCACCGAGACCTACTGGTCCTTCGGCGTCGCGCATGACGACGGCCTGATCGCGAAGTGGAACCGCATCCACGAGATCCGCGATGCGGTGAACAAGGCGATCGAGGCGGTGCGCTCGGAAGGCCGCATCGGCGCGTCGCTGCAGGCCGAGGTGGCGCTGGGCCTGAACGCCGAGGACCTGGCGCTGCTGGGCAGTTTGGGCGACGACCTGAAGTTCGTGCTGATCACCTCGGCCGCCAGCGTCGCGCTGGCGCCGGAGCTCAGCATCACGGTGACGCCATCGGAGCACCAGAAGTGCGAGCGCTGCTGGCACTACCGCGCGGACGTCGGCATCAACCCGGCGCATCCGACGATCTGCGGCCGCTGCGACAGCAACCTCCACGGCGAAGGCGAGCAGCGCTCGATCGCCTGATCGCTTGATTGCTCACTGGCGGTGACTCACCGCCCGCCCCCCTCGAGCGTGTCCAGCTCGACGTCGAGTTCGATCAACTGCTCGAAGGCGGGGTCCATCCAGGCCCGCGCCTGGAGCAGCAGCCGGCCGCGATGCAGGCCGGCGGGCAGGCCGGGGTTGTCCTGTGCGTGAAAGCTCACCGTGACCGGTCCCGCCACGGCCCGCTGACAGGTGATGCCATCCTCCATGCGCGTCGACCGGCCGCCGCACCGCGGATCGCGCTCGGCGCGCAGTTGGATCTGGCGCTCGATCCCGGTCACGGCGTCATGCACCGCCACCTCGATCCGGCTGGGGCCCGGACTGCCGCTCCAGACACCGGTGCGCGGCCCTTGCGCTCCGTCCTGCGCGGGCACCGTGTAGTAGACGGTGCCCTGCGACGCCCGCTCCGCGACATTGGGCGAGCGATACGCCGTCCCGGCGGTCACGCGTCCTCTGAGCAGATGACGGATGTCCAGATGCAGCGTCAGCCGTTCCTGCCGCGATCGGTCCATGCCGGCCAGGACCTCGACATCGAAGCGGCCGGTGTAGATCCCCGGCTTCAGGAGCGGGTTGTCGGCCGGCAGGAACGCCACCGTCAGCCGATTGCTGCGCGCGTCGGCACAGGGGGCCGCGTCCTCCATGGCGGACTGCCGGCAATCGCTGTCGCGGTGGGCGCGAAGCCGGATCCCGGCCAACGCGCCCGTACGGGCCTCCCTCGCCTGCACGACGATCCTGCTGTCTCCCGCCGTGCCGGACCACTGGCTCACGGCGGGCCCGGTCACGCCCGGCTGCGCGGGAACGACGAAATGGACGCTGGATCCGGACGGGTCGCGCGCATGGTTCCTGGACACGAAGGGGCTGGACGCGGTGACCGCCATGCGCTCCGAATGCAGCACCGCGCCGGGGAAGACGCGGTGGATCCAGGCCGCATGGCGAGGCAGGTGGGAGCCGAACGCCTCGGGGCTCCGCACCTTGGCGGGGTCGTAGGCGGCGGAAGAAATGGCCGACACCTCCCAATAGCCCCGCCATGATCGCCACCACGCGGATCCGCTGTCGCCGGGCTTCAGCAATGCCCATGACGGGCTGGCAGCCACGGGTTCGAACTGCGTGGCGACAAGCGCCCGTTCCGCAAAGAGGAATCTCATGACCGCGGCTTCACCGGTGATCCGCTTCTGCGGCATGGGCAGTGCCCTGTGAGCCCTTCCCACGCCCGTATGGCCGTATCCGACGAAGTGGACGGTTTCCCCCGCTGAAAGAGCCTGTTCGCCGAGGGTGGGCCGCTCCAGCGGTTTGCCGCGCTGATCGACCGGCGTGCTCACGCGCGGCAATCTCAGCACGGCGACATCGTCGACGCAGCGCCAGACGCCGGGGTCGTCCTGCGGCTCTGGCGGCACGAAAGCCAGCCCATCGCCCTCGGCGACGACCTGCCCGCGCCAGTCCTGGAAGGAGCGGCGGTTGACGACCGCTCGGCCACTGGACGAGGAGAGGCAGTGCGCCGCTGTCAGCAGGTAGGTGTGCGGCCCGTCCTCGCCCAGCCAGGTCGCCGTGCATCCCGAGAGGCGGCCCACCGGCAGGAACTGATCGGCCAGACTGCGTTGATGCAGGAGGTCGGCGACCCGGGGAAAGGTCGCATCCAGCGCGGCCAGATTGCCGCCAAGCTCGATGAACTTCGATTCGCTGATGGCCACCGCCCGGGCGGCGAGCGGCACGAGCAGGACACCGAGGGACAGGACCATCACGCTCGCTCGCGAGCGGGTGGCATGGGGCTTCTTCGACGGCAAGACAACTCCAGATCAGGAAGGGATCGGGATGTTGCGAGCACAGGCGAAGGGTTGCCATTGACCGGATTTGCGCGCGGTGACCAGCCGCTGACTGACGCGCTGGCCACCGATGACGGATGCAAGTCAGCCGGCAATGCCGGCGTACGTCAAGCGGATGGCTCCGGCCGCCGCGCTGCGCGGCATTCATCGACCCGCATCCATCCCAGTCCGGCACTCGTGCCTCCGGGCGCAAGCCCCAGGCGCGGCCGGTATTCGCAACCGACCCAGCCATCCCAGCCGGTGGACGCGGTGATCTCGTCAATGGCGGCGAGCGCCACCCGCCAGTCGAACGTGCCGACATCCGGCTCGTGCCGGTCCGGCACACCGGCAATCTGCAGATGTCCGACGCGGCCGGTGGGCAGGTGACGCCTCACCTGCGCGACGACGTCCCCCTCCACACGGCCGCAGTGGTACAGGTCCATCTGGACCATCAGGTTCGCGGCGCCGATGCGCTCGACGATCTGGTGCGCCTCGTCCTGGCGCTGCAGGAGGTAGCCCGGCATGTCGAAGGGATTGATGGGCTCGATCATCAACGCGATGCCCGCGCACTGCGCCTGCTCCGCCGCCCAGCGCAGCCGCGCCTCGTAGCGTTCGATCGCCGCTTCGCGATCGGCACCGGCCGGCAGCAGACCCGCGAGCACATGCACCCGCGGCGATGCCACCTCCGCCGCATACGCGAGCGCCCGCTCGATCGAATCGCGGAAATCAGCCTCCCGGCCCGCGAGCGAGGCCAGCCCCCGCTCACCCGCGGCCCAGTCCCCCGCCGGGGCGTTGATCAGCGCCACGCGCAAACCCTCACCCCGCGCACGCGCGCGGAACTCGGCCACCGGCATACCCTCGGGGAACATGCACTCCACCCCCTCGAATCCGTCGCGCGCAGCAGCGGCGAAACGATCGAGGAACGGCAGATCGGGGTAGAGGAAGCTCAGGTTGGCGGCGAAGCGAGGCATGCCTCAATTCTTGCCTTACCTGTGCGCGGGCTGCGTCCCTCTTGTCGGATCGAAACCGACGAAGCGGCGAAGGTGACTGAGGAGGTTCTCCCCGGCGAAGAGCGTTTCGATGTTCACGTCGACCTGCAGGAGTTCCGGCTCTGACGTCCCCTGGATGGCCTGGATCCACAACTTTCCGCGATAGAGGCCAGGCCGCAGACCGGGGTTGTCCGCAGGATCGAAGCTGACCTTGAGCAAACTCGCCGCTGGCTCCGCCGAACCGCACGGCCCCGAGTCCTCCATCCGTCGAACGGCTGGAATACCGAACCTCCCGCATGCCAACACGCGTTGCCCACGCAACTTGATCCGTCGATCCTGCTGAAGGACGGCATCCCGGACGGTCAGGTCGATCACGCTGAACTCGCCGTCTCCCTGTTGGGTGGGCGCCGAAGACCCGACGGCCCGTTCCTGGGACGGCCCGACGAAGTGCGGATGGAGCATCGTCGGCAGCGATGAAATGAACGGCTCGGAGCTGGACACCGAGCCTTCGAGGTGGTGGTTCAGCTTCACCCGCACCGTGAAGCGCTCGCTGTACTCGGGAACGTGCCAGCCCTTGGCCTCGACTTCGAACTGGCCGACATAGCGGCCGCGCTTCAGGCCCGGGTTGTCTTCGGGATGAAACGACAGGATGAGGGTTCCTTGCCGTTTGTCGGTCACGCAGCCAACGCCATCCTCCATCCGCACTTTCAAGCCACAGCCCGCGTCGCGCCATCCACGCAACCTGACCTCGTCGCGATGTCCGGTCAATTCGTCGGTGAGGAGCACGCGCAGGGTGCTGTGCGTCTGCGATGCGGACCAGAGCCGTTCAGTCGGACCGCTCGCGCCGTCCTGCGATGGAATCGTGTAGTAGACCGTTCCCTTGCCGACATCCAGCGCGTGATTGCGCGACACGAAAGGCGTCGTCGCGGTCACCGTCAAGCGATCGCTGAAGGTGGCAAGACCGGGATAGAGGTCCTTCGCCCAGGGCAGGAAACGGGACATCCTGGTTCCGTACGACGTGGAGGACATTGGGCCCCAGTCCCGCGCTCCCGGCGTTGCGGTCGAGAAGACGGCCGCCATGCTCCAGTAGCCGCGGGGCGCCTGCCACCCGCCGGATCCGCTGTCGCCGCTCGCCACGCGAGCCCAATCCATCAGCGGCTCCGGATCCGATTTCCTCGGAGAGTCCGCCAGGAAGCCGGTCCTCAGCCTGCGCCCACCGTCACTGTCGATGGGCGGGGCGGCGAGCCCCCATCGGCGCTGCCCTTCGCCCTGCAGTTCCCAAGTCTCCGACGAGCCGTAGCCGACTAAGTGCAGCGGCCAGCCGGACTCATCCTGCCCGTCGTACAGCAGCGGCTGCATCAGACGCTCTCCCTCGCGATCCTTGGGAATTGCAAGCGTCGGCAGCCGCAGCAGCGCGATGTCTGCACGGCGGCCGTCGCCCACGGCCTCAGGGGGGATGAACGCCCAGCCCCATCCTTTGGCGAGCACGCTGCCGTTCCATCCGACGAAAGTCGCGTGGTCGCGCATCGCGGGAGCGGTCTGCGCGCTCAGACAATGGGCTGCAGTCAGCACGTAGGTGTGACCCGCGTTCTCACCAAGCCATGTGGCCGTGCACCAACCCTTTCCTTGGACGTCCAGACGGCCGACTGCCAGGAAGGGCGTCGCAAGGCTCACCCGATGCAGCTGCTCATCGAGGCTGGGCCCGGTGGCCTGCGGCATGCGCTCCTGCGCAAGAGGTCCCAGCAACGCCTCGAACGATCCGTCCTTGAGCTGCTGCTCGAGGAACGGCCGGTCGACGGCAACGCGCTTTTGACGCTTCGCGCGTTCGGTGCCGGCCGGCTCGATCGACGGGTCCGCCGCTCGCGGGGTGGTCAGGAACAAGGAAAGGACCGCGCCCATCAACAGGGCCGGTCCCACAGGCAGTCGCCGCATCGCAACTCCTCAAGGCGGTGAAGGAGCCGCTTGGTTACCGCCAGCGCATGGCGCACCTCAGGCCGGACGGGGACGTCGACGAGGAAAAGCGGCGCTGCCCCCGCTCAGAGCGTGTCCAGATCCACATCCACGCTCAGCCTGTTCTGCTCCGTCCCGGCGCCCGATATGTGGCTGCCGTCCATGTCGAACCGGCCGCGGTAGATGCCCGGCGGCAGATCGGGGTTGTCCTCCTTCACGAAGGCGACCGTCAGGCGGCGTTTCCGGTCCTGCGGCGCGCAAGGCTTGGCTTCGCCGCAGCCCTGCCCCATCTGCGCGCGAAGCTGGATCACGCGCGTGGTCCTGGGCATGTGTCTGCCGAAGGAGTTGGGGCCGTCATGGATCCATTCCGCCTTCTGCCGCAGCACGTCGTGCACGACCACGGCGATGAGGCGGTCCGGCTGTTTCGACTTGGGGGTCGTGCTCACCTCGACGGCTTGCATGACGCCGTCTTGCGCGGGCACGCTGAAGGTGAAGCGGTTGGGCCGCTTCTCCTCGCCCGCCGGCACGATGCCTCGCCGATGCACGGCGCCCTTGTAGTCCCATTCGAACGGTGCCTTCGCCGTGACGCGCCCCAGCGCCCGCGTGGCGATCCGCACGTCGACCCGAAACACGTCGGGATTGAGGAGGTTGATGCATGTCGGATCTGCCGGGCTGGCCGGGGGACAGCCGAACAGGCCCGCGATGTCGAAGGTGCCGATGAACACGCGTCCCGGCGCCAACCCCGGGTTGTCCTCCGGCCAGTAGCTGAGCATCAGCCGGCCGTCTTCCCCTTGCTCGCACCCGGTCGGGTCGTTCATCGCGAGCAGGCCCGCGCAAGGCGTCATCTTCTGTCCACGCAAGCTCAGCCGCGTCGCCACGCCCGACTGCTCATCCTTCACCGCCACCTCGAAGCGGGTGTGCCCAGGCGCGCCAGACCGCATCGGACCGGCCTGCGGCTCCGACGGCACCTTGAAATACACGCCGTGGCGCCGCTCGCCGGAGAGGCCGTCCAGGCTGAAATCGGTGGTGACCAGAGGGCGCCGTTCGGTCAACGGGTACGCGTCTGCCCAGCTGCCATCGAACACATGCAGCGTCCGCCGCGCGATGCGCACGCCCGGAAAAATGCCCTCGATCCAGCGCGCATGAGACGCCACCCGCTCGGTGGCCGTGCGGTCCTTGCCATACCCGTTGGTGACGTCGGTCAGCATCACTTCGGACGCCCTGCGTTCATACCAGCCGCTGCCGTTGTCTCCCTTGGCCGCGCGCGCCCATCGGTCGGCATCCGTCTTGGCGTCATACAGCAGGAGGGAGTCGTGGGGATTGTCATGGATGCTGTGGGCTCCGTCGTCCTGCCTCACGGCGAGGCCGAAGCGGCGCGCGCGCACCGTGTTTGCCTGGCTTCCGACGCCCCCCAGACCGTAACCCACCCCCTCCATCGAGCGATGCGCCTGGTTGGTCTGTCCGTCCGAGTAGCGGTAGGTGTCGCTGATCCGGACCGGCGGCAGCAGCGGCTTGAGGATGTCCAGCGGCTTGTCCGCCGGCCGGGGCATGCGAACCACGGCCATGCGATCGGCCTTGCCGTACCCGGGAAAGAAGATCCTGGCTTCGCCGCTGATCACGGACTTCTCCCGCCAATCGATGAACTCGACCTGCGCGAGACGGGTCTGGGCGTTCACGTCCCGTCCGCTGAGGCAGACCGCTCCGGCGAGAAGGTAGAAGTACGCCTCGTCCTCGCCGAGCCAGGTCGCGTTCGTCTGTTCGCAACCCGGTTCGGCGCTCACGGAGAAGAGCTTGAGCAATCCTGCTGAATGGAAGCGCGGTTTCACGCTTTCCTTGAGCAACTGCTGGTCCACGTGCGCGGACGTGGCCTCGACGTTGGCCAGGTCGCCGCCCCGGCCGGTGAATGCGCCCTCGTTGATGACGATGGCGCGGGCCTGCGTCGCCGCCAGCGCGCAGGGCAGCAAGAGCGCGAGCAGTGGACGGCGCGAGCCGGTGAGGATACGGGCGGGCATGAAGGCTCCGGGAGTGGATGGAGCCAAAAATTCTGGGCAAGGCCCGCCCGCGCCGCCATGACCGGCATGCTCATCCCGGTCAGGGTTGACCACCGATCCGAGGAGCGGGTCGCCTCGTTCCCGCCAGGCCGGTACGGCAGCCTGCCAGGCCGGTGCGGAAACAGCGACGGCCCCGCAGGGCCGTCGTCGATGGTCCGGGCGCGGCCGTCAGCAGCAGCGGCCCGTGCGGGAGCTGTAACGCGCCTCCTGACGCTCTCGGAAGAAGGCCTCGTAGCTCAGGGGCGCCTGCTCCGGATGCGTGCGGGCCATGTGCGCGAGATAGGCGCCGTAGTCGGCGCCGATCAGCTGCTGGCGCACGCCGCGCGCCATGTAGCGGCCCGCCTGCAGCAGCTCGGCGCCCGCCTGCAGGGCAGCCTGCGTCGCCTGCGCGGCCTGCTTAAGCATGGCCGCCCGCCGTCGCGCCCTCGGGCATGCGCTCGAACGGCGTCTCGTGCACCGTCGGGCGGCGCTCGGCACGCGCCTTCAGCACCGCCTTCACGCTGTACACCAGCACGCTGATCACGACGAACATGAACAGCCCGCACAGCGCCGCATCCAGCCGGTCATTGAAGATCACGCGCTCCATCGCGTCCAGGCTCTTCGCCGGCGCCAGCACCTTGCCAGAGGCGAGCGCGTCCGCGTACTTCGACGCGTGCGCCAGGAAACCGACCTTCGGATCGGCGCTGAAGATCTTCTGCCAGCCCGCCGTCATCGTGCACACCAGCAGCCACGCCGCCGGCACGATCGTCGTCCACGCGTAACGGTCCTTCTTCATCTTGAACAGCACCACCGTGCCCAGCAGCAGCGCCACCGCGGCGAGCATCTGGTTGGCAATGCCGAACAGCGGCCACAGCGTGTTGATGCCGCCCAGCGGATCCACCACGCCCTGGTACAGGAAGTAACCCCACGCGGCCACGCACAGACCCGTGGCGATCAGGTTGGCCGGCAGCGACTCCGTGCGCTTGAGCGCCGGCACGAAGGTGCCCAGCAGGTCCTGCAGCATGAAACGGCCCGCGCGCGTGCCCGCATCGACCGCGGTCAGGATGAACAGCGCCTCGAACAGGATCGCGAAGTGGTACCAGAACGCCATCATCGCCTTGCCGCCCACCACCTGATGCAGGATGTGCGCCATGCCCACCGCCAGCGTCGGCGCGCCACCGGCGCGCGCCAGGATGGTGTTCTCGCCGACGTCCTTGGCGGTCTGCACCAGCATCTCCGGCGTGACCACGAAGCCCCAGGTCGACAGCGTCGCCGCGACCGTCTCGGGCGTGCTGCCCACCAGCGCGGCCGGGCTGTTCATCGCGAAGTACACGCCCGGCTCGATGCACGAGGCCGCCACCAGCGCCATCACCGCCACGAAGGATTCGGCCAGCATGCCGCCGTAGCCGATGAAGCGCGCGTTGACCTCGTTGTCCAGCATCTTGGGCGTGGTGCCCGAGCTGATCAGCGCATGGAAGCCCGACACCGCGCCGCAGGCGATGGTGATGAACAGGAAGGGGAACAGGTTGCCCGACCACACCGGACCGTTGCCGGCCGCGAACTGCGTGAACGAGGGCATCTGCATCGGCGGCGCGACGATCACGATGCCCACGGCCAGCGCGATGATGGTGCCGATCTTCAGGAAGGTGGACAGGTAGTCGCGCGGCGCCAGCAGCAGCCACACCGGGATGCAGGCGGCCACGAAGCCGTAGCCGATCAGCATCCAGGTCAGCGCCTTGCCGTCGTAGGTGAACAGCGGCGCCCAGGCCGGGCTCTCATGCACCCACTGGCCGCCGATGATCGCCAGCATCAGCAGCACGAAGCCGATGATGGACACCTCGCCGATGCGGCCCGGACGGATGAAGCGCAGATACACGCCCATGAACAGCGCCACCGGGATCGTCGCCGCCACGGTGAAGGTGCCCCAGGGCGAGCCCGCCAGCGCCTTCACCACGATCAGCGCCAGCACCGCCAGGATGATGATCATGATCATGAAGGCGCCGAACAGCGCGATCACGCCGGGCACCGTGCCCATCTCCTGCTTGACCAGGTCGCCCAGCGAGCGGCCGTCGCGGCGCGTGGAGATGAACAGCACGATGAAGTCCTGCACCGCGCCGGCGAAGATCACGCCGGCCAGGATCCACAGCAGCCCAGGGAGGTAGCCCATCTGCGCGGCCAGCACCGGCCCCACCAGCGGGCCGGCACCCGCGATGGCGGCGAAATGGTGGCCGTACAGCACGTACTTGTGGGTGGGAACGAAGTCCAGCCCGTCGTTGTGCTTCCAGGCGGGCGTCTGCCGCGCCGGGTCCAGGCCCAGCACCTTCGTGGCCAGGAACAGGCTGTAGTAGCGGTAGCCGATCAGGTAGACGCAGATCGCCGCGACGACGACCCACAGCGCGCTCACCGCCTCACCGCGCGCCAGCGCCACGGTGGCCAGGGCGAACGCCCCCAGGACTGCCACGCCCGCCCAGGCGAGGTGGCGACTCATGTTCGTCATCGATGTCTCCTTATGGACGCGCCCCGGCGGCATTCGCCGGCCCGGGGTCGCGGGTGCATGTCTTGCAGCCGGCAGTTTCCGTGCCGCCGCGGTTTCCCACATCCGTCGCGCGGACTAGTCCGGCCGCGTGATAGCGCTTAGGGGCTAACCCTGATCGCCCGGCACGGGCGGCGGCGGATCCTCGTCCCGCCAGGCCGAGCTCCGGAGCCCGCGCATGCGGATCAATCCCCCCGCCAGCGCCTGCGCCAGGCTCATGCGGCGGGCGAACAGAGCCCGCACGCATGCCCCTTCCGACGCCGTCTGGTCCTTGACTTCACGCAGCTGTTCCGGGGTCGCCGGATCCACCAGGTGCGGACAGGCCATCTGCCGGCCATGCAGGGTCAGGCGGCCGCTGTGGGTGATCAATGCCGCCAGCGCGGAAGGACTGAATCCCAGCCCATGGGCGATCCGCATGCGCCGATCCGTGCGGGAGAGCCCCGTCCACCAGCGCGGGTTGCTTTGCAGCACCCTCACGACCTCGGGAGGAACGCGATAGTCCCCGGGGCGGGCGGAGTCCGCATGGAGCTGCTGCGCGCTCGCCCGCCGATTCGCCTCCCGCTGTTCCAGCGAAGGCTGCAGCGCGCAGAACCGCCGGACCAGCGGGAACTGCGTGCAGATCGACAGCGCAAGACCGGGACTGCGCAGCAGGTGCTGGCGCAGACGCATGGCCAGGGCGTCGCGCAGGGCGGCACCGTCGGCGCAGCAGCTCGGCACCGTCTGGCCGCAGAGCCCATGAGCGCTCCGGGCCGCCGCGCAGATCAGGTCGAACACCTTCCTCGGCTCCAGGCGCGCGCTGGCTGCCATGACGGGCCAGTCCTGCCCGCCCCGCGTCGCGACATGGCCCCAGCCGACCTCGCATTCCCCCGTGTAGAGCATGGACACCGTGATCCAGAGCCGCACCTGCGCCCGTCCCGCGATCGCCGGCAGCACGCGTTGCGCGGCGCTCGACGGCGGTTCACGGTTCAGCCGCTGGCAAGTGACAAGCACCTCGCAGGCGGCGGGAATGGCCGCCATCGCGCGCAGCTCGGCCATGAGCCGGATCAGAAAGCACCCGTGCCGCATGGGGTCCCTGGAGCCGAGCCAGGCCTCGTGACACTCGAAGTCCGCGAGCCAGCGCTCGAGCAGGTCAAGCGGCAAGGCCGTCAAGGCGGTGGCGGTGGCGGCGGGCGCGGCCGGCGCCATCGAGGCGCCCGGCGCATCGCCCGGGGCCTCGTCGTCCTCGACAACGATCGGGAAGTGGAAGGAAGCACCAGCGGGAGCAGGCCACATGGTCGAAGGCGCCGGAGCGCGCGAGACGAAGCTGCGCTGCGTGCCGGGGCCCGGGGGCGCGGTTCCCCGCGCGCGGACCGCGCCGGGACCGCGCCGGGACCGCGCCGGGTTTACGACAGGTCCCGGTGCAAACCGCGCGCGTGCTCCACCGCGTAGCGGATCAGCTCGGCCTGGCCCTCGAGCTCGAGCTTGCGCTTGATGTTCTGGCGATGCGTCTCGACGGTGCGCACCGACAGGTCCAGCGCCTTGGCGATCTGCTTGCTCGATTCACCACGCCCGAGCGCCGAGAGGATCTCGCTCTCGCGCGGCGAAAGGATGGGACGCGGCTGCTGGCTGCGGAACATGCGCTTGGACACGCCCGGGCTGAGGAAGGTGCCTCCCGCGGCGACCGCGTCGATGGCCGCGACGATCTCGCCCGCCGGCGCGTCCTTGAGCACGTAGCCGCGGGCACCGGCCTGCAGCGCGCGCTGCACGTACTCGGGGTTGTCGTACATGCTGTACATCAGCACGCGCAGGTCGGGCGCGCGCTCCAGCATCGTCTGCGCGAGCTGGATGCCGTTGTGTCCCTTCAGCCCGACATCCAGCAGCACCACCTGCGGCTGCGTGGCGATCAGCATCACCATCGCCTCCTCCGCGTTGCCGGCCTCGCCGACGACGAGGTAGCGCGCCTCGCCCTGCAGCCGCGAGCGCACGCCCTCGCGCACCAGCGGATGGTCGTCGACCAGCAGCAGGCGCACGGGGGCGGCGCGGTCGGTGCCGTGATCGGTGCCGCGATCAGCTCCGGAGGAGGACTCGGGGTTCATGAGGCGGGATTGTCGCGCGCCAGCCGCCGGATCGCGGCGGCCGGCACGATCGCCTCGATCTGCGTCCCATGGCCGGGGCTGGACTGCAGGTCCAGCGCGCCGTCGACCGAGGCCAGCCGCTCGCGCATGTTGCGCAGGCCGATGCCCAGGTGCGGATCGGCCCGCTCGGCGTCGTCGGGATCGAAGCCGGCGCCGTCATCCAGCACGCGCAGCAGCACGCCGCCGGGCTCGCCCTTCGGGTCCGGGGGCGCGAATTCGAGCGACATCTCCACGCGCGCCGCGCCCGCGTGCTTGGCGACGTTGGTCAGCGCCTCCTGCGCGACGCGGAACAGCACCGTGTTGAGCAGCTCCGGCAGCTCGCGCGGCTGGCCGGCCACGCGCAGCGACACGGGCACCGCGCCGCCCTCGTCGAACTCGCGCGCCAGGTGCTCCAGCGCGGCCGGCAGGCCCAGCGTGTCCAGCAGCGCGGGCCGCAGCCGGTGCGACAGCCGCCGCACCTCGGTGAGGCTGTCGTTCAGCCGCTCCAGCGCGCGCGGCAGCAGCGTGGTCGCGCCGCTCTGCTGCGCGGATTCGATCAGCAGCTTGGTCGAGACCAGCGTCTGGCTGACCCCGTCATGCAGCTCGCGCGAGAGGTGCGCGCGCTCGTCCTCCTGCGAGCGCACGACCTGATGCGCCAGCGCGCGCAGCCTGGCCTCGGCCTGGCGGTGCTCGCTCAGGTTCAGCGCCAGCGCGCAGGCGCTGATCAGCGCCACGCCGAAGACCGCGATCGCCGCGATGCCCCACATCGTGCGGGCGATGTTGGCCTGGGCCTCGCGATCGAGCTGCTCCAGCGTCGCCCGGATGCCGTCCAGGTAGAGCCCGGTGCCAAGCATCCAGTTCCAGCGCTCCATCGCCACGACGTAGCCGAGCTTGGGCGCCATCTCGCCGCTGGAGGGCTTGCGCCAGAGGTAGTCGACATAGCCGCCGCCGGCCTTGGCCTGCGCGATCAGCTGCTGGATCGTCGGCCGCCCGAGCGGATCGCGCAGTTCCCACAGGTCGCGGCCGATCAGGCTGGGCTGGCGCGAGTGCATCAGCACCCGGCCCTGCAGGTCGTAGACGAAGAAGTAGCCGTCCTCGCCGTAGTCCAGCGAGGACAGCAGCCGCAGCGCCTCGCGCTTGTCGCGCTCGACGTCGGCGGCGCTGCCCTGCGCGGCCAGGCCCGGCGCGCGCTGGTACAGCGGCTGCAGCGTGCTGACGGCCAGCTCGACGTAATGGCGCAGCTCGTCGCGGCGCGCGTCCATGTAGGCGCGCTGCACGGCGGCGTGCTCGCGCGCAAGCAGCTCCCGCTCCTGCTGGCGCACCGCCACCGCGATCAGCAGCAGCGAGGCGACCAGCGGCAGCAGCGCCAGCAACAGGATCTTGAGGCGGAGTCTCATGCGACCCGCACTCTAGCCGCACGGCGAGGGCCCGCCCGGCGCTACAGTTGCGGGTTTCGCCCGCTTCCCGCCCGCCGCCATGGCCACCAAGACCCCGTCCTCGTCGAACAACCGCCTGATCCAGTGGCTGGCCATCGCCCTGCTGGTCATCGTGGCCGATCAGTTCACCAAGGTGCTGATCCTGCACAGCTTCCAGTACGGGGACAGCCACTACGTGCTGCCCTTCTTCAACCTGGTGCGGGTGCACAACACCGGCGCGGCCTTCAGCTTCCTGGCGGGCGCCTCGGGCTGGCAGCGCTGGTTCTTCGTCGCGCTGGGCGCGGCGGCGACGATCTTCATCGTCTGGCTGCTGCGCCGCCACGGCCATCAGACGCAGTTCGCCTGGGCGCTCAGCCTGATCCTGGGCGGCGCGGTGGGCAACGTCGTGGACCGCCTGCTGCACGGCTACGTGGTCGACTTCATCCAGCTGCACTGGGCCGGCTGGTACTACCCGTCCTTCAACATCGCCGACAGCGCCATCACCATCGGCGCCGTCCTGCTGATCTGGGACGAGCTGCGCCGCGTCAAGCGCGGCTGAGAGCGGCTGAGAGCGGCTGAGCGCCGCTGAATGGCCCGCCTTCCGCCCTCCGACCGAGGGTTCCTCCGGAGAAACGAGGCTGGCGTCTTCGCGCCCGTCTGCGTAGCCTTGCCTGCAGGAAGGGAACACCGTCACGCCGCGGCGCGAGGGCTGCCACGCCCGCGCTGCCGACGTGACGAAGTGGACAGCGCGCGCATGGACACGCCGTGGCCCACGGCGACAATCCGCTGCGACCCAACGCAACCAGAACAGGGCCTCGCCCCCATGCTCGACTTCTCCTGCCTGACCCACTATGACTGGCTCGATGTGCCCATGTGGGTCTACGACCAGGAGCGTCAGCGCAACCTCTGGGCGAATGCCGCCGCGCTGAGCTTCTGGCGCGCGGACAGCGCGGAGGAGTTCCTCTCCCGCGATCTCAGCGACATGAGCCCCTCGGTGGCCGAGCGACTGGCGGTGACCGCCGCCGATCACACGCAGGGCAAGCTGGTGCGCGAGCAATGGACCCTGTACCCCAAGGGCCAGCCGACGACGGTGATGCTGGTCTCGCGCGGGATCCGCACGCCCGACAAGCGCCAGGTCATGCTCTTCGCGGCGGACTCGCTGGTGAGCGGCGTCGACAAGAGCCTGCTGCGCGGCGTCGAGGCGCTGCAGCACACCTCGGTGCGCATCGCCGTGTTCTCGCTGCGCGACGGCAGCGTGCTGATGCGCAATCCGGCTGCGGCGATGTGCTTCAACGGCCTGCGCAAGACCATCGGCGCGACGGACTTCAGCGCCATCTTCCCCGAGCCCGACCTGGCGCGCCGCATCATGGCGCAGGTGCGCGGCGGCCAGACCTTCGGCGCCGAGCTCGAGATCAACACCGCCAACGGCCGACGCTGGCACGCCATCGACGCGCGCCCGATGCGCGACCCGGTCAGCGGCGAAGTCGTGCTGCAGCTCAACGCGCGCGACATCAGCGACTTCAAGGCCACGCAATCGCAGCTCGAGGCCGCGCGCGAGGCCGCCGAGGCGGCCAGCCAGGCCAAGAGCTCCTTCCTGGCCAACATGAGCCACGAGATCCGCACGCCGATGAATGGCGTGCTGGGGCTGACGGAGCTGGTGCTGCAGACCGAGCTCAACGAGCGCCAGCGCAAGTTCATCGAGCTGGCGCACAGCTCGGCCAAGGGGCTGATGGTCATCATCAACGACCTGCTGGACATCGCGAAGATCGAGGCCGGCCGCGTGATCATCGACCAGGCGCCGTTCAGCCTGCACGACTGCCTGCGCGAGGCGCTGCATCCGCTGCTGCTGCAGGCGCACGAGAAGGGCCTGCAGCTGCATGCGCGCGTGCAGCCCGGCGTGCCGCTGCACCTGCTGGGCGACGCGCTGCGGCTGCGCCAGATCCTGGTGAACCTGGTGGGCAATGCGCTCAAGTTCACCGAGACCGGCGAGGTCCGCGTCGACATCCAGCGCATCGATGGCGGCGGCCCGGCCGAGGCCGGCCCGCTGCGGCTGCGCATCGCGGTGCATGACACCGGCATCGGCATGACGCGCGAGCAGATCGCGCAGATCTTCAGCCCCTTCACGCAGGCCGACGGCAGCATCACGCGCCGCTACGGCGGCACCGGCCTGGGCCTGACCATCGTCAAGCGGCTGGTGGAGCTGATGGGCGGCGAGGTGCAGGTCGAGAGCCAGCCCGGCGCGGGTTCCTGCTTCAGCTTCGAGATCCGCGTCTCCCAGCCGCTGGTGCTGGACGAGGTGCTGCGCACCGAGACGGTCGATGTCGATGTCCACGAGTCGGCGCCCGGCGCGCTCGATGGCGCAGGCGCGACGGACTTCGGCGGCGACACGGTGCCGGCGGGGCTGGACGAGCTGCCGCCGCCGCGCCGCATCGTCACCGACGCGGGCGGTCCGGACAGCCGCCTGGGCGAAGGCAGCGCCAACGACGCGCTGCTCGACGCGGAGACGGTGGCCGCCGAGCTCGACGAGCCGCCGCTGCCCGCCTCTGGCGGATCAAACCAGCAGCACGCCTGAGCCGGTGGTGCTGCGGGCTTCCAGCTCGCGATGCGCGCGCTGGACCTCGTCGAACGGATAGCGCTGTTCGACCGCGATCTTCACCGCGCCGCTCTCGACCGCCTTGAACAGATCGCCGGCGATCTCCTGCGTCGCCTCGAGCGAGCTCAGGTGCACGAACAGCGAGGGCCGCGTCAGGTACAGGCCCTTGGCCGAGAGCGCGCCCAGCGCCACCGGCGGCACCGGGCCCGACGCGTTGCCGAAGCTGACCATCAGCCCGAAGGGCCGCAGGCTGGCGAGCGAGCCTTCCCAGGTCGACGCGCCGACCGAGTCGTAGACCACCTTCACGCCCTTGCCGCCGGTGATGGCCTGCACGCGCTCGGCGAAGTTCTGCGTCGAGTAGTTGATCGCATGCGCCGCGCCGTGATCGAGCGCGAGCTGGCATTTCGCATCGCTGCCGGCGGTGGCGATCAGTTGCAGGCCCAGCGCCTTGGCCCACTGGCAGGCGATCAGGCCGACGCCGCCGGCCGCGGCGTGGAAGAGCACGTGATCCCCGGGCTGCAGCCCGCCTTGCGGCAGCGTGCGCCGCAGCAGGTACTGCACGGTCATGCCCTTGAGCATCATCGCGGCGCCCTGCTCGAAGCTGAGGAACTCGGGCAGCCTGACGACGCTGCGCGCCGGCATCACGCGCGCGGTCGCGTAGGCGCCCACCGGCTGGCAGGCATAGGCGGCGCGGTCGCCGGGCTTCAGGTGCGTGACGCCCTCGCCCACCGCCTCCACGATGCCGGCCCCCTCCATGCCCAGCCCCGACGGCATCGGCAGCGGGTAGGCGCCGCTGCGGTGGTAGATGTCGATGTAGTTGAGGCCGCAGGCCGCGTGGCGGATGCGGATCTCGCCGGGGCCGGGATCGCCGACCTCGATCGCCTCGATCGTCAGGACCTCCGGTCCACCTTGGCGCGAGATGCGCACGGCTCTGTCGCTCATCAGGGTTCTCCTCGTGGGGGGATGTCGCTCGCGCGTCGCCCGACGCATCGATCGCGGCTATCGTGCCAGTCTCCTGTTGCGAGCGCTTCGCCCCGATGACCTTGACCCCACGCCTGGCCCTGATGCTGACGCTGCCGCCGCTGCTGTGGGCGGGCAATGCCGTGGTCGGACGCTCGGTGGGGCCGCTGGTGCCGCCGCTGCTGCTCAACGCGATGCGCTGGTCGCTGGCGCTGGCGCTGCTCGTGCTGATCGCGCGGCCGGCGCGGGCGCTGCTGCAAGACCTGGCCCCACTGCGGCGGCGCTGGCGCTACTTCGCGCTGGCCGGGGTGCTGGGCATGGGCTGCTACAACGCGCTGCAGTACCAGGCGCTGCACAGCGCCACGGCGCTCAACGTGACGCTGATCGCGGCCAGCCTGCCGGTCTGGATGCTCAGCATCGGCGCCCTCTTCTACCGCGTGTGGCCGACGCGGCGCCAACTGGCCGGCGCGCTGCTGTCGGTGACGGGCGTGGCGCTGGTGATCTCGCGCGGCGATCCGGAGCGGCTGGCGCGGATCGAGTTCGTGCATGGCGATCTGCTGATGCTGCTGGCCGTGCTCAGCTGGGCCTTCTACAGCTGGCTGCTGGCGCGGCCGCCCGCGCACATGCAAGGCGGGCAGCGCCCGGCCTGGGACTGGGCCGCGCTGCTGACGGCGCAGATGCTGTTCGGGCTGGCGTTCAGCTGGGGCTCGGCGGGCGTGGAGCAGGCGGCCGGCGCCGCGCCGGTGCAATGGGGCTGGCCGCTGGCGGCGGCGCTGGCGTACGTGGCGATCGGGCCGTCGCTGATCGCGTATCGCTGCTGGGGCCTGGGCGTGGCGCAGGCCGGACCGGCGCTGGCGGCGTTCTTCGCCAACCTGACGCCGGTGTTCGCGGCGCTGATGTCGGCCGCGCTGCTGGGCGAATGGCCGGCCTGGTTCCATGGCGCGGCCTTCGCGCTGATCGTGGCGGGGATCGCGGTGTCGGCGGGCCGGCGCTGAGCTGAGCTGAGCTGAGCTGAGCTGAGCTGAGCGCGACCGCGGTGTCGCCGGATCGGCGGCGCCGGTGGCGGCTTTCGCGGTGCCGTCAGGCCGGCGCAGAGGATATCCGGCCTGACTGACTGACGGACCGACGGACGGAGGTCTCAGAAGGTGCCGGGGTAGGCGCCGCCGTCGAGCAGGACATTCTGGCCGGTCAGGTAGCCCGCGTGGGCCGAGCACATCAGCGCGCAGATCGCGCCGAACTCGGCGGCGCTGCCGAAGCGCTGCGCGGGGATCGCGCTCATGCGCTTGGCGCGGACCTCGTCGAGCGGCTGGCCGGACTTCTGCGCGCCGGCGGCCATGGTCTTCTGCAGGCGGTCGGTGTCGAAGGCGCCCGGCAGCAGGTTGTTGATCGTGACGTTGCGGCCGGCGATGCGGGGCTGGCGCGCGATGCCGGCGACGAAGCCGGTCAGGCCGGAGCGGGCGCCGTTGGACAGGCCCAGCACGTCGATCGGCGCCTTCACCGCGCCGGAGGTGATGTTGACGATGCGGCCGAAGCCGCGATCGGCCATCTGGTCGACGGTGGCCTTGATCAGCGCGATCGGGGTCAGCATGTTGGCGTCCAGCGCGGCGAGCCACTGCTCGCGCTCCCAGTCGCGGAAGTCGCCGGGCGGCGGGCCGCCGGCGTTGTTGATCAGGATGTCGATGCGCGGCGCGGCGGCCAGCGCGGCGGCGCGGCCGGCCTCGGTGGTGATGTCGCCGGCGACGGCCACGACCTGCACGGCGGGGTTGAGCGCCCGCAGCTTCGCGGCCTGGGCCTGCAGCGCCTCCTCACCGCGCGCGGTGATCACGACGTTGACGCCCTCCGCGGCCAGCGCCTCGGCGCAGCCGGCGCCGAGCCCCTTCGAAGCCGCGCACACCAGGGCCCACTTGCCCGAAATTCCCAAGTCCATGTCGATCTCCGTGGTCGCATCGATGTTGGCTGCGATTGTGCGCGGCGGGCGCAATCGCGTTGTGCGCGGAGTGACTCCCGCGTCAGGGCTTCGGCTCCCGACCTTCGGCATCAATCGCAACGAACCTCCGCCGAGAACTCCCTCGCCCCGCCTGCGGGGATGTATGGACCGGGGACATAGGTAACAGGTGTGCCAGGACATGGGTAACAGGTCCAATCCAGGTTAGTCAGCCTGGCACAAGTCGATCGTGCGCACTTTGTGATGGCAGAAGTAGACGTCGAAGCTGC
>NZ_JBCNLG010000021.1:0-85169 GCF_039595595.1 Roseateles sp. | reverse complement strand
GGCCGCGCCGCCAAGAACTGGCGAGAGGCAATGAACCAATTTGCCATCCTCTACGCAGACCGATTCACCAGGACCGGCTCGTAGCCTCGTAGAAGCGCCTCAAACACAGAATTCCTGACACTCCCTCAGAAATGCACGGAGCTCTTGAGCTTCCTTCTTGGTCGCCTCGATCTGGTCCATCATGGAGCGCTGTTGACGAGTCATTTCTTACTCCTGGTTCGTTTTGGGGGAAGGGCGGCAATCCCCTCGACGGCAAGAATCTCCGCGAGGGCATACGTGAACACGAAGCGCCTGATTCGTGGCGTCGCCGTCTGCTCGTCCAAGGCACGGATCTTACCGGCGGGGGTCTTCCTGGAGCCTTGAGATTCGAAGAAGTCCAAGTACCGCCGAGGCGCCACACCAACGAAAGCACGGAAATTCGTGCGTGTCGGCGACGGTTCCGCCGGCTCGACGCTGATGGAGTCGCCGAACAGTTCGAGCGCTCGGCTCTTCTCATACGGCTCTATGAACACGACTTCTCGCACGCCGGACGCAACGATATGTCGAGCACAGATGTGGCATGGGAACGTTGTGCAGAACAAGCGACTGTCTTGGAGGCGCACCCCCAGCCGCCCCGCCTGCGCAATCGCGGCCATCTCCGCGTGCACCGCGCGTCCGAACTCGATGACATCGAAGATCTGAGCGTCCTTGAGGTATGCGTCCCTGTCGAAGAGCGCTTCCGCAGACAACTAGGCACTCGACTTCTGCATCGTCGCTTTGGTCAGAAGACGCTTGGTCTTCAGACGATCGAACACCTCCTCAACGATTTCTTTCTTGATGGACACGTTGGAATCGAAACCGCGTTCGAAGTCTCGGTCGACGAATTCATCCTCGGCCCAGTACAAGCCGCCTCCGAACTTGGGTACCTCATTGCAGCCCGTGGTCAGGAGGTCGCCATCAGCCGACACGATGGCCGCACCGACCTGGCGGGAAAGATCAAGGGAGCGCAATGCCGCCGCCTTCGCGAAGAACATCGCTTGCTCATCCCGCGTCGGTGAGACGTATGGATTCCCAAAAGTCAGTTGCGCCAGTCGCTTGAGCGTCTTCTCCAACTCCGGGCGTGATTCACTGGTCACGAAGAAGTCAGCCAGCGGAAACGTCTTTCCGACACACTGACCGAGGGCTTTGCCTTCCTCGTCGTGGTCGATGGCGATCAACTCCGCCGCATACCGATCCGCCATGGCCTTGTCGGACGACAGGCTAGAGACGATGGCCTTCTTCAGGAACTGGGTTCGCCAGAGCTTCGACGCATAGACCGAGATCAGCGTGAAGGCTTCGCCATAGACGTCCCTGAAGAGTTCAACCTCTTCTTTTCGCTTGAAGGAGCGAACCAGGTAGGCCGTGCGACGAGGCGGACGGATTGAAGCCCGTTGCTTCCGCGCCTGTCGGATCTCGAAGATCGCGAGCCTCGCCGCAATGTTGGCCTGCTGAGTTTCCTCACGCAATCGCGTGCCGCGCTCCATCAAGGTCTTCATGCGATCGTAGAAATTCGCGAAGACATGCGATTCACCCAGATAGTTCGTGATCAGGGTGCTCAGCCGGATTTCTACGCATTCGTATTGAAGCGCCTTCAATTGAGCCTTCAAAACATCGCACACCTTGTCGAGGTCGATGCCCGAGGGACCGACGAATCCGAATACCAACTCGATGTTGGCCGGATCCGAAGCATCGACGTTTTGCAGGGGCTCGGCAGCAGTGTCCGCTGGGATGCGCGGCGCCGCGTGGTCACCGTCGGCGCGGTCGGCCGCGGAAGCGTGTTTCGCCTTCTTGTCTTGCCGCATCGCTCCCTCCTCGATCGAGTTGATCGCGGCCCCGATGTCCAGGGCGGAACGTTCTTCTTCGTGCATGAAGTGTCCTCGGATGGCGTCGCCGACAGGAGCCGGGCTAACCCTTGCGCGCTCAGCGGCGTCATGGGGAGTCCTATCGAACACCAAGGATTCTTCGCTTCGGAATCAGTTTTGCGACGGCATCAATGGGCCGATCACGAGGCCAAACTGACGAGGGGTAGGGCAACGGCCCCTGGTCTTGTTAGCCAGGGTTTTCATTCTGAACAAAGCGCCCTCCCCCCTCATCTGTTCCGATCCGGCCTCACATCCATCACCACCAACCCGGCCAGCATCCCCAGCGGCAACCCCAGCGCCCAGAACCTCCACGCGGCGTACGCGAACGCGCCCGCCAGCGCCCCCGCGGCGAAGGCCAGCACCGGCCAGATGAAGCGCTTCCAGCGCTCCCGCACCTCCGGCCCGGCCGCGCCGCGCAGCAGGTCCACGCCGTCGATCACCACCTGCGTGACATTGCCCGTCATCACCGTCGTCGGCGTCAGCGCCGGCCAGGCCAGCCGGCCCGCCGCGTTCTGCACGCCCATCGCCGCCGTCATGAACAGCCCCGTGGCCATCGCCCACGGCGCGTCCGGCGCCAGCGCCGCGCCCGCCGGCACGCTGCACATCAGCGCCACCGCCAGCAACACCGCCTGCATCACCAGCAAGGGCCGGCTCGCCACCGTCTGCGTGCGCTCGCAGCGCAGGGCCACCATCCGCGCCAGCGCCACCGCCGCCACGAAGGTCGGGAACACCAGCAGCTTCAGCAGCACGCTGTTCGCGCTCGAGCGGCTCAGCTCCGCGCCGATCAGCACGAAGTTTCCCGTCACGTGCGCCGTGAACAGCCCGAACAGCGCCACGAAGCCCACCGTGTCCACATAGCCGCCGATGAAGCCCAAGGCCAGGCTCGCCAGCAGCAAACGCTTCGCCCCCGTCATGCCGTCCCCTTGCGCTCGAGCACCGCGATCCGCGCCGCCATCGCCAGCGCGCAGATCAGCCCCAGGTGCTCGAAGAACGCGTTCTTGGCCATGAAGCGCGCCTGCCCGCTCATGTCCCAGAAATTGTTGGCCACCAGCATCGCCACGAAGGTCAGCACGCCCAGCGCCCCCGCCGCGAGCCACACCCAGCGGTTGGCGATCAACAGCAGCGATGCGATCAGCTCCACCGCGATCACCACCACCGCCCACAGCGCGGCCGGCTGCAGGCCGAAGTGCGCCTGCTCGGCCACCGCGCCGGGGAAGTCCATCAGCTTGTCGATGCCGCCGATCAGGTAGGCCGAGGCCAGCCCCACGCGCAGCAGCACCGCCAGCGATGGCCATTGCAGGATCGCCTCCACCCAGCGCGGCGCGGCGGGCGCAGTCAGTCGAGTCGGTCGGAGTGCGCTCATGTCACACCGCCCAGCAGGCGCAGCCCAGGGCGCCCCAGAAACTGCGCAGGTCCGACGCGGGCACTTCCGACGCCCAGGCATTCGCGTGCGCATGGCCGTGGACGCCGCAGGCGGTGTCGCAGCAGGCCACGCGCTGCATCGCCGCCTGCAGCGGCTTGCCTTCCGCGCCTCCGGCCCCCCATGCGCCATAGCCGCCATAGCGCCGCACCGGCGACCAGTCCGGCATCGCCGGTGGCGGTGCCGATTCGTCGAGGCCGGCGAACTCGCCCGCGCCCCACACGACCTTGCCGCCGACCATCGTCAGCAGCGCGCTGGTGTCGGCGATGTCCGATTCGGCGCAACCGAAGAAGTCGCGGTCCGGCACGATCAGGTCGGCCAGCTGGCCCGCCGCGATCTGGCCCTTGTTGCCTTGCTCGTTCGAGAACCAGGTGACGTTCTCCGTCCACATGCGCAGCGCCGCCTCGCGGTCCAGGCAGTTGCGCTGCGGCGTGATCTGCAGTCCGCCGACGGTGCGGCCGGTGACCAGCCACGACAGCGACACCCACGGGTTGTAGGAGGCGACCCGCGTCGCGTCCGTCCCGGCCGAGACCTTCATGCCCCGGCGCAGCATCTCGGCCACCGGCGGCGTCGCCTCGGCGGCGCGCGCGCCGTAGCGCTCGACGAAGTACTCGCCCTGGTAGGCCATGCGGTGCTGCACCGCCACGCCGCCGCCCAGCGCCGCGATGCGGTCCATCGAGCGCTGCGAGATCGTCTCCGCATGATCGAAGAACCAGTTCAGGCCGTCGATCGGCGTGTCGCGATGGACCTTCTCGAACACGTCCAGCGCGCGCGAGATCGTCTCGTCGTAGGTCGCATGCATGCGCCACGGCCAGCGGTTCTGCACCAGGATGCGCACCACCTCCTCCAGCTCGCCCTCCATCTGGCCGGGCATGTCGGGCCGCGGCTGGCGGAAGTCCTCGAAGTCCGCCGCCGAGAACACCAGCATCTCGCCCGCGCCGTTGTGGCGGAAGTAGTCGTCGCCCTGCTTGTAGGTGACCGACCGGGCCCAGTTGAGGAAGTCCTCCTTCTCCTGCCCCGCCTTCTGGGTGAACAGGTTGTAGGCCAGCCGGATCGTCAGCTGCCCGGCGTCGGACAGCTGCTGGATGATCTGGTAGTCCTCGGGATAGTTCTGGAAGCCGCCGCCCGCGTCGATCGCGCCGGTCACGCCGAGGCGGTTGAGCTCGCGCATGAAGTGGCGCGTGCTGTTGAGCTGGTATTCCGGCGGCAGCTTGGGGCCCTTGGCCAGCGTCGCGTACAGGATGGACGCGTTGGGCTTGGCCAGCAGCAGGCCAGTGGGGTTGCCCGCGCTGTCGCGCAGGATCTGGCCGCCGGGCGGTTCGGGCGTCTCGCGCGTGTAGCCCACGGCGCGCAGCGCCGCGCCGTTGAGCAGCGCGCGGTCATAGAGATGCAGGATGAAGACCGGCGTGTCGGGTGCGACGGCATTGAGCTCGTCGATCGTCGGCAGCCGCTTCTCGGCGAACTGGTGCTCGGTGAAGCCGCCCACCACGCGCACCCATTGCGGCGCCGGCGTGATCGCGACCTGCGCCTTGAGCATCGCCATCGCGTCGGCCAGGCTGCGCACGCCGTCCCAGCGCAGCTCCATGTTGAAGTTCAGCCCGCCACGGATGATGTGGAGGTGGTTGTCGATCAGGCCCGGCAGCACGCCGCGGCCCTTCAGGTCGATGCGGCGGGTGCCGGGGCCGGCCAGCGCCAGGATCTCCTGGTTGCCGCCCACCCCCTGGAAGCGCCCGTCGCGGATGGCGACCGCCTGCGCCGTCGGCCGCGCGCGGTCCAGCGTCGTGAAGCGGCCGTTGAACAGCACCAGATCGGGCGTGGCCGCCGCGGCGGCCGTCGATTTCGAATCAGACATCTTGCGTCTCCGCGTTGCGGGCCTTCCCGGCCTTCCCGGTCTGGACACCGGTCACCGGCTTGTCGCAGCCCGGCATGCGTCCGAACATGTGCGGACGCACCTTCTGCTCGATCCAGCTCACCTGCGCAGTGTCGCGGTGCATCCACTGGCGCACCAGCCCGGGGATCTGCTCCCCGGCGAGGATCCCCAGCAGGCCCACCAGCGCGATCACCGGCGGCGCCGGCGACCTCACGTTGAGCACGCCGTAGATCACGCCGACGAGCAGGCCGACGGCGGCCGACAGGACATAGGCATTCATGATGGCCGCCCTTTCGCGATCAGCCCTCGTGGGCGTTGAACATCGACTTGGCGTAGTTGATGCCGATGCCGTACGAGCCGCCCACCTTCTTCGCGATGCCGGTGGTCATGTCGTAGGTGCCGGTGCGGGCCCAGTCGCGCTGCAGCTCCAGCAGGTACTGCAGCGAGGTCATCGGCTGCGCGCCGGCCTGCACCATGCGCTCGACCGCGCGGTTGTGTGCCTCCAGCGAGACGTCGCCGCAGGCGTCGGTGATCACGTAGACCTCGAAGCCCTGGTCCAGCGCCGACAGCGCCGGCCCGACGATGCAGACGCTGGTCCACAGGCCGGCCAGCACGATGCGGTCCTTGCCGATGCGGTTGATCTCCTCGATCACCGCGACGTCCTCCCAGGTGTTCATCGAGGTGCGGTCCAGCATCTTCTGGCCGGGGAAGGGCGCGGTGACCTCGTCGAACATCGGGCCGGAGAAGCTCTTCTCCGCCACCGTGGTCAGGATGGTGGACACGCCGAAGCCGGCGGCCGCCTGCGCCACCAGCGAGGCGTTGGTGCGCAGGTTGTTGGCGTCGATCGAGTGCGTGGCGAAGGCCATCTGCGACTGGAAGTCGATCATGACCAGCGTGTGGTCGGCGGGGTTCAGCAACTTGGCGCCGGGAACGGCCTTGGCGAGCTTGCTCATGGGGATCTCCTTGAAAGGCGGGAGGGGCCGGTCACGGACCGGCCCCGGGTCGGGGTCGGGGTCGGCGGCGCCGCTCAGGCCTTGGCGAAGGCCAGCAGGTCGGCGTTGAGCTGGTCCTTGGCGGTGGCGGCCAGGCCGTGGCTGCCGCCCTTGTAGACCTTCAGCGTGGCCTTGGGCGCCAGCTTCACCGACAGCTCGGCGGAGTTGCCGATCGGCACGATCTGGTCGTCGTCGCCGTGGATGATCAGCGTCGGGACGGTGATCTTCTTGAGGTCCTCGGTGAAGTCGGTCTCGGAGAACTGCTTGATGCAGTCGAACTGCGACTTCAGCGAGCCCTGCATGCCCTGGAGCCAGAAGCTGTCGCGCATGCCTTGCGAGACCTGCGCGCCCGCACGGTTGGCGCCGAAGAACGGCGTCGTCAGGTCCTTGTAGAACTGCGAGCGGTCCTTCTGCACGCCGGCGCGGATGCCGTCGAAGACGTCCTTGGGCAGGCCGTTCGGGTAGGCGGCGGACTTCATCATCGTCGGCGGCACGGCGCCCACCAGCACGACCTTGGCCACGCGCTTGGTGCCGTGGCGGCCGACGTAGCGGGTGACCTCGCCGCCGCCGGTGGAGTGGCCCACCAGCATCGCGTTCTTGACGTCGAGCTTGTCGAGCACGGCCGCGAGGTCGTCGGCGTAGGTGTCCATGTCGTTGCCGTTCCAGGACTGGCTGGAGCGGCCATGGCCGCGGCGGTCATGGGCGATGACGCGGAAGCCGTTCTGGCCCAGGAACAGCATCTGGTCTTCCCAGGCGTCGCTGCTGAGCGGCCAGCCATGCGAGAAGACGACGGGTTGGCCGGTGCCCCAGTCCTTGTAGAAGATCTGGGTACCGTCCTTGGTGGTGATGTAGCTCATCGGGGCTCCTGGTAGGGGGTGTTGAGGGGGGGAGGAAGCGGCCGCGGCCGCGTCGGCCAGCGCGAGCGGCAGCGCCGCGGCGAGCGCGAGCTGGCCGCCCAGCGCGAGCACGTCGCGGCGGGTCGGGTCCGAAGGGGTCGAAGGGATCGTCATCGAGGGTCTCCGAGGGATGAGTCATCCTAGGAAACCGCTGTCCGGAACAACAGCCGCCGATGGCGCAGCGGGAGCTCTCCCGTCGGAGGCAGCCGCGCTCAGAGCCGCAGCAGCCCGCGCTTGAGCGCGAGCACCACGGCATGCGTGCGGTCGCGCGCGTCGAGCTTGGCCAGGATCATCTTGACGCGCGCCTTGATCGTGTCCTCGGACAGCGACAGCGCGCCGCCGATCTCGCGGTTGCTCAGGCCCTGCGCGATGTGCTCGAGCACGTCCAGCTCGCGGCCGGAGAGCTGCTCCTGGCCGGCATGGGCGGCGATCTCCTGAGCGACCTCGTTGGGGATCCAGCGCTGGCCGCGGTGCACGGCGCGGATGGCGTCGAGCAGCTCGGTGCGCAGCTGCGTCTTGAGCAGATAGCCGGCCGCGCCGAGCTTGAGCGCCTGACGGGCCTGCGCGTCGGCCTTGAAGGTGGTGAGCACGATCACGCGCGCCCCCGGGCTGAGCGCCCGCACGCGGGCCAGCGCCTCCAGGCCGTCCATGCCCGGCATCTGGATGTCCATCAGCGTCACGTCGGGCCGCAGCCGCTCGAAGGCCTGCAGGCCCTGCCAGCCGTTCTCGGCCTGACCCACCGGCGCCATGCCGGGCTCCTCGCCCAGCACGGCGGCGATGCCCTCGCGCATCAGCGGGTGGTCGTCGACCGTGAGGACACGGATGGGGTCGGGCGTGGGCACCATGGCGGCGATCATAGGGGCGGCCTTCGCGCGAGGTCCCCGTTCCGAGGGGCCGATACCCTTTCGGGTAGCCGGTATCGACTCGACCGGGGCTATCGTGGCGACCGCCCGCTTCCGATGATGGGTTTCCGTGTCCGGCTCCGGCCGGCCCCGTCCGTCATCGTCCCCTGGGAGCTGTCCATGTCCCTGATCGAGCCCGTCGCCGCCACCCGCCCCCGCGTTCGAGATCCTGTGCGGGATCCCGTTCGCGACCCTGCCCGCGATGTCACCCGCGATGTGCCCCGCGAGGCGGCCCGCGACGCGGTGCTGGACGCCATCGTGGTCCATCGCCATCCGCTGCTGCGCGCGGGCATCGCCGCCGCGCTGTCGCCGTTCTTCCGCGCGCACGAGGCGGCGCAGGCCGGCGAGGCGTTCACGCTCGACGACGGCGCGCCGGCGGTGCGCGACGCGCCCTTCCGGCTCGTCATCGCCGATCACGAGGGCGCGCTGCAGATGCTCGGCGGCCAGCCGCGCCGCAGCGGGTTCACCGGACTGCCGGGACCGAACTGGCTGGTCGTCAGCCCCGTGACGCATGGGGGCCGCGTGCGGCATGCGATGGCGGCGGGGGTGCTCGGCTACGTGCATGCGACCTGCGCGCTGGAGGAATTGCGCGATGCCGCGCGCGCCGTCGCCGCCGGACGGCGCTATCTGTGCCGAGCCGCGGCCGGCGCGATCGCGGAAGGCTGGCTGGGCGACGACCTCACGCCGCGCGAGCGCGATGTGCTGCGCATGCTCTGTCTGGGGCTGGACAACAAGTCGATCGGCCTGCGGCTGGGTGTCGCGGCCGGCACGGTCAAGACGCATGTGAAGACGCTGCTGCAGAAGCTTGGCGCGCGCAGCCGCACGCAGGCGGCCACCGAGGCGCTGCGGCGCGGGCTGCTCGACGAGCCGCCGATCGACGATCCGCTGCCGGCGCCAGCGCGCGTGCCGCGGCCAGACCTTGATGCGCGGTGTGCCGCCTGATCGCGACGGCAGGCCTGATCGCGCGCGGGCTGGCCGCCGCCTGGTGCTGCGCCGCGCTGCTGCTGGGCCTCGGGCTGAACGTCGCGCGCGCCGCGGGCGATGGCCTGGCGGATTTCTCGCACCGCGGCTGGAACGTGCGCGACGGCGCGCCCGCCGATGTCTGGACGCTGGCCGGCGGACGCGAAGGCGTGCTGTGGCTGGGCACCGGCATGGGGCTGTACCGTTTCGACGGGCTGCGCTTCGAGCGCTACCGGCCCGGCGGCCAGCCGCTGCCGGCGCTCAACATCAATGCGCTGATGGTCGACGAGGACGGCTCGCTGTGGATCGGGCTGTTCGAGGGCGGCGTGCTGCAGCTGCGCGGCGGCCAGGTGTTGCGCCATGGCGCGGCGCAGGGGCTGCCCGGCGGGCGCGTGCTGCGTTTCGCGCGCGCCTCGGGGGCGCTGTGGGCCGCGGCGGGCAAGGGCCTGGCGCGCTTCGACGGCCAGCGCTGGCAGCGCGTCGGCGCGGCGCAGGGCTATCCGGCCGCGGGGGCGGAATACCTGTTCCGGGATCGCCAGGGCACGCTCTGGGTCAGCTCCGGCGAGCGCCTTTATCGCCTTGCCGCTGGAGCCTCGCGCTTCGATGACACCGGCGTGAGCACCGGCCATCAGGCCGTGATGACGCAGGACGGACAGGACCGGCTCTGGATGGCCGATGGCCACGGCGGCGTGCGGCCGCTCGGCCTGCCGGGCTCGTGGCGGGAGTGGGCCACGCTCGCCAGCACCGCGCCGGCGCCCGGCCCGGTGCTGATCGACGACCTGGCCGCGGCGCCGTTCTCGCCCAGCGTCGTGTCGGCGCGCGACGGGCGCCCGTCGACCCGCGTGAAGCAGATGCTGTTCGCCAGCGACGGCGGGCTGTGGGTCACGGTGAACGGCCGCGGCGTGTTCCGCACCGATGCCGCCGAGACCGCGCGGTTGATGGCCGGCGAGCAGCTGGACTGGTCGCGCGGGCAGTGGTTCAGCGTTGCGGACGGGCTGGGCTCGTCGATCACCGTGCCGCTGCTGGAGAGCGACGACGGCGAGATCTGGGTCGGCACCAATGTCGGCGTGAACAGCCTGCGCGCGCATCGGGTACGGCGCGTCACGCCGCTGGAGGACGCGGCGGCCACCGGGTTCAGCGTGCAGCCGGAGGGCAGCGGGGTGAGGCTGTCGAGCTCCTCGGCGAGCTGGCGCCTGGACCCGCCCGCCGCGCCGGCGCGCGAGCCGGCGCTCGATCCGAGGCCCGCGTCACGGCGGGCGTCGGCCGCGGCGGTGCGCGCGGCCGATGGCGCGCTCTGGCTGCTGGATGCCGAGACGCTGTGGCGGCTGCCCGCCGGCGGACGGTGGGAGCGCCACGAGCTGCCGATGCCCGCCGGCAGCCCGGCGCGTGCGATGGGGATGGCGGCCGATCCGTCGGGCGGGCTCTGGCTGTCGCTGCTCGATGCGGGCGTGTTCCATGCGACGCGGGCCGGCGTGGCGCGCGTGAAGGCGGCGGAGCTGGACGGCGTCGCGCCGGGCGCCTTGGCCGTCGATGCCGATGGGGCCGCGTGGTTCGGCCATGACGGCGTGCTGCTCGGGCTGGACGAGCGGGGGCAGCCGGTGCGCGCGGGGCCGGAGCAGGGGCTGCGCACGGGACGCATCCTGGCGGTGCTCAACACGCGCCACGGGCTGGTGGTGGCAGGGGAGAACGGCGTCGCGCTCGGCCGCGACGGGCACTTCGCCACCATCACCATTGACCGCGACCCGGCCTTCGGGCGCGTGTCGGGCATCGTCGAGTCCTTCGACGGCGATCTGTGGCTCAACGGCGGGCGGGGCCTGGTGCGGCTCGCGGCGGCGGAGGTGGCGTCGCTGTTCGTCGAGTCGGCGCATCCGCTCAGCTATCAGCTGCTCGACGCGGCGGATGGACTGCCAGGCATCGCGCGGCAGGCGTCGCCGACCTCCACCGCGGTGCGCGACGCCCGCGGGCGGCTGTGGTTCGTGACCAACCTCGGCGTGGTCTGGCTGGACCCGGCGCGCACGCCGCGCAATTCGCGCGAGGTGGGGGTGGATGTGCAGGCGCTGATGGCGGGCGGGCAGAGCTATCCGGCATCGCAAGGACTGCAGCTGCCGCAGGGCACCCATGCGTTGACGCTGCGATACGCGGCCAAGGTGCTGAGCCGCGCGGAGCAGGTCCGCTACCGGTTCCGGCTGGTGGGGGTGGATGCCGACTGGCGCGATGCGGGGACGCAGCGCGAGGCGACCTACGCGAACCTCGGGCCCGGCGACTATCGCTTCGAGGTGCTCGCCTCCAATCCCGATGGGCTGTGGAGCCGGCAGCCGTCGGTGCTGGCGTTTCATATCGCGCCGTCGGTGCTGGAGAGCAGCGTGTTCCGATGGGCGGTGGCGCTCGCGATCGTGGTGGCGGCGTGGGGCGGGTATCGGTTGAGAGTGCGGGCGCTCCAGGCCAGGCTGCGGATGCGGCTGGAAGTCCGCCATCGGGAGCGGGAACACATCGCGCGGGATCTGCATGACACGCTGCTGCAGGGGTTCCAAGGGCTGCTGCTCGGGCTCGATGCGAGCGTGCGCCGCGTCAGCGACGCGGAGCTGCGCCGGCGCATGGAACGCGACCTGACGCGCGCCGAGGCGCTCCTCGCCGAAGGACGCGATCGCGTCGGGCAACTGCGCCAGCGCATCGACGACGAAGATGCGCAGGAATGGGGGGACGCTGGCCCTCTCCCCCGCCCTCTCCCGCAAGCGGGCGAGGGAGTTGATGGCAGCGATGACCGCGAAGGTGGCGGAGGCGGCACCGGCGGTGCCAGGGGGGACCGCGGTGGCAGGGGTGGTGGCAGGGGTGGTGGCAGCGGTGGTGGCAGCGGTGGTGGCAGCGGTGGAGGTGGCAACGGTGGAGGTGGTAGCAGTGGGGGCTGTGGCGGTGGTGGTGGCAATGGTGGCGATGGCGGGCGATGCGGTGGCGGAGATCGCGGCGGGTTGGTGGAGCGGCTGACGCAGGCGGGGCGGGACCTGATCCGGCCGCCGGGGCGGTTCCGGATGCGGGTGAGCGGCACCGTGCGCGCGCTGGAGGCCGCCGTCGAGGACGAGCTGCTGCTGATCGCGCGCGAGGGGCTGACCAATGCCGAGCGCCATGCGCGGGCGAGCGCGGTGGAGCTGCTGCTGGAGTTCCATCCGGATGCGCTGACGCTGACGCTGCGCGACGACGGCATCGGGCTGGCGCCGGACTGGGCGGCGCGGCAGACGCGCGGCGTGCGCTACGGCTTGCGCGGCATGCATGAGCGGGCCCGGCTGCTGAACGCCGCCTTCACGGTGCGGGGCGCGCCGGGCGCGGGGACCGAGCTGGTGCTGCGCGTGGTGGATCCGCCACGGGCGGGCTGGCGGGAGCGCTGGTGGCCGGGGCGCGCGGCTGTCTCCCCGTGAAGTCCCCAGGGTCAGGGCAAACCCTTCTCCCTAGAATTCCCCGGGCGTCGAAGTTCGACGATTCACGAGGGAAGAGTGATGAAGAAGTTTGCCGCGCTGTCCGCGCTTTGCCTGTCCTTGACCGCCGCGCTGCCGGCCTTCGCCGATCCCGCGCCGGTGCCCGACGCCGCCCAGGCGCAGAGCCTGCGCGATGCCGTGCGCGCCGACCGCAAGGGCGTCGTGCTCAAGGCGCTGGCGCTGGACGAAGCGCAGACCAAGAAGTTCGTGCCGGTCTACGAGGCCTACGAACGCGAGCTGGCCGCGCTGAACCGCCAGTTCACCCGCATGTCGGTGGAGTTCGTGCAGATCGGCGACAAGCCGACCAATGCGCAGTCGAAGTACTTCTCCAAGGGCTACCTGGGCTACGTCGACGCGGAGCAGAAGCTCTACAAGAAATACCACCCGCGCGTGGTGAAGGCCATCGGCGAAGTGGGCGCCGCGCGTTTCCTGTCGGTCGAACGCCGTATCCGCGCCCTCCAGGACTACGACCTCTGGATCTGAGGCCCAGGAGCCTCTGAGTTCCAGAGGTCTCTGAGCTCCGGGGACCTCTGAGCTCCGGGGACCTCTGAGCTCCGGGGGCCTCTGAGTCCAGGGGCCTCTGAACTCCAGGGACCGTTGAGGTTTCAAGGCCTCGCCCCAATCGAACTCCCTCGCCCCGCGTGCGGGGAGAGGGCAGGGGAGAGGGGTCGTCGAAGTACCTCAGCGGTTTTCCACGCTCCCCCTCTCCCTCACCCTCTCCCCCCTCGCGGGGGGCGAGGGAATGAATACCGAAGGAATGCGTGGCGGCGTCAGATCCAGCCCAGATCGATCGCGCGCAGCACGGCCTGCGTGCGGTCGCGGACCCCCATCTTCGCGAACACCGCGGAGCAGTGGTTCTTGATCACGCCCTCGCTGTTCCCCAGCAGCGCGGCGATCTCCGTGTTGCTGCGTCCGCTGGCCACCAGGCGCAGCACCTGCAGTTCCTTCGGGCTGAGCGGCTCCGGTTCCGGCGTCGCCGCGAACGCCCGCTCCACCGGCGCGCGCTCCATCCGTTCCGTCAGCAGCGGCCGCAGCGCGGTCGAGCCGCCGACCACGTCGCGCAGCGCCTGCACCAGCGTGTCCGGGCTGATCGCCTTCAGCAGGAATCCACGCGCCCCGGCGCGCACCGCCTCGTCGAAGGCCGACGTGTCGTCGAAGGTCGTCAGCAGCACCACCGGAATCTTCAGCGCCCGCGCCGCCAGCGCGCGGATCAGTCCGATGCCGTCCAGCCGCGGCATCCGCATGTCCGACAGGATCACGTCCGGCTGCTCGCGCGCCAGCAGCTCCAGCGCCTCCGCCCCATCGGACGCCTCGCCGATCAGGCGGATGTCGTCGTGCAGCGCCAGCAGGCCCTTGAGCCCCTCGCGCACCAGTTGCTGGTCTTCCACCAGCAGCAGCTTGATCGTGTTCTCGCTCATGTCGTCTCCTTCCCTGGATGGCGCCGGCCCGTTCAGGCGCGCCGCGGGCAGTTCAATTCGATCAGGAATCCGGGGTGATGCCGCAGCACCTGCATCGTCCCGCCCAGTTCGGCCATGCGTTCCTGCATGCCCTTGAGGCCGTTGCCCTCGCGCAGCTTGCGCGTGCCGCGGCCATTGTCGTCAACCCGGACCCGCACCTGCGGACCCGCCCCCGTGCCGCCCGCCCCGGCTGACGCAATTGCTCCCGCGCCTTCGGCCGGTGGCGCGTCGACCGCCTCCAGGCTCACCCGCACATGCGTCGCGCCGGCGTGGCGCACCGCGTTGGTCACCGCCTCCTGCACGCAGCGCAGCAGCGCGTGCGCGCAGCGCGGCGTCAGGTCTTGCGCGACCGGATCCAGCGCCAGCTCGATCTGCGTGCTCGCGATGCCGTCGGCCAGCGTGCGCAGCGCCGTCTCCAGATTGATGCGCTGGCTCTCGCGCTCGCGCGACACCGCCGCGCGCACCTCCGCCAGCAGCCCCGCCGCGCCCAGCCTGGCCTTCTCCACCGCCTGCGCGGCGCCGGCCTCGTCGTGGCGCCGCAGCAGCGCTTCGCTCAGCTGCAGGTGCAGGTTGAGCGCGGTCAGATGGTGCCCCATCACGTCATGCAGCTCGCGTGCCATGTGCATGCGCTCGGCGTAGCGCAGTTGCTCCAGCTGCAGGCGCTCGCCCGATTCCTTCTCGGCCAGCATGGCCTGGAACCAGCGCCGCCGTTCGCCCTCGGCCGCGGCCAGCCGGCCCAGCCCGAAGGCCATGCCGTGCAGCGCCACCATCGACATCGCCAGCCCCACGCTGTTCACCCACCAGGGCATGTCGGGCTGGAGCTGCTCCAGGCGCTGGGCCTCGCTGGGCAGCAGCCAGTACAGCGCGACGTTGACGACCACCTGCGCCAGCGCGAAGTTGAAGGCGCGCCGCACGTTCAGCAGCAGCGCGGCCAGCACCGTGACCAGGAAGGGCAGCCCAGGCGTGACCAACAGCGCCAGCAGGTCCAGCAGCAGCACGCGGGACATCGCGTCGCGCGGCGGCAGGTCCAGGTGCTGCTGGCGCGCCAACTGCCAGAACTGCCACGCGAACAGCATCACCAGCCCCAGGCAGGTGAGCACGAAGGGCGCGTCGTGGGTGGTGCCGCCGACACGGCGATAGAGGCTGGCGAGCACGCCGTCGTAGGGCTCGGTCGCGTTGCCCATCAGGCCCCAGATCGCCGAGCCCAGTTCCAGCAGGCAGATCGCGAGGGCGGCAATGCGCAGCACGAAGGCGGGCTGGGCGATGCGGGCGAGCAGGCGATCCAGGGGGCGGTCCAAGGGCGATCCAAGGGGGCAGGTCACGGACCTGCCGGCGCGCTGGGGATCGACGCGATCAATCCGGGCGACTTCCGGCAGGGACGGTGCGCATTGTCATGGGACTGCCGCGCCAGCGGTTCCCGCCATGCGACGAGCGCCCCGAATCGCTGGATGAGCTGCCGGATGAGCCGCAGGACGAGCCGCAGGATGGGCGGCCGCTCAGGCGATCGCTTCCGAGATCACGCCGCCGCCCAGGCAGACCTCGCCGTCGTAGAGCACCGCGCTCTGGCCGGGCGTGACGGCCCACTGCGGCTGCGGGAAGTCCAGCCGGATGCTCTGCGCGCCGGGGGTCAGCGCGCAGGCGGCGTCGGCCTGGCGGTAGCGCGTCTTGGCGCCGAAGCCGCCGAAACCCGGCGCCGCGCCGGTCCAGCTCAGGTCCTGCGCGATCAGGCTGCGGCTCTGCAGCAGTGGGTGATCGTGGCCCTGGACGGCGATCAGCGTGTTGGTCTCCAGGTCCTTGCGGGCGACGAACCAGGGCTCGTGCTCGCCGCCGCCGCGCGGCGCGCCCTTGTCCTTCACGCCGCCGATGCCCAGGCCCTGGCGCTGACCCAGCGTGTAGAAGGACAGGCCGACGTGCTCGCCCAGCTTGCGGCCGCGCTCGTCCTTGATCGGGCCCGGCTTGTGGGACAGGTAGCGGTTGAGGAACTCGCGGAACGGGCGCTCGCCGATGAAGCAGATGCCGGTCGAGTCCTTCTTCTTCGCATTGGGCAGGCCGATCTCCTCGGCCAGGCGGCGGACCTCGGTCTTGGGCAGGTGGCCGACCGGGAACACCGTCTTGCCCAGCTGCGCCTGGTTGAGCCGGTGCAGGAAGTAGCTCTGGTCCTTCAGCGGGTCCAGGCCCTTGAGCAGCTGCGCCGTGCCGTCATCCAGCTCACGCACGCGGGCGTAGTGGCCGGTGGCGATCTTCTCGGCGCCCAGGCGCATCGCGTGGTCGAGGAAGGCCTTGAACTTGATCTCGGCGTTGCACAGCACGTCCGGGTTGGGCGTGCGGCCGGCCTGGTACTCGCGCAGGAACTCGGCGAAGACGCGGTCCTTGTACTCGGCGGCGAAATTCACGTGCTCGATCTCGATGCCGATGACGTCGGCCACCGCGGCCGCGTCGACGAAATCGATGTTGGAGGAGCAGTACTCGCTGTCGTCGTCGTCTTCCCAGTTCTTCATGAAGATGCCGACGACCTCATGGCCCGCCTGCTTCAGCAGCCAGGCGGACACGGCGGAATCAACGCCGCCGGAGAGCCCGACGACGATGCGTTGCTTCTTGGGATTCATGGGGCGCGATTGTCCCAAAGGTTCGGGGAAGGCCCGCCGTGTAGGGGGAAGGCTGACAAGCGGTCAGCGCCGCCCCGCACAGCGGCTCCCGGCAACGCCGACTGATTCCGGGACGGCAGCCGCACGAAACTGGATGCAACAGGGAGACCCGCCATGAACGTCGTCATCGTCGAAGGATCGATCACCATCCGGGCCCAGCTGCGGGCGCTGCTGGCGCGGGAGCGCCGGATCCGCGTGGTAGGCGAGGCGGCCTGCGAGCAGTCCGCGATCGAGGTGATCGCGCGGACGCAGCCCGACGCGGTGCTGATGGACCTGGCGCTGCAGCCGGGCAGCGGCCTGCGGGTGCTGCGCGCGATGCGGCAACTGGGCCTGGGCGCGCGGGTGATCGTGCTGAGCAACAGCTATTACGAGGAAATGCGGCGCGCCTGCGCGGAGCACGGCATCTCCGGTTTCTTCGACAAGAGCCATCAGACCGAGGACACGCTGATGCTGCTGCAGAGCTGGCTGGCGCCGCTGCAGACCGATGAACACCAGCGCCAGGCGGCGGTCGACGGCCTGGACGTGCCGCCGCGCGGGCACGCCTCTTTCGACGAACTGGCGGATCTGGCCTGCGACATCAGCGGCTGCGGCATGGCGGCCGTGGGGCTGGTGGATGGCGAGCAGCTGCGGCTGATCGGCAACTCGGGCCTGAACCTGCGTCTGATGCCGCGCACTCGCGGGTTCTGCTCCCATCTGATGCATTACCGCGGCCTGCACGAGGTGCCGGACACCTGGCGTGACACGCGCTTCCTCGACCATCCGCTGGTGCAGGGCGCGCCCTACGTGCGCTTCTACGCGACGGTGCCGCTGTCGCTGGCCACCGGGGAGGCGGTCGGCAGCCTGTGCGTGATGGACCGGCTGCCGCGCCGGCTGCGGGAGCGTCAGCGCGAGTCGCTGCTGACGCTGGCGCGCTGCGCGGTCAACGAACTGGAAGCCTGCCGGCGCGAGCCGCTGCACAGCGAGCAGGCGACGAGCGCCGCGATGACGCTCTGAGGGCGAGCCGCCGCGTCAGCGCGGGCACTGTCGTCGGTGCGGCCGGTGCGCTCAGTGCGGCCAGGCCTTGGGCGCGTAGATCGAGGCATGGGCGCTGACGGCCTCGAGCGGCAGGCGGCGCCCGGCGGCGTGGTCCTCGACGCATTGCAGGATCAGCGGGCTGCGATGGCGCTCGCGGCTGGCGCGGATCTCGTCCAGCGTCAGCCACAGGGTGCGCTGGATGGGCTCGTCGAAGGGGCGGTCCGGGATCTGGTCGCCGACGCGGCCGGTGAAGGCCAGACGGACGTAGGTGACGTCGTCGCCGCGGTCCGGGCGCAGGAAACGCGACAGGTAGACGCCGAGGAAGGCGTCCGGCGTGAACGGCCGGGCGGTTTCCTCGAGGACTTCGCGCTTGACGGCGTCGATGACAGATTCGGCCTGTTCGAGATGGCCGGCGGGGTTGTTGAGCAGCAGCCCGTCGCGGGTCAGCTCCTCCACCAGCAGGTAACGGCCGTCCTGTTCGATCACGGCGGCCACGGTCACGCTGGGCTTGAATCGTTCGGTCATGGTCCTTCCTGATGGGCGGCTGGTCCGCGGCGGGAGATGCCGGGGAACGCCGCCTCGATGTGGGAACGGGGCCGCATTGTGAGGGGGTCGGGTGACACCTGGCGGCGAACTGGCCGCAGAAGCAGGGGCTGATATCCCATAAACAGGTGAGAGACGCCCGGAAATGAATGCATGAAGGCTGATGCCACCGGCGATTCATGTCGGAAGACTGCCGGGTTTTCAACTCGGCAAAGGCCAGGCGTCATGACGCGAATCAAGCAACTGCGGCAGGTCGCCGCGCAGCAGCTCCACGGTCAAGGGCAGCCCGCGGGGCGGCGACTGGATGCACTCGACGAGGAACAGGCGCTGACGCCCGGCGAAGCGGCGGCTCCGGCCGAAGCGCCGGCGGTGAACGCGGTGAACGCGCCAGCCGCGATGGAGGGAGAGATGGCGGCCTCCGCCGAGGCCGGAGTGCCCGGCGCGGCCGGTGGCTCGTCCGGGCTGGTGATGGGCGGTGTGGCGCTTGGAGCGATCGGGCTTGCCGCCGTCGCCGCCAGCGGCGGAAGCGGGGCGAAGTCGGGAGACTTGAAACCGCCCGCCGCGGAACTCCCCAAGCCGGAGATTCCCCGGCCTCTTCCCGAACCGCCAAAACCCGATGATGGGAAACCGCTGCAGCCGGAGGTTCCGAAGCCCGAAGATGGACAAAAGCCCCCTCCGGAAATCCCCAAACCGGATGTGGAACTGCTCAAGCCCGAGCAGCCCGGCAAACCTGAGACACCCCAAACTCCGGTTAATCCGAATCCGGATAAGCCCACCACGCCGGAGCCCGAGGAACCGACGATACCCACGCCTCAGCGTCCGCCTGCGCCGACGGTTGCGTTGGCCGTGGACTCGGGCCGCAGCGCGAGCGATCGATACACCAATCAGGCCGATGTGCAAGTGTCCGGTTTGCTGCCGGGTGCGACGTGGAAGTACAGCGTCGACGGTGGCATAACGTGGCGGGAAGGTGGCATCGAAGGAAAGATTCTTGCAGGAGAGTTTCCACCGGGTGATGGTGAACGTTCGGTTTCTGTCGTTCAAATCAACAGCGCCGGAATGTCAAGCAATCTGTCGGTTCTTGATTTTCATCTGGATACCACGGCTCCGCAGACGGGCTTTATCGTGCTCCTGCCAGAGGGATATTCGGAGGAGCAGTCTGGAACCTTCGAGGCAAAAGGTGTTACCGCAACGCTGCTCAATTTTGCAGATTTTGTCAACTCCAATCTTCCACTTCAGTGGAGTCTCGGACCTGTTGATTATGGTAAATGGGAGGAAATGACGCATGATAGCGTCGACTTCTCTCAATATGTATCGCCAGAGGTGGATAAAGCGTATTTGCTATTCCGCATCGCTGATCTGGCTGGAAACTTCAGTAGTGGACGAGGGGTGGAATTTTATGGGCTTGCAAAATTTGCGCCGCCGCCTATTCCGCGTGTTGAAATAGTCATGGATTCCGGTACCTCAACTGATGATCGCGTCACCAATGATGCAACCCTACGCGTCAATGGTCTGGTGACCGGCATGACCTGGAAATACAGCCTCGACAACGGCGTGACGTGGAAGACCGGCGGTGCTGACCATCAGATTGCCGCCAGCGAATTCGGCGGTATTCCCGGCCTCAAGAACGTGCAGGTGGTACAGGTGAATGCCAGCAATAAGGAAAGCGCCGCTGCGCATTTCGATTTCACGCTGCAGCCGGATGACATCACAGGCGTCCCAGGAGCGGCCAATTTCAATCCCACTGTGTTCACCGGCACCAGCGGCATGGACAAACTCAAGGTGAATACTGCGGACGGAAAGAAGCTGTCGATTGTCGGTTACGACAAGAGTCAGGGGGATGTGATCGACTTGAGCGCTGTGCTGGCTATTCCTAATGGCGCCAATGTGTCCGAGTACATTCGAACAATGGGAGCCGGGTCATCCAATTCCGGATATCAATTCAGCGTCAATTTGACAGGAAATCCCGCCGCCGATTCCAAAGACTTCCTCGTCGTTGATTTGGGTTCCTACGCCGCGCAACCGCAAGTGACAATCCTCTACAACGGCGGCCAGACGGTCATCTGATTCGTCCCGCTTGAAAACAGAAAACCCCGGCTTGCCGGGGTTTTCTTTTATTCATCGAGAGGCTCAGTTGCCCCGGCCGTGTCCGTGGCCGCGGTCATCGTCGCGGTCCTTGTCGTGACCGCGTCCGCGGCCGTGACCCTTGCCGGGGCCGCGATCGTCGCCATCGCGCCAATCCCGGCGGCCATCTTCGCGCCAGCGATATTCGGTGTGCTCGCGGCGATATTGCGGGGCATATACGTCCCGATACCAGCCGTCGCGCACGAAATACACCGGCCGGCCGCACGCGTTATATCGCGCGCAATGCTTGGCCCAGTTCTTTTCATGCCCCGGCGGCACCCGCAGATAAACCGCCGGCATCGGCGCGGGCACGCGTTCGACCAGCACGGGCCGCTCGTACACGACTTGCGGCCGCACGTTGCCGATGTCGATCTGCCCGTAGAAGCCCGGCTCCCCGATGGACACCGACACCCCCACATCCGCCGCCCGCGACGCCATCGGCACCAGGGCAGCCGTCACCAACGCGCTGCACAGAAGCATCTTCTTGATCATGGTCTGACTCCTTTCGAGCCGTCTTTCGAGTCGTCATTTAACGCCACGTTGACTCCCTGCGATGACTCTAGTTCACCACTCGAAACAGGTTTGCCAGGGGATTGCCGGATGCCGCCCCTCGTTGCCCAGGCAGTTTCTTGGTGAAAACCCCTGTCCCGGGCGAGCCTCGCCCGCCTTGAATCCCCGGGTAAGCTCGCCCCGACCCTGATTCAGGATGGAGGGATTCCAGATGCTGATCGGTGTGCCGCAGGAAATTGCGGCGGGGGAAGCGCGCGTCGCCGCGACGCCGGAGACCGTCAAGAAGCTCGTCGCGCAGGGCCACACGCTGCGCGTGCAGCAGGGCGCCGGGCTCAACGCCAGCGTCACCGACGAGGCCTATGCCGCCGCCGGCGCCGAGCTGGTCAGCCGCGAGGCCGCCTTCGGCTGCGAGCTCGTGCTCAAGGTCCGGCCGCCGGAGCCGTCCGAGCTGCCGCTGTTCAAGCCCGGCGCCGTGCTGGCCGGCATGCTCAATCCGTTCGACCGCGACGGCCTGCAGCGCCTGGCCGACGCGCAGCTGACCGCCTTCGCGCTGGAGGCGGCCCCCCGCACCACCCGCGCGCAGAGCATGGACGTGCTCTCCAGCCAGGCCAACCTGGCCGGCTACAAGGCGGTGATGCTGGCCGCCTTCCACTACCAGCGCCTGTTCCCGATGCTGATGACCGCCGCCGGCACCATCAAGGCCGCGCGCGTCGTGGTGCTGGGCGTGGGCGTCGCGGGACTGCAGGCGATCGCCACCGCCAAGCGGCTCGGCGCCGTCATCGAGGCCTCCGACGTCCGCCCCGCCGTGAAGGAGCAGGTCGAATCGCTCGGCGCCAAGTTCATCGACGTGCCCTACGAGACCGACGAGGAACGCCAGGCCGCCGAAGGCGTCGGCGGCTACGCCCGCCCGATGCCGCCGGGCTGGCTGCAGCGCCAGCAGGTGGAGGTCGCCAAGCGCGTCGCCCAGGCCGACATCGTCATCACCACCGCGTTGATCCCCGGCCGCCCGGCGCCGGTGCTGGTCACCGAGGAGATGGTCCGCGCGATGAAACCCGGCTCCGTGATCGTGGACATCGCCGCGCCCGCCGGCGGCAACTGCCCGCTCACCGAGCCCGGCCAGACCGTGCGCAAGCACGGCGTCACGCTGGTGGGCGAGACCAACCTGCCCTCGCTGGTGGCGGCCGACGCGTCCGCGCTCTACGCGCGCAACGTGCTCGACTTCCTCAAGCTGGTCCTGACGAAGGAGGGCGGCTTCGCCCTCCCGCCCGACGACGACATCGTCACCGCCTGCCTCGTCGCCCATCAGGGCCAGGTGCTGCGCAAGGCTTGAAGGCCGAAGGAGCTCTCCCCATGGACGCCGTCTCCCCCACCCTGATCAACCTGACGATCTTCGTGCTGGCCATCTACGTCGGCTACCACGTCGTCTGGACCGTCACCCCCGCGCTGCACACGCCGCTGATGGCGGTGACCAACGCCATCTCCGCCATCGTCATCGTCGGCGCGATGCTTGCCGCCGCGCTCACCGAGACCCCGCTGGGCAAGGCGATGGGCACCTTCGCCGTGGCCCTGGCCGCGGTCAACGTCTTCGGCGGCTTCCTCGTGACCAGGCGGATGCTGGAGATGTTCAAGAAGAAGGAACCGAAGCGGGACGCGAAGCAGTGATGCGTCCTTGCTTCATAGCGCGCCGGGCCGAGCGCCGGGCCGCTCCCAAGCCGGCCCGGATCCCCTCGGGGGATCGGGCGATGTACCCATCGACCGAGGGGGCCACATGCATATGTCGATGAACCTTGTCACGCTGTTGTATCTGGTCGCCAGCGTCTGCTTCATCCAGGCGCTCAAGGGCCTTTCGCATCCGACCACCTCCATCCGCGGCAATGTCTTCGGCATGGCCGGCATGACGATCGCCGTGCTGACCACCGGCGCGCTGATCCTCAAGCTCGCCGGCGGACAGGCGCTGGGCCTGGGCTACGTGCTGGGCGGCCTGGTCATCGGCGGCGGCATCGGCACCGTCATGGCCAGGCGCGTCGAGATGACCAAGATGCCGGAGCTCGTCGCCTTCATGCACAGCATGATCGGCCTGGCGGCCGTGTGCATCGCGGGCGCCGCGGTGGTCGAGCCGCATGCCTTCGGCATCGCGCCGCATGGCGATCCGATCCCCGGCGGCAACCGCGTCGAACTGGCGCTGGGCTGCTTCATCGGCGCGGTGACCTTCTCCGGCTCGGTGATCGCCTTCGGCAAGCTCAGCGGCAAGTACAAGTTCCGCCTGTTCCAGGGCGCCCCGGTGACCTTCGCCGGCCAGCACTGGCTCAACGCGCTGCTGGGACTGGCCTCGGCCTTCTTCATCTTCGGCTTCTGGCATTCGCAGAGCGCCACGGACTTCATCCTCGTGGCGCTGCTGGGCTTCGCGCTCGGCGTGCTGCTGATCATCCCGATCGGCGGCGCCGACATGCCGGTCGTGGTCTCGATGCTCAACAGCTACTCCGGCTGGGCCGCCGCGGGCATCGGCTTCTCGCTCAACAACAGCATGCTGATCATCGCCGGCTCGCTGGTGGGCAGCTCGGGCGCGATCCTGAGCTACATCATGTGCAAGGCCATGAACCGCTCGTTCTTCAACGTGATCCTGGGCGGCTTCGGCGCCGAAGCCAGCGCCGCCACCGGCGCCACGCAGCAGCGCAACGTCAAGAGCGGCAGCGCGGACGACGCCGCCTTCGTCCTGGGCAACGCCGAGAGCGTGATCATCGTCCCCGGCTACGGTCTGGCCGTGGCGCGCGCCCAGCACGCGGTCAAGGAGCTGGCGCAGAAGCTGATCGAGAAGGGCGTCAGCGTCCGTTACGCGATCCATCCGGTCGCGGGCCGCATGCCGGGCCACATGAACGTGCTGCTCGCCGAGGCCGAGGTCCCCTACGACCAGGTCCACGAGATGGAGGACATCAACGCCGAGTTCGGCCAGACCGACGTGGCCATCATCCTGGGCGCGAACGACGTGGTGAACCCCGCCGCGCTGCAGAAGGGCAGTCCGATCTTCGGCATGCCCATCCTCGAGGCGTACAAGGCGCGCACCGTGATCGTCAACAAGCGCTCGATGGCGGCCGGCTACGCGGGCCTGGACAACGAACTCTTCTACATGGACAAGACCATGATGGTCTTCGGTGACGCGAAGAAGGTGGTCGAGGACATGGTCAAGGCGGTGGAGTAGTGAATCGCCGCCGGCCGAGGCCGGGCGATGTGCGGCGGCGTTCGTGCAGCTTCCACCACTTCCGGTAGGCGGCTGACCGAATGTGGTGGGAGGTGATCGGCATTCCCACTGGTGAAGGCCGATGCAGGACCGGGACGGCTTGAACAGACTGCGGCATCCCTCCATCGCAGTCTGATTGCCATGCCAATTCCCTTTGATTTGTCGTCCCGCGTTCGCGCCGCCCTGACCTCGACGCGGGAGCCCGGCGCGGCGCCGCGCCGGCCTCGTGACGAGACCGGGCTCGACGAGTCCGCACCCGCTGAACCCGGCACCCGCGACGACGCGGCCCAGCGCGCCGACGCGCACGCGGCACCGCAGCGCGAGCCCGCCGACGCTGCGCCCGCCGGCCCCGCGGCCGTTGATGCCGCGGCCCCCGAGGCGCACGATCTGCCCCGGCAGGATCGGTCCAGCGCGCTGCTCGCGTCCGCGCTCGGTCTGCTGGGGGTCGGCGGCGCGGCGACCGTCGCGGTGTCGGCCGCGAGTTCGGACGGAAAGCCGCCAGCGACCTCGACCGAGCCACCCGGCCCCGGAACGTCGAAGCCCGAGGACAAGCCGCATCCGCAGCCGGACACCTCGGGCACGGGGCCGGGGTCCAAGCCGGACACGTCAAAGCCCGACCCGTCGAAGCCGGACCCCTCGCATCCGGGTCCGTCCAAGCCGGATCCCTCCAAGCCGGATGACGGCTCGAATCCGTCCAAGCCGGACGATCCCCGGCCCGAGGACCCCAAGCCCGAAGACCCCAAGCCCGGCGGCGATCCCGATCCGAAGCCGGAGCAGCCCATCACCCCGGACCCCAACGCCGAGCCCGACCCCGATGTGCCGGCGCCGCGTCCGCGCCTGGCGGCCGACACTGGCGTGGCGGCCGACGACCGGATCACTTCGCGCGCGGACGTCCAGGTCGACGGTCTGCTCGCGAATGGGCAGTGGCGCTACAGCCTGGATGGCGGCGCGACGTGGGCCGCGGGAAGCGGCGACCGCATCGCGGCACCGGCCTTCGGCGCGGACGGGCGCAAGGACCTGATCGTCGAGCAGTTCGATGCGCGCGGCCATCGCAGCGTGTCGAGCCGGCTGTCGTTCGAACTCGACACGCTGGCACCCGATGCGCCGACCCCCTCGGCGCCATCGAACGGCTGGCTCGGACGCACCGGCGAGATTCACGTCGGCGGCCTGGAAGGCAGCGCGCATTGGCAGTACAGCCTCGACGGCGCGAACTGGCTGGCCGGCACCGGTGCCGGCGTGCGGGGCCTGGACGTCGGCAAGGAGGGCGAGCAGCAGGTCTGGCTGCGCCAGATCGACGTGGCGGGCAACACCAGCGAGGCCAGCCGCGTCACCGTCAACGTGGACCTGTCGCCGCCGACCGACGCGTCGATCCGGCTGCCCGTCGACCCGCCGGTCAATGGCCCGTTCACCACCCAGCCGCACATGGCGCACGGGGCCATCACCGTGGCCGCCGATCCCGGCTGGGCCTTCAGCTGGGATGGCCAGTCCTGGCGCACGGACGCGGAATACGGCACCGTGGTCCGCACCCAGGACCTGATCGACGGGTTTCACACGCTGTACGTCCGGCAGCAGGACCAGGCTGGCAACGTGACGATCAACGAGCGCTCGTTCACGCTGGACAACGTCCGGCCGGCTGCGCCGACGGTGCGACTCGTCAACGACACCGGCTGGTCCAACGTCGACAGGATCACTTCCGACGGCACCCTGCGCGTGAGCAACCTGGAGCCGCACGCGAAGTGGTGGTTGAAAGCCGTCCTCAACGGCAAGGAGTACTACGAAGGGGGCAGCTCGGACACGATCACGATGAACGACATCAAGCTGCCTCCAGGCGAGGTGGGCAAGATGTCCGTGTTCCTCCAGCAGATCGACCAGGCGGGCAACTCGAGCGTGATGACGCGCTTCGACTTCGAGCTCTACGCCCAGACCGCCGTGATCTGACGCCAAGGGGGGGCTCAGGCCCCTATGTCCAAGGTGTTGTCCCCCCTTCCCCCTTTGGCCTAGCATCGGCCGCGGCCGGCCCCATCGCGGGGCCGGTGCTTCCTTGTGGCGATGGTGTCGGCGCGATGCCGGGGAGGGCAACTTTGGCGGTGTTCTCTCGCACGATGGCGGCGCCACCGGCCAGTTCGGCGGCGGTGATGCGCCGGCTCGCGCTGCTGGTCGCGCTGCCGCTGCTGCTGCTGGGCGGCGTGCATCTGTTCTCGCAGCAGTACGGCACCGCGATGCCGCCGCAGGTGCTGCGGCTGGCCGAGGCGCGGCTGCTTCCGGGCGACGCGTTCGATCCCGCGCAGGTGCGCGGCGCCTTGCTGGACCCGGCCGCGCCGGCCCCTGCCGCCTCGGCCCTCGTGTCCCGTCCGCTGGAGCCGACCACGACGCCGACACCGATGCCGGCGACGGCGCCGACGACGCCCAGCGTGTCGCTCGCGCCCGGTCACGTCGTGGCGCTGCCGGTCCAGATCCACGACACCGACGCGCCGGGACCGCTCTGGTTCGCGCTCGACTTCCGGCTCGAGGCGCCGGCGCGGGTGCCGTACTGGCTCGTCATCCAGCACCGGCCCGCGGCGACCGTCTACCTCGATGGCCAGCTGATCGCGACCTCCGGCCCGGGCGTCGGCTATGTGTCCGAGGACGAGGACGACCTCGCGCAGCGCGGCCTGCTGCTGGCGGGCCGGCGGCTGCAGGTCAGCATCCCGCCGGCGTTGCTGCCCGCCGGCGACCATCGGCTGAGCCTGCGTCTGGCGCGCCCCGGCTTCGAGGGCGCGGGGCTGTCCGCGCCGCTGCTCGGACCGGCGGCGCAGATCCGCGCGTTGCAGGAAGGACGCCGCTTCTGGCAGGTGGCGCGCGTGACGACCGCGCTGGCGGGCCTGGTCATCGGCACCTTCATGCTGATGGTCTGGCTGGCGCTGCGCCAGGAATGGCTTTACGGCGTCACCGGCGTCTTCTGCCTGTGTACCGCGCTGCTGCTGTCTCCCTATCTGCTCAATGGCGCGCTGTTCCCCGCGCCCTGGTGGCGCGTGGCGCTCGACGTGGCGGACGTGCTCTCGAAGGCGCTGCTGCTGTTCCTCGTGGCGCGGCTGTCCGGTCTGGCGGCGGGCTGGGCGGAACGGATGGCCGCGGCGTATCTCGGCCTGGGCATCGTCATCGACGGCGCGGCCGCCGTGCTGGGCTGGAGCTGGACCGATTTCCACCATCCCTGGCCCTGGTGGGCGCTCGGGAGCCGGCTCGCCGTGCTGGCCGCCGCAGCCGCGCTCGCGGCGCGCGCCGCGCTGGCCTCCGGCCGCCGCGCCCATCTGGCCGGCGCCTGCGCGGTCGCGCTGTCGGCCTGGGTCTGGCTCTACGTGAGCGCCTTCGCGCTGGTGATGTCGCGCCAGATGAGCGTCGTCGACATCAATGTCATCGGCCATGCGGTGCTCATCGCGATCGCCGGCGTCGCGCTGCAGCGGCGCTTCGTCGGATCGCTGCGCGAGGAGGCGCTGGCCCGCGTGCGGCTGCAGCAGGCGCTGGACGAGCGCACCCGCGAGCTGCAGGACCGCTGGGAGGACCTGCAGGACAGCGAACGCCAGCGCAGCGCCGCGCAGGAACGCGAGCGCCTGCTGCAGGAGATGCACGATGGCCTGGGCTCGCAGCTGGTCACCGCGCGCCTGTGCGCCGAGCGCGGCGTGCCTTCGTCCTCGATGGTGTCGCAGCTGGACGATTGCATCCGCGAGATGCGTCTGACCGTCGACGCGCTCGCCGTCACCGATGGCGACCTGACGCTGCTGCTGGCCAACCTGCGCCACCGCATGGCGCCGCGATTGCACGATGCCGGGCTCGATCTCGATTGGCAGCTCTCCGACGTGCCCCTGCTGCCGACACTGCGCGGCACCGGCGGCCGCGAGCTGATCCGCATCGTGCAGGAAGCGCTCAGCAACGTGATCCACCACGCCGGCGCCACGCGGGTGCGCTTCGCCACGCGCGTCGACGAGGCGCGGGGCCAGGTGTTGCTGTCCATCGTCGACAACGGCCGCGGGCTGGCGGCCGACCTGCGTCATGGCAACGGCCTGCGCGGCATGCGGCGCCGCGCCGAGCGCATCCAGGCGGACATCGAATGGCGCGCGCCCGAGGAAGCCCCGCTGGAGGGCGGCACCGAACTGCTGCTGCGATTGCCGCTGCGCGTGACCCCATGACACGCGACTTCCCCCCCTTCCGGGGGCGTTCTGGAGTCATCTCTCCACTTTGTGCGTTCTATCGAATCCCCTGATGGGGCGCCCATGTCGATCGGCGAGAATCCGCGCCGTACCTTGGAGACAGAACAATGGAGAAGAACTGGCTGAAGCACTATCCGGCGGGCGTTCCCGCCGCGATCGATGCGGATGTCTATCCCTCGCTGGTCGAGCTGATGGAAGCGGCGTTCAAGCAGTTTCCGGAGCGTCCCGCCTACAAGATGCTGGGCCGCACGATCAGCTTCGCGCAGATCGACGAGGCCTCGCGCGCGCTGGCCGCGTACCTGCAAGGCCTGGGTCTGGAGAAGGGCGATCGCGTCGCGATCATGATGCCCAACGTGCCGCAATATCCGGTGGCCGTGGCCGCGGTGCTGCGCGCCGGCTTCGTCGCCGTCAACGTCAACCCGCTGTACACGCCGCGCGAGCTGGAGCACCAGCTCAAGGACGCGGGCGCCAAGGCGATCGTCATCGTCGAGAACTTCGCCGCCACGCTGCAGCAGGTGATGGCGCATGTGCCGACCAGGCACGTGGTGCTCGCCGCGATGGGCGACATGCTCGGCTTCGTCAAGGGCATGGTCGTCAACTACGTGGTGCGCAAGGTCAAGAAGCTGGTGCCGGCTTTCGAGCTGCCCTCGGCGGTGCGCTTCAACGACGCGCTGGCCAAGGGCCGCGGCCAGACCTACACGCGGCCGTCCGTCGGCCCCAACGACCTGGCGGTGCTGCAGTACACCGGCGGCACGACCGGCGTCTCCAAGGGCGCGGTGCTGCTGCATCGCAACCTGGTGGCCAACACGCTGCAGTGCGAGGCCTGGTACCAGCCGGCGCTGAAGAAGATCCCCGCCGGCGAGCAGCTGATGAGCGTCTGCGCGCTGCCGCTGTATCACATCTTCGGATTCACCACCAACCTGATGCTGTCGATGCGGGTGGGCGGCTGCAACGTGCTGATCCCCAATCCGCGTGACTTGCCGGCGGTGTTCAAGGAACTCAGCCACCACAAGATCCACAGCTTCCCGGCGGTCAACACGCTCTTCATGGCGATGGCCAACCACGCGCAGTTCAACACGGTGGACTGGAGCGGGCTGGTGATCTCGGTGGGCGGCGGCATGGCGGTGCAGCAGGCCACGGCGCGGCTGTGGCTGGAGAAGACCGGCTGCCCGATCGTCGAGGGCTACGGCCTGTCCGAGACCTCGCCGGTGGCCTGCTGCAACCCGACCGACAGCACGGCCTACACCGGCTCGATCGGCCTGCCGCTGCCCGGCACCGAGGTCCAGCTGCTGGACGACGACGGCAACGAAGTCCCGGCCGGCGGCGCCGGCGAGATCGCGATCCGCGGCCCGCAGGTGATGGCGGGCTACTGGCAGCGTCCGGACGAGACCGCCAAGGTCATGACCGCCGACGGCTTCTTCCGCACCGGTGACATCGGCACGGTGGACGAACGCGGCTTCTTCCGCATCGTCGACCGCAAGAAGGACATGATCCTGGTGAGCGGCTTCAACGTCTATCCGAACGAGATCGAGGACGTGCTGACGCAGATGCCGGGCGTGCTGGAATGCGCCGCCGTCGGCGTGCCCGACGAGAAGGCCGGCGAGACCGTCAAGGTCGTGATCGTACGGCGCAACCCCGCGCTGACCGAGGCCGACGTGAAGGCCTTCTGCGAGGCCAACCTGACCGGCTACAAGCGTCCGCGCATCATCGAGTTCCGCACCGAACTGCCCAAGACCCCGGTGGGCAAGGTGCTGCGGCGTGAACTGCGTGACAAAAAGTAGCAGTCGGTAGCAGTTTCGGGGAATGCTCGCGGGCGTAACGCGCCCGTCACGGCCTACAGTTCGCCCTCCTGGGAGAGGAGACAAGACCGTGCTCGAAGAACGTTACGAGAAGACCGAGGCCGGGAGGTCGGAGATCAAGTCACGCGCGCTGGTGCAGGCGCGGGTGGCTCGCAATCTCCTGCTGGTGATCGACGCCAGCAAGACCGGCGGGGAATGGCTGGCGATGGTGCAGGGCGCCGCGCCGGGGGATCTGGAACTGCTGGTGCAGCACCGGCTGGTGAAGGTCACTGCGGGCGCGCCGGCGTCGATGCCGATGAGCGGCTCCGTGCCGGGGCCGGCGACGCGCGCGGGAGGCTCGGCCTCGCGGCCGGCGCCGTCGCGGCTGGCGGGGGCGCCGAGTTCCTCGCTCGACTACACGCAGCTGTACACCGCGCTGAACAACTTCGCCAAGCAGCAGGGGCTGCTCAAGGGCTACAAGCTGGCGCTTGAGGTCGAGCAATGCGCCGACATGGCCCAGCTGCAGACGCTGGCGCTGGACATCATCGACCGGGTGCGCGCCACCAAGGGCGACGCCGCGGCGCACGAGCTGCGTGCGACACTGGGCTTCAACTGAACCGGACCGCCGCCCGAGGCGGTCGTTTTCTTGTTGGGAGCTTTCACATGTCCACCTCTTATCGTGTCGCGGTGCTGGTCGGCAGCCTGCGCAAGGCCTCGTTCAACCGCAAGCTGGCCCTCGCGCTGGCCAAGCTGGCACCGCCCGAGCTGAGCCTGGAGATCGTCGAGATCGGCCAGCTGCCCTTCTACAACGACGACGACGCGGCCGAGCCGCCGGCGGCCTGGGTCGAGTTCCGCAAGGCCATCAAGGCGGCGGACGCGGTGATGTTCGTGAGCCCGGAATACAACCGCTCGATCCCCGGCGTGCTGAAGAACGCGCTGGACGTGGGGTCGCGGCCGTACGGGCAGAACGCCTTCGACGGCAAGCCCGCGGCGGTGATCACGCTGTCGCCGGGCGCGCTGGGCGGCTTCGGCGCCCACCACCACCTGCGCCAGGTGCTGGCCTGCCTGAACGCGCCGCTGCTGCCCTCGCCGGAGGTCTATCTGGGCGGCGCCTCCGACATGTTCAAGGAGGACGGCAGCCTGGCGAAGCCGGAGACCGAAGCCTTCCTGGGCAAGGTGATGACGGCGTTCGCCGGCTGGGTGAAGACGCTCAAGGGGTGAGGCTTGGCGGCGAGGTTGTTTGTCGAGCAGCCGCTCACGGCGGCGGGGCTCGAGGCTGAACTGGCGCTGCCGCCTGGCGCGGCGCGCCATGTCCAGGTGCTGCGGCTGCAGCCCGGCGATGAGGTCACGCTGTTCGACGGCAGCGGCGACGAATGGACCGCGGCGGTCACCGCGATGGGCCGCAGCGAGGTGCGAGTCGCGCTGAAGTCGCGGCAGGCGGTCGATCGGGAGCTGCGGCGCGCGGTGACGCTGGCGGTCGTGATGCCGGCGAACGACCGGATGGACGGCATCGTCGAGAAGGCCTGCGAGCTGGGCGCGGTGGCGATCCAGCCGCTGATGAGCGAGCGCTCGGTGCTGCGGCTGACGGGAGACCGCGCGGAGAAGAAGCGGGCGCACTGGCAGGGTGTCGCGATCGCGGCGGCCGAGCAATGCGGACGTTCCAGGCCGCTGCAGGTCGCGGCGGTGAAGACGCTGGCGCAGTGGCTGGCCGAGTTGCCTGCTGATGCCCAAGAGCAGCGCTGGCTGCTGAGCCCGGTGGCCGCACAGCCGCTGTCGGCGTTGGCGCCCAAAGCGAGTGAGGCGGGCGATGCGGGACGCATCGTGGTCCTCAGCGGCCCGGAAGGCGGCCTCAGCGAGGCCGAGGAGCAATCGGCCCGCGCACGCGGCTTCAACGCCGCGAAGCTGGGTCCGCGGATCCTGCGGGCGGATACGGCGCCGCTGGCGGTGCTGGGGTGGCTGGCGTTGAGCGAACTGCATTGATTCCCTCCCGCCTCAGGTGAGGAAATTCCGCTCGCAACGTGGCGAATGCTTCGTCGAGCGGGATGCCCCGACCAGCGCGCAGGTCTGCGACCGCTCGGTCAACCGATTCATTGAAGGCGCGCAACAGGACCGCGCGATGGCTTGAATTCATGTCGGTCACGATGGCGACCTCATTCGAAGTGAAGAAGTAAAGGGGCGGTATCGCGGGACGTGTGCAGGACGCGCACGACGTGAACGACACCCTGTGCGACATCGGCGATGTAGAAGATCTGATACGGCTTGTGGGTGCGCCTGCGCAACCCGCTTGCGGCGTAGCGCGGAATCACGCGAAAGCACTCCGCCATGGAAGACAGTCCACGGATCTTCCCCAGCAACTCGTGAATGAAGCTGCGGGCCCGCGCTGGGCTGCTCCTGCGGATGTAGGTCGAAATGTCCTCTAGATCTGCCGACGCCTCAGTCAAGAGGCGGACTTGCATGCGTACCGGTCAACGAAGATCCGGGTACTTCTTGAACAGACGCTCGAAGGCGTCTTCAGCGGGCACGCCTCCGCCAGCCTTGATCTCCGCGAGGCCGCGCTCGATGGAGGCATCGAAAGCGCGCAGTTGCGCCTCCCGCCAGTCCTTCAACTCCTCGCTGTCGCGCAGCACCTGCGCGCGCGACGAATACTTTCCGCTCTCGATCAGATTCAGCACGATGGCCTCCAGGTCGGGTCCAAGTTCGGCGTGAATCATCTCGGTCATTCCCTCGGAAAGAAATCGCATCGTAGGGGGTGACCCCATCCCCCACAAGGAGGCCCCCACCCGCCGAAGTTATTCGTCGGAGTCAGCGTTCCCGGGGTTCTGCTTGCGCGCCGAGCCGGCGACCAGATCGAACTTGAACAGCCGGCATTCGATCGGGCCGTTCCACATGGGGATGCGGCGCGACTCCTTCAGGCGCATCTTGCTGGGCAGCTTCATCTCGGGACACAGCAGCCAGGCGGTCCATCCGGCCTCGTGCTGCGTGTAGGCGCGCTTCCAGTGCGCGGACAGGCGCGGGAAGAAGTCGTCGCCAGCGTCGCGCTCCTCGGACAGCGCGCCGCCATCGGCGCGGTGCGCGCCGGCCTTGCCGCGCACCTCGATGCGCTCGCCGTAGGGCGGGTTCAGCATCAGCGTGCCGGGCATGTCATCAGGGAGCTTGGGGGCCGGACGCTCCAGCGCGTCGCCGCCGTTGAACTGGATGAACTGCGCCACACCCGCGCGCTCGGCGTTGCGGCGCGCGAAGTCGACCATCCGGAACGACACGTCGCTGGCGAAGATCGGCACCTCGGGCGCGCGCTCGGCGGCGCGGGCCGCTTCCTTCATCGCGCGCCAGGCGGGCAGCAGCGGCTGGAAGGGCTTGAGCTTCTCGAACGCGAAGCGCCGCTGGATCCCCGGCGCGATGTTGCAGGCGATGGTCGCCGCCTCGACCGGGATGGTGCCGGAGCCGCAGCAGGGGTCGTGCAGCGCGCCGCCCTGATCGCGAGCGCCCTTCCAGCCCGCCGCGGCCAGCATCGCCGCGGCCAGCGTCTCCTTCAGCGGCGCATCGCCCTTGTCCTCGCGCCAGCCGCGCTTGAACAGCGGCTCGCCGGAGCTGTCGACGTAGACGGTCGCCAGGTCCTCGGTGAGGTGCAGCTGGAGCGGCAGGTCAGGCCAGCGCGTGTCGACGCTCGGGCGCTCGCCGGTGTCCTCGCGCAGCAGGTCGCAGACGGCGTCCTTCACGCGCAGCGTCGCGAAGTTCAGGCTGCGCAGCGGCGAGCGCTGCGCCGTGGTGTCCACGCGCAGCGTCTGGCGCGGCGTGATCCAGCGCGTCCAGTCCACCGTGCGGGCGATGGCGTAGATGTCGTCCTCGTGGCGGTATTCCTCCCGGGCGACCTCGATCAGGACGCGCTGGGCCAGGCGGCTGTGCAGGTTCAGCCGCATCACCGCGTCCATCGTGCCGTACAGGCCCACGCCGCCGCGGAAGGCCTTCGGGCCCTGCAGGCATTCGGACGGGGACAGCAGGCTGCGCACCTCGTCCTCCAGCCAGTCTTCAACGCCAGCGGCGCAGGGCAGGAACAGGTAATAGGCAGACTCGGACATCGTGGGCAGCTTGAGCAAGCGGGCGCCGCGGCGCCCGGGGAGGATCAAGCGGCGGATTGTCCCACCGACATGCAGTCGGGGCTGCTGCCCGGCGGACCGCCCCCTCTCCCCTGCCCTCTCCCCCTCGCGGGGGGCGAGGGAGTTCATGCCAACACCGCGCTCTACATCCCTACATCCCTCGATCCCTCGATCCCTAGATCCCTAGATCCCGCATGAACTCCCTCGCCCGCTTGCGGGAGAGGGCAGGGGAGAGGGCCAGCGGCGGTCGAAGTACGGAAGCCCTCAGCGCGCCTTGCGCAGGTTCGCTGGCGCGAGCTTGAGCGCCTCGCGGTATTTCGCGACGGTGCGCCGCGCCACCGTGATGCCCTGCTCGCCGAGCATCGTCGACAGCTGGCTGTCCGACAGCGGGCTGGCCGTGTCCTCCGCCGCGATGAACTGCTTGATCAGCGCCCGCACCGCCGTGCTCGACGCATTCCCGCCCGCCTCGGTCGACAGGCTGGAGCCGAAGAAGTACTTCAGCTCGAAGGTGCCCCACGGCGTCGCCATGTACTTCGCCGTCGTCACCCGCGAGATCGTCGACTCATGCAGCCCCAGCTCGTCCGCGATCTCCCGCAGCACCAGCGGCTTCATCGCCAGCTCACCATGCGTGAAGAAGCCGCGCTGGCGCTCCACGATCGCCTCGCTGACCCGCAGGATGGTGTCGAAGCGCTGCTGGATGTTCTTGATGAACCAGCGCGCCTCCTGCAGCTGCCCGCCCAGCGGCGAATTGCTGACCCCGCCGCGCGTGGCCCGCAGCGCCTGCGCGTAGAGCTCGTTGATGCGCAGCTTGGGCAGCACGTCCGGATTGATCGACACGCGGAAGTTGCGCCCCGCCTTCTGCACGATCACGTCGGGCACGACCGGCCGGTTCTCGCTCTGCGCGTAGCGCCGCCCCGGCTTGGGCTCCAGATGCGCGATCAGCGCCTGCGCCTCGCGCAGCAGCTCCTCGTCGGCACCGGTCAGCGACATCAGCCGCCGCCAGTCGCGCTTGGCCAGCAGGTCCAGGTGGCGCCGGCACACGACGATCGCCAGCGCCTGCTCCGGCGAGCGCCGCAGCGCCCGCAGCTGCAGCTCCAGGCATTCGCCCAGGTCGCGCGCGCCCACCCCGGCCGGCTCCATCGACTGCAGCCACTTCAGCGCGACCTTGAAGCGGTCGAGCAGCTCCTCGCGCTGCTCCGGATCCGCGTCCTCGCCCAGGATCGCGGCGGCCAGTTCCTCGAGCGGGTCCTCGAGATAGCCGTCGTCGTTCAGCGATTCGATCAGCGCCAGCAGCGCCGCGCGGTCCACCGCGCTCAGGTTCATGCCCGGGATCTGCGCGCGCAGCACGTCCTGCAGCGACTCGGAGGGGGCCTCGCTCTCGGGCCGCTCGTCATCGTCGCCCGAGGCCGCCGGGCTGCTGCCCGGCGTCTCGCGGATGCCGTCGAAGTCGTCGCCCTCGGTGCCGTTCTCCCAGTCGTCGCGCTCGGTCGTGCCGAACTCCTCGGCGCGCATCTCCTCGCCGGCGGGCGCGTCGGCGGCGCCGGACTCCGACTCGGTTTGCGCGACGCGTTCCTCGCGCTCCTCGCGCTCGGTCAGGCGTTCCTGCGTCGCGGTCGGCAGCGGCGCGTCGAATTCCTCGTCCGCCTCCAGCAGCGGATTGCTGGCGAGCATCTGCTCCACCTCCTGGTGGAGTTCCAGCGTCGACAGCTGCAGCAGACGGATGGACTGCTGCAGCTGAGGCGTCAGCGCGAGATGCTGGGACAGGCGAACCTGTAGCGTCGGCCTCATGTCGGCTCCCGCCCTTACATCTTGAAGTGCTCGCCGAGATAGACCCGGCGCACATCCTGATGTTCGACGATGTGCTGGGGCGTGCCTTCGGCGAGCACCGCCCCCTCGCTGATGATGTAGGCGCGGTCGCAGATGCCCAGCGTCTCGCGCACGTTGTGGTCGGTGATCAGCACGCCGATGCCACGCTGCTTCAGGAAGCGGATGATGCGCTGGATCTCCAGCACCGCGATCGGGTCCACGCCCGCGAAGGGCTCGTCCAGCAGGATGAAGCGCGGCTGCGTCGCCAGCGCGCGCGCGATCTCGACGCGGCGGCGCTCGCCGCCGGACAGCGCCGGCGCCGGCGTGTCGCGCAGCTTCTCGATCGACAGCTCGTTGAGCAGCTTGTCCAGCTCCGCGTCGATGCGCGCCGACGGCCAGGCCTTGCCCTTTTCGTCGAGCTGCAGCTCCAGCACGGCGCGGATGTTCTCCTCGACGTTGAGCTTGCGGAAGATCGACGCCTCCTGCGGCAGATAGCTCAGCCCCAGCCGCGAGCGCTGATGGATCGGCAGGTTCTGCACCGGCTGGCCGTCGATCTGGATCTCGCCGGCATCGGCGCGCACCAGGCCGACGATCATGTAGAAGCTGGTCGTCTTGCCGGCGCCGTTGGGGCCGAGCAGGCCGATGACCTCGCCGCTGTGCAGGTCGAGGTGGACGTCCTTGACCACCTTGCGCACGCCATAGGACTTCTGCAGCCCCCAGGCCTGCAGGCGGCTCCGGGAGGTGTTCATGCGGGCTTCGCTCATTGCTGCGGGGACTGGCGCGGCGCCAGGTTGAGGCTGGGGCGCAGCGGCAGCGGCGCGCTGCTGGCGGGCGGCGGCTCGCTGGCGGCGTTGCGCGGCATCAGCACGACGCGGCCGCGGCCGCTCGGGTGCGGCGAGTTGGCGCCGGTCTCGACCACCAGGCGCTCGGTGCGGTTGTCGTAGTTCAGCGTCGCGCCGGACAGCGACTGCTTGAGCTGGTCGCCCTGCATCACGCGGGCTTCGGCGTTGCCGACGAGCCGGATCATTTCGGTGCGGGTGTCGTATTCGATCTGGTCGGCACGGCCCTCGATGCGCTCGCCCGGGGTGTCGCGGTCCTGGCGGAAGTGCACCTGCTTGCCCGAGGCGCCATTGGCGTAGGCCTGGTAGTAGCCGTCGCTGGTCTCCTGGACGTCCATGCGCTCGGCGCGCAGTTCCATGGAGCCCTTGGTCAGGATGACGTTGCCGTTGAACTCGGAGCGCTGCTTGACCTTGTCGATGGCGCCTTCCCGGTCGAAGACCAGGTTCAGCGGCTTCGCGCGGTCATCCTTGGCTGCCTGCGCCAGGGGGGCGAGCATGCCCAGCGCGAGGACACTGCACAGCAGAAGAGGACGACGAAGCGGCATGGAGGAATCCTGACGGCACAAAACTTGCGAGCCATTCTAGCCACGCAACGAAGCCGCTCAGGTTCGCAAGCCCAGCGCCCGCAAGAATGCATCGACCTGCCCGAAGGCGTCCTGCTGCCATTGATCCGGCGTGCGGCCGTCCATCATCCGGGTCTCGTTGACGAAGTTGCGCACGCAGGTCGGTCCGAAGCCGTCGAGACAATCGAACTTGTCCGCAATGAAGGTGAAGCCCGCCAACGCTTCCTTGTGCTCAAGCAGAGGCTGGCAGGCTTGGGCGAGCGCGACGGCCTCGCCCGGATAATTGCGCACGCAGTAATAGATGTCGTAAGCATCCTTCTGCTTGTAGCGATTCTGGATCGCATGCCCCTTCATCGCGAGGAACGCGGGAATGGAGCAAACCGCGATGTCCACGCGATTGCGGCCGCCATCCGGCATCGTGCCCTCGACGGCCACGGGCTCGTGGAATCGAAGCGCGAGCCCGGCTCCACTGGCGCGCTGCACGGCGAAGTTGTCGATCAGCGGCGGCACATTCCTGATGAACACGGCCTCTCGCGGCATCAGGAAATCGACGATGACCGGAATCGGCGGGTTCCCGTCATGTGAAGAGACGTACCGGACAAGTTGGAATCGTCGCAGCGTCTGACGCTGTTCATAGCCGTGCGCCAGCAGCGACTCGACGAGGCTTGCGTACTCGCCGTCGCCGAGCGCTTCCGCATCAAGGCTCAAGTCGAGATCCGTGGTTCCGACGTGGGGCATGTCGCCGGTCTGATCCAGAAGAAGCCACGGCACCGAGCCGCCAACGATGGCGTACTTTCCCCTGAAATCTCCCAGGATTTGTCCGATCTCGATCAGGACCGATTTCACCGCCGCAGTGGTGCGGTGGTCATAGTCCTCTGCGTACTGCGCTTCGCCGATCGTCATTTGCGCCATTGCAACTTCTCCTGCCGAAGATGCTCGGCGGCCTCACGTCCGCGCTCACCGGCTGCATGAAGGTCCAGGTAGGTTTGAACCACACTTGTGCAACGGATGCCAGGGGCTGGTTCGATGGCGTCTCGCAAGAGATCCGTGTCCTCGACCACCCGGATCTCGACGTTGGCACCGCGGCCCGCGGCCACCAGTCCCATCGCTCGCGCCAGCCAATCTGCGCCTTGCCGGTCGGCGTAGAACGAATGGACACCGACGCGCGCATAGGGTGCCATCCACCTTGCGGCCGAGAACGCCGACAGGATCGCGAATCCGCCGGCGGGCAACTCATTGGCACGACGCTTCAATGCTTCGTCCAATCCGGCGCCGTGAAGCGTGGTGTAGCGGCTCAGAAGCTCTCCGGCCGGCGGCGCGTATTCATCGCGCCACGCATCGAGCAGTCCGTCCGGTTGCGTCAGAAAGATTCCGTCGTCCGCCAGCTCGGCCCATCCGCGATCCAGAAGACTGCCTCTCACATTGCTGACGTGCCCCACGCTCACGCCTGCCTCGGTGGCGAGCTCGACGACCCGCCATGGGCGGGACGGCTCTCGCAACATGCGGCGCAGTACCGCTGCGGACTTGGGCTTGAACAGTGAGCGCAGCTCCCGTCGCTCGGCGACCGGTTTGCCGGCCGTCGTCCGCGAAAGGAAAAAACCCGGGAAGGCGATCCGCGCGTTCCCCTGCAGATCGAAGTAGCCGACCTCGCCTTCGACGCACAGCGCGCGAGCGTCCTCCGACAGATAGGGGGCGAAGATCAACGGAACGACGTCTTTTGTCTGAGCCTGCGCTTGCCGTTTCAGCTGGAAGAGCGCGGTCTGCACGTGGCGCGGTTGTCCGTTGGACTTCACCTCGCCCATCAGCACGTGCTCTCGTCCGTGAAACCTCAGGCGACAGAGCAGGTCCGCCGACAGCCCTTCGGACTCAGCGGGCGTGGTGATGTCCACCCGCTCGACGCCTGGCACGTCCGCCAAGGCCTCGCGGAGAAGGCGAGGAGCCTCAAGTTCGATTTTCATCGAATTCCCCATTTTCAGCATCCGCTGAAAATAGCTCATTCGGTGAAAACGTCAAGGGAAATTTCACTCAAAGGCCGCCTTTCAGCATAGGTTGAAAAGCGGCGAAAGAGTGAAATTGCGGCAGCCTATTCGTGTTCAGGCGACCGCCGCCTCCTGCCCCTGGTAGCCACGCGGCACGGCGCCGAGCAGGCGCCGGGTGTACTCCTCCTTCGGCGCGGCCAGCAGCGCGCGGGCGTCGTTCTGCTCGACCACGTCGCCGTGCTGCATCACCAGGACCTCGTCGGAGATGAACTTCACCACCGCCAGGTCGTGGCTGATGAAGATATAGCTCAGGCCGAATTCGTCCTGCAGGTCCTTGAGCAGGTTCAGCACCTGGGCCTGGACCGACACGTCCAGCGCCGACACCGCCTCGTCCAGCACCAGCACCTCCGGCTTGAGCGTCAGGCAGCGCGCGATCGCGATGCGCTGGCGCTGGCCGCCGGAGAACTCGTGCGGGTACTTGTGCAGCGCCGACTCGTCCAGCCCGACCTTCTTCAGCAGCGCACTGGCCGTGGCCAGCCGCTCGTCATGGTCCCGGCCGATGCCGTGGATCTCCATCGGCTCGAGCAGCGTCTGCGCGATCGTGAAGCGCGGGTTCAGCGAGGCGTACGGGTTCTGGAACACCACCTGGATGCGGCGGCGCATCTTCTGCCACTCCGGTCCCGACATCTTCAGCAGGTCGCGGCCCTCGAAGAGCACCTCGCCGCCGGTGGGCTCGTGCAGGCGCAGCAGCGTCAGGCCCATGGTCGTCTTGCCCGAGCCCGACTCGCCCACCACGCCCAGCGTGTGGCCCTTGCGCAGCGTGAAGTCCACGCCCTTGACCGCCTTGAACTCGGTCTTGCTGAACAGGCCCGACTTGAAGAAGAAGCTCTTCTTCAGCCCCTTGGCCTGCAGGATCACCGGCGCGGCCGGGTCCTTGGCCTTGCCCGCGCCCTGCGCCGAGCGGCCGGCGATGTGATCGTCGATGACCATCAGCCGCGCCGGGTTCTCCGTCAGCGACGGCCGGCAGGCCAGCAGCGCCTTGGTGTAGGCGTCCTGCGGGCGGTGGAAGATGTCGGCCACGGGCGCCCGCTCGCGGATCTCGCCATGCCGCATGACCACGACCTGATCGGCGATCTCGCCCACCACGCCCAGGTCATGCGAGATGAACAGCATGCTCATCTTGTGCGTGTCCTTGAGCCGCGCCAGCAGCTCCATCACCTGGCGCTGGATGGTCACGTCCAGCGCGGTGGTCGGCTCGTCGGCGATCAGCAGCTTGGGATTGCAGGCCAGCGCCACCGCGATCATCACGCGCTGCTGCTGACCGCCGGACATCTCGTGCGGATAGCTGCGCAGACGCCGCTTCGGATCGGGGATGCCGACTTCATTGAGCAGCTCCTCGGCGCGCGTCAGCGCCTGGCGCCGGCTCATCCCGAGGTGCTTGATCAGCGGCTCCATGATCTGGTCCGCGACCGGGAACACCGGATTCAGCGAGCTCATCGGATCCTGGAACACGCAGGCGATCTCGCGTCCGCGCACCGCCTGCAGCTCGCGCAGCGAGGTCTTGAGCAGGTCGCGGCCCTGGAACAGGATCGCGCCGCTGCGCTCGGCGTTGTCGGGCAGCAGGTTGAGGATGGACATCGCCGTCACGCTCTTGCCCGAGCCCGACTCGCCCACCAGCGCGACGGTGCCGTTCTCCGGGATGTCGAAGCTCACGCCCTTGACCGCCAGCTGGCGCTGCATCACGCCAGCCGTCCTGCCCATGCGGAAGGCGACCTTCAGGTCTTGAATGCTCAACAGCATGGCTTACTCCAGACCGCGCAGTTTCGGATCGAGCGCGTCGCGCAGCGCATCCGTGAAGAGGGCGAACGCGGTGACGAACACCGCCATGAAACCGGTCACCGCGGCCAGCTGCCACCAGTAGCCCAGGATCAGCTCGCTCTGGGCCTCGGCCAGCATCGTGCCCCAGGACACCTGGTCCACGCTCACGCCCAGCCCGAGGTAGGACAGGATGACTTCGCTCTTGATGAAGCCCACGACGTGCAGCGACAGCTGCACCAGCGCCACGTGCGAGACATTGGGCAGGATGTGCTTGAACATGCGCGAGGCCTTGCTCGCGCCGATCGCCTCGGCGCTGCGCACGTACTCGCGCACCGAGTGCTTCATGAACTCGGCCCGCACCAGGCGGTAGATGCCGGTCCAGCCGGCCAGGCCCAGGATCATCACCACCGGCAGCACGCCGCGGCCGAACACCACCGCGAACGCGAAGATCAGCAGGATGTTGGGCATCGCCGTGAAGACGTTGTAGACCCACTCCAGGAAGTCGCCGACCTTGCCGCCGTAGAAGCCCGACAGCGCGCCCAGCACCGTGCCGATGATCGTGGCCACCAGCGCGGCCAGCACGCCGACCATGATCGAGATCTCCGCGCCCTTGATCGCCTTGGCCAGCACGTCGCGGCCCAGGCGGTCGCCGCCCAAGGGCAGCGTCTGCGCGCGCGGCGCCTCGTCGGTCTTGTACTGCTTGGCCTTCTCGGCCCACTCCTTGTACCTGGGGGCCAGCGGGTCGATGTCGCTCAGGTCGACGTTGGGGCCCTTGGGCTGGGCGATGGCGCCGGCGCTCTCGGCCGGCGCGGGACCCACGAAGGTCGGCGGCGCGTTGGGCACGCCGGTCTCCTTCTGCCAGTCGCGCGCCACCAGGCCCAGGCCCGCGGCGATCACCAGCAGCAGCGACAGCGCCACCACCACCATCGCCGACATGCCGAGCCGGTCCGCCTTCAGACGCCGCCACGACGCGGCCCACACGCCCTGCGAGCGCCGCGGCGCCGCGCTCACCGGGGGATTCGACAACACAGCGCTCATTTGAGGACCACCCGCGGATCAACCAGCTTGTAGAGGAGGTCGGTGACCAGGTTCACCACCATGGTCAGCGCCGCGATGTAGATCGCGAAGGCCTGGATCACCGGATAGTCGTTGCGGTTCACCGCCAGCAGGATCTCGCGGCCCAGGCCCGGGATCGAGAAGAACACCTCCAGCAGGAACGAGCCCACGAACACGCTGGGCAGCGCCACCGAGATGTTGGTCATGATCGGGATCATCGCGTTGCGCAGCACATGCTTGAGCAGGATGGTGCGCTCGGTCAGGCCCTTGGCGCGCGCGGTGCGGACGTACTCGTGGCCGATCTCGTCGAGGAAGAAGGTGCGGTACAGCCGCGTGTACGGCGACAGCGCCACCGCCACCGCGACGAACACCGGCAGCGGCGCGTAGGTCGTCAGGTTGGTCCACAGCGAGTCGCTCCAGCCCTGCACCGGGAACCAGCCCAGCCGGAACGCGAAGACGTACTGCGCCACGATCACGTAGACCAGCAGCGAGATCGACACCGCCACCGTCGTCAGGATCATCACCGCGCGGTCTGTCAGGCTGCCCCGCATGTAGGCCACGGCCAGCGCGAAGGGGATCGCCAGGATCACCTCCAGCACCAGGATCGGCAGCATCACCGTCAGCGTGGCCGGCATGCGCGTGGCGAAGAGGTTGGCCACCGACTCGTTGGTCGCCCAGCTCTTGCCCCAGTCGAAGGTCACGATCTGCTGCAGGAAGATCAGCAGTTGCTCCCACACCGGCTTGTTCAGGCCGAGCTGCTCGCGGATGGCTTCGATCTGGTCCTGGCTGGCGTTGAGGCCGCCCAGCACTTCGGCGGGGTCGCCGCCAAACCATTTGAAGAGGAAGAACACCAGCAGCACGACGCCCAACAAGGTTGGGACCATCTGCCACAGGCGCCTGATGAGATAGGCCGCCATGTCCGCGGGACTCCATGCAAGCGCCGCCTGGATCGCGATCGACCCCGGCGACCGAAAAAGCAAACCCCGGGCGCTTGTGACGGCCGGGGCCTGCGGGTCGAAAAATCACGCGCGAGTCTACGTGAGCCCCCCTGCCGGCCGCACCGGCATTTGCCCTGAATCCATCGGAGAAAACTGATGAAGCATGCGTGGGAATCAGGGGCAATCTTCCGCAATGCGCCCCGGTCCGCGCGCGCCGCGCGGCGCTCCGGGTTGCCGGCATGGCGGGCGCGGACAGCGCCCACTAGACTGGCGCGCTTTCGAATTCAAGGACGGCTTCCAGATGCGACGCGGCATGGCCGGGACACAATCCCAGGCGCTCTTACTTTCGGCATCCCTCGCGGCGCTGGCGATGTTCACGGTGATCCCGTCGACCGCCCGTGCCGCCGACGAGTCGGCCGCCCCCGCGCCCAAGGTGCTGCGCTACGCGATCCGCGAGGCCGAGACCGGCTTCGACCCGGTGCAGGTCACCGACCTGTACTCGCGCAACGTGACCGCGGCGATCTTCGACGCGCCGCTGCGCTACAGCTTCCTGGGGCGTCCCTACCGGCTCGAGCCCAACGTCACCGACGGCATGCCCGAGGTCTCCGACGACTACAAGCGCTTCGTCTTCCGCATCAAGCCGGGCATCTACTTCGCCGACGATCCGGCCTTCAAGGGCCGCAAGCGCGAGCTCGTGGCCGAGGACCTGGTCTACACGGTCAAGCGCCATTACGACCCGCGCAACAAGAGCGGCCACCTGTACCGCCTGGAGGGCGCCAAGATCCTGGGCCTGTCCGAGCTGCGCGCCCAGGCGTTGAAGAACAAGACGCCGTTCGATTACGCGCGCCCCGTCGACGGCGTGCGCGCGCTGGACCGCTACACGGTCGAGATCCGCGTCGCCAACAGCGATCCACGCTTCCTCTACCACTTCGCCGATCCGATGCTGGGCCTCATGGCGCGCGAGGTCGTCGAGGCCTACGGCGACCACATCATGGAACACCCCGTGGGCACCGGCGCGTGGCGTCTGGCCGAGTGGCGCCGTTCGTCGCGCATGGTGCTGGAGAAGAACCCCAACTTCCGCGACGTGCGCTATCGCGAGGAGGTCGGCCCCGACCGCCCCGCCGCGCTGGTCGAGGCGGTGAAGAAGCTGCAGGGCCGCAAGCTGCCGATGGTGGACCGGGTCGAGATCTCGGTGATCGAGGAAGCGCAGCCGCGCTGGCTCGCCTTCCTGCGCAAGGAATTCGACTTCATGGACGAGCTGCCGGAGGACTTCGCGCCGGTGGCGATCCCGCAGAACAAGCTCGCACCCAACCTCGCCAAGGAGGGCATGCGCGCGGTGCGCTATGAGCGCGCCGACATCTCGGCCTCCTACTTCAACATGGAGGACCCGGTCGTGGGCGGCTACACGCCGGAGAAGATCGCGCTGCGCCGCGCGATCGCACTGGGCGTCGACGTCGAGCGCCAGGTGCGGCTGCCCCGCAAGGGCCAGGCGATTCCGGCGCAGGGGATCATCTCGCCGGGCGTGACCGGCTATGACAAGGCCTTCAAGACCGAGATGAGCCAGTACGACCCGGCCCGCGCCAAGGCGCTGCTGGACCTGTACGGCTACGTCGACAAGGACGGCGACGGCTGGCGCGACCTGCCCGACGGCAGCCCGCTGGTGCTCGAGTACGCGACCCAGCCCGATGGCCGCAACCGGCAGCTCGTGGAGCTGTGGCAGAAGGACATGAATGCGCTGAACATCCGCATCAAGTTCAAGATCGCCAAGTGGCCCGAGAACCTCAAGGCCGCCAACGCCGGCAAGCTGCAGATGTGGAACATGGGCTGGAGCGCCGACATCCCCGATGGCGAGAACTTCCTGGGCCTGGCCTATGGCGGCAGCCGGGGCCAGTCGAACAAGGCCCGCTTCGACCTGCCCGAATTCAACGCGCTGTATCGCAAGCAGCATTCGATGGTCGACGGCCCCGAGCGCGTGGCGGTGATGCAGGACGCGCAGCGGCTGCTGACGGCCTACATGCCCTACAAGGTCGAGGTGCACCGCATCTACACCGACATCACCCAGCCCTGGGTGCTGGGCTACGACAAGAACCTGTACCAGCGCGACTTCTACTCCTACGTCGACATCGACACCGACGCGCTGGCCCAGGCCCACGCCAAGAAGCACTGACCCGACGCCGCGCCATGACCATGCCCCGCGCCCGATTCCTTCCCTCGATGCTGCGCGGGGCCGCCCTGGCGGTCGCCGCCGCGCTGGCGTTGTCCTGCGCGCAGGCCGCCTCGGAGGCGCCGCCCAAGGTGCTGCGCTACGCGTTCCGCGTCGCGGAGACCGGCTTCGATCCGGCCAAGATCACCGATCTCTACTCGCGGATGATCACGCCCCACATGTTCGAGGGCCTCTACACCTACGACCAATTGGCGCGTCCCGCAAAGATGAAGCCGCTGACCGCGGCGGCGCTGCCGGAGAGCGCCGACGACTACAAGCTGTGGACCGTGCGGCTGCGCCCCGGCATCCTGTTCGCGGAGGACCCGGCGTTCAAGGGCAGGCCGCGTGAGCTGACGGCCCAGGACTACGTCTACACCTTCAAACGTTTCGCCGATCCGGCCGTGGCCTCGCCGTCGTGGAGCGAGGTGGAGGAGCTCGAGCTGGTCGGGCTCAACGAATACCACGCGCAGGTGCGCAAGTCCGGCAAGCCCTTCGACTACGACAAGCCCATCGAGGGCCTGCGCGCGCTGGATCGCTACACGCTCCAGTTCAGGACCAAGGAGACGCGGCCGCGCCTGATGGAGGTGTTCGCGCAGGGCGACCTGTACGGTGCGGTCGCGCGCGAGGTCATCGAGGCCTATCCGGGCGACTCGATGGCGCATCCGGTGGGCACGGGCCCCTTCGTGCTCAAGCAGTGGCGGCGCTCGTCGATGATGGTGCTGGAGCGCAACCCGCATTACCGCGAGCGCTTCTACGACCAGGAGGTCGACCCCGCCCCCGACGACGCCGAGGGCCAGGCGCTGAAGCAGCGCTTCAAAGGCCGCCGCCTGCCGATGATCGATCGCGTCGAGGTCGGCGTGATCGAGGAGAACCAGCCGCGCTGGCTGTCCTTCCTCAATGGCGAGTACGACTTCATCGAGCGCACGCCCGAGGACTTCATCAACCAGGCGATGCCCAACGGCCAGCTCGCGCCCAACCTCGCCAAGCAGGGCAAGCATGCGTACCGGACGGTGGCCTCGGACGTGCTGTTCACCGTGTTCAACATGGAGGACCCGCTGGTGGGCGGCTACACGCCGGACAAGATCGCGCTGCGGCGCGCGATCTCGCTGGCCATCGACGTCGAGCGCGAGCTGCGACTGGTGCGCCGCGGCCAGGCGATCCCGGCCCAGTCGCTCTACATGCCGGGCACGACCGGCTACGACGCCGCGTTCAAGAGCGACATGAGCAGCTTCGATCCGGCGCGCGCGAAGGCCTTGCTCGACCTCTACGGCTATGTCGACAAGGACGGCGACGGCTGGCGCGACCAGCCCGACGGCTCGCCGCTGGTGCTGGAAAGCCTGACGACGCCGGAGCAGTTCCAGCGCCAGATCGACGAGATCGTCCAGAAGAACCTCAACGCGGTGGGGCTGCGCATCGCGTTCAAGCCGGCCAAGTGGCCCGAGAACCTCAAGGCGTTGCGGGCCGGCCGCTACCAGATCTGGTCGCTGGCGACCTCGGCGGCCAAGCCCGATGGGCAGGACTCGCTGGCGCGCATGTACAGCGGCCAGATCGGCGCGCAGAACTACGCGCGCTTCCGGCTGCCGGCCGTCGACAAGCTCTACGACGAGGCGTCGCACCTGCCCGACGGGCCGGAGCGGCTCAAGCTCTTCGACGAGACCAAGCGCTACGCCACCGCCTACATGCCCTACAAGTACCGCGGCCACCGCTTCATCACCGACATCGCCCAGCCGCAGCTGATCGGGTATCGCCGCCCGCAGTTCTGGCAAAACTGGTGGGAGTACGTGGACATCGATCCCGACGCCGCCGCGAAGTTCAAGCACTAGCCCCTCGTCCGATGCAGGTCCCGATCCCGATCCCGATGCGCGCACGCTTCTCCGCCCTGGTCACCGCATCGATGCTGGGCGCCGCGGCCCTCGCGACGGGTACCGCCGCGCTGGCGGCTCCGTCCGCGGCCGCCGCGGCCGGCAAGACCGCGCCGGCCACGGCGCCCGCCGCGCAGGAGAAGGTGCTGCGCTACGCCTTCCTCGTCGCCGAGACCGGCTTCGATCCCGCGCAGGTCAGCGACCTGTATTCGCGCATCGTCACGGCCCACATCTTCGAGTCGCTCTACAACTACGACTACCTGGCGCGGCCGTTCAAGCTCAAGCCCAACACGGCCGCCGCGATGCCGGAACCCTCCGACGACTTCCGCACCTGGACCATCCGGCTGCGCCCCGGCATCCATTTCGCCGACGATCCCGTCTTCAAGGGCCGCAAGCGCGAGCTGACCGCCGAGGACTACGTCTACAGCCTCAAGCGCTTCTACGACCCGGCGACCAAGAGTCCGCTGTATTCGAGCTTCAAGCAGGAGGGGCTGCTCGGTCTGGAGGAGTTGCGCGCGGCGGCGCTGAAGTCCAAGCAGCCCTTCGACTACGACAAGCCCGTCGAAGGCGTGCGCGCGCTGGACCGCTACACGTTGCAGTTCAAGCTGGCGGAGCCGCGGCCGCGCTTCATCTACAACCTCGCGGGCGGCGACACCTACGGCGCGGTCGCGCGCGAGGTGATCGAGGGCTATCCGGGCAAGTCGATGGAGCACCCGGTGGGCACGGGCCCCTTCCAGCTGGACCGCTGGCGGCGCGGCTCGCTGATCCGGCTGGTGCGCAACCCCGGCTATCGCGACGTCTACTACGACGCACAGCCCAATCCGGACGACACCGAGGGGCAGGCGCTGCTGGCGCGCTTCAAGGGCCGCAAGCTGCCGATGGTGGACGCGGTCGAGATCAGCATCATCGAAGCGAGCCAGCCGCGCTGGCTGTCCTTCCTGAATCGCGAGTTCGATCTGCTGTACCTGCTGCCCGAGGAGTACGCCGACGTGGCGATGCCGCACGGCCAGCTCGCGCCCAACCTCGCCAAGCAGGGGATGCAGCTGTATCGCGTGCTCGCGAGCGATCGCACGATGTACTACTTCAACATGGAGGACCCGGTGGTGGGCGGCTACACGCCGGAGAAGGTCGCGCTGCGGCGCGCGATCGGCCTGGCCACCGACGTGCCCACCGAGATCGCCACCACGCGCCGCCACCAGGCGGTGCCGGCGCAGTCGGTGGTCGCGCCGATGAGCTGGGGCTACGACCCCGATTACAAGAGCGAGAACAGCGATTACGACCTGGCGCGCGCCAAGGCACTGCTCGACACCTACGGCTACGTCGACCGGGACGGCGATGGCTGGCGCGACAAGCCCGACGGCAGCCCGCTGGTGCTGGAGGTGGCATCGACGCCGGACTCCCGCTCCAAGCCTTTCGACGAGCTCTGGAAGCGCGACATGGACCGGCTGGGCGTGCAGGTGCGCATCCGGCTGGCGCAGTGGCCGGAGAACCTGAAGTCCGCGCGCGCGGGCCAGTTGATGATCTGGCAGCTGGGCTTCAACAGCTCGACGCCGGACGCGCAGCTGGGGCTGGAGCTGCTGTACGGGCCGGCCTCGGGCGGGCAGAACCTGGGCCGGTTCAAACTGGACCGCTACGACGAGATCTACCGCCGCATGATGGTGCTGCCAGACGGCCCCGAGCGCGCCGCGCTGCTGCGCGAGGCGCAAAAGCTGCTGACCGCCTACATGCCGCAGAAGTACCGCGTGCACCGGATCGTGTCGGACCTCGCGCAGCCGTGGCTGATCGGCTTTCGCCGGCCCTACTTCAACCAGATCTTCTGGCCCTATGTCGACATCGACACGGAGAAGCTGCCCAGGCGCTGAGCGCTCCCTGGGCGCGCCGCGGTCGCCTGCGTGACGGACAGGCGGTGGCGGTCCGCGCTACCGTCGCGGGATCCGGAAAGGAGACCGCATGCTCCCCTCGACATCCTTGGCGCCCACGCCCCAGATCGAGCACTACCGCCGCTTCCTGCGCGAGCGATGCGGGTTGGTCTTCGAGGACTACGCCGCGCTGTGGCGCTGGTCGGTGACCGAGCTCGACGCGTTCTGGCGCAGCATCTGGGATCACTTCGACCTGCGATCGGAGACGCCGTTCGAGCACGCGCTCGACGAGGAATGCATGCCCGGCGCGGTGTGGTTCCACGGCGCGACGCTGAACATCGCGGCGCAGGCGCTGCGCCATGCCGACGCGGCCGAAGCGGCGGGGCATCCGGCGATCGTGCACGCCAACGAGGCGATGCTGGCGCGCGGCGAACTCGGCGAACTGCGCTGGCCGGCCTTGCGCCGGCAGGTGGGGGCGCTCGCGGCCTCTCTGCATGAGCTGGGGGTGCGGCGCGGTGATCGCGTGGTGGCCTATCTGCCGAACGTGCCGCAGACGGCGGTCGCCTTCCTGGCGGTGGCGAGCCTGGGCGCCGTGTGGTCGGTCTGCTCGCCGGACATGGGGCCGGTGGCGGTGCTGGACCGCTTCCGTCAGATCGAGCCCAAGCTGCTGATCGCCGCCGATGGCGTGCGCTACGCCGGACAGGACATCGACCGGATGGGGATGCTCGCCCAGTTGCTCGACGAACTGCCGACGGTGACCGACGTCGTGCTGCTGGCCAACCTCGACGAGCAGGCCGATCCGGCGCTGCTGGCCGGCGCATCGGGCGCGGGGCGGCGCGCGCATCGCTGGGACGCGCTGATCGCCAACGAGCGCATCCGCGAGCCCGAGGCCGTGCCCTTCGACCATCCGCTGTGGATCGTCTATTCGAGCGGCACCACCGGGCTGCCCAAGCCGATCGTGCATGGCCACGGCGGCGTGCTGCTGGAGATGCTCAAGGGCGCGATCCACAACAACGTCGGCGCGACGGTCGAGACGGGCGACCGCTTCCACTGGTACAGCTCGACCGGCTGGATCATGTGGAACTGCCAGGTCGGCGCGCTGATGGGCGGGACGACGACCTGCCTGTTCGACGGCAGCCCCGCGGGGCCCAAGGACGCGCCGGACTGGAGCACGCTGTGGCGATTCGCGGCGCTCTCGGGCGCCAGCTTCTTCGGCGCGGGCGCGGCGTTCTACGCCAGTTGCCTGAAGGCGGGCGTCGAGCCGATGCGCCATGGCGACCTCAGCCGGCTGCGCGCGATCGGCAGCACCGGGAGCCCGCTCGCCGACGAGAGCTACGACTGGATCTGGACCCACTGTCCGAAGGTCGACGGCCGGCCGATCTGGATCTGCATCATCAGCGGCGGCACGGACTTCGCCGGCGCCTTCCTGACCGGGCTGATCACCGAGCCGCTGGTGCGCGGGCAGATGCAGGTGCGGAGTCTGGGCGCGGCGGTGCATGCGTTCTCGGAGCCTGATGAGCGGGGTCTGGGCCGGCCCTTGATCGATGAGGTCGGTGAGCTCGTCTGCACGCGGCCGATGCCGTCGATGCCGCTGTACTTCTGGGGCGACAAGGACAACGAGCGCTACCTGTCGAGCTACTTCGACATGTACCGGGGGCCGAATGGCGAGGGGATCTGGCGGCATGGCGATTGGCTGCGGATCACGCCGTCGGGCGGCGGGGTCATCTACGGGCGCTCGGACGCGACGATCAACCGGCATGGCATCCGCATGGGCACGGCGGAGCTGTACCGCGCGGTGGAGGCGCATCCCGAGGTGATGGACAGTCTGGTCGTGGACCTGGAGTACCTGGGGCGTCCGAGCTGTCTGCTGCTGTTCGTGCATCTGCGCGAGGGCGTGTCGCTGGACGCGGCCCTGCAGCAGCGCTTGCGGGAGTCGATCAAGAAGGCGCTGTCGGCGCGCCATGTGCCGGACGAGATCCACCAGGTCGAGGCGATTCCGCGCACGCTCTCGGGGAAGAAGATGGAGCTGCCGATCAAGAAGCTCCTGCTCGGCGCCGCGGCGGAGCAGGTCATGAAGCGCGATGCCATGGCGAACGCGGACGCGGTGGCTTGGTATCAGCGTTTCGCCGAGGGTCGGGAGTAGCTGCTTGCAGTCGCGAGCGGCTGGCTGCCGTCGCCATTGGGTTCGTTGTGTTCATGGCTTGTTCCTTTGAAGATGTGGATCGTTGGAGGCATATCGGGTCAATGCGCATCGCCAGGCCGTGCGGCGATCGTTACAGTGCGAGCCCGTCTCAACGCCCGCTCGAGGCCTTCTGGTGAAACTGAAATTCGCATTGCCCGTCCTCTTCATCCTGTCGTTGCTGCAAGGGGCGCTCGCTGGTGTCGCCAGGGTCCGCAGCGGAGCCGCAGGGTGGGTGGATTGGGCGATCACGCTGGCTTTCGTGGTGATCGTGTACCTCTGGTACCGCCACGATTCGCGGGAGCGCCGCTATCCAGGCAGTGCGCTGTTGGGCGGAGGGGTGATCCTCGTTTCCTTCATTGCCGTGCCGGTCTATCTGTACCGGTCCCGTCCGTCCGGCCAACGCGCGAAGCCCATGCTGGCGTTCTTCGGATTGCTGATCCTGTCGGTCGTCGTCAGTGGCGTCGCGGCGGAGCTGGCCGCGAAATTCGCCGCGTCGTCGTAAGGAGCTCGGGATCTGCCATGTCAGCGAACAGCGCGCGCGGGTGGCGAAGCGCGTGGATCAGGCTCTCGAACGAGTCCACGGCGCTGGACGTCTGGCATGCGCTCGAGGGCGTGGCTTGAAGCAATCGGGACATGGCCCCCATGAACGGCTCCTTCGTGGCGGGTCCCATGACCCGAAGGCACGCAGTGTCGACACGCGATGACGCGATGTCTTTCCTCCGAATTGCGGGACCGATGGGGGAACTGATTCAGGGAGGTCGGTCCCCCTGCGCATACTGATCAGAGTCATTGCGCCATCCAGGGTTTCATGACGCCCGCGCGTCGGTTCCGCGACGCGACCCTGCTTCCCGCGACAAGCGCGCGCAAGGCAGGTTCCAGGCCCGCCGATGACACCGGTCCTTCACCGGTCTGTCACCGCGCCGCTCGAACATCCGCCGCCACATCCGCCGCTTCCTCCCCCTGGAGCCCTCATGCGCAAGCCCCTTGTCCGTTCCCTCGCCCGTGCGTGCCTGCCGCTGCTGCTGGCCGCCGCCGCGCCGTTCGCCTCGGCCACCGTCGTCACCTTCGACGACCTCGCCGCCGACGGCCTCGTCCCTGCCCATTACGCCGGCCTGGACTGGTCCGCCAGCTCCTGGTTCCAGTTCTCCGGCGAGCAGTCGCCCTACAGCGCTCACTCCGGCGACCGCCGCGCCACGCTGGGCTTTGACGGCGCCAGCGCCACCAGCGCCATCGGCTTCCTGACCCCGAGCACCTTCCAGGGCGCCTGGTTCGCCGGCTTCGACGGCGTGAACATCGCCATCGACCTGTACCGCGGCGGCTCGCTGGTCGCCTCGACCGGGGCGCTGAACCTGGGCGAGACGCCCGCCTTCCTGTCCAGCGGCTACACCGGCCTGGTCGACCGCCTGGTCTTTCGCAGCAACGACCCCGCCTTCTTCGTCATGGACGACCTGACTTTCGCCGCCGCCGTCCCTGAGCCCGCCTCCGGCGCGCTGGCGCTGGGCGGCCTGGCGGTCGCCGCGCTCGTGATCCGCCGCCGCAAGGCTTCGCAACCCACGGCCTGAGGAGCCCGCCATGACGCAGCAGCCAACGCCCCGCCGCCAGTTCCTCCGCGCCGTCGCCACCGCGGCCGGCGCCACCGCCGCGATGACCAGTTTCCCGCCGGCCATCGCCCGCGCCCTGTCCATCAAGGCCGCCGTGCGCACCGGCACGATCCGGGACGTCGAACACATCGTCATCCTGACCCAGGAGAACCGCTCCTTCGACCACTACTTCGGCACGATGAACGGCGTGCGCGGCTTCGCCGACCCGTTCCCGGCGCCGGTGGCCGACTCCGCGAACGTCAAGGGCCGCAACGTCTGGATCCAGCCCACCGCCAACAACGCCGCGCCCGGCGCGATCGCGCCCTTCCACCTGAACACCGCGCAGAACTTCGCGTTCATGCGGGTCAGCGGCACGCCGCACTCGTGGACCGACGCGCAGGCCGCCTGGGACCACGGCCGCATGAACAACTGGCCCAAGGCCAAGCAGAACCACGCGATGGGCTACTTCAAGGAGCAGGAGCTGCCTTTCCAGTTCGCCCTGGCCAATGCGTTCACGCTCTGCGACGCCTATCACTGCGCCACGCAGACCGGCACCAACACCAACCGCCTGTTCATCTGGACCGGCACCAACGATCCGCTGCGCAAGGGCAACGGGCCGTCGACCGACAACAGCCACGACTGGTTCAATCCGAACCCGCTCGACGACTACACCTGGACCACCTACCCCGAGCGGCTGCAGGCGGCCGGCATCAGCTGGCAGGTCTACCAGAACATGGCGGACAACTTCACCGACAACTCGCTGGCCGGGTTCAAGGTGTTCCGCGATGGCTGGTACAACCGGCCGGGCTACTCGCAGGCGCTGAAGGACCGCGGCATCTCGACGCGCGATCTGGACCTGCTGCGCGACGACGTCATCAACAACCGCTTGCCGGCCGTGTCCTGGGTGGTCGCGACGGCTGAGGGCTCCGAGCATCCCGGCCCGTCGAGCCCGGCGCAGGGCGCGGACTACACCGCCAAGGTGCTGGACGCGCTGACCGCCAATCCGGAGGTCTGGGCCAGGACGGTGCTGTTCATCAACTTCGACGAGAACGACGGCTTCTTCGACCACATGCCGCCGCCGGCCGCGCCGTCCTGCGTGAGCTGGAACGCCGACCCGGCACAGGCCGTGCTGGCGGGGGGCTCGACGGTCGACACCACCGGCGAGTACTGCGAGATCCTCAACGGCGCCTCGCCCGCCTATCTGCACCGTCCCTACGGCATGGGCCCGCGCGTGCCGCTGTACATCGTGTCGCCGTGGAGCAAGGGCGGCTGGGTCAACTCGCAGGTGTCGGACCACACGTCGGTGCTGCGCTTCATCGAAGCGCGCTTCGGCGTCATGGAACCCAATATCGGCGCGTGGCGCCGCGCGGTGGCGGGCGACCTGACCTCGTGCTTCAACTTCGCCGATCCGGAGGACAGCGAGTTCTTCTCGAAGCTGCCGGCCACCGTGGCGCTGGCCAACCAGGCGCGGGCGCTGCCGGGCACCACCACGCCGCCGGTTCCCGGTGCGCTGGCGTTGCCGGTGCAGGCGGCGGGCGTGCGTCCGGCCCGCGCGCTGCCGTACGACCTGCAGGTGGCGTGCGCGCTGACGCCTGGCGCAGGGCCGAATGCCACGTCCATCGCGCTGAGCTTCCAGAACACCGGACGTGCCGCGGCGGTGTTCCATGTCTATGACCGCACGCGGCTGAGCGAGATTCCGCGCCGCTACACGGTGGAGGCCGGCAAGCAGCTCACCGGGAGCTTCGCGCCGCAGGCGACCGGTGCCTACGATCTGTGGATCCTCGGTCCGAACGGCTTCCATCGGCACCTGGCTGGCAACGCGCGGCGCGCGGCGGCGGCGGGGCAGCCCAATCCGGATGTGCTCGCCCAGTCGGCGCCGCGCACCGGGGAGCTGGTGCTGACGCTGGTCAACACGGGGCCGGTCGCGGCGACCTTCACGGTCGCTCACAACAAGTACCAGTCGAGCGCGCCGGTCACCGTGACCGTGCCGGCGCGCAGCCGCAGCGACGTGCGCGTTGGTGTGGCGGCGGCCGCGCATTGGTACGACGTGTCGGTGCGGGTGAATGGACAGGCGGACTTCCTGCGCCGCTTCGCCGGGCACATCGAAACCGGCGCGCCGTCGATCAGCGATCCGGCGATGGAAGGCGTGGCCAAGGCGGATCAGTACCGCGTGTCGGGTGGGTGAAGACTGCCGGCATGAACTCCCTCGCCCCCCGCGAGGGGGGAGAGGGCAGGGGAGAGGGGGCGGTTCGATGGGCACCGGGAACGTTCCTTGCCGCGCTCTGGCCTCCCCATGAAAACACGGAGGTCCTCATGCCCGTCATGCGTCTTCGTCTTCAAGCGCTTGCGGCCGTTGCCGCCCTTGGCTCCTCGCTGCTCATCCACGCCGGCGCGCAGGCGCAATCCGGCGTCGTGCCCCCGGACGCGGCCGGTTTCACCGACTACGTCGCCACCCAGCTGCGCCAGCAGCTTGGTGACGGCACCGTCGTCGTCCGCGAGCCGCTGACGCTGGGCGTCGCGGATCAGCGCACGCGGCTGGACAAGCTCTACGCGGGCTGCCAGACCAACCGCGCCCACTGCGCCGACGACGTGAATGCGTTCGTGAAGGCGACGACGCAGAACTTCCGTGCCTCGACCATCCCCGCCACGCGCGAATCGCTGCGGCTGGCGGTGCGCACCGCGGCCTCAGTGCAGCAATCGCAGCGCGAAGTCGGCGGCGATGCCACCACCTTCCGTCCGCGCCCCTTCGTCGGTCCGCTGGTCACCGTCCCCGTCTTCGACACGCTGCGCGCCTCGCGCCTGATCAGCGAGAAGGACTACAAGACGCTGGACCTGTCCGTCGACCAGGTGCGAGAGCTCGCGCGCAAGAACACCTACAACGCGTTGCCCCAGGTGCTGCAGACGGCCAAGCCGGTGGCCTCGGGCGAAGTCGGCCGGCTCGATGGGCCGGTGCTGCAGCCGAGCCGCCTGATCTTCATCGATGACTGGAAGCCGCTGGCCGATGCGCAGCACGGCACACTGATCGTCGCGGCGCCGGCCAACGACACGGTGCTCTACATCGGCGACGACTCCGCGGCCTCGCTCGACGCGCTGCGCGCGCAGGTGCGCGAGATCATGGGCAAATCCGCCAATCCGCTGACGGACGTGCTGCTGCGCTGGTCGCCTTCGGGCTGGGTGACGATGCCCTGAACGGCCGACGCTCTCGGCGCGCCCGATTCCATCAGCGCGCCGATGCCCCGCCACGGAAGCAGCGCCGCCCCAGCCACCAGCCGGCGCGCTGCACCGCCAGCCCCAGGCCCAGCGTCAGATAGAACGCGCCGATCAGGATCAGCGTGCGCGGCGCCGGCTCGGAGTGCGCCAGGACGCGGCTCATGCCGGCGTAGGCGACCGTCAGCGCGCCCAGCGTCAGCCGCATGCCGCCGAGCACCGACAGCCAGCTCATCAGCGTGGGCAGGCCGACGGTGAGCAGCGCCAGCATCGCCTTGCCACCGCCCTGCGGCCAGCGCGGCTGGATGCGGAAGTCCGGGTTGGGGACGTACAGGCGCAACCGGTACACGCTGGTGCCCGCGGACACCCAGGCGGCGATCAGCCCCCCGCCCAGCGGCGTGACCGACGGCAGCGCCTGCACGAGGAAGCCCCACAGCGCCGTGGCGGTGACGACCAGATGCAGCGGCCCCTTCAAGCCCAGCAGCACACCGGCGACGAGCGCCGCGATGCCCGCGATGACCAGGGCCACGCCGCCGTCTTCGGCCAGGATCGGCGCCGCCTGGAGGGCCGCGCCAGCGAGCGCGAAGCAGCCCGCGCCCACCCAGGGCGACAGCCGCTCCCAGCGGCCGCCGGCCAGCATCCGGGTCAGCCTGGCGGGCACGGCCTCGCGCAGGAAGTCCAGGAACTGCACGCCGTAACCCATCGCCGTGCAGAAGATCACCAGCGACATCAGGACGGAGAAGCCGCGCTCGATCGCGCTGCTCAGGTCGTGGCGCAGCGCCAGATCCACCGCCGAGACCAGCAGCGCGATGTGCACCACCGCGAGATGGCGCACTCGCGCGATGAGCCGGTTGGCCGCGGTCAGGTCCGACTCGTCCAGACCCAGCCGGCGCAGCAGCTGCCAACCCGCCCATTGCAGATGCAGCGGCAGTGCATGGCCCATCAGCCACACGCCGAAGGCGGCCTTGATCTGGTCCCACGTGTGCAGCGATCCGGCCAACTGGGCGACCCGCACGGTCGGCGCGAATTCCTCGAGCGTCTCTGGATCGGAGACCGGCACGGGACGGCGCTCGAGCACCTGCGCGAGCGCGGCCATCCGCTCGGCGCCGAGCAGGCGCTCGGTGCGGAAGTCCCGCGACCAGTCGAAGTGGTCCCGCAGCAGGTCGATCAGCAGGCCGGGCACGTGGTCCTGCAGCGCGATCACCAGATCGGCGAAGCGGGCCGAGGCCTCGAGCTGCGACGACAGCGGCAGTCCACCCAGCGCCAGGCGCAGGGCCGGCAACGCCGATTCGACCTTGGCGGGGCCGCGCTTGAGCAGCTCGACGAGGTCCTTGCACAGCGCCTCGGGCGTGGGCCCGGCGTCGACTGGCTCAGCCCCCGCTGGCTCAGCCTGCACCGGTTCGGCGGCTGGCTCCGCTGGCTCAGCCTGCACCGGCTCGGCGGCTGGCGGTTCTGATCGCGAGCCGTCCTCCTCGTTGAACCGGTGCAGCGGCATCGCGGGAATGTGGGCCGGGCGGGCGACCGGGAGGGGCGTGTCCGCGGCGGCCGGCAGGGTTTCGACCGCCGCCTCGACCGCCGCCTCGACAGTCTCCGCAATCACGGGCTCGATATCCTCCCGGGTCTCGGTCTCGGTCTCGGTCTCGGTCTCGGTCTCGGTCTCGGTCTCGGTCTCGGTCTCGGTCTCGGTCTCGGTCTCGGTCTCGGTCTCGGTCTCGGTCTCGGCCAGCGCCTCCTTCGCGCCATGCTCCTGATGCCATCGCGCATGCGCCACCACGCGGTCGTAGGCCTCGCGCAGCGCCTGATACGCCTGAGCATCGTCGTCGGGCCGGGTCTTGCGCAGCGTCTTCGCGTAGGCGCGCTTGATCTCGCCCAGGTCGGTGCTGGGCGCGTCCAGGCCGACGCGTGCGCAATCGGCCTGCCAGTGATTCATCCAAGCCTGCATCGGCGGCCTTCGCGAACGCGCCTCAGAAGCGGAAGCCGCCGTCGATGCTGTCGAGCGCCTCGCGCATGCGCTGGCGCGCCTGGCGGATGACGCGCGGCTCCTGTGTGTCCAGCGCCTGCTCGAACTCGCCCAGCCACGACTGGATCGCGATGCGCTGATCGCCGAGGCGGTCCTCGTAGAGCCGCTTCGCGCGTTCGATCAGGTAGCGGTTCTGCTCGTCGTCGCGCGGATGGCGCTTGAGCGCGCGCAGCTGCTTCAGCGCCTCGGCGATCTGCGCCTCGCTCATCTCGGTGGCGGTGTTGCGGATCAGCGTGGTGACGGTGCGCCCGCCCTGCACGTCGCGCGCGTCGACCTCCAGCAGGCCGTTGGCGTCGTAGGTGAAACGCACCTCGATCGCCGCTTCGCCGGCGGGCAGCGGCGGCACCTCGATGTCGAGCTTGCCCAGGTGCAGGTTGTCGCTGCCGATCGGCGATTCGCCCTGGCGGATGTCCAGCTCCACCTGGCGCTGGTTGTCGGAGACGGTGCAGTAGCGCTCCATCCGCGACACCGGCACCGGCGTGTTGCGCTCGATGATGGGGCTGAAGCGGTCGCCGATGCGCTGCTGGCCGATCTGCTGCGAGGTGATCACGCCCAGCGAGAACGGCATCACGTCCGTCAGCACGACCTCGTCCAGCGCCGCGTCGCGCGCCTTCAGGCCGGCCTGCACGGCCGCGCCCTGCGCGATGGCCTGGTCCGGATCGATGGTGCGCAGCGGCAGCCGCTGGAACAGCCGCGTGATCAGCTGCCGGATCATCGGCATCCGCGTCGCGCCGCCCACCAGCACCACCTCGTCCAGCGACGACGGCGACAGCTGCGCATCCTGCAGCGCGCGCTCGATCGGACGGCGCAGGCGCTGCAGCAGCTCGGCGGTGGCCGCTTCGAAGTCCGCGCGGCTCAGCTCGAGCTCCGCGCGGCGGCCGTCCAGCATCAGGCCCATCACGGTGCTGTCGCGCTCGCTGAGGTCGCGCTTGGCCTGCTCGGCGGCGCGCCACCACAGCGCGGGGTCCTTCTGCAGGCGCTCGCGGTCGGCAAGCGACAGCGCGCCGCAGCGCTCGATGAACAGCTTGCCCAGCGCATGGGCGAAGTCCTCGCCGCCCAGGCGCGTGTCGCCGGCGCTGGCGCGCACCTCGACGACGCCGTCGAAGTACTCCAGCACCGACACGTCGAAGGTGCCGCCCCCCAGGTCGAAGACCAGGAAGGTGCTGTTGTCGGGGCGGTCCTGCAGGCCGTAGGCCAGGCCCGCGGCGGTCGGCTCGTTGAGCAGCCGCTCGACCTTCAGTCCGGCGAGCTCGCCGGCAGTGCGGGTGGCGCGCCGCTGCGCCTCGTTGAAGTAGGCCGGGACGGTGATGACGGCCTCGGTGACCGGCGCGCCGAGGAAGGCCTCGGCATCGGCCTTCAGCGCCTGCAGCACCAGCGCGGACAGCTCCTCGGCGCGGAAGGCCTTGTCGCCCAGCTTGATCGTGCGGTCGCTGCCCATCCAGCGCTTGAAGGCCTGGGCGCTGCGGGCCGGGTCGGTGGCGGCGCGCTCGCGGGCGGCCAGGCCCACGATCAGCTTGCCGGCGTCGTCGATCGCCACCGCCGAGGGGGTCGAGAAGTCGCCCAGCGCGTTGGGTACCAGGTGGGGGCGGCCGTCGCGGAAGACGGCGAGAAGGCTGTTGGTCGTGCCGAGGTCGATGCCGACGATCATGGGGAGCAGCGCAAGCGAAGAGGGCGGAAGGTCCGCGGGCGCGCGCAGGGGCGCGAGGCGGCGGGAGGATAGCAGCGCGCTGGCCGGATTCACCGGTTGCCGGGGCAATTCACCGCTGGCGCGGGATTCGTGCTCGCCTAAGCTGTGGCAGGGCCGGGCAAACCCCGCCCGCGAGCGCGGGAAAGGCATTTGCCCCGCCGTCGAACCCGGATCGACTCCGCCGCTCAGCCCACGCCCACGCCATGGATATGCCCTCGCGCCCTCAGAAACGCTGCTCCACCGGCATCGCCGGGCTGGACGACATCCTCCAGGGTGGCCTGCCACAAGGCCATCTCTACCTCTTCGAAGGGGATCCCGGCACGGGCAAGACCACGCTCGGGATCCATTTCCTGCTGGCCGGCATCGCGGCGGGGGAGAGCGCCCTGTACGTCACGCTGTCGGAAACGGCGGCGGAGCTGCGGGAGGTCGCCCGCTCGCACGGCTGGGACCTCGACCAGGCCGGCGTGGAGCTGTTCGAACTGGTCAGCGCCGAGCAACTCGGGCCCGAGACGGAGCAGTCCATCATCCACCCCGCCGAGCTGGAGCTGAACCAGACGGTGCAGGGCGTGATGGCGCGCGTCGAGGAGACGCGGCCGCGGCGGGTCGTCTTCGACAGCCTGTCGGAGATGCGTCTGCTGGCGCAGGATCCGCTGCGCTACCGGCGGCAGGTCCTGGCCTTGAAGCACTTCTTCGCGCGCAACGGATGCACCGTGCTGATGCTGGATGACCTCAGCGCCTCCGCCGGCGACATGCAGCTGCGCAGCATCGCCCACGGGGTGGTGTGGCTGCAGCAGATCGTCGGCGAATATGGCGCGGACAAGCGTTTCCTGCGGGTGGCGAAGATGCGAGGCATCGCCTTCCGCAGCGGGGAACATGACTTCCTGCTCCGCACGGGCGGCATCGAGGTGTTCCCGCGCCTGATCGCGGCGGAGCATCACAAGAGCTTCCCGCCGGAGAACGTGTCCACCGGCAACGCCGCGCTGGACGCGGCGCTGGGCGGCGGCCTGACCCGCGGCAGCAACACCTTGTTCGTCGGCCCTTCGGGCGTGGGCAAGACCTCCACCGCCGTCGCCTGCGTGCACGCCGCGCTGGGTCGCGGCGAGCGCGCGGCGTACTACCTGTTCGACGAAGGGCTGGGCACCTTGCTACCGCGCGCCAGGGCGCTGGGCTATGACCTGGAGCAGGCGCTGGAAGACGGACGCTTCGAGCTCAGCGCGCTCGATCCCGCGGAGGTGACGCCCGGGGAGTTCACCGCGCGGGTGCGCCGGGCCGTCGAGCGCGATGGCGTGCGCACCGTCGTGATCGACAGCCTCAACGCCTATCTGCAGGCCATGCCTGGCGGCAAGTTCCTGATGCTGCAGATGCATGAGCTGCTGACCTACCTCAACCAGCGTGGCGTGATCACCATCCTGATCCTGGGACAGCACGGCATCCTGGGGCACGGCAAGCTGGACGTCGACCTCAGCTATCTGAGCGACGTGGTCCTGCTGTTCCGCTACTTCGAGGCGCGCGGCCGTCTGCTCAAGGCCGTGTCCGTGACCAAGAGCCGCACCAATCGCCATGCCAGCACCATCCATGAGTTCCGCCTGAGCGAGCAGGGCGTGGAGGTCGGCGTGGCGCTGACGGACTTCGAGGGCGTGGTCTCGGGCGTGTCCCGCTACACGGGCGGCATCGCGCTGCTCAGCGACGGTGACGGCGGCGACCGCGAGGCATGACGGCCGAGCTGGAAGCGCGGGTCCTCATCCTGGCGCCGTTCGGCCGGGACGCCCAGGTGGTGGCCGATGTGGTGGCGCGCCTGGCTCCGGTGCACGCGGTGGCCACGCCGCCGGAGCTCCTCGAAGCCCTGGACCGCGGTGCCGCCGCGGCCGTGGTCACTGAAGAAGCCTTCCTGGTGACGCCGGGCAGCCCGATGGACGCCTGGCTGCGGCGGCAGCCGCCGTGGTCCGACTTCCCCTTCGTGGTCCTGACCAGCCGGCGCACCGGCCGGCGGCCGGCCAACGCGGCCACGTCGCTGCATCTGCTGGGCAACGTGATCCTGCTGGAGCGGCCGCTCAGCCCGGACACGCTGCAGACGGCCGTGGAGGCCGCGGTGCGCGCCCGTGGCCGGCAATACGCCACCCGCGCGATGCTGGCTGAACTGGCGCGGGCGCATGACGTCGTGGCCGAGTTCAACCGGGAGCTGGAGACCCGCATCGACCACCGGACGCGGGAGCTCTCCGATGCCAACAACCGTCTCATGAACGAGATCGCCGAGCGCGAGCGCGCCCAGTCGGCGCTGCTGCAGGCGCAGAAGATGGAAGCGATGGGGCATCTGACCGGCGGCATCGCGCACGACTTCAACAACCTGCTCCATGTCATCGGCACCAACCTGGACCTGCTGGCGCGGATCGAGTGCCCGCCGGTGGCGCTTCGCATCATCGAGAGCGCCCGCCGCACCGTGCGGCGCGGTGCGCGCCTGACGGCGCAGTTGCTGTCCTTCGCCCGCAGCCAGTCGCTGGTGCCTCAGCCGACCGACGTGCATGCGCTGTTGCAGGGCATGCAGGAGCTGCTGCACACGTCGGTGGGATCGCGCGTGCAGATCGATCTGCGCTTGAACCATCCGCAGCCCGTCGTGGAGCTGGATCCGAACCAGCTGGAGATGTCCATCCTGAACCTCGCGGTCAACGCGCGCGATGCGATGGAGGGGACGGGCAGCCTCACGATCGCCACGGAGGAGGCGACTGTCGCGCGCGGCGAGGAGACGGTGCCCGGGCTGCGGCTGACGGTGGCGGACAACGGGCCGGGGATTGCGGCCTCGATCATCGAGAAGGTCTTCGAGCCCTTCTTCACGACCAAGCCGATGGGCAACGGCACGGGGCTGGGGTTGTCGCAGGTCTACAGCTTCGCGAGGCAATCCGCCGGCGAGGCCCGCATCGACAGCCGCCCGGGCGAAGGGACCCGCGTTCATCTGAGCTTCCCGGTCGTGTCGGCCGCGTCGGTGGGCGACGGTCCGTCGCGGTCCTCGCGCCCGGCGACGCCGGCGCAGCGCATCCTGGTGGTGGAGGACGACGATGAAGTGCGGCAATCCCTCGTGCAGAGCCTGGAGCTGCTCGGCCACCGGGTGAGCTCGGTGGCGAACGGCGCGGCCGCGCTGGCCGCGCTGCGCGAGTCGACGCCCAGCCTGCTGATCGTCGACTACGTCATGCCGGGCATGAACGGCGCGGAACTCATCGGCCGGGTGCAGGCCCGGTGGCCGGCGATCCCGGTCATCCTGGCCACGGGCTACGCGGACATGGACCAGGTCGCGCACGTGCTGGGCGCGCGCTTCATCCTGAAGAAGCCCTTCAGCGTCGAGGCGCTGTCGGAGGCGGTGCATGCCGCGGTGGGGTTATCAGCCCATCAGTAGCATACTTAGAAAATTCTGGATCATGTGTGGCAGGAGCAATATAAGAAGGCTACGCGGCCGATGAGCCGCCTTCCACTTGAACCAGGCAAGACTCCACACAAAAAAACTGATTGCGGGACCGAAGAACCAGAATGGAGACACGAGCCCGTGCAATAGGCCTGCAGTCGCCCCGATCAGTATTGCCGCGCCAAATATGCGATCTGGAAAATTCTTGATCGAAAAAAGGCAGACAGGATAAACAAGGACGCTTTCCAGGAGCGGGCCGACCACCACAACCATCAGCCAATCAAAAAAACCGCTGTCGCGCGTCACGGGCATTGGCATTTGCAGTCCAAACAGCCCCACGCCCACAAAACCTGCCAGATTGTGCAGGAGAACCGCCGCCACCGCAGAGATCAGGGCGGTTTTGGCGACATATGGCAACCATGCATCCGAGGTTGCATCGGGCGCCCAAGGCTTGATGGCAAGAGACACTTTCTTCCAGTTCATGCAAGTCGCCGGAGGCGCGCGCTTTTGCAGCGCGCGCCGAGTCAGAGAAGGCCGAGCTTAAGCCGTCATCTGGGATTGGCCAATGCGCTCCCAGGTGCCACCGTCCGCACCGCCGCCCTTGGCGTTCATGAACCAACCGCCGGCAGCCTTGGCGCCGTCGTACAGGGCGTTGGTCAGCAGCCCCCATCCCACTGCAGCCCAGCCGCCGGACACCAGTTCGAGCTCTTCCATGCTCAGTTCGGTAATCTCGTTTTGCATGATTTCCCTCAGATACTTTGATTGAATTAGAGCCGTTGAATAACAGCTCGCCCAATTAGGCCCGCTGACATGCCCCATTCTTGTCGGAAAACTCCGCCTCCTGCGTGACGTCAGCAGCGCCGTTGGTGAATGTGCGTTGCCGCTATTGGCCGATCAACCCCCTCCGAAGGGGGCTTGACCTCAACGGCCGTGTTCTCGTTTGCACATCTCTCCAGATATTTCACCGCAGTGAAATTGTCGGCATAGAGAGGGGTGATTAATATGTGAGTGTCCGGTGGAATATTGGTGATATGTCCGTAAGGGAGGCTGGAAAATCATTTCATACAGTACCCGAACGCGGGGAGTGCCACCAGTGCTTGGCCGACCCATGGCTGAAGTGGGACACCTCGTCGCTGGCCTGATCGGCGCGGAGCGCTAGCCCGGAAGTCACGGATTGACGATCCGCGATTACGTGTATTACTGTAGCGATACACGTCGACGACCGCCGATGGACACCGATCTCATCTTCAGCATCAACACCGGCTCCGCGGAGCCGATCTATCGCCAGTTGGTGGAGCAGCTGCGCCGCCGCGTGGCCAGCGGCCAGTTGGTGGCGGGCCAGGAGATCCCTTCGGTGCGCGAGGTCGCGCAGGCGCTGGCGGTGAATCCGATGACGGTGTCCAAGGCCTTCGGGCTGATGGAGGCGGAGGGGCTGGTGGAGCGCCGCCGCGGGCTGCCGATGGTGGTCGCCGCGCAGCATCAGAAGGCGATGAGGACGCGGGGCCGCGTCGAGTTGCTGCGGCCCGCGCTGGAAAAGGCCGCCGCCGAGGCGCGCCAGCTGGAACTGCCGCCGGAACAGGTGCTGTCCCTGTTCAAGGCGCTGCTCGAGGACAAGGGAGAGACGCGATGAACCAGACCTTGACGATCGGCCAGGCGCCGGCTTTTGTCGACGACGACGCCGGCGCCGTGCCCGTGCGGGCGAGCGGCCTGCGGGTGGACTTCAAGGGCCAGCCCGGCGTGCTGGCGGGACTGGACTGGACGCTCGCGCCGGGCCAGGTGGTGGGGCTGCTGGGCCGCAACGGCGCGGGCAAGACCACGCTGTTGGAAACGCTGCTCGGACTGCGCGAGCCGCAAGGCGGCGAGGTGCGGCTGTTCGGTCAGCCAGCGCTGATGCCCGACGACGCGCTGCGCGCGCGGCTGGGCTATGTGCCGCAGCATTCGGCGCTGTTCGAGGACTTCGAGGCCGGCGATCTGCTGCGCTACTTCCGCAGCTTCTATCCACGCTGGAACGACGCGAAGGTCGACGGCCTGATGTCGCGCTGGGACATCCCGCGCGAGCGCCGCGTCGGGCAGCTGTCGCAAGGGCAGCAGCAGCGGCTGTCCATCATCCGGGCGCTGGCGCACGAGCCCGACCTGCTGCTGCTCGACGAGCCGGTGGCCAGCCTCGATCCCGCCGGGCGGCGCGACTTCCTGCGCGAGCTCGTGGACCAGGTGCTCGATCGCGGCACCACGGTGCTGTTCTCGACGCACATCCTGTCGGACCTCGAGCGCGTGGCCTTCAACATCGCTTTCCTGAGCCGCGGCCGCATCGCGCTGCATGCGTCACAGGACGCGCTGCTGGACGAGATCCGCCTGCTCTCCGGCCCGATCGGACGGCTGCAGGCGGCGGTGGACACGCACGGCGGCCAGGTGCTGAGCCGGCGCGACCTCGGCGAGCAGCCGCGCTGGCTGGTGCGCTTCGCCAGCGGCCGGCTGCCCGAGAGCGACGCCGCGCTGCGCTGCGAGGCGCTGAACCTCGAGGACCTCTTCCTGGAGATGACGCAATGAACGCGGTGCTGGCGCCCGCAGGCGTCGATGGTTACGCGGCGCTGCGGCGCGCGGTGGCGCGCAAGACCGGACGGCTCTGGTGGCTGGCGCTGCCGGTGCTCGGCGCGACCGGGCTGGCGACGATGACGGACGCGCCGCACGCGGCCGCCTGGACCTTCGTCCTGGCGATGGCGGTGGCGCTTCAGCTGCTGTGGTGGTCCGCGGCGAGCGCGCTGCTGGGGCTGAACGATCCGATCTCGGCGCACCTCATGCCCGGCCAGCTGCGCAAGCTGCGCGAGACGGCCGTCGTGACGATGCTGGGTCTGGCTGTGTTGAGCGGACTGTTGTTGAGCGCCGTGTTCGGCCATGCGCCGGCCTTCGCCGCGGCGAGCGCGGCCGCGATGCTGGCCTTCGCCGCCTGCCTGCGCTGGCCGCTGCTGTGGTTCGGCGTCTGGATCCTGCCGGGCGTGCTGTTGCCGCTGCTCGGCGAGCTTCCCGCCGCGCGCGCGGTGGCCGGTTTCTTCGTGAGCTGGCATGAGCGGCAGCCCCTGATCCAGGCCGCCGTGATCCTGCTCGCGCTGGCGGCCGCCCTGTGGGGGCTCTTCCAATCGGGCGGCGCGGGACATGCGAGATCCTGGCAGGCCAGCCAGCGCATGCGGCAGGCGATGTCGATGCAGGCCGGCGGGTCGCGCGTGGCCTGCGCCGGCGGGCCCTTCGCGCGGCTGGGCCGCGTCTTCCAATGGGGACTGCCGCTCTGGCGCGAGCACCTGCTGAGGGCCGCTCGCCCGGACGCTCGCAGCGTCAGCGCGCGCGCCGAGCTCGGCGCCATGCGCGGACTGCACTGGTCCGCGACGGGCTCGACGGGCGTGGTGCTCGCCCTGTGCCTGCTGGGGTTCGAAGCGGCGGCGCTGATCTTCGTGCCCGAGCGCGCAGGCCGGATCATCGACGCGGCGCTGCCCGGCGTGTCCATCGGGCTGATGAGCGGGATGCTGAGCCCGCTCTTCGGGCTCGCCACGACCTTGCACCAGACCCGGCGCGAGCAGGCGCTGCTCGCGCTGGTGCCCGGCATGCCCCGCGGCGACGCGATGAACCGGGAGCTCGCCAGACGGATGCTGCGCCACTACGTCGCGATGTGGGCCGGCGGGGTCGCGATGATCCTGGTGGCGTCGGCGCTGGCGCCCGGCGACATGGCGATGGCGAGCCGGCCGCTGCTGGGGCTGGACTTCGCGGCCGCCGCGCTGCCGGTCTCGCTGATGATCTGGCGCGACTGGTCGCGGCAGGGGGCGCCGCGAGGCATTCAGGTCGGCTTGCTGACGATGATCACGCTGCTCGGCATGGGCTTGTGCACGGCGGCGAGCAGCTACTGGCGCTTCTCGCCGCTGTGGCTGGTGGGCGCGTCGATGCTGCTGACGCTCCCGCTCGGCGTCTGGCGCTGGCGTCTGGTGCGCCGCGTGGCGCCGTTCTGGCCGGTCGGCCGGCACGCCTGAGGCGCTGACCCGCGCCGTTCAGATCGGAAGCTCGGTGTAGTAGCGGCCGCCGTGGAAGATCAGCGGCTGCGCCTGATCCGTGCGGCTGCAGGCTTCGACCTCGCCGACGAAGATGACGTGGTCGCCTTCCTCGTACTGGCTGCGGTTGGCGCATTCGAAGACGGCGGCGCAGCCCTCCAGGACCGGCGCGCCGCCGCAGCCCTCGCGGAAGCGCACGCCGGCGAAGCGGTCGATGTCACGCGTGGCGAAGCGCTGCGCGAGCTCCTTCTGATCGGCCGCCAGGATGTTGATCGCGTAATGCGAGCCGCGGCTGAACACCGGCATCGAACCGGCGCGCCGCGCCAGGCTCCACAGCACCAGCGGCGGCGACAGCGACACCGAGTTGAACGAGTTCGCCGTCAGGCCGACCAGGGTGCCGTCCTCGGCGCGCGCGGTGACGATGGTGACGCCGGTGGCGAACATGCCCAGCGCGGCGCGGAACTGCTGCGGATCCAGCGGGGCGGTGGCGCAGGCCGGTGTCGGGGTGATCAGGGGCGGCTGGGACATGATGGGCCGCATTGTCGCCTGCCGGTTCCCTAGAATTCGCCCCCATGGACGATGCTGACTTCCATTGCGACACCGACCCCCATCTCCCCTCGGCGCCGGCCTATGGGTGGGGCCGCTGCGATTGCCGCCGCTGCGGCGCGGCGCGCCAGCCTGCGCGGCGCCTGTTCACCGGACTGATCGCGGCGGGCACCGCCTCGGCGCTGGCGCCGGCCTGGGCGCAGGAGGGCGTCGACGTCGGCCGGCAGAGCCGCTTCACCAAGCTGGTCTCGGCCGAGCAGGTCGAGGCCGCGGCGCAGCAGCAGTACACGCAGATGATGCGGCAGGCGCAGTCGCAGAAGGCGCTGGCGCCGTCGAATCATCCGCAGGTCGTGCGTCTGCGCGCGATCGCGCAGCGCATCATTCCGTTCGCCGGGGCCTGGAATCCGCGCGCGCAGCAATGGCGCTGGGAGGTGAACCTGGTCGGCAGCCGCGAGCTGAACGCGTTCTGCATGCCGGGCGGCAAGATCGCCTTCTATTTCGGGATCCTGCAGCAGCTGCAATTGAGCGACGACGAGGTCGCGATGATCATGGGTCACGAGATGGCGCACGCGCTGCGGGAACACGCGCGTGAGCGCATGGGCAAGACCATGGCCACCAACGGCGCGATCGAGATCGGCGCCGCGCTGCTGGGGCTGGGCAATCTGGGGCGCGGCGTGGCCAACATCGGCGGCCAGCTGCTGACGCTGACCTTCAGCCGCGAGGACGAGAGCGAGGCTGACCTGGTCGGCATGGAGCTGGCGGCCCGGGCCGGTTACAACCCGCGCGCCGGCATCTCGCTGTGGGAAAAGATGGGACGCGCGAGCAAGGGCGCGCCACCGCAGTTCCTGTCGACCCACCCGTCCGGACCGACGCGCATCCGCGACATCGAGCGGACGCTGCCTCGCGTCGAGGGCCTGTACGCGCGCGCGCCCAAGCCGACTGAGCGCTTCCAGCCGCCCGAGCCGGCCAAGACCTGACGCTCCAGCCGACACCCGGACCTGACGCCTGGACCTGACGCCCGACCTGACGCCCGGCAGGGCCGATGGCATCGGCCTTCCGGGCGAAGTGCGTGCCTTTGGCGTTAAGGCGCCGGGGCACGGCGATTGCCGAGGCGGCCCACGAGGTCCACACTCGGGCCTCACCGATCGGGAGGCGCAATGAAGCGTCGAGAGTCCACGCACGATCCGGGCGCGCCGGCCGCACCGGAAGATGGCGCCGCGCACGTCGGCGCCGCGCTGGACTACGTGACCGACGCGGTGATCCTGCTGCGCCACGACTGGTCGATCGAGTTCGTCAACGTCGCCTTCGAGCGTGCTTGCGGGCGGCCGCGCGAGGCGCTGATCGGCAGGAATTACTGGACCAGCCTGCCTGGCGTGATGGGCACGCGATTCGAGGGCGAGGCGCGCGCCGCGATGGCCTCGCGCACGGCGCGCCTCTACGAGGAATTCAATCCCCGCCTGAGCAAGTGGTTCGAGTGCCGCGCCTTCCCTTGCGAGCACGGCCTGGTGGTGCTGTTCATCGATGTCACGATGCGCAAGGCCGATGAGCTCACGCGGGTGGACCTCGAGGAGAAGCTGGTGCGCATCCAGCGCATGGAATCGCTGGGCACGCTGGCCGGCGGCGTGGCGCATGACTTCAACAACATCCTGGCGGCCATCCTCGGTCACGCGGGGATGATGCTCGACGAGCTGCCGGCGGCATCGCCGCTGCGCGGCCACATGCAGCAGATCAAGCGGGCCGGCGACCGCGCGCGCGAGATCGTGCAGCGCATCCTGGCCTATGCGCGGGGCAGCGCGCATGAGCTGTCCAAGCACCGGCTGCGGCCGCTGGTCGAGGACAGCATCGGGCTGCTGCGCTCGACGCTGCCGGCGACGGTGCGGCTGACGGTGGACCTGCACGGCAACGACTGCGTCGCGACGGTGGATCCGGCGGAGGTGCAGCAGGTGGTGCTGAACCTGTGCACCAATGCGTGGCAGGCGATGCCGGGCGGGCACGGCACGCTGCACGTGGGCCTGCGGGCGGTGCATTTCGACGTGCCGCACGCCTTCGCCATCGGCCGCGTCGCGCCCACGCGCTATGCCGAGCTGACCGTGCGCGACGATGGCGCGGGCATGCCGGAGGAGGTGACCAAGCGCCTGTTCGAGCCCTTCTTCACGACCAAGCCGCGGGGGCAGGGCACAGGGCTGGGGCTGCACATCGTGCATGGCATCGTGCATGCGCACGGCGGCGCGATCGATGTGCAGTCGCGGCCGGGCGCGGGCACGCTGTTCGCGGTCTACCTGCCGGTGGTGGCCGACGAGACGGCGCCGCTGGACACGGCGGCGCTGGCCAAGGTCGCCGATCCGGGCCAGGGCGAGCATGTGGTCTATGTCGACGACGACCCCATCGTGCTGATGATGGTGGAGGCCTTGCTGCGCAAGGCCGGCTACGACGTGCGGACCTATGCCGAGCCGCGCGAATGCCTGGGCGACATCGAGCAGGGCCGCATCCCGGTGCAACTGCTGATCACCGACTTCAACATGCCCGGCATGAACGGGCTGGAGCTGGCGGCGGCGGTGCGCGCGACGCTGGGACCGGTGCCGATCATCATCACGACCGGCTACATCGGCGACGACCTGGCCGATGCCGCCGACCGGATGGGCGGCGTGGCGGTGCTGCAGAAGGAGCGCAGCTTCGAGGAGCTCGCCGAGCTGGCGGCGCTGGCGCTGCGCGGCTTTCCGGAATCGCGCTTCGTCGACACGGGCCTGTCGCCGCTGTGAGCGGCGCGGCGCCCGCGCGGGCGCTCAGCCCCAGCGGCCGCCGACGAAGGGGTTGGTGCGGCGCTCTTCACCGAAGCTGCTCTCGGGCCCGTGGCCGGGGATGAAGACGGTGTCGTCGCCCATGGGCCAGAGGCGCTCGGTGATGGAGCGGATCAGCGTGGCGTGGTCGCCGCCGGGGAAGTCGGTGCGGCCGATGCTGCCGGCGAAGAGCACGTCGCCGACGAAGCAACGCTGCGCGGACGCCGAGTGGAAGACGACGTGGCCGGGCGTGTGGCCGGGGCAGTGGCGCACGGTCAGCGTCTCGTGGCCGATCTGGACCGTGTCGCCGTCCTCGAGCCAGCGCGTGGGCGTGAAGGTCTCGGCCGGCGGGAAGCCGAACATCGCGGACTGCTGCGGCAGGCCGGCGATCCAGAACTGGTCGCCGGGGTGCGGGCCGATGATGGGCAGGTCCAGCGTGCGCGCGAGCTCACCGGTGCCGCCGGCATGGTCGATGTGCGCGTGGGTCAGCCACAGCGCCTTGAGCGTCAGGCCCAGGCGCTTGACCTCGGCGAGCAGGCGCGAGATCTCGCCGCCCGGGTCGATGAGCGCGGCATCGTTCGTGGCATCGCACCAGACGATCGAGCAGTTCTGCTGGAACGCGGTGACGGGGACGGTGAGGTAGCGGAAGGACATCGAGCGGGTGATCCAGGCCGACAGGGCGCTGGATGTGAGGAAGTTCGGGCGAGGTTACATCGAATGGAAGTCCGCGCCGTCCGCCGCGCCTGCAGGCGCGGATGCCCACGGCGGGTCAGGTCTGGCGGCTGCAAGGCCCCGGGACTGCGGCCACGCGATCGGCGAGGATCCCATAGAGACTTGCATCGAGACAATTTCAGTCGTTTACGGGCTTCAACCGCTGATTGCAAACTCGGCCGTGAACGCGGCGCTTGGCCGCTCTCCAGCCAGGCAAGACATGGCACGCTGACGCTCTCTTCAACGCCACCGACCATTGCCATGACCTCCGTGTTCCCCAAGAAATCGCTCGTCCTGCTGCCCCTGCTGCTGGGCGCCGCCCTCAGCCACGCCGAGCCGACGACCACGCTGAACCAACCCGCGGCGCTCCTGGAGGCGCTCGACGCGGGCCAGAAGGTCTCCGTCACCATCGACCTGAGCCGCTGCCAGCCCCAGTCCGGCGGCCGGCCGTCGCAGACCAAGGGCGGCCTGCTGGCCATCGATGCCTATCGCGTCCTGCCCGACGGGACCATCTCCTTCGCCGACACGCATTTCACGGCGTCCGACAGCGCCGCGCCGCTGTTCCAGACGCTGCGCTATCAGGTCAAGGTCGATGGCAGCGTGAACTTCCGTCAGGTGCTCTTCAGCCTGCCGGACTACGCCCTCGTGAGCCAGTCGAGCTTCAACTGCGCCATCGGCAATGGCGTGGAGTTCAGGACCGCGCGCCGCGGCTGGTGACGCTCCGCGCCGGCAGAATGCGGGCGCACCAGCATTCATGACAGGCCCGGAGCAGAGTCGATGCGCAAGCTCAGAAGTGGAATGATCAAGATCGCCAGCGCCGCCGCCATGGCGGTCGCTGCCGCCGTCCCGGTCTCGGCCAAGACCTACGTCTATGTCTCCGCGGCGGAGGACGGCGTCATCGACGCGTTCGAGATGGACGCCACCGGCGCGCTCACGCCGCTGGGCAAGACAGCGGCCGGCAAGCTCGTGATGCCGATGGCCGTGGATCCGGCCAGACGGCATCTGTACGCGATCGTGCGCTCCGAGCCATTCCGCGTGCTGACCTACGACATCGATGCCGCGAGCGGCGCCCTGCGCCAGAAGGCCGACGCGCCACTCCCGGACAGCATGGCCTACGCGTCCACCGACCGGACCGGACGCTTCCTGTTCACGGCCTCGTATGACGGAAGCCGGATCGCGATCAGCGCGATCAAGGACGGCCTGGTCGAGCAGGGCGCCATCCAGGTCCTGCCCACCGGCGAGAAGGCGCACAGCATCCGGATCGACCCCGGCAATCGCTTCCTGTACGTCACCAACCTCGGCAGCGACCAGCTCCTGCAGTTCGGATTCGACGCCGCCAGCGGCAAGCTCACGCCGCTCGATCCAGCGCTCGTCAAGACGAAGCCGGGCAACGGCCCGCGGCACATCGAGTTCTCCCCCGACGGTCGATTCCTCTATGTGATCGGCGAACTGAGCGGCAACGTCATCCAGTTCGGGAGGGATCGCGATCGGGGGACGCTCACCGAGCTCTCGACCACGCTCACGGTGCCGGCGAGCGACGAGAAGCCACGCATCTGGTCCTCCGATATCGCGATCACGCCGGATGGCCGATTCATGTACACGTCCGAACGGACGAGCAGCACGATCTCGTTGCTCACGCTCGCCGCTGGGTCCGGCAAGCCAAGCCTGGTGGACGCCTATCCGACGGAGACGCAGCCACGCGGCATCCGCATCGATCCGACGGGGAAGTTCCTGCTCGTGGCCGGCGAGAAATCGGAGCGGCTGTCGGTGTACCGCATCGATCCGGACAACGGCACGCTCCGGTTGATCGGCCGCCAACCCGTGGGACGGGCCGCGAATTGGATCGAGATCGTGGACCTGCCCTAAGCGGCGGCCACCATCCAGCCCTGACCCCGGCCCATTCAACCGCCAGATCCGCAGCTCGCGACACGCCTGCGCCTCGCATCGGAGGCACCGCCTACAACGCATCCTCGAACACACCGAGGATGATCATGCAGGCGACCTCTGAAGCAGCCATCGGCGCGGAGCCGGTGCTCGCGCCCCCTCGCAGGAAGAGCTATTTGAAGGCCAACGTGGCCACCGTGCTCGCCATCGCCGTGGCGGCGACGGCGGCCTGGGTCACGGCCATGGCCTGCGTCGAGGCCTATGGCATCGGCGTCACGCATTACGGCCAGTCGACCGATCCCGCCAAGCGCGCCGGGCCGGATGCATCGCTGTTCGTGCTCGATGCGCTGGCGCTCGTGATCGTCATCGTGCTGGCACGCGTGGCGATTCGCGGCTTCCGCTCGCCGCGGTGATCCATAGCCCGGCGCATGCGCCGGGCTCAGTAACCCTTCGTCTCCTCCGGCGCCAGCCCCGCGCGCACGCGGCCGCGGGCGCGCTGCTCGTCCTTCATCAGGCGGCGGTTCGCGACGTGGCGGACGATCCAGGGCAGCGGGCGCACCGGGCCGCCGCTCGCGACGGCGAGCACATACGCCGTCGCGCATTTCTCGAAGAGCTCCGCATTCATCGCCAGTCGCGACGGCGTCATGCCCAGCACCATCGGCCGCCCTCCGACCAGCAGCGCATTGCCACCTGCTGCGAGCGCGCCCGCGATGGCCTCGACCCGGTCCACCGCCGCTGCCATGCGGCCGAGATGCCGCACCTGCTCGTCGAAGACCCCCGGCATCGCGCCGCCGAAGTCCTTGAGCTGAAGGCCGAAGGCTCCGCCGCCGATCACGATCGCGCAGACGTCGTCACGCGCCGCATAGACCGCCGCGTGCACATCCGCGATGGCCTCCGATGCCGTCGCGCCCCTCGTTGCGATGTGCCTGTCGAGGCGCCTCGGGACCTCGTCCTCTGCCATCCCAAGCCACATCGCGTTCGCGTCCGGGATGCGCAGCGACAGGCTCGCCGACTCCCCCGCCAGCAGCCCCTTCGCGGCGAGCCGGTCGCGCCGGTGGCGCCATTCCTCTTGTGGATCGAGCGTCACGGCCACGCGCCTCAGACCAGCGCGAACACGTCGTCGAAGCGGTTCAGCGCGTCGTCGATGACTTCGTCGGTGTCCGCCGCGCTCGTGTAGAGCCGGCTGCCCGCCACCGTGATCACGCCGTGCGCCGTGTACGCGGCACCCATCTCCTCCATCATGTGCTTGCGCCGCTTGGCCTCGTCCTTGAGCTTGAGCAGCTTCCACAGGCTGCTCGTGTCGAGCAGCAGCACGCCCGAGGTCTGCAGATGCACGATCGAGCCCATGTTGTAGGCCACATAGGGCAGGCTGCGCCGCTGGATGATCTCGTCCAGCCCGCGCCGCAGGCGATCGCCCGCGCGGCCCGCGACGCCGGCCGCATCGATGCGCTCGCATTCGCGCAGCGCGTGATAGCCGGCGACGCAGGACAGCGGATTGGCCGACAGCGTGCCGCCGACGAAGGCGCGCCGCGCGGTGGTCCCGATCCCGCCCGCGAGCGACATCATGATGTCGCGCCGGCCGCCGATCGCGCCCGCCATCGGATAGCCGCCGGTCAGGCACTTGCCCAGCACGGTGATGTCCGGCGTCACGCCGAAGTAGGCCTGCGCGCCGCCCATGCCCAGCCGGAAGCCGGTCACCACCTCGTCGAAGATCAGCAGCGCGCCGAACTCGTCGCACAGCGCGCGGACCTGCGCGTTGTAGTCCTTGGCCACGGGCCGCGTGCCGCTCTCGGGGCCCAGCGGCTCCACCAGCACCGCCGCCGTGCCGCCGCGCAGGCGGTTCCAGCGCAGCCGGCGCCGCAGTTCCTCCAGATCGTTGGGCAGGCACTCCTGCGTGTGGCCGGTGGCGCCGCGCGGAATGCCGGTCGCCTCCAGCCGGCCGGTCTTGGGCAGGCGCATGCCGTAGACCAACTGATCGCTCCAGCCGTGGTACGCGCCGCCGACCTTGATGATCCACTTCTTCCCCGTGTGCGTGCGCGCCAGCCGGACCGCGCCCATCACCGCCTCGGTGCCGGAGCCGAGCAGCCGCAGCATCTCCACGCCGGGCATGTGGCGGCACACCAGCTCGGCCAGCTTCACCTCGTACTCGTGCAGCAGGCCGGTGACCGGCCCGCAGTCCTCGAGCACCGCCTGCGCCGCCCGCCGTACCGCCACCGGGTTGCTGCCCAGCAGCGTCGGACCGCCGGCCTGCAGGAAGTCGATGTAGCGGTTGCCGTCGATGTCGGTGAGGTGCGCGCCCTCGGCCTTGGCCATCGCCAGCGAGAACGGATGGTTGAACGCCAGGTTGTGCTGCACGCCGCCCGGGATCACCGCCTTGGCCTGCTCGGCCAGGCGCTTCGATCCGGCGCAGTGCTCGTCGAACCAGCGCAGCACCTTGGGCATCGCGTCGGCGCGGATCGGCCGCATCGGCTGCGCCACCAGCTCGGCGAAGCGGCGGTACAGCGCGTTGACATCGGGCCATTCGGAAATGGCCGGACCGGCGGAAGCGGGCTTCGTCACGGGACGATCAGCGGCAAGGAGGCTCATGGTGGTCGAACTCAGCGGAATCAATGAAGGGGCGACGGCGGCAGCGCCTCATGCGCGCGCAGCAGCGCGTCGCGGCGTGCCGGCTCCCACGACGCGCGGTCGGCGATGCGGGCGCGCAGCCAGTGGCGGGCGAGCTGCTCCAGGTCGTCGAGCGCGCGCATCGCCGCCGCGCTGTCCGCGCCGCAGCACAGCACGCCGTGGTTGCGCATCAGGTAGGCGTTGGATTGCGCATTCACGACGCGCGCCAGCTTGCTGGCGAGCCAGTTGCTGCCCGATGGCGCGTAGCCGGCCAGCGGCACGCGCCGTCCGAGCGAGGCCTGCATCCCGGCCGGCACGTCGAGCGTCAGCCCCAGCAGCGCGCAGGCGCTCGCCACCGGCTGATGCGTGTGGATGGAGCAGCCCACGTCCGGCCGCGCGGCGAGCACGCGCGCATGCAGGCTGCTTTCCACCGACGGCGGCAGCTCGCCTTCCACGCGCTCGAGGTCCCGGAGCCGCAGCACGCAGATGTCCTCCGGGCCCATCGTCAGGTAGTCGGTGGCCGAGGGCGTGACGGCGACGAGCGCGTCGTCGATGCGCAGCATCAGGTTGCCGCCGGTGGCGGCGAAGTAGCCCTTGCGGGACAGGGCCAGGCACAGATCGACGACCTGCCGGCGGGCGGCGAAGTGCTTCATGCGGGGATGGCCGGCGCGAGGCGCTGCGGCGCGTTGAGCCGGTGATAGAGCGGCGCCAGGCGCGTGCGCACCTCCTGGAACGCCTCGAACTTGTCCTGGTAGAGACCGCGCAGCGCGAGGGTGGGTTCGAAGACACGCCGCGTGCGGCGCAGCGAGCGCAGGTCGGAGAAGCTCAGCCGCCCCAGACCCACCGCGGCGATGAAGGCCGCGCCGATCGCGTTGGCCTGGATCGGCGCCTCGAGCTGGCGGATCGGCTGGCCGGTGACGTCCGCGATGATCTGGCACCACACGTCGCTCTGCGCGCCGCCGCCCACCGCCGCGATCGCGCCGACCTCGCGCCCCAGCAGCCGCGCGAAGGGCTCCAGCATCCAGCGCGTGTTCAGCGCGACGCCCTCGAGGAAGGCGCGGAAGATGTCCTCGCGCGAGTGCTCCAGCGACAGGTTGATCAGGCCCGCGCGCAGCCGCGGATCGTCAACCGGCGTGCGCTCGCCGAAGAGCCACGGCGTGTAGATCAGCCCGCGCGCACCTGGCGGCACGCGCGCCGCGATCGTGTTGAGCAGTTCATAGGCGGCGGGGTGTTCTTCGTCGCTGGCCAGCTCGTCGCGATGGAAGAGGATGCGGTCGCGCAGGAAGGACAGGTTCGCGCCCGCTGTCGATTGCAGCGCCATCGCGAGGTAGCGGCCCGGCACCGCGCAGGGCACCGCCGCGATCTTGCGCCGCACGTCCGTGCGCATGCGCGGCACGTGCGCGCCCAGCCAGGACGAGGTGCCGAGGTAGAGGTGACTCTCGTGGTCCTCGACCGCGGCACCCACCGCGACGGCCGAGTTGTCGACGGCCCCGGCGACCACCGCCGTCGCCGCGTCGAGGCCGAGCGCCTGCGCCACTTCCGGCCGCAGCGTGCCGATCACCTCGGTGGACGCGACGATCTCCGGCAGCTTCTCCCGCGCCACGCCCAGCAGGCGCAGCAGGCCGTCGTCGTAGCGGATGCGGTGGGGATCGCGGTTGTCCGTCACCCAGGCGGTGAGAATCGAATCCTGCGTCGCGCAGAGGCGGCCGCACAGCCGCAGGTTCATGAAGTCGAGCGCGTTGAGGAACTTGTGCGTGCGCTCGTAGACCTCGGGCATCTCGTCGCGTACGAACGCGAGGTGGCCGGCGATGTCGCGGCCGGTGCTCGAAGGCGCGCCGCCGGTCAGCCGCAACCAGCGCCAGAGTTTGAGCGGGCCGTAGCCCTCGATGTTGAGCACGCGGCCGCGCGAGCGCCGCGCGATCGCGGCGGCGCCGCGCGCGTCGAGCCAGCTGATGGCGCGCCCGATCGGCTGCCCCGCGCGATCGACGCAGACGGTGACCTCGGTCTGCGTCGAGCAGCACACGGCCGCAACCCGCCGCCGCAGCGCGGCATCCGGCGCGAGCAGCTCGCTGGCCGCCAGCAGGAAGGCGCGCCACCAGTCCTCGGGGTCCTGCTCCGCCCGCGCGCCCTGCACATGCAGGGCCACGGGCTGGAAGGACCAGGACCGCACCGAGCCGTCGAGCGCGACCAGCGCGCATTTGCAGCCCGAGGTGCCCAGGTCCACCGCCAGCACCAGCGGCCCATCGCTCGCGTCAGCGTTCATCAGAACTTTCGCGCCACCGACAGGACCAGCCGGTTGTTGTCCTGCGCGCGCAGGCGGTCGCCGTCCTGCACCAGGAAGATCTCGCGCGCCTTGGTGCGCGTGGTCAGCCACTCGGCCGTCCACTGGAAGCCCCAGCGCGTGTGCGTGACGCCGATGGCGTAGTCGCTGAAGTCGGCCTCCTTGAAGTGACGGATCTTCTGCAGGCCGGCATGCAGGTTCAGCGTCGTCGCCGCGCCCAGCGGCAACTTGTAGCCGAGGTCGAACAGCCAGCTGCCGCGCGAGTCATGGTCGCCGCGCGCATAGCACTCGATGGCCTTGGTCGGATCCTCCGACACCGCCAGGATCTGGCCGCACACGCCGCCGGTGTCCGCGCCGCGATAGGTGCGCGAGATCACGTTGAGCGCCCGTCCCTCGAGCGCGCCCCAGCCGATCTCCAGCACCGCGTAGGAGGTGTCGTAGCGGGTGGTGCGGAAGTCGGTCGGCACGCCTGCCTCGAGGTCGATGCCATGCGGCGCCGAGAACTTCGCGCCGGGGAAGAACTCGGTGGCCAGGCCGACGCCGAAGTGCCACGCGTCCGGATCGCCGAAGCGGTAGCCCGCGCCCAGCAGCAGGTTGACGCCGTCGGCGCCGGTGTAGGACTTCTTGCTCACCGAGGACAGCTGGACCAGGCCGATCACGCCGCTCTCATGCGCGAACTGGAGGCTCACCTGCACGCCCGGCTTGTTGAGCGAATCGGAGATGCCGCGATTGCGCTGGTCGGTGGTGAGCTTGATCTCGGTGTCGAGGGCGTAGGTCGCGGTCTGGACCTCGCCGGGCTTGGCGAGCTTGGTGGTGTCCTCGGCCGAGGCGCTGGCCGCGCAGGCCGCGCCGAGCGCGAACAGCAGGAGAGAGCGTTGCATGAGAGGCCTTTCGGTCGTTCGTTCGTTCGTTCGGTCTGTCGTCCGGGCGCTCAGGCGGCCTTGCACACCGGTGTCGCCGGCAGCTCGGTGACGCGGGAGAAGCGCTCGGTCTGGCCCAGGATCTCGGCGCCGACGAAGGCGCGCAGATGGACCTCCGCGCCCTTCACCCGCAGCGCGCCTTTGTACTTCTTCCCGTCGCGCGGATCGAAGACCCAGCCGTCGCGCCAGGCCTCGCCGTCATAGCGCTCCAGCCGCGCGATCACCACGCCGCAGGTGTCCTTGGGCGTGCCGGCGTCCTTGTCCCAGACGATGCGGCCGCAGAGCGCGGCCGCCTTGTCGGCGCAGGGCTTGAACTCGATGACGGCGTCCTTCTCGGCGGTCATCCACAGGCCGGCGGCGTCCTCCGCGGCGGCCCGTGCGGCGCCCGCGGACAGCAGCAGAAACAGGGGAAGCATCAGGCGGCAGGCGCTGATCGGCGGCATCGCGGTCTCCTTGGCATCGGTGATGGTGCTAGCGATGACTAGAATATAGTCATCGCTATCGTTATCGACGAATGGGAACAACCCTGAGGCGCTCGGGGCGGCGGGCGGGTTCGATGCGGACTGGAAGCCGCCGGGCTGCTCAGGCCGAGGGCACTTGAGCGCGGCGCCCGGCGTGGCCCTTGAGCAGGGCCAGGACCGTCAGGATCGCGAAGGCGACGCTGACCAGCGGCACGCGGGCGGCTTCTTCGCCGTCGACGACGAAGGACGCCATCAAGGGCCCGAAGGCGACGCCGAAGAGCTGCGCCGCCGGCACCAGCGAAGCCACGCGCCCGGCGGGATCGGCGGCGAAGGCCAGGCCCATCTGGAAGGGTGCGGCGAAGAGCCAGACGAAGGTGAACACCGCGCAGAGCAGCGCGAAGGGCAGGGCGTCCGCAGGCCCGGCGCGGCCGATGCCGTAGGCGGACAGGCCCAGCAGCAGCGCGCAGATCGACAGCGTGCCGCGCACCGGCAGCCGCCGGACGAGCACCGAGCCCAGGCTCCCGCCCACGACCTGCATGCCCAGGCCCGCCGCGATCAGCGTCTGGATCGCGACCGAGCCGTAGCCGGCGCGCTTGCCCAGCGGCTCGATGTAGGCCCAGAGCGAGCCCAGCGTGGCCATCAGCAGGAAGGAGACCACCAGCGGCATCGCGAGCCTGGCCGACCAGTTGAAGCCGTCGGCCGCCACCGCCGCGAGGGGTTTCAGGCCGATGGGCAGCCGCATCGCCAAGGCCGCGGCCGCGGCGGACAGTGCCGCCAGCGCGATGAACGCGCCCGGCCAGCCATGCGCCGGGATGATGGTTCGCGCAAGGAGCAATCCGACGACGCCTTGCGCGATGGTCTGGATCACGAAGAACAGCCCGGCCTTGCGTTCCGGCTGCGACGAGCGCACCAGCACGCTGGTCGTCGACCACACGAGCACGCCCTCGCCGGCGCCGGCGGCGGCGCGGATCAAGCCGAAGGAGAGGTCGCCGCTGGCCTGGAGCGTGAGCAGATCCAGCCCGGCGGCGCACACGGCGGCCAGCATCGTCATGAGGCGCAGGCGCGCCAGCGGCAGCGCCAGATCGCCGAGCAGCACGCCCGCGCCCAGCCCGACGATCTCCGCCATCGCGATCACGCCCACGCCTTCGAGCGTCACGCGCCCGGACTCCAGCAGCTCGCCCAGCACCAGCGGTTGCAGGCCGAGCATCAGCAGCGCGATGGCGCCCACCGCGACGGCAAGCGGCCACGCGTTCGCGGCGGGTTCACGGGTCGTCGTCATTCGTCTCTCCCACGCCGCGAGCGGCGCTACACTGAACAGTAGCCATCGCTACCGTTGAATCATCGCTCCGGGATCGCCGCCATGGGCTGGGAGAATCCCGCAGCATCACGCCGCCAACACATGCCGACATCCCGCCGCACTGCTCCTCCATTGACGACCAAGGTCCAGCCGGCGCAGCAGCGCGCGACCGAGACCTTCGAGCGCATCCTCGACGCGGCGGCGAAGACGCTGACGGAGGTCGGGATCGAGCGGCTCTCCACCAACCTGGTGTGCGAGCGCGCGGGGCTGTCGCCGCCGGCGCTGTACCGCTACTTCCCCAACAAGTACTCGTTGCTGGCGGAGCTGGGGCAGCGGCTGATGCAGCGCCAGAACGACTGCATCGACCGGTGGATCTCGGAAGACGTGCTGGCCGGCGGCGTGCCGGCGGTGGAGGCGGCGCTGGTGGGCTTGCTGCTGGACACCTTCGAGGTCACGCGCAGGACCGAGGGCGGGATCTGGATCATGCGGGCGCTCCGGGCGGTGCCGGCGCTGGAGGAGATCCGGTTGAACTCGCATGCGCAGGTGACGGAGGCGCAGGCGCAACTGCTGGCGCGGGCGTTGCCGAAGGCCAAGCTGGCGGAGTTGCGACTGGCGAGCCGGATCGTGGTGGAGCTGATCTACGCGACGGTGGAGATGCTGTTCGACGAGTCGCTCGACGCGAAGCGTGTCGCTGCCGTCACGGCGGGGATGATGGCGAGCCATCTGGAAAAGCTGGTGCCGCGCAAGAGCGCCTCGCCGCGCCGGAGATAGCAGGAACTGCTCGTCCCCTGACGGAGGCGCGCAAGCGACCGCAGGAACTCCCTCGCCCCGGCGGCAATGTCGATTCGGCAGGGGCGGAAGGAGGCGTTTCCCGATGAGGGGATTGCGCGCCACCGGGACCGGTGCGCGGCACGCGGGCTCAACGGCGCGTGGAGGCGTCGCTTGTGGCGCTGTCGCAGCGCAGGCCCGCGATGCCCAGCGTCATGGCCGCGGCGCAGGCGTTGATGACGCCGGAGCCGCCCATCGACGCGAGCAGCGCCCGCTTGAGGCGTTCCGCGTCGAGGCCGGGCATCGCGGCGCGCAGCAGCGCGACGACGCCGCTCGCATGCGCGGTGGCCAGCGAGCTGCCGGAGTCCATGTCGTAGCTGCCCCCGGGCACCGTGGTCAGCACGGCGCGGCCGGGCGCGGCGAGTTCGCCGGCGACCTCCGTGGGCTCGCCCGCGTTCGCGATGACGAGCGCGCCCGGCACGTCGCTGGGGAAGCCCTTGCCGAGCCTGGCCGGCGGCGCCGCGGCGACGATGACCGCGCCGCGCGCCTGCGCATGGCGCGCGAGTTGCGTCAGCAGCGGATCGCTCGGACCGCCCAGGCTCAGGTTGATGACGTCGGCGCCGTCGGCGATCGCGGCGCCCAGCGCCTGCGCGAGCGTGAACGAATTGCAGCGGGCCGAGGCCGCGCCGCGATCCTCGCGAGGCGGCGCGGTCCAGCAGGCGCGGTAGCTCAACATCACCGCGCCGGGCGCGACGCCGACGATGCCCTGGCGGTTGTTGGCGCGCGCGGCGATCAGCCCCATCACCTCGGTGCCGTGGCGCTCCGGCACGCTGTCGACATAGGCGCCGCCGCCGGTCACGTAGTCGCGCTGACCCGAGAGCCGGCCCGCGAGGTCTGGATGGCGCGCGTCGACGCCGGTGTCGATGACGGCCACCTTCACGCGCTCGCCCAGGCTCACTTGCTGCAGCGACGCGGCGGACATCTGCTGGAAGCCCTTCTGCAGGCCGAAGTAGGGGTCGTTGTAGGGCGCGGGCGCAGCGGCAGCGGATGGCGCGGCCGGCGGCGCCGATGGTGCCGACGGTGCCGATGACGAGGCGGGCTCGCGCGGGCCGGGCGCGGGCGGCGTGCCGCCGAGGGCCTCGAACTCGTTGAGCGGCTGCGCGAGCCGGACCCGCGCGTCGCGGCGCAGGCGCGCCAGCATCGCGTCCAGGTCGTCGCCGGGAGCGAGCGCGAACAGCATGCAGCGCAGATTCAGCGGCGCGATGGTCCAGGCCGCCTGCTCGCGCAGGTGGTAGTCATGCGCCAGACCCTCCGACATCGCCTCGGCGCGCGCGCTGCCGGCATAGCCGGCCATGCGCCGGTAGTCGCCGCGCGGCGAGCCGCCCGCGCCGGGCAGCGGCTCGCCGCGATCCTCGACGGCCAGGATGATGAGGGCGCCCTCGGCGGGCGGCAGGGCGGCCGCAGAAGCGGCTGCAGAAGCGGCTGCAGAAGCGGCGGGGGCGGCGCTGGCTTCGGCGGCCGGCTCGACGGCCTCGGCCGGAAGGCCCGAGGCCAGCAGCGTGGCCGCGCCGATCGCGACTGCGCCGATCGCCCGACCGATCCGGAAGACCATCGTTCAGCGCTCCGCGACGGCGGCGCCCACCGGCTCCACCAGCAGCACGCCCGGCTCGGCGCGCAGCTGGCCGACCATCGCGGACGTGGTGTCCGGCGCGTCCGGCCTGGCCGGCGCCAGCAGCAGGCTGCTCGCGTCCTCGTCGGCGCCGACGATGCGCAGCCCATGGCGGGCGAGCATCTGCCGCAGGCGCGCCATGTCGACGTGTTCCTCCGGCACCAGGCGCAGGCTCGCGGCGGCCGGCAGCGTGGCGGGCTGGCTCAGCGTGACGTAGTCGGCGGGCGCATGGCCGTCGGGCCACAGCCGCAGGCCGAGCACGCACAGCGCCACCGCCTGCACCGCCACCGCGGCGGACAGCCAGCGCGTGAGGCGCGGCGAGGCGTCGTTGGCGGCGCGCCCGCCCTGCGCGGGAGCGACCGGACCGGCCGGTCCGGCGTCGCGCTCGCGCGCCCAGAGCCGCTCCAGGCCGGACTGGATCGCGGCCTCGTCGACCGGCAGCGCGGCCGGATCCTGCATGCCCCGATGGATCTGCTGCTGCAGCGCGAGTTCCTCGCGGCAGTGCGCGCAGTGCGGCAGGTGCGCCTGCACCATGCGGCGCTGCTCCGGCGTCGCGGTGCCGGCGACGACCCAGGCGATCGTGTCCCAGATCTGGCGATGCTCGTCGGGCCGCTCGCCGAGGGGGGTGTTCATGGGGGCGCCGGTGAGGTCGTTGCCTGCGCCGGGAGGGGCGTCGTGCGATGTCATGTCTGTCCTTCGGTGCCACTGGCCGGGCGTGGGAGGCCGCCCAGTTCGGGCAGCACGTTGCGCAGCCGGACCCGCGCATGGAACATGCGGGCCTTCACCGTGCCGGTGGCGCAATTCATGATGCGGGCGATGTCCTCGCAGGTCTCGCCCAGGTAGTACGCGAGCTCCATCGTCACCCGCTGTTCCGTCGGCAGCGTCGCCAGCCCGCGCAGCACCCAGTCGCGCTGTTCGCGGTCAGCGGCCTCGTTGAAGGCGGGTTCTACCGATGCCAGCTCCCCTTCATGCACGGCCGACGCATTGATCTCCTCGGCCGTCACGCCGTCGCGCAGCGCCTTGAGCATGCAGCGGTAGGCGATGCCATGGATCCAGGTGGAGACGCGCGACTCGCCGCGGAAGTTGCCGGCGGTCCGCCACACGATCCAGAGCGTGTCGTTGACGACCTCGTCGGCCAGGTCCGGCCGGCCGCAGCAGCGCAGCACGAAGCGCGTCAGCCGCGGCTGGCAGTGCCGGTAGAGCTGCTCGAAGCCGGACCGGTCGCCGGCCGCGGCCGCCTGCAACCAGGCGCGCAGACGCGATTCGGAGCTGGGGTCCGCGTCGTTTGGAACAGATGGAAACATGGGGCGACGAATTCTGCAGAAGTGTCGTTCATGGGTGCCACAATCGCCGCCGATGGTTGTCCAGCCCCCCAAAAAAGTTGCATGCACCCCCATTGAAGGGGGGCCGGCAGGGGCACTGGAGGGTCCGGGCCGGGTGGCGCTGGCGGGGCTGATCGCCGCGGCCGCCGCGGTTTTTCCGCTGCGGGACGGCCATGCGCAAACCTGGGGCGGGACCGTCTCGCTGGTGTCGGAGCGCATCTCGCGCGGACTCAGCTTGAGTGACGGGCATCCGGGGGCCACCGCGGATCTGTTCTATCGGGACGACCGCAACTGGGCGCTGGGACTGGGGCTCGGGACGATGAATCCGGACCAGGGGCCGAAGGCCGAGGCCATCGTGTCGGCCACGCGCTGGTGGCAGGTGGATGACCACCACACGGTGACGCTGTCGGGCGCCTATTACGACTATCTCGGCGGCGAGGGCACGAGCCGGCTGCGCTACAGCGAGGTGTCGCTCGGCGGCCTGTGGGATGGCGGACGGTGGGGGCAGTGGGGCGGCACGGTGTCGCTGTCACCGGACCTGGGCGCGTCCACGGCGTGGGGGTATCTCGGGCATCGCGGGGCGACGATCGTCGAGCTGACCTGGCATCGGCGCATCGCGGGCGCCGTCGCGGCGGACCTGGGATGGGGCATCGTCAGCAACTGGGGCGGCGGGGACACCGGGTCCTATCGCTCCGCCAACGCGGGGCTGAGCTACACGGCGGGGGCGTGGCGATTCACGGTGTCGAGGCTCTACAGCTCCGTGCCAAAGAAGCAGCGCTGGGTCGCCGGGGTGGGATGGTCCTTCTGAGGATGCTGGCCCTCTCCCCCGCCCTTGTATGTAGCAAAGTACGCCCAGGCCGCCACAGGCCGACCCGCCCAGGGTAGGCGCTTGGGCGCCATACCGAGGGAGAGCGAGGGTCGTGGCGGCCGACCTCGGTTC
>NZ_JBCNLG010000020.1:0-96529 GCF_039595595.1 Roseateles sp. | reverse complement strand
CCCGACCGCGACAGACGCTCGGATGGAACACGCCGCTTCAGGCCTTTGCGCTCACCTTGGCAAATGCGCATCAGGCTCCAGTATCAATTCAATGACAGGTGTTGCGGTTCAAACTTGAGACCGCCCTCTCTCACGGACTGGAAATGCGCTCCGCTTTCCCTGTCGAGTTCCCATCGAATCTTGATATTCGCTCACGATCGCCTCCAATCGCGTCCTTGGGATGTAGAGCACGCGCTTTCCGGTTGAAGCAGCGCTCTTAGGCAAGATGCCATCAATCGTGAGCCACCGACAGCAGTACATCTCCCAAGGGGACACGCCCGTCTGTGCGCGAGGACGCTCAGGCAACTCCGCTAAGCGGACCGGACACCACATAGGCGAATCTTCTGGCGCAATCCTCTCGACCGGACGCGAGGACAAGGCAGGCTGGCCTGCTCCGGCGGAATATCCAGCAACGCCCTCAAGCTGCAGACTCGCTCCGCCGCTTGTACAGCGCCAGCAGCGTGTCGACGAAGTCCCGTCCCAGCAGGCCCGCCACCGGCACCGCGTAGGCGTTGATGCCGGAGGTCACGCGATAGTGGGCCTGGACCTCGAGCCTCGTGTGCCCCGCATCGATCGGCGTCAGCGTGAACCGGGTCTCCCCGAGGTCGAAGTAGCGCCCACCCACGACGACGTGCTCGTCCATCGTTCCGGGCGGGAAGGAATCGGGCTTGAACTCGTAGCGCCACGCGATCGTCCGCCCTTCCTCGCGCTGCGTGACATGGCCGCGGAAGTGGACGCCGCGCTCCCAGCGCGAATTGCGGACCTCGCCTTCCGGCGTCATGTGGTTGATCCCTTCGACGGGACGCGGCACGCCGATGAGGTGGATCAGGGTCGCGGGCAGCTCCTCGCGCCGGATGTCGCGCGCATCGACGATCTCGGACCAGATGCGCTCGGGCGGCGCGTCGATGACCGTCGAGCGGTCGATGCGCTGCCATTGCTCGCTCGTCATCGGCCCCGCCAGGACGGTGAACAGCAGCGGCATCGTCGCCAGCGCGCCGACGCGGACGGTGCCGATGCGGGTCGTCTCCAGCGCCGCCTTCATCAGCAGGCCACCCAGCGACGCGAGGCCCACGAAGGCCGGTGCCATCAGGATGACGCAGATCGAGCCCTCCAGCAGCGTCACCATGCTGCCCAGCATCATCAGCAGGATGGAACGCCAGGGCATGAAGATCGCCTGCTCCCAGGTCGGCCGGATGCCGCGCATCACGTAGACGGTGAGCGCGCCCACCACCACCGGCGTCATCAGCACGAAGCCGGTGCTCATGACGTCGCCGGTGTCCCTGGACAGCCCCAGCCAGCGCGTCAGCTCGGTCAGATGACCAAAGACCAGGCGCATCACGAGCCCGTACAGAGCGCCGGAAGCCGCCGCGATCCATTTGATCCGCCGCCACGCGGGCAGGTCCTTGGGCTGCAGCGCCACGGGCGCTGCAGGCATGTTGTCGCTGTTACCGCTCACACGTCCTCCCTCTGCCTTGTCATCCGAGATCCCTCCACCGCGTCGCTCGCGCAGTGCGGCGGATGCTACCCGCGCGCGATGTACCGCGCGCCCTCCTCGCGCGCCTGGCACTCTTCGAAAAGCCCCGCCGGCAACTCCGGGAAATCAATTCGCTTGCCATTCATTCGCATGCAAATTAAATTTCACCCCATGGCACGCACCACCTCCTCCAGGCAGTCCAAGTCGCAGAAGCCGGCCGCCGCCCAGGCCTGCGTCCCGCTGGAGATCGACCAGCAGCTCTGCTTCGCGATCTACTCGACGATGCTCGGCTTGAACAAGGTCTACCGCGAGCTGCTCAAGGACCTGGACCTGACCTATCCCCAGTACCTCGTCATGCTGGTGCTGTGGGAGCGCGACGGCCTCACCGTCGGCGAGATCGGCGCGCGGGTGTTCCTGGATTCGCCCACCGTCACGCCGCTGCTCAAGCGGCTCGAGGCGGCGGGCTTCGTCAGCCGCGACCGCTCGCCGCAGGACGAGCGGCAGGTCCTGATCACGCTGACTGACGCCGGCCGCGCACTGCGCAAGCGCTCGACCCATCTGCCACAGTGCATCGTCGACGCCTCGGACACCGAGCTCGCCGAAATCATCGAGCTACGGGACCGCCTCCTCGCGCTGCGCGAACGCATGGCCCGCAAGGCCGGCTGACAACCTTCCGTCATTCATCGAACGCCCGCTCCAGCTCCTTCCGCATTTTTTTCCACCAATTAATTCGCATCCTAATTATTAGTAAACACATCAGTATCCGTTTTCCCCTGCAGTTCCCACCCACCACCCCTTGCAACCTGAAAAGGACATCGCCATGACCGCTTTCACCACCCTCGCCCGTCAGTCCCGCCGCCGCCTCCTGGCGATGTCGACGCTCGCCGTCGCCGCCGCGGCTTCGCTGGCCGCGCCCGCTCAAGCGGCCGGCTCCCGCCCTTCGGCCGGTGCAGCCGCTTCGGCCGCTGACGCCCGTCCCTCCGGCGCCTACATCACGACCCGCGACGGCGTTCAGCTCTATTACAAGGATTGGGGCCCCCGCAACGGCCAGCCGATCGTGTTCAGCCACGGCTGGCCGCTCAACTCGGACAGCTGGGAGTCGCAGATGATCTTCCTGGCCGATCAGGGCTACCGCGTGATCGCGCACGACCGCCGCGGTCACGGCCGTTCCAGCCAGCCCTGGGACGGCAATGACATGGACCACTACGCCGACGACCTGGCCACCGTGATCGAGACGCTGAACCTGAAGAACGCGGTGCTGGTCGGCTTCTCCACCGGCGGCGGCGAAGTCGCCCGCTACATCGGCCGTCATGGCACCTCGCGCGTGGCCAAGGCGGTGCTGGTTTCGGCCGTGCCGCCGATCATGGTCAAGTCCGACAAGAATCCGAACGGCGTGCCCAAGGAGGTGTTCGACGGCATCCGCGCCGCGCAGCTCGCCAACCGCTCGCAGCTCTACAAGGACATCCCCGCCGGCCCGTTCTACGGCTTCAACCGTCCGGGCGCGAAGGTCTCGCAGGGCCTGATCGACAACTGGTGGTTCCAGGGCATGCAGGGCGGCCACAAGAACACCTATGACTCGATCAAGGCCTTCTCCGAGACCGACTTCACCGAGGACCTGAAGAAGATCGACAAGCCGGCGCTGGTGATCCACGGCGACGACGACCAGATCGTCCCCATCGACATCTCCGGCCGCGCCTCGGCCCGGCTGATCCCCGGCGCGCGCCTGATCGTCTACCCCGGCGCGCCGCACGGCCTGACCGACACCCACAAGGAGCGCCTCAACGCCGACCTGCTGGCCTTCATCCGGCAGTAAGGCCTGCCAGTGCCCCCGCTTGGCGGGGGCCTTCCCCCACCTTCGGGGGAAGGGACACGCGGGGTTCCCCCCCGCGATTCGTTTGGTACGCTCGGGTGATCTTTCCGAAGGCCGGCGCCTGGGCGCGCCGGCTCCTGGACCTCCGATGCCGATGCCCCTGCCGTCCACCGCCACCCTGCCGCATGTCCGCGTGCTCGAACTCCAGGAAGGCGACGAGGCCCTGCTCCAGCGGTTCTATGAGCGCAACCCGCTCTATTTCGAGGAAGTCAACGGCGAACCGCCCCGCCCGGACGAGGCCCGCGAGGAGATCCGGGACCTCCCCCCCGAAGGCTGGAGCTTCACCGCCAAGCGGCTGCTGGGCTACGCCGACGAGAGCGGCGAGCTGGTCGCCATGGCCTCGCTGGTGTCGGACCTGATGGCGCCGCGGGTCTGGCTGGTGGGTCTGTTCATCGTCGCGACCTCGCTGCACGGCTCACCGGCCGCGCGCGAGATCTACGCCGAGCTCGAGCACTGGATGCAGCGCCGCGGCGCCGCCTGGGTGCGGCTGGGCGTGGTCGTGGGCAATCAGCGCGCGGAGCGCTTCTGGGAGCGTCAGGGATTCGCCGAGGTGCGGCGCCGCGACGGCATCACGATGGGCCAGCGGCTCAACGCGCTGCGCGTGATGGTCAAGCCGCTGGACGGCGGCCGCATCGCCGACTATCTCGAGCTCGTTCCGCGCGATCGCCCCGGGCAGGCCTGATCACCACGTCATCGCCAGTCATCGCCAGTCATCGCCACTTGAGCGCCGCTTGAGCGCCGCTTGAGCGCCGTTCGATCGCGGCGTCACCCCGCCCTCACCCGCCCTTACGCCGGGATCAGCCCCCGCCCCTTGAGCATTGGCTCGACGCGCGCGTCGCGGCCGCGGAAGGCGCGGTAGGTCGCGCCCGGCTCGCGGCTGTTGCCCACGGCCAGGATGTTCTCCAGCACCGATCGCGCCACCGCCGGGTCGAAGGGATCGCCGGCCTCGACGAAGGCCTCGAAGGCATCGCAGTCCAGCACCTCCGCCCACAGGTAGACGTAGTAGCCGGCCGCATACGAGTTGCCGGAGAACAGATGCTGGAAGTGCGTCAGCCGGTGATTCATGCCGATCGCCGGCGGCAGGCCCAGCCGCGCGAGCGTCTCGCGCTCGAAGGCCACCGGGTCCGGCGCCTGCTCCTGTTCGAGCGCGTGGATCGCCAGGTCCACCAGCGCCGACGCGCAGTAGCGCACCGTCTCGTAGCCCTGGTTGAAGGTCGCGGCCGCCTTCAGGCGCTCGAGCAGCGCATCGGGCAGCGGTTCGCCGGTCTTGTAATGACGCGCATGCCGCTTGAGCACGGCCGGCTCGGCCATCCAGTGCTCCATCAACTGCGACGGCAGCTCGACGAAGTCGCGCAGCACCTGGGTGCCGGACAGGCGCTCGAACTCCACGTCCGACAGCAGCCCGTGCAGGCCGTGGCCGAATTCGTGGAAGAGCGTGCGCACGTCGTCGAAGGACAGCAGCGTCGGCTCGCCGGGCGCGCCCTTGGCGAAGTTGTTGTTGTTCAGGATGATGGGCAGCGCGTCGATGCCGTTGCGCGCCTGCCAGCGCAGCGCGTTCATCCACGCGCCGCTGCGCTTGGTCGGGCGCGCGAAGTTGTCCTGGATGAACACGCCGCGCACCGTGCCGTCGGCGCGCTGGACCTCGTGGACCTTCACGTCCGGGTGATAGCCGGCGACCTGCGGCCGCGCGACGAAGCGCAGGCCGTAGAGCCGCTCGGCGCAGTCGAACATCGCCTGCACCATCGCGTCGAGCGGGAAGTAGGGCTTGACCTCGGCCTCGTCGAGCTGGAAGCGCTGCTGGCGGACCTTCTCGGCATACCAGCGCCAGTCCCAGTCCTCGATCGTCAGATCATGGCCGAGCTGCGCGCGCACCTCGTCGAGCATGGCCCGCTCGCGCGCCGCGGCGGCCTTGGCCGGCTCCCAGACCCGATCCAGCAGGCCCTGCACCGCCGACTGACGGCCCGCCATCGTGTCGGCCAGCGCGTAGTCGGCGTAGCTGCGCTCGCCATGCAGCGCGGCCTGCTCGCGGCGCAGCGTCAGCAGCTCGCGCACGATCTCGCGGTTGTCGGTGTCGCCGGTGGCGTCGCCGCGGCCGACCCAGGCGCGCCAGGCCTGCTCGCGCAGGTCGCGCCGGTCGCTGAAGGTCAGGAAGGGCACGATCAGCGAGCGCGACAGCGTCACCACATGCGCGCCCTCGCCGGTGAGTCCGCGATCCAGCGCCGCCTGGCGGGCTGCCGCGCGGACGAAACCGGGCAGCCCGGCCAGCTCGGCCTCGCCGCGCAGCACCAGCTGATAGCTGCTCTCGTCGGCCAGCACGTTCTGCGCGAAGCGGGTGTTGAGCTCGGCCTGACGCTCCATGTTCGCGGCGTAGCGCTCGCGCGCCTGGCCCTGCAGCCGCGCGCCGGCGCGCACGAAGTCCAGGTGCACGCGCTCCAGCAGGCGCAGCGCCTCGGGCGTCAGGCCCAGTGCTCCACGCTGCTCGTGCAGTTGCTCGACGCGCGCGAACAGCGCCGCGTTCAGGTAGATCGCGTTGGCATGCGCCGCCAGCGGCGCGGCCATGCGGCGCTGCACCGCCTGCAACTCGGGCGAGCTGGCCGACGCGCTCAGCGTCGAGAACAGGTGCTCCAGCGCGGTCAGCGCACGGCCGGAGCGATCCAGCGCGGCGATCGTGTTCTCGAAGGTCGGGGCCTGCGGCTGCGCGGCGATCGCATCGAGCTCGGCGCGATGCGCGGCGAGCGCGGCCTCGAAGGCGGGTTCGAAATGCCCAGCGCGGATCGCGTCGAACGGGGGCAGGCCGTAGGGGCCGGTCCAGGCGGACAGCAAGGGATTGGCGGCGCTCATCGTGTCTCCGAGGCCAGGTCTGTCGTGGCCATCGGCGCCGATTGTAGAAACGGCGCCGGCCCGCTCAGGGTGCCGGCGCCGTTCCCGACGCGACGACAGGGACGCTCCGCGCCCCCGCGCCATCGCTTACTTCTTGCCCTGTTCCTTCTTGATGGCGATCTCGTCGGCCTCGTCGTACGAGCGGTTGCCGCACTTGAGCTTCCACTCGTTGCGCTTCTCGTTCAGTTCCTCGACGGCTTCGTTGAAGTCGTCGGCCACCTTCTGGTGCGCCTCGACGCGGGCGTTGAAGGACTTGTTCAGTTCGACGCGGTCGTTGCGCGCCTTGTTGAAGGCGTCGATCTTGGGCTGCAGCGCGTTGGCGCGGGCCTGGTACTCCTCCTGCTTGGCCTTCAGGTCGGCCTTCTCCATCTTGGCGGCACCCGCCTCGATCTCGGCGCCGAAGGCCTTCACCGATTCGATCTCGGCCTTCAGGGCCGTGCCCTGGGCCTGCAGGTCGGACTCGGCCTTGTCGGACTCGGCCTTGGCGGCCTTGAGTTCGTCGCGCTCCTTCAGCACCGTGGCCTTCCTCTTGTCGAGTTCGGCGGAGGTGGCGTCGTTCTGATCGTTGGAGGCCATGCAGGCGCGCAGCTCGTCGCGCGTCATCAGCTTGCCCTTGCCACCCTTGGCCGGCGCGGCGGTCTGCGCCGCCGGCTTCGCGGCGGGCTTGGCGTTGCCGGTGTTGGTCTGGGCGACGGCCAGGCCGCAGGCCAGCAGCGTGGCGACGGCGAGGGAGGTGCGAAGAGTGTTCATGTCGTCTCTCAGTTCATTGCGCCGGGTGGGCGCTGTCTCGTCGGTGCGGCCCGGGCCGGGCCGCCGTGCGGGTCGGGATGATGCCACGACCGGGATAATGCGCCGCTTCAGATCGTTTCCGGCCCGGGTGCAGCCCGCACGCGGGCCGTCCACTCCGCACCGACCGCCCTCCGGCGGCACACCGACCTATGGCGCTCAAGGCCACCATCCACAAAGCCCAGCTGCAACTCTCCGACATGGACCGCCATGTCTACGGCGATCACGCCCTCACCGTGGCCCGCCATCCGTCCGAGACCGACGAACGCATGATGCTGCGCATCCTGGCCTTCGCGCTGAACGTGCCGGCCGACGACCTGCGCGGCCGTCTCGAATTCAGCAAGGGGCTGTCCGACGTCGACGAGCCGCCGCTGTGGCAACTGGACCTGACCGGCGAGGTCGTGCACTGGATCGAGCTGGGCCAGCCCGACGAGCGCCGGCTGCGCCAGGCCCATGGCCGGGCCGAGCGCGTCACCGTGATCAGCTACGCGTCCAGCACGCCGGTGTGGTGGAGCGGCATCCAGAACAAACTGCAACGCACGCCCAAGCTGTCGGTGTGGCAGATTCCGGCGGAGCAGTCCCAGGCGCTGGCCGCGCTGGCCGAACGCGGCATGCAGTGGCAGGTCAGCATCCAGGACGGAACGGCGTACGTCAGCACCGAGAAGGGCGCTGTGGAGATCACGCCGCTGTTGCTGAAGGAACGCGAGGCCTGACCCGTGCGGTAAGGTGGGCGTCCTTGATCAGGAGAGACCGCCGTGCCGCAATCCGTGTCACCCGCTTCCCCCGCGTCCAGCGCCGCCGCGGACGATCCGTTCCTGTGGCTGGAGGCGCTGGACGGCGCCGAGGGCGAACGTGCGCTGCAATGGGTGCGCGAGCGCAATGGCGAGACCCTGGCCGAACTGCAGGCCGAGCCCGAGTTCGAGCCGCTGCGCGAGGAACTGCTGCAGATCCTCAACGCGCGTGATCGCATCCCGCATGTCGCGCGGCGCGGGGACTGGTTCTACAACCTCTGGCAGGACGAGGCCCATCCGCGCGGCCTGTGGCGGCGCTGCACGCTGGAGGAATACCAGCTCGCCGAGCCGCCCTGGCGCCTGGTGCTGGATCTGGACGCGCTGGGCCGCGACGAGGGCCGCAGCTGGGTCTTCCATGGCGCGATCTCGCTGGCGCCCGAGTACCGTCGCTGCCTGGTCTCGCTGTCCGACGGCGGCGCCGACGCGCACGAGCTGCGCGAGTTCGACCTCGAGACGCTGCGCTTCATCGCGCCGGCCGACGGCGGCTTCTTCGTGCCCGAGGCCAAGAGCGACGTCGAGTGGCTGGACGCCGACACGCTGCTGGTGGGCAGCGACTTCGGACCGGACTCGCTGACCGAGTCCGGCTATCCGCGCCAGATCCGCCGCTGGGCGCGCGGCACGCCGCTCGAGGCGGCGCCGGTGATCTTCGAGGGCGAGCGCGAGGACGTCTCGGTGCAGGTGTCGGTGGACCGCACGCCGGGCCACGAGCGCGTCGTGTTCAGCCGCGAGCTGGACTTCTACAACCAGCGCCGCTTCCTGTGGAAGAACGGCGAGTTCGTCCTCATCGACCTGCCCTCGGACATGAGCGTGTACCTGCAAGGGCCGTGGATGCTGCTGCGTCCGCGCACCGACTGGCACCTCCCGCACGGGCCGACCTATCCGTCGGGCTCGCTGCTGCTGATCGAGGAGGCGGCGTTCTGGAAGGACGAGCGCCACGACAAGCACCTGCGCGTGATGTTCTCGCCGACGGCGGGCCGCTCGCTCGAGGACTACACGCTGACCCGCCACCACCTGCTGCTCAACGTCAGCGAGCATGTGGCCAGCCGGCTCGAGGAATGGGACCTGTCGCATCGCACGCCGGTGCTGCGCCAGGTCAAGGCGCCCTTCCCCGGCACGCTCAGCGTGCAGAGCCTGCACGACCCGGAGCTGCCCGGCGATGCGCTGGGCGACCACTACCTGCTGCACTACTGCGATTTCCTGACGCCGGACATCGTGTGCCTGGCGCGCGCGGGCACCGACGCGCGCGAGACGCTCAAGCAGCGCGGCGCGCAGTTCGACGCGCATGGCATGACGGTGGAGCAGCGCTTCGCCACCAGCGCGGACGGCGAGAGCATCCCCTACTTCGTCATCGGCAAGGCCGGCCGCGGCGCGGACACGCCGACGCTGCTCTACGGGTATGGCGGCTTCGAGATCTCGCTGCAGCCGTGGTACTCGGGCGGCAACGGCCGGGCGTGGCTGGCGCGCGGCGGACGGCTGGTCGTGGCCAACATCCGGGGCGGCGGCGAGTACGGCCCGCGCTGGCACCAGGCGGCGACGCTGGCGCACAAGCAGCGCAGCTTCGACGACTTCATCGCGGTGGCCGAGGACCTGATCGCGCACGGCCTGACCCGGCCCGAGCGCCTGGGCATCATGGGGGGCAGCAATGGCGGACTGCTGGTGGGCGCCTGCATGGTGCAGCGGCCGGAGCTGTTCGGCGCGGTGGTGTGCCAGGTTCCGCTGCTGGACATGAAGCGCTATCACCTGCTGCTGGCCGGCGCCTCCTGGGTGGCCGAATACGGCGACCCCGACGACGCGGACGACTGGGCCAGCATTGCCGCCTACAGTCCGTACCAGCGGCTGCAGGCGGGCGTGAACTATCCGAGGGCGCTCTTCGCCACGTCGACGCGCGATGACCGCGTGCATCCGGGCCACGCGAGGAAAATGGCGGCCCGCATGCTTGCGTTGGGGCAGGCGTGCTTCTACTTCGAAAACATCGAGGGCGGCCATGGCGGCGCGGCGGACAACCGGCAGCGCGCGCTGTTGCAAGCCCTGGAGTTCAGCTACTTGTGGCGACAACTCGGCAGGGAGGCCAAGCGTGGAGACACAGTGTGAACATCGTCATCCAGCATCATCCCGACGCGAGATGCTTTCTTGCCCAGCCGCAGCCGGGGCTGCAGTGCCGGCTGGACTATGAGCGTCACGGCGAACAGCTGATCATCACCCACACCGGCGTGCCGGCGCAGTTGCGCGGGCAAGGCCTGGCGGCCGCGCTGGTGGAGACGGCGGCGCGCTGGCTGGCGGAGTTTCCGTTGCAGCTGGTGCCGGGCTGCAGCTACGTGCGCCACTGGCTGCAGCGGCATCCGCGCTGGCAGCGGCTGCAGACGCCGGCGGCGGCGCAGCGCGTGCTCAATGAGTGGTTCGGTCTGCCGGGCGGTCCGCAGGACGGGCAGGTGCAGACGAAGTGGTTCAAGAAGGACGAGGCCTTCGATGCCGCGCTGCGCGAGCGCTTCGGCGCGGTGGTGGCGCAGGCGCTGCGCGGCGAGTTGCGCGAGTGGGACTCGACGAGCTGGGGCGCGCTGGCGCGCATCGTGGTGCTGGACCAGTTCACGCGCAACATCCATCGCGACACGCCGCAGGCCTTTGCCGGCGATGCGCTGGCGCTGGAAGCGGCGCTCGCGCTGCTGCCGCGCGCGCAGGATCTGGGCGTGCTGGAGCGCTGGTTCGCGGCGATGCCGCTGGAGCATGCGGAGGACCTGACGATGCAGGATCGCAGCGTGGCGGTCTTCGAGACGCTGGCGGCGGAGGACTCGCGCTTGGCGGACGCGCTCGACTATGCGCGGCGGCATCGCGACGTCATCGTGCGTTTCGGCCGTTTCCCGCACCGCAACGAGATTCTGAAGCGCGCGAGCACGCCCGAGGAGTTGGAGTTCCTGAAGCAGCCGGGATCGCGCTTCTAAGAACTCCCTCGCTCCGCTTTGCGGGGAGAGGGTGGGGGAGAGGGGTCTGCGCATCGCGGCAACGTCCGGACACTGCGAAGCGCCCCCTCTCCCCTGCCCTCTCCCCCTGCGGGGGCGAGGGAGTTGACTGCGCTGCGTGATGGGCCTGACGTCAGCTCGTTTCCTGTTCCTGCAGCAGCCGCCACATGACCTTCCCCGACCCGGACTTGGGCAGGCTGTCGACGAACTGAATGATTCGTGGCGCCTTGTACGCGGCCATGTGTTCATGGGCCCAGTCGATGATGTCCTTGTCGGTAGTTTTGCCCTTGGCCTCGGCGCGCAGCACGATGATGGCCTTGACGGTCTCCCCGCGATAGGCGTCCTTGGCGGCGATGATGCAGGCTTCCTGCACGGCCGGATGCCGGTACAGCAGCATCTCGACCTCTGACGGCCAGACCTTGTAGCCGCTGGCGTTGATCATGCGCTTGAGCCGGTCGGTGATGAAGAAGTAGCCTTCCTCGTCCATGCGTCCGAGGTCGCCGGTGCGGAAGAAGCGCTTGCCGTCGAGCTCGACGAAGGCGGCGTCGGTGGCTTCCGGCTGCCGCCAATAGCCCTGGAACACCATGGGCCCGTGGGTGATGATTTCGCCGACTTCGCCGACGGGCAGTTCCTCGAGCGTGGTCGGATCGACGATGCGCGCGTCCACGCCGAAGATCGGGATACCCAGGCATTGGAGTTTGGCGCGCTCGGGTGGATTGCCGTGGCTGGGCGCGGCGGTTTCGGTCAGGCCATAGCCTTCGGCGAAGGTCAGGCCGAATTCCTCCTGCAGGCGCTCGGCCACTGCCTTGGGCATGGCTGCGCCGCCGCCGCTCAGATAGCGCAGGCTGCGCAGGTCGAAGCTGCGGTAATTGGGGCTGGCGAACAGGTCGATGATCATCGTGGGGATGCAGGTCCAGTGCGTGACCTGATGACGGGAGATCAGGCGCCCGCAGAGCTCGCGATCCCAGCGCGGCATGATGACCAGCGTCATGCCGATGAACACGGGGCCGAGCACCCCGTAGAGCGTGCCGGTGATGTGGAACATCGGCACCACCGCGAGCCCGACCGCTTCCGCGCTCGCATAGCCCCACTGGCAACCGCCGCAGCTGTTGGCCATCAGCGTCGCGTTGGTGTGCATGCAGCCCTTGGGCAGGCCGGTCGTGCCGGAGGTGTAGGGCAGCATCGCCAGGTCGTCCGGTCCGGCCGTGTGCGGGCCGGGTGCGTGGCCGGCGGCGATCGCCTCGCGCCAGTCGGTCGCGCCGGGCGGCAGCTCGTGCACGGCGGTCAGCCAGGCGCGCATCGTGTCGGGCGCATCGCAGGCCGGGTCGGGGCCGGCGGGCGGCAGCATCTGCCAGTACTGGGTCACCAGCAGCGCGCCCGGCCGCTGCCCTTCGGGGAGCCTGGCCGCGGCCTTCGCGACGATGCCGGCCAGCTCGCCGCTGCAGATCACGGCCTTGGTCTCGGGGTCGGTCAGGTAATGGCCGAACTCGTCTTCGCGATTCATCGGGTTGACGGGCACCACCACCGCGTCGGCGCGGTTGATCGCATAAAAGGCGATCAGGTACTGGGGGCAGTTCTGCATGAACAGCGCCACGCGGTCGCCCTTGCCCACGCCGTGCGCCCGCAGCCAGCCGGCCAGCGCCTCGGCCTGGCGGCGCATCTCGCGGTAGGTCAGCGTGGCGCCGAGGAACTGCGTCGCCGCCTTGTCCGGATAGCGCGCGGCCGAGACCTCCAGGTTGAACCACAGCGAGGTGCGCGGAATCGCCAATTGCCGCGGCAGCCGTGCCGGCCAATGGCTGTACTGCACGCCGGCGTTCTCGGGACGGGGGGTGACCACGCGCGTCATCGGTGCTGTCTCCTGTCGCTGTTATGCGATCGATCTTCTGTCCACCCGGCCGGGCCGCCTGTCTCCACCGGGACAAGCCCCGCGCGCGCCGCGCCGGCGCGCTGTGGCGCAAACCAGACTCGTCCCCGCCATTGGGGTGGTTCCGGACATGCTGGCCCTCCCCCTCGCGCGTAGCATGCGGGCTTTCACCAATGCCCCGCCGCGGGGCCCGCGCCCTTGCAGGGGCGCGGCGCGCGGCCGGGCCGTGCCCTGCCCTTCATGTTGACCGTGCGCCGTACCGCCCTTCGGGGGCTGCTGACCTGTCTTCTGCCGATTGGACCGGCCCTGGCCATCCCCGCCTGGGCGATGCCCGCCGAGGCCGCGCTGGACGCGCCGGCCGGCCCCGTGGTGCTGACCCTGGGCGGCGCGCTGCGCAACGCCAACCGCGACGGCCGCGCCGCCTTCGACATGGCGATGCTCGAGAAGCTCCCCCAGGTCAGCTTCAGCACGCAGACGCCCTGGTACCCCGGCCCGCGCAAGTTCACCGGCCCGCTGCTGCGCGACGTGCTCGCCGCAGCCGGCGCGCAGGGCCACAGCATCGAGGCCCGCGCGCTCAACGACTACCGCGTCCTGCTGCCGGTCGAGGACAGCCGGCGCTACGACGTGATCGTGGCGCGGCTGCTCGACGACAAGCCCATGGCGGTGCGCGACAAGGGCCCGCTGTTCCTGATCTACCCGTTCGACCGGGCGCCCGAGCTGCGCAACAGCGTCTACTACGGCCGCTCCGCGTGGCAGCTGACCCATCTGGAGCTGCGTTGACCATGACGCGCGACTCGGACCGTCTCGTCGCCGCCCGGCAGCGCCGCTGGCGTGTGGCGGTGACCGCCATGGGCCTGCTGCTGGTGGTCGCGCTCGGAGGGGTCGCCTGGCTGCAGGCGCGCCAGTACGAAGCCCTCAATGGGACGCGCCGCTATCAGGACGACTACCTCGTCTGGAGCCTGTTCCAGTTCGAGACCGAATACCTGAAGCTGCGCCTGGCGCTCGAGCAGGCTGCGGGGCCGAGCGTCGCGGTCGATCCGGACCAGGTCGCGCAGCGCTACGAGATCTTCGTCAGCCGGCTCAACCTGGTCGAGAGCGAGCACGCGGCGCAGGTGCTCGCGCACCATCCGGATTACCAGCGCACGGTGGCGCGCGCGCAGGAGTTCGTGCGCTGGGCCGACGCGCTCCCGCTCAATGGGGCGCTGATTCGCGAGCATCCCGAGCGGGTGCGTCAGGTCGTCGAGCGGCTCGAGCCGCTGGCCGACCCGATCCGCGAGTTGTCGCTGACCTCCACGCACCATGTCGCCGCGGACGTCACCCAGCGCAACGAGATCATCCGGCGCCAGAGCCGCGTGAGCCTGGGCCTGACGGCGGCGCTGTCGGCGATGACGCTGCTGTTCGCGGCGGTCATCTACCGGCAGTTCCGCGGGCTCGAGCGCTATGGCGACAAGCAGAAGGCGCTGGCCGCGCGGCTCAACGACGCGCAGCGCGAGGCGGACGCGGCCAACCGCGCCAAGACGGTGTTCCTCGCCAACATGAGCCACGAGCTGCGCACGCCGCTGCAGGGCTTGCTCGGCATGCTGGGGCTCATCAGGGAGGCGCCGCTGACCACCGCGCAGCAGGAGCAGCTCAAGGCCGCCAACGACTGCGCGCGGCACCTGCTGGCGGTGCTGGGCGACATCCTGGATGTGACGCGGATGGAGGCTGGCGGTCTCTCGATCGCGCCGGAACCGCTGCAGCTGGGCGCGTTGATGAAGGAGCTCGAGGCGCTGAACCGCCCGCAGGCCTCGGCGAAACGGCTGACGCTGCAGTTCGGCATCGAGGACGACGTGCCCGGCTGGGTGATGGCCGATCCGACGCGGCTGCGCCAGATCCTGCTGAACCTGCTCAGCAACGCGCTGAAGTTCTGCGACCGCGGCCAGGTCGGCTGCCAGCTGCGGCGCGGCATCGGCGCGCTGGGCGAGGACCTGCTGCTCTTCGAGGTCAGCGACACCGGCCCCGGCATCGACGCCCAGACGCAGGCGCGGCTGTTCCAGCGCTTCAGCCAGGGCGACGCGAGCACCTCGCGGCGTCACGGCGGCGCGGGGCTGGGGTTGGAGATCTCGCGCCGGCTCGCGCGGGCGATGGGCGGCGACATCCATGTGCAGAGCGCGCCCGGACAGGGTGCCCGCTTCACGCTGGCGCTGCCGCTGCGTGCCAGCGCGGACCTGCCGGCGAGCCCGATCGGCCTGCGCGCCGGCCCGGCGCCGCATGCCGAGCCGGCGAACGCGCCGGCCGCCGGTCCGGGTCTGCGCGTGCTGGTCAGCGAGGACAACCCCACCAACCGCATCGTCATCGAGGCGATGCTGCAGCGGCTCGGGCACGAGCCGACGCTGTGCGAGAACGGCCTGCAGGCGCTGCACGCGCTGCGGCAGCAGCCCTTCGACGCCGTGCTGATGGACCTGCACACGCCGCAGATGGACGGCTTCGAGGCGACGCGGCTGATGCGCGAACTGCCGCCGCCACGCGGCCGGCTGCCGATCATCGCGCTGTCGGCGGACGCCTTCGAGGAGTCGCGCCAGAAGGCCGATGAGGCCGGCATCAGCGCCTTCCTGTCCAAGCCGGTGGAGCTGGAGACGCTGCGCCACACCTTGCAGACGCTGGCGCCCTCGCGCGCGCGGCCCGAGGCGGCCTGATCTGCGCTTAAAGTCGCTCTCCGCAACGGAGTGCCCTGCCCCATGTACCTGTCCCGCATCGCGCTGACCAACGTGCGCTCGATGGCGTCGCTGGCGATCGACTTCGGCGGCGGGCCGGACGCGCCCGCGGGCACGAACCGGCGCTGGACGCTGCTGCTGGGCGAGAACGGCTGCGGCAAGAGCACGGTGCTGCGCGCGATCGGGCTGCTGCTGGCCGGCAGCGATGCGCTGCCAAAGCTGCTGGGCGACGTCGACGCCTGGATTCGCAATGGCACTCGCCAGTGCCGCATTGCGGGCACCCTCGTCACCGCCAAGGGCGAACCGCGGCAGATCGCGCTCGAGCTGCATCGCGGCGATGGCCTGCGCGAAATCTTCGAGCGCAATGCGCAGTCGCTGGACGCACTGGACGCGGCGATCCGGCATGCAGACCGCAACTACTTCGTGGTGGGCTACGGCGTGTCGCGCCGCCCGCCCGAGAGCGGCAAGCGCCTGAGCGGACCGCTCGACGATTCGGCGCGCTTGCCGCGGGCGCGCGCGTTGGCGTCGCTGTTCTCGCCGGACGCCTCGCTGGTGTCGCTGCAGCGCTGGGCCATGGACCTGGACTACCGCCGCGGCGAGGCGGCGCTCGCGCCGATCCGGGTCGCGCTCAACCAGTTGATGCGCGGCATGAATTTCTCGCGCATCGACAAGGAGTCGGGCCAACTGATGTTCCGCACCGTCGATGGCGAGGTGCCGCTGAACCAGTTGTCCGACGGTTATCAGAACATGGCGGCCTGGTGCGGCGACCTGCTCTACCGCATCACCGAAGCCTTCCCCGATCGCAAGGATCCACTGGCCACGCGCGGCGTGCTGCTGATCGACGAACTCGACCTGCATCTGCATCCGGTGTGGCGGCGGCAACTGGTGGACTTCCTGTCCGCGCTGCTGCCGAACTTCCAGTTCATCGCGACGACCCATTCGGCGCTGACCGCCCAGCAGAGCGGCGAAGGCGAGCTCTTCGTCATCCGGCGCGAGGGCGCGAAGCAGCGGCCGGTGCTCGTGCCCTTCGTCGGCGAGCCGCGGCTGATGCAACTGCACCAGTTGCTCATGAGTCCGATGTTCGGACTGGAGTCGATGGACTCGGTCGCGGTGGAGAAGGCGCGCGACACGGCGCGCAAGCTGCACACGAGGACCGCCGCGCGAGGCAAGGCGCTGACGCCGCGCGAGCGCATGCAGCTCGAGCGCAGCACCGAAGTCCTGAGCGCCGCACCCGAGTGGGACGCAGTGCCCGATTACGCGCGTCAGCAGAACGCGCTGCTGAAGGAGCTCAAGGCGACGATCGCGAAGCAGGCGGCGGCGGGCAGCGCCGCGGGCAAGGCTGCGCCGGCCGCGGCCTCCGCGAAGAAAACGGCGGCGCGAAAGGGCGTCGCCAAGGACACGCCCGCACTGTCGCCCACCAAGCTGAGGGCCGCGGTCAAGCGCGTGGAGAAGGCCAAGTGATCCGCCTGCGCCGGCGACGCGACGCCGCGAGCCTGGGCGCCTTCACGGGCGCGAAGCTGCAGCAGAAGCTGCTCAGGCTCGAAGGCTACTTCTACGACGGCGGCCGCGAGGTCGACTTCCGGCCGAAGGCGCGCCAGGTCTGGCGCGCCGCCAAGCTGTCGCTCCGGCGGGAGACGGCCGGCAAGTGCGCGTACTGCGAGGCCGACACGGCCGTCGTGGCGCATGGCGACGTCGAACATTTCCGTCCCAAGGTGCCGTACTGGTGGCTGGCCTACTGCGTCGACAACTTCACGTTCAGCTGCCAGGTCTGCAATCAGATCCACAAGGGCAACCGCTTCCCGGTCACTGGAGCGCGCCTGAAGGCGCCGCGCATGCCGGCCGCGCAGCCGGCCGATGCGGAGAAGGCGGCGGCGCTCGCGGAGCGCTTCTGCCCCGATCCCGCGTCCGCGACGGACTCCTCGCTCAAGCGCTTCTTCGCCAGCGAGAGCGCGCATCTACCCGATCCCTACCTCGACGATCCGGAGAAGCTGTTCTCGTGGCAGGCGATCGACGCGACGCGTGAGGTCTGGCTGATCGCGCGCGGCCGCTCCGCGAAGGCCAAGGCGGCGGTCCAGGCCGCCGAGGAGGTGCTCGGCCTGAATCGCTCGGAACTGCTGCGGCTGCGCTACCAGCGCTACGAGTTCCTCTATACCGCGGCGCTGGCGTTCCAGGAGATGGATCACGATTCGCCGAACGCGCCGAAGGTGCTCGCGCGGCTGCGCCGCCAAGCCGAGGACCACCAGCCGTTCGCGGCGATGTCGCGGCACTTCCTTCGGACGTGGGGGTTGCTGGAAAGATAGACGCCGCCCCTCGAAAGGGCGACTCGTCCGACCGACTCAGACAACGACCGGCTCCGGCTCCAGCCGGATGCCGAAGCGGCCGTAGACGCTTTCCTGGATCGCCCGGGCGAGCGTGACGACCTCGGCGCCGCGGGCCTCGCCGCGGTTCACCAGCACCAGCGCCTGTTTCTCGTAGACCGCCGCGCCGCCCACGCTCTTGCCCTTCCATCCGCAGGCGTCGATCAGCCACCCCGCCGCCAGCTTGAAGCTGCCATCGGGCATCGGGTAATGCACGATGTGCGGATCACGCGTGATGATGTCGCGGCACTGCTCCGCGCTCACCACCGGATTCTTGAAGAAGCTGCCCGCATTGCCGATGCGCGCCGGGTCCGGCAGCTTGGCGCGCCGGATCTCGCAGATCCAGTCGAAAACCTGCCGCGCGTCAGGCGCGTGGAGGCCGGTCTCGGTCATCTTGCGTTCGATGTCCAGATAGCCGAGCTGCGGCTGCCACGGCTTCGGGCAGCGCAGGCGCACCTTCGTGATCACGCTCTTGCCAGCCAGGCCGCCGTAGCCGGTCTGCTTGAACACGCTGTCGCGGTAGCCGAATCGGCACACCGCCGCCGGCAGCGTCACGCGCCGGCCCGTCGTCAGGTCGACGACGTCGACGCTCTCCAGCCGGTCCTTCAGCTCCACGCCGTAGGCGCCGATGTTCTGCACCGGCGCGGCGCCCACGGTGCCGGGGATCAGCGCCAGGTTCTCCAGCCCGGGCACGCCCTGCTCCAGCGACCCGGCCACCGCCTCGTGCCAAGGCACGCCGGCGCCGGCTTCCACGATCCAGCAGTCGTCCCGCTCCTCGACGCGCAGGCCGGGGATCTCCATCTTCAGCACCACCGCGTCCACGTCCTTCGTCAGGACCAGATTCGAACCGCCGCCGAGCACGAACTTGGGCGCGCGGCCCAGCTCCGGGTGGTCGACGACGCGGCGCACGTCAAGCTCCTCGCGGATGCGCACCAGGCGGCGCGCCGTCGCGGGCAGGCCGAAGGTGTTGTAGGCCTTGAGGTTGACGTCGGTCTCGATGACGACGCCCTCGCGGCGCTCGGTCGAGGGGGGAGTGGAGGGAGACTGCATGGCTAGAATTCTCGCCCATATCCCCTGTCGATATTCCCCGCCGATATCCCCGCGATATCCCCCGCCGATATTCCCCGAAGGCCGATCCCGGCCCTCGCCCCATCGAAAGAGTTCCCCCATGCCCAGTTTTGACACCGTCCTCGAACCCGACATGGTGAAGGTCCGCAACAGCGTGGACGCCAGCGCCAAGGAAATCACCACCCGCTTCGACTTCAAGGGCACCAGCGCCTCCATCGAGTGGAAGGACAAGGAAAAGGAGATTCACGCCACCGGCGACGCCGAGTTCCAGCTCGAGCAGATCGAGGGCGTGCTCTACGCCAAGCTGACCAAGCAGGGCGTCGTGCTGGGCTTCGTCGACAAGCAGGACAAGATCGAGAAGCTCGGCGGCGACCGCGTCAAGCAGGTCTACAAGATCAAGAACGGCCTGGAGGCCGCCGAGGCCAAGAAGGTCGTGGCCGCGATCAAGGACAGCAAGCTCAAGGTGCAGGCGCAGATCGAGGGCGACACCGTGCGCATCACCGGCAAGTCGCTGGATGACCTGCAGGCCGCCCAGGCCGTGCTGCGCAAGGAGCTGTCCGACCTGCCGCTGAGCTTCGACAACTACCGCAAGTGAGCGCCGCGCGATGAGCTCACTGGGCCGGCCGGGCTGGCGCGCCTGCGCGGCCGCGGCGCTGCTGACGCTGTGCGCGTCGGCGGCGCACGCGGACAGCGCCAAGGCGGCGCGCTTCTACGAGGACGCGCTGCAGCGCTTCGAACGCCAGGACATCGATGGCGCCGTCATCCAGCTGAAGAACGCGCTGCAGCAGGACAAGCGCCTGCTGGCCGTGCATGTGCTGCTGGGCAAGGCGCTGCTGATGCGCAGCGAGGCCGCGGCCTCCGAGATCGAGTTCACCGAGGCGCTCTCGCAAGGCATCAACCGCGCCGAGGTGGCCGTGCCGCTGGCGCAGGCGCTGGTCGCGCAGGGCAAGCAGGCCGAGGTCTTCAAGCTGCCGGCGCTGGTGCCGGACGGGCTGCCCGACAACATCCGCAAGCCGCTGCTGCTGGTGCGGGCCGCCGCCTCGTCGGACCTGGGCGATCCGGTCCGCGCGCAGCAGCAGATCGAGCTGGCGCGCGCGATTCCTCCCGACAACGCCGACACCTACCTGGCCGAAGTCCCGCTGCGGCTGCGCGCGCGGCAGTTCGACCAGGCCGGCGCCGCCGCCGACAAGGCCCTGCTGCTGGCGCCAAACAACGGCGAGGCGCTCTATCAGCGGGCCACGGTGCCCCATGTGCAGGGGCGCCTCGATGAGGCGCTGAAAGGCTACGAACGCGCCATCGCCGCCGATCCCCGGCATCTCGAGGCACAACTCGCACGCGGCGGCCTGCTGATCGACCTGAACCGCGATGCCGACGCGCTGGCGCAGGTCCAGTCGCTGCTCAAGCTGGCGCCGAGCGAGCCGCGCGTGCTCTACCTGAGCGCCGTGCTGGCGGAGCGTCGCGGCGATGCCGCCACGGCCAAGGCCGCGCTCAAGGCGATCAGCGCCGAGCTCGACCCGGTGCCCATCGAGTTCATCCGCTATCGCCCGCAGGCGCTGATGCTCAACGGCCTGGCGCACTTCGGGCTGGGCGAGATGGAAAAGGCCAAGCCCTACCTGGAGTACGCGCAGCGCCAGACGCCGGGCAGCCCGCTGTCCAAGCTGCTCGCGCAGGTCTATGTCGCCGAGCCGAATCTGGATCGCGCCTCCGACGTGCTCGAGTCCTACCTCAAGGCCTATCCGGGCGACGGACAGGCGCTGGTGATGATGGCCTCGCTGCAGATGGCACAGGGCCGCCATGCGCGCGCCGCCACGCTGATGCAGGAGGCGCTCAAGGCCAAGGACGCGCCCGAGTTCCGCACCACGCTGGGCCTGTCGCTGCTGCGCAGCGGCCAGGCAGGCGACGCGACGGGCGAGCTGGAGAAGGCCTTCCAGCGCGACCCGCGCCAGACCTACGCGGGCATGGCGCTGGTCACGCTCTACCTGCGTGGCGGTCAGCCGGCCAAGGCGGTCGGCGTCGCGGAGAAACTGGTCAAGCAGGAGCCGGCCAATCCCTCGACGTGGATGCAGCTCGGCATCGCGCAGCGCAGCGCCGGCAACCTCGCCGGCGCGCGCGAGGCCTATCAGAAGGCCAGCCAGCTCGATCCCGGACTGAGTGAAGCCCAGCTCGGCCTGGCGCGGCTCGACATCTCGCAGCGCCAGTTCGACGCCGCGCAGGCGCGGCTCGCCGCGATGCTCAAGGCCGACGAGAAGAACCCCGACGCGCTGTATGAGATGGCGCTGCTCAGCGAGGCGCGCGGCCAGTCCGCCGACGTGCTGCGCTGGCTCTCCAAGGCGGCCGACGTCAGCACCGCGCGCAACACGCGCGCCGATCAGGCGCTGGTGGTCTGGCTGCTGCGGCAGGAACAGCCCGCCCCCGCGCTCGAAGCGGCCAAGCGGCTGCTCGGCAAGGCGCCGGACGATCCCCAGACGCTGATCACCCTGGCCCGCGCGCAGCTCGGGAATCGCGACCTCAATGGCGCCAAGGCCACGCTGACCAACGCGGCGCGGCGCTCCGGCTTCGGTGCCGATCCGCTCACGCAGATCGCCGGGCTGCAGCTGGACGCGCGCGACTTCGCCGGCGCCGCCTACAGCCTGGACAAGGCGCTGCAGACGGCGCCCCAGCACGTGGGCGCGCTGGCGCTGTCATCGACGGTCGCGCTCCAGCAAGGCAATACGGCGCTGGCCGAGAAGCAGGCACGCCAGGTCGTCCAGCTGCGCCCTCAGGCGGCGCTGGGCTACACGCTGCTGGCGGACGTCGCGCAGGCCCGCAAGCAGCCGGCGCAGGCGGTCGAGGCGCTGCGCAAGGCGCATGAGGTGCAGCCCACCAGCGGCAGCCTGCTGGCGCTGGTGCGGGCGCTGGGACGGCAGGATCCGACCGGGCGTTCGGCGCAGGAGCTGGCCGACCGCTGGCTCAAGGCCCATCCGCAGGACGTCGCGGCCTGGAAGGCGCTGGCCGATGCCCAGGCGCGTGCAGGCAACTTCGCCGCGGCCCGGCGCAGCTATGAAGCCGCGCTCAAGCTGCGGCCCAAGGACGCGGAGGCGCTCAACAACCTCGCCAACGCGATGATCCGGCAGGGCGATGCGGCCGCGGCCGCCACGACGGCGGAGCAGGCCCTGGGGCTGGATCCGCGCAGCGCCGCCATCATCGACACGGCCGGTTGGGCCCATCACCTCGCCGGCAATGCCGAGCGCGCGCTGCAACTGCTGCGCGACGCCCGGCTGCGCGAGCCGGGCAACCCCGACATCCGCTATCACCTGGCAGCGGCGCTGGCCAAGGCCGGCCGCAAGGGCGAGGCGCGCGAGGAGCTCGACGCGGCGCTGCGCAGCAGCGGCTTCGACAGCCACAAGGAGGCGCTGGCCCTGAGCCAGAGCTTGCGCTGAGGCCTGCCGGAGCCCCTTCGGTGAGGGGTTTCCGGGCCTGTCGGAAGAACTTACAGTCCGGCCCCAAACCACACGCGCTTTTTACGCCAAGTGCTTGAGCCGTAAGGGAATCGTGACGCTGGCCCGGTGCTTGCGAGACGAAGCCGCAATGAATCAGAGACCCGACCGCGTCGGGGGAGCGAGGGGAACACCATGCGACAAGTTGAAAACCGCCTGATGGGACTGGCCGCCGTGGCGCTGGCAGCGATGCTGCCGATCAGCGCGCAGGCCGTCTCGACCTGGACCGCCAGCAGCTGCGTCAGCAACTGCACCGAGACGGGGGACGCGGCGCCCAACGTCAGCTACTCCGCCTACTCGGCCTCCGTCAACACCACCAGCGGCGGCGCTTACAGCAGCACCAACGGCTTCGCGCAGAGCACGCTGCAGTACTACAGCGGCAATGGCTTCGGCGTCAGCGCGCCGGTCAACGACACGGGTTCGCCGCAGCATTCACTGGACAACTACGGCTATCAGGACCTGATCCTGCTGAAGTTCGACGACCTGGTGAACCTCACCCAGATCAAGCTCGGCTGGTGGTATGGAGACGCCGACATCACCCTGCTGGCCTACACCGGCCCCACCGCCGGCGTGAACGTGGCCAACACCATCGCCGGCAAGACCGCGGCCTCGCTGAAGTCGGCCAGCGGCTGGTCGCTGGTCAGCAGCTATGCCGACCTGCAGAGCAAGAACGGCGTGGCCAACGTCAGCACGAGCATCAACTCGAGCTGGTGGATCGTCACCGCCTACAACTCGCAGCTGGGCGGCAATCCGACGGGCGGCGACGGCTCCACCACCGGACTGACCCGCGGCATTGGCACCGACTACACCGGCTACGACTTCATCAAGCTGTTCTCCGTCTCCGGCAACAAGGCCGGCGGCGGTGGCAGCAGCGGCGGCAACGTGCCGGAACCCGCCTCGCTGGCGCTGGCTTCCCTCGCGCTGCTCGGCGCGATCGGCGTCCGCCGCCGCAAGCAATCCCAACGCTGAGCCTCCCTGCTCCGCAACAAGGCGACCCTCACGGGTCGCCTTTCTTTTCCCCGCAGAGAAACGAAAAACGCCCGATGCAAGCATCAGGCGTTTCATCTCCCCAGCACACCTCGGTCGCAAAACCGTGGCAGTACGACGGTGGTTGGGGACGGTGATGCGTGGGGTTCCGGCGCTTGCCGCCGGGGCCCCATGCATCGGCGGCCAACGCCCGGACCTCCGCAGCCCAGGCGCCTGCGCCCCGCGCGATCAGCTGCGCGCCGCGCGCTTGCGGTCGTTCTCGGACAGATGGCGCTTGCGCAGGCGCACCGACTTCGGCGTGATCTCGACCAGTTCGTCGTCCTCGATGAACTCGACGCCGTATTCCAGCGTCAGCTCGATCGGGGGCGTGATCTTGATCGCGTCTTCCTTGCCGCTGACGCGGAAGTTGGTCAGCTGCTTGGTGCGCGTCGCGTTGACGACCAGATCGTTGTCGCGGCTGTGGATGCCGACGATCATGCCTTCGTAGACCGGATCGTTCGGCTTGACGAACATGCGGCCGCGATCATCCAGCTTGCCCAGCGCGTAGGTGAAGATCTCGCCCGCGTCCATCGAGATCAGCACGCCGTTCTTGCGGCCGGCGATCTCGCCCTTGTGCGGCTCGTAGCCGTCGAAGATGTTGGAGATCAGGCCCGAGCCCCGGGTCAGGTTCAGGAACTCGTTCGAGAAACCGATCAGGCCGCGGGCCGGGATGCGGTACTCGAGGCGGACGCGGCCGCGGCCGTCCGGCTCCATGTTGACCAGTTCGCCCTTGCGCTCGCCCAGGGCCTGCATCACGCCGCCCTGGTGGGCTTCTTCCACGTCGGCGGTGACCAGCTCGATCGGCTCGCACTTCTCGCCGTTGATCTCCTGGAAGACCACGCGCGGCTTGGACACGGCCAGCTCATAGCCTTCGCGGCGCATGTTCTCCAGCAGGATGGTCAGGTGCAGTTCGCCGCGGCCCGACACCTCGAAGATGCCGTCCTCGTCGGTCTCCTTCACGCGCAGCGCGACGTTGTGCTGCAGTTCCTTCTGCAGGCGGTCCCAGATCTGGCGGCTGGTGACGAACTTGCCTTCACGGCCGGCCAGCGGCGAGGTGTTGACGCAGAAGTTCATCGTCAGCGTCGGCTCGTCGACCTTGAGCATCGGCAGCGGCGCCGGATTGGTCGGGCTGGTGACGGTCACGCCGATGCCGATTTCCTCGATGCCGTTGATCAGCACGATGTCGCCGGGGCCGGCTTCGTTCGTCTGCACGCGGTCCAGGCCCTGGAAGGTCAGCACCTGGTTGACGCGGCCCTTGGTGACCTTGCCGTCCGGGCCTTCCATCACGACCACGTCCATGGCCGGCTTGAGCGTGCCCTGGCTGATGCGGCCCACGCCGATGCGGCCCACGAAGGTCGAGAAGTCCAGCGCCGAGATCTGCAGCTGCAGCGGCGCGGCCGGGTCGCCGCTCTGCGGCGGCACATGCTTGAGGATGGTGTCGAACAGCGCGGACATGTCCTCGCCCCACTTGCCGCCGGGCTCGCCCTCTTCCAGCGAGGACCAGCCGTTGATGCCCGAGGCGTACACGACCGGGAAGTCCAGCTGCTCATCGGTGGCGCCGAGCTTGTCGAACAGGTCGAAAGCGGCGTTGATGACGGCGTCCGGCTTGGCGCCCGGCTTGTCAACCTTGTTGACGACGACGATGGGCTTGAGGCCCAGCGCCAGCGCCTTCTTGGTCACGAAGCGGGTCTGCGGCATCGGGCCTTCCTGGGCGTCGATCAGCAGCACCACGCCGTCGACCATCGACAGCGCGCGTTCCACTTCACCGCCGAAGTCCGCGTGCCCCGGGGTGTCCACGATGTTGATGTGGGTGCCCTTCCAGCTCACCGCGCAGTTCTTGGCCAGGATGGTGATGCCGCGCTCGCGTTCGATGGCGTTGTTGTCCATCACCGTGTCGACGACCTTCTCGTGCTCGGCGAAGGTGCCGCTCTGGCGAAGGAGCTGGTCCACCATGGTGGTCTTGCCATGGTCGACGTGGGCGATGATGGCGATATTGCGGATTTGCTTGCTCATGGGGACGCTTTCGCTAAGAGGGCTTTCTAGGCTTTCTCGGGGATTCGGGAAATCGGGGGACTCGGTGTCTCTGGAACTCGTGGGGGGCGCGGCGCTCAGGCCGCCTGGATCAGCATGGAGGCGATCTCGGCCGGGCTCAGCAGCCGGTCGGCGATCAGCTCGCCGCCGGTCACGTGCCCGCTGCCGAGGAAGGCGCGCGGCATCTGCCCGTACACGCGCACCTGCGGCAGATCAGCCAGCGCCACCCGGCGGCGCATGCCGCTCAGGAAGCGACCGGCCTCGTCGTTGCTCAGCTCGACCTCGGGCCATTCGCCCAGCAGGCTGTCGGGCGCGGTCAGCAGCGCGAGGCGGCCGGCATCGTCCAGGGCCTCGATCTGCTCCAGCGTGACGGCCTGCTCGACCGACACCGGCCCGCTGGCCGTGCGGCGCAGGCCGGCCAGGTGGGCGCCACATCCCAGCTTCGCGCCGATGTCCTCGGCCAGCGTGCGGATGTAGGTGCCCTTGGAGCAGCGCACGTCGATGACCAGCAGCAGTTCGTCAGCCTGCCAGTCGACGATGTCCAGCGCGTGAATCGTGACCTCGCGCGGCGCGCGCTCGACGGTGACGCCCTCGCGGGCCAGCTCGTACAGCGCGCGGCCCTGGTGCTTGAGCGCCGAGTACATCGGCGGCAGCTGCGAGATCGGGCCCCGGAAGGCCTCGCACGCGGCGCGGATCGTGTCCAGGTCCAGGGGCCGGGCCACCTCGTCGCGCCGCTCGAGGACCTCGCCCTCGCCATCGCCGGTGGTCGTCGTGATGCCCAGGCGCAGCGTCGCGCGGTAGCCCTTGTCGGCCTCCAGGCTGACCTGGCTGAACTTGGTCGCCGCGCCGAAGGTCAGCGGCAGCAGGCCGGTGGCCAGCGGATCCAGCGTGCCGGTGTGGCCGGCCTTCTCCGCGCGCAGCAGGCGCTTGACCTTCTGCAAGGCGTCATTGCTGGTCAGGCCCAGCGGCTTGTCCAGCATCAGCACGCCGTGCACGGCGCGCTTCACGATTTTCGGGCGGGGGGCAACTGCACTCATCACGGGGCGGCGGCCCTCTCGGGCCGGCGTCTCTTTCAGTCTCGGAGGAGGGTCAGTCCTCGGTGGTCTCGTCGTCCTTGGCGCGGGACGAATTCGCCTTCGCGATCAGCGCGCTCATCTCGGCCGCCCGCTCGGTGGTGCGGTCGAAATGGAAATGCAGGCTGGGCACGGTGTGGATCTGCAAGCGCTTGAACAGGCCGTTGCGCAGGAATCCCGCCGCCTCGTTCAGCGCCTCGCCGGTGGCCTTCTCGTCGCCGACCAGCAGCGAATAGAACACCTTGGCGTGCGCGTAGTCGGGCGTGACCTCGACCGCGCTGATCGTCACCATGCCGATGCGCGGGTCCTTCAACTCGCGGATCAGTTCGGCCAGGTCGCGCTGGATCTGGTCCGCCACGCGCAGACCGCGGTTGGGGATCGATCGCTTGTGACGCATGGCTCTTTCCTCACTCTCTCAAACAACAAAGCCCGGCGGGGCGACCCGCCGGGCATGAAGCGTCGGCTCGCCGGGTTACAGCGTGCGCGCCACTTCCTTGATTTCGAAGACTTCCAGTTGGTCGCCTTCCTTGATGTCGCTGTAGTTCTTCAGCTTGATACCGCACTCGAAGCCTTCGCGGACTTCCTTGACGTCGTCCTTCATGCGCTTGAGCGACTCGATCTCGCCGGTGTAGACCACCACGTTGTCGCGCAGCAGGCGGAAGCGCGCGTTGCGGGTCACGTGACCGCTGGTGATCATCGAACCGGCGATCGTGCCGATCTTGGTCGCCACGAACACGGTGCGGATCTCGGCGGTGCCGATGACTTCCTCGCGCTGCTCCGGGGCCAGCATGCCGGCCATCGCCGCCTTCACTTCATCCACGGCGTCGTAGATGATGTTGTAGTAGCGCAGGTCGACGTCGTTGTGCTCGGCCACCTTGCGCGCGCCGGCATCGGCACGCACGTTGAAACCGATCACGACGGCCTTGGAGGCGATCGCCAGGTTGATGTCGGATTCGCTGATCGCGCCGACCGCCGCGTGGACGATCTGCACCTTGACCTCGTCGGTCGACAGCTTGAGCAGCGAGGACGCCAGCGCTTCCTGCGAACCCTGCACATCGGCCTTGATGATCAGCGGCAGCGTCTGCACGTCGCCGGCGGTCATGTCGGCGAACATGTTCTCCAGCTTCGCGGCCTGCTGGCGCGCCAGCTTGACGTCGCGGTACTTGCCGGCGCGGAAGGTGGCGATTTCACGGGCGCGGCGTTCGTCGCTCAGCACCATGAACTCGTCGCCCGCCTGCGGGACTTCCGTCAGGCCCTGGATCTCGACCGGGATCGACGGACCGGCTTCGGTCGCCGGCTTGCCGTCCTCGTCCAGCATGGCGCGCACGCGGCCGTAGGTCGAGCCGGCCAGCACCACGTCGCCGCGCTTGAGCGTGCCGGACTGCACCAGCACCGTCGCGACCGGGCCGCGGCCCTTGTCCAGCTTGGCTTCGATGACCAGGCCCTTGGCCAGCGAGTCCTTCGCGGCCTTGAGCTCCAGCACCTCGGCCTGCAGCAGCACCTGCTCGAGCAGCTCGTCGATGCCCTGGCCGGTCTTGGCCGACACCGGCACGAACGGGGAATCGCCGCCGAAGTCTTCCGGCACGACTTCCTCGGCCACCAGCTCGCTCTTGACGCGCTCCGGGTTGGCATCGGGCTTGTCGATCTTGTTCATCGCGACCACGATCGGCACGCCAGCGGCCTTCGCGTGGTGGATCGCTTCCTTGGTCTGCGGCATGACGCCGTCATCGGCGGCCACGACCAGGATGACGATGTCCGTCGCCTTGGCGCCGCGGGCACGCATGGCCGTGAAGGCCTCGTGACCCGGGGTGTCCAGGAAGGTGACCATGCCGCGCGGCGTGTCGACGTGATAGGCGCCGATGTGCTGCGTGATGCCGCCGGCTTCGCCAGCCGCCACGCGGGCGCGGCGGATGCTGTCCAGCAGCGAGGTCTTGCCGTGGTCGACGTGACCCATGACGGTGACGACCGGCGCGCGGGGCAGCAGCTCGTGCTGACCCTCGGCGGCGCCCTCTTCCTCGAGGAAGGCGTCCGGATCGTCCAGCTTGGCGGCGAACGCCTTGTGGCCCATTTCCTCGACCACGATCATGGCCGTTTCCTGGTCCAGCTGCTGGTTGATGGTGACCATCTGACCCAGCTTCATCAGCTGCTTGATGACCTCGGAGGCCTTCACCGACATCTTGTGCGCCAGATCGGCGACCGAGATGGTCTCGGGGATATGGACCTCCTGCACCACCGGTTCCGTCGGCGCCTGGAAGTTGGACGACATGCCGCCGCGATCGTCGCGGCCGCCACGGCGGCCCGCGGGGCCTCGGCCTGGCGCGCGCCAGCCGGCGGCGCCGCCGCCCGGACGGGCACCCGCGCCCGCGTCGCGGCCGCCCGGCTTGCCGGCGGCGCCACGCTTCTTGGCGTCATCGGCCCAGCTGGACGACAGCTTCTCGGACTTGACGGACTTCTTGTCGCCCGGCTTCGCGCCGGCGCCCGCCGCGGCGGTCGTGCCGGGGGCGCCTGCGACGCCGCCCGGCTTCTTGTGGATCGTGCCCTTGATGCCGGCGGCAGCCGCCTCGGGCTTGGGCTCTTCCTTCTTCGCGACCAGCACCTTCTTGGGCGCATTCATCATCGCGCGGATGGCGGCGGCCTCGGCCTCGGCGGCCTTGCGGCGGCGCTCCAGCTCGACCTGGCGGGCCTTCTCGTCGGCGGCCACGTCGGCGGCCTTGACCACGCGCAGCACCGGCTTGGCCGGTTCGGCCGGCGCGGCAACAGCCGGAGCGGGCGCGGCAGCCGGGGCGGCGGCCTTCTCGGCCTTCTCCGCCTTTTCGGCCTTCTCCGCGGGCTTGTCCGCCTTCTCCGCCGTCTTTTCCGCAGCCTTCTCGGCCTTGGTCTTGGCGGCCTCGGCGGCCTTGCGCGCTTCCTCTTCGGCAGCTGCCTTCGCGGCCGCCGCGGCGGCGGCCTGCTCGGCGGCCTCGCGGGCGGCGCGCTCTTCCTCGCGGCGCTTCTCTTCGGCTTCGCGCGCGGCGCGCTCGGCTTCCTCGCGCTCACGCATCTTGCGGGCGAGTTCCTCTTCCTGCTGACGCAGCGCCTCGGCCTGAGCCTGGGCCTCTTCCTCGCGGCGCTTCAGGTCGGCTTCCTCCGCGGCGGCGGCGGAAGCTTCATCGACGCCATCCTCGCGCTTGACGAAGACGCGCTTCTTGCGCACCTCCACCTGGATGGTGCGCGCCTTGCCCGAGGCATCGGCCTGCTTGATCTCGCTGGTCGACTTGCGGGTCAGGGTGATCTTCTTGCGCTCGGCGCCGCTGGTGCCATGCGCGGTGCGCAGATGGTCCAGCAGGCGTTCCTTGTCGCTTTCGTTCAGGGTGTCCTCGGCGGACGCCTTCTTGACGCCCGCAGCCTGGAGCTGCTCCAGCAAAGTGGTCGCAGGCCTGTTCAGCTCTGCGGCCAGCTGGGCGACGGTGGTCACGGCCATTGTTGAAATCCTTAAATCTTGTGTGGGGCGGAGCGGTCTGGTTTCGCTTGAAATCGCTTCAGAGCGTGTCTGCTCGGCGTGTTATGCGTTGAACCAGTGCTCGCGCGCCTTCATGATCAAAGCGCGTGCCGCTGCCTCGTCCAGGGACGAAATCTCGACCAACTCGTCGACGGCCAGATCGGCCAGGTCGTCACGGGTGTGAATGTCGCCGCCCGCCAGCTTGGCGATCAGCTCCGGGGTCATGCCTTCCAGGTCGCGCAGGTCCTGGGAGACCTCCTCGACCTTCTCCTCGCGGGCGATCTCCATCGTGAGCAGCGCATCCTTGGCGCGGGTGCGCAGCTCGTTGACGGTCTCTTCGTCGAAGGCCTCGATCTCGAGCATCTCCTGCATCGGGACGTAGGCGACTTCCTCCAGCGAGGCGAAGCCTTCGGCGATCAGGATGTCGGCGACTTCCTCGTCCACGTCCAGCTTCTCGACGAACAGCTTGCGCACCACGTCGGATTCCTCGGCCTGCTTGGCGGCGGATTCCTCGGCGGTCATGATGTTGATCTTCCAGCCGGTCAGCTCGGAGGCCAGACGCACGTTCTGACCGCCGCGGCCGATCGCGATCGCGAGGTTCTCCTCGTCGACGACCACGTCCATCGCATGGCGTTCCTCATCGACGACGATGGATTGCACGTTGGCCGGCGCCAGCGCGCCGATCACGAACTGCGCGGGATCCTCGGACCAGAGCACGATGTCCACTCGCTCGCCGGCCAGCTCGTTGGTCACGCCATTGACGCGCGAGCCGCGCACGCCGACGCAGGTGCCGATCGGATCGACGCGCTTGTCGTGCGAAACCACGGCGATCTTGGCGCGGCTGCCGGCGTCGCGGGCGCAGCTCTTGATCTCGAGCAGGCCCTGTTCGATCTCGGGCACTTCCTGCGCGAAGAGCTCCTTCATGAACTCGCCCGAGGAGCGCGACAGCATGATCTGCGGGCCGCGCTGCGTCGGGTCGACGCCCAGGATCACCGCGCGGACACGGTCGCCGGTGCGCAGGTTCTCCTTGGGGATCATTTCATTGCGCTTGAGGCGGCCTTCGACGCGGCCCGACTCGGCGATGATGTCGCCCTTGTCCAGGCGCTTGACGGTGCCGACGAAGATCTTCTCGCCGCGCGACATGAAGTCGTTGAGCAGTTGCTCGCGCTCGGCGTCGCGGATCTTCTGCAGGATGACCTGCTTGGCGGCCTGGGCGCCGATGCGGCCGATCGGCACGGACTCGACGCCCTCCTCGATGTGGTCGTCGACCTCGATGTCGGCGATCTGTTCCTGCGCCTCGAACAGCAGGATCTCCGAATCGGGGTTCTGCAGACCGGCCTCGCTCGGCACGACGTGCCAGCGGCGGAAGGTCTCGTATTCGCCGGTATCGCGGTCGATGGCCACACGGATGTCGACCTCGCCGCCATACAACTTCTTGGTGGCCGAGGCCAGCGCCGCCTCAACGGCGCCGAACACCACATCGCGCTCCACGCTCTTCTCGCGCGAGATGGCGTCCACCAGCATCAACAGTTCGCGGTTCATTGATCGAGACCTCCGTCAACCTTGTCATCCGTCTGCCGGGACTTGGCATTGCTCTTCTTCTTCGACGCCTTGGGCTTCGCAGCCGTCGTTCCGTCAGCAGATTCCGATCCCTTGGGCGCCAAGCCCGTGTTCTTTTTCGCCGCGGCCTGCTGGCCGGCGGCAGCGCCGCCCGCCGTGCCCGGCGTGCGACCCTTGAAACTGATCTCCGGCACCAGCTTGGCCGAGCGCACTTCGTCCAGCGCGAAATCCAGCGCCTGCTCGGTCTTGCCGTCGGAGAAGATCACGCGCCAGTTGGCGCTCGCGGCCAGCGCGTCGCCGGCGACGCCCTCGGGCGCCGCCAGGACGCCCTTGTATTTCTTGCGGCCCTGGAAAGCCTCGCGCAGCGTGATTTCCACTTCATGACCGCTGAAGCGGGCGTAGTCGCCGGCGTGGTTCAGCGGGCGGTCCAGGCCGGGCGTCGAGACTTCCAGGCGCTGGTAGTCGATCTCCTCGACTTCCATCACGTAGCGGAGCTGGCGCGTCACGCGCTCGCAGTCCTCGACGTTGACCGGCTGCTCCGGCTCCTGGCCGTTCACGAGCGGCTTGTCGATGTACACGCGCAGCAAGCCTCCGGCGCTGCGTTCGCAGCCCACCACCTCGTAACCCAATCCGGTCACGGTCTTTTCAACAACGGCTTGCCAGCTCAAATTCATCGACGACGGTATCTATCCTGTGCGGACATGTAGGGACAGCCAAAAAAAATGGGCTGGATGAATCCGCCCACCGTTCACTTTTTCAGCGAAGCTCGAAGTGTACTATGCAAACAGCATGCCGACAAGGCTGTGGTATCGGTCACGGGCTGGCGTGCGAGAATCCCGCCCTCCCTCGAATCAATGAATACCAGGAGCAGACATGGGATTTCTCGCCGGCAAGCGGCTGCTGATCACGGGCGTGCTGTCCAACCGTTCGATCGCCTACGGCATCGCCAAGGCCTGCCACCGCGAAGGCGCTGAACTGGCCTTCAGCTACGTGGGCGAGCGATTCAAGGATCGCATCACCGAATTCGCGGCGGAATTCGATTCCAAGCTGGTGTTCGATTGCGACGTGGGCGATGACGCCCAGATCGAGCGTCTGTTCGAGGACCTGGGCCAGCACTGGCCGGAATTCGACGGGTTTGTCCACTCGATCGGTTTCGCGCCGCGCGAGGCGATTGCTGGCGAATTCCTGGATGGCATGACGCGCGAGAACTTCCGTATCGCGCACGATATCTCGGCCTACAGCTTCCCGGCGATGGCCAAGGCGGCGCAGGGCCGGCTGCGTCCGGGTGCGGCGCTGCTGACGCTGTCCTATCTGGGCGCGGAGCGTTTCGTGCCGAACTACAACACCATGGGCCTGGCCAAGGCCTCGCTGGAAGCCAGCGTGCGTTATCTGGCGTACGGCCTGGGCGCCAAGGGCATCCGGGTGAACGGCATCTCGGCGGGCCCGATCAAGACGCTGGCCGCTTCCGGCATCAAGGATTTCGGCAAGCTGCTGAAGCAGTTCGCCGACAGCGCCGCGATCAAGCGCAACGTCACCATCGAGGACGTCGGCAACACGGCGGCCTTCCTGCTGTCGGACCTTGCTGCCGGCGTCAGCTCCGAGATCATCTACGTCGATGGCGGCTTCAGCCACGGCGCGATGGCCGGCACGGAGTAACGCCTCTCACGCCCCCCCGGTCCCCACCCGCCGATCACCTCGGTGGATCAGGGACGGTGGTGCTTGGGGTTCTGGCGCTTGCCGCCAGGGCCCCATGCTCCAGCGGCCAAGCGCGCCGAACGTGAAAGTAAAAACGGGACCCGAGGGTCCCGTTCTTCATTTCGCATCAACCACGCAATCGACGTAATACCGAGTCACGCCGTCGTTGCCCTTCTCCGCGACCAGCCCGTGGACATCGGTCGCGAAGCCCGGGAACTTCGCATTGAAGTCTCTGGTGAACTTCAAATAGTCCACGATCCGCTTGTTGAAGCGCTCACCCGGGATCAGCAGCGGGATGCCGGGGGGATACGGCGTCAGCAGCGCGGTGGTGACGCGGCCTTCCAGCTTGTCGATCTCGACGCGTTCCGTCTTGCGATGCGCGATGTGCGCATACGCGTCGGACGGCTTCATCGCCGGCTCCAGGTCGGACAGATAGACCTCGGTGGTCAGGCGCGCGATGTCGCCGGACGCGTAGGCCTCGTGCACGCTCTGGCACAGGTCGCGCAAGCCCATGCGCTCATAACGCGGGAAGGCGGCGACGAAGTCCGGCAGGATGCGCCAGATCGGCGCGTTCTTGTCGTAGTCGTCCTTGAACTGCTGCAGCGCGGTCAGCAGCGTGTTCCAGCGGCCCTTGGTGATGCCGATGGTGAACATGATGAAGAACGAATAGAGCCCCGTCTTCTCGACCACGACGCCATGCTCGGCCAGGAACTTGGTGACGATGCTGGCCGGGATGCCGGTCTTGGCGAACTTGCCGCTCATGTCCAGACCGGGCGTGATGACCGTGGACTTGATCGGGTCCAGCATGTTGAAGCCGGCCTCGATCGGACCGAAGCCGTGCCACTTCTCGTTGGCCTTGAGCATCCAGTCCGCGGCCTTGCCGATGCCGTCGGCGGCGAGCTTGTCCGGTCCCCAGACCTTGAACCACCAGTCCTTGCCGTAGTCCTTCTCGACCTTGCGCATCGCACGGCGGAAGTCCAGCGCCTCGAGGATGGACTCTTCCACCAGCGCCGTGCCGCCCGGGGGCTCCATCATCGCGGCGGCGACGTCGCAGCTGGCGATGATCGAGTACTGCGGGCTGGTCGAGGTGTGCATCAGATAAGCCTCGTTGAACAGATGCTTGTCCAGCTTCACGTTCTGCGAGTCCTGCACCAGCACCTGCGACGCCTGCGAGATGCCGGCCAGCAGCTTGTGGGTCGACTGCGTGGCGTAGACCATCGCGGTCTTCGGGCGCGGGCGATGCTTGCCCATCGCGTGGTACGAGCCGTAGAAGTTGTGGAACGCCGCGTGCGGCAGCCACGCCTCGTCGAAGTGCAGCGTGTCGATCCAGCCGTCCAGCTTGGCCTTGATGGTCTCGGTGTTGTAGAGCACGCCGTCGTAGGTGCTCTGCGTCAACGTCATGATGCGCGGCTTGACCTTCTTCGGATCCACGCCCTTGAGCAGCGGATTTTTCGCGATCTTCTTGCGGATGGTGTCGGGCGAGAACTCGCTCTCCGGGATCGGACCGATGATGCCGTAGTGGTTGCGCGTGGGCGTCATGAAGACCGGCACCGCGCCGGTCATGATGATGCTGTGCAGGATGGACTTGTGGCAGTTGCGGTCGACCACCACGATGTCGCCCGGCGCCACCGTGTGGTGCCAGACCATCTTGTTGGAGGTCGAGGTGCCGTTGGTGACGAAGAAGCAGTGGTCCGCGTTGAAGATGCGGGCGGCGTTCTTCTCGCTCTCGGCGACCGGGCCGGTGTGGTCCAGCAGTTGGCCGAGTTCCTCGACCGCGTTGCAGACGTCGGCACGCAGCATGTTCTCGCCGAAGAACTGGTGGAACATCTGGCCGACCGGGCTCTTCAGGAAGGCCACGCCGCCGGAGTGCCCCGGGCAGTGCCAGGAGTAGGAGCCGTCCTGCGCGTAATCCATCAGCGCCTTGAAGAACGGGGGCGCCAGGCCGTCGAGGTAGCTCTTGGCCTCGCGGATGATGTGACGCGCCACGAACTCGGGCGTGTCCTCGAACATGTGAATGAAGCCGTGCAGCTCGCGCAGCACATCGTTGGGCAGGTGCTGCGAAGTCCGGGTCTCGCCGTAGACGTAGATGGGGATGTCCGCATTCTTGAAGCGGATCTCCTGGATGAACTTGCGCAGGTTCAACACCGCCGGATCGAGCTCCGCGCCATCGCCGTTGCCGGAGAACTCCTCGTCGTCGATCGACAGGATGAAGGCGCTGGCCCGGCTCTGCTGCTGGGCGAACTGGCTCAGGTCGCCGTAGCTGGTCGCGCCCAGCACCTCGAAGCCCTCTTTCTGGATGGCTTCCGCCAGGGCGCGAATGCCCAAACCCGAGGTGTTCTCGGAGCGATAGTCCTCGTCGATGATGACGATGGGAAAGCGGAAACGCGGCGTCATGAAGCCTCCAGATCGGGGCGGGGTCAAACAAGAAAGGCGCGAAGTGTAGGGCGTCAGCCGTGTCACGCAAGTGTTGATCGGGGGGTGTCGCGGAAACAGAACGGCGTCGTCGTCCATGGCCCGGAAATGCGGGCGCCGCGACCCGTTTGGGCCTCGCTCGGCGGCCTCGATCCGGGGCGTACACTGGTCCGATTCGACAGGACCGGGCGAATCACGGATCGCCCGGCCGCTAGGAGGATCTGATGGACTGGACCCTGCCCACCTGGTGGTGGGTCATCTGCGGCGGACTGGTGGCGGCGGAGCTCGCCAGCGGGACGACCTTCTACCTGCTGATGCTGGCACTGGGCGCCGCGGCGGCGGCGCTGGCGGCGCACCTGGGCGGCCCGTTCTGGGCCCAGGTGACGGTCGCGGCGGCGGTGGGCGGCGGCGCGGTGGCCTGGTGGCACGGCCGTCAGCGCCGGCACCCGCGCACGCCAGCCAGCGAGAACCCCAACGTCAATCTCGACATCGGCCAGAGCCTGGACGTCCTCCAATGGCGCGCCGACGGCACCGCCGAGGTCCGCTACCGCGGCGCGGCCTGGCGGGCGCGCTTCGTCGGCCATGGCGCCCCGCACAGCGGCAGACATGTGATCCGCGCGGTCGAGGGCAGTTGCCTGCTGGTCGAGGCGGCCTGAACGCGCCGCCCTGCCCCATCGCGCTTCCCGCATCCGTTTCGCTTACCCGTTCATTCCTGGAGGAGGAGTCCCGCTCATGGAAATCGTCGCCCTGGTCCTGCTGGTGGTCGCCATCGTCTTCGTCGTGCAGGCCGTCAAGGTGGTCCCGCAGCAGCACGCGTGGGTGGTGGAGCGTCTTGGCAAATATCACGCCACGCTCACGCCCGGCCTGAACATCCTGGTGCCCTTCGTCGACCGCCTGGCCTACAAGCATTCGCTCAAGGAGATCCCGCTGGATGTTCCGAGCCAGGTCTGCATCACCAAGGACAACACCCAGCTCACGGTGGACGGCATCCTGTACTTCCAGGTGACCGACCCGATGCGCGCGAGCTACGGCTCGAGCAACTACATCATCGCCATCACGCAGCTGGCGCAGACCACGCTGCGCTCGGTGATCGGGCGCATGGAGCTGGACCGCACCTTCGAGGAGCGCGACGCCATCAATGCCGCCGTCGTGCAGGCGCTGGACGAGGCGGCGCTCAACTGGGGCGTGAAGGTGCTGCGCTACGAGATCAAGGACCTGACGCCGCCGGCGGAGATCCTGCGCTCGATGCAGGCGCAGATCACGGCCGAGCGCGAGAAGCGCGCGCTGATCGCGGCGTCGGAGGGCCGGCGCCAGGAGCAGATCAACATCGCCACCGGCGAGCGCGAGGCCGCGATCGCGCGCTCCGAGGGCGAGAAGCAGGCCGAGATCAACAAGGCGCAGGGCGAGGCCGCGGCCATCACGGCGGTCGCCGAGGCCAGCGCGGACGCGATCCGCAAGATCGCCGCGGCGATCCAGCAGCCGGGCGGCGGGGACGCGGTGCAATTGAAGGTCGCGGAGAAGGCGGTCGAGGCCTTCTCGCAGCTCGCGCAGAAGAACAACACGATGATCGTGCCGGCCAACATGAGCGAGGTCTCAGGGCTGATCGGCACGGCGATGGCGCTGATCAAGAGCGACAAGGTGATCCAGCCCGGACGCTGAGCGCCCTGCCCGCCTGCGGACGGTCGCGTGTGCGTCGCACCGCGGCGATCCGACAACTTTCCTTGCGAGCCTGAAAACTGCGCTATGATGGCGGGCTTCGGAGAGATGGATGAGTGGTTTAAGTCGCACGCCTGGAAAGCGTGTGTAGGTTAATAGCCTACCGAGGGTTCGAATCCCTCTCTCTCCGCCAAAGACCACAATGAAACGGGCCCTGAGTGATCAGGGCCCGTTTTCATTTCAGCGGCTGCCCGGCAGCCAGAGCGTGCGCACGGTCAGCGCCGAGTCGCCACCCAGCAGCAGCAGGCGATCGCCGACCGGCACCAGCATCCGCAGCGCATTGAATTCGCTCGCCTCCACGCCCACGCGCAAGGTCTTGACGGTCGCGCCGCTGAGCGGTCCGGCGCCAGCGTCCCACCAGCTCACGAGCGTGAGCGTCCGGTTCACCGGGTAGGCCGGCACATCCGGCCACAGCGGCCCCGTGCGGTCGACGAGCCCCAGCATCCGCTGCCCCTGTCCCTGGAAGGCTGGCGAGCCGGAATCGGTGCGCGCGCCCGGCATGCCCCGGACGGTCTCGTCATCCAGCGTGGCACCGCCGCGCACCGGATTGAACTGGGCATCCAGACGCAGACCGGCGGACTCGGGAAGCGGGTCGCCGGTACGCAGGTCGCGCGCCCACATCAGCGCCGCGCCCTCGTCGAGCGGCACCACGGTGGGCGCGAGCCGATAGGTCGCTTGCGAGGCGCCGCTCAACAGCACGGTCTGCCGGAGGTCGCCGCTGTCGGGCGCCCAGGCGGCCACCTGGATGTCCAGGGCCCCGATGGACGTCGCGCGGCCCGACCAGGCCGCCACCAGGCGCCCGCCGGAGAACGCGAACGAGGTCCGGTCCACGCTCCCGCCAGTGAACACCACCGCTTGCGCGCCGACCGGCGTGCCGTCCAGCGCGAAGCGGCCCATCACCAGTTCGGTGGCGCTGCCATCGGCTGTGCCGCGGCTCCAGAGCAGCGCCAGGTTGCCGCCCTGCGCGGCGGCGCCGAGCACGCTCGCGTCGCCCTGCCGCCCGGGCCGCGACAGCGGCAGCGCCGCCACCGTGCCCAGCAGATTCCCCGAGGCATCGAAGCGGGTCACCAGCGGGCCGAACCCATTCACTGCGACCGCCTCGCTGCCCACGCGCAGATAGAACCCGCTGCGCGGCTGATTGTTCAATCCCAGATGGTGCTGGACGCCCGAGATGCCGCCACTTGCATTCATGCGGTACACGGTGAGCCCGTCGGCAGACCGATTGGCAAACAGCAGCGCCTGGTCGCCCATCGGCACCGCGGCGACGATGCTCGACCCCGACACGGTCTGGCCGGGGAAGACGGCGCTGGTCAGCGGCACGGTCGCGACGCTGGCGGGGCTTGCGCCATAGCCGGAGGCGGGTCCCTCGAAGGACACCAGCGTTTCCACGTTGCGGGTCACGCCGCTGAGGTCGGCCGTGGGCAGTTCGGTCTGCAGTTGCACCAGTCCCAGGCCTTGGGCGTACCAGGCGCGCGCCTCGATCCGGATGACCGGCGACCACTGACCGGTCGTGGAAATCCTGATGCGCGTCATCAGCGTGGTGTCGACCCGGATCGCCTGGATGCTGGGCAAGGTGGGCAGCGCCACGGTCTCGATTCCGACGACGCGCGCGTAGGCCGCGATGTCCGCGGCGTCATTGCGCTTGTCGCCATCGACGTCGGTGCCCATGTCCTCGATGCGCCGGTCGATCAGGTTGTACTGTTCGCCGGCACGCACGGGCGACTTCAGCTCGATGCGTGGAACCGGCACACGCACGCCGGGCGCCAGGTCCAGGTGGTCGTTGGCGGTGATGGTTCCGGCGTCGAGGACGAGCGTGGTCTGGTCATTGCCGCTGTTGCCGGCATTGGAGGTCGTTTCGATCACCTGCGAGGCCACGCTGGTCGCGAGCTGCTGCGTCACGGTGTCGTAGACCACGGGCTGGGCGACGTTCGGTTGGGTCTGGACGCCCCGATAGCGCCAGGTGCCGCCTGCGGCGAACGGGCGATAGACCGAGGCGTCCGCGGCCAGGGTCTCGCCCGGCGTGGACGCCGGCGGCATCAGCGACGTCGTCGCCGGCGTGCCCGGCGGCGTGCCGCCGGTACCGGCGTCGGTGCCGCCGCCTCCACCGCCTCCGCCACCCCCACAAGCGCTCAGCACGCAGGCCAGCGCGACGAACAGCGCCCGCGGACGCCACTGGAATCCAAACATGAGTTCCTCCCTCTTGAGGCCGTCGCGCGGTCTTCCGAGGCTGGTTGCCCGGAGACCCGCCTTGATCCCTGGAAAGGGTGGCAGCGGCGACTGGCTATTGAAATGCGCGCGTGATGATAGTTGCAGGGCGAGCGCCTATCATCCCGGCCCATGCTGACCTTCGAACAACTCTTCAGCTTCCTGCTGGCCGCCATGCTGATCACGGCGTCCCCCGGCCCGGACAACCTGATGGTGCTGGGCATGGGCATCTCGAAGGGGCGGCGGCACGGCATGGCCTTCGGCCTGGGCTGCGCGCTCGGTTGCCTGAGCCACACGGTGCTCGCGGCGATCGGTGTCAGCGCGCTGATCGCGGCCTCGCCGGCGGCCTTCACCGCGCTGAAGGTCTGCGGCGGGCTCTATCTGATCTGGCTGGGCATCAAGGCCCTGCGCAGCCGCGGCGGCGCGCATGTCGGCGACGTCTCGCAGGCCGAGGACTCGCTCTGGCGCCTCTTCTTCAAGGGCGTCTTCGCCAACGCGATCAACCCCAAGGTCGTCCTCTTCTTCCTGTCCTTCCTGCCGCAGTTCGTCGTCGCCTCGCACGGCAACGTGGCCGCGCAGACGGCGCTGCTGGGCGCGACCTTCACGCTGCAGGCGGCGGTGCTGTTCGGCCTGCTCGGCTACTTCGCCGGCGCGATCGGCCAGTGGCTGCAGCGCAGACCGCGCGCGGGACTGTGGCTGGATCGCCTCGCCGGCGCGGTGTTCGTCGCGCTGGGGCTTCGGTTGATCGTGAGCCGTTGAAGACCGCACTCCCTGTCCCCCCTCTTCCAAGGAGACCCGCATGACCTTTCGCCCACTGCTCGCCGCCGCCCTCGCGGCCTGTCTGCCGATGACTGCCGCCTTGGCCGCGGACACCACCGCCACCGTGACCCTGAAGGTCGCCACGCCGCAGGGCGATGGCGGCCCCGTCGGCACGGTGACGATGGAGGAGACGAAGTACGGCCTGGTCTTCACGCCCAAGCTGACGGGCCTGCCGCCTGGCCTGCATGGCTTCCACGTCCACGCCAACCCGTCGTGCGCGGCTGGCGAGAAGGATGGCAAGCCCGTCGCGGCCGATGGCGCCGGCGGGCACTTCGATCCGAAGAAGTCCGGCAAGCATGGCGAGCCGTGGGGCGATGGCCACCTGGGCGACCTGCCGCCGCTGTTCGTCAACGCGGAGGGCGAGGCCGTGCAGCCGGTGCTCGCGCCGCGCCTGACGCTGGCCGACGTCAAGGGCCACGCGCTGATGGTCCACGCCGGCGGCGACAACCACTCGGATCACCCGGCCGCGCTCGGCGGCGGCGGCGCCCGCATCGCCTGCGGCGTGATCCAGTGATCCGCTAATCCCCCCCACTGAACTCCCCTCCCCCTCGCCAGGAGGGGAATGACGGTCAGCCACCCCTCGGCGCGCAGGGCAAACGTCCTTCCATGCGCAGGCATGGGATTTGCCGAGTTGAAACGTCCGGTTTCATCCGGGTTCAACTACTTTCAGAGGGGAATGCCATGACCAGCCCAGCCGGCCCGCACGCCAACGATCAGGCCAAGGCGCTGCAACGCCACCTGGTCCAGTGCGCCAAGGCGCGCGGGCGATGGTTCGGCGTCGCCCTGTTCGCCGAGCGCATTCACGACGCCGTCCTGCCCCGGCTGGCCACCACGGTGGCCTTGAGCGCCGTGACCCTGGGTCTGTTCGCCCACTGGCTATGAGCGCCGCGCCGCCCGCGGACGATCCCGCCCGAAAGGCGGACCCCAGCCCGGAGCCACCCCCTGAAATTGCGGAAGAACTTGCGCTGCTGAATCCGGCGCTCGGTCCGATCGAGCCGCCCGTGCGCGCGGTGCTGTTCGGCCTGGCGCGCTTCGAGCAGCATGGGCGCAGCCTCGCCCAGGCCCAGGCGGTCCAGGGCACCGCTGGCGCGGGGCAGTTCTTCCCGCGGCTCGACGACAACGTCGCGATGCTGCAACAGACGCGCCGGCTGATCGAGAAGCGCCATCGCGACTTCCGCCACCTCGGCGCCGCCGGCAAATGGCTGCTGGACAACGCCGCCCTGATCGACGAGCAGACCCACCAGGTCCGCCGCGGGCTGCCGCGCGGCTTCTTCCGGCTGCTGCCGCGCCTGCGCGACGAGCCGCTCGCCGGTCTGCCCCGCATCTACGGCATCGCCTGGGCCTGGGTGGCGCACACCGATGGCAACTTCGACGCCGGCCTGCTCGGTCCCTACCTGCGCGCCTACCAGGAGGAACGCCCTCTCTCGCTGGCCGAACTCTGGGCGCTGCCGACGACGCTGCGCGTCGTGCTGGTCGAGAACCTGCGCCGGCTGGCCGAGCGCTTCGCGACGCTGCAGGCCGCGCGCGACGTGGTGCACCACTGGTATGACGGCCACCCCGCCGAGACCGGCCTGGACGCGATCACCGCGCTCGAGCCGCGGATGAAGGAGCGCGGCGTGGCCGAGGCCTTCTGGCTGCAGTTGGACCACCGGCTCGAGGAGCTCCCGCAGCCGATGATGGGGGAGCTCGCCGCCTGGCTGAGCACCCGTCTGCCGGCGCCGGCCCAGACGCTGGCACGGCAGCAGGACGAGTCGATCAAGGACTTGCAGAGCATCCGCAACGCGATCACCGCGCTGCGGCGCATCGACCAGACCGATTGGCGCCGCCTGATCCAGTCGGTGAGCCCGGTGATGCAGACGCTGGGCGAATCGCCGGTCTTCGCCGCCGAGGCGCCGGACACGCAGGACCTGACGCTGCATGAGATCGAGCGCCTGGCGCGCAAGTGCGCGCGGACGGAACTCGAGATCGCGCGCGAGTTGCTGGCGCTGACGCAGCGCGCCGGCCCGCCCGAGGACGGCGAGCCCGACCGCCGCGCCGCGCCGATCTATTGGTGGCGCGGCGCCGGCCGCCCCACGCTGCTCGCGGCGCTGGGCCTGCGCGAGCGGCGCTGGCCGCCGCTCGACACCGCGCCGGGTCAGCGCTGGGCGGCGGTCGCCTACCTCGGCGGACTGGGGCTGCTCGGCCTCGTGGGGCTGTACTGGCTGATGAGCGAGGCACGCGCCGGCGTGCCGGGCTGGCTGTGGTGGCTCACCGCGATCCTGGCCGCCGGTCCCATCGCCGAGGCCGTCGTCGCGCTCACCAACCGCTGGATCAGCGAACTCGCCCGCCCTTCCCGGCTCCCGCGCCTGGACTTCTCCGCCGGCATCCCCGATGCCGAGCGCACCCTCGTCGTGATGCCGGTGCTGCTGCCGCGCGAGGAAGCCGTCGCGCCGCTGGTGGCGCAGCTGGAGCAGCACCACCTCGCCAACCCCGAGCGGCTCGTGCAGTTCGCGCTGTTGAGCGATCTCGCCGATGCCTACGAGGAACACCAGCCCGGCGACACGATGATCGTCGTCACCGCCGCCGACGCGATCGCCGCGCTCAACGAGCGTCACGGTCCGCTGGCCGACGGCAGCCCGCGCTTCCTGCTGCTGCACCGGCCGCGCGAGTGGTCCCCGACGGAGCGCCGCTGGATCGGCTGGGAGCGCAAGCGCGGCAAGCTCGAATTGCTGCTGAGGCAGTTGGCGTCGCCGGCCTTCGCGTCACCGTTCTCCGACTTCGGCGCGATGTCGCGCCCGGCCGCCGGCGTGCGCCACCTGATCACGCTGGACGCCGACACCGACATGCCGCCGGGCCGTCTGCGCGCGCTGGTCGGCACCGCCGCGCATCCGATGAACCGGCCGCGCGTGGACGCGGCCCGCCGCCGCGTCGTCGAGGGTTACGCCATCCTGCAGCCGCGAGTGCTCGCGCCGATGCCCGACGACCAGGCGAGCACGCCCTATCACCGCCTGTTCGTGGGCCAGTTCGGCATCGATCCCTACAGCGCCGTCAGCTCCGAGATCTTCCAGGACCTGTTCGGCGAAGGCAGCTTCACCGGCAAGGGCCTGCTCGACGTGGGCGCCTGCCATGCGGTGCTCGACGCGCGGCTGCCCGAGGGCCAGGTGCTCAGCCATGACCTGCTCGAAGGCAGTCTGGCGCGCTGCGCCGGCGTCTCCGACATCACGCTGGTCGAGGACTCGCCGATGCATGCGGACGTCGCGCATGCGCGGCTGCATCGCTGGACGCGCGGCGACTGGCAGCTGCTGCCCTTCATCGCGCGCGCGGGCCGCTACGGCCTCGCGCCGATCAATCGCTGGAAGCTGATCGACAACCTGCGCCGCTCGCTGGTCGCGCCGATGGCGCTGGGCTTGATGCTGCTGGCGCTGGGCACCGGCGTGCTGCCCTTCGGCCTGACGCTGACGGTGCTCGCGGGCGCCTTCGCGATCGGGCCGCTGGTGGGCGCGCTGGCCGGGCTGGTGCCCAGCCGCGACGGCCTGGCGCGGCGCCACTTCTATCGCGAGACCGGCCACGACCTGCGCCGCGCGCTCGGCCTGGCGGCCTGGCATGTCGCGCTGCTGCTGCATCTGTCGCTGCTCTACCTCGATGCCATCGGCCGCGCGCTGTGGCGCCAGTGGGTGTCGCGCCGCCATCTGCTCGAATGGACCACCGCCGCGGCGGCGCAGGCCGCGGCGCGGCGTGAGCTGCCGGCGCTCGCCGCGCAGCATCTGCGGGTGCCGATCGCGGCGGCGGTGCTCGGCGGCCTGCTCGCGATGGCGGCGCTGTCGGGCGCGCCGGTCGACGGCGCCGCGGCGGTCGTCATGCTGGCCATCTGGGCGCTGTCGCCGCTGTGGATCTGGTGGGCCAGCGCCCCGCGCGCGCCGCTGCTCCATCGCGAGGCCGCCCTGGACCCGCAGGGCCGCGACTACCTGTGGGGACTGGCCCGCGACACCTGGCGCTTCTACGACACGCATGTCGGCCCGGCCGACCACCACCTGCCGCCCGACAACGTCCAGCTGACGCCGCACCTGCTGGTGGCGCACCGCACCTCGCCGACCAACATCGGCCTGTACCTGCTGACGCTGGCCTGCGCGCGCGAGCTCGGCTTCATCGGCCTGGTCACGATGACGGAGCGGCTCGCGGCGACGCTGGACACGCTGGAGCGCCTGCCGCGCTGGCAGGGCCACTTCTACAACTGGTACGACACCGAATCGCTGGTGGTGCTGGCGCCGGGCTATGTATCGGCGGTTGACAGCGGCAATTGCTCGGCGCATCTGCTGACCGTCGCGCGTGCCTGCGAACTGGCGGCCGAGATGACGCCCGAGCAGCTTGAACAGGCGCCGCGCCAAGCGCTTGCCAAGGCGCTGCAGCGGCTGCGCGTGCTGCAGCCGCCGCTGGCCGGCGACGAACGCCTGCCGGCCGGCGCCGCGCTGGTGGCCGCGCTGCTCGCCCCCGAGAACGCGCAGGCGGGCGCCGAGGAACTGCAGGCCGTGCTGCGGGCGCGGGTCGACGCGGCGAAGGCGGAACTCGACGCCCTGGCCGCCGCGCAGGACCAGCAGGCGCCGCCCGCGCACTGGCTCCTGCGCGACCTCATCGCGCAACTCGAATCCTGGTGGCGTGATCACGGCGCGCCCTTCTCCGAGTCGCGGCAGCAACTGCGGCAGCTCGCGCGCCGCGCGCGCCGGCTGGGTCTGGAGGCGGACTACCGCCCGCTCTTCGATGCCGAGCGGCAACTGCTGCGCATCGGCTGGCGTGGCGACGCGCAGCAGCTCGACGACAACCACTACGACCTGCTCGCCAGCGAGGCGCGGCTGACCAGCCTGATCGCGATCGCCAAGGGCGACCTGCCGCCCGATCACTGGCGCGCGCTGGGCCGCCCGTTCTTCGCGCGCGATGGCGCGGGCGACTCGCTGGGATTGAAGTCGTGGTCGGGCTCGATGTTCGAGTACCTGATGCCCTCGCTGGTGCTGCGCGAGCCCGCGGCCAGCGCGCTGGGGCGGGCGATCCGCACGGCGGTCGCGGAGCAGCGGCTGGAAGCGCGCGGCCGCGGCACGCCCTGGGGCATCTCCGAATCGGCGATCGCCGGCCAGGATCACACCCTCGCCTACCAGTACGGCCCGCAGGGCGTGCAGTCGCTGGCGCTGGCGCGGCTGGCCGTGGACGAGCGCGTGCTCGCGCCGTATGCGGCGGTGATGGCGGCGATCGTGGCGCCGGTGCGGGTGGTGTCCAACCTGCTGGCCTTCGAGCGGCTGGGCGCGCGCGGGGACTTCGGCTTCATCGAGGCGGTCGACTACACGCCGCAGCGCCAGACCGCTGGTGCGGGCTACACGCTGGTGCAGACCTACATGGCGCACCACCAGGCGATGGGCTTCGCGGCGCTGACGCACGTGCTGGCCGACGAGGCGCCGCGGCGCTGGCTGATGAGCGATCCGCACATGAAGGCGGTCGCGACGCTGCTGCACGAGCGCGCGCCGCGCGAAGTGGCGCCGCTGTCGGACGCCTCGGCGGAGGTCCTGCCGCGCAAGCGGCCGGTCCGCAAGACGCGCATGGTGCGCGAGAGCGAACCGCTGACCGAAACGCTGCCGCTGACGCACATGCTGACCAACGGGCGCTACTCGGTGGTGCTGCGCAGCCACGGCGGCGGCTACAGCAACTGGGATGGCATCGCGGTCACGCGCTGGCGCGACGACCTGCTGCGCGACCAGCACGGCAGCTTCACGCTGATCCGCCGCGCCGGCGAGGAGGACTGGGCCAGCACCACCGCCCGCCCGGCGCCGGATCCGCGCGCCCGCTACACCGCGCGGATGCAGGCCGAGCGGGTGCTGTTCGAGGCCAGTTGGCCCGACCTGCACAGCTGCACCACGGTCTGGGTCAGCCCCGAGGACGATTGCGAGCTGCGCCAGGTCGAGCTCACCAACCGCGGCGACCGGCCGCTGGCGCTGGATCTGGTGTCCTGTTTCGAGGCCACGCTGGCGCCGCAGCGCAGCGACGAAGCGCACCCGGCCTTCTCCAACCTCTTCATCCAGGCCCGCTGGGACGAGTCCGGTCACGCGCTGCACCTGCGGCGCCAGCCGCGCCTGTTCGACGAAGCCGCGATGCGGGCGGTGTTCTTCCTCGCCGGCATCGACGGCGGCGCGGCCTGCGGCAAGGCGCCGCGGCGCGACGGCGAGGCGGACTGCCAGCCCGAGGGCCACGTGGTGCGCGAGGTGCTGCCGATCGCTGATCGCGCGCGCTGGCTGGGCCGCTACGGCAGCTCGACGCGTCCGGTCGGCGACGCGCGGCCGGCCTTCGTCGATGAGGAGGCCGACATGAGCGCCGCCGGCGAAGCGGGCCGGCTGCTCGACACCGGCCTCGATCCGGTGGCGGGACTGCGCGTGGGGCTGGACCTGGCGCCGGGCGCCACGGTGCGCCTGACCTTCTGCACCGCCGCGTCGCGCGACGCCGACCTGCTCGCCGCGCTGGTCGACAAGTACCGCCAGCCGGCGCACGTGGAACGTTCGGCGGCGATGTCGCACACGATGGGCGGCATCCGGTTGCGCGAACTGCAGTTCGACACCGCCACCTGGGGCGCGCTGCTGCAGCTCAACACGCTGGTGACGGGCCAGGCGGTGCGCGACCCGGCGCCGGCGCGCGATCCGCGCGGGCGTTGCGACCGGCGGGCGCTGTGGCGCTTCGGCATCTCGGGCGACCGGCCGCTGCTGGTGGTCACCGTCAGCGGGGAAGAAGGCATCGACCTGATCCGCGCGCTGAAGAAGGCGCTGCGGATGTGGACCACGCATGCGGTGGGCGTCGACCTGGTCGTGCTGAACGAGGAGCCCGCGTCCTATCAGGCGCCGGTGCAGCAGGCGCTGCAGGCCTTGCAGGCGCGGCTGCAAGGGCAGGCGCAGGGGCGGCCGGGGCACCTGTGCTCCGCGCTGCACGTGCTGCGCGATGCCGATCTGCAACCCGACGAACGCTTCACGCTGCAGACGCTGACCCGCATCCGGCTGCAGGCGGACGGACGGGCGTTGTCGCAGCAGCTCGAGCGCTGGATCGAGGACACCGCACCCGCGAGCGACGCGCCGCGGCTGCCGGTCGCGCACGCGCTGGTCGAGCGCCCCTTGCCGGAGGCGGTGCCCCGCCCGCCCGAAGGCCGCTTCGATCCCACGCATGGCGGCTTTTCGTTCGAGGTCTCGCCGGAGCGGCATCCGTCGCGGCCCTGGGTCAACGTGCTCGCGAACCGCGACTTCGGCTGCCAGGTCACCGAGATCGGCGCCGGCTACACCTGGGCCGGCAACAGCCGCATGCACCAGGTGACGCCCTGGTCCAACGATCCGCTGCTCGATCCTCCAGGCGAATGGCTGCTGCTGCATGACCTGGACCACGACCGGGTCTGGCCGCTGGGCCGGCAGCTGCGGCGCGACGCGCCGCTCACCATCGAGCATGGCATCGGCTACTCGCGCAGCCGCCAGCGCATCGACGACCTGACCGTCGAGCTGTGCTGGTGCGTCGACCGTGACGCGGCGCTGAAGCAGGTGCAGGTGTCGATCGCCACCGACGACGGCGGCGGACGCCGGCGCCTGCGCCTGGTCGCGCTGGCGGAGTGGCAGCTGGGCAGCGCGCGCAGCGAGCGCCTGTCGGTCGCCACGCGCAGCGACTGGCTGACGGTCGGCGAGCTGGGCGCCGGGCTGCCGCAGCCCGAGCGCGCCTTGACGCTGCAGGCGACGCAGCTCGATCACCTGGGCGGCTTCGGCGACGCGACGGCGGCCCTGTGCATCCGGCCGCGCCAGCCGAGCGACGCGCCGCTCGCCGCCGCGGGCCGCACTGCCGAGCGGGCCGGCGCGGGCGCGGCGCGCGTGCGGCTCGACCAGCAGGACTGGACCTGCGACCGGCGCGAGTTCTTCGACGGCGCCGGCCGCATGGTGCTGCCCCAGGCGCTGAGCCGCCGCTGCGGCGGCGGGCTGGACGCGTGCGCGGCGCTGGCGGCGCGCATCGAGCTCGAGGGCGCGCAGCCCGCGACGCTGACGGTGCTGCTGGGCCATGGTCCTTCGCCGGAGGCGACGCATGCGCTGATGGAAGCTGCCTGGGCGATCGACCCGGCGGCGCGGCTCGATCGCCAGCGCCGCCAGTGGCCGGAGCTGCTCGGCGGCCTGCAGGTCGCGACGCCGGATCCGCGTTTCGACGCGCTGACGAATCACTGGCTGCCCTATCAGACGCTGGTCTGCCGCATGTGGGCGCGAGCCGGCTTCTACCAGGCGGGCGGCGCGTTCGGTTATCGCGACCAGTTGCAGGACGCGATGGCGCTGACCGATGTCGCGCCGCAACTGCTGGCCGATCAGATCCGGCGCAATGCCGCGCGGCAGTTCCCGGAGGGCGACGTGCAGCACTGGTGGCACGAGCCCGGCGGGGCCGGCGTGCGCACGCATTTCGCGGACGACCGGCTGTGGCTGCCGTACGCGCTGGCGCATTACCTGACGCGCACCGGCGACCTGACGCTGCTCGACGACACGGTGCCTTTCCTCGATGGCCAGCAGGTGCCCGAAGGCGCCGAGGACATCTACGAGAGCCCGCGCACCGACGGCCCGATGGCGACGGTCTACGAGCACGCGGCGCGCGCGATCGACCGCAGCCTGGGCAGCGGCCCGCACGGGCTGCCGCTGTTCGGCACCGGCGACTGGAACGACGGGATGAATCGCGTCGGCCACGAGGGCCAGGGCGAGTCGATCTGGATGGCGTGGTTCCTCGCGCAGGTGATCGAGGACTTCGCGCCGGTGGCCACCGCGCGCGGCGAGCACGAGCGCGTGCAGCGCTGGAAGGCGGCGCGCGACGGCTGGGTGGCGGCGCTCGACGGGCCCGGCTGGGATGGCCAGTGGTACCGGCGCGGCTTCTTCGACGATGGTTCGCCGCTGGGCTCGGCCCGCAACGCGGAGTGCCGCATCGACCTGATCGCGCAGAGCTGGGCGGTGCTGACCGGCGCCGCCGATCCGGCGCATGCACGCCAAGCAATGGCGAGCGCCTGCGCGCAGTTGCTCGATCCGGTGGCGAAGCTGGCGCGGCTGCTGCATCCGCCGCTGGCGGTGTCGCAGCCGAGCGCGGGCTACATCCAGTCGTATGCGCCGGGCGTGCGCGAGAACGGCGGCCAGTACAACCACGCGGCGGTCTGGGCGCTGATGGCGCTGGCGCGGCTGGGGCAGCGGGACGCGATGTGGCGGGTCTACACCGGGCTAAGCCCCGCGCATCGCTGGGCCGATCCGCGGCTGGGGCCGGTGTACGCGATCGAGCCCTACGTGATGGCGGGCGACATCTACTCGCACGCGCCGTGGGTGGGCCGGGGCGGATGGAGTTGGTACAGCGGTTCGGCGGGCTGGTTGCTGCGGGCCTCGCTGGAGTGCATCTGCGGCGTGGTCATCGAGCAGGGCCGGCTGCGCGTGCGCGCCTGCCTGCCGGCGCACTGGGACCAGGCGGAGGTGCGGATCCGGCGCGGCGGGCAGTGGCTGCGCGTGATCGTCTGCGCCAACGAAACCGCCTGCCGCGCGGCGCTGGCGCGCGAGCCGGGCTCGCGGCGCGAGAACGCGGATGAGCCGATTGAACTGGCGTCGCTGTCGCCGGATCAGGCGCTGGTGGTGGTGAGCGTGCCGGAGGTGGTGGCGTTGCCGGAAGCCACCGGGGCGGCGAGCGACTTGCGCGCCGGCTCGTGAGCGGCGCGCCGCTCTGGAATTCCACGTCCGGAAACGGCGAGACGCGGGTGGCCTCGTTCCCTATCGTGAGGTCCATCACTCACCACGACGGCCCCCGCGCCGCGCTCACATGGACTTCCGCATCCTGGGTCTCGACCCCACTCCGTTCCGTCCCCTCTTCGGGCTGTCCGACGACGCCCTGCGCGAGCGCGGCGTGCTGCGCGTGCGCATCGACAGCCCGCGCTCCGCGCCCGACCGCATCACGCTCGACGACGCCGAGCCGGGCGAGACGGTGCTGCTGCTCAACTACGTCTACCTCGACGTCGCGACGCCGTATCGCGGCACGCACGCGATCTATCTGCGCGAACAGGACGGTGAGCGCTTCGACCGCGTCAACGAGATCCCGAAGTCGCTGCGCGGCCGGCTGCTGTCGGTACGCGCCTTCGACGCGGCCGGCATGATGGTTGAGGCCGATGTCATCGAAGGTGATCGCGTCGAGCCGCTGATCCAGAAGCTGTTCGCGCATCCCGAGGTGTCCTTCCTGCAGGTGCATTACGCCAAGCGCGGATGCTTCGCGGCGCGGGTGGAGCGATGCGACAAAGGGGCGTCGTCCGCCCCCACCGCCTGAAACCCTGCTCGCCTATCGGCGTCCGCCGTCACCTTGACTTCGCAAGTATCGAATTCCATACTTTCATCCTTCAGAGTATCGAATACGATACATCCATGGCAGATTTCGAGACGGGGTTGCTTCATCTGGCCCAATCGCTGAAGGCGATGCGCCAGGAGCGGGGATACAGCCAATCCACATTGGCGGAACTGGCTGGCGTGCCTCGCTTGAAGGTTGTGCAGATCGAGGCCGGCAAACCGGGCGTCGCCGTGGCCGCCTATGCGCGCGTCGCAGCAGCGATGGGGGGCGAGATGCGCGTCGTGCCGCAACAGCGGCCCACTTTGGACGAAATCAGGGAGCTGCTTCGTGACGACCTCGCCTGATGCCGCCTCCAAGCCTCCGCGCCACCTCTCCGTCTTCGCCCCAGAGGGGCTCTGCGGCCGGCTTCAGCGTGACACCGACTACCTGTTCACCTTCGGCCCCGACGCGACCGCCGATCACGCCCCCGCGTTGACCATGCCCTTGCGCGCCAAACCCTACGAACAGTCGACGCTTCACCCCATCTTCCACATGAACCTGCCCGAAGGATTCGTCCTCGAGCAACTGCGCAACCGACTGGCGAAAACGAGCGGTCTCGATCCCTTGCTGCTCCTGAGCGTCATCGGCTCACAGGCGCCCATCGGGCGGCTCCGCTACGTGCTCGACGGGCAGGAAGATCTACCGCCCCGGCGGGCCGGCGATGGAGAACGGCTTGCGGATCTTCTCGCCGCGCGCGGCACCCGCGAGCTGTTCGCGCGTCTCGTCGACGACTATGTGATGCGCAGCGGCGTGAGCGGCGTTCAGCCCAAAGTCCTGGTTCCCGAACGCAGCAGCATGGAGCCCGAGTACAAGGCGGCGATTCCCACCTCCGATCTCATCGTCAAGTCCGGCCTCAACGAGTTTCCCGGCTTGTCGATCAACGAATTCGTGTGCATGACCGCGGTCAAGCGTGCTGGGGTTCCGGTGCCCGAGTTCTTCCTCTCGGACGACGGAGAGCTCTTCATCATGCGCCGTTTCGATCGCCCACCAGGCGGCCAGGTCCTGGGTTTCGAGGACATCCTCTCGCTGACAGGCTCACTCCCCGACCAGAAGTACCGAGGATCCTATGAATTGATCCGGCGCGTGCTCCACCTCTTCTGCTCGCCGCATCGGGCCAAGGAGGCCACGAAGCAGCTGTTCGACATGGTCGTGCTCTCCTGCATCCTCGGAAACGGCGATGCGCATCTCAAGAACTTCGGCGTCCTGTACGACCGCATCTCGGGTGAAGTCGGCATGGCGCCGGCCTACGACATCGTCTGCACGCGCGTCTACATCCGCGAGGACAACCTGGCGCTGAACCTGGACGGCAACAAGAGCTTCTTCGCGTCCCGGCTTGGCCTGCTCGAGTTCGGGCGCTCTTGTGACATGACGCGCGCGCAGATCGACGCGCGGATCATCGAGCTCGCCAAGATCGTGCTCAAGACGTTGGACGACCTCGCGCCATGGGTCGCCAAGGTCGAAGGCCTGCGGGAGATCGTCGAGATCGAAGCCCGCCGTTTCCTCGAGACCTTCGAGCGCTGAGCACGGCCTGATCGCGCATCAATTGAAGTGGGGGGTCCCGCGCCTGGCCGCGGTCGCGGCATAGGCCAGGAACTGCCGGGCGTCCTCCAGCACCTCCTCGTTCGTCAGCACGTCCTGCGCGGCCGCCGCGCTGGCGGGGGCCATGTCCGCGCCTGGCCGAGCGTGCGGAAAGCGGCAGCTCATGCGCTGGAAGTCGTCGGCCGCTTGCTGGTAGATGTCGCGGGCGGCATCCGTGCAGAGGAAGGCGGTGATCTCCGGCTCGCGCGCGATACGTTGAGGGTCGGTGGTCGACCGCCAGAAATAGCCGCCCTCGGCCAGCTCCCGCTGGAAATGCGCATAGGCCGCCTTGAGTTGATCGAAGGCCGGAAATCCGAACGCCGACGCCGGCACATGCTGCGCCGCCGGCGCATCCGACAGCCGGTGCATCAACTGCGCGACGAGGTACTGACTGGGGTCCGGCTGGAGATAGAAGACCTTCGGCAGGCAGGACAGTGCCATGATGCCGGAGCACTGCGCGCACGATTCGAGCGAGGTGAAGATCGTGACGCCGTCCAGCCGCGTGCGGGCGACATGGACGTCCTCGTCCCGCGGACGGCGGGACTGGTCGAGCGCGTCGATGTCGAAGAGGCGGCGGATCAGCCGGGCTTCGGCATGTTGAACGGTGCTGGCGTAGATCGTGTTGTGGTTGAAGTCCACATCGCGCACCCGGCCCGTTCGATCGACGGCGAGCGCCGCGATGTTGTGGCCCAGGTACCGGTCGCCCAGGCGGTCACCGAGGTAGGTCCCGTCGGCGCGCCGCTGGTGGACGCGGGAGGGATAGTCCGAGTCGCGGCTGCCCCGCAGATTCCCGTTCCACCAGGCGGCGACGATGGCCATCAGCAGGCCGGCATGGATCGCGTGGCGCTCCGCCTCGACGGGCTCGATGGCGGGCGCCGGCGGCGCGGCGAAGTCGCACAGCGGCTGTTGCCAGTGCCGGGCGAGCAGGCTGTCCGGGGCGAAGTAATCGGGGAGGTCGGCCATGATGGGGCGCCCGCGTTGCGCGGGCCTGAAACAGGGAAGCTGCGGGAGTCGCCCGCTGCCGCGCCGTGGTTCCTCGCAGCGGCGCCGCGCCAGCAGTACGAACCCGCGACGCGATGAAGCGCCGACAGCTCCCACAAGCGGACTGATCACCCGCGCGCGAGCCGGCTCATTGCACCGCTCCCGACGCCGCCGAGGCCGCCGCCTGCGGCCGCGCCGGACGCGCGGGCAGATCGTCGAACGCGAATCCGGCCTTCCTGACGCCGTCGTCGATCGCCGGCACCAGCTTGCGCGCGGCGTCGAAATCGATGCGCGCCTTCTCCGCCTCGCCGAGTCTCGTCAGCGCCAGCCCGCGCCCATACAACGCCCAGGCCTGCGGCTTCTGTTCGATCGCCTGATCGAAGGCCTTCCTCGCTCTGGCCGCATCGCCCTGCCGCAGCCACGCCCAGCCCAGGAACCAGCGATACGCCGGTTCCCCATCGTCCAGGTCCACCGCCTCCTTGCAGTCGTCCACGGCCCGCGCCGGCTCCAGGTTCATCCGCGCGCGCAGCCAGCAGCGCTCCCCATGCATGGACGCCAGCCGCTGATCCCGCGGATGGCTCGCGATCCAGAGTTCAAATTGCCGCAGCGCCTGCGGCGCCTCGTCGCGCCGCGCATGAATGGCCGCCATCTGGGCGCGCAGGTTGGAGCCCGGCGGCAGTGACTCGTCCAGCGCGGCCAGGTCCGCGCCCGCGCCGTCCCGGTCGCCCGCCGCCATGCGCAGCGACACCCGGCGCAGCCGCGCCTCCGCCATCGACGGATCCAGCCTCAGCGCCTCGTCCAGGTCGGCCAGCGCCGCCTTGGGTTGCTTCAGCGCCTGCTGCACCCGCGAGCGCGACTCGAAGTAGCCCGCCACCGCCGGCGACAGCTGGATCGCCCGGTCCAGGTCCTCCAGCGCGCCGGCCGCGTTGCCCGCCACCAGCGCCGCGTTGCCGCGCCGCGCGAAGCCGTCCGCGTCGTCCGCGGCGATCTGCTCCGCCTTCGCGGCATAGCGCAGGTCCTCGGCCTGGGCCCCAGGGGCCCCCTTGGCGAAGACCGGCCCGCCATTCCAGGTCGCGTAGACCTTCCCCTGCAGCCGCGACACGTACACCCGGTGCGCCAGGAAGTAGTCCAGGCCCAGCAACATGCCATCGTCCAGGCCCCGCATGTTGCTGACCCGCATCCGGTTCCGGGAGACCTTCTCCCCGCCGATCTCGAAGGTCTCCACGTTGGCCATCCATTGCTGCGTCAGGTCGGAACCCGCGCCGCCCGTGCGGCCCGCCGCGGTCATGTCCGCCTCGGCGATGCCGGCCTTGCGCGCCGAGCTCAGCGCCAGCGAGGAAGTCGGTGCGCCGGTGTCCATGACGGCCGTCGTCTTCTGGCCATTGATGCGCACCTCGACCCGCACCGTGCGGTCGTTGCCGCCATAGCCGATCAGCGGCGTCTCGATCACCGGCGCATCGCCCGCCCAGTAGGCCAGCGAGGTGCGCTCGCAATCGCCCTTGGGCAGGACCAACCGCACCATGCCGTGCGCCAGGTCGTACTCGGTGTCCGCGATCGACAGGAAGTTGCGGCCCAGCACGCCCATGATCCCGGCGTTGATCTCGTTGCCGCCCACCAGGAACTCAATGCCCGGCACCTCCGCCTTCTCCAGCACCACGCTCTTGACCGTGGTCACCTTCAGCGCCTCGACCGCGCCGGTGATGCCGTACACGCGCATGTTGGACGGCGCTGGCCGCAGACGCAGGCCAAGCTGCTTCGCGCTCGCCTCGCTGAGAAAACTGTAGAAGGCCCCACTGTCCACCAGCATCGGCACCGGCACGCCGTTGAGCTTGACCGTGGCCACCGGCCGCTGCTCGACGAGCCGCACCGGAATGTCCATGGCCTCGATGCGGCAGCGGTTCGGATCGGGTTCGGCCGCCCGGGCCGGCTGGCCTTGGCCGGCCAGGGTCAGCGCCAGCACCGGTGCCAGCAGGGGCGCCAGAAGCACGGCATGCGGTCGGGCCTGCGGCCCTGCGTTCAGACGTGGATGCAATCGTCCCTCCCTCGGGATGTGTCGCGCGGGCGTTCGGCCGCCCAGCGCGACCCAGGACGATACGCCGTTCGACCCCGGGAATATCCCCCTTCAAAGGGGGAAACGGTGTCAAGGCGCCGTGAGGAACAACGCCTCGAAGCCTGCCTTGCGGATGACCTCGCCGCGCTGGTTCGTCAGCGATGTTCCTCGTCATCCACCTCTGCTGTACTTGTCCCCAGGGTCAGTCCTTGCCGTCCGCCGCCGGCTTCAGGATCTCCGCCCACAAGGCCGCGGCGCGCACCGTGCCGTCGACGTTGAAATGGCAGCCATTGCGCAGCGGCGCGCCGAGCACGTCTGTATCCGGCCCCGCGCGAAAGCCGCTGCCCGGAATCGCGATCAGCTCCCGCACCGCCTCGCGGATCTGGCCGCCGTCATGCGGCGGGCACCAGGTCGACCGCGCGATCCACCACGGCGCATCGACGCCGCGCGCCGCCATGCCGGCCTTCAGCGCGGCCAGCGCGTCGCGGTAGTCGGCCATCGCGGTGCGGTCACGGGCATCGGCCTCGCCCTGCTGCCAGAGCACCGCCGCCACCGGCCAGCGCGTGCCCTTGATGCGGTCGAGCTGCGTCTGCCAGTAGCCGCGCAGCGCGCCCTCCGGCGCGGTCCATTCGGCGATCGAGCTGCCCTCCACCGCGATCACCGACCAGACGATCGGATGCCCGCGCCAGCGCCCGCCCAGCGCCTGGTTCACCGCCGGCCAGAGGCTGCCGCCGGTGCCCGTGGCACCCGGCACCGGCGCCCCCGCCAGGCCGCAGCCGCCCAGGTGCAGCACCGGCATCAGCGGCACCGGCGCGGCCGAGGGCGGCACCGGATCGGCATGATTCGCCGCGTTCGACTGGCCCAGCACCAGCACCACCACCGGCTGCTCGCGGCCGAACACGGCGCCGCAATCGGGCGCCGTGACCGGCATGTCGTGGATCGCCGCCAGGCGCCGCGCCAGATCGTCGGCGGGCGTCGCGCCACGCGACTGCCGCAGCATCGCCACGCCGGCCGCGATCATGCCGCCGCAGGTCAGCAGCGCCACCGCGCCGATCGCCAGCGGGATCAGGGAGTTCTTCCGTTCTTCGGTCATGGGGCGCGCCGGATCAGCGGCGGAGTCCAGGGAGCGCGCATTGTCCTCGCGCCCGGCCGCTCTCGCTCAAAGCTCTCGCTCAAAGCCCCCGCCCAGGGCGACGGAGCGCTGCGCCCTGCCCCGCTCAGCCGCGAGCCGCCGCCGCTTCGGAACGCGGTCCGCGCGCCCGGTAGCGATCGCGGATCCAGCGCATCGCCGGCTGCTCGACCCACCGGGTGAGGCCATGCGCCAGCGCCGCCGAGAGCGCCATCGTCAGCGCGATCGCGACGTGGACCTCCACGCCCGCCGCTTCCAGCCGCCGCAGCACCGCCCAGCCGATGTTCTCGTGCAGCAGGTAGAGCGTGTAGGAGATCGTGCCCAGCCACAGCAGCGCCCGGTGCTCGAGCCAGGTCCAGCGCCCCCGGGCCGCGCCATGCAGCACCACGAAGAACACCGCCGCCAGCGCCGCCCAATGCCAGCCATCGGCCACGCCCAGCACGGCGATGGCCGACAGCGCCAGCGCGCGATCACGGACCGAGCCCGCGTCCTCGCGGCTCAGCCGGTAGATCGCCACGCCGAGCGCGAACCACGCGATGTGCGGCAGCAGCAGCCAGCGCTGGCCCAGCCACGGCAGCTCCACGCCGGCCCAGGCATGCGCCGCGGCATAGACCAGCCGCAACGCGAGCGCCCCGAACAGGAAATTCCTCAGCCCCGCCGCGCCGCCAAGCCGGAAGCTCAGCAGCGCCCAACCGTAGAACAGCAGCTCGATCTCCAGCGTCCAGTACACGCCGTCCACGTGCGGCACGCCGAAGAAGCCCTGCAGCATCGTCGTGTTGACCAGCAAGGCCTCCCAGCCCACGGTCTTGCCGGGCAGGCCGATCGCATGCGTCAGCGCGAAGGTCAGCAGGATCGCGCCCCAATACGCCGGGTAGAGCCGGCTGAAGCGCGAAACGACGAAGTCCATCGGCCGCGCGGTGCGCTCCAGCGTCATGAAGATGACGAAGCCGCTGATCATGAAGAACAGGTTCACGCCCACGTACCCGCGCGGGAACGACAGCCACGGTGCCTGGACATGGCCGAAGAGCTGGTCGTAGCGCGTCGTGTAATGGAACAGCACCACCGCCAGCGCCGCGATGCCGCGCAGCGCATCGAGCTGCGCCAGGCGCGGCGTGGCGCTCACACCAGGACCTCGGCGGCGGCCGGATGGCTCAGGAAGCCCTGCGGGCTCGCCGTGATGCCGTAGGCGCCGGACTGGAACACGACCACCAGATCGCCGGGCTCGGCGCGCGCCAGGCTCATGCGCTCGCCCAGCAGGTCCAGCGGCGTGCACAGCGGCCCCACCACGGAGACACCGGACTCGATCTCGACGCCCTCGCCCATGCGGTTGCCGATCACCACCGGATAGTTCTTGCGGATGACTTGGCCGAAGTTGCCCGAGGCCGCGAGGTGGTGGTGCAGCCCGCCATCGGTGACCAGGTAGACCTGTCCGCGCGAGACCTTGCGGTCGACCACGCGGCAGACGTAGAGGCCGGCCTCGCCGACCAGATAGCGGCCCAGCTCGACCACCAGTTTCGCCCGCGGCAGTTCGATCGCGGCGCGCTCGACCAGCGCGGCCAGGTTGGCGCCGATTGGCGCCAGGTCGAGCCGCTGTTCGCCGGGGAAATACGGGATGCCGAAGCCGCCGCCCAGGTTCAGCACCCTCACCGGGGCCGGCGCGTCCTTGGCCAGCCGCAGGGCGAGTTCATAGCTCTTGAGCTGCGCCTCGACGATGGCCTGCGGCTTCAGGTTCTGCGAGCCGGCGAAGAGATGGAAGCCCTCGAAGCCCAGGCCGGCCTCGCCGATGCGGGCCAGCAGCGCCGGCACCTGCTCCGCGTCGACGCCGAACTGCTTGGGCCCGCCGCCCATCTTCATGCCCGAGGACTTCAGCTCGAAGTCCGGATTGACGCGCACGGCCACCCGCGCCGCGTAGCCGGTCTCGGCGCACAGCGCGCGCAGCAGCTCGACCTCGCGGAAGGACTCCAGGTTGATCAGGATGCCGGCGGCCAGCGCCTGCTTGAGTTCCAGCGCGCTCTTGCCGGGACCGGCGAAGCTGATCTCGCGCGGATCCGCGCCGGCGTCCAGCGCCACCTGCAGCTCGCCCGCCGAGGCGACATCGATGCCGTCCACCAGCCGCGCCATGTGCGCCACCAGCGCCGGCATCGGGTTGGCCTTCATCGCGAAATGCAGCTCGAGCCCGGCCGGCATCGCGGCGCGCAGCTCCTCGACCCGGCGCGTCAGCAGCGCGCGGTCGCAGGCGTAGAACGGCGTGCGGCCGACCCGGTCCGCGAGTTGCGTCAGCGGCTGGCCGCCGATCTGGAGCACGCCATCGCGCGCACTGAACTGGTCCATCGGCGCGTGCTGCGGCGCGGCCTTGGCGGGAGCGGCGGAAAGGGGCGTGTCGTCGGTGCTCACGGGTCGGGGTCCTGGGCCGGTCAGCGGATCTCCTGCCGTGTCACCCAGTCGGTGCTCAGCAGCTTGCGGTCGATCTTGCCGTTGGGGTTGCGGGGCAGCGGGCCGGTCTGCGCCTCGATGCCCGATGGAATCATGTAGGCCGGCATGCGCGCCTTGCAGGCGGCCAGCAGCGCGGCGGTGTCGAGCGCCTGGGCGCCCGACGGCGGCGTGGCGATCACCTGGATGGCCTGCCCCAGCGTCGCGTGATCGACGCCAAAGGCGACGCACTCGCCCACCAGCTGCGTCGCGTACAGGATCTCCTCGACCTCCGTCGGGCTCACGCGGTAGCCCGAGGTCTTGATCATCTCGTCGCGCCGGCCGATGAAATACAGGAAGCCCTCGGCATCCCTTCGAACGGTGTCGCCGGAGAAGACCGCGTACTCGGGCAGCTGCAGGCCGGCTTCCCGGCCTGCCACGCCGGGCGGCAGCAGCTTGTAGCGCTCGGCGGTCTTCTCGGCGTCGTTCCAGTAGCCCAGGCCCACCAGCGCGCCGCGGTGCACCAGCTCGCCGGGCTCGTCGGGCGCGCAGGGCGTGCCGTCCTCGCGCAGCACCAGGATCTCGGCATTCGGGATCGCCTTGCCGATCGAGTCGGGCCGGCGGTCGACCTCTTCCGGCGGCAGGTAGGTCGAGCGGAACGCCTCGGTCAGGCCGTACATCAGGAAGGGCTGCGCCGACGGCACGCGCTGGCGCAGCAGGTTCAGCGTCTCGCGCGGCATGCGGCCGCCGGTGTTGGCGAAGTAGCGCAGCTCGGCGTCGATCGCGGCCGGCCACTCCAGCTGCGCCAGCTGGATGTAGAGCGGCGGCACGGCCGTCAGGCCGGTGATGCGGTCGCGCTCCAGCGCCTTGAGCACGTCGCGCGGCATCAGGTAGTTCAGCAGCGTCACCGACGCGCCGGCGTGGAAGGCCGTCGTCAGCTGGCTGAAGCCGGCATCGAAGGACAGCGGCAGCGCCGCCAGCAGCCGGTCCGACGGGCGGTTGCCGAGGTAGCTGGCCACGCTCTTCGCGCCGGCCACCATGTTGCGGTGCGACAGCACGACGCCCTTGGGCCGGCCGGTCGAGCCCGAGGTGTAGAGGATCGCCACCATGTCCGTGTCGATGACGCGGTGGGCCGCATGGGCCGGGGCGTCGAGCAGGTCGCTGTAGCGGACCCAGCCGGCGGGCGCGGTGTCCGGCGCGGCGTCGACCAGCACCACGTGCCGCACTGACGGGCATTGCGCCAGCACCGGCTGCAGCGACGCGAAGCGGTCGCGCGAGGTGATCAGGATGCGGACCTCGCAGTCGCGCACGATGAAGCCGACCTGCTCCGGCTTGAGGATCGGATTGACCGGCACGAACACGCCGCCCGCGGCTGGCGCCGCGAAGCTGGCGACGACGGTCTCCAGCCGCTTGTCGAGGTAGATGCCCACGCGTCCGGCGCGCTCCAGCCCCAGCGACAGCAGGCCGCTGGCCAGCGCCTGGACCTGGCTGGCGAGCTCGCCATAGCTGAGCGCGCGGGCGCCGTCGCGCAGGGCCGGCGCGTCCGGATCGCGTTCGGCGCTGAGCCGGATCAGGTGCGGGAGCAGGTGGCTGTCGGTGGCGGTGGCGGTCACGGTGGCGTCACTGTACGAGGGCGAAAAAAGTATCTCACGCACACCCGCGGCAATCCCGCACGATCGGGTCGCGATCCCCTTGGGATGGGGGGGCGCCCCGGGGGTTGCTCCAGAGGGCCACAGTTAAGATCCGCCCCGATCATGAACACCCAACAACACCTGCTCGCCATCCTCGACGACGTCCTCAGCCTGGAAGGCCGTGCCAAGGACTTCAGCGTCGACACCGCGCTGCTGGGCGCGATCCCGGAACTCGATTCCATGGCGGTCGTCAGCCTGATCACCGCGCTCGAGGAACAGTTCGGCTTCGTCGTCGACGACGACGAGATCGACGGCGCCACCTTCGCCACGGTGGGCGCCCTGCTGGACTTCGTGAACGGCAAGCTCGCCGCCTGACCGGCGCGACCGCCGCGCCACCGTCCCCATGGCCGCCGCCTCCACGCCCTTCTTCCTGGATGCCGGCGCGCGTGGCCAGCGGCTGTGCGTGCACTACCCCGCGCAGCGCGAGGGCGCGCGCGGCCAGATCCTGCTCCTGCCGCCGTTCGCGGAGGAGATGAACAAATCCCGCCGCATGACCGCCCTGACCGCGCGCGCCTTCGCCGCCGCGGGCTTCGAGACGCTGACACTGGACCTGCTGGGCTGCGGCGACAGCAGCGGCGATTTCGGCGATGCCACCTGGCAGGACTGGCTCGACGACGCGCGCCTGGGCGCGGACTGGCTCACCCGGCGCGCCGCGCCTGGCGCGGACGGCCAGCGGCCGCCGCTGTGGCTGTGGGGCCTGCGCGCCGGCGCGCTGCTGGCACCGGCCGTCATCCAGGCCGTGACCGATCGTCCCGTCCATCTGCTGCTGTGGCAGCCCGTGACCAGCGGGAAGCTGCAGCTGCAGCAGTTCATGCGGCTGCGCGTGGCGGCCGACCTGATCGGCGGCCAGGCCAAGGGCGCCGTGCAGGCGATGCGCGATGAACTGGCCCGCGGCGAGCTGGTCGAGATCGCCGGCTACCTGCTCGCACCCGCGCTGGCGCATGGCCTGGAAGCCGCCCAGTTCAAGCCGATGGCCGGCGTCGGCCGCGTCGCGTGGCTGGAGCTCTCGCCGCGCGAGGACGCCACGCTGACGCCGGCCGCGGCGATGGCCGTCGAGGCCTGGACCGCGCAGGGCGCCGAAGTGCGCGCCGCCGTCTGCCAGGGCCCGTCCTTCTGGGCCGCCACCGAGATCGAGGAAGCGCCCCGCCTGATCGAAGCCAGCCTCGCCGCGCTCGCGGCGGGCGTGGATTTCGCGCATCGTCCGGCCGAGGCCGTCTCCGCATGAACGCGCCGCACGCCCTGCCCTACCGCGACCGGCTGCTGCCCATCGAGTGCGCGGGCGAGGCGCTGGTCGGGCTGCTGAGCGAGCCCGCCGCTGAAACTCCCACCGAAGCGGCCGCCGGCACCGGCGTGCTGCTGATCGTCGGCGGCCCGCAGTACCGCGTCGGCAGTCACCGCCAGTTCACCTTGCTGGGCCGAGCGCTGGCCGGCGCCGGCGTGCCCTGCCTGCGCCTGGACTACCGCGGCATGGGCGATGCCGGCGGCGAACAGCGGCCCTTCGACCAGGTCGACGCCGACATCGCCGCTGCCATCGATGCCTGGCAGCGCGCGCATCCGTCGCTGCGCCGCGTCGTGCTCTGGGGCCTGTGCGACGCGGCCTCGGCCGCGCTGCTCTACGTCCACCGCCGCCGCGACGCGCGCGTCGCCGGCCTTTGCCTGGCCAACCCCTGGGTCCGCACCGAGGCCAGCCTCGCCCGCACGCAGGTCAAGCACTACTACCTGGACCGGCTGCGCCAGCCGGCCTTCTGGCGCAAGCTGCTGAGCGGCCGCGTGGGGCTGTCCGCCGTGAAGGAGCTGCTGGCCAAGGTCGCGCAGAGCCGCGCCGCGCCGCCTTCCGCCGCGAAGAACGCGAAGCATGCGCAGACCGGCGCGCCGGTCGCCGACACCCGCCACTACACCGAGCAGATGGCCGATGGCCTGCGGGCCTTCGGCGGCCCGGTGCTGCTGATCCTGTCCGGCGATGACTACGTCGCCAAGGAATTCCTGGACCGCTGCCGCGATGGCGGCCCGGCCTGGCGCGGTCTGCTGAGCCGCCCGGGCCTGCGCCGCGAGGACCTGCCGGACGCGGATCACACCTTCTCGACCGCCGCCTGGCGCGCGCACGTCGAGCGGCTCACCGCCGCCTTCGTCCGCGACGCGCTGCCGGCCTGACGGAGCCCCGCATGACGACGACCCGCCGATGCCCCCTTCCGCTGCGCCAGCGCCTGCTGCGCGCGGCCCGCGCCGCGCTGCTGGGCGCGGGCGCCCTGGCCGCCACGCTGGCCGCGACCCTGGCGATCGCGCAGACCGCCGGCGGCTGCGGCCCGCTGGAGAACAACTTCGGTCCCTACGATTACCGCGAGTACAAGGACGCGCCCGAGAAGGATCCCAAGACCGGCGCCAGCTCCAACCTCTTCCTGGTCGAGAGCGCGCACTTCCTGGAAACCTGCGAGGCGATGGTCTATTGCGCCGCCGGCACGCCGGGCCGCGAGTTCGACTACACGCTGCGCGCCTTCCCCAACCATCACCGCGCGCTGGTCGCGATGGTCAAGCTGGCCGCGCGCACCAACACCGACAAGGCCGTCGACGCCCGCTACACGGTGTCGTGCTACTTCAACCGCGCGATCCGCTTCAAGCCCGACGACATCGTCGTGCGCCTGCTCTTCGCCGTGTACCTGAAGGACAGCAAGCGCCTGGACGCCGCGCGCGAGCAGCTGCGCGAGGCCAAGGCGCTGGCACCCACCAACCCGTTCAGCCAGTACAACCTGGCCATGGTGGCCGTCGACCTGGAGGACTACGCCACCGCCGTCGAGTACGCCCGCAAGGCCTACTCGGCCGGCATGACGCAGCCGGTGCTCAAGCAGCGGCTGATCGGCGCCAAGCGCTGGACCGAGGCCGACGAGGCCGCCTCTCAGCCCGGCGCCGCCGAGGCGGCCGAGGCCGCGGCCTCAGCTGCATCGGCCGCGGCCAGCGCCGCCTCCGCCCCCTCGACCGCCGGCGCCGCCGCGTCCGCGCCCGGCCGGCCGTGAGCGCGTCCCGCCTGCCCGCGCCGCGGCTCCCCGTCGTCGGCTGGAACACCTTCTCCGGCCCGCAGGAGGCCGCGGTGCCGACGCTGCTGGCGCATCCGCGCCATGAGCTGACCACCAGCGGCCGCGCCGCGATCCTGCTCGCGCTCGAGTGCCTGGCCGTCGGACCGGACGACGTCGTGCTGCTGCCCACGTACCACTGCCCGACCATGGTCTCGCCGGTGAAGACGCTGGGCGCCGACGCGGTCTTCTATCCGATCGACGAGCGCGGCGCGCCGCGGCTGGACTGGCTCTCGGCCCATGTGCCGGCGCGGACCAAGGCGTTGCTGGTGCCGCACTACTTCGGCCTGCCCCAGCCGATGGACGAGGCGCGCGCCTGGTGCGACGCGCGCGGCATCGCGCTGATCGAGGACTGCGCCCATGCGATGTTCGGCCGTGCCGGCGCGCGCGCGATCGGCTCCTGGGGCGACGTGGCCATCGCCAGCCTGACCAAGTTCTTCCCGACGCCCGAGGGCGGCATCCTGGCGCTCAATCGCGCCGGGCTGACGCTGCCGGCGCTGGCGCCGGCCTCCGCGATCGAGCAGCTCAAGGCCGCTTCCGACATCCTGCACATGGGCGCCAGCCACGACCGGCTCACCGGTCTGAACGGGCTGATCCGCGGCGCGTTCGCGCTCAAGAGCGGGCTGCGCGCGATGCTGCGCGGCCCGGCCGGCAAGCCCGCCGCCCCGAGCCGCTACGGCGAACTCGACGAGGCCGACGAGATCGACGCCAACATGGCGCTGATCGACCGCTCCCAATCGCACCGCGCGCTGACGCGCGCCAGCGGCTGGATCTCCACGCGGGTGCCGCGCCGGCGCATCGTCGAGGCGCGGCGCCGCAACTACGCATTCTTCGTCGAGGCCTTCGCCGGCCGCGACGGCGTGCACGCGCTGCTGCCCGCGCTGCCGGCCGACTGCGCGCCCTATGTGTTCCCGCTGTGGGTGCGCACGCCCGATCCGGGCTACCTGGAGATGCGCAAGCTCGGCGTGCCGGTCTCGCGCTGGGACCGCCTGTGGCCTGGCGTGCCGGGGCTGCCCGGCGATGCCGGCAAGTCCTGGTCGCACCACGTGCTGCAGCTGGCCTGCCATCAGGACCTGAGCGACGCCGACCTGCGGCGCATCGTCGAGCAGGTCGAGCGCCTGTACATCGCGCCCGCGCGCTGAAAGTCCGGCGATGCGGCGCGTGCTCATGGTCTCCTTCCAGTTCCCGCCGATGGCGGGCACCAGCGGCGTGCAGCGCGCGCTGCGCTTCGCGCAGCAGTTGCCGGCGCTGGGCTGGTCGCCGAGCATCCTGACCGCCGATCCGCGCGTGCACGCCCAGACGGGCGAGGACCTGGTCGGCGAGATTCCGCCCGCGCTGCCGGTGCGCCGCGCCTTCGCGCTGGACGCCGCGCGGCATCTGTCGATCGGCGGCCGCTATCCCGGCTTCCTGGCGCGCCCCGACCGCTGGCACAGCTGGCTGCTCGGCGCCGTGCCGGCCGGACTGCAACTGATCCGCCAGACCCGCCCCGACGCGATCTGGAGCACCTATCCGATCCCGACCGCGCACCTGATCGGCTACTGGCTGTCGCGGCTCAGCGGCCTGCCCTGGGTCGCGGACTTCCGCGATCCGATGGCGCATGACGGCTATCCGGCCGACCCGGTGCTGTGGCGCAGCTTCGCCGCGGTCGAACGCAAGGTGTTCTCGCGCGCGACACGCCTGACCTTCACGACGCCCGGCGCCGCGCGGCTCTACGCGGCCCGCTTCCCGGCCGCGGCCGAGCGGCTGCGCGTGATCGAGAACGGCTACAGCGAGGAGGCGTTCCAGCAGGCCGAGCGCGCCCTGGGTGCCGGGCCTGCGGCGCCAGCCGGCGGACCGCGCGTGCTGCTGCACAGCGGCGTGATCTATCCCGACTGGCGCAGCCCGGCGCGGCTGTTCGAGGCGCTGGCCGCCGCGAAGGCCGACGGCCGCGTCGATGCCACGCGGCTGCGGCTGCGGCTGCGCGCGACCGCGCATGACGGTTTCGTCGGCGAGCTGGCCGCGCGCCACGGCATCACGGACCTGGTCGAGATCGCGCCCACCTTGCCCTACGCCGACGCGCTGGCCGAGATGCTGCAGGCCGACGGCCTGCTGCTGCTGCAGTCCCGCGACTGCAACGACCAGATCCCCGCCAAGGCCTACGAGTACCTGCGCGCGCGCCGGCCCGTGCTGACGCTGGCCGATCCGGCCGGCGACACCGCGCAGCTGATGCGCCGCGCCGGACTGCCGCATGCCGCGGCGCTCGAGGACGGCCCCGGCGTCGCGGCCGCCTTCGACCGCTTCCTGGGCGACCTGCTCCACGGCCGCGCCGCGGCGCCGTCGCCGCGCGTCGTCGCTCAAGCCTCTCGCGAGGCCCGCACGAGCGAGCTCGCGCGCGTGCTCGACGAAGCCTGCGCCCCCCACATGCCCACCGCCGAGGCCCGTCCATGACCCCGCCGCCCCTGAATTCCCTGTCCTGGACGCTGTTCCCGCTGCACGGCGCGGCCGCGTTCGCGCCGCATGCGGCGGCCTGGGACGCGCTGCAATCGCGGGTCGCGGGCCTGCCCTTCCTGGAGAGCGCGTTCCTCACGCCGCTGCTGTCGGTGTTCGGCAGCGGCCGCGAGCGGCTGGCGCTGCTGGGCGATCCGAAGGCGCCCCGCGCGGCGGCCATCGTCGCGCCGGCCGGCAACGGCCAATGGACCACCTTCCAGCCCTCGCAGCTGCCGCTGGGCGCCTGGCTCAGCCCCGCCGGCGAGCCGCTCGAGCCGCTCGCCGCGGGCCTGCTGCGGGCGCTGCCCTTCCCCGCGCTGGCGCTGGGGCTGACGCAGCTGGACAGCCTCTTCCACCCGCGCGCCGCCGACGGCCCGCGCTGGCGCGGCCAGGACTACATCGACACGGCCTGGGTCGACCTCGCCGGCGACTTCGACAGCTACTGGGAAGCGCGCGGCAAGAACCTGCGCCAGAACCTGCGCAAGCAGCAGAAGAAGCTGGACAGCGCGGGCACCGTCACCCGCATCGAATGCCTCATTCATCCCGAGGACGTCGCCCAGGCGCTGACGGACTACGGCCGCCTGGAGGCCAGCGGCTGGAAGGGTCAGGAAGGCACGGCGATCGCGCCGGGCCATCCGCAGTACGAGTTCTACCGCGCGATGCTGGAAGCCTTCGCGCGCGACGGCCGTGCCCGCCTCTACCAGTACTGGTTCGACGACGCCGTCGTCGCGATGGACCTGTGTATCGAGTCGGGCGGCAAGATCGTGATCCTCAAGACCGCCTACGACGAAGCCCACAAGGCTGTGTCGCCGTCGACCTTGATGCGTCAGGTGCAGTTCCAGCAGCTCTTCGACGCCGCGGCGGCGGGCGGCCCGCTGCGCCGCATCGAGTTCTACGGCAAGGTCATGGAGTGGCACACGCGCTGGACCGCTGACGCCCGCCCGATCTATCACGCGACGCTGTACCGCTGGGGCTGGGTCCCCGCGCTGAAGCGCCTGCTGCGTGGCGGCGACGCCGCCGCCTCGCCTTCCGCGTCGCCTGCCGCAGCACCGTCCACCACGCTTTCCACCACGCCTTCCGCCGGTGATCCGGCGCCGCCGGACACGCCCGCCGCCCCCGCGCGGGCCGATGTCCAGGGAGCCCCCCAATGAGCGCCACCGCCCCGCTGATCGCCGTCGTCATCCCGCATTTCCAGCGCCAGCCCGGGCTGCTGCCCAAGGCGCTGGCCTCGGCCTTCGCGCAGACGATCGCCGACCGGCTGCACGTCATCGTCGTCGACGACGAATCGCCGGTGCCCGCGCAGGCCGAGATCGACGCCCATCCCGAGTTCCCGCGCGAGCAGCTGACCGTGCACCGCAAGCCCAACGGCGGCGCCGGCTCCGCGCGCAACAAGGCGCTGGACCTGGTGCCGCCGGGCACGGCCTATGTCGCCTTCCTCGACTCCGACGACGAGTGGCGCCCCAACCACCTCGCCAACGCGCTGGCCGTGATGGGCGAGCGCTTCGACGGCTACTTCGCCGACTGGTGGTCGTTCAACTATCCGGAGCAGACCAACTTCCAGCGCATCGGCACGCTGGACAAGCCGCATGCGTCCGTCTGCGCCCGGCCGCGGGGCTTCGACCTCGGTGTCTCGCCGCTGGAGCACATCCTGAGCGACGGCGGCGGGCTGATCCAGACCTCGACGGTGGTCTACCGCTTCGACCGCTTCCCCGCGCTGCGCTTCCGCGAGGAGTTCTTCAACGGCCAGGACTTCTTCTTCTGGATGGACCTGGGGGCCGGCGGCGCGACCTTCTGCTTCTCCACCGAGGTCGACTGCAACAACGGCGAAGGCATCAACATCTACCAGAGCGCTGGCTGGGGCACCGAGCGCTCGCTGCACCGGCTGCGCAACGAGCTCTTCGTCTGGACCTCGGTGCCGCGCTTCTACCGGCTGACCGACGGCCAGCATCGCAACAACCAGCGCACCATCCGCAAGCTCCAACAGGACGTCGTACGCGACCTGCTGCACCGCGTGCGGCATGGCAAGGCGGTCAACCTCAAGCTGGTGCGCGACATCGTGCGCTTCGACCCGACCTTCCTGCTCTACGCCGCCGCCGTGCCCTTCCGCGTGCTCGGCGAGAAGCTGACGCGGCGATCGGGGAGCGCGACGGCATGAACGGGAAAGTGCGAGGGGCTTTGGTCTGGTCCTTCGCGGAGCGCTACGCGAGCCTCATCGTCAACATCGCCTCGACGATGGCGCTGGCGCGCCTGCTGACGCCGGCCCAGATCGGCGTCTACTCCGTGTGCGCGGCCTTCGTGACCGTGGCCACGGTGCTGCGCGACTTCGGCATCAGCGAGTACCTGATCCAGGAGAAGGAACTCACCGACGACAAGCTGCGCGCCGCCTACGCGGGCGCGATCGCGATCGGCTGGTCGGTGGGACTGCTCGCGCTGCTCGCCCGTCATCCATTGGCCCAGGCGCTGCGCGAGCCCGGCGTCGTCGACGTGATCGGCATCCTGGCGCTGAACTTCGCGATCCTGCCGTTCGCCTCGCCCGCCTTCGCGCTGCTGAACCGGCACATGGAGTTCCGCAAGATCTTCATCATCCAGTTCTCGTCGTCGATGGTGCATGCCTGCACCGGCGTGCTGCTGGCGATGAACGGCTTCGGTTTCCGCAGCCTGGCCTGGGCCAGCGTGGCCAACACCGGTTTCCAGGCGCTGCTGCTGCTGGCGATGCGGCCACCCGGCACGCTGCTGCTGCCCGGCGTGAAGGGCATGAAGCAGGTCTTCGGCTACGGCTCCTACTTCGTCACCAGCCGCCTGATCGAGACCTTCACCCGCAACGCCCATGAATTCATCATCGCGCGCGTGTTCGGGCTGACCTCGGTGGGGCTGTTCAGCCGCGCGCTGGGGCTGCTGGAGATGTTCTACACGAACGTCACCTCGGCGGTGCTGCGCGTGGCCACGCCCGCCTTCGCCGACCAGCACCGCCAGGGCGGCGACCTGCCCGCGCTCTACGCGCAGGGCACGGCGATGATGACGGCGATCGCCTGGCCCTTCTTCGGCTTCGTCGCGCTGATGTCGCGCGACATCATGCGGCTGCTGTTCGGAGCTCAATGGGATGCGGCCGCGCCGATCTGCACGCTGCTGGCGCTGGCCATCATGCCCACCTACCTCTACAGCCTGGGGCCCAATCTGCTCAACGCGACGGGCCATGTCGCCAAGCGGCTGCGCATCAACCTGATCTACAGCCCGGTCCATCTGATCGTGCTGCTGATCGCGTCGCGCTTCAGCCTGGAGGCGCTGGCCGGCTCGTGGATCGTGAGCCATCTGGTGGCGCTCTCGCTCTACGTCCACTACATGCGCTCGCTGCTGGGCGCGACGGCGCGCACCCTGCTCGGCCCCAGCCTCAAGAGCGCGATGGTCGCGGCCGGTTCGATCGCGGCGCAGGCGCTGGCCGCCGAGCTCTCGCATCGCGCGCAGTTGCCGCTGCTGATCGGCCTGATGCTGACCGGCGGCGCCGGCATCGCCGGGCTGCTGATCGCGGCCCAGGCGTTGCGGCACCCGCTCGCGCAGGAAGTGATGCGCGCCTTCCACCACCTGCGCAAGCGAGCCACGCCATGAGCGCCCTGTCCCGGCCCGACGTGGCCTGCGTCATCGTCAGCTTCAACGGCGCGCCGTGGATGGCGGACTGCCTGCGCGCGCTGCGCGAAAGCACCGTGCCGCTGCGGGTGATCGTCGTGGACAACGCGTCCTCGGACGACACGCGCGCGATCGCCGGCCAGTTCCCCGAGGTCACGCTGCTGCCGCAAGCGCAGAACCTGGGCTTCGGCCGCGCCAACAACATCGGCATCGCGCGCGCGCTGGCCGATGGCGCGCGTCAGGTCTTCCTCCTGAACCAGGACACCGTGCTGGCGCCGGATGCCATCGCGCATCTGCTGCGCGAGGCCGCCGCCGATCCCTCGCTGGGCATCCTGTGCCCGCTACAGCTCGATGGCGAGGGCCGTTCGATGGATCCCACGTTCCTGCGCTACTACGTCGCGCCGCACGCGACGGCCTACCTGACCGACGCGGTGATGGGGCATCCGATCGCGCCGCACTACCGCGCGCATGCGCTGCCGGCCGCGGCCTGGCTGCTGACGCGCGAGTTCCTGGAGCAGGTCGGCGGTTTCGACCCGCTGTTCTTCCTCTATTGCGAAGACGACGACCTGTGCGCCCGCGCGCGGCATCACGGCTTCGGCATCGCGCTGGTGCCGGCGGCGAGCTTCCGCCACCTGCGCGGCTTCCATGCGCCGGCGTCATCGATCCCGGCCGCGCAGCGGCTGCGCAAGCGCGCCTCGCGGCTGCGCTCGATCGTGGTCAACGACATCAAGAAGCCGCAAGGCCGCTTCGGCCGCAACCTCTGGTACGCGCTCGCCTCGCAGACCGTGCAGGGCGCGCTGCAGCTGTTCGTCTATTTCAACTGGGTGGAGGCGCTGGCCGGCTGGGGGGCCGTCCTGCGCGTCATTCCGGAAGTGCCGCGCATCCGCCGGCACCGCCAGGCCTGCCTGACGCGCGGGCCGCACTGGTTGCCACCCGTTCCTTCGACCCGGCCCTCAGAAGACCGCGCACCATGACCCGCACCGCCACCTTCCTGTCCACCGGGCATCCGAGCCTGCCCGGCCTGGGCATCGACGCCCTCGAGTCCCAGCGCGACGACGCCTGGCGCACGCTGCTGGCGGCGGCCGATCCGGCGCCCGGCCTGTCCCAGGTCGGCGGACGCTTCTCGGTGGCCTGGGCGCAGCCCGGCGGGCGCACGGTGCTGGCGACGGACCGTTTCGGCATCGAGCCGCTGTGCTACCGCATCGTCGGCCATGAGTTGCGCTTCGCCACGCGGGCGGACGAGCTCGCCGGCGACGATGCCGACCTCGATCCGCAGGCGCTGTTCGACTACCTCTACTTCCATGTGATCCCCTCGCCGCGGACGGTGTTCCGCAACATCTTCCGGCTGCCGCCGGGGCATGTGGCGATCTTCGAGCGCGGCGAGCTGCGCGTGCTGCCCTACTGGACGCCCGGGTTCCGCGCCGATCCGGCGCCGCGGCTCGATGAACTCAAGGCCGAGTTCCAGCAGATGCTGGAGCGCGCGGTGGCGCGCCAGATGCAGGCGCCGGACGCGGCCTGCTTCCTGAGCGGCGGCACCGACAGCTCGACCGTGGCGGGCATGCTGAGCCGCGTCGCGGGCCGCGGCGCGGACACCTACTCGATCGGCTTCGAGGCCGAGGGCTACGACGAGATGGCCTTCGCGCGCATCGCCGCCAAGCACTTCGGCTGCCGTCATCACGAGTACTACGTGACGCCCAAGGACCTGGTCGACGGCATCGCCAAGGTCGCGACGCACTACGACCAGCCCTTTGGCAACAGCTCGGCGCTGCCGGCCTACTACTGCGCGCGCCGCGCCCACGACAACGGCGTGCGCCACCTGCTGGCCGGCGACGGCGGCGACGAGCTGTTCGGCGGCAACACGCGCTACGCGAAGCAGACGGTGTTCTCCTGGTACGGCAAGGTGCCGGGACCGCTACGGGACCTGGTGCTGCAGCCGGTGCTGGGCTCGCCGATCGGCCGGCTGCCGCTGCTGAAGAAGGGCGCGAGCTACATCGATCAGGCGCGCGTGCCGATGCCGGACCGGCTGCAGAGCTACAACCTGCTGACGCGGCTGGGCATGGCGGACGTGCTGGAGACGGACTTCCTGCGCCGCGTCGATCCGATGGGGCCGCAGAAGCAGCAGCGCCAGGTCTGGAACGCGGTGAAGAGCGGCACGCTGGTGGACCGGATGCTGGCCTTCGACTGGCGCTACACGCTGGCCGACACCGACCTGCCCAAGGTCGTGGGCACGACGCAGTTGGCGGGCACCTCGGTCGGCTTCCCGATGCTGGACGACGAGCTGCTGGCCTTCTCCCAGAGGCTGCCGGCGGATTACAAGCTCAAGGGGCTGAAGCTGCGCTGGTTCTTCAAGGAGGCGCTGCGCGGCTTCCTGCCCGAGGAGATCATCGTCAAGAAGAAGCAGGGCTTCGGCCTGCCCTTCGGCGTCTGGGCCACGCGCGACGACGGCCTGCGCGCGCTGGCGGCGGATTCGCTGGGCAGCCTGTCCACGCGCGGCATCGTGCGGCCCGAGTTCATCCAGAGCCTGCTCAAGCAGCGCCTGCCCGAACACCCCGGCTACTACGGCGAGATGGTGTGGATCCTGATGATGATGGAGCAGTGGCTCCGCGGACGGCGGCCCAACTACCGGGTCTGAGTTCGCGCGTTCACGGAGCCGGATCGGGCACCTGATCGGGCACCTGATCCGGCGCCCGCTCCGCGCGGCATGCCGGCGCCTGCGCCGCCTCCGACAGGTCCATGAACACGCGCACCATGCCGATGTCGCGCCGCTCGGCCAGGCACACCAGGTGCGCGCAGGTCCGCACGCGGGCATCGCTGATGGACACCGCGTGCAGGCCGCGGCCAGGCACGAACTCCACCGCCGAGACGGCCGCCACGCCGGCGCCCAGCATCACGGCCTCGCGGATGATCTCGCGGCTGGCGATCTCCATCACGACGTCCGGCGCCACGCCGGCCGCCTGCAGCGCGGTCTCCAGCGCCAGGCGCGTCGTCGATCCCTGCTCCCGCATCAGCAGCTTCTCGTGGCGCAGCTCGGCGATGCCGATGGATCGCCGGCGCGCGAAACGATGCGCGCCATTGCAGCAGATCAGCACCGGATGCTCGCTGTAGGGCACGGCCGCGAAGCGCCGGTCCCGTGACGCCTGCGCCAGCACGCCGACATCGGCCTCGTAGGCCAGCAGCCGGTCCAGCACGTCCTGCGAGTTGCCCGTGCTGACCGACACGCTCACGCCCGGATGCCGCTGATGGAAGGCCATCAGCATGCGGGTGACGTGGTGCGGCCCCACTGCCGCCACGCGCAGATGGCCGGAGCGCAGCTCGCCTTCATCGCGCAGCAGCTGCACCGCCTCGGCCTCCATGCCGAAGATCTGGCGCGACAGCTGCAGCAGCCGCTCGCCCAGCCCCGTCAGCCGCACCTGCCGGCCGCCGCGGTGGAACAGCTCCACGCGGTAGAGCGCCTCCAGCTGCGCGACCTGCGTCGTCACGGTGGGTTGGCTGACATGCAGCCGCTCGGCGGCGCGGGTGAAGCTGCCCGTGGCGGCCACGGCATGGAAGGAGCGGAGCTGGGTGAGACGCATGGGCGACCCCTCGTCGGCCGGGAGGGGTCGGCCTGGCGGCGGATGCCCGTCCTCTGCTGGTTTTCCCTGGCGATGCATAGAGGCAGTGAATGCAGCGGGCCGAAAACTTGAATTGGTCCAATGCCTGCGCTGGCCGCACAGTAGCAGCACGCGATCGATCCGGACACCTCGCAGACCCGGGGAATCGCGACAACAAAAGCCACTGGAGACCGCCATGCCGATCACTCGGAGACATCTGCTCGCGACCGCCCCGGCCCTGATGGCGCCGGCCCTGCTCAGCCATGCGGGAGGCGCGCGCGCCGCCGACGGCGCGCTGACCGTCGGCCTGATCCCCTCCGAGGACTCGCGCGCCATGATCGCCAACAGCCAGGCGATGATGGACATGCTGTCGCGCTCGCTGGGCATGCCCGTCAAGCCCTTCGTGGCGGCCGACTACAACGGCGTCATCGAGGCGCTGCGCTCGCGCCGCCTGGATGTGGCCTACCTCGGCCCCTTCTCCTACGTGCTGGGCGCGAGCGTCGCCAACATCGAGGCCTTCGCCGTCGCGGAGACCAAGAAGGCCGGACGCACGAACTACCACTCGCTGATCGTGGCCCACAAGGACAGCGGCATCCGCACGCTGGCCGACCTGAAGGGACGCAGCTTCGCCTTCGTCGATCCGACCTCGACCTCGGGCCACCTGTTCCCCAAGGCGGGCCTGCTGAAGGCGGGCTTCGATCCGGACAAGGCGTTCGGGCGCGTGATCTTCTCGGGCTCGCATGACTCGAACGCGGTGGCGGTGCAGAACCGCAAGATCGACGCGGTCGCGATCGCCGACCGCATCCTGGACAGCGCGATCGCCAAGGGCCAGGCCCGGCGCGAGGACCTGGTGGTGGTGTGGAAGTCCGACCCCATTCCCGAATCGCCGACGGTATGGCGCAAGGACCTGGATCCGCAGCTCAAGAAGCGCGTGCAGGCGGCCTTCCTCGAGGTCAAGGACATCCCATGGTCGGACCAGGGACTGCTCAACGGCTTCCATCCGACCAACGACGCCGCCTATGACGTCATCCGCGAGACGGCGCGCGTCCTGAAGCTCGACCTGAGGGGCATGAAGTGATCAAGATCCGAGGTCTGACCAAGCGCTATGGCGATGTCGAGGCCCTTCGCGGCATCGACCTGGACGTGGCGCCCGGCGAATTCCTGGTCGTGCTGGGCCCCTCGGGCGCCGGCAAGTCCACCCTGCTGCGCTGCATCAACCGGCTGTGCGCGCCCACCGAGGGCGAGATCCACGTCGACGGCTCGCGCGTGGACGCGGGCGGCGCCAGCCTGCGGCGCGTGCGGCGCAAAGTGGCGATGATCTTCCAGCACTACAACGTGGTGCCGCGGCTGTCGGTGCGCAAGAACGTGCTCACCGGCCGCCTGGGCACGATGCCGGCGCCGCTGTCGTGGCTGCAGATCTTCCCGCGCCAGGACATCGAGATCGCCATGGAGTGCCTGCGCCGCGTGGAGCTGGACGGCAAGGCGGACCTGCGCACCGACACGCTCTCGGGCGGCCAGAAGCAGCGCGTGGGCATCGCCCGCGCGCTGGCGCAGCAGCCGCGCGTCATCCTGGCCGACGAGCCGGTGGCCAGCCTCGATCCGAAAACCTCGCGCACGGTGCTGACCTACCTGAAGCAGGCCAGCCGCGAACTGGGCATCTCGGTGGTGTGCAACCTGCACCAGATCGACTACGCGCGCGAATTCGGCGAACGCATCGTGGGCGTCGCCGGCGGCCGCATCGTCTTCGACGGCGGCCCGGACGGCCTGAGCGCCGACGTGCTGCGCCGTATCTATCCCGGCTTGGAGGACGACGCCGCCTGTGGCGGCGCCCCGCGCGCCCGGCCGGCCACGCCCCCGCACAGCCTGACGCTGGAGGAAGCATGAGACTCGGTGCCTACACGCTGCTGCTGGGCCGGCCCTCGGGCCGGCACGGCTGGTGGCCGCGACTGCTGGCCGGCGCGGCCTTCCTGGCGCTGCTGCAATGGGCCGCGCGCGGTGCGCAGGTCAGCTTCGGCGAGCTGATCAAGGGGCTGCCGTGGATCGGCGACTTCCTCGCGCGCATGGTCCCGCCCCATTGGGGCTTCCTCGAGAAGCTGGTCCAGCCCGCGCTGGAGACGATCCAGATCGCGATCTGGGGCACGCTGTTCGCCGTGCTGCTGGCGGTGCCGGTGTGCTTCCTGGCGGCGCGCAACCTGGCGCCCAGCACGCTGGTCTTCCATGCGATGCGGCAGGTGTTCAACGTCACGCGCGGCATCAACGAGATCATCCTGGCGCTGATTTTCGTGGCCGCCGTCGGCCTGGGGCCCTTCCCCGGCGTGCTGGCCCTGGCGGTGCACGGCGCCGGCATGCTGGGCAAGTTCTTCGCCGAATCGATCGAGGAGATCGACCAGGGCCCGATCGAGGCGCTGCGCGCGACCGGCGCCGGGCCCATCCAGACCATCATCTTCGGCGTGCTGCCGCAGGTCGTCACGGCCTGGATCGCGGTGGTGCTCTACCGCTTCGAGACCAACCTGCGCCAGGCCACGGTGCTGGGCATGGTCGGCGCCGGCGGCATCGGCTTCGAACTGGTGGGCAGCATGAAGCTGTTCCAGTACCAGGACACCGCCACTTGCATCGTCGTGATCATCGTGATGGTCATGGCCGCCGACCAGATGTCCACCCGGCTGCGCGCCTGGATCCAGCAAGGAGCCCATTGATGAACACGATCGACGAGGCGGTTCAGGTCAATGGCCGCCGCTATGCGCGGCCCCGCGCGCCCACCGTGGTGGTGTGCGTGGACGGCTGCGAGCCGGATTACCTGACCCATGCGATCCAGGCCGGCGTGGCGCCCTGGCTGGCGCGCCTGCATGAACGGGGCACCTCGCTGATCGGCGAGTGCGTGGTGCCCAGTTTCACCAACCCGAACAACCTGTCGATCGTCACCGGCGTGCCGCCGTCCGTGCACGGGATCTGCGGCAACTACTTCCTCGACGCCGCGCGCGGCGAGGAAGTCATGATGAACGACCCGGCCTATCTGCGCGCCCCGACGCTGCTGGCGCGCTTCGCCGCCAGCGGCGCCCGCGTCGCCGTGGTCACCGCCAAGGACAAGCTGCGCGCGCTGCTGGGCCACGGGCTGGACGGCATCTGCTTCTCCGCCGAGAAGGCCGCGGAGGCGACGCTGGACAGCGCCGGCATCGACCGCGTGCCCGAGCTGGTGGGGCTGCCGGTTCCCCCGGTCTACAGCGTCGCGCTCAGCGCGTTCGTCTTCGCCGCCGGCGTGCGGCTGATGGAGACGCATCGTCCCGACCTCACCTACCTCTCCACCACCGACTACATCCAGCACAAGTGCGCGCCCGGCGCGCCGGAAGCCAACGCCTTCTACGCGATGATGGACCGCCACCTGGCGCGGCTGGACGCGATGGGCGCGGTGATCGCGCTGACCGCGGACCACGGCATGAGCGCCAAGACCGACGCCGCCGGCCGGCCGCGGGTGCTGTTCCTGCAGCAGATGCTGGACGACACGCTGGGCGTGGGCCTCGCGCGGGTGATCCTGCCCATCACCGATCCCTACGTCGTGCATCACGGCGCGCTGGGCTCCTTCGCCACGGTTTACGCGCCGCCGGCCGCGCTGGCCCGCGCGAGCGAGCGGCTGAGGAGCCTGCCCGGCGTCGAGTGCGTGCTGGACCGCGAGACGGCCGCCGAGCGCTTCGAGCTGCCACCGGACCGGATCGGCGACCTGGTCGTCATCGCGGACCACCTGACGGTCCTCGGCACGCGCGCCGACCGCCACGACCTGAGCGGACTGACAGTGCCGCTGCGCTCGCACGGCGGGCTCTCCGAGCAGCTCGTGCCGCTGCTGTTCAACCGCCGCCTGAGCGGGCTGGACCCGGACCGCCGGCTGCGCAACTTCGACGTGTTCGATCTGGCGCTCAACCACGCCCAACCCGCCTAGAGGCCTTCCATGATCCACGAGTACTTCAACCCCGTGCGCAGCGTCTACGGGGAGGGGGCCCTGTTGTCCCTGCCCGCGCTGCTGGGCCGGCGCCGCGCCGTGCTGGTGACCTTCCCGGAGGCGGCCTCGCTGGGGCTGGTCAGCCAGGTGCGCGAGCTGCTGGGCGACCGGCTGGCCGGCGTCATCGACGACGTGCGCCCCAATCCCGACGTGGCCGAGCTGCGCGGCCAGCACGAGCGCTTCTGGCGCGAGCACCGCGACACAGCCGCGATTGTGGCGCTGGGCGGCGGGAGCGCCATCGACACCGCCAAGGCGCTGATGGTGGGCACGGCCAGCGGCCGCTTCGACGAACTGATCGCGCTGCTGCAACGCGGCGAGCCGTTCGAGCCGCATGCGGCCAAGGCGCTGATCGCCGTGCCGACGACGTCCGGCACCGGCAGCGAGGTCACGCCCTGGGCGACGATCTGGGACCGCGAGCAGCAGCGCAAGCACTCGCTGCATTTGCGCGCGACCTGGCCCGAGATCGCGCTGATCGATCCGCTGCTGATGCAATCGCTGCCGCCGTCGGTGACGCTGCAGAGCGGACTGGACGCGCTGTCCCATGCGCTGGAGGCGATCTGGAACCGCAACGCCAACCCGCTGTCGGACACCTACGCGGTGTCGGCCGCCCGGGAGATCCTCTCGACGCTGCCCGCGCTGATGCGCCGTCCCGTCAGTCGCGAACTGCGCGCGCGCATGGCGCTGGCGGCGCTGAAGGCCGGCATGGCCTTCTCCAACACGCGGACCGCGCTGGCGCACGCCATCTCCTATGAGATGACGCTGCGGCTGGGCCTGCCGCACGGCATCGCCTGCGCCTTCCCGCTGCCGCTGGTGCTGCGCATGGCGCTGGGCCGCTCGGCCGAGCGCGATGCGGTGCTGGGGCGGGCGCTGGGCCAGCCGCTGGCGGATGCGCCTCAGCGGCTGGCCGCTTTCCTGGAAGGCCTGGGCGTGCCGACGCGCTTCGCCTCCTACGGGCTGGACGACCGGGAGGCGCAGGACCTGATCGCCCGCGCGCTGACCGGCGCGCGCGGGCTCAACTTCATCGGCGCCAGTGCCGACACCGCGGAGGAGATCGCATGAGCACGACCAAGCACCTGCGGTCCTGGACGGCGCCGCCCATGATCGACGAAGGCCTGCGCCTGGGCGACGAGATCCTGCACACCGACCGCCACCTGGCCGTGCGCAGTCCCTACACCGGGCAGCAGGTGGGCCAGGTCGCGATGGCCACCGTCGACCACGTGCGCCGCGCGATGACGATCGCGCACGGCTACCGGCCTACGCTGTCGCGGCATGCGCGGGCGCAGATCCTCAACGGCGCCGCTGCGTTGCTGCGCGCGCGCGCCGAGACCGCCTCCGACCTGATCACGATGGAGTCGGGGCTGTCCAAACGCGACAGCCGCTACGAGATCGGCCGCGTCATCGACGTGCTGGGCTTCGGCGCCACCGAGGCGCTGCGCGACGACGGACAGGTGTTCTCCTGCGACCTCACGCCGCATGGCAAGCGCCGCAAGGTGATCACGCTGCGCGAGCCGCTGCAGGGCGTGATCACCGCGATCACGCCGTTCAACCATCCGATGAACCAGGTGGCGCACAAGGTGGTGCCCAGCATCGCGACCAACAACCGCATGGTGCTCAAGCCGTCGGAAAAGGTGCCGCTGTCGGCCTACTTCTTCGCCGAGCTGCTCTACGAGGCCGGCCTGCCACGAGAGATGCTGCAGGTGCTGACCGGCGATCCGCGGGAGATCGCCAATGAGCTGGTGATGAACCCGCATGTCGATCTCATCACCTTCACCGGCGGCGTGTCGATCGGCAAGGCCATCGCGAGCAAGGCCGGCTACCGGCGCACGGTGCTGGAGCTGGGCGGCAACGATCCGCTGATCGTCATGGACGACGCCGACCTGGAGCGTGCCAGTGAGCTCGCGGTGCAGGGCTCCTATAAGAATTCGGGACAGCGCTGCACGGCGGTCAAGCGGATGCTGGTGCACGAGGCGGTGAAGGAGCGCTTCACGCAGCTGGTGGTCGAAAAGACGCTGGCCTGGCGCCACGGCGATCCGATGGATGAGCGCAACCAGATGGGCACGGTGATCGACGAGGCGGCGGCGATGCAGCTCGAGCGGGTCGTGGCCGAGGCCGTGTCGCAGGGCGCGCGCGTGCTGGCGGGGCATCGGCGCGAGGGCGCGCTCTATGCGCCGACGGTGCTGGAAAACGTGCGGCCGGAGATGACCGTCGTGCGCTCGGAGACCTTCGGGCCGGTGTCGCCGATCCTGGGCTTCAAGACCATCGACGAGGCGATCGCGCTGTCCAACGGGACGGCCTTCGGCCTGTCCTCGGGCGTGTGCACGAACCGGATGGACGACGCGATCCGCTTCGCGCAGGAGCTGCAGGTCGGCACCGTCAATGTGTGGGAGGTGCCGGGCTATCGCATCGAACTGACGCCGTTCGGCGGCATCAAGGACTCGGGCCTGGGTCACAAGGAGGGGGTCCAGGAGGCGATGAAGTCCTTCAGCAACACCAAGACGTTCACGATGCCCTGGTGATCGGGGCCGGCGCGGGCCGCGCAGGAGAGCAGCCGTCCAGATGATCGGGCGCGGACGGGTCGGGACCGAGCTCTTTCAGCCACGCGGCCGACAGGCTTTCCTCCAAGACGTGCGGCCCATCGCCGCACCACACGAGGTTGGCCTCGCGCAGCCGGCCCAGCGCGGCGCGAATAGCGGCGGGCGATGTGTCGCGCGTCGGCGCTCCGTGCATGTCAGCCATCAACTGAACCAATCGCCGCTCCGTCTCCGGCATGTAGGGCGCAAAGCGTGTCCCCGTGCCCGCAAGTTGCCGCAGCACGACCTGGTCCAGCGCATCGAGCTCCATCACCCGCGTCAGGAACTCGTGTTTCTCGATCTCGATGAGCTCCCGTGCAGCCTGGCTCAGCGCGCTCTCCTGCTCCTGAGGATCACGAAGCGCTTGTGACGCGGCCCGGCAACAAGCGATGTGGAACACCTCGGGACGTTGGAAGCAAACCTCGAAAGCATGACTCATCGCCGCCAGCGACGGACGAAAGGCAGGGCCATGCACCGCCCGTTCCCAGGCGAGGTAGTCCGCTTCCCCCAGCGTGGGCATGACCTTGAGCGACGCGCAATAGAACGCCTCGTGCTTGTAGCGGATCATTCGCTCGATCTTCGCGTGGTGCGAACCGGTCATCACCAGCCGGAACATCAGTCGCTCACAGATGCTCAGATGGTCGCGGGCGGACTTCAGCATGAACAGGACGTCTCGCCCGAACTGCGTGGTCTGCGCATGCTGAGCCTCATCGACGATCAGCACCACGGTGCGGCGCGTCAGGTCGGACAAGCGCTCCAGGTTCTCTCGCAGCGACGGCAGCCGCGAGGCGTCGGCCTTCGCGAGCTCGACCTCGACGCCCGGCGCCTTCAGGCGCGACAGGCTCAAGCGGCGCAGCGGCGAGAGCGAGGTCCACCCTTCCTCCCTATTCAGGGCGTCCTCGACGAGTCCGACAATGACTGCACCGGGATCCTCGGCGCGACGCTCCCAGAGGTCGGCGTACAGCACGAGCGCCTTGCGCTCGCGTTCGAGGGTGGGAATCAGGTCGTAGCGGAGGAAGGTCGTCTTCCCGGTGCGCCGCGGCGCGGTCAGGAACATGCCGGACGCATGGCTGCGGGACATCAGGTCCGCGGCCATCTCCCTGGCGAGCGCCGGCCTGTGAAAGATCTTCTCGTCGCTGTGGACGATCTCGCGGCTCTCAGGACGGGCAGCGCCGCGAATGCGGTCAAGCAGATGACGAATGACTTGCAGCATGGGACACCTTGTCTTTTCAGGCCGCAGCCTCATCGCATCCGGCACCTGAAAGGGCGTCGTGCTGCGCATCCTGTGAAGCAGACCGCGTCACCTCGACAGGCGGCCGCTCGAGCAGCCACCTCGCGAACTGGCTCTCTTCCAACGCATACGATCCATCGCCGCACCACACGAGTTTCGCCTCGCAGAGCCGATCCAGCGCCTCCAGGATGGTGTCGTCCGTCAGCTGTGGCCGCTGGTCGTCCGGCAGGACCGACAACATGGCTTTCAGGCGGCGCCTCGCGTCGGGGAACATCGGCGTGAAATCAACGCCGTCCTCCGCGAGCAGGCGCAGCACGGCCTGCTCCAGGGGCCTGAGCCGCTGAAGGCGGACAAACAGCATGCGCTTCTCCAGATCGATCTGCCCGCGCGCCAGACACAAGAGCATCTGCTCCTGCATCTCGCCACTCTGCGGTCCCATCGCGGCCACGCCGCGGCATGCCTTGTGGAAGGCCTCGGGACGCCGCAGACAGATCTCGAAGGCCCGGGCCATCACCGTCAATACCGGCTCGAATGGCGGGCCGTGGTTGCGGCGCGCCCAGGACAGATAGTCGTCGTCGCCGAGCGTTGGCAGCACCTCCAGCGGTGCCAGATAGAACGCCTGATGCTTGTCGCTGACCAGGCATTCGATCTTCTCGTTGTGAGAGCCTGTGGCCAGGAAACGGAACATCACGTGATCGCGGCCATTGAGCGAAAGATCCGGCCAGCGGATTGGCACCGCTGCTCGGAGACGGGGCCGGATCGGCCCATGAAGCGGGCGACAACGCGTTGGACAAGCTGCAGCATGAATACCCTCCAGCGACCGGCCTCACGCCGCCTTCACGGCGCGTCGATCGGTGGCGAACAAGGTCGACAGTTCCATCTCCAGCAGCCAGTCGACGTGGCGGGCGTCCTCGATCACGTAGATCCGGCAATGCCACAGCAGCTCGAGCTGCTCGAGCCGGGCCAGCGTCGCCTCCACGCCCTGCATGCTGAAGTCGGGCTGCATCGCCGTCTCGCCCATCAGCGACAGCAGCTGCATCACCCGTTCGTGGGAGCCCGAGAAATGGGGAGCGAATTGAGGGCCCCGCTCGGCCTTGAGATGGAGAAAGGCCGTGGCCAGCGGACCGGCCGCGATGAGCTTCTCGGCGAAGACCTTCTTCTCGTTCGCCAGCCACCGGTCCACCTGCTCGACCAGCATCCGCTCCGCCTCCCCCGCGTCGATCGCCGCGATCGCGCGCACGCTGTTGCAGACCTCGATGAAGTCCTCCACGCGGTGGAACAGCCGATCGAACGACGCGCCCATCACCGCCAGGCTCGGGCGCTCGCCGTGCTCCCAGAGCCCGCGTTGCCAGTGGAGGAAGTCCTCCCCCATCACCGGCAGGGACCGCGTCCTTGCGCAGAGGAAGGGCTCGCGCTTCTCGCGCACCATGTGCTCGAGCTTGTGCGCGTGCGAGCCCGTGGCCAGGAAGCGGAAGCCGGGACCGGGCGTCAGCAGCAAGGCATCGCGCGCTGCCTTCAGGCCATGCAGCGCCACCCGCCCGAGTTCCGTCGTCTGACAGCGATGCGCCTCGTCCAGCAGCAGCACGACGCGCTTGCCGGTCACCCGGGTCAAGTTCTGCAGCGAGGTCGTGAGCGACTCCACCTGCCCCGCGTTGATCCGCTCCAGGCTGATCTCGACGCCGCAGAGCCGGAATCCCTTCAGGCCGATGCGGCGGGCCAGACGGACACCCCAGCCGTCGAAGGCGTCGAGCGCCATCCCCACTGCGCGATAGATCGCGACGCCGGGATCCAGCTTCTGGTCATCCCACAGATCCACGTAGAGGACGAAGGCGCCGTGCTCGTCCCTCAGCGCGGCGGCCAGTTCCCCGCGAACGAAGGTCGTCTTGCCGGTACGGCGCGGTCCCGTCAGGAACAGCCCTGACTTGAAGCTCTCGGACATCAGCTGAGCGGCCATCGACGACGCGAGCGCGGGGCGATGGAACAGGTGCGCAGCCCCGCTCGGCGAGCGCTGCGAAAACTCTTGAACTTGCGGCATGGAACACCTCCAGGCCACAGATTCTTCGCCCGCTGGACGACTCCAAAAACGAACGACCGTGCTGAAACGGGGTCAGTCGTTGCGCGTTGCCGACGAAATGGCGAACTATCTTTTGGGGGATGACTTGCCGTCAGACAACCGCTGCCGGCCCACCCATGCGCGCGTTGCGCATCATCCTGGCCGCGAACATCGTCACCGACGCCCCCCACGGCGTGTAGCGCGGCAGCTGGAACGGGTCGGTGCCCGGACGCGCCACGCCAGCGGCCGTGCTGACCGCCGCCTCGAAACCCAGTTCGCGCAACATCGCCGCATGGCCCGCGTCGTAGTCGCGCACCGGCCGTCCGTTCGGATAGGCGAAGCTGCGCACCGGCCGGCCCAGCAGCGCCTGCAACCGGTCCCTGCCCTGCGCCACCTGCGCGCGCGCGCCCTCCGGCGTCAGCGTCGTCAGCACGGTGTGGTCGACGGTGTGGCCGCCGATCTCGTGACCCGCGTCGGCCAGCTGCCGCAGCTGCGCATCGGTGAGCATCAGGTCATCCGGCATCGCGCCGACCGGCTGCGCCGCCAGCATGCGCCGCAGCTGCGCCTCGCGTTCGTCCGGCCCCAAATACTTCAGCTGCACCTGCAGCGCGGTCACCGCCTTCAAGCGCTCCTCCACCGTTCCGGCCGGATGCACGCCCATGCCCGCCGCCGAGAGATCCAGCACCGGCCCCGGCGCCAGCCGCACGAACTCGATCACCGTGTCGCTGAACATGCGGCCGCCGTTCAGGTAGCCCGTCGCGACGAATACCGTCGCGCGCGCGCCGTGCCGCGCCAGGATCGGATGCGCCACCGTCCAGTTGTCCGCGTAGCCATCGTCGAAGGTGATGCAGGCCGCGCGCCGCGGCAGCCGGCGCTCGCGCAGCGCGGCCGCGGCGTCGCTCACCGTCATCAGCTCGAAGTGCTTCGTGAGGAACGCGACCTGCGCCTCGAACAGCGCGGCGTCGATCTCGCCCGGACGCAGCGGGTCGGGCGACGGCAGCACGCGGTGGTAGATCAGGATGCTCAGCGCGGGCTCCCCGCGCGGCCAGCCCAGCAGGCTCAGCGAAGCCAGCATCACGCGCCCTCCCAGTACGGCGAGTGCACGTCGCGCGGCGCCTGGCCCGAGGCGATCGCGGCCTGCTGGCGCTCCGCCATCGCCGCGGCGACGACGCGGTTCAGCACCACCACGATCAGCACCAGGTAGTACGGCAGGTCGAAATACACCAGACTCAGGAAGGCCCCGCCGGTCGCATAGCCGATCAGCCCCACCTGGCACATCGCCGACAGGTCGCGCGCCCATTGCAGGTCCGCCGCGCCCTTGCTGGCCTTGATCGTGGCGCTGGCCAATCGCCAGGTCATCGCGAAGATGCCCACGAACAGGAACAGCCCCATGAAGCCGTGCTCGCCCAGCGCCTGGAAGTAGATGCTGTGCGCGGTCAGCGGGATCGACGGATCGGGCGCGTACTTGGCGAAGGCCGCCGGCCCCGCCACCGTGAAGCCGCCGCCGAACGGGAACAGGTCCAGCGCCATCCGCCACGCCGTCTGCCACGCATTGATGCGGCCCAGCGCCGACGCGTCCTGGTCGTAGGTCTTGATCGTGTTCATGCGCTCGGTCCAGCTGTCCGGCATGAACACGAAGATCAGCGGCAGCGCCACCAGCACCACCAGCGCCAGCGGCAGCTTGTTGCGGCTCTTCATCCACATGAAAAAGGACATCGCCACGATCGCCAGGAAGGCGCCGCGCGACTGCGAGCCCACCGCCGAGGCCATGCACAGCACCATCGCCACCACCGCCAGGTAGCGCTGCCAGCGCTTGTCCGCCTGCAACTGCAGGTAGCGGATCAGCGGCACCGTCATGATGGTGGCCAGCGCCAGCGAGTTGTTGTCCTCGATGAACGAGCCCTCCGGCCCCCAGACCCGCGCGCTGCCGCCCGACAGCACGGTGAACACGCCGCCCTTGATCCCGTAATAGCCGATCGAGATCACCAGCACCAGCACCAGCAGGTCCAGGTCGCGCCGACGCTGCACCACCAGCAGGGAGACCAGCACCATCAGCAGCACCTTGAAGGCGCGCGAGTAGTAGTGCATCTCCTTGTCGGGATAGAACGAGAACAGCAAGGGCGACACGCCGATCCACAGGATCCAGATGGCCAGCAGCACGGTCACCGCGTTGACCGGGAACCGCACCAGCTTGTCCCGGTGCAGCAGCAGGCTCATGAACAGCGCCAGCGCGATCACCATCGACCACGGCGCGTCATGCGCGAAGCCATAGGCCAGCCGGTGCGGGTTCATCACCCCCATCCAGACCCAGCCCAGCACGCCCCACATCGGGTCCTTGAAGGTCTTGTAGATCAGGGCCAGGAACAGGCCCAGGATGAGGAGGTCACGCATGACGCAGCTCCGGCGACCGCCGCGCGGCCAGGATGCGGTGGAAGAGCGCGAGCTGGCCCTGCGTGGTCGCGTCCCAACTGAACTGCTCGGCATAGCGGCGCGTCGCGGCGCGGTCGCGCGGCGCCGCGCGCAGCCGGCGCACCGCCTCGGCCACGCCGGCCGCGCTGCGCTCGGGCATCAGCTCGCCGGCCTCCGGGCGCGCGACGACTTCCGGCGTGCCCCAGACGTTTGAGGCCGCCACCGGCGTGCCGCAGGCCATCGCCTCCAGCAGCACGTTGGCCCAGCCCTCGCGGCTCGAGGCCAGGACCAGCGCATCCACGCCGGCATAGACCTCGCGCAGGCGCGCCTGCGCCAGCGCGCCGAGGAAGCGCACCCGCCCCGTCACGCCCAGCGACTCCGCCAGCCGGCGCAGCGCGCCCTCCTCCGGGCCGGCACCGGCGATCAGCAGGTCGACATCGGGCAGCTCGGCCAGCGCGCCGATGACCAGCTCATGGCCCTTGCGCTCGATCAGGTGCCCCACCGAGGCGAGCGTGAAGCGGCCCGGCGCGAGTTGCAGCGCGGCGCGCGCCTCGTCGCGGCCCGCGGGATGGAAGAGCGTCAGGTCCACGCCATTGCGCAGCGCGGTCACCTTCGCGGCATCGGCGCCCAGCCCGACCAGCTCATCCTTGAGCGCCTCGCAGACGGTGATCATCGCGTCGGCCTGATCGGCCGCGCGCAGGATCAGCTTGCGCGGAAAGGCGTACGCCGGGATCAGGTTGATGTCGGTGCCGCGCGCGGTGATCACCAGCGGCTTGCCCAGCGCCTTGGCCACGAAGGCCGCGGCCACGCCATCCGGATAGAAGTAGTGTGCGTCGATCAGGTCGAAGTCATAGCCCTGCGCCTGCAGCCGCTTCGCCGCTCGCAAGAAGGTCCAGGCCAGCGTGTAGGGCGCGCTGCTCATGCCGACCTTGGGCAGTCGGATGAAGCGCGGATGCTCGACCTCCAGGCCGTTGCGCGACTCGCGCGGCGGCGTGGCGGCGAACTGGCCGTACTCGCCGAATCGCTCGCCCTTGAGCGGGAACCAGGGCACCGGCGCGATCACGCGCGATTCGGCCTGGCCCGACGCCACCAGGTGGCGCAGGCGCGTCTCCACGAAGATGCCGTGGCTGGGCATCACCGCGCTCGGATACAGCGTCGAGAAAGTCAGCAGCTTCAGCACGCTCAGACCCTCGCGTCGTTGGGCTTGGCGCCGCCGCTCACGCCGCGCCCGGCGCGCAGCGACTGGCCCAGCGCGACCACGCGCTCGGCATTGCCGTGCCAGGTCAGATGCAGCCGGCCGATGGTGGCGCGGGCGCCCTGCCCCAATCGATCGCGCAGCGCGGCGTCCGACGCCAGACGCGCCAGACGCGCTTCCAGCGCGCCCGCCTCGGCGGGATCGAAGAGCAGCGCGTTCACGCCGTCGTCCAGCACTTCCTCGATGTTGGGCGTGCTCGGCGCGACGATGGCCTTGCCCAGCGCCAGGTACTCGAAGAGCTTGAGCGGCGACGCGTAGGCCACCACCGCGGGCTGCAGCGCGATGTCGAAGGCGGCCACATGGGCGGGCACCTCGTCGCGCGAGACCACGCCGGTGAAACGCACCCGCTCGCCAAGCGCGAGCCCGGCGGCCAACTGCTCCAGGTTGGCGCGCTCGGGGCCGTCGCCGACGATCAGCAGCCGCGCGTTCGCCGGCGCCGCGCCGGTGGCCATCCAGCGGATCACCTTGTCCATGCCGTGCCAGTCGCGCACGAAGCCGGTGAAGCCCAGCACCAGCGCGCCATCCCAGCCCAGCGCGCGCTTGGCCGCGCCGGGCGAGGGGGCGGCGTCGAAGTGCGCCTCGTTGATGCCATTGGGGATCACGGCCATGCGCTCCAGCGGCACGCCGCGCGCGGCGATCATCGATCCCAGCACCCGGGTCACCGGCAGCACCGCATCGGCACCGCGCCAGACCGTGTCCTCGGCCCAGCGCGCGACGCGCGGCAACGCCAGACCGCCAAACCTGGCGCGCTCGTCCACCAGCGGCGCGTTCACCTCCAGCAGCAGCGGCAGACCGAGCCGCTTCTTCAGCATCAGCCCGCTGAGCAGGTAGAGGTTGTAGCGCTCATAGATCAGATCGGGCTGGAACTCGCGCGCCGCGGCGGCTAGACGGCGATAAGCCACCAGCGAGTAGGCCAGCTCCAGCAGCTCGTAGACGAACTTGGGCAGCCTGGCGCGCAGGCGATGCACCCAGCCGGCGTCGTCGCCCATCCTGGACTTCTCTTCCGGCGCCGATTCGCCGCCCGGCGCGACGACGCGCACCTCGTGACCGAGCGCGCGCAGCGAGCCGATCATTTCCTCGATATGGACCGCCTGGCCGTCCTTGGATGCGGTGCGATGGTGATAGAGGATCTTCATCCGATGCTCGGGGAACGTCAGGCGGCTTCGCGCAGCGAGGCGGCGCCCATCACGTTGCGCAGGAAGGCGTCATACATCAGCAGCGTCCACAGCGGCGTGCTGTGGTCGCGCGATCCGTTCTCGTGCTGCTCGACCATCGCGCCCACAGCCTTGAGGTCGAACATGCCGGAGTCCGCCAGCGGTCCGCCCAGCAGCGCGCCCCGCACGCGCTGGCGCAGCGGCCCGCGGAACCAGCGCGCCAGCGGCACGGCGAAGCCCATCTTGGGCCGGTAGAGCACGTCGTTCGGGAGATGCGGCTCGAGCGTCTTCTTGAACAGGTACTTGCCCTCGCCGCCGCGCAGCTTCAGGTGGGACGGCAGCGTGGCGAGCCACTCGACCAGCGGATGGTCCATCAGCGGCTCACGCACCTCCAGCGAGTGCGCCATCGACGCGCGGTCCACTTTGGTGTTGATGTCGCCGACCAGGTAGGTCTGCAGGTCGATGTACTGGATCAGCGCCAGCGGATCGTCGGTGCCGGCGCGCTCGGCATGCTGCAGGAACAGCTCGCGCGCGTTGTAGCCGCCAAGCTCCGACTTGAAGCGCGCGCTGTACAGCGGCAGGCGCTCGTTGTCGCGGATCACGGACATGGTGTGGAAGTAGGCCTCCACCGAATTGCGCGCCAGCGCCTGGAAGGTCGTCTTGGCGCGGAACACACGCGGCGCCCAGTCCGCCTTCGGATAGAGCCGGCCCAGCGTGCCGAACAGCGGCTTGCGCAGCCCCAGCGGCAGGCTGGCGCGCATGCGCTCCTCCATCATGTGCAGCTTGTAGCGGCGGTAGCCGCCAAAGCTCTCGTCGCCGCCGTCGCCTGACAACGCCACCGTCACATGCTTGCGCGCGAGCTGGCAGACGCGGTAGGTCGGGATCGCGGAGCTGTCGGCATAGGGCTCGTCGTAGAGCCGCGCCAGCGTGTCGATCAAGTCGAAGTCGTCGCTCTGGACCATCTCCACGTGGTGATCGGTCTGGTAGCGGTCGGCGACCATCTGCGCGAACTCGGACTCGTTGTACTGCGGATCGTCGAAGGACATCGAGCAGGTCTTGACCGGGCCATTGGTTTCGCCGGCCATCATCGCGACCACCGCGCTGGAGTCCACGCCGCCCGACAGGAAGGCGCCCAGCGGCACCTCGGAGATCAGGCGCAGCTTGACCGCCTCGCGCAGGCGGCGCGTCAGTTCCTCCTGCGCCTGGACCTCGTCGATCCTGTTGTCCGTGGTGAAGCGAACGTCCCAGTAGCGGCGCGGCTGGCCCAGCCCCTCGCCGCGCCGGATCACCAGGGTGTGCGCCGGCGGCAACTTCAGCGCCTGGCGGAAGATGGTGCGCGGCTCGGCGACGTAGCCCAGCGCGAAATACTCCTCGACCGCCTGCGGCACGATGTCGCGCTTCATCGCCGGATGCGCGAGCAGCGCCTTGAGCTCCGAACCGAAGACCAGTGTGCCGTCGTCCAGCAGCGCGTAGAACATCGGCTTCACGCCGAGCCGGTCACGCGCCATGAAGAGCTGGTCGCGCGCCCGGTCCCACAGCACGAAGGCGAACATGCCGCGCAGCTTGTGCACGCAGTCCTCGCCCCAGGCCGACCAGGCGTGGACGATGGCCTCGGTGTCGCTCTTGGTCTGGAACACGTAGCCCAGCGCGGTCAGCTCGTCGGTGAGCTGCTGGTAGTTGTAGATCTCGCCGTTGAAGACGATGCCCACCGAATGGTCCGCGTTGAACAGCGGCTGCTGGCCGGTGGCGATGTCGATGATCGACAGCCGGCGGTGGCCGAAGGCCAGCCCGGGCTGCAGATGGATCGAGCCCTCGTCGGGGCCGCGGTGGTGCAGCGAGTCGTTGATGCGATGCATCAGCGCGCCATCGAAGTCGCGCCGCCCCCGGGTGTCGAAGAGTCCGCTGATTCCGCACATGCTCGTTCCCCTGCCTATCCCTCAGTCGTTCTTGCCGGCGCCGGCACGGTGGCCGCGCAGCGTGTCATACAGCCCCTGGTAGCGGGCGACCATGGCGCGCATGCTGAAGTCGCGTTCGACGCGCGCGCGGCCGGCCTCGCCCATCGCCGCTGCCCGCGCCGGATCGCGCGCCAGCGCCAGCAGCGCCGCGGCCATCGCCTCGGGCGCGGCGGGCGGCACCAGCAGGCCGCTCTCATCGCGTGTGACCAGGTCCGCGTTGCCGCCGACCTCGGTCGCGACCACCGGCAGCCCGCTGGCCATCGCCTCCAGGATGGTGTTGGAGATGCCCTCCGCCAGCGACGGCAGCGCGAAGACATGCAGGCCGCGCATCACGGCCGGCACATCGGTGCGCTCGCCCGGCAGCCAGGCCAGCGCGCTCAGGCCCGCCTCGTCGATCAGCGCCTGGCACTGCGCCCGCAACGGGCCGTCGCCGATCAGCACGAGGCGCGCGCGCTCGCGCAGCTCCGGGGCCGCGCCGATCATTGCGATGAAGGCGCGCGTCAGCATCAGCTGGTCCTTGACCGGCGCCATGCGGCCCACGGTGCCGATCAGCCAGTGCACGGCCGGATCGAAGGGGCAGCCGGGAATGGGCTCGGCTCGCTGACGCTGGAAGCGCTGCGTGTCGACGCCATTGACGAACTGGCTCACGCGCGCCGGCGGCACGCCGACCGGGCCGGTGAGGTACTCGCCCAGGTCGCGCGACAGCGCGATGTAGTGCGAGACGAAGGGCTTGTAGAAGCGGCGCACGCGCTGGTAGGCGCGGTTGCGGCCGTCCAGGTCGCCGACGTCGCGGCCATGCTCGCCGTGGATGCGCACCGGCACGCGCGCGGCCCAGGCCGGCAGTTGCACCTCCAGCGCCGCCAGATTGCGGCTGTGCACGATCGCGGGCTTGAGCGTGCGGAACAAGCGGTACAGCTTCGGGTAGAGCCAGAAGCCCTGCCCCGGCGGCTTGTTCAGCGCATAGCACGCGACGTCGTCGCGCTGCAGCCGCTTGCGGAAGTCGGTGACCTCGGTCAGCGCGACGATCGCATGCCGGTAGTCCTTCGCCGGCATGTGGTTGATCAGGTTCACCACGCCGTTCTCGAGACCGCCGGTGTCGAAGCGGTACATCACGTGCAGCACCAGCGGCCGCTCGTCCGCCGCGGCCATCGCGCGCTCGACGCTCATGCCGGCGCTCATCGCGAGCCTCCCGCGGACGCGCCGCGCTGGCCGGCATCGCGCACGTGACGCAGTTCGGCGTCGATCGCGGCCCAGTGCTGGCGCAGGAAGGCATCGAGCCGGCGCGGCGCCTGCTCGTCGGCATCGGTGTAGACCAGCACCAGCGCGGCGTCGTCGCCCTGCCCGCGCAGCCGCTCCAGCGCGCTCCAGACGCGCGCGCGCCAGGCGCTGGTCATCGGCCGGCCGTTGATCCAGTAGACATGCCACATCAGCATGCGGGGCGCGCTCACCACGTCCAGCGAGGACGCGCGCACCTGCGTGGTCAGCACCGGGATCGGCGCGGCGGCGCGGCCGTCGGGGCCCGCCGGCACGACGTCCGCCATGCCGCGTCCGGTCACGGCCCACTGCTTGTCTTCCGGCGACACGACCGCGTTGCTGGAACTCACCAGCTTGCGCTCGTAGTCCTGGCCGCGGAAGTACTGCAGGTGCAGGCCCACACGCGGCTGGCCGGCCGGCCCGGTGAACTGCTGATGGCGCGCGGCATTGGCGCCTTCGAAGTCGGGCGTCCAGGCGTCCGACGGCACGACCTGGTCCTGCCAGCCCGGCGCCGCGGCCACCGCGGGCAGCGTGTCGATCGGGGCCGAGTGGCCCTGGCGCAGCCAGGCGCCGGCCACCACGGGCAGCGCCACGGCCAGCAGCACGGCGACGGTGGCGCCCCAGCCCGTCGTGCCGACGGCGGACGCGGCGGTCTCGCGGGCCGGCGGCACCAGCGGCTGCTCCGGCTGGGCCCAGCGCGCGCCGATCAGGAACATCGCCATCATCACGAGGCCGAAGAACAGCCAGCCGTAGATCAGGTGGTCCACGCCCACCGCCAGCGTGTTGCCGGACAGATGGCCGATCATCACGATCAGGTAGGCGCGAGCCCAGTTCGCCACCAGCGGCAACGCCAGCGCGAAGGCGATGAAACCGAGCCGGCGGCGCATCGAGTGGTAGCTGAGGTAGGCGTAGAGCGTGCCCACCATCGCCGACGCGATCAGGTAGCGTACGCCGGAGCAGGCTTCGACGACCGACCACTGGCCGCTCGGGATGATGAACTGCAGCCCTTCCTGATAGACAGGCAGGCCGCTCAGACGCAGCGCGACGACGGTGAACCGGGCGGTCCAGTCCATCAGCTGCGGGAGCATGAATTCGCCGACCGGCACGCAGAAGAACAGGAAGCCCAGCGGGAAGGCCATCTCGCGCGCGATGCGCCAGCCCAGCACCGCCGGCACCAGCAGCACCAGCATGGCCACCAGCGTCAGCTGCGTGGCGGCGTTGATCGCGGCGAAGTCGGCGAACAGCCAGACCGCGCCCAGCGCGACGAGGGGCAGCGCCAGCCAGGCGACCGGGCGCGGCACCAGCGGCGCCACCAGCGCGCGGCGGCGCCACGCGAGCCACAGCGCGATCGGCGGCACCAGGAAGGCATGCGTGAAGGTGCCGGAGCGCCACCAGATGGTGACCATGCCGATCGCTGTCTGGCGATACAGCAGCAACAGCGCGATCGTCAGCAGGACCAGCACCGCGAGTGGGCGACGCCATGTGGCAGGAATGCCTCGCTCACGCAGCGCCGACGGGGTGGTTGCGCTCATATGAGCCCCTCGCCCGCGGCCAGCCGCGGCCGGTCCCCCAGGGGGACGCGAGCTTGCTTGGGGCGGCCCTGCGCTGCGCTCATGCCGCCCGCCCCTGCGGCGTCTCGCGCGGCAGGTAGCCGTCGAGCTTGGACAGATGCGCCTGCCAGCTGAACTGGCGCAGCACGCGCTCGCGGGCCTGCTGGCCGATCGCCTGGGCGCGGGCCGGCGCGCTGAGCAGCGCGTGGACGAGTTCGAGGTAGTCCGCGGCGCTGTCGGCCGAGAGCAGGTCCTGGCCGGCGAGCACGCCATCGGCGCCCAGCGCCTCGACGCAGGAGCGCGCCGCCACCACCGGGCGGCCCACCGCCATCGCCTCCAGGATCTTGTTCTGCACGCCGCGCGCGAGCCGCAGCGGGGCGACCACCGCGGCCGCGTGTTGCAGGTAGGGCCGCACGTCCGGCACGGTGCCGGTCACGCGCACGCCCTCGCCCGCCAGCGCCAGCACCGACGGCGCCGGCGCGCGGCCCACGATGGTGAAGCGCAGCGTCGGCCAGCGCTGGCGCAGCTGCGGCAACACCTCGGCGGCGAACCATTGCACCGCGTCCACGTTGGGCCAGTAGTCCATCGCGCCAGTGAACACCAGCGGCAGCTCGTCGGCCTCGAAGGGGCTGGCCTGCTGCGGCAGCGGCGCGAAGTAGCCGCTGTCAACGCCATTGCCCAGCGCCTCGACGCGCGCGCCGGTGGCGGACAAGCGCTGGAACAGCGCCTTCTCGCCCTCGGTCACGAAGAAGGAGCAGCGCGCCTGCTCGGCGACGCGGCGCTCATAGGCCAGCAGCTCGCGGCCCTCGCGGCGATACAGCCAGGACATCGGCCAGCGATGCGCCTTGGCGTAGTCGGTCCACTTGGCCGAGTCCACGTCGACGAAGTCGATCAGCATCGGCACCGGACCGGCGATCGCGCGCAGCTGCTCGGCGTACTGCGCCATCGTCGACGAGAACACCACGATCGCGTCGAAGCGCTGCTCGCGCGCGATCCGGTCGATCCACTCGCGCATCGCGCGCTGGCGGTAGTACGGCAGGCTCAGCGCCTCGCCGGTGGCCAGGCCGCGCAGGCTCGCCACGCGCGCCAGCAGCGGGTTCAGGTCGGCGGCGAAGAGCTCCTCGCACTGCGCGCGCAGCGCCGGCACATGGGGCCAGTCCTCGGCATCGTCGACGAAGGTGCCGAGCCAGACCTTGTGATGCGCGCTCAGGTGCTTGAGCAGGTGGTACGAGCGCAGCTTGTCGCCCTTGTTGGGCGGATACGGCAGGCGGTGGACGAGGTAGAGGATGTTGGCCATGGCCGTCCCTCAGCCCAGGCTGCGCACGATGTGCGGGCCCAGCCAGTTGGCCACCGAGATCGGCAGCCGGCGCCAGGTCTTGATCATCAGCTGGTACTTGGCGTTGCTCGGGTTGTTCTGCGGCACGGCCTCGCGCTTGTAGAGGCAGTACTCGTAGTGCAGCGGCGTGGGCTCGAAGCCCCAGTTCTTCTTGAACGCGTAGCTGCCGGTGCCCTGCTTGCTGCGGCCGTAGTCGAAGACCTTGAGCCCGCGACCGCAAGCGCGGCGCATCAGCTCCCAGTACTTGAAGTCGTTGGCCGCCAGGTCGCGCGCGGCGACCGCGTCGCCGGCGTAGTACGGCAGCACATCGTCGCGGAAGTAGAAGCTCAGCACGCCGGACAGCGGCTCGCCCTGCTCGCTGCAGACGATCAGCACCTCGGCGGCGTCGCCGAACTCGTCCAGCAGCGCCTGGAAGTAGCGGCGCGGCATCGCCGGCGTGCCGTGACGATGGACGTTGTCGGCGTACAGCGCGAAGAAGCGGCCCGCGTCGCGGTCGATCTCCGCCTTCAGGTTGTGCTTGATGCCCTTGCGCACCATCGCGCGCTGCTTGCGCGGGATGGCCAGCATGTTGGCCTCCTCGTCCGGGAGGATCTCCTTGCGGAAGGTGACGTACAGGTCCTGATGCGGCCAGTCCTGATGGCGGCGCTGGGTGTTGCGCAGCTCCAGGTGCTCGACGCCGAGCCGGCGCGCCAGCGCCTGCGCCTCGTCCTCCAGCGCGCGCGCGGCTTCGTCCGAGACCGCCGCCACGCCCCCATAGACCGCGAAGGGCAGGCTCACCAGCGCGTGGCCGAAGAGCCGGCTCTTGTTTTCCGCCAGCGGCAGCACGCCCTCGAGGACGCCATCGCGCTCGGCATAGAGGAAGTAGCCTTCGTGACCGAACTGCTTGCGGATGATCCGCTGCCAGGCGGCGAGATGGAAGAAGGTCGCCGACGGGCAGGCGCGCACGAACGCGTCCCAGCGCGCCGCGCCCTCGGCGTCCTTCAGCGCCAGGCGCTTGACCTGGACCGCGGGCGTCGCGGACGCGCTCATGCCGCCAGCCGCTCCGCGCCGCCGGGCGCCAGGAAGATCTCGTCCATCCGCCCCCAGGCGAAATCGCCCAGCAGCTGGTCGATGCGCGACTCGGTGCGGCCGATGTTCACGTAGTGCCGGAAGCGCGTCTTGGCATCGATGCCGGGAATGCGCGGCTGCTCCGGATCGATCTCCCAGGGATGGAAGTAGAAGACCGCGCTGCGGCCTTCGATGCGGTTGAAGCGCTCGATCATCCAGCGCGTCATGCCGTAGGGCAGCAGCCGGAACCAGCCGCCGCCGCTGCTCGGATAGTTCCTGCCGCGCCAGCGCAGCGTCGTCACCGGCACCTCGATCAGGCCCGGCCGCACCTCGTAGGCGAAACGCGGCGAATCCGGCATGCCGTAGTGGTCGTGCTGGATCGGATAGACGCTGGAGCTGTAGCGGTAGCCGCATTCGCGCAGCACGTCGAAGGCCCAGAGGTTGTCCTTGCCGATCGAGAAGCTCGGCGCGCGATAGCCCTTGACCGCGACGCCGCCCAGGTCCTCGAGCAGCGCCTTCGCGTCGCCCACATCCTTCAGGAACGCGGCGCGATCCAGGTCGCTGGCGCGCTCGTGGCCGAAGCCGTGGCTGGCCAGTTCATGGCCGCGCGCGACGATTTCGCGCACGATCGCCGGATAGCGCTGCGCGATCCAGCCCAGCGTGAAGAAGGTCGCCTTCACGCCGCGCGCGTCCAGCAGATCGAGGATGCGCGCCACGTTGCGCTCGACGCGGCATTCGCGCCGGTCCCAGTCGCCGCGCGCGATGTAGGGCGCGAAGGCGGAGACCTGGAAGTAGTCCTCGACGTCGATGCTCATCGCATTGCGGATCACCGCGCGGCTCGGGTTCATCGCATCGCTCCCACGAGTTTCTGCAGCAGCGCCAGCGTCTGCTGGTTGATCCGTTCCAGGCGCATCAGGCTGTCCTCGATGCGCTGCAGCCGCGCGTCCTGGCCGTCCAGGTTCATGCCGGCGAGCTCCTGCGCCAGCGCGCCCAGCTCACCATCCTGGCCCACGCGCGCGCGCAGCCGCGTCAGGTCCAGGTCGAGCTCGCCATCGCCGGCGTGGCCGTTCATGGGGCCGCTGGCATGCGCGTGGCCGTTGATCTCCGACCCGTGCACCGCCGGCGGCGGCGCCGAGGCCGATTCGCGCGACAGGTCCTGCACCACTTCCTCCACGTCGGCGGCGGTCAGGTGCGGGTTCTCATGCATGAAACCGAGCAGCAGCAGCCGGTCGCACAGCGTGTTGATGCGGCGCGGGATGCCGTGGCTGGCGCGGTGCAGCGCGGTGAAGGCGTCGGCGTCGAAGCTGGGCTTGCCGCTCGCCCCGGCGCACTTCAGGCGGTGCTCGATGTAGCGCTGCGTGTCCTCCTCGTCGAGCGGGCCGATGTGGCAGCTCGCCGCGATGCGCTGGCGGAACTGCTCCATCTCGGGCCGCTGCAGGATGGCGCGGAACTCCGGCTGCCCGACCAGGAAGGTCTGCACCAGCGACTGGTTGCCGAACTGGAAGTTGGACAGCATGCGCA
>NZ_JBCNLG010000019.1:0-104492 GCF_039595595.1 Roseateles sp. | reverse complement strand
TGTTCATGACGAACCGAGGTCGGCCGCCACGACCCTCGCTCTCCCTCGGTATGGCGCCCAAGCGCCTACCCTGGGCGGGTCGGCCTGTGGCGGCCTGGGCGTACTTTGCTACATACAAGGGCGGGGGTGAGGGTCTTCAGGCTGCCTGCAGCCGCAGCAGTTCAGCGCCGTCGCCGACCTGATCGCCGACCGCGAACAGCAGTTCCGCCACGACGCCATCCCGCGGCGCGGTGATCGTGTGTTCCATCTTCATGGCCTCCATCACCGCAAGCGGCTGCCCCTTGGTCACGCTATCGCCCGCCTGGGCCAGGAAGGCCACCAGTTTGCCGGGCATCGGCGCGGTCAACCGGCCGCCTTCCGATCCCCCCTCGCCCGCGTGGGCGATGACGTCGACCTCGGTCACCATCGCCGATCCGTGCGCCCCGAACACCGCCACCTGCTCGCCGACCTTGTAAGTCGACACCGCCACGCGGCGCTCGTCGAGGTAGAGCTCATGCCGCTCCGGCGAGCCCGAGCGCACCGCCAGCGCGATCGCCCCACCGCCTTCGCTGCCCTCGCGGCCCTCTCTGCCCGGCAGCGTCAGCGACAGGCTGCCGTGATGATGTCGCGACAGCAGCACCTGATGATGGATGCCATCGATGTCGAGTTCGAACCGCCGCTGCGCTGCGCCGAACAAGCGCCAGCCGTCGCGGCGGCTCCAGGGATCGGCCGACTCCGTCGCCGCCTCCTCCGCCAGCGTGTGCGCGACCACCGCCGCCGCCGCCTCCGCGAGCGCCAGTCCCGGCTGGCCGAACAGCGCCGCCTTCTCGCGCTCGATCAGCGCCGTGTCCAGGTCCGCCTTCGCGAACGAGTCCGTCGCCGCGCAGCGCCGCAGGAAGGCGACATTGGTGTGCAGCCCCACGATGTGCGTGTCGCGCAGCGAAGCGTCCAGCAGCGCCAGCGCCTGCTCGCGCGTCTCGCCCCAGACGATCAGCTTGGCGATCATCGAGTCGTAGAAGGGGCTGATCTCATCCCCCTCCCCCACGCCGGAATCAATCCGCACCGGCGCCGTCTCGAACGCCGCGTGCGCCGGCCAGCGCGCCACCGACAAACGTCCAGTCGCTGGCAGGAAGCCCCCTTCCGGGTTCTCGGCGCAGATGCGGGCCTCGATCGCATGCCCGTGCATGCGCAGCTCGTGCTGCTTCAGCGGCAGCGGCTCGCCGGCGGCGACGCGCAGCTGCCACTCGACCAGGTCCTGCCCCGTGATCGCTTCCGTCACCGGATGCTCGACCTGCAACCGCGTGTTCATCTCCATGAAGTAGAACCGGCCGTCCTGCTCCGCGATGAACTCGACCGTGCCGGCGCCCTGATAACCGACCGCCTTCGCGGCCGCGACCGCGGCGGCGCCCATTTCGGCGCGGCGCTCGGCCGTCATGCCGGGCGCCGGCGCCTCCTCCAGCACCTTCTGATGGCGGCGCTGCACCGAGCAGTCGCGCTCGAACAGGTAGACGCAGTCGCCATGGCTGTCGCCGAAGACCTGGATCTCGATGTGGCGCGGCCGCTGGACATAACGCTCGATCAGCACCGCGTCGTCGCCGAAGCTGTTGATCGCCTCGCGCTTGCAGGACGCCAGCGCGGCTTCGAACTCCTCATCCGCATGCACCGCGCGCATGCCCTTGCCGCCGCCGCCCGCGCTCGCCTTGATCAGCACCGGATAGCCGATGCGCCGGGCCTCGCGGCGCAGCAGCGCGGGATCCTGATCGGCGCCGTGATAGCCCGGCACCAGCGGCACGCCGGCCTGCTCCATCAGGCGCTTGGATTCCGCCTTCAGCCCCATCGCCTGGATCGCCGACGGCGGCGGGCCGATGAACACGAGACCCGCGTCCGCGCAAGCCTGCGCGAACTCCTCGTTCTCGCTGAGGAAGCCGTAGCCCGGATGGACGGCCTGCGCGCCGGTGGCCTTCGCGGCGTCCAGGATGCGCTGCCACTGCAGGTAGCTGTCGCGCGGCGCGGGGCCGCCGATGCGAACGGCCTCGTCGCAGGCGCGGACGTGGCGCGCATTCGCGTCGGCATCGGAATAGACGGCGACCGTCTTGACGCCCAGGCGCCGGGCGGTGGCGGCCACGCGGCAGGCGATTTCGCCGCGGTTGGCGATCAGGATCTTCTTGAACACGGGTGTCTCCTCATGCTGTCAGGTCCTCGGCGCGCCGCGGCTTGTGACCGCGGGCGCCGGGTGCGCTCGAATGGCGCGCAAAGCCGCGCAAAGCGGCGCAAGGGCGCGATCAGTGACGATGGCCGCAGGACGCCGCGGCGCCCTCGCCCGCAGGCGCGCAGCCGGCGCGATCACCGTCGGCATCGGCGCTCAGCCCGGCCTCGGTCGCGCAGTGCATGCCCAGGCGCGCGATCAACTGGCGGTCCTTCTCGGCCTGCGGATTGCTCGTCGTCAGCAGCTTGTCGCCGTAGAACATGCTGTTCGCGCCGGCCAGGAAGCACAGCGATTGCATGGTCTCTGGCATCTCCTCGCGGCCGGCGGACAGCCGCACCATCGCGCGCGGCATCGTGATGCGGGCCACCGCGATCGTGCGGATGAACTCGAACGGATCCAGCGCGGCGGTGCCCGCCAGCGGCGTGCCCTCGACCTGCACCAGGTTGTTGATGGGCACCGACTCCGGATACGGATCCAGGTTGGCCAGCTGCGCGATCAGGCCGGCGCGCTGGCGGCGGGTCTCGCCCATGCCGACGATGCCGCCCGAGCACACCTTCAGGCCCACGCCGCGCACGCGCTCCAGCGTGTCCAGACGGTCCTGGTAGGTGCGCGTCGTGATGATCTGGCCGTAGAACTCCGGCGAGGTGTCGAGGTTGTGGTTGTAGTAGTCCAGACCCGCCTCGCGCAGTTGCTCGGCCTGGCCGTCGGCCAGCATGCCGGCCGTCAGGCAGGTCTCCAGGCCCAGCGCCTTGACCTCGGTGATCATCTCGCCGATGGCCTCCAGGTGGCGCTCCTTGGGCGAGCGCCACGCCGCGCCCATGCAGAACCGGGTCGCGCCATTGGCCTTGGCCGCACGGGCGGCCTCCATCACTTCCTCGAGCGGGATCAGCTTCTCGGCCTTCAGCCCGGTGTCGAAGTGGGCCGACTGCGGGCAGTACTTGCAGTCCTCCTCGCAGCCGCCGGTCTTGATCGACAGCAGCGTCGAGAGCTGCACCGCGTTCGGGTCGAAGTGCTCGCGGTGCACCTGCTGCGCGCGGAACAGCAGGTCATTGAAGGGCAGCTCGAACAGCGCGGCGATCTCGTTCACCGTCCAGGGGGTGGCGTTGCGGCGCTGCTCGTCGGTGGTCGGGGTCAGCGTCTGGATCTGGTTGACGGTCTGCTTCATCGTCATGCTTTCAAGGCGTTCAGCAGCAGCGGTTGCTGCAGGTGCGCGGCCACGGCCGCGGGGGAAGGATCGTTGAGCCGGGGCACGTGGCCCCAGCACGGCGCGTCCAGGGCCTCGTCGAGGCCGGCGCGCAAGGCGGCCAGATTGTCCGCCACATGGGGTTGATGGGGATCGGCGGTGTTGGCGACCCAGCCGGCGAGCCGCAGGCCGCGCGCCAGGATGGCCTCGGCCGTCAGCAGCGCGTGGTTGATGCAGCCCAGCCGCAGGCCGACGACCAGCACCACCGGCATGGCCAGATCGACGGCCAGATCCGCCGTGTCCCAGCGGTCGGTCAGCGGCACACGAAAGCCGCCGACGCCCTCGATCAGCGCGAAGTCGCCCTTCGACGCCGAGCGCCGGATCGCCGCGAGCAGCGCGTCGCGGTCGATCGCGCGGCCTTCGAGCCTGGCCGCGATGTGCGGCGCGCAGGGTTCGCGGAACTGCAGCGGGCCGACCTCGTCCATCGTCATGCCCTGGCGCTGCGCGGCATGCAGCAGCGCGACGTCCTCGTTGACCCAGATGCCTTCGGCGCTGCGCGCCTGGCCGGCCGCCAGCGGCTTGATCGGCGTGGTGTAACGGCCGATGGCATCGAAGGCGAAGGTCAGACCGGCGGTGATGCAGGTCTTGCCGATCTCCGTGTCGGTGCCGGTGATGAAGAAGCCATGCAGCGGATGCGGAGAGCTCATGCGCAGGCCTCCAGCGCGGCGACGAGGCGGTCGACATCGGCCTGCGCGTGCGTCGCGCACAGCGTGATGCGCAGCCGCGCCTCGCCCTTGGGCACGGTCGGCGGACGGATGCCCGGCACGCGCAGGCCCTCGCGCTCGAGCGCCGCGGCCAGCGCCATCACCTCGGCGTTGCCACCGACGATCAGCGGCTGGATCGCCGTCTCGGAGTCGGCCAGCTTCCAGGTCAGCGCGGGATGACGGTCCAGCATCGCCGCGATGCCCGCGCGCAGCCGCGACTGCAGCGCGCGCAGCGCGCGGCGGCGTTGATCGCCGACCTCGCCGCGGATCAGCGCGAGGCTGGTCAGCAGCGCATGCTCCACCGCGGGCGGCGAGGCGGTCGAAAAGATGTAGTTGCGCGCGGCCTGGAGCAGGTAGCCGGTGATGGTGGGATGGGCGGCGACGAAGGCACCCGCGAGCCCCGCCGCCTTGCCCAGCGTGCCCACCACGATCAGGCGCTCGCTGCGCAGCTGGAAGTGCTCGAGCGAGCCGGCGCCGGTCGCGCCGAGCACGCCCAGGCCATGGGCGTCGTCGACGATCAGCCAGGCATCGAAGTCTTCGGCCGCCTGAAGCAGTGCCGGCAGCGGCGCGATGTCGCCGTCCATGCTGAACACCGCATCGGTGACGATCAGCTTGACGCGCGCCGTGCTCGCGGCGAGCTGCCCGCGCAGCCCCTGGACATCGCAGTGCCCATAGCGCGTCACCCTGGCCTTGGCCAGGCGCGTGCCGTCGATCAGCGAGGCGTGGTTCAGCGTCTCGCTGAAGATCTCCGCGTCGGCATCGCCGAGCGCGGTCACCACCGCCAGGTTGGCCATGTAGCCGGTGCAGAAGCCGATCGCCTGGGCGCCGGGGATGTGCGGCTCGAACCAGCGGCCCAGCAGCGCCTCGACCTCGTGATGCGCGCGCGAATGGCCGCTGACCAGCGGCGAGGCGCCGGAGCCGCCGCCGTAAAGCCGCGCGCCTTCGGCCAGTGCCTCGGCCACGGCCGGATGCGCGGCCAGGCCCAGGTAGTCGTTCGAGCAGAACATCGTCAGCTCGCGCGCGATGCCATCGGCGCCTCGCACGGTCTGGCGCGGCGCGGTGCCGGTCTCGGCGATGCGGGTGAAGCGCGTCAGGTCCTGCGCGCGGATCGCATCGAGCTTGGCCTGCAGATGATCAAGCAGCATGGACCACCTCCTCCAGCGTCGCGGCCACCGCCGCCGCGAGGAAGGTCGCGGCCGCTTCGTCGATGAGATAGGGCGGCATCAGGTAGACGGTCTGTCCGATCGGGCGGATCAGCAACTCGTGCTCGCGCGCGGCGAGATGGAACTTCTCGGCGAAGCGTTCGACCGGCACGGTGGTCGCCGGGTTGATGTCGAAGGCCAGGATCATGCCGCGCTGGCGCAGGTGCGTGACGCGTGGATCGGCCGCCAGTGGCGCGAAGGCCGCGGTGAGCCACGCGGCCTGTTGCTGGTTGCGTTCGAGCTGGCCCGCGTCGAAGCGGTCCAGTACCGCGTTCGCTGCGGCGCAGGCCAGCGGGTTGCCGGTGTAGCTGTGCGAGTGCAGGAAGCCGCGCGTCACGTCCTGCGACCAGAAGGCCTCGTAGACCTCGTCGGTGGTCAGCACCAGCGACAGCGCCATCGTGCCGCCGGTGATGCCCTTGGACAGCAGCAGGAAGTCGGGCCAGTCGGCCTTCGCGGCCGGCGCGGTCTGCTCCCACGCGAAGAAGGTGCCGGTGCGGCCGCAGCCGACCGCGATCTCGTCGGCGATCAGGTGCACGCCGAATTCGGAGCACAGCGCGCGCAGCGCCTTCAGGTAGGACGGCGCGTACATCGACATGCCGGCCGCGCCCTGCACCAGCGGCTCGACGATGACGGCGGCGATGTGCTCATGCCGCCCGGCGAGCAGCGCGCGCATTTCGCCGAGCGCCTGCGCCTCGTTGCCCAGGCGCTGATCGGGCGAGGCCACGATGTGGCTGCGCATCAGCAGCGGATCGTAGGCGTCGCGGAAGATCGCCACATCGGTGACCGCGAGCGCGCCGATGGTCTCGCCGTGATAGCCGTTGCGCAGGCAGACGAACTCGCGCTTGTCCGCGCGGCCGCGGTTGCGCCAGCTGTGGAAGCTCTGCTTGAGCGCGATCTCGACCGCCGAGGCGCCATCGCTGCCGAAGAACAGATGGCCCAGCGCGCCGCCGGTGCGTGCGGACAGGCGCTCGGCCAGGCGCACGGCCGGCTCATGCGTGCAGCTGGCCAGCATCACGTGCGGCAGTGTGTCGAGCTGCTGCTTGATCGCGTCGTTGAGGGCCCGGTCGGCGTGGCCGAACAGGTTGACCCACCACGAGCTGTTGGCATCGAAATAGCGTCGGCCCTCGTGGTCGATCAGCCAGGGGCCCTCGCCGCGCGCGATCGGCAGCGGCGGCACGTCCTGCGCGCGCGCCATCTGCGTGCATGGGTGCCAGACCGCCGCGAGGCTGCGGCGCTGCCAGTCTTGTCGTACTGCTTCAGACATTCGGAACTCAGCTCTTGGGAAACAACGGCGCGACGCTCGAGCGGGGCGATGGCGACGCGTCCGTCAGGCCAGCCATGACGGCTTGCCCTTGGACAGGAAACTCTGCACGCCCTCGCGCCCTTCGGCGCTGGCGCGGATGTCGGCGATGCGGCGCGCGGTGTCGTCGCGCAGCGTCTCCGTGATGGGCGCGTGCGCCACGTCCTGCACCAGGCGCTTGCAGGCGCGCACGGCGGCCGGGCCGTTGGCCAGCAGCGACGCGACCAGCGCGTCGACCTTCGCATCGAGCGCCTCGGCGTCGCCGGCCAGTTCATGCACCAGGCCCAGGCGATGGGCCTCGGCGGCGGAGAAGCGCTCGGCGGTGACGAAGTAGCGGCGCGAGGCCTGCTCGCCAAGCGCGCGCACGACGTAGGGCCCGATCGTCGCGGGCAGCAGGCCGAGCTTGGCTTCGGACAGGCAGAAGCCGGCGGACTCGGCCGCGACCACGATGTCGCACACCGACACCAGGCCCACGCCGCCGGCATAGACATCGCCCTGCACGCGTGCGATCACGGGCACCGGGCAGCGGTAGAGCGTCCACAGCATGTGGGCGAGGCGGCCGGCGTCGGCGTGGTTCTCGGCCCAGCTGTAGCCGGCCATCGCCTTCATCCAGTTCAGGTCGGCGCCAGCGCAGAAGGCCTTGCCCTCGGCGGCCAGCACGATCGCGCGCAGCGACGGGTCGCGGCCCAGCGCCTCGAACACCGCCGTCAGCTCGCCGATGACGGTGTCGTTGAAGGCGTTGCGCACGTCCGGGCGGTTGAGCGTGACGCGGGCGATCGCGCCGCCGGGGCCGGAGCGCTCGACGCGCAGCGCCGTCGGCACGGGGACATCAGTGGGGGTCATCGCGGGCGAGGTCATGGTTTGCTCCAGACGACGGTCTGGTTGACGGCATAGAGATGGCAGCGCTCCTGGCTGCCGGTGTAGCGGTCGCAGAACGCGAGCGCGCGGGACTGGGCGTCGTCGCCGGTGGCCCAGCCCCAGCTCCGTCCGTTGGTGGCGAAGGCGCGCGGCTCCTTGGACGCGAGGAACTTGCGATAGCCGTCGGCGATCCGCGCGCCGGGCAGCGCGTCCAGGTCATCGACCGCGACCTCGCCGCCGCCCGGATAGGGCAGCGCGCCGGGCACGTCGAAGCCCAGCGGCTTCAGGAAGGCATCGACCAGCGGCTGCCAGACATCGTTGCCCTGGATGAAGAGCTTGTGGCCGTCGTCGGCGAACGGCGGCATCGGACGCAGCTCGGCGCGGCCGCCGCCAGCGCGGTAGGCGTCGGCCCATTCCTGCTGATGGCGCGGCGAGAAGTAGCGGTCGTTGGCGGCGAAGAACCACAGCGTGGGCACCGGCCGACCGCTCTCCGAGGCACGGGTGCCGAACTCGCGGTAGAGACGCTCGAGCTCATCGGGCCGGCAGGGCTCGCCGGGATGCGCGTCCGGGCTGCCGCCGTGGCCGCCTGCGAAGTTGATCGCGGCGACCTGGCCGTCGATGCGCGCGGCGGTGGCGGCGATCGTCGCGAAGCCGCCAACGGACTGCCCCACCAGCACCACCTGGCGCGCGTCGATGTCCGCGGTCGAAGCCATGAAGCGCACGACGGCCTCGATCTCGGCGGCCGCCGCGGCGGCGGCGCTGGCGTAGCGCGGCGAGTCGCAGCGCACGTTGGTTTCGGGATCGCCCAGCCGCGCCAGCTCGCCGTAGCCCAATCGCAGCGGCACCGCGACCGCGAAGCCCTTGCGGACGAAGTAGCGGGCGGCCGATTCGAAGCGCTGACGCTTGTACTCGGCGCGCGTCTTGGCGTTGCGGCCGTGGCTGATCACGGCAAGCGGGAAGGGGCCCGGCCCGGGCGGGCGGAAGGTCGTGACGATCAGGTCGCCGCTGACCGTCGAGCCAAAGGCGTCCTTCACCGACACGGGTACCCGCACGATGGCTTCGCGGATGTCGAGGGCGAGTTGATCGGGGACCGGCGCCTTCGATTCGTCGGTCAGCACCGGTTCCGGCGCCGAAGCCTGCGCGAACGAGGCCGCGGGCGTCGCGCCCATCAGGGCCGCGACCAGCCCGGCGGCCGCGATCAGCGCCGACATCGCGGCCTTCATGCCCGCGCCCCCTCGCTCGAGGCTGATGCAGGCACCGGACCCAGGGCCTTGCGCATCAGCACGCTGCGATAGGTCTTGCCGGCCCACTGCACGTCGCCGATGCGCGCATAGCCGCGGCGTTCGTAGCGGCGGCGCAGCGTCTCGGCCGGCACGGCCGTGTCGAGCGCCACGTGCGCGTAGCCCCGCGCGTGCGCCCAGGCTTCGGCCATGTCCATCAGTTGCTCGGCGATGCCCTGACCGCGGCAGGACGGATGCACCGCCAATTGCGCCAGGATGGCCGTGTCGGGCTGCGTGTAGCAATCCGGCACCGGATCGCCCAGATAGCGCCCATCGGCCCGCTTCGGCGGCGCGATGGTCACCGTGCCCACCAGCTCGCCCGAGGCGCTCAGGGCGACGAAGGCCTGGCCGGTCTGGACCCGCTCACGCGTCGTCTGCACGCTCTGGTTCACCGCGGTGAAGTTCCAGCCCTGCGCCGCCAGCGACGCATAGGACGCATGCAGCAGCGCGGTCAGGGCCTCGAGGGAATCGGAGGCGGCGATCGGGCGGAGGGTGATGGTCATGGTCGGCAGAGAGGGACGAGAAGCGCGCTCACATGCGGAAGACGCCGAACTTCGTTTCGGGAATCTCGGCGTTCAGCGCGGCGGACAGGCCCAGCGCCAGCACGCGGCGCGTGTCGGCGGGATCGATGACGCCGTCGTCCCACAGGCGGGCGCTGGCGTAGTACGGATGGCCCTGGTCCTCGTACTGCTGGCGGATCGGGGCCTTGAAGGCCTCTTCCTCGTCGGCGGACCACTGGCCGCCCTTGGCTTCGATGCCGTCGCGCTTGACGGTGGCCAGCACCGACGCGGCCTGCTCGCCGCCCATCACCGAGATGCGGGCGTTGGGCCACATCCACAGGAAGCGCGGCGAATAGGCGCGGCCGCACATGCCGTAGTTCCCGGCGCCGAAGCTGCCGCCGATGATCACGGTGAACTTGGGCACCTGCGCACAGGCCACCGCCGTCACCATCTTGGCGCCGGCGCGGGCGATGCCCTCGTTCTCGTACTTGCGGCCGACCATGAAGCCGGTGATGTTCTGCAGGAACACCAGCGGGATCTTGCGCTGGCAGCACAGCTCGATGAAGTGGGCGCCCTTGTTGGCGCTCTCCGCGAACAGGATGCCGTTGTTGGCCACGATGCCCACGGGCATGCCCTCGATGTGGGCGAAACCGCAGACCAGCGTGTTGCCGTAGCGGGCCTTGAACTCGTCGAACTCGCTGCCGTCGACCAGGCGCGCGATGACCTCGCGCACGTCGAAGGGCTTGCGGGTGTCGGTCGGAATCACGCCGTGCAGTTCGGCCGGGTCGTAGGCGGGCGGCTTCGGCGCCTGGGTCCGCAACTCGCCGGCCTTGCGCCAGTTCAGACGCGCGACCGACTGGCGCGCGATCGCGAGCGCGTGGGTGTCGTTCTCGGCCAGGTGATCGGCCACGCCGGACAGGCGCGTGTGGACGTCCCCGCCGCCCAGGTCCTCGGCGCTGACGACTTCGCCGGTGGCGGCCTTCACCAGCGGCGGGCCGCCGAGGAAGATCGTGCCCTGGTTCTTGACGATGATGGTCTCGTCGCTCATCGCCGGCACGTAGGCGCCGCCGGCGGTGCAGGAGCCCATCACGACGGCGATCTGCGGAATGCCCTTGGCCGAGAGATTGGCCTGGTTGAAGAAGATGCGGCCGAAGTGGTCGCGGTCCGGGAAGACCTCATCCTGGTTGGGCAGGTTGGCGCCGCCGCTGTCGACCAGGTAGATGCACGGGAGGCGGTTCTGATCCGCGATCTCCTGCGCGCGCAGGTGCTTCTTGACGGTGACGGGGTAGTAGGTGCCGCCCTTGACCGTCGCGTCGTTGCAGACGATCACGCACTCGACACCCGAGACGCGGCCGATGCCCGCGATCACGCCGCCGCCCGGGGCGGCGTTGTCATACATGTCCAGGCCCGCCAGCGGCGCCAGTTCCAGGAACGGGGTGCCCGGATCGAGCAGCATCTCGACACGGTCGCGCGGCAGCAGCTTGCCGCGGGCCATGTGCTTGGCGCGGGCGGCCTCGCCGCCGCCCTCGGCGATCTTCGCCAGCCGGGCGTTGAGGTCGTCGATCAGGCCGCGCATCGCGTCCGCGTTGGCCTTGAAGTCGGCCGAGCGGGCGTTGAGCTTGGTGGGCAGCAAGGGCATGGTGGGAGGTCTCCGGACTTATGAGCCGCGCTCAATTCGGATGCAAGCGCGTTGGCTGGGCGCCCCTTCCCGGGATCGCCGGGCGGACGCAAGGCGCGAAGCATACGGCAGAAAGACGGTGGAATCCAGGGTCGGGCTGGCGGACTTGAGCCCGGCTCAATAAATCGGGAGAATGCGCCCCTCATGAGCCCCATCCCGACCTCCCGCACCGAGCCGCCGTCCGCGGCGGCCCTGCCCGCGCGGCGGCGCTCGCCGGTGGGTGCGAAGGCGGAGCAGCGGGTGCGCGACATCCTGCGCGAGAGCCGCGCGGTGTTTGCCGAGCGCGGCTACGACCGCGCCACGACCACCGAGATCGCGCAGCGGCTGGGGATCTCCGAGGCCACGGTGTTCACCTATTTCCGCGGCAAGCGCGAACTGTGCATGCGGGTGATCGGGGACTGGTACGACGAGATCATCGACGCGATCGAGGCCGGGCTGCCGCGCGAGCGCTCGATCCGGGACCAGTTGGAGTTCGTCGTCCACACGCATCTGCGGCTGTTCCTGATCCAGGGGACGGGGCTGTGCGAACTGGTGCTGTCGGAGGGACGCAAGCGCGACGCGCCGGTGACGCGAGGCGACGGGCAGGACTTCGGCGCGGCCTTCGTCGACCTGCAGCGGCGCTACACGGCGCCGCTGATGGACCTGCTGGCGCGCGGCCAGGCGCAGGGCGAAGTGCGGCAGGACATCTCGCTGCGGCTGCTGCGCTCGCTGGTGTTCGGACCGATGGAGCACATGCTGTGGGAAGTGATCATCGCGGGCCGGCAGATCCAGGTCGATGACGCGGCGCGGGACCTGGTCGCGCTGCTGTGGCCGGCGCTGCAGGCGCCGGACCAGGAGCTGCAGGCGCTGCGCCGCATGAAGACGCGCGTGGCCGAGGCGCTTGAAGACGCGGCGCAGGCGACAGGCAAGTCCTGACCCTTCAGCATGACGCGCGCGAGTGCGGAAGACCTGGGAAGGTCAAATTTCCAGTAGTTCGAGTCATGGTTCAGTGAAGCGTGTTCGGCAACGATGAGCGCTCCGACTCTCGAGTCATCACCAGGAGCGCCCCATCGTGGACCAGGACAAGCATTCCCACATTGAAGAGCTGCTGGGCGCCGTGCCCATGCCGGTTCAGATCCCTCCCGCCGTCCCCGGCGAGTACGTGCCCCACATCAGCGAAGACAACTTCGACCAGGACGCCTGGGACGAGTGGTATCGCGAGCAGATCCGGCTGTCGATCGAGGACCCGCGGCCCAACATCCCTCACGAGGATGTTGTTGACTGGATGGAGCGGTCGTTCCAGGAGATGAGGAGTCGCCATGCTCAATCCGGTAACGCTTGAATGGCGGCCCCGCGCTCTGCTCCGCTTCGACCTGATCCTTGCGGAGATCGGCCGGCACAACCCACTTGCAGCAGAAGAATTCGGACGGCTGATCATCAAGAAGCTTCGATTGGCGCTGACGTTCCCCATGCTCTACCGCGCCTCGTCACGAGTGGCCGGAGTCCGCGAGATGGTCGTGACGTCCAACTACTTCGTGCCGTATCGCGTCACCTCGGAGGCCATCGAGGTCCTGGACGTCGTGCACGCGCGAAGGAACTGGCCAGACCCCGTTTCTTCGCCGCTAGCGAGTTGAGCCGCCAACGGAAAGGGCGACCCTGCGGTCGCCCTGTCATTCCTGTGCACGCTTCGTTTCAGAAGAGACGCCCGGCCGAAGCCGGGCTTGAACCGAGCTGAATCCGATCAGAAGTCGTACGAGACGCCGACCTTGTACGAGCGCGGACGCAGCGAGTAGCCGTCGCGCAGGTTGACCGGACGCTCGTCGCCGAGCACGTTCAGGATGTTCAGCGACAGCCGCAGGTTCTTGATGCCGGTGTAGCCCAGGCTGAAGTCCGTGCGCAGATCCTCGTCCACGAAGCAGGGCAACTGGCCCGGCTGCAGACGCAGCTTGCAGTTCTCTTCCGACCAGTCGCCGGCATCGGCTTCGCTGCGGTTCAGCCGGGTCTTGGACACATAGTTGAACCGCAGGCCCGTCGACCACGGCCCCTGGTTCCACGCCGCCGAGATCACCGCCTTCAGGCGCGGGTTCTCGAACAGGCCGACCTGGTTGGGACGCCACTGGTTCGCGTCGACATCCCAGGCCTTGTAGCTCAGCGCGTAGGTCGCCGCCAGGCCCAGGTTCAGCGTGCCGAACGCGCCGGACGCCACCCGGCCCTTGATGTCGAGGTCCACGCCCGAGGTCTGGGTCTTGCCGAAGTTCTCGTACTGCAGCAGCAGCGAGCTCAATTGACCGGCCTTCCAGGACAGGTTCGCCGCAGGCGACAACTCATTCGCGCGCTGCGCCCAGGCTTGCTCCTGCGCCGTCATCGGCGCGCGGCTGATCAATGACTCGTAACCCGGCTGGCCTTCGCGGGCCAGCACGTAGTCGGAGTCGCGCGAGTCGATCTCGTTCTTGCGCTCGATGCGGAAGTAGTCCACCGCCACCGACAGGTTGCGCGTCGGCTCGAACACGAAGCCCAGCGTCACGCTCTTGGAGGTCTCCGGCTTCAGGTTGGGATTGGCCGAGATCATCACCGGCAGCGAGACGCGGCAGCCGCTGTTCAGCGCCGGGGCGGCATCGGCGACGTCGGACGCATTGCCCTGCGTCTTCAGGATGTTGCTGATCGCCGTCGCCGTGGCGCAGCGCTGCGGGTCCACCGTGTTGTTGAAGAAGCCAGTCACGCCAACCTGGCCCAGCGTCTCGGGGATGTTGGGCGCGCGGAAGCCGCCAGCCACCGTGCCGCGCAGCATCAGCTGCGGCGAGACCTCGAAGCGCACGCCGAACTTCGGCGACACGCGGCCGTCGAAGCCGCTGGCCTTGTCGAAACGCAGCGCGCCGTTGAGCTCCAGGCGCTTGGTCACCGGCGCGTTCAACTCCAGGAAGGCCGCGTCCAGGTTGCGCTTGCCGTCGATCAGCACCGAGCCGCGGCTGATGATCTCGGCGCGCAGGACGTTGTCCGTGGACTTGATGCTCACCGCCTCGGCGCGGTGCTCGCCGCCCAGCGCGAAGGCCAGCGGGCCGCCCGGCAGCGTCATCAGCTCGCCGCTGATCTTGGCGTCGATCCAGTTCTGCTGGTTCTTGCCGGTGGACCCGCTGAGCGGGAAAAGGCGATCGAGCAGCTCGGGGCTGTTCGGGCCGCCGAGCTTGTATTCGCCGCTGCTGACGGCGGTGTACAGGTCGCGGCTGCCCAGGCGGCTCAAGCGCTCGGCCTTGGCGGCATTGCGCCCGACCGTCACTTCCCAGTCCATGTCGCGGAAGGTGCCGGTCAGGCCGGCCAGCGCGCGGTACTGGTCCGCATCGCCGTCCGACTTGTAGAGATCGGGGTTGTCCAGGAACGCGTAGTCCACGCCGACCGTGCGGCCGCCAACCTGCACCGTCGGGTGCGGCAGGATCTGCGACTTGCGGTTGTAGCCGTCGTACCAGACGGAGGTGCCGCCGCCCGAGATCAGCATCGGCGAGCCGCGGTACTCGGTGGTGGTCTTGGAGTAGGACACTTCAGCGAAGCCCTGCAGGCTCTCGCTCAGCTTGACGCGGCCGGCGGCGAAGCCATTGACGCGCTCGGCCGGGTCGGACACCGCCTGCAGCGCGGTGATGTCGCTCACGCAGGCGCCGGCGCTGTTCAGCGTCGCGCATTGGCCGATGGGCACGCGCTTGCCGTTGATGACGTAGTTGCCGGGGAAGGAGCGCGGCAGCGGGTCGCCGAAGGAGGGACGCGCGAAGGCCTTGTGCCAGGCGGGGTAGTCGTCCTTCACATCGGCCACCGTGTAGCCGTCGCGGCGGTAGGCCTCGATGTTGGCGAAGACGTTGAAGCGATCCCGGTCCAGGTCGCCGTAGCCGGCCACGACGCTGGCCTGGCGCTGGCCGCCGGCGCTCGGATGTTCGTTGAACGTCGCGCTGGCGGACGCGCCCACGCCGTTGAAACTGCGGCGCGTGATGATGTTGATCACGCCCGCCATCGCGTCGGAGCCGTAGATGGCGGACGCGCCATCCTTGAGCACCTCGACGCGCTCGATCACATCGGCCGGGATCGCGTCGACGTTGACGAAGGTCTGCTTGGCGCCGTCGGCCAGGCCGTAGTTGGCCACGCGCCGGCCGTTGAGCAGCACCAGCGTGGCGCCCTTGCCCAGGCCGCGCATCGACACGCCCGAAGCGCCCGACGCGAAGCCGGCGCTGCCGCCGTCGTCGCGCAGCTCGGTGCTCGAGGTCGCGGTCAGCGTGTCCAGCACCTGGCGGACCGTGTTGGCGCCGGTGCGGCGGATCTCGTCGCGGTTGTAGACCTGCACCGGAGAGGCGGTTTCGGACGCCAGGCGCTTGATGTTGGAGCCGGTCACCTCGACGCGCTGCAGCTGGGCCGTTTCCTGTTCCTGCGCGCGCGCCGTCTGGGCGCAGCACAGCAGCGCCGCGGCGGCGCTCAGCGACAGGGAGAGCTGGGTGTTCCTTTTCATACTTCCACTCCGAATTGAGGGGGCGGATTCTGGAGAGGGCCAGGTGTCGCTTGGCCGGACGGACATTGCAAAACAGCAACAATGCTTCACGAGACAGCATTCACTCTTCGCAATTGCGGGCGTTGAACGCCCTGGCGCTCCAAAAGCGCGCAGTTGGAAGGCCTGGACTGGCGGTTGCGTTGCTGAGCGCAAGGGAAAACCCTCCCTCATTCGAAAGGCACCATCCAGGTGCGGTGGGCGCCCTTTCATGCGAATTAACCCTTTGAGGGTTCTCCCCGATCGGCGCAGTTCGCTCCCCTCTCCCCCACCCTCTCCCCGCGAGGCGGGGCGAGGGAGTTCTCAAAGGGTGGCGCACGCGAGAAGGACGAAAGCGCTACGCTTGCGCACCCCGCCGCAAGACCCGACCCCCGACAGAGGGAGGCCGCGCGCGGCGGTCCGCCCCAGGCGCCCCCCAGGAGGACCCATGCCTATTTCGATGACCGTGAACGGCAAGGCGGTGACGCTCGATGCCGATCCGCAGATGCCCCTGCTGTGGGCGCTGCGCGAGGACCTGCAGTTGACCGGCACCAAGTTCGGCTGCGGCATGGCGCTGTGCGGCGCCTGCACCGTGCATCTGGACGGCCAGCCGGTGCGCGCCTGCCAGACGCCGCTGGAGGCGGCGGCGGGCAAGAAGATCACCACCATCGAAGGCGTCGGCGCCACGCCCGCCGGCCGCGCGGTGCAGGCGGCCTGGTTGAAGATCGACGTGCCGCAGTGCGGCTACTGTCAGAGCGGCCAGATCATGAGCGCCTGCGCGCTGCTGGCCGGCAAGAAGAAGCCCACCGACGCCGACATCGACGGCGCGATGAGCGGCAACGTCTGCCGCTGCGGCACCTACAACCAGATCCGGGCGGCGATCCACGACGCCTCGGCCACGCTGGCCAAGGGAGGCTGATCATGGACGTCTCCGTGGAATCCCCCGGCCGCCGCGCGCTGCTCAAGGGCGGCGCGGCACTGACCGTGTCCTTCGCGCTGCCGCTGGCCGCCACCCGCGCGGCGCTGGCGCAGCCGGCCGCGGCGCAGAGCAACACCTTCGCGCCCAATGCCTGGCTGCGCATCACGCCCGACAACAAGGTCACCGTGGTCTGCGGCTCGGCCGAGATGGGCCAGGGCGTGCTGACCGCGATCCCGATGATGGTGGCCGAGGAACTCGATGCCGACTGGGCGCTCGTCTCCGTCGAGCAGGCGCCCGTCGACGCGGCCTACAACAACCCGATGTTCGGCATGCAGGCCACCGGCGGCAGCACGACGGTGCGCGCGCACTGGACGCCGGTGCGCCAGGCCGGCGCCGCCGCGCGTCAGATGCTGGTCGCCGCGGCCGCGCGGCAATGGGGCGTGGACGCCGCGTCGCTGCGCACCGAGCGCGGCCAGGTGATCGGGCCGGGCGGCCGCAAGGCGAGCTACGGCTCGCTGGTCGAGGCGGCCGCCAAGGAGCCGGTGCCCGAGAAGCCCGCGCTGAAGGACCGCAAGGACTTCCGCATCATGGGCAAGCCGACGCGACGGCTGGACAGCGCCGCCAAGATCAACGGCAGCGCCAAGTTCGGCATCGACGCGCGCGTCGACGGCATGCTGGTGGCGGTGATGGCGCGCGCGCCGATCGCCGGCGCCAAGCCCAAGGCCTTCGACGAGGCGAAGGCCAAGGCGGTCAAGGGCGTGCGCAAGGTCATCGCGATCCCGTCCGGCGTGGCGGTGCTGGCCGATGGCTACTGGGCCGCGAAGCAGGGGCGCGACGCGCTCGGCATCGAATGGGACCTGGGCGATCACGCCGACCTGTCGAGCGACAAGGTCTCCTCGACGCTCGAGGCCGGCCTGCAGAACGCCACCGCGATCGCGCGCGAGACGGGCAACGTCAAGGACGGCGCCGCGACCTCGGCGCGCACGCTGTCGGCGCAGTACGACGTGCCCTATCTCGCCCATGCCTGCATGGAGCCGCTGAACTGCCTGGCCTGGGTGCGCGGCGACGAGGTCACGATCTGGGCCGGCACGCAGAGCCAAGGCCCGTCGCAGGGCATCCTGTCGCAGGTGGCGCAGGTCACGCCGGCCAAGGTCAAGGTGAACACGCTGCTGCTGGGCGGCGGCTTCGGGCGCCGCTTCGCCCCCGACTTCACCATCGACGCGACGCTGCTCTCCAAGCTCAGCGGCAGCCCGGTCAAGCTGATCTACGCGCGCGAGGACGACATGGCGGCCGGCTACTACCGGCCGGCCTCGCGGGTGCGCTTCGAGGCCGGACTCGACGAGCAGGGCCGGCCCCGGATGCTGCGCGCGGAGGTGGCGACCCCGTCCATCATGGCGGCCTCGGGCTTCATGAAGATCCCGGAGAACGGCGTCGATTCGATGGCCGTCGAGGGCCTGGCGGACCACCTCTACGACATTGCGCACCAGCGCATCGCCTACGGCCGCGCCGAGCCGGGGCCGCAGGTGTGGTTCTGGCGCTCGGTGGGGCATTCGCAGAACGCGTTCTTCATCGAGAGCTTCATCGACGAGCTGGCGCACGCGGCCAAGGCCGATCCGCTGAAGTACCGGCTGGCGCTGCTGGAGCAGCATCCGCGCGCCCGCGGCGTGCTGACGCTGGCGGCCGAGAAGGCCGGCTGGGGCCGGCCGGCGCCCAAGGGCCGGCACCGCGGCATCGCGATGGCGGAGAGCTTCGGCAGCTTTGTCGCCGAGGTCGCGGAGGTCTCCGTCGGCCAGGACGGCGCGATCAAGGTCCATCGCGTGACCGCCGCGGTCGATTGCGGCCAGACGGTCAATCCGCAGACCATCGCGCGGCAGATCGAGGGCGCCATCGTCTATGGCCTGTCGGCGGCGCTGTATGGCCGGATCTCGTTCAAGGACGGCCGGGTCGAGCAGAGCAACTTCCACGACTACCCGGTGCTGCGTCTGAACGAGATGCCCAAGGTCGACGTGCACATCGTGCAGAGCGGCGAGGCGCCCGGCGGCATCGGCGAACCGGGCACGCCACCGATCGCGCCCGCCGTGGCCAATGCGATCTTCGCGGCCACCGGCAAGCGGCTGCGCCAGCTGCCGTTCGACGCCGAGGCGCTCAAGCGCGCCTGAGCGCGGCCGAGCGCGGCCGGCCGCTGGGGAGCGTGGCGGCTCAGGCGGCCGGCGGGTAGCCGGCCTCGCTGAGCACGTCGGCCAGGGCCTCGCGGCTCAACCCGCTCTCCACCTTCACCGTCCGCTGCGCCAGGTCGACCTTCACATCGGCCTGGCCGTCGGCCTCCTTGACCGCGGCGGTGACAGCGGCGAGGCAGTGACCGCAGCTCATGTCGGGCAGCTTGAATTCATGCATGTCGGACTCCTTCTGAGACGGGATGAAAGCAGGGAACAGGCCGCAGGTTAAACCTTGCCATCGTGGCAGGGTCAAGCGCGATCCATCCCCTCTCCCATCGGGTGTATGGTGTTGACCTTCCCATCATGGCAGGCTTGAGACTGTCGCCATGAACACCGCCGCCTTCACTCCCACCGCCCCCTCCGCTCCGTCCGGCGAACTGCAGTTCGCCGTCTCCGGCATGACCTGCGCGAGCTGCGTCAACCGCGTCGAGCGCGCGCTGCGCAAGGTGCCCGGCGTCGAGGGCGCCGAAGTCAACCTCGCCGCCGAGACCGCCACCGTCCGCGCCCAGCCAGGCGTCGCCGCGGACGCGCTGGTCGCCGCCATCGGCAAGGCCGGCTACGAGGCCCGCGAGATCGTCGACGACACCGAGCCGGCGCCCGCTCCAGTGCCATGGCGCGCCACCGGCTGGCCGGTGGCCATCGCCGCGCTACTCACGCTGCCGCTGATCGCGCCAATGGTGGCGATGCTCTGGGGCGCGCACTGGATGATCGGCGGCGCGTGGCAGCTCGCGCTCGCGACACCGGTGCAGTTCTGGCTGGGCGCGCGCTTCTATCGCGCCGGCTGGGCGGCGCTGAAGGACCGCAGCGGCAACATGGACCTGCTGGTCGCGCTGGGCACCAGCGCCGCCTACGGGCTCAGCGTCTACGAGCTGCTGCGCGCCGGCACGTCCGGCGAGGCGCTCTACTTCGAATCGGCTGCCGCCGTGATCACGCTGGTGCTGCTCGGCAAGTGGCTCGAGGGCCGCGCCAAGCGCCAGACGCTGAGCGCCATCGCGGCGCTCCGGGAACTCCGGCCCGAGCACGCGCGCGTACGGCGCGGCGCGGCGGGCGCGCAGACCGACGTCGACGTGCCGATCGCGCAGCTCAGGCTCAAGGACCTGATGGTGGTGCGTCCCGGCGAGCGCATCCCCGCCGACGGCCGCGTCCGCGAAGGCCGCAGCCAGGTCGATGAATCCCTGATCAGCGGCGAGAGCCTGCCGGTCGACAAGGCCGAGGGCGACCGCGTCATCGGCGGCGCGGTCAACGGCGAGGGCCTGCTGCTGGTGGAGGTGACGGCGCTGGGCGCCGAGTCGACGCTGTCGCGCATCGTGCGGCTGGTCGAGTCCGCGCAGGCGCACAAGGCGCCGATCCAGCGCCTGGTGGACCGCGTGAGCGCGGTGTTCGTGCCGGCGGTGCTGGTCATCGCGGCGATCACGCTGCTGGCCTGGGGGCTGTCGACGGGCGACTGGGAACGCGCGCTGATCCACGCCGTCGCGGTGCTCGTGATCGCCTGCCCCTGCGCGCTGGGTCTGGCGACACCCGCGGCGATCATGGTCGGCACCGGCGTCGCCGCGCGGCGCGGGCTGCTGATCAAGGACGCGCAGGCGCTCGAACAGGCGCGCCGCGTCGCCCTGGTGGTATTCGACAAGACCGGCACGCTGACCGAAGGCAAACCTCGGCTCACCGCCTTCGCAGCCGCGCCGGGCCAGGACGAGACCGAAGCGCTCGCGCTCGCGGCGGCCTTGCAAGCCGGCAGCGAGCATCCGCTGGCGCGCGCGGTGCGCGACGCCGCCGCCGAGCGCGCGCTCACCGTGCCCCCCGCGACCGAGGTCCGGGCGGTGGCGGGGCGCGGCTTGAGCGGCCGGGTCCAGGCCCGGGCGCTGATGCTGGGCAGCGGCCGCTGGATGGCGGAACGCGGCGTCGACCTCTCGCCGCTGCAGGCGCAGGCCGACGCGGCACTGGCCCAGGGCCGCACGCTGTCGTGGCTGGCGGCGCAGGAGGACGGGCCAGGCGCTCCGGCGCTGCTGGCGATGCTGGCCTTCGGCGACCGCAACAAGGCGGCCTCGGCCGCCGCGATCGCGGACCTGAAGGCGATGGGCCTGCGCACGCTGATGCTCAGCGGCGACAACGCCGCCGCCGCGGCAGCGGCCGGCGCGGCGCTGGGTCTCGACGAAGTCCGCGGCGAGCTGCTGCCCGAGGACAAGGCGCGCCTCGTCGCCGAGTTGCGGGCCGGCGGGACGCCGGTCGCCATGGTGGGCGACGGCATCAACGACGCGCCGGCGCTGGCCGCCGCCGACGTTGGCCTGGCGATGGGCGGCGGCACCGACGTCGCGATGGAGGCGGCCGGCATCACGCTGATGCGCGGCGATCCGCGCCTGGTCGCGGACGCGATCGCGCTGTCGCGCGCCACCGTCGCCAAGATCCGGCAGAACCTGTTCTGGGCCTTCATCTACAACCTGCTGGGCGTGCCGCTGGCGGCGCTGGGCCTGCTGAGCCCGGTGATCGCCGGCGCCGCGATGGCGCTGTCCAGCGTCTCCGTACTGGGCAATGCGCTGCTGCTCAAGCGCTGGAAAGGACACGCGCGATGACCGCCTCGATCCCGGACGCCCCGTTGACGATCGGCCAGGCCGCGCAGCGCTCGGGCGTGTCGCCGAAGATGCTGCGCCATTACGAGTCGCTGGGCCTGCTGCCGCCGGTGGCGCGCACCGAGTCCGGCTACCGCCTCTACGGCGAGCGCGAGGTGCACACGCTGCGCTTCATCCGCCGCGCGCGTGACCTGGGTTTCTCGATGGCGGAGATCGCCGAGTTGCTCAAGCTCTGGCAGAACCGCCGCCGCGCCAGCGGCCAGGTGAAGCGCATCGCCGAGCGGCACATCGCCGACCTGGATCGCCGCCTGGCCGAGATGCAGGCGATGCGCCGCGCGCTCGCCGAGCTGGCGGACTGCTGCCACGGCGACGACCGCCCCGACTGCCCCATCCTCGACGACCTCTCGCAAGGAGCCTCTCCATGAGCGACATCCCCACCCTCGCCGCCGATCCCCTGCCCGCCCGCTGGGAGCGCATCGCCGCGCACCTGGGCGACGTCGGCGGCCTGCCCATCCGCCGCGCCGTGCCCACGCCCAAGCGCCGCATGATCGGCGCATGGTGCTTCCTCGACCATGCCGGCCCGGCCGACTTGACGCACGGCACGGCGATGCGCGTGGGCCCGCATCCGCACACCGGGCTGCAGACCTTCAGCTGGATGATCGAGGGCGAGGTGCTGCATCGCGACAGCCTGGGCTCCGAGCAGATGCTGCGGCCGGGCCAGGTGAACCTCATGACGGCCGGCCGCGGCATCAGCCACACCGAGGAGTCGCGGTCGGACCGGCTGCAGCTGGCGCAACTGTGGATCGCGCTGCCGGACGCGGTGCGCGACCGCGCGCCGGCCTTCGAGCACTTCCCCGAGCTGCCGGCCTTCGTCACCGGCGGCTTCGACACGATGCTGCTGGTGGGCGAGTTCGGCGGCCACCGCTCGCCGGTGCCCAGCCACACGCCGCTGCTGGGCGTGGACCTGAGCGCGGCCCGCGCGGCCGAGGCGGCGATCCCGCTGCATCCCGACCACGAGTACGGACTGATGGTGCTGGAGGGCGAGATGTCGGTGACGCTGGACGGCGAGTCCACCGGCCTGAGCCGGCCCGGCGAATTGCTCGCCATCGCGCCGGGCGCGCGCGCGCTGAAGCTGCTGTCGGGCGGCGGCAAGAGCCGCGCGCTGCTGCTGGGCGGCCCGCCCTTCGGCGAGCCGGTGCTGCTGTTCTGGAACTTCGTCGGCCGCTCGCGCGAGGAGATGCAGGCCTGGGCGGAGGAATGGAACAGCCGCGAGGACGGCGGCCGCTTTGGCGCGGTGCAGGGCTTCGACGGGCCGCGGCTGCTCGCGCCGGTCGTGCCGCCGCTCAAGGCGCCGCGCTAGCGGCAGCGGCAGCCGGTTCACGGCGCCGCGACTGCGGCGCGCGCGCCGCGCAGGACTAAGGCCTCCACCGACGACAGCTGGCCGGCCTGCTCGGCGGCCGTCAATCCCTGCTCGACCCAGTCGGCCACCGGCGGCGCGCCGGGCCCCTCGGGCAGACCGCGTGACAGCCAGTCCGCCGCCGTCCCGGGCGCCACGTAGTTCGCATGCACGGCGCGCAGGACGGCATGCACGTACTCGGCCACGGCACGCCGGCTGGTGGCCCCGAGGCGGTCCGCCACCAGCGCCAATCCCTGCCGGCCATCGCGCAGCCGCATCGACAGCAGCCGCTCCAGGTGCCGCGGCTCGAGCCAGCCGCTCGCACAGGCGAGATGCCAGACCTCGGTCAGCGCGTCGACGGTGGCGGCCAGCGGCCGGTCCCGCATGGACGAGCCGGTCATTGCCAGCGCCAGCGGCGATTCGACGGCGCCGCCGCGCCGGTACCCCATCAGCGACATCAGATCGCGCGACCCCAACCGGTCGCGCGCCAGCGAGACGAGGCCGCTGGCCAGCGCGCGCGTGGCGGCCGCGGAGTGACGCACGGCCTCGTGCAGGGCGCTCTCGCCAGGCCCGCCAACCTCCGCGCGCAGCAGCCGGCGCAAGGCGACCCGCGACAGCCGGCCGGCGCGGCTGGCCTCGGTCACACCGCGCAACCACTCGCGCACGGCGCCCAGATGTCCGGCCATCACGGCGGCTCTCACGGGCGGCACCTGGCCGGGGACGCCCGCGAAGACGCGCAGCATCACGCCTTCGGGCAGAGCCATCGGCAGCCGCTCGACTGCCTCGATCAGTTGCCGCATCGCGACGACGTTTCCGCAGGCCATCGCCGGTCCGATCGCGAGGTGGAAGCCCGCATGGATCCAGCGGCGCATCAGCAAGCCTGCCCGCTCCAGCAGGCGGACCGGCACCAGCTCGCGCTCCACCTCGAGATGGGCCTCGAGCACCGCCTGATGCCCCCCTCGCACGGCCTCGCCGGGCCCATGGGCGTCGCCGTCCGCCAACAGGAGCGATAGCGCCTGCCCGCGCGGGATCAGGCGCTCGGCGACCGCCTGCCGCAATGCATCGAGGAAGGCCCGCTGCGCCTGCACGTGGCCGCCGGCCATCGCGCGCACGTAGGCCGGCGGCCCCATGTCGCCGCCCCGCATCAGGGCGGCCCAGTGCGAGCGTCCGATGAGGCGCTGACGCAAAGCCTCCAGCAGCGCCTGCAGCCAGACGGTCGCCGCCTCCGCGTAGCCGCGGTCCATCGCCCGGCCGAGGCCTTGTCCATGCACCGAGCCGCCCTGTCCCGCCGAGCGGAACACCTCGCCCATCCAGTGCGCGGGAATCAGACCATCGCCGCAGGCTTTCCCCAGCGCGCCCAGGTAGACGGACAACAGATCGTGGCGGCCCGCTTCGAGCGCCTCGCCGGCTGGCGAGTACTGCTCGCCGTTCAGCTGTCCGAGCACCAGGCGCTGGTACTGGCCCACGGTCAACGGCCCGCCCCGGCAAAACCGGTCCACCGCATCGAGCCAGACGTTCAGCGCCGCGGCGGAGCCGGCACGCATCGCGTCGATCAGGGCCGGATGTCCCCGCTCGTCCTTGCCCGTCAGCATGTTGACGCAGCCGCGGCCACCCATCGCCGGCGCGGCGCGCCGCAGCAGCTGCAACCAGCACGACAGCCGCAGATCATCCCCTTCCCGCAGCGCGCCCGCCAGCGCGGCGCCGCCATCGATCGCCCGCCAGAACTTCAGCGCCACGGCCGCCGTCGCGCACTGGGCCGCGATCTCACGCAGACGCGGCCAATCACCGGCCTGGTCGGCCGCCGCGCCCAGCGATGCACGGCACTCCACCGGCCAGCAACAGGGCGGATGGCGCCGCCACCACGCCGCCATCGCCTCGCGCGGCATCCGGCGCCACCAGCGCGACGCCAGGTCGTCGCTCACCAGCCAGCGCGGCGGCAGCCATGTCCAGTCGGCGTCGGTGGCGTCGGCCAGCGCCGCGCGCGCGATCGCTTCGCGCTGCCCCGCCGCCAGGGCGATGGTGGGCGCGATCGCGCGTCCGGCGCGCCCTTGCAGGCCGTCGAGCACCCGGAGATCCGCCATCGACACGCGCCGCGCCGCGTGATCGTCGCCGTTCTCGCGCATCCAGCAGAAGGCGCCGGCCAGATCCATCAGCTCGATCAGCCCGCCGTCGTCAGAAAGCCAAGCCGCGACGGGGACCGGGGGAGCTGGCGCTTGCGTCAGCGCGCCAAGCGCCGCGAGGTGCATCAGCACCCCGGCGGCCACCCGCCCGGCATCCGGTGTGAGCCGCCAGAGTTCGTCGCCGGCCGATGCCGGATCGGGAAAGGCCTCGAGCAGAACCTGCCGGGAGACCGGGCCGATCCCGCCTTCGAGCTGGCGATGCGCCTCATGGAACGCCTCGACTTCCCACGGATCCGTCAGCTTCAGGCGGTCGGCGTCGATGCCGTGCTCACGCAAACATCGGCGCATGTCGACCAGGCCCGTCTCCGCCATCCGCAAGGCGGTGCGCGCCGGCGAGGCCGCCTCGGACAGGATCGCCGACATCTCTCTCGCGACACCGCCGTTCCACAGGCGCGCATCCATGAAGATGTCGGTCGGCCGCGACTCGCGCAGGGGCAGGCCCAGGCGCTGGATCAAGGCGTTCGCGAAGTGCGCGTGGTGGGTCCTGAGCGGATGCGGCTGCATCGGATCGCGGCCCACGGTGCGGCGCACGAAGCGATCGATGGCCTCGTCCCTCAGACCGTCGCGCGCGCGCAGCGCCGCGGCGACCGCACCGCCGCGGCCCGCATCGAGCCGCCGCACCGCCTCCGTCAGCGTGTGGACGAAGCCGCCCAGGCAGGCCTTGAGCGCGTCAGCCACCTCGATCAGTTGCTCACGCCGGTCCTCGACCGGCAGCCGCGGGTCGGCCAGCGCGGCGGCCAGCCGCGACAGTAGCCGGGCGCCGTCGCCGCGGAGATAGGTCAGGTAGTGGGGGTCGGTGGACAGGTACGAGTTTCCGCGGGCCAGGCCGGCGGGAAGGTCGGCGAAGACCGAGGCCACGCTCAACTGGTCGTCGACGTGGAGCAGCTCGGCCGCCCGCGCCATCAACTGGGCGCAAGCGCTGTCCAGCGACGCCGCACCGCAGGCGGGGTCGTCCGCATCGGACGCCTGGTCGCGATCCGGCGTCGCGGAGACCGCCACGGAGAAGCCGAAGTGCCCGTCGAAGGTGTCTTCGGCGGCAGGCAGCGGATCGCGAGCGGATCGATGGAACAGGTGGGGCATGGCGGCGCCGCCGGGCGGCGGTCTCGGCTTCGAAGACCGCCTGTGTCATGCCCCTGCGGAGCCCGCGCGCTGGCGCTCGCTGGTGGACCGGCGCCGCCGCGGGCGCCGATCCAGGCCGCCGCACCGCGCGTCCAGGCCGTGGCCAGCCGCGTTTCGCGCGGCGGTTGGCTTCAGGCGAACTTGCCGGCCTGGAAGTCGCGCACCGCCTGCAGCAACTCACCCTCGGTGTTCATGACGAACGGGCCGTACTGCGCGATCGGCTCGCCCAGCGGCTGGCCGGCGATCAGGATGGCGCGGGCGCCTTCCTCCGACGCGGTCAGCCGCACGCCGTCCGAGCCCGGCGTGTTGGCCAGGATCGCCATCCGGCCGCTGGGCACCAGGCAGCCGGTGTCGAAGCGCAGCGCGCCGCGATACACGTAGAGGAAGGCGTTGTGCGTCGAGGGGATCGCCTGCTCGAAGCTCGCGCCGGCGTCCAGCCGCACGTCGAGGTAGAGCGGCTGCGTCGCGTCGCGCTGCACCGCGCCGGCCACGCCATGGCTGTCGCCGGCGATGACGCGGACCGTGGCGCCTGGCCGCACGAGCTCGGGGATCTCGCTGCTGGCGATGTCGCGATACCAGGGGTCGCGCATCTTGTCGCGGCCGGGCAGGTTCAGCCAGAGCTGGAAGCCTTCCATGCGGCCTTCCTGCTGTTCGGGCAGTTCCGAGTGGATCACGCCGCGGCCCGCGGTCATCCATTGCACGCCGCCCGGACCCAGCAGGCCTTCGTTGCCGGCCGAGTCGCGGTGGCGCATGCGGCCTTCGAGCATGTAGGTGACGGTCTCGAAGCCGCGGTGCGGGTGATCGGGGAAGCCGGCGATGTAGTCGTCGGCGTTGTCGGTGCCGAAGGCGTCCAGCATCAGGAAGGGATCCAGCCGCCGCTGCAGGTCGTGCGTCAGCACCCGCGTCAGCTTGACGCCGGCGCCGTCGCGCGTGGCCTGCCCTTGCACCAGGCGCTCGACCTGACGGGGCGTCGTGATGGTGGAGACAGGGGTCGCGGCAGTCATGATGGATTCCTTTCCTTCTTCAATGAACTTGGGCTCGCCCGGCCGTTCAGGCCGGCTGTGCCTCGCCGAACAGCGCGGCGATCTCTTCGCGGGCGGTCGCCAGCCCCTTGGCCGCGGCTTCCTCGCCCATGTTCAGGCCTTCGGCCAGCACGAACTTCACGTCGTTCATGCCCAGGAAGCCCAGCGTCACCTGCAGGTAGGGGACGATATTGTCGGTCGGCTGGCCGCGGTGGATGCCGCCGCGCGAGCTGACGACGATCACGCGCTTGCCGGTGACCATCCCCTCGGGACCATTGGCGCCGTAGCGGAAAGTGACACCGGCGCGGGCGACGGCGTCGATCCAGTTCTTCAGCTGCGACGGCACGCCGAAGTTGATCATCGGCGCGGTCAGCACGATCACGTCGGCGGCCTGGAGCTCGGCGATCAACTGGTCGTTGAAGGCGACGCGATCGGCCTGGGCCTGGCTGCGGGCGTCGGCCGGCGTGAACAGCGCGCCGAGGGTGGCCTCGTCCATGGGCGGCAGCGGCCGCACCGCCAGGTCATGCACGACCGTCTTGGCGCCCGGGTTGCGCTCGACCAGTTGCTGCACGACCTCGTTGGCCAGCAGGGTCGAGACCGAGCCCTGGCCTTCATGCAGACGGCGGGCGCTGGAATTGATCTGGAGGATGTTCATGGTCAGTTTCTCCGGGCTTGTCTGGCTTTGGGAGCCAAGGTGTGATGGGATGGAGATGACTGTATTGATCGCTTGAGAGCACCGGAAGACGTCGCATCGGATAAGTTTGTTCCTCCCATGGAACAGTCCAGCGATGACGCCGTGGGTGCCGGGCGGGCGGGAAGGGGCCGGGCCTTCGCCTCCATCGCTGCCAGGCTCTGGGCGTTGAGCGTCCTGGCTCGCCAGTTCACGGCGGTGCAGATCCGGTTGCTCAACCAGGCCAGCGACGCGCTGGAGGCGTCGAACAGCCCACAGTCTTCTGGCGGCGGGTCGTCGGGCGCGGCTCGGACGCCCAGGAGCTGCTGCAGATGGCCGCCCTGCTTGCGGATCCGCAGGTTGATCTCCGGCGAGGCCACGAACCTGGGGGGCAGCGACGCGGACTTCCGGATCCCGCTGTCGATGGCGGCACGGCGCACCGCATCGAAATGCTCCTCGCACGCCAATCGCGGATCGGTCGGCACCCGGTAGCGGACGAAATGGCAGAGCGTGGCCGCGGGATCGTTGCTCAGGACCAGTTCATCGAGGAACTGGGCCAGCAAGGCGCGCTTGTCCCCGATGCGGCCAAGGCTGTCGGTTTCCAGCCTGCCGAGGCGCTTGGCGACGTCCCGCATGGCCACCACGCCGAAGGTCTGCAAGCGGACCACCGGATCGTCCGTTTCGCCCGTGGGCAAGCTGCCCAGCCATTGGTTTGCGAAGTCATTCAGGGGCCGTGGTTCGACCACGCCGAGGCTGTGGCAGGACGCCAGCAACCGGTCCAGCGCCAAGGCAAATTCCGCGTTGCCGAGGTGCGTCAGCAGCGGCTCGTCCTCGGGATCCGGCACAGGGTCGGCATCGTCCCTGAGGCAGATCTTCCAGTGCGCGTTCATGTGGATCGCGTCCTTCGGATCGAACTTGATCGAGCGGGGATCTCGCAGATCCGTTGGCGACTTCGGGTCCCCCAGGCCCAGGTCGTTCAGCCTTGTCTGGACGGCCCTGGTGGGAATGGCACTGAGCGGCCCGATCCATGGCGAGAGACGGGCGACACGCTCGTTCCACAGGGGGTTTCCCTGCGCCCGCGACAGGGCGGTACTTTCCGTGTCGACCATCAGATGGGCGAGCGTCAGGACGACGCCATGGGTCGATCCCACGGCTCGAGATTTGAATTTGAAGTTGGATCTGGCGTTGGCGTCGCATCGGAACCGTGCCTCGTAGCCGTTGAGAAGCGCGGCGCGTTCAGGGGGCTCGAGCTGGCCCAGGCCGTCGAGAAGCCGCTTCAGGATGCGACGGCCGCCGTCGAGCATCAGCGCATCGTGCTCGTTCAGGGCGCCAGGTTCGACCTTGCTCTCATACCGATGGCGCCATTCCTCAAGGCACTCGCGCAAGTGGGGGGCGGTCTCGGGGACGTACGGGATCAAGCAGCCCAGGTGGTCTGCGACCCGCTGCTGGAGCGTCTTCAGGCGCTGCGGCTCAATGCGCGTCAGGATCGCGCCGACCGGCCCGATGCCGACCAATGGGGCGCAGCTGGGCGCGTGCCGCGCCGCGTGGTGCGCGCTCTGCGTCGCCCTTGCGTTGTCGAGGCGGGCGGATGCGGTGTGGCCGTCGATGACCGAGGGGGGAAAACTGGGGATGCTGAACAAGCGACTCTCCGGTACGGAACAGGACAGGCGAAACCAGATCCCGGAGCGTCGGGACCCGGCGCGAAGGGCGCTTCAGTCCGGCTCCCTGCTTCGTTGTTCCCGGATCAGCATCAATCTTTGGGTCCGTCGCTAATATTCACCCCATTCAACGAACAATCAGGACCGATGCCGATGAGCCTCGATGCCGACGACCTGCTGGTCTTTGCCCGCGTGATCGAGAGCGGCAGCTTCAGCCGCGCCGCCGAGCGGCTGCAGTTGCCGAAGTCGACGGTGTCGCGCCGGATCGCGGCGCTGGAGGAGCGCCTCGGTGAGAAGCTGCTCCAGCGCAGCACGCGCCGGCTGACGCTGACCGACTTCGGCCAGGGCGTGCTGGAGCACGCGCGCGTGCTGGCCGGGGAGGTGGACGGCGCGCTGGCGCTGGCGCTGCACCGGCAGCAGCGCCCCACGGGCCGGCTGCGGGTGTCGATGGCGGCCGACTTCGCGCACCAGATGCTGACGCCGATGCTGAGCCGCTTCGTCGGCGACTACCCCGAGGTCCAGTTGGAGCTGGACCTCTCGCCGCGCCGCGTCGACCTGATCGCGGAGGGTTTCGACATCGCGGTGCGCATGGGCCAGCTCCCACCGGACAGCCAGCTCGCGGCGCGGCGGCTGGCGATGTTCAGCAGCGGCCTGTATGCATCGCCCGACTACCTGGCCCGGCACGGCGAGCCGCAGTTGCCGGAGGGGCTGCTCAGCATGCATGGCCTGATGATCCTGAGTCGCGCCGGGGAGGCGCTGCCGTGGCGGCTGTTCGGCATCGTGGACGGGCAGGCGGATCAGCGCCACGAGTGGACCGGCGTCCCGGAGCGCCGCACGCTGGTCAACGCGCCGGACATGCTGCTGCACATGGCGCGCGCGGGTCTGGGCATCACCTGGGTCGGCAACCAGTACGCCCAGCGCTTCGTCGACAGCGGCGAGCTGGTGCGCGTGCTGCCGGCCTGGTGCGCGGAGCCCTCGACCTGCTGGGCGGTGTTCCCGCAGCGCCGCCTGATGCCGCTTCGCACGCGGCTGTTCCTCGACGCGATGGCGGAGGAACTCGGGCCCTTCGATCAGGCGGCGATGTACGGAATGTGATTCAGGACTGCGGCGAGACCGGCCGCCAGAACGTGTCCAGCTCTCGGCTGCGCCCGGGCGTCACCGTGTCGATCGCCTCGATCACCACCTGCTTGAGCCGGTCTGACGCACGAGGGGCTTCCCCCGCCGCGTATTGATTGACGATCCACGGATCAACGGGCAAGGCCAATCGCCCCCCCTCTGTCAGCACATCCATCGCACACAACGCGCCTTGCGCCTGCCAAAGCCGGATCGGCCCACCCGGCAGACCCAGGTGCCGGCCATCCGGGAGGTTCTTGATCGTGACTGGTGCGGCGCATTCGCTGAAGGACAGTCCTTTCCGGCGCAATTCCTCCAGGAACAAAAGACCCATCGGGTTGTGATCGCGATGCAAGATCCCCTCCCCGCCAACACGAGCCGTCCACAAGCAGAAGATCCACAGCGGCAGCACCCATGGCCATTGCCGCGGACCCGCGCTGCTGGACAGGGACGCGATCGCCAGCTGCGCGCTGTCCAAGGAAAGCTCCTCCCAGCGCGAACCCGTGCTTGCCTCGACCTCCGCAACCACCGCCCGGACCTGATCCCTGGCGAGACGAGCCACCACGGCGCCATCGCGCCAATGGGGCATGGCGCTGAAGATCGTCCTGGTGACCGTTTCCGCGTCGACCCGCGACGCGGGGCCGGGACCAGCCACCTCAGGCAGCGCGAGCAGTTCCCGCATCTGCGAACGGATGGCCGAGAGCTGCCGGGAGCGTTGGTGGGGCCGCGGTTCGTCGTCAGCCCAGGAGGCGGTGTCCTCCACCAGGGCAGCCTCCGCGAGCCGCTGGCGCGTGGCGATGAACGCCTGGCACAGCGGGTCGGAACCCGCCAGACACTCGGCCAGGAGGTTCAAAGCCTCGGCAAGCGCCGTCACGAAGGCCGCGCCAACGGCGGGCGGGTGGCCTTCGGCGCTCCCCGCCAGCTGTTGAAACAGCTGCGTCATGACGGTCCGGGTCACGGCGGCATCGCAGGTCCGATGGCTCAACTGCGACAGCAATCGGTCAAGCAGGCACTGCCCCAGGCCCAGCACGTGGATCTCGTCTTCCAGGCTGCCTCGCTTGCCAGCCTGCAGCAAGCTGACCACGTTCAACGGACCGCGCAAGGCCCGCGCCACCAGATTGGCGTCGAGTTGCGGCAAGCACGCCGCCGCATCAAGCGCGGCGAGCTTGCGCGCGGTCTCTCTCACCGCCTCCGAGCCTCGATCGGCCATGAACTGGTCGAACGTCTCCCTGTCGGTCGAGGCCCCCGGCCCCTTGCGCCCGCGCCCGGTAAAGCAGACACGAACGTCCGTCTGCAGATCACCGTCCATGCGCTGTGGCAAAGGCATTTCCGCCGCACGCGCGGCCAAAACGTTCACAGGAAGCTCGAACCCTGTGTCGGGCGAGTGCGGGCGCGCTGGGCTTGAAGGCAGCATCGGGATCTCCGGAAAGCGGAAATCCCTTCAGTTCACTCCTCAGGAAGCGGGTTCCGTCACTCGCCACCGTCCGCCAACCGTCCCGGAATCCGGGCTCGCTCGCGCGGCGCGGGAATGGGTTCTCAGGCCGGCGGGTACGCCGCCTCGCGCAGCCGGTCATTCAACGCGAACAGCGAGATGGCGGAGGTGTCGTACAGGCCACCGATGTCCGCTTCCAGGTCCTCCTCGCCCGCGGCGGCCCGGACGCCGAGCAGTTGCTGCAGGCGGCGGCAAGCCCGTGCCACCGCCGCCTCCGACTCCACCCTGGACGTCCCCTGAAGCAGCGCCGCCGCGGACGCCTTGACCGCGTCCTCGATGCCCTTCCGGCGTCTGGCGTCGGTCACCTCGAGCGTCGATTGCGCATCGTGCGGCACCTCATAGCGTGCGTACTCGAGCAGCGTCGCCGCAGGGTCCGCAGCCTTGGCCAGGTCGCGCAGCAAGCGCCCCAGGGTTTCCCTGTTCCGCTCGCGCAAGGCCCGGTCTCCCGGGCGCTCAAGCCGGCTCGCGACGCGCTTCAATGCATCGGCGCCGAATGTCTGCAGATTCCCGGCCAGGTCGTCCTGCCCGCCCGATGCCGTTTTCGGCAGCCAGTTCTCCGCGAATGCACGCAACGTGGCGTCCGTCACCATCAGATCGTCACAGCAACGCTGCAACCGAACCAGCGCGGCGTGCAGATCCGCCTTGCCCGCGTCCGAGAGCGGGTGCTTGTCGTCCGGAGCTGCGCAACCCGTCAGACAGACGCGCAAGGTCGCGTTGTTGCGGATGAAGTCCATCACCTGATGGAGGCCGTCGTAGTCCATGTCCCAGTCCTCCAGGCCCACGTTGAACATCGCCTCCTCACATTCACGCGCCGTGATGCGCCTCATCAGCAGCTGAGGCCGGGCCCACTCGTCAAACCGCGCGCGGCGCTCCTTCAGATGAGGGTTGTCCTCGCCCGCCCGCAGGCTCTCCACCTCGATCAGGGCTCTGGCAAGCGGGCAGACCCCTCGTCGCCGATCCACCTGAGCCGGCACGCGGCTCTCGAGGAGAGTGAAAGCCTTCTGGCGGTCGGCGGGCTTCATCTCGCCCAGTTCCTTGCACAGTGCCGCCAGGACAAGGGGGCCAGCCTCGAGCATCTCCGCATCGTGCGCGCGAAGCTCCGCAGGAGGTGTCGAGAAGCTCTCGCTCCACGCCTGCAGCCTTTGCTGCAACGTGCCGTTGGCCGGGGACGGAAGCAAGCCGATCAGTTGCACCCAAGAACCGGCACTGGGCCGCGGACTGGGCCGAAGTATTTCCCGTGTAGCTCTCGACATACATGAGCACGGTTGCCTTGAGCGCATCCCAGCGGGCGTTCTTCTGCGCCAGCGACTCAAGCCATTGCACGCCAATGAGCGTCTGCTGCACCGCTGTCTGGAACTCGGGCGACCGGATGAAATCGTCCGTCGACATGCGGGAGTCATAGCAGACCGGTGACGACCGTGCCATGGCGAGGCGGTCCTCGAACGGCTGCTCCGCAGGACTCGCTGGGGACGAGGGAAATGCGAACTGTGAATACACGGAGAACCCTTTGCATGAGCATCAACAAGCGGCGTTTGTGCGCCGCAAGGTGCTCAGGGGTTCGCCGCGCAACCGGCTGCTACTCGACCTGGAACCCGATCTCCACGCTCACCTGGCGCGGCGCCGGAATGGGCTCGAAGCGCCACTGCTTGACGGCATTGAGTGCCGCCGCGCTCAGCTTGCGATCCGGCGAGCGCACCGCCTGCGCCGCGTCCACCGTGCCGTCCGGACGGACGATGAACTGCACCATCACCGATCCCTGGCGCTGCATGGACAGCAGTCCGCGCGGGTATTCGGGATCGACACGGCGCACCAGCTTCAGCGGCACCGGCTCGTCGGGCTCGGCCGTCTCCGGCTCGGGCGGCGTGCCCTTGCCCGCGGGCGCCGAGGTCGACGGCGCGGCGATCGCCACCACCTGCGGCGATGGCGCCTCGGACAGTGGCTGCGGCGCGGGCGCGGCGGGCGCGACGGTCTGCGCCATGGGGGCCGGCGACGGCGCCGTGGCGGCCACCGTCTGCATCGCGGCACCGGCATCGCCGCGCGCCGCGAGCGGGCGCTCGGCGGCCGGATCGGACTCCTGGCGGCGGGCCGGGATCATCGCCGGCGCGGCGGCGGCCGGCGCCGGCTTGGCCACCGTCTTCACCGCCTCGGCCTTGGCTTCGTGCGGCCTGTCGGAGGCCTTCTTCTCGCCCTTCTCGGCGTGGAACTTGATCCACTGGAAGACCTTGTCGGCATCGCGCTTGGCGCGCTCGACATCGCTGAGCTGAGCCTTGGGATCGGCCGCCGCGGCGGGAGCCGCCGGCGCGGTCTGCGCCTGCGCGGCCATCGCGGCCAGGGACAAGCTCAAGACCTGGCACAGCGCCAGGCCGCCACGCCGCACGCTCAGGAAACTTCGGCTGCTCATCACTCCACCCTCTCGATTGCGCTGCTGCTCTCGTCCTGGGGACGCCGGTCTTGTCTGCCTCGTGTGGCTCTCTTGGGCTCTCGTCGCTCTTGTGGCTGCTGGTGTTGTCACGCCCAGCATGAGCGCCGCAGTGTAAGAAGTCGTATGCGGGACAGGGACTCGGGGTTTGCCCGCAAGAACGGTGTAACGGTGACCCGCGGGCCCCGGCGCGTCGACGAATTCACGAACGCCAGAGCCCCGCCCGCGGCCGGACCTATACTGCGCGCCTGCTCCGGGGAGCCCTGGGCCAGGCGATGCATGCGGCGACGCGCGCATCGGCCGGCACGGGCTGAGACATGGCGATGAAGCCATGGACCCGCTGAACTTGATCCGGTTCGTACCGGCGTAAGAAGAGCCCGCCCTTCGTGGCGCACCCTCGGCGAATCTCGCGCATCCTGGCGCCGCGCCGACGCTCGGCGGCCCTCGGGCCACCCGGTGCGCCCCCTCGCGAGGGGCCCCGTTCCTCACGCCTTGCGACCGCCTCGGTCCAGCCTCCGGCGCCCAACCGGAGACACCGATGCTTGACCTGACCCCGAGTTCCCTCCCCGAGGCCCGCGCTGACAAGCGCCCCGATGCGGCCGCCGACTTCCATGAACGCCTGGCCGCCAGCCGCGCGCCGCTGCCGGCGTCGACCAAGACGCACGAGGCCGGCACCCTGCATCCGCGGCTGCGCGTGCCGCTGCGCGAGATCGCGCTGACCAACGGCGAGCGCATCGCCGTCTACGACACCTCGGGCCCCTACACCGACCCGGCGGTGACCACCGACGTGCGCCGCGGCCTGCCGGCCACGCGCGCCGCCTGGATCGAAACCCGCGGCGACACCGAGGCCTACACCGGCCGCCCGATCCAGCTCTACGACGACGGTCTGCGCGAGGCCGCGCAGCAGCAGGCGCTGCGCGCGCAGACCGCGGCCCTGAACCGCACGCCGCGGCGCGCGAAGGCCGGCGCCAACGTCACGCAGATGCACTACGCGCGCCGCGGCATCGTGACGGCTGAGATGGAGTACGTCGCCATCCGCGAGAACGGCCGCCGCCAGTGGATGGCCGAGTACCAGGCCGACGCCGAGCGCGAGCAGCGCCTGCGCGGCGACGGCCTGGGCGCCGCGATTCCGGCGGTCATCACGCCGGAGTTCGTCCGCGACGAGGTCGCTCGCGGCCGCGCGATCATTCCGGCCAACATCAACCATCCGGAACTCGAGCCGATGGCGATCGGCCGCAACTTCCTGGTCAAGGTCAACGCCAACATCGGCAACTCGGCGGTGAGTTCGGGCATCGAGGAAGAGGTCGAGAAGCTGGTGTGGGCCACGCGCTGGGGCGCCGACACGGTGATGGACCTCTCCACGGGCCGCAACATCCACACGACCCGCGACTGGATCCTGCGCAACAGCCCCGTTCCCATCGGCACCGTGCCGATCTACCAGGCGCTGGAGAAGGTCGGCGGCGTGGCCGAGGACCTCACCTGGGAGCTTTTCCGCGACACGCTGATCGAGCAGGCCGAGCAAGGCGTCGACTACTTCACCATCCACGCCGGCGTGCGGCTGCCCTTCGTGCCGATGACGGTCAGGCGCCGCACCGGCATCGTGTCGCGCGGCGGCTCGATCCTGGCGAAGTGGTGCATCGCGCACCACCGCGAGAACTTCCTCTACACGCACTTCGAAGAGATCTGCGACATCATGAAGGCCTACGACGTCAGCTTCTCGCTGGGCGACGGCCTGCGGCCGGGCTCGCTGGCCGACGCCAATGACGAGGCCCAGTTCGCCGAACTGCGCACCCTGGGCGAGCTGACGAAGATCGCATGGAAGCACGACGTGCAGACCATGATCGAAGGCCCGGGCCATGTGCCGATGCACATGATCCAGGCCAACATGACCGAGCAGCTCAAGCACTGCGACGAGGCGCCCTTCTACACGCTGGGCCCGCTGACGACGGACATCGCGCCCGGCTACGACCACATCACCAGCGGCATCGGCGCTGCGATGATCGGCTGGTTCGGCTGCGCGATGCTGTGCTACGTGACGCCCAAGGAGCACCTGGGCCTGCCCGACCGCGACGACGTCAAGCAGGGCCTGATGGCCTACAAGATCGCGGCGCACGCGGCCGACATCGCCAAGGGCCATCCGGCGGCGCGCGCCCGCGACGACGCGCTGTCCAAGGCGCGCTTCGAGTTCCGCTGGGAGGACCAGTTCAACCTGGGCCTGGATCCGGAGACGGCGCGCGAGTTCCATGACGAGACCCTGCCCAAGGACAGCGCGAAGGTGGCGCACTTCTGCTCGATGTGCGGGCCCAAGTTCTGCTCGATGAAGATCACGCAGGACGTGCGCGAGTACAGCGCGCAGCTGGAGGACGGCATGCGCGAGAAGAGCGCGGAGTTCCGCGCCGGCGGCGCCGAGCTCTACATCCCGATCCGCCAGGACTGAGCGCGATGGCCGCGATCGCCATCGCCGGGGCGGGGCTCGCCGGGCGGCTGCTCGCGTGGGCGCTCGCGCGCGCCGGGCATCGCGTCGAGGTCTTCGACGCGTCGCCCGGTCCGGCGCCCGCCTTCGACGCGCAGGGGGCCGCCGCGTTCAGCGCGGCCGGCATGCTGAGCCCGCTCGCCGAGCAGGAGCAGGGCGGCGCCGCGATCGCCGCGCTGGGATGGCGTTCGCTGGCGCTGTGGCCCGGCATCGTGGCGGCGCTGCCGCTGCCCGTGCCGCTGCAGGCGAACGGCAGCCTGTTGCTGGCGCATCGCGCGGATCTGGGCGCCGCGCAGCGCGCGCTGATGCGCATGCCGGGCGCGGAGCCCCTCGATGCCGAGGCGCTGCGCGCGCGGGAGCCGATGCTCGCGCCAGGCCTGCGCGGCTGGCTGCTGCCGCGCGAGGGCCTGATCTCGCCGCCCGCCGCGATGACCGCGTTGCAGGCGGGCGCAGCCCAGGCGCGCTGGCACTGGGCGCGGCCCGTCGACCAGGTGCTGCCGGGCGAGCTCCATTTCGCCGATGGCGGGCATTGGCGCGGCGACTGGGCGATCGATGCGCGCGGACTGGGCGCGCGGCCGCCATTGGCGCTGCGCGGCGTGCGGGGCGAGATCGTCACGCTGTCGCTGCCGGGCCATGGCCTGAGGCATCCCGCGCGGCTGCTGCATCCGCGCCATCGCGTCTATCTGGTCCCCCGCTCCGGCGAGGAGCTCGTCGTCGGCGCCAGCGAGATCGAGAGCGAGGACCGCAGCCCCATGTCGCTGCGCTCCGCGGTCGAACTGATGGCCGCGGCACAGAGCGTGCTGCCGGCGCTGTCCGAGGCACGCATCGTGCGGCTGGATCGCCATCTGCGCCCGGCGCTGCCGGACAACCTGCCCTTCACCCATCACGAGCCCGGCCTGCTGCGGCTCAACGGCCTGTACCGCCACGGCTGGCTGCTGGCGCCCGCGCTGGTCGAGCGGCTGCTCGGCGAGGCCGGCCTGGCCACGCTCGGCGCGCTCATCGGCGAGCGCATTCCAGCCACCGATTCCCTGGAGACTTTCCCATGACCGCCCTGCCCTCGATCACCGTGCGGCTCGACGACCGCGCCGTGGCGCTGCCCGCCGGCGCCACGCTCGCGCAACTGCTGGAACTCGAACGGCGCGAGCCCGCCGCAGTCGCAACGGCGCTCAATGGCCGCTTCGTGCCGCGCGACGCGCGTCCCGCGACGGCGCTCCGCGACGGCGACGTCGTGCTGTTCTTCCAACCGATCGTCGGAGGCTGAGATGACCAACGGATCCGATCCGCTGCTGATCGACGGCGTGGCGCTCGACAGCCGCTTCTTCCTGGGCACGGCCGGCTATCCGAGCCCGGCGGTGCTGTGCGAGGCGATCCGCACGTCCTCGTCGCAGGTGCTGACGGTCGGCCTCAAGCGCACGCTGCAGGCGGGCGACAACGGCGCGCTCGCGCAGGCGCTGGCCGCCGGGCGCGAACAGGGCGCGCGGCTGCTGCCCAACACGGCGGGCTGCCGCAGCGCGCGCGAGGCGGTGCAGCTCGCCCACATGGCGCGCGAGCTCTACGGCACGGCGTGGATCAAGCTGGAGGTGATCGGCGACGAGCACACGCTGCAGCCCGATCCCTTCGAGCTCGTCGCCGCCGCGACCGAGTTGACGCGCGAGGGCTTCATCGTCTTCCCGTACTGCACCGAGGACCTGATCCTGGGCCGCCGGCTGCTCGACGCCGGCTGCCCGCTGCTGATGCCCTGGGGCGCGCCGATCGGCTCCGGCCAGGGTCTGCTGAACCTGCACGGCCTGTGCACGCTGCGCGAGCGCCTGCCCGGCACGGTGCTGGTCATCGACGCCGGACTGGGCGCGCCGTCACAGGCGGCGCGGGCGATGGAGCTGGGGTTCGACGCCGTGCTGCTGAACAGCGCGGTCGCGCAGGCCGGCGACCCCGTCGCAATGGCGGGCGCGTTCCGCGACGCGGTGGGCGCAGGACGGCGAGCCTTCCGCGCCGGCCTGATGGCGCCGCAGTCGTTCGCCGTCCCGAGCACGCCGGTCAGCGGTCACGCCTTTCTGCTGGGGGACGCATGAGCGAGCGGGAGAATCGCCGGGAATCGCCGGCGGCCAGCGCCCTGCCCTCGCCCCTGGTGCCGCATCCGAGTCTGCCCTCGCGGTGGGCGGAGGCGGTCGATCCGGATCTCTTGGCGCTGCGGCCCTGGACCGACGATCCTGAGCCGCCGGTGATCTGGAGCGTCGCGGGCACCGACAGCGGCGGCGGCGCGGGCCTGAGCGCCGACACGCGCGCGGCCGCGGCGATGGGCGTGCACCTGTGTCCCGTGGTGGCGGCGGTCACGGCGCAGCACTCGCGGGGCGTGAACGCGGTGTTCCCCTTGCCGGCGAACCAGGTGCGCGCCCAGCTCAGCGCGCTGCGCCAGGATCTGCCACCGCGCGTCGTGAAGACCGGACTGCTGGCGAGTGCGGCCACGGTCGATGCGCTGCTCGCGCAGCGTGGCGACGCCCTGCTGGTGGTCGATCCGGTGCTGGGCGCGAGCGCCGGTGGCGCGGCGTTCTGCGACGACTCGCTGCTGAGCGCCTACCGGCATCAGCTGATGCCGCAGGCCGCGCTGATCACGCCGAACCGGCGCGAGGCCGAACGGCTGCTCGGCGTGCCGGCCGGCCATTTGCCGGTGCCGGAACTCGCCGCGATGCTGCGCGGCCGGGGCGCGCAAGCCGTGGTGGTCACGGGCGGCGACGACGCGGCGCTGGCGGACGGCCTGTCGCTGGACTGGCTCGACAGCCCGCTGGCGACGGGCTGGATCGCACTGCCGCGGCTGTCCGGCCGCGACGGCGCGCCAGCGCATCACCACGGCAGCGGCTGCACTTTCGCGACCGCGGCGGCGGCCGCGATGGCGCGCGGCTTCGCGCTCCCGGACGCCGTGATCCTGGCGAAGATGCTGACGTGGTCGGCGCTGCGCGATGGACACGCGGCCGGCGCGGGGCCGGGACCGCTGCGCCCGGATCGCCGCTTCATCGAGGACCCGCGCGCGATGCCCGTGATGGGCTTCGACGACGAGACCGCGCCCGACCGCGCGACGCTGACGCGCTGGCGCGAGATGCTCTGGCCGTCGGCGCGGCGCGCGGCGCCCTTCCCGACGGGGCTGTACGCGATCACCGAGCGGCCCGAGCGCATCGCGGCGATCGCGGTCAGCGGCCAGTTCGAGCATCTGCAGCTGCGGATCAAGCGCGGGCCGGGCGTCGACGAGGACGCACTGCGCGCCGCGATCCGCGCGGCGGTGCGGGACATGGCGGGGCGCTCGTCGACGCTGTGGATCAACGATCACTGGCGATTGGCGCTCGAGGAGGGCGCGCGGGCGCTGCATCTCGGGCAGGAGGACTGGGCGGCGCTGGACACCGCCGCCCGTGACGAGCTGCAGCAGCGGCGCGCGCGGCACGGTGTGCGGCTGGGCCTGTCGAGCCACAGCCTGTGGGAGCTGTGCCGGGCGCGGGGCGTGGCACCGGACTACATCGCCTGCGGCCCGCTGTGGTCCACGACGACGAAGGACATGCCGTGGCTGCCGCAAGGGCTGGCGCAACTGCGCTGGTGGTCACGGATGGCGGGCACGCCGGTGGTGGGCATCGGCGGCGTGCTCGAGGACCGGCAATGGCGCGCCGGCCTGGCCGCGGGCGCGTCCGCGATGTGCCTGGTGCGCGCGGCGGAGGAGATGGTGGCGAACGGCCGCTTGCGCTGACGACGGTTGCACCGACTCGCGGCCACAGGCTCCCGCTGGCCCGGCTGGCGGCGCTGTTGAACTGATTCAAGGACTGCGCCCGCCTGCCGCGGGCGCCCGTCAAGCCTGCTGACCGCAGTCGTTCAGGTAATAGACCCAGCGCTTATTTCTCGTCGCAGCCGTTCGAGTAGGAGATAAAACGCCTCTTCTTGAGGTCGTGCTCCTGCGGCACGGGTCGGGCGTACAGCATGAGTACCTCCTCGATCTCGAACTCGGGGCCGGCATCAGCGCGCCAATCGAACAGCGTATTGCGCTCGCCCGGGCGCATGGGCTCGGCGCTGGCCTCGAAGAGGACCGGGCGATGATGCTCGTCCCGAATCGCCAGGGAATTGCCGATCAAGGCCTCGGGTGCATTGAACAGGCCCTTCCCTTCGCCGCCCACCCTTGCGCCGAAGAAGCAGGCGTTCTTGCGCGACGTCACCAGCGTGCCCACGATGACGGCGCCATCGTGAGGCAGCGGTTGCGTCCACGACGCTCGCGGAACGAAGTGTTCAGACCGGTCTCCCAGATGAAAGCGCAGCTGCTGACCGAATTCGAGGCCGAAGAACTTCTTCTCCTTCACAGGCGGCAGCCCGACGGCGCTCGCGTTCTCGAACAGCCCATGCGCCCGCAACGTCAGCGTCCGGCCGGCCGGCACCTTGACGCGCGCGACGAAGGCGGGCTCGATCGCGGCCATCCACCCGACGGTCTTGTCTTCCCTCCAGTGGTCGGTGACCTTCAGCTTGGGGTGATGGGTGTCGATCTTGGGCATCTGGCACCAGTGGCCCGGCGTGCTGTAGCCGTCGTGCCCATGCATCCAGCGGTGATGCGCGCCACAGACGACCGGATGGATCTCCTCGGCCGGGGGCGGAACGGTGTCCCCTTCGGCGACCGGCGTGCAGGTCAGGCCGTCCGTCGAATGGCACATCAGGTCGCCGGCCGGCGTCTCCGCCAGCCAGTGCCTGGCGCCGAGCATCGAGTAATCGGTCCACTCCTCGGGACGGAGGAACTTCGTCGCATAGGCCGAGCGGCACCAATGGAGCTCGCCATAGTCGCTTTTGCCATCCTTGTTACGGTCGTAGAAGCCGTCGTTGTAGCCGTTGACACCCCAAAGAGCCTGCATTTGGTCCGTGCCGCACACGAGCGGCTTCAGTGTCGATTCAGGGAAGGCCTCCGGGTCCGTCACTTCACCGCTCCAATAGCAGTCGGTGCCGTTCGGGCTGAGGCAACTCAGATCACGCCGCGGACCAAAGGGCGTCATGACCTCGGCCTCGAGCCGCACCCAGCCTCCCCACCATCTCCGCCACTCGGTCGGCTCCTTCTTCGCGGAAGCCTGCTCCGCCTCGGCGGGTGACGGCTGTACGGGGGGCGACGTCGCGACGGCGGCGCCGGACCAGACGCCACCGAGCATGAGCACGGTGGATAGGACGATGGAACGCATGAGGGCTCCTGATGAAAACGAGGAGCCCGATCAGTGTCTTCAGGGGGCACTCGACCACCCATGAAAAAGCCGCCAATGACGGCGGCTTTTGCGTGCGTCGCGGGACAACCCCGGGGCGGCGCTGGCACCGCCCTGTCCGTCCGCTCTGGTCGGCGTTTCAGCGCGTCTGGGCCGCCTTCGCCGGGCGCTTCGCGCCGCTGGTATCGGCAGGCGCCGTTGCGCCCTTCACGGCCGCCTGCGCCAGCTTGAAGAACACATCGGTGTTGTCCATCACGCCGGTGAACGCCAGCGCGCCCGGACCGAACGCCGACAGCGGAACGTCCGTCGCCGTATGCACCGCCTGCTCGCCGGGCACCTGACCGGTGACGAGGAACTCCCCTTGCGCGTCGTCACGCTCGGCGGCGTTCGCCGGATACCACTTCAGCGGCTCGCCCTTGACCATCGGCTGCTGCGAGTCCCGCAGCGGCGTCTGGTTGGTGCGCCAGTCCTCGTACCGGTCCGCGTTCGCGCCGTAGCCCACCAGCAGGCGGTAGTCGATGTCGGTCGCCTCCGGATAGCCGTCCGTGGCGATGCGATAGCGCGGGAAGCCCGCCTTCTCGTACACGCCCACGACCTTGTCGCGCAGGTTGGCCGCGCCCTTCTTCGCCGCCGCGTCCCGCAGCGCCTGGTCCGTCAGCATCGAGCCGCCGATCAGCGCCGCGCCCGAGCACTCGTGATCCGCCGTCACGATCACCAGCGTGTCGCCGTTCTCTCGTGCGAAGTCCTGCGCCACCTGCACCGCGCGGTCGAACTCGATCGTGTCGAGCATCCAGCGCTCGCTGTCCATGTTGTGCGCCTGCTTGTCGATCGAAGCGCCCTCGATCATCAGCACGAAGCCCTTGGACTGCTTCTTCAGCGTCGCGATCGCGGCCTTGGCCATCTCGTCGAGCATCGGCTGGTCGGGGAAGCCGTAGTCGTCCACGACGCTGCCGCCGGCCAGGCCCTGCTTCACGCCGCGCCGGCCGTCGATCTTGTCCAGCGCCACGTTCATGTTGGAGAACGCGAACAGGCCCAGCAACTTGTCCGCGCCCGCGCCAGCGGTGGCCGCGTCCAGCTCGGTCTTCGTCGGCGCGTAGCGGTAGCCCGCGGCCTGGAACTCCTTGATCAGGTCGCGGTCCTTGTCCTTCGCCCCCGGTGCCGCGCCCCAGCGCTTGACGATCTCCGCAGTATGCGCGTCGGTCGGCGAGAACGCGTAGTCGTTGCCGTCGGCGCGCTCGGAGCCGGGCGTGCCCGCCGGCAGGAACCACTTGCGGCCGCCGCCCAGCAGCACCGTCAGGCCGGTGCGCGAGCGGTCATCGAAGAACTGGTCGACGATGCCGGTGCCCGCGCCGCGGTTGCTGGTGTGGACCGCGTTGCCGGCCGGCGTCGCGTCGAACACATCGGCCGTCGTCACGATGCCCAGCGCCTTGCCCTGCGTGCGGTGCAGGTACTCGGACAGGTATTCGATGCGGGGATTGTCGAAGGCGTCGACGGTGTCATCGGGGAACACGCCCTCTTCATTGTTGTTGTTCTTGTTGCCGGAGACGTAGGAGGTCATGCCTGGCGAGGAGTCGGTGACGATCGAGTTCAGCGACGAGGTCTTGACCAGGCCCGTGGCCGGGAAGGTGTCCATCGCCAGCGGCTGGATGACCTTGCCCTGCGCATAGCCGCCCTTGACGATGCGCGCGGCGGTGCGCTGCGCCGCACCCATGCCATCGCCCAGCAGGATGATGATGTTCTTGACCTTCGGGCCCATCGAGGCGGCGAACGGGATCACGTCGAAGTTGCCGGTGGCGCTGACCTTCTGGCCGTCGGACTGCGTGGCCTCGACGCTGAACTCGTGGCGGCCGGCCTTCTCCAGGCCCATCGCGCGCACGGTGGCGATCGCGGTCTCGGCGCTGATGCCCTTGACGCAGCCCGACGCGCAGTCGCGCATCGCGACCGTCGCGTCCACCGGCTTGCCGTCGACCAGGAAGCGCGCGGCGGTGATGCGTTGACCGGCGTCGGGCCTGATCGTGGCCTGCAGGTCGAAGCGCTGGCCGGGCAGGAAGCGCGCGATCACCGGCTCGGGACGGCCGCTGGAGAAGCGCTCGCTGGGCGGTGTCAGACGCGTCACGGCCGGCGCGGCCAGCGCGGAGCCAGCGGCGGCCAGCGCCATCAGCGCGCAGGCGGCAGCGTTCAAGGAAGGAAGGTGCTTCATCGGGGAAGTCTCGTGGAGGAGGAATCGGAAGGGATTGCCGGGCACCGTCAGTGGCGATGTCCGTGGCCATCGGCCGGAGCGGGCTCGGCGGCATCGGATGGCTGGGCCTGGAGCGCGTCCGGCGGCAGTTGCAGGCGGATCCAGGACACGCGGCCGGACTCGTCCTCGGCGCGGCCGACCGACAGCGTGCCGGTCAGCGTCACGAGGCCATCGCGGTGCGCGACCAGGCGCTCCCGCTGCGCCGGATCGAGCAGCACGGTGACCGTGGCGGCGGGCAGGTCATCGGCTTCGCCGTCGGCGTGCTCGCTCATGCGGACGGGGCGCGGCGTCAGCCAGAAACGGCCGGGCCGGGCCTGCTCCGGCGCGACCATGTAGCCGACCAAGCGCACAGCGCGGCCATCGGCGCCGCGCAGGGTGTCGGACAGCTCCAGACCCGCGGGACCGATCGGGGACTTGAAGAACTGGGAGAACCTGAGGTCCACCGGCGCGGCGGCGTTCAGGGAGGACTCGGCCGAGGGGGCGGCCAACGCGGCCGGCGGCATGGATCCGGCCGCGCAGAAGACCGCGATCGCGAAGGCGGCACGCCGGGCAAGCCGCGTACCTGTGGTGAGTTCGACGCACATAGGGCCGCGATTGTTTCGGGGCCGGATGACGGTTCCGTGACTCTTCTTTTTTCTTGCTTGACACCGCGCTCCGCGCCACGCGAAGCTGCGCCGCGAGCACAAGGGAGCCCATGAACACGCCAGACCAGCGGCCCGCGCTGCAGGCCCTCAATGCGTTGTACGGCCGCCGCGCCGCGATCTACGACTACGAGCTGATGCCGGTGGCGCCGCTGCGGCGCGAGGCCATCGCGGCGCTCGCGCTCGAGCCGGGGCAGACGGTGCTCGACATCGGCGCGGGCACCGGGCTGAGCCTGCCCGGTCTGTGCGCCGCGGTGGGCCGCGGCGGCCGGGTGGTCGCCGTCGAGCCCTGCGAATCGATGATGCGCCAGGCCCGTCAGCGCGCGCGGGCCGAGCATCTGGACGCGCCGATCGATTTCCTGCCGGCGACGGCGGAGGATGCGCCCTATGCCAGCGCGCTCGGCACGCGTCAGGCGGACGCCGCGCTGTTCTTCTTCACGCACGATGTGCTGCAGAGTCCCGACGGCCTGGCGCGGGCGCTCGGCGTGCTCAAGCCGGGCGCGCGCATCGTCGCGGCGGGGTTGGCGTGGGCACCGCCCTGGCTGCCGATGAGCAACCTGTTCGTGCTCGGCGCGGCGATGCATTCGGTGATCCGCATGGACGGGCTCGACTGCCCGTGGCGGCTGCTCGAGGCCCGGATGCGCGACGCGGAGGTCGAGCGCCGCTGGCTCGCCTCCGCGTATCTGTTGACCGGCCGGGTCTAGCCCGCCGCGGCGCCGGGGATCAGTCCTCGAGCGGCACGAAGATCCAGAGCAGGAAGTACAGCAGCATCCCGCCGCCGGCGCACATCGTCAGCGCGATGAACACGATGCGCCAGAACCACGCGGCCAGTCCGCTCAATCGCGCCAGGCCGCCGCACACGCCGCCGATCCAGCGATCGTCGCGGCTGCGGTGGAAGCCGTTGATCGCGTTCACCGCTGGCGCACCGCCCTGCGGCGAGGCGTAGGCGTACGAGGTCGACGAGCGCGTGCTGGCATTGAGCACACGTTCCTTGGCCTTGGCGAACTCTTCGTCGCTGAGGACCCCGGCGTGGTGCAGGTCGGCCAGGCGCTTGAGTTCTTCGGCGTCGGACATGAGGGACTCCTTTCTGAGGGGCAGGCATCGAAGGATGCGATGGAGCGAAGACTACGCAGCGCCCCCGCCGTGCGCGAGGCGCGTGCGACCGGCTGCATCTGGGCGCGATGCGGAGCGCGGGGCATGCGACAGGGCGTTTCCACTCACGGCCCGCGACGGCACGCGCGGGAAAATCCGCCCCCATGAATGCCTCCACCCGCTCCCTGTTGGCCGCGATCCCGGCGCTGTCGCTCGCGCTGCTGCCCCTGGCGCCGCTGAGCGCCGCCACGCCGCCGCAGCCCGCGCGCCCGGTCGCGGCCGCCGCGGCATCGTCCGTTCAACCGGACAGCGCGAAGGCGCCGATCACGCATGACGTCTACGCGACCTGGCGCAGCATCCAGCATACGCAGCTGAGCCGCGATGGGCAGTGGCTCGCCTACGCACTGGTCGCGCAGGAAGCCGATGGCGAACTCGTCGTGCGCCATATGACCGACGGCCGCGAGTACCGCGCGGCGCGCGGCACCTCGCCGCAATTCAGCGCCGACGGCCGCTTCGTCGCTTTCGCCGTGCAGCCCACCCGCGAGGCGCTCGATCAGGCGAAGAAGGACAAGAAGAAGGGCGACGAGGCGCCCAAGGCGGGGGCGGCGTGGATGGACCTCGCCACCGGTCAGGTCGAGACCGTGGAGCGTGTGAAGCGCTTCGCCTGGGGCAAGGACGGCGGCCGGCATCTGGCGATGCTGCTGGAGCCGCCAGCGAAGAAGGACGGCGGCAAGGAACCCGCCAAGGACGTCAAGGACGCCAAGGTGCCCGGCACGGCGCTGGTGCTGATCGACGCGCAGACCGGACAGCGCAACACCTACAAGGACGCCGCCGAATTCGAATGGAATCGGCCGGGCACGCTGCTCGCGTACACGCTGTCGGTGAAGGAGGCGCCGAAGAAGGAAGCCGTCAAGGCGCCCTCCACTGCCGCTTCGGACACTCCCGCCGTGCCCGCGCCCTCCGCTGCGGACGAGACCGCGCGCGAAGGCGTCTATCTCGTCGATCCCGCCGAACCGGCGAAGGCCCGCGCCGTGCTGTCCGGCGCCGGCAGCTACAAACAGTTGGCCTTCGACGAGGCGGGCCGCCGGCTGGCCTTCGTGAGCAATCGCGACCACGTCGCCACCGCCAAGGCGGACAAGGCGGACAAGCCGGCCAAGGACGAGAAGCCCGCCAAGCCCGATCCGACGCCGTTCAAGCTCTTCCTGTGGGAAGCCGGTCAGGAGCGCGCCGCCATGCTGGTGGACGCGGCGACCGCCGGCATGCCCGCGGGCTGGACGCCCAGCGAGCATGCGCCGCTGAGCTTCAGCAAGGACGGCCTGCGCCTGTTCCTGAGCACCGCCGAGCTGCCCCCGCCCGAGCCCAAGGACGCGCCGGAGCCCTTGAAGGTCGACCTCTGGCACTGGAAGGATCCGGAGCTGCAGTCGGCGCAGAAGGCCAAGGCCGACAAGGAGCGCGTGCGCAGCTACCTGGCCGTCGTGCATCTGGGGACGGATGCCGGCGCGTCGCGCTTCGTGCAGCTCGCCACCAGGGAGCTGCCCACGATCCAGGTCAACGAGAACGCGAAGGTCGCGCTCGGCCTCAGTGAGCTGCCGTACCGGCCGCTGGTGTCGTGGGAAGGCGTCTACATGGACGCCTATGCCGTGGACCTGGACACCGGCGCGGCGACGCCGCTCGCACGCAAGCTGCGGCACGCGCCGACGCTGTCGCCCGGCGGGCGCTATGTGCTGGGCTTCGATGCGCCGGCCGCGCGCTGGATGGCCTGGCGCACCGACACCGGCGAAGCCAGCGACCTGACCGGCCGGATCAAGTCGCGCTTCGACAACGACGACCGCGACGTCCCCGATCTGCCCTCGCCCTATGGCAGCGCCGGCTGGACCGCCGACGACGACAGCGTCGTCCTCTACGACAAGTTCGACCTGTGGGCGGTCCGGCCGGCCACCGGCGAGTCGCGCAACCTGACGCAGGGCTGGGGCCGCAAGCAGCAACTGCAGCTGCGCGCGGTGCCGCTCGACCCCGAGGACGCGGACCGCAAGCCGCTGCCCGCCGACACGCTGACGCTGAGCGCCACGCACGACATCACGCGCGCCAGCGGCTACTACCGCGTCGACGCCGCGGGCGGCGTGCCGCGCATGCTGATCCAGGACGACAAGATGATCGGCGGCCTGATCAAGGCGAAGGAGGCCGATCGCGTCGTCTTCACGCAGCAGACCTTCGTCGAGTTCCCGGACCTGTGGGCGACGACGCTCGCCTTCCAGCAACCGTCGCGCGTCAGCGACGCCAATCCGCAGCAGGCACGCTACGCCTGGGGCACGCAGGAACTGATCGAGTACACCGCGGCCGATGGCCGCAAGCTGCGCGCGCTGCTGGCCAAGCCGGCGGATTTCGACCCGAAGCGGCAGTACCCGATGATGGTCTACATCTACGAGAAGATGACCGACAACCGGTACCGCTACATCCCGCCGGCGCCGGCGCAGAACATCAACGTCACGCGCTACGTCTCCAACGGCTACCTGGTGCTGCGGCCCGACATCGTCTACACCACCGGCCATCCCGGCCGGAGCGCGATGAACACGGTGCTGCCGGCGATCCGCCAGCAGATCGCCAAGGGCTTCGTCGATCCGAAGCGCGTCGGCATCCAGGGCCACAGCTGGGGCGCGTACCAGATCAACTACCTGATCACGCACACGACGCTGTTCCGCGCCGCCGAGGCCGGCGCCTCCATGGCCAACATGGTCAGCGGCTACGGCGGCATCCGCTGGGGCGCGGGCGTCAGCCGCGCGTTCCAGTACGAGCACGGCCAGAGCCGCATCGGCGCCACGCCGTGGGAACGGCCCGACCTGTATCTGGAGAACTCGCCCATCTTCCGCGTCGACAAGGTCACCACGCCCTACCTGACCATCCACAACGACGAGGACGACGCCGTGCCCTGGTACCAGGGCATCGAGTTCTTCACCGCGCTGCGGCGGCTGGGCAAGGAAGCCTACTGGTTCAACTACAACGGCGAGAAGCACGGCCTGCGCGAGCGCGACCACATGAAGCACTACACCGTGCACATGGCCGAGTTCTTCGACCATTACCTGCTTGGACGCCCGCGCCCCGAGTGGATGGACCAGCCGGTGCCCTACCTCGAGCGCGGCAAGCGCGACGTGATGGGGCAGTTCAAGCCGGTGCCCGCGCCGGCCGAAACCGCCGTCGCCAAGGGCCAGGAAGCGCCGCCCGGGGGCGGCAGCGCCAAATAGGTCCGGCAGGCGCCGCCGTTGCGGCCGGCGCCGCGGTCAGCGCACGGGGTCCGCGTTCTGCGCGGCCTGGCGTGCGCTCTCGATGCGCTCGGCGATGGGCGGGTGCGTCGAGAGCCATTCGGCCCCGCGATCGGAGCGTCCCTCGCGGCGCATCTCCTCGCGCAGCTTGCTCCACGCGCCGACCAGCGTCTCGTTGGGCAGATGCTCGCGCAGGATCAGCCGCTGCGCCTCGGCGTCGGACTCGCGCTCGGCATTGCGGCTGTAGCGCAGCGCCTGCAACGAGGCCATCGAGCCGGCGGCGACCGTCGAGAAATCGCCCAGCACCACGCCCGCGACGCTCAGCAGGCCGATGCCCTGCACCACCTGCCGCATCGCATGCCGATGCTTCACATGGCCCGCCTCGTGGCCCAGCACGGCCATCAGCTCATCATCGGTGAGCGCCTCGGCCAGCCCGTCGAAGACGATGATCGTGCCGTTGGGCAACGCCATCGCGTTGAAGCCGGCCCGGTCGCCCTGCCGCGCGAATCGCACGTCCAGCGGCACGCCGGGGAAGACGCGCGAGGCGATGTCATCGAAGCGGTCGACGATCTCCTTCTGGCGGCGTTCGGGCAACTGCGACGGCTTCAGCCATTCGTGCTCGATCTGCTCCTCGACCTCGTTGCCCACCGCCTGATCCAGCTTCGTCGGCACCAGCGGCAGCGCGGCCCGCGCGAGCAGCCCGGCCCCCTGACGGTCGAACCAGGCCACCAGCAGGATCAACAGGATCAGGCCGCACAGCGACAGCACCCAGCTCCCGATCATCTGCGCCCCGAGCGATTGGCCGCCGAGCTGGCGCCCCATCGCGTGGCCTGCCGGGATCCAGAGCGTGCCGCCATCGGGCAGGCCGACCGGCGTGGCGCTGTCACGCCACCATTCGCCAACCTGCAGCTTGCTGCGGGCGTAGCGCCGCAGCCCGGGCAGCGAGGGCTGCGAGGCGGCGAGCTCCGCCTCCGACGGCGGGGACGCCGTGGCCGCCTGCGGACGCGGCGGCCAGGGCATGAATTCAAGGTGGTTGCGGCTCAGGCGCACCCGCACCTCCTGCGGACGGTTCTCGGCGCCGTCGAACCAGCGGCCGGTGCCGGTCTGCGATCTGGATCTCATGTCAGCTCCCGCGGCCTCACCAGCCGATGTCCAGGCCGAAGGCGTCGGCAACGCCATCGCCGGCCGCGCCCCGCCCGTGGCCGCGCCCGGACTTGACGACCAGCGTGTCGAGCGGCTCGTCGGACAGCACGGTCATGCCTTCGACGCGCAGCCGCGCGATGCGCACCGCCAGGAACGGCCAGTACAGGCCCAGCGTCAGCACGGTCAGCAGGCCGTGACCCATCAGCGTCTTGAACAGCCGCAGGGCGGGCAGCTCGTACGCGAACTCGATGCCGCCGGACAGACGGGTGTTGTCCCAGATCAGCTTCTGCAGCCGCGCGATGTACACCGGCCAGCCGATCACCCAGGCCACGCCCATCGTCGCCAGCGGCGCGAAGATCGCCAGCTGCGACGCGGGCCCGCTGGCGGCGGCGGCCTTCAAGGCGCCCGCGCCGATCGCCGTGATCACGCCAGCCGCCAGGCCGGCCAGCAGCCCGACCCCGATCAGCCGCAGGTACAGGCCATAGAAGGCGCGCACCGGCAGTTCGAAGTCGAACTGCAGCGTGCCGTAGCGCGCATGCCGGTGCTGGAAACGCTTGAGCCAGCCATGCGCGAGCGGGAACAGCAGGCTCAGCGCTAGGCCGGCGACGCCCAGGAGCACCGGGTGCAGGCCCAGCCCGGCGCCGACGGACACGAAGGTCCACGCCACCAGCAGCGGCAGGCAGGACAGGTAGGTGGTGGGCGCGCTGGCCTGGAAGCCGAAGCGCACGCCGCGCCAGCTGGTGTTGCCGAGCTTGAAGCGCTGCGCGCCGGCGAACAGCATCGGGCCGCAGGCGTAGAGCACGATCAGCATCGCGATGCCGGCGCCCTTGGACCATTCGAAAGCGTGGCCATAGCAGACCAGCAGCGCCAGCGCGAGCACGCGGCCGGCGAGGATGCGGCGCGGATCGCCGTGGAAATCGAAGGAGTCGCCGGCCAGCAGCGTGTGCCGCGCGAACCAGCGTGCCTTGCGCCGCTTGGCCCAGGCGGAATAGACGCCCAGCGTGGCCAGCGTCAGCAGCGTGTTGACGATCCAGACGCGGAAGTATTCCGCGCCGGTGCCGGTGAACTCGACCCGCTGTTCATGCAGCTTCGCGAGCAGGCCGGTGGCCATCGGCCCGGCCGGCGCGGCTGCCGGCGGCACGGGCAGCGCTCCCGGCGCGGCGGGCGCGGCGGGCGGCTTGGGCGCCGCGGCCGCAGGCGCCATCGGCACCAGTTCCAGCTCGATCTTGTTGTCGATCAATCCCACTTCTCCCAGGCCGGATCTGGCCCGGGCGAGAGTCTAGTGGTTCAGGCCGGCTCGCCCCCGCGGAGCACGCCACGCTGCAACGCGTTGTGGTGCGCGGACGCCGGCTCGAACAGCGCGGCCAGCGCCGCCATCAGCGCGCGCGCCTTGTCCGAGTTGTCGCCACCGTAATTGCAGACGTAGACGTCCAGCGTCACCGACGCCAGCTCCGGCCAGGTGTGCAGCGCGACATGCGATTCGGCCAGCAGCAGCATGCCGGTGATGCCTCCCGGCTCGCCGGCGGGGCTGTCCGGAAAGCGGTGCCAATGCTCGCCGACCACCGCCAGGCCGGCGGACTCGGCAGCGGCACGGGTCTCGCGGGCCAGGCTTGAAGCATCGATCAACAGCGCCGGACGCGCACAGCCCGACAGATCCGCGGTGAGGTGCAAACCGTTCATCGGCGCGCTCAACCGGCGGGCTGACCCGCCTCCGCGAGCAGCGCGTGACAGCGTTCCTCATGCTGGGCGATCTCGGCCAGCGTGACCTCGATGTCGCTGAGCTGCTGCTGCAGCTGGCGCCGGTGCTGGTCCAGCACGCCAAGGAAAGCCCGCAGCTGCGGCACGGTGTCCGACTGGGTGTCGTACATGTCCACCAGTTGCTTGATCTCCTGCAGCGACAGGCCCAGCCGCTTGCCACGCAAGGTCAGCTTGAGCCGCGTGCGGTCGCGCTGGGTGTAGACGCGGTTGCGTCCGGCGCGCGCTGGCGTGAGCAGGCCCATGTCCTCGTAGAAGCGGATCGCGCGCGGGGTGATGTCGAACTCGGCCGCCAGCTCGGTGATGGTGAACAGCGGCCCGGCGTCGTCGCCGGCCTCGGGCAGGGCGTCCTCGGACAGGTCGTCGGCCGGGCTCGGGCGGGGTTCGGTGCTCATGGCTACACTGGACAGATGACGTTGACGTAAACGTAAGTCTATAGCCATGGCCAATCCCCGCGAATCCGAACTGACCTACCCCCTCGGCGACACGCTGCCCGGCCCGGGCCAGGCGCTGGAGGTGGCGCCCGGCGTGCGCTGGGTGCGAATGGGACTGCCCTTCGCGCTGGACCACATCAACCTGTGGCTGCTGCGCGATGCGATCGACGGGCGGGAGGGCTGGACCCTCGTCGACTGCGGCATCCACAACGACGCGACGAAAGCGGGCTGGGAACAGGTCTTCGCCGAGCACCTGGAGGGCTTGCCGGTGCTGCGCGTCATCGTGACGCACTTCCATCCCGATCACATGGGCCTGGCGCACTGGCTGACGCAGCGCTGGCAGTGCCGCCTGTGGATCAGCGCGACGGACTACCAGTTGGCGCGGCTGGCCTCGTCCTCGACGGTCGGGATGGGCGGCGAGGCCGCGGCGGCCTTCTTCGGCAGCCACGGACTGACCGACCCGGCCGCGCTGGACAAGATCCGCAGCCGCGCGAGCTACTACCCTGGCATGGTCCCCGCAATCCCTTCGACCTTCCGGCGGCTGATGGACGGCATGATCGTCCGGATCGGCGAGCACGACTGGCGCTGCCTCGTGGGCTATGGGCACGCGCCGGAGCACATCAGTCTGTTCAGCGAGACGCAGGGCGTGATGATCTCCGGCGACATGGTGCTGCCGCGCATTTCGACCAACGTGTCGGTCGTGGACGTGGAGCCCGAGGCGGATCCGCTGCAGCTCTATCTCGACTCGCTCGCCCGCCTGGCGCCGCTGCCGGCGGACACGCTGGTGCTGCCGGCCCATGGCAAGCCCTTCCGCGGCCTTCACGCGCGCATCGACCAGCTGCAGCAGCACCATCAGGAGCGCCTGGCCGAAGTGCAGGAAGCCTGCACCGCCAAGCCCTGCCATGCGGCGGAGCTGCTGCCCATGATGTTCCGGCGGCCGCTGGACCTGCACCAGACCACCTTCGCGATGGGCGAGGCGGTGGCCCACCTGAACCGGCTGTGGCATGGCGGTCAGCTCCGGCGCTCGCTGGACGAAGACGGCATCCACCGCTTCTCGGTCTGAGGCCGGCGCGCACCGACGCGGACGCGCAGTTGCCGCGGATCGATCGAAGGGAAATCGCTGCCCTGAAATGACAGTCGCCGCCGTCCCGGTCACGGGACGGCGGCGCTGCGCCTTGTAATGCATCAGCTTGTCGGCTCTGAGCGCGGGTCGACCTGGCTCAGCCTTTGGCTGGGGGACCCTGAGCGCCGCCGGGAGCGGAACGCGGGAGGCGGTTCTGGCTCAGATGCGGTGATGACAGCAGATTGGAGTGTGCAGCCCCACTCAAATGAGTCACAAGCCCCCCCAAAGGGGGAAGTGCGGAGGTTTACCGCTACCGTCCATGGCGATTGACGCGTTCGGTATTTGTTCTCGGGGGAATGCTCAGGCTTCGTCCATCAGCGGCAACACCGCCTGCTTCAGGCGATCCCGCGCGAGCTCGTACTCGGGGAAGACGGACCGCACGACCGCCCAGAAGCGCGGGCTGTGGTTCATTTCCTTGAGATGGGCCAACTCGTGCGCGACGACGTAATCGATGAGCGCCGGCGAGAAATGGATCAGCCGCCAGTTCAGCCGGATCATCCCGTCGGCGCTCGCGCTGCCCCATCGGGTCTGCGCGGACGAAAGCCGCAGCCCGGTCATCGTGACGCCGAGCGGGCCGGCGAAGTGCCGGCAGCGCTGTTCGAAGAGCTGCCGCGCCTGACGCTGCAGCCAGGCCTGCACGGTGTCGCGGATCTGCTCGGGTGATGCGTCCTGCGGCAGCCCGAGGTAGAGCATGCGCCGAGGCACCGTGGCCAGCGTCGGCTGCGGATCGGCCTGGCCTTCGTCGAGCCGCGCGCCGGTCAGCGACGGGTCGAGCACCACGATCAGCGGCTCGCCCAGATAAGGGAGGCTGCAGCCGTCGCCCCAATGGATGCGGGCCGCCTGCGTGCGCCGGGCGCGCTCGCGCTGCTCGACCAGCTTGCGCAGGATCCACTCGGCCTTTTGTTGCAGTGCGCTGTCGATGTCGCCCAGCGGCACCCACTTCGGCGCGGACACGCGCAGGCCATCCTCGCTGACGGTGAAGCCGATGCTCCGCCGCCGCGCGCGCTTGAGTTCGTAGGGAATCGCCTGTCCCTGCAGCAAGACCTGGCGCAGCGACGCGCCCGCATCGCCGCGTGAGCGAGGCGCCGGGGCGACGGGGTCGGGAGCGGGACGCGGGGGCGCGGGTTCAGGCTCGGTGTCGAACAGCGACAGCTGGGTGAAGCTGTTCAGCAGTCCGCCCAGTCCCCGCAGCTTGGAAGGCAGCATGGGCTGCGAGTGTAATCAGGCGGAGGCCTGCGCGGGGGGTGGCGCGGCCGCGGCCCGCGGCGCCTCGCCGGGCGGATAGGCCTCGGGGTCCAGGACTCTCATCTCGGCCTCGATCCAGGCCTGGACCTCCTTCATCAGCTCGGCCGGCGCGCGCCCCTCGCTCGGGATCATCGGGCCGATCGAGATGTCGATCGTGCCCGGCCTGAGCAGGAAGCTCTTGCGCGGCCAGCAGCGGGCCGAGTTCATCGCGATGGGCACGACCGGCTGGCCGGTCTCGACCGCCAGGCGCGTGCCGCCGGTCTTGTACTCGCCGGCCTTGCCGCGCGCCACGCGCGTGCCTTCCGGGAACATGATCACCCAGTTGCCCTGGCCCATGATCCGCTTGCCCTGCGCGGCCACCTTGCTCCAGGCCTCGCTGCGCTTGCTGCGGTCGATGTGGATCATGTCCAGCCGCGCCATCGACCAGCCGAAGAACGGGATGTAGATCAGTTCCCGCTTGAACACGTAGGCCAGCGGCCGCGGCATCAGCATGGGGTAGGCGAAGGTCTCCCAGGTCGACTGGTGCTTGGACAGCAGGATGGCCGACTGCTTCTCGCCGGTGGGCAGGTGCTCCATGCCGCGCACGCGCCACTTGACGCCGCAGATCAAGCGGGCGCCCCAGATGGCGACGCGCAGCCAGTTGGCGCACATCCAGTAGAGCCGGGTGCTGTCGAGGAACAGCGAGCAGATCACGACCGCGGTGCCCCAGGGCACGACGGTGACGACCAGATAGAGGACAAAGAGGATCGAGCGCAGGGCGATGAGCATCAGCTCAGGTCTCCGGGGGAGGTGTCGGGTTCGGCGGACTCGCCACGCGACTGGGCGCGCGCGCGGCGTTCCTCATGGATGAGGGTTTCGGCGAAGGCGGCGAGGTCCTGGTGCACGCGGCTGCCGGGCACCAGCGCGATCTGCTCCTGCAGTTGCGCCTCGTCGACGCCGCCCAGGCGGTCGCCGCGCACCAGGTGCGGCACGCAGCCGGCATTGCGTGCCGTCTGCAGGTCGCGCACGCTGGCGCCGACCATGTGGACCTGCGACAGGTCCACGCCGAAGCGCTCGCCGATCTGCTCGACCAGGCCGGGCAGCGGCTTGCGGCAGTTGCAGTTCTCTTCCGGCGCGTGCGGGCAGAAGAAGGCGGCGTCGAGGCGCCCCCCCTTCTCCGCCAGCAATTGATTGAGGCGCAGGTGCACCGCGTTCAGCGACGCCATGTCCAGCAGTCCGCGTCCGATGCCGGGCTGGTTGGTGGCCATCACCGTGTGCCAGCCAGCGTGGTTCAGCCGCGCGACGGCCTCGAGCGCGCCGGGCAGCGGCTCGAGTTCCTCGGGCGACTTCACGTGGTCGTCGCGGTACCGGTTGATCGTGCCGTCACGGCCCAGGATCACCAGCTTCATGCCATGCGGATGGTCGGACCGGGTGGGCATCGGGGTCTCCGTTCAGCGGCGTTGCAGCGTTTCGGCGCGGCGGCGATCAGGCGGCCAGCCGCGAGAGGTCGGCCACGCGATTCATCGCCTCGTGCAGCTGCCCGAGCAGCGCCTGGCGATTCGCCCGCAGCGCCGGATCCTCGGCGTTGACCATCACGTCGTCGAAGAAGGCGTCGACCGGCGCCTTCAGCGCGGCCAGCGCCTTCAGCGAGCCGGCGTAGTCGTGCTGCTCGAACAGCGTGTCGGCCTGCGGCTTCACCGCGGCCAGCGCCGCCGCGAGCGCCTGCTCGGCGGATTCGGTCAGCAGCGACGGCGTCACTTCGGTCGGCCGCTCGCCCTCGATCTTCTTGAGGATGTTGCCCACGCGCTTGTTGGCCGCGGCCAGCGAGGCCGATTCCGGCAGCGCCGCGAAGGCGCGCACCGCCTCCAGGCGCTTGGGCACGTCGCCCAGGCGGGCCGGGTTCAGCGCCAGCACCGCGTCGACCTCCTGCGCGCTGTAGCCCTGATCGCGCAGGCTGACCGCCAGGCGGTCAGCGAAAAAGCCCAGCAGCGCCTCGGTCGGATCCTGGATCAGCTCGCCGAAGGCCGGCAGCGCGCCCTGGATCAGCTCCGGCAGCGACAGGTGCATGTGGTTCTCGACCAGGATGCGGATCACGCCCAGCGCATGGCGGCGCAGCGCGAACGGGTCCTTGTCCCCGGTGGGCAGTTGGCCGATGCCGAACAGGCCGATCAGCGTCTCCAGCTTGTCGGCCAGCGCCACGACGGTGCCGGTGTGGTTGCGCGGCAGCGCGTCGCCGGCGAAGCGCGGCTTGTAGTGGTCCTCGATCGCCTTGGCCACGCCGTCGCGCAGGCCTTCATGGCGCGCGTAGTAGCCGCCCATGATCCCTTGCAGCTCGGGGAACTCGCCGACCATGTCGGTCAGCAGGTCGGCCTTGGCCAGCCGCGCGGCTTCCTGCGCCTTGCTGTCGAGCACGTCGAACTCGTCCTTGGCCTCGGCCGTGTACGGGTGCTGGGCCATGCGCAGCTGGTTGACGATCGCATGCGCGATCGCGCGCACGCGCTCGGTACGCTCGCCCTGGCTGCCGAGCTTGCCGTGATAGACCACCTTGCCCAGGCCCTCGACGCGCGACGCCAGCGTCTTCTTGCGATCCTGGTCGAAGAAGAACTTCGCATCGGCCAGGCGCGGGCGCACGACGCGCTCATTGCCCTCGACGACCTTGGACGCGTCCTGCGGATGCACGTTGCTGACCACCAGGAAGCGGTGGGTCAGCTTGCCGTGGCCATCCAGCAGCGGGAAGTACTTCTGGTTGGCCTTCATCGTCAGGATCAGGCATTCCTGCGGGACGGCCAGGAACTCCGGTTCGAACTGGCACGAGAGCACGTTGGGCAGTTCGACCAGCGCGGTCACCTCGTCCAGCAGTTCGGGCGCGTCGATCGGCGACAAGCCCAGCGGCTCGGCGCTGGCCTGCAACTGGCGCACGATCTCGTTGCGGCGCTGCTCGAAGGAGGCGATCACGCCGCCTTCCTCGCGCAGTTGCTGCTCGTAGCTGTCGGCGCTGCGGACCTCGATGGCCGCGGCCTTGGATTCGAAGCGATGGCCGCGGGTCACGCGGCCCGAGCTCAGCCCCAGCGCGCCGACCTCGACCACGTCGTCACCGTGCAGCGCGATCAGGCCATGGGCCGGACGCACGAACTTGACGTCGCTCCAGCCGTCGGCCAGCTGATAGGTCATCACCTTGGGGATGGGCAGCTTGGCGAGGGTCTCGTCCAGCGCCTTCTGCAGGCCGTCCTTCAGCGTCACGCCGGGGACGACGGTGTCCAGGAACAGCGCCTGCGCCTTGCCGTCGGGGGCGCGCTTCAGGCTGGGGACGGCCGACGCGTCGGCGCCGACCGCGGCCAGCTTCTTCAGCAGCGCCGGCGTCGCGTTGCCGGCGGCGTCCAGCGCCACCGCCACGGGCATCAGCTTCTGCTGCACCGCGCGATCGGCGGCCTTGGCGGCCACGCCAGTCACGTGGACGGCCAGCCGGCGCGGCGTCGCGAACGCGCGCACCGCGGCGCCAGCCTCGGCCAGGCCCTGCGCCTTCAGCGCGTCCGCCAGCACCGAGGCGAAGGCCTCGCCCAGCTTCTTCAGCGCCTTGGGCGGCAGTTCCTCGACAAACAGTTCGACGAGAAGATTCTTGGTGGTCATGCTCGTGATTCCTCGGCCTCAGGCGGCGGCCTTCTTGTCGGCCTTCTCAGCCTTGGCGGCAGCCTCGGCGCCCTTCTTCTCGATCTGCGCGATCACCTCGTCGGCCCAGGCCTTCGGGGCCATCGGGAAGCCGAGCCGCGCGCGGCTGTCCACGTAGCCCTGCGCGACGGCGCGCGCCAGGTTGCGGATGCGGCCGATGTAGGCGGCGCGCTCGGTCACGCTGATCGCGCCGCGCGCATCCAGCAGGTTGAAGGTGTGGGCCGCCTTGAGCAGTTGCTCGTAGGCCGGCAGCGCGAGCTGGGCGCCCATCAGGTGCTGCGACTGGCGCTCGTGCGCGGCGAAGGCGCCGAGCAGGAAGTCCACGTCGCTGTGCTCGAAGTTGTAGGTCGACTGCTCGACTTCGTTCTGATGGAACACGTCGCCGTAACTGAGACCGTCGGTGTAGACCAGGTCGTAGACGGACTCCTTGCCCTGCAGATACATCGCCAGCCGCTCCAGGCCGTAGGTGATCTCGCCGGTGATGGGCTTGCAGTCGATGCCGCCGACCTGCTGGAAGTAGGTGAACTGCGTCACCTCCATGCCGTTGAGCCAGACCTCCCAGCCCAGGCCCCAGCAGCCCAGCGTCGGGTTCTCCCAGTCGTCCTCGACGAAGCGGACGTCGTTCTTCTTCAGGTCGAAGCCCAGCGCCTCCAGCGAGCCCAGGTAGAGCTCCAGGATGTTGGCCGGCGCGGGCTTGAGCACGACCTGGAACTGGTAATAGTGCTGCAGCCGGTTCGGGTTCTCGCCGTAGCGGCCATCCTTGGGGCGGCGGCTGGGCTGGACGTACGCGGCCTTCCAGGGCTCGGGGCCGAGCGCGCGCAGGAACGTCGCGGTGTGGCTCGTTCCGGCGCCGACCTCCATGTCATAGGGCTGCAGCAGGGCGCAGCCTTGCTTGGACCAGTACTCCTGCAGGCGGAGGATCAGTTGCTGGAATGTCAGCATGGGGCGTCGGGCCGTCGGACGGGCGTTGGAGCAAAACGACCGATTCTATGTGCGGCCCGTGCCGCTCACCGGCGTCGCAGCGCCGGCAGGACACCCGCCGCCGCCAGCGCCCACAGCGGCCACAGCCCGAGCGCCGACAGCCAGCGCGCGTACGGCGTGACGCCGGCGCGGCCGTCGACCACGGTCTCCAGCACGCCGGCTCGTTCCGCCGGCAGCCGCGCGAGGACATGGCCGCGATGGTCGACATGGGCGGTCGCGCCGGTGTTGGTCGCGCGCACGATCGGCCGCTGGAACTCCAGCGCCCGCATCTGCGAGAACTGCAGATGCTGGTCCTGCACCATGCGCGGCCCGAACCAGGCCAGGTTGCTCGCGTTGACGAAGACCGTCGCGGCCGGCTCGCCGGTGTCGAGCGCGCTGGCGACGACGTCCTCGCCGAACAGGTCCTCGTAGCAGATCAGCGGCCGCAGCCGCTGCCCGGCGAAGGGCAGCGCGCGCTGGTGCCGGCCGCGCGCCTGGTCGTCCATCGGCATGTTCATCGCGGTGACGAACCAGTGGAAGCCGGGCGGAATGAACTCGCCGAACGGCAGCAGGTGACGCTTGCCATAGTCATAGGGCTGAGCGAAGCCCAGGCCGGCCAGCGAGTTGACGAAGCCGTCGGCCGAGTTGCCCAGGAAGGTGCCCAGCAGCAGCGGCCGGATCGCGGCGCCGCGGCGCAGGCGCTCGACATGCTCGTCGCCGAGGAAGGCCAGCGGCACCGGCAGCACCGACTCGGGCGTGACCACGACCTGTCCGCGCGCGGCGCCGATCAGCGCGGTGAGCTGGTCGAAGTTCTCGTCGAATCGCGCGCGATCGAACTTCTGGTCCTGCGGGATGTTGGGCTGCACCAGCGACACGGCGATCGAGCCGGTCGAGCGGGTGAAATCCTGCGGCAGGAACTGCGCCGCGGCGACGCCGGCCGCCAACGCGCCCAGCAGCGCCCATTGCCGCAGCGCGAGCGAGGCGGCGGCCAGCGCCGCCAGCGCGGTGATGCCGTAGACGCCGAGGTAAGGCGCGAACACGGCCAGCGGGCCCTGCGCATGCGCGTAGCCGCTGGCGATCCACGGGAAGCCGGTGAAGAAGGTCGCGCGGGCGAGCTCCGCGCCCAGCCACAGTCCGGCGAACGCGAGCGCGCGGCGCCACCCGGCCCGGCCTGCCGACCAGCGCGCGGCCAGGCCGAGGCCGGCGGCGTAGTAGGCGGACAGGAACAGCGCCAGCGCGAGCACGGCCAGCGCCGACACGGCCGCGGGCAGGTGACCGAAGTCGTGCATGCTGATGTAGAGCCACCAGAGCCCGGACGTGAGCCAGCCCACCCCGAAGAGCGCCCCGGTGAGCGCCGCGCGCCGGGTCCGCGCGCCATCACAGGCCGCGATCAGCCAGGCCAGCGCCAGCGGCTGCAGCCACCAGGCCGGACTGGGCGAGAACGAGGCCGTGTGCAGCGCGCCGGCCGCCAGCGCCAGCGCGGGATGGAAGCACCAGGCGGGCGCGCGGGACTCCGTGCGGCGCATCAGCCGCTGTGGTCGTCGGCCTCGGAGGCCGGCGCGCGGGTCACCTTGAACCAGCGCACGGCGCCGCCGCGATTGATCATCACCGAGAAGCGCAGGCCCGCCACCTCGACGGTCTCGCCGCGGCGCGGCACGCGGCCATGCTCGTGCGCGACCATGCCGCCGATGGTGTCGAAGGCCGCGTCGGACAGCGACAGGCCGAAGGCCTCGTTGACCGCGGCGATGTGCGCGTCACCGGCCACCCGGTAGCTGCCGTCGGCCAGCGTGTAGATGCCGGCGTCGCCGTCGCCGACGTCGAATTCGTCCTCGATCTCGCCGACGATCTCCTCGAGCACGTCCTCGATCGTGATGAGCCCGGCGGTGTTGCCGAATTCGTCGATGACGATGGCCAGATGATTCCGGTTGGAACGGAAATCGCGCAGCAGTTCATTCAGGCCCTTGCTCTCGGGCACGAAAACTGCCGGGCGCAGCAGCGCGCGCAGGTTCAGTTCCGGGGCGCGCTGGAGCTTGAGCAGGTCCTTGGCCAGCAGGATGCCGATGATGTTGTCCCGTTGACCGTCATAGACCGGGAAACGCGAGTGCCCGGTGTCGATGACGGTCGCCAGCAGTTCGTCGGTGGGCGCGTGGATGTCCAGCAGGTCCATGCGCGGCGCGGCGACCATCACGTCGCCCGCGCTGAGCTCGGCCATGCGCAGGACGCCTTCGAGCATCTGGCGCGATTCGGGCGCGATCAGTTCGCGCTCCTCGGCTTCGGCGAAGTTCTCGATCAGCTCGCTGGTCGAGTCGGGGCCGGGATGCAGGAATTCGAGGACCCGGTCCAGCAGGCCGCGCGGGTCGTTGCCACGCCCGCCATGCTTGGCGGGCCGACTAGGCTGAGGTTCAGACACTGTCGTGTGTGCCGTCGTTGAGGAGGCGCCAGAATAACCGATTGACATTGACATTCGCTTGAAACACAGTCATCCGCCCCCAGTTGCCGGGGCCAAGCTTTTCCTAAAGAGAGATGGGTCGTCCATATGCCGTCCGCCGCTGAAACTGCCTCGCAAACTGGCCCGCAAACTGGCTCGCAGGGCGCCGCCCCGAGTCCCGCGCAGGGACTGATCCCCGCCACCATCCTCACGGGCTTCCTGGGCTCGGGCAAGACGACGCTGCTCAAGCGGGTGCTGACCGAGGCCCACGGCCAGAAGATCGCCGTCATCGAGAACGAGTTCGGCGAGGAGAACATCGACAACGACATCCTCGTCAGCGAGACGCAGGAGCAGATCATCCAGCTCAGCAACGGCTGCGTCTGCTGCACGATCCGCGAGGACCTGCGCACCACGCTGTCCGACCTGGCCGCGCGCCGCCGCAAGGGCGAGCTGGACTTCGAGCGCGTGGTCATCGAGACCACCGGCCTGGCCGATCCCGGCCCGGTCGCGCAAACCTTCTTCATGGACGACGAGATCGCGGAGACCTTCCTGCTCGACTCGATCCTGACGCTGGTCGACGCCAAGCACGCGAACGACCAGCTCGACACCCGCCAGGAAGCGCGCCGCCAGGTGGGCTTCGCCGATCAGATCTTCCTGAGCAAGACCGATCTGGTGGACGACGCAGCCGTCGACGCGCTGACGCACCGCCTCAAGCACATGAACCCGCGCGCCCCGCAGTCCCGCGTGCATTTCGGCGAGGTGCCGATCAAGGACGTGTTCGACCTGCGCGGCTTCAACCTGAACGCCAAGCTCGAGATCGATCCGGACTTCCTGGCCGCCGACGACCACGACCATGCGCACGGCCATGACCACGGGCACGACCACCACGGCCATGACCATGACCATGACCATGAGCACGGCGAGCACTGCGACCACCCGCACCACCACCATCACGACGACGACGTGAAGTCCTTCGTCTTCCGCTCCGAGCGTCCGTTCAATCCGGCCAAACTGGAGGACTTCCTGGGCGCGATCGTGCAGGTGTACGGACCGAAGATGCTGCGCTACAAGGGCGTCCTGAACATGAACGGCACCGACAAGAAGGTGATCTTCCAGGGCGTGCACCAGCTGATGGGTTCGGATCTCGGTCCGAAATGGATGCCGAATGAAAAGAAGGTCAGCAAGATGGTGTTCATTGGCATCGATTTGCCAAAGGACATCCTGTTGCAGGGGCTGGAAGGCTGCCTGGCTTAGTGCCACACTGGCCAGCGGTTCCGAGCCATCGCTCGGGCGGCGGCGGAGGTGGCTACAATCCGCCGCGCCCGAACCAGGCCCCTGCGCCATCGGCGGGAAGCTCCGGCTTCTTCTGCCGAGCAGGTATAAAGAGCCGCTAGGAGAGTAACGTGAGCAAGACACCGGCCTCCAAGACCGCCGCGCCCAAGCCCGCCACGAAGGCGGCCAAGGCCTCGGCGGCGGGCAAGTCCGCCGAGGCGGACGCGCCAGACAGCACGGTCTCTCTGCTGGACAGCCCCGTCCGGCCCGCGACCCCGACATCAACTTCGAACAACAGCCGCCCCGCCGTGAAGACTGATCCCAAACTCTCCTCCGCCTGGAAGAACAAGTCCGGTGCCGAACTGACCGACGCTGAAGTGCTGGCGATGCCGGACAGCGAGTACATGAACGACAAGCAGGTGGACTTCTTCCGCGCCAAGCTGACGCAGCTGAAGGAAGACATCCTGTCCAATGCCGGCGAGACGACCGAGCACCTGCGCGAGGACACCTCCATCGTCCCCGACCCGGCCGACCGCGCCACGATCGAGGAAGAACACGCCCTGGAGCTGCGCACCCGTGACCGCGAGCGCAAGCTGCTGAAGAAGATCATGCAGTCGCTGCAGCGCCTGGAAAGTGGCGAGTACGGCTACTGCGACGAAACCGGCGAGCCGATCGGTCTGGGCCGCCTGATCGCGCGCCCGACCGCGACGCTGTCGCTGGAAGCGCAGCAGCGGCGCGAACTCAAGCAGAAGATGTTCGGCGATTGAGCCGCCGACTGCGCTGCGCAAGCGTCAAGCAGCATCACGCGAAGTGTCCGGTGAAGAGCAAGGTCCGCTAAAGCATGTCCGATCCCAAAGACGGCACCAATAAAGAAGGCGAGAGCTTTTTCCGCAAGGTGGCGCGTTTCGTGGCCAATCCGACGACCGACTGGGCGGAGATCAATTCGCGCCAGGACGATCCCGAGGCCGATGCGGCCAAGGCGGAATTGCGGGCCATGGTGGAGCGCAAGCGCCGCAACGATTTCGTGCGCAAGCGCGAGCTCGACATGCTGCGCAAGATCCGGCGCGAGGGCCTGACGCCGGAACAGCTGGCCGCCTTGGGCGGCCATGCCACATCGGGCATCGACGAACTGGGCCGCATCAGCGAGATCCAGGGCGCGCGACGCGACGAGGCCAGCGTCAAGGCCAAGATCGACCAGATCGAGCAGCAGATGGTCGGCGAGGGCTTCGTCACGACCCATGTGCCGGGCCAGCATCCGGCGGGCTTCTTCGAGACCAGCACCCGCCCGGTGAATTTCGCGCCGACGCAGCCGGCCGATCAGATCGGGGCGCGGGTCTCCGACCACGCCCCGGCGGCGGACATGGAGCGCCTGGACCTGGCGCCTGCGCCGGCCGCGGCCTCGATGGGCGCCGGCATGGCGCCGCTGTCGCCGGCCGCCGCGCCAGCGCCCATCCCCGAGCTCAAGAAGGAGATCCCGACGCTGAGCTTCCGCGTCGCGGATCCTCAGGTCGAGGTCAGCGAGGTCGTCCATGACGCCGAGCTGGACGAGGCCGTCATCGCTTTCGCCAATGCCGACTACGAGCACTGCGAGCGCAGCCTGACCGACCTGACGCGCCCTGGCGGCGCGCGCCACGAGCACGCCGAGACCTGGCTGGTGCTGTTCGACCTCTACCGGGCGACCGGCCAGCAGGGCAAGTTCGAGCATCTGGCCAACGAGTACGCGCAGCAGTTCGGCCTGTCGTCCCCGCAATGGTTCTCGCTGCCCAAGCTGGTGGCCGAGGCGGTGCAGCAGGAGCGCGCGCCGCTCGGCCGCGCGAGCAGCGTGTCCTGGACCAGCCCGGAGTATCTGGATACGGAAGCCGTGACGCAGATGCGCACGCGCTGCGAGAACCTGCCGATGCCCTGGGTGATCGATTGGGCGCCGCTGCGCCAGATCGACATCGAGGCCTGCGCCAAGCTGCGCGACCTGTTCCGCTCCTGGGCGCAGCAGTCGCTGGACCTGCGCTGGCTCTCCGGCGACCACTTCTTCCAGGTCCTGCGCGAGCAGGCCCCGGTCGGCAGCCGCGACGCGGACCCCATCCTCTGGATGCTGCGGCTGGAGGCGCTGCGCCTGGCCAACCGGCCGGACCAGTTCGACGAAGTCGCGATCGACTACTGCGTCACCTACGAGGTCTCCCCGCCCAGCTGGGAGAAGGCGCTGTGCCATGTGCGCATCAGCGGCAACGCGCTGTCCACGAGCTCCCCGTCGTCGATCCAGCCAGCGGCGCCGGACACCGGCATCGCCTTCCTCGAGTCGACGATGACCGACGCGGTCAACACCGCGGCGCTGATGGAGCTGTCCGGCCAGTTGAGCGGCGACATCAGCGAGACGCTGGCGCTGATGACCGAGCAGCTCGGCACCGCGTCGCTGGTGACGATTGCCTGCCCCAAGCTGATCCGGCTGGACTTCATGGCCGCTGGCGACCTGCTGAACTGGGTGCTGGCGCGGCGCAGCGAGAACCGCGCGGTGCAATTCAGCGACGCGCACCGCCTCGTGGCGCTGTTCTTCGGCGCGATGGGCATCAACGAGCACGCACGCGTCAAGGTGCGGCACGTCTGACGGCCGTCCGGCCGACCTTCGCAGCAACGGGGCCTCTGGCCCCGTTGCGCTTTTGGATGGCCGATCATCGAGGACCGGCGCAGCGCCGGACGGCCATTCGTCAACCGGCATTCGCACACGCGAGGCCAACGTCTTTTCCTCACCTTGTGATCCGCGCATCGGATCCCACGTGAGGGGGTCATGACCGGAACTTCCATGTCTCAAGATCACTCCTCCCCGCTCCCTCCGTATCACGGCACCACCATCGTCAGCGTGCGGCGCGGCAATCAGGTCGCGATCGGGGGCGACGGACAGGTGACGCTGGGCTCGATCGTCGTGAAGTCGACGGCGCGCAAGGTGCGCAAGCTCTACAAGAACCAGGTGCTGGCGGGCTTCGCCGGGGCGACGGCGGACGCGTTCACGCTGTTCGAGCGCTTCGAGGCCAAGCTCGAGAAGCACCAGGGCAACCTGGTGCGCGCGGCGGTGGACCTGACGCGGGACTGGCGCACGGACCGCGTGCTGCGGCGGCTGGAAGCGATGCTGGCGGTGGCCGACCGCACGGCCTCGCTGATCATCACCGGCAATGGCGACGTGCTCGAGCCCGAGCAGGGCATCGTCGCCATTGGCAGCGGCGGCGCCTATGCGCAGGCGGCGGCGAAGGCGCTGCTGAACCACAGCGAGCTGAGCGCGGTGGACATCGTCAAGCAGTCGCTGGTCATTGCCGGCGAAATCTGCATCTACACCAACGGCAATCACACGATCGAGACGCTGGACTGAGCCGGCGCCGGAGCACACGAATGAGCAGCAGCATGACCCCGCAGGAAATCGTCTCCGAGCTGGACCGGCACATCGTCGGCCAGGGGGACGCCAAGCGCGCCGTCGCGATCGCGTTGCGCAACCGCTGGCGGCGCCAGCAGGTGGACGAGAAGCTGCGCGGCGAGATCACCCCCAAGAACATCCTCATGATCGGCCCGACGGGCGTGGGCAAGACCGAGATCGCGCGCCGGCTGGCCAAGCTGGCGGACGCGCCCTTCATCAAGGTCGAAGCGACGAAGTTCACCGAGGTGGGATATGTCGGCAAGGACGTGGACAGCATCGTGCGCGACCTGGTGGACATCGCGGTGAAGCAGGAGCGCGAGCGCCAGATGCGCCTGCAGCGCGCGCGGGCCGAGGACGCGGCCGAAGAGCGCATCCTGGACGCGCTGGTGCCGCCGCCGCGCTCGACGACGGGTTTCGCGCCGGCCTCGGACGGCGGCGCGGACAACACCGCGCGCCAGGTGATGCGCAAGCGGCTGCGCGAGGGCTCGATGGACGACAAGGAGATCGAGATCGAACTGGCCGAGGCCCGTCCCTCGATGGAGATCCTCGGGCCGCAGGGCATGGAGGAGATGGCGGAGCAGCTCAAGGGGCTGTTCTCGCAGATGGGTCAGGAGCGCAAGAAGGCGCGCAAGCTCAAGATCGGCGAGGCGATGAAGCTGCTGGTCGAGGAGGAGGCCGCCAAGCTGGTCAACGAGGACGACATCAAGACCTCGGCGCTGGCGCATGCGCAGGACAACGGCATCGTCTTCATCGACGAGATCGACAAGGTGGCGACGCGCAGCGAGCACAGCGGTGGCGCGGACGTGTCGCGCCAGGGCGTGCAGCGGGACCTGCTGCCGCTGGTCGAGGGCACGACGGTGAACACCAAGTACGGGATGGTGAAGACCGATCACATCCTGTTCATCGCGTCGGGCGCCTTCCACTTGAGCAAGCCCAGCGACCTGATCCCTGAGCTGCAGGGCCGGTTCCCGATCCGGGTGGAGCTGAAGTCGCTGTCGGTGGAGGACTTCGAGGCCATTTTGTCGAGCACGCATGCGAGCCTGGTGAAGCAATACCAGGCGCTGCTGGCGACGGAGGGACTGACGCTGGAGCTGAGCGAGGACGGTATCCGCCGGCTGGCGCAGATCGCGTATGAGGTCAACGAGCGCACCGAGAACATCGGTGCCCGGCGTCTGTCGACCGTGCTGGAGCGGCTGCTGGACGATCTGAGCTTCGACGCGCACAAGCATGCCGGCAAGACCGTCACGATCGACGGCGCGCAGGTCGACGAGAAGCTCGGCGCACTGGCGCAGAACGAGGATCTGAGCCGATTCATCCTCTGACCGCCGCGGCGGTTTGCGCCGCCGACTTCACAATGAGCTCACCATGAGCTCATCCTGAGCTCGAAGGCCGTCGCGAGACTGGCGTCTTCTCCCCACGAGAGGACCCGTCCTGCGATGAACCGCTTTCTCATCTCCGTGCTTCTCGGCCTCGTGGCCTGGAATGCGTCGACCGCATTGCTGATCGACTTCTACGTCCCGTCTCCTTGCGACTTCACTGGGCGCTGCGACGGCGACATGATCTTCACGCTCAAGGTCTTCGGGATCTGGCTGGGCATGTTCTGGCTGAGCTCGGTGACGGTGCTGCTCTACAACATCGTCAGCTGGAAGCGGGCTTGGCAACGTCATCAGCGGCAGTGGCAATGATGCGCCTCCCCGCCCTGCACCACTTCCTGCGCCTGTCGCTGAGCGGGAACGCCGGCCGCAGCCTGCGCCTCGAGGCCAGCGGCCGGCTGTCGATCTCGACGCCGGCCATTCGTCGTGAGGAGTCACCCCACCCTGACTCAAGGAGCTTCGCGATGACCGAGACCCCCATCCATGCCTTCCTGCGCGATTACGCCGCCGCCGTCTACGAGCGCGATCTGGCCCGCTTCATGGACCTGTACAGCGCGGACATGCAGGTCTTCGACAGCTGGGACCGCTGGCAGCACGATCGCCAGGCCTGGGCGGACATGGCCGCCGGCTGGTTCGAAGGCATCCGTGACGTGCGCGTACGCGTGACCGCCAAGGACATCGCGAGCTGGTGCGACGACCAGGTCGCGGGCGGTGCCGCGACGCTGGAGTTCGCCGCGCTCGACGACAGCGGCAAGCCGCTGCGCGCCACCGAGAACCGCCTGACCGTCGTGCTCCGCAACGAGAACGGCCGCTGGCGCGCGGTGCATCAGCACACCTCGGTGCCGGTGGACTTCAACAGCAAGCAGGTCGTGCAGCGATAGGCCAAGATCGACCGGCAGGCACGCCGCTCACAGCGCCAGCCGGTGCGCCTGCAGGGCCAGCAGGCCGTCGAAGATCAACGAGTCGATCAGCTCGTGCGGGATGTCCAGCGCCGGCGAGACCTTCCAGCCCGCGCCGCCGGTCATCAGCGTGACCGGCGCCTGGCCGCAGCGCTTGACGATGTGGCGGTGCATGCGCTCGATCGCGCCCGTGATGGCGTAGTTGCCGCCGCTGGTCAGCGCATCGGACGTGTTGGTCGGGAACTCGCGCACCTCGCCGGTGGGCACGCGCAGGCCGGCGGTGCCGCCTTCCAGCGCGCGCAGCATGATGCCGTGCCCGGGCAGGATCAGCCCGCCGAGGAACTTGCCGTCCGCGTCCAGCGCGTCGACCGTCACCGCCGTGCCGATCATCACCACCAGCGCCGGGCGTGCCGCCTGCCCGCGCATGCGCGCGAGGACGTGATGCCGCGCCCCGATCAGCGCCACGAAACGGTCCGCGCCCAGGCGCCCCGGATGGTCATAGCCGTTGGTCACGCCGCCCGCGTGCGCCGACGAGGCCACCCAGCGCGGCTCGATGTCCCACAGCTCCATCTGCTCCTCGACGCGATGCCGCATCGCGTCGCCGGCCACATTGCTGCCCAGCATGCTGCCTGGCGTGACCGGCAGCCGGGCCCAGTCGTGATCCGCCAGCTGCTCGATGTTCTCCAGGAACTGCGCGCCGTGCGCCAGCATCGCGCTGCCAGGCTGGGGACTCGCGTAAAGCGCCCACTTGAGGCGGGTGTTGCCGATGTCGATGGCCAGGAAACTCATGGGCGTGGGGGCTTGTTCCGTGGAATGCGCGCCAGGCACTGAAGCGCGGGACGGGGACAGGGCGGCAGGTTAGCAGTGTTTATCCTCAAGGCGGTGCACCCCGCAGCCGAAATAGGATGGGATCGGCATTCGCCGCTCCATCCTGGGGCGCTGCCGAAGATCCACCCTCACACGAGACCCCGGACCGATGAAGTTCTCCATCGCCACGCGCCTCTGGATCCCCGTCGCCGTCATGGCGGCCGTGACCGTCGTCATGACGCTGGGCGCGGCCTCCCGCACCCGCACGCTGCTCGCCGCCGCGCAGATCACGCAGGAGCAGCAGCAGCAGCGCTTCGAGCTCGCGCTGCGCTGGCGCGGCCTGACCGAGGCCAATGCCAGCCGCGTGCAGGCCGGCCTGGCGGCCAACGACAACGCCGTCGCCGACGCGATGAAGGGCGACATCGCCCGCACCACCGAGACCATCAACGAGGTGCAGAAGCAGCTCGAGGCGCTGGCCGACGGCGAGGACGACAAGGCCGCCATGGCCAAGATCGCCGACCGTCGCAAGGCCTACATCGCCGCCCGCAACGAAGCCGCCAAACTCAAGTCCGGCGGCGACGTCGAGGGCTCGCACAAGGCCCTGCAGTCGCAGGTGGTGCCGGCGATCGAGCAGTACCTGACGGCGCAGCAGGAATTCGTGGCGCTGCAGCAGAAGCGCTCGGCCGCGCTGCGCGAGGCCGCCGGCGCGGAGCGCATGCGCACCGTGTGGGGCGTGGCCGCGATGATGGCGGCGATCGTGGGCCTGCTGGCGCTGGCGACGGCGTATTTCGTGCGCACGATCTCGACCCCGCTGAAGTCGCTGATGGTGGAGGCCGAGCGCATCGGCGAGGGCGACCTGTTCCACGTCGATCGCGACTACAACAACGACGAGATCGGCGACGTGCAGCGCGCGCTGGCGGCGATGAAGAGCTCGCTGCGCAAGGTCATCCGCGAGGTGCGCGCGAGCGCCGACGGCATGCAGACCGCCAGCCAGGAGATCGCCAGCGGCAACCAGGACCTGAGCCAGCGCACCGAGCAGACGGCGTCCAACCTGCAGCAGGCGGCGTCGTCGCTGGCGCAGCTGACGGGCACCGTGCAGCAGAGCGCGGACAGCGCCCGCACGGCCAACCAGCTCGCGGGCAGTGCGGCCGAGGTGGCCGAGCGCGGCGGCGCGGTGGTGGGCGAGGTCGTGGGCACGATGGCCCAGATCGACGCGTCGGCCAAGAAGATCAACGACATCATCGGGACCATCGACGGCATCGCGTTCCAGACCAACATCCTGGCGCTGAATGCGGCGGTCGAAGCGGCGCGGGCCGGCGAACACGGCAAGGGCTTCGCGGTGGTGGCGTCCGAGGTCCGGGCGCTGGCGCAGCGCAGCGCCGGCGCGGCGCGCGAGATCAAGGCGCTGATCGGCGACAGCGTGACCAAGGTCGAAGCGGGCTCGCAGCTGGTGCGCGACGCGGGGGCAACGATGACCGAGATCGTCGCCAGCGTGCAGCGGGTGTCGGACATCATTGGCGAAATCAGCGCCAGCACGGTGGAGCAGAGCCAGGGCATCGGCACCGTCAACGGATCGGTGGCGCAGCTGGACCAGATGACGCAGCAGAACGCCGCGCTGGTCGAGGAATCGGCCGCCGCCGCGGAATCGCTCAGCGAGCAGGCCCGCAAGCTCACGGCGCTGGTGGGACACTTCAAGGTCAGCGATCCCAAGCCGGCGGAAGGCAACCCGCCACCGTCCGCGGCGGCGCCGAAGCCGCTCGCAGCGCCACGCCCGGCGGCGGCGCCCGCCGCCAAGGCGCCGATCGCGAAGCCCGTTACCGCAAAGAATTCCGCGGCAAGAGCCTCCACGACGACAGCGGCTTCAAGACCGCTCGCCAAGGCAAGCCCTGCCCCCGCGCCGGTGCCGAAAGCGGCGCCTCCGGCCCCGGCCGGCCCCAGCGCGACCTCGGCGCCCGGCGACGATTGGGAAACTTTTTGATCTGCCTCAACGGCCCTCAAGAGTGAGGGCCCTTCCCCCATTTGTCTGCTTGGCGACCGGCCGCGTGCGGCATAGGCTTTCTGCCCTCTCCTCTTTGAGGGCCGATGCTCAGCACCCGCGACCAGATTCAGGCCAAGGCACACGACAGCCTTGACGCGATTACTATTGCCTGTCGATACTAATGATCAAGAGCTTTGCGGACAAGCGCACGGCGGCGATCTTCGACGGAACGACGACATGAGCATTCCACGCAGCCGGCTGAACCAGATCGATTTCGGCGACCTCACGACGGGGCGCCGGCTCGATCCGGTCCATCCTGGAAGCATCCTGATGACGGAGTTCATCGAGCCGCTCGGACTCACCCGGTATCGCGTCGCGAAGGCGATCGGTGTTCAGCAGCGGCGCATCGACGAGATCTGCGCAGGCGAGCGTTCGATCTCCGCCGACACGGCCGTCCGGCTCGGGCTGGCCTTCAGCGTGGACCCGCGCTTCTGGCTCAACCTCCAGGCGCAGTACGACATCGAGGTCATCCTGCAAGCGCATGGCGACCAGTTGGTGGAGGAGATCGACGCCTTGGCCGCCTGATCCCGCGTCATGCGCAGCGCCACCTCGCTCGCTCCCTGGCAGGTCTCCACCGGCGGCATCGCCGGCCTGATCCTCAGCATCGGCCTGGCACGCTTCGCCTACACGCCGCTGCTGCCGCTGATGCAGCAGCAGGCCGGCCTCGGTGACGCGATGGGCGGCACGCTCGCCGCCATCAACTACGCCGGCTACATGAGCGGCGCCCTGCTCGCCGCGCTCATCGACGACCCGCGCTGGCGTTCGCGCCTGTACTTCTGGGGCATGCTGCTGGGCCTCGTCGCCACGGCGCTCATGCCAATCGCCCCTCAAAGCGCGCCGCACCTCGCGTTGTGGGCCATCTCCCGCTACCTCGGCGGACTCAGCGGCGCCGCCGGCATGCTGCTGGGATCCGGACTCGTGCTGGGCTTCCTGATGCGCGCCGGCAGACGCCCCGAGCTCGGCGTCCACTTTCTCGGACTCGGCCTGGGCATCGTCGTCTCCGCGCTCGGCGCGATGGCGATGGACCGGCTTGCGCTCGATTGGGCCGGCCACTGGTGGGGCTTCGTCCTCGTCGGCCTGCCGCTACTCGCGATCACGTGGTGGTGGCGTCCACCGGTGCCGCCGCCCGCTGCGGCCGCGCTCGCGGCCGGCGCGCCAAGCCCCAGATGGATGCGGTGGATGATCGCCGGCTACTTCTGCGCGGGCTGGGGCTTCGTCATCAGCGCCACCTTCACCGTCGCCATCGTCGAGCGCCAGCCGCTGCTGCATGGCCAGGGGCCGTGGGCGTGGCTGCTCGTCGGACTCGCCGCCACGCCGGCCGTGTTCCTGTGGGACCGCGTCGCGCGCCGCACCGGCGATCTGAACGCGCTGCTCACCGCCTTCGCGCTGCAGATCGTCTCCGTCGTGCTGCCCGCGCTGTCGGGCAGCCTCGCCGCCGCGCTCACCGGCGCCCTGCTCTATGGCGCCACCTTCATCGGCCTGGTGAGCCTGACGCTCGCGCTCGTGGGCCGCCGCTCGCCCGGCAATCCCGGCAAGGCGATGGCCCGCCTCACGCTCAGCTATGGCGTCGCCCAGGTCACCGCGCCCGCGCTCGCCGGCGCCATGGCGCAGGCCAGCGGCAGCTATCTCGCCTCGCTGTGGCTCACGGCGGCGGTGCTCACCGCCGGCATGCTGATCATGTGGCGCCTACGCGGCCTGGAACGCCGCGGCGAGGTCTGATTCATCCAGAAGACCGATGCCATCGGCCCTGCGCGCCGAGGCCTCGATCGCCGCATCGAGATCCACCTGCTCGCGCCAGCGCGGCGACAAGGCCACCACCTCGCCGATGACGAGCAGCGCCGGACTCGGCAGCCCTTCACGTTCGATGGCCTGCGCCAGCCCGGCGAGCGTGGTGAAGCACTCGCGTTGACGCGCCGTGTGGGCTGCGCTGACGATCACCGCCGGCGTCTCTCCGCTCAGTCCGCCTTCCTGCAACGAGCACGCGATGGCCGCCGCCCGCGCGAGCCCCATGTAGACCACCAGCGTGAGCCGGCTCCTGGCCAGCGCCGCCCAGTCGGGTGCGATGCCGTGCTCGCCGTTGTGCCCCGTCACGAAGGCCACGCCCGGCGTGCAGCGCCGATCGGTCACCGGCACGCCGACCGAGGCCGGCGCCGCCAGCCCGGCCGACAGCCCGTTGATGACCTCGACCTCGATGCCGGCCTCGCGCAACGCATCGACCTCCTCGCCACCGCGCCCGAACACGAACGGATCGCCGCCCTTGAGCCGCACCACCCGCGCGCCGGCCTTCGCTTCGCGGATCATCAGCTCGTGGATGAAGCGCTGCTCCGTCGACACGCCCCCCCCGCGCTTGCCCACGCGCAGCACGCGCGCCGACACCGGCAGGCAGGCGAGCACGCGCGCATCGACCAGGTCATCGGTCAGCACGACCTCGGCCTGCTGCAGGCGCTTCAGCGCCTTGACGGTGAGGAGTTCCGGATCGCCTGGCCCCGCGCCGACAAGGGACACCAGCGGCGTGCTGCCGGATGGGCGGGGGGATGAACTGGCGGATGAACTGGCGGATGGGCCGACGAATGGGCCGACGAATGGGCCGACGAATGGGCCGACAGCGGGGCTGACGTCGAGGGGAGTCATGTCGCTTCCTTCACTTCCACGGACACCGGCCTGCCGCCGGCGGAGGCGCTGCCTTGCACCAGGCGCCGCAGCGCCGGCAGGCAGGAGCCGCATTGCGTGCCGCAGCGCAGCTCACCTTGCAGCGCGGCGAGCCTGGCCTCCGGCGACCCCTCCGGCTGCCTCTGGAGGCAGGCCGCGATCGCGTCCTCGCGCACATCGAAGCAGTTGCAGACCTGCGGACTCGCGGGTGCGGCGGGCTGCTCCGCATCAGGCGCCAGCAGGCGGCGGCCGAACGGCGCGACCGCCGCGCGCTCGCTCCACAGCGCGTCGAGCCACGCGCCCTCGCTGCCCTCGCCCACGCGCAGCAGCGCCTGCAATCGCGCTTCGGCGCCTTCGCCGTCCAGCCGCAAGGACCGGCTGCGACCGCGCCGCCCATCGGCGTAGCGCAGCACGCCGACCCCATTGAGCTGCAGCACCGTCGACAGCGCCTGTACCACCGGCGCCGGCGGCGGCTCGGCGAAGGCGAGTTCGAGGCTCCAGCCCTCGAGCGCCTCGTTCGCCGGCCCCGGCAGGCAGCAGGCGTACTCCGCCTGCGCCATCAGCACGCGCAGCTGGGCGCGCAGCGCCGCGCCCTCGCCGGGCCGGACCCAGGCGGCGCCGAAGACGCGCCACGGCAGGCTCACCGGCTCGACGCGGACGGCTGCGAATTTCAGTTCGGGCTGGCGCGCGTCCGGACAGTAGGCCGGCTGCGTCAGCGCGTTGATGCCGAGCTGCCCGCGTCCGCCCAGGAACTCGCTGCCCCAATGCATCGGCAGCCAGGCGCGCTGCGGGCCGACACGCTCATCGGCGCGCAGCGGCACGATCAAGGGCCCGCGCCGAGACGCCACCCGCACCAGCGCGCCTGCCTCCAGGCCGCGCCGCGCGATGTCCTGCGGATGCATGGACAGCGCGGGCGCCGGTTCACCGGCGAAGAGCCGCGCGACGGTGCCGCTGCGGCTCATGCCGTGCCATTGGTCGCGCAGCCGTCCGGTGCTCAAGGCCAGCGGGAACTTCGCATCCTGCGTCTCCGCCGGCGGCTGGAAGGCCTTGGCGATGAAGCGTGCGCGGCCGTCAGCATGCGGGAACGCGCCGTCCTCGTACAGCCGGGCCTTCGCATCCACCGCGCCCTCGGGCCAGGGCCACTGGCGCGGCGCCTCCTCGAGCATCGCGTAGCTGAGCCCGCCGATGTCGAGGTCCCGCCCGCGCGTCGCCTCGCGATGCTCCAGCCAGAGCTGTTCCGGACGCTCCCATGCGAACAGGCTCGCGCGCCCCGGCCGCAGCGCCGCTTCCATGCGCCGCGCGACATCGCGCACGATGCGCCAGTCCTCGCGCGACTCGCCGGCCGGCGGCACGGCCGCGCGCACGCGACTGATGCGGCGCTCGCTGTTGGTGACGGTGCCTTCCTTCTCCGCCCAGGTGGCCGCGGGCAGCACCACGTCGGCGAAGTCCGCCGTCGCGGTGCCCGCGAAGGCTTCCTGCAGGATCACCAGCTCGCAGCGTTCCAGCGCCGCGCGCACCAGCGCCTGGTCGGGCATGGACTGCGCCGGATTCGTGCACGCGATCCACATCGCCTTGACCTCACCGCGTGCCGCCGCCTGGAACAGCTCGACGGCCGTCTTGCCTGGCCGTTCCGGCATCGCCTCCACGCCCCACAAGGCGGCCACTTCATCGCGATGCGCGGCATTGCCCGGGTCGCGGTGACCGGGCAGCAGCGTCGCCATGCCGCCGCTCTCGCGCCCGCCCATCGCGTTGGGCTGCCCGGTCAGCGAGAACGGGCCCGCGCCCGCGCGGCCGATCTGCCCCGTCGCCAGATGCAGGTTGATCAGCGCGGTGTTCTTGGCCGCGCCGCTGCTGCTCTGGTTCAGGCCCATGCAGTACAGCGACAGTGTCGAGGGCGACTGCGCGAACCACTGCGCCGCCTGCAGGATCTGCTCTTCCTTGAGCCCGGTGAGCCGGGCCGATTCCGCCGGCGTCATCGCCCGCACCAGCGCCTTCAGCGCGCGGAATCCGCTGGTGTGGCGCTCGATGAAGGCGGCATCGATCCAGCCTTCCCAGATCGCCGCGTGCAGCATGCCGTGGAACAGCGCGACGTCGCTCCCCGGCTTCAGCGCCAGGTGCAGGTCGGCGAACTCCGCCGTCTCCGTGCGCCGCGGGTCGACGACGATGATCTTCATCTCCGGCCGCGCCGCGCGCGCGGCCTCGATGCGGCGGAACAGGATCGGATGCGCCCACGCGGTGTTGGAGCCGGCGATGAACAGGCAATCGGTGCGCTCGAGGTCTTCGTAGCAGGCCGGCGGCGCGTCGGCGCCGAGCGACTGCTTGTAGCCGACCACCGCCGAGCTCATGCACAGCCGCGAGTTGCTGTCGATGTTGTTGGTGCCGACCAGCCCGCGCGCCAGCTTGTTGAACGCGTGATAGTCCTCGGTGAGCAACTGGCCCGAGATGTAGAAGCCGATGGCATCGGGCCCATGCTGCGCGCGGATCGCCAGCAACTGGTCGGCCAGGCGCTGCGCGGTCGTGTCCCAGTCCTGCGGCTGGAGCGCTTCGTCGCGCGTCGGCCGCCAGGCGGGCTGCAGCAGGCGCTGCTGCGCGCGCACGAGCGGCGTGGCGGTCAGGTGCAGCGTCGCGCCCTTGGTGCAGAGCCGGCCGAAGTTGGCCGGATGGTCCGGATCGCCGCGCACCCCGATGACGCGGGCGTCCTCACCGCTGCCCGCCGTCTCGATGAGCACGCCGCAGCCGACGCCGCAGTACGGGCAGGTCGAACGCGTTTGGGCCATCGCGGCGCTCCGCTCAGCAAGCCACGCGGGTGCAGGGACCCGCCTTCACCGGCGGCAGGTCGATGCCGATGGTGTCCAGCTCCTGCCGGTCCAGCAGCACGAAGCCGTTCTCGACCTTCACCTGGAACACCGGCGTGCGGCCTTCGTCGGGCTCGCGTGCGCAGCCGCTATCCAGCGCGATGGTCCAGTTGTGTAGCGGGCACGCGACCGCGTTGCCGAAGACGATGCCCTGGCTGAGCGGCCCGGCCTTGTGGGGGCAGCGGTCGAGCAGCGCATGGACGCGATCATCGGCGGTGCGGAACAGCGCGACCTGCGGTCCCTGGTCGCGGGCGACGCGGCGCGAGCCAAGCACGGGGATGTCGGTGACGGCGCAGACGGCAATCCAGTGGGTCATGGGAATCCTCGTGATCAGAAGGTGTCGCGGACAGGCGCGGCAGGCACGGTCTTCGCGCCGGCACCGGCGGTGGACGCCGGCGCGCCGACGCTGGCCACCGGCTCGAACTGGCGCACGTCGACCTGCGCCTTGGCGAATTCGAACCACGGATCGGGTTCACCGTCGAGCGCGAACTGAAGCTCGGCCCACAGCGCCTTGCGGCCCTCGTGGTCCTCGAGGATGCGCTGCTTGACATGGTCCAGGCCCACGCGGGCGACGTAGTGGACGGTGCGCTCCAGGTACCAGCCCTCCTTGCGGTAGAGCTGCATGAAGGCGCCGGTGTACTCCATCACCTCCTCGGCGGTCTTGAGCTTGACCAGGAAGTGCGCGACCTCGGTCTTGATGCCGCCATTGCCGGCGATGTACATCTCCCAGCCGGAGTCCACGCCGATGATGCCGACGTCCTTGATGCCAGCCTCGGCGCAGTTGCGCGGGCAGCCGCTGACGGCGAACTTGACCTTGTGCGGCGCGTACATGCGCCACATCGCGCGCTCCAGGTCCTTGCCCATCTGCGTGCTGTCCTGCGTGCCCATGCGGCACCACTCGGAGCCGACGCAGGTCTTCACCGTGCGCAGCGCCTTGGCGTAGGCATGGCCGCTGGGCATGCCGATGTCGCGCCAGACGTCGACCAGGTCCTCCTTGCGCACGCCCAGCAGGTCGATGCGCTGGCCGCCGGTCACTTTCACGGTGGGGATCTTGTACTTGTCGACGGCGTCGGCGATGCGGCGCAGCTCGTCGGCGGAGGTCTCCCCGCCCCACATGCGCGGGATCACCGAGTAGGTGCCGTCCTTCTGGATGTTGGCGTGGCTGCGCTCGTTGATGAAGCGCGATTGCGGATCGTCCACGGCCTCCTTGGGCCACGACGAGATCAGGTAGTAGTTGAGCGCCGGACGGCAGGTCGCGCAGCCATTGGGCGTCTTCCAGTTGAGCCGCTCGTACACCTGGTCCAGCGTGACCAGGTGCTCCTTGAAGATGGCGTCGCGCACCTCCTGGTGGCTCAGCTCGGTGCAGCCGCAGACGGCCTTCTTCTTCGGCGTGGCCGAGTAGTCCCCGCCGGCGGTGAACATCAGCAGCTGCTCGACCAGGCCGGTGCAGGAGCCGCAGCTCGCGCTGGCCTTGGTGTGCTTGCGCACCTCCTCCAGCGTGAACAGGCCCTTCTCCTTGATCGCCTTGCACACGGCGCCCTTGGTCACGCCGTTGCAGCCGCAGACCTCGTCGCTGTCGGCCATCGCGGCGGCCTTGTTGTGGCCCTGGTGGCCGACGTCGCCGATGTTGCTCTCGCCGAACATCAGCTTGTCCCGGATGTCGCCGATCTTGCGGCCCTCGCGCAGCAGCTTGAAGTACCAGCTGCCATCGACGGTGTCGCCATACAGGCAGGCGCCGACCAACTGGTCGTTCTTGATCACGAGCTTCTTGTAGACGCCGGCGAAGGGATCGCTCATCACGATCTCCTCGGTGCCGTCGCCGCCCATGAAGTCGCCGGCCGAGAACAGGTCGATGCCGGTCACCTTCAGCTTGGTGCTGGTCTGGCTGCCGAGGTAGCGGCCAATGCCGAACTGCGCCAGGTGGTTCGCGCAGACCTTGCCCTGCTCGAACAGCGGCGCCACCAGCCCGTAGGCGATGCCGCGATGCGCGGCGCACTCGCCGACGGCGTAGATGCGGGGATCGGTCACCGTCTGCAGCGTGTCGCTGACGACGATGCCGCGATGGCAGTGCAGGCCGGCGCTCTCGGCCAGCGCCGTGTTGGGGCGGATGCCGGCGGCCATCACGACGAGGTCGGCGGGAATCTCCTCGCCGTCCTTGAAGCGGACGGCCCGGACCCGGCGGCGAGCCGGGGCCTCCCCATCCAGGCGGCCGTCCTCCTCGCCGATCAGCGCCTCGGTCTGCGCGCCCATGCGGAAGCGCAGGCCGCGCTCCTGCAGCGACTTGCGCAGCAGGTCACCGGCCTGGTCATCGAGCTGGCGCTCCATCAGCCAGCCGGCGATGTGCACCACGGTCACCTGCATGCCGCGCAGCATCAGGCCGTTGGCCGCCTCCAGCCCCAGCAGGCCGCCGCCGATGACGACCGCGTGGCGGTACTTGGTGGCCGCCTCGATCATCGTGTTGGTGTCGGTGATGTCGCGGTAGCCGATCACGCCATCCAGGTCCTTGCCGGGCACCGGCAGGATGAAGGGGTTGGAACCGGTGGCGATCAGCAGCCGGTCGTAGTCGGCCACGGTGCCGTCGTCGGCGATCACCTGGCGCTTGACGCGATCGATCGTCGACACCGTCTTGCCCAGGTGCAGCGTGATGCCGTTCTCCTCGTACCAGGAGAGCGGGTTCAGGATGATCTCGTCGAGCGTCTGCTCGCCCGCCAGCACCGGGCTGAGCAGGATGCGGTTGTAGTTGGGATGCCGCTCGGCCCCGAAGACCGTGATGTCGTACAGATCGGGGGCAATCTTCAACAGCTCTTCCAGGGTGCGGACGCCGGCCATGCCGTTGCCCACCATCACCAGCTTCATCTTTTTCATGCGGCACGCTCCATTCGGATTCGAGCGACGACGGCAGAATCGCCGCCACCATGAGTTTTGACATCGCCATCGGCCTGGCCAGCGACCGCGGCCCGCGGGAACGCAACGAGGACTTCGCCGCCGTGCAGCGGCCGCAGGACGCGCGCGAGGCCGGCAAGGGCTGGATCGCGGCGCTGGCGGACGGCGTCTCCGGACAGCCCGGTCATCCTGGCGAAGGCGGCGGCCGCATGGCGGCCCAGACCACCGTCGGCGCGCTGGTGCGCGACTACCACGCCACCCCGCGCCACTGGGACACCACCGTCGCGCTGGACCGGCTGATCGCCGCCCAGAACAGCTGGCTGGCCCATCACAACCGGCGCGGCGAGCGCTCGGCGCTGACGACGCTCAGCGCCGTCGTGCTGCAGGGCGGCGGCTACACGGTGGCCCACGTCGGCGACAGCCGCGTCTGGCTGATCCGCGAGGGCCAGGCCACGCAGCTGACGCAGGACCACGCCATCGACCAGAGCGACTTCGCGCGGCTGACGCGCGCGATCGGCCTGGACGACACGGTGCGCGTCGACTACGCGCAAGGCGACCTGCGCGCTGGCGACCGCCTGCTGCTCACCAGCGACGGCGTGCATGGCCCGCTGCGCGCGAGCCAGCTGGCCGCGCTGGCGATGGGCGAGGACGCCCAGGCGGCGGCCGAGGCGCTGGTCCGCGCCGCGCTCGAGGCAGGCGGACGGGACAACGCCACGGCGCTGCTGGTGCTGGTCCGCGCGCCGGGCACCGCCGATTACGACGATCTGCTGCGCGGCGCGCAGCGCCTGCCGGTGCCGCCGCGGCTGAAGGCCGGCGATCTGCTCGACGGCCTGCGCATCACCGCGCTGGTGGCCGACAACGGCGTGCACCGGCTGCTGCGGGTCCGCCGCGAGGAGGACCTCGACGATCGGCGACCGCTCGCCTTGAAGACGCTCGCCGAGGCCCGCGGCGACGATCCGCAGGAGCGCGCCATGCTCGCGCACGAGGGCTGGGTGGCGCGCCGCGTCGGCGACCATCCCGGCCTGGCGCGCGCCCACGAGACGCCCGACGCCAGCGCGCTGTACCTGCTGGCCGACTGGCATGACGGACGCACGCTGGAGCAGTTGATGGCCGAAGGCCGGCCGGCACTGGCCGACTTCCTGGCCGCGGCCGGCGAGATCGCCGCCGCGCTGGGCCGGCTGCATCGCGCGGGCATCGTGCATCGCGACATCAAGCCCGCCAACCTGCACCTGGGCGACGACGGCCGCTGGCGCGTGCTGGACCTGGGCGTGGCGCTGTCCGGCCATGAACCCGAGGCGCTGCGCGACCTGCATGCCGGCACGCCCAGCTACATCAATCCCGAGCAATGGGACGATCCGCCCGCGCCGGCGGAGGCCGGCAGCGATCTCTTCGCGCTGGGCGTGACGCTGTACCAGTGGCTCACCGGCCGGCTGCCCTACGGCGAGATCGAGCCCTACCAGCGCGGCCGCTACCGGCATGACCCGCGTCCGCCCTCGCGGCTGCGGCCCGATGTCCCGATCTGGCTCGACCGGCTGCTGCTCAAGGCGGTTCACCGCGAGGCGGCGGCCCGCTTCGAGACCGCCGACGAACTGCTGCTGGCGCTGGAGCGCGGCGCCTCGCGCCCGCTGCCCCCCGCGGGCGGCAGCGCGCTTGCCCGCCGCAATCCGATCGCCGCCTGGCAGCTGGCTTTCGGCCTGTCGGCGCTGCTCAACCTGCTGCTGCTGGTCTGGCTGCTGTTCCTGCCGCGCTGAGCGCGGCGGGGCCGCGTCAGCGCGCTTCATACGCCCTCCCGTGGGACGGCGCACGGCCCGCGGCGCCGTGGCTCTCCGCCGGTGCGCGGGCGCGGCCGCCGCGCTCGGCCCAGGTGCGGGTCCAGCGGATCTGCATCACGCGCATCACGCCCAGCATGAGCAGCGACAGCACCGCGAAGATCGCGAAGCCCCAGAAGTAGGTCCCGGCGTACTGCTTGGACAGGCCCATCAGGTTGGGCACCAGACCGCCGCCCAGCGCACCGACCTCGCCGATCATCGAGCCCGCCACCGCCGTGGCCGCGGGCCAGCGCAGCGGCACCAGTTGGAACAGCGCGCCGTTGCCCGCGCCCAGCGCGGCGAAGCATGCGATCAGCAGCAGCGTCGTGGCCACCAGCGATCCGCCGGCCAGACCCACCAGCAGCAGCGTCGCCGTCACCGCGACCAGCACCACGGTCAGCGTGTTGACGCCGCCCCAGCGGTCGGAGATCCAGCCGCCCATCACGCGCACCGCGGCGCCCATGAACGCCGCCAGCATCGTGAGCTGGCCGGCCTGCACCTTGGAGACGCCGAACTGGTCGTAGTAGTAGGTGGGCAGGAAAGTGATGAGCCCGATGAAGCCGCCGAAGGTCACCGCGTAGATCAGGCTGAAGGCCCAGCCGTCCTTCTCGAACAGGCAGGCCATGTGACTGCGCAGGCCGGCGTGGCTGTCGACATCGGGCGGCTCCTTGGCGAAGACGATCATCACGAGCATCGGCACGAGGATCGCCGCGCCGGCGACCGCATAGACCGCCTGCCAGCCGAGCCACTGCGCCAGCGGCGGCGCCACCAGCACCGACACCGCGGTCCCGACGTTGCCCGCGCCGACCAGGCCCATCGCCAGGCCCTTGTACTTGGGCGGGTACCAGCCCGAGCCCAGCGACAGCGCGACGCCGAAGCTCGCGCCGGCGATGCCCAGCAGCACGCCCATGGCAAGCAGGTCGTCGTAGCCCTTGACCATGAAGAAGCCGTAGCCCATCGCGACGGCGATCAGCGCCATTTCGACCAGCGTCGCGTTCTTGCGGCCGATGTATTGCGACAGCACACCCAGCGGGAAGCGCATCAGCGCGCCCGCCATGATGGGGATCGACAGCATCAGGCCCTTCTGCGCGGCGCTGAGCTGGTAGGCCTCGCTGATGAAGGGCGCGAGCGCGCCGTTCAGCACCCAGATGCAGCACGAGAACGCGAAGTACAGGAACGCCGCGCCGAGGGTCGGGGCGTGACCGGAGCGCAGGAAGGTGCGGAACGCTGCCATGGCGGGGGGGCTCTGGGTGGCTGGAACGAAAAAAGGCCGCGTCGAGCACCGGGCTCGGCGAGGCCTTCTGACGGATGGGGCATCGGATCGCGGGGCGGCCCGGTGCCAAGACCGCGGAGCCGCAGCTCCGCGCGGGTGCGGCGCGCCGTTGCGCCACGGGCTTCTCTTCGCAAGTCGCGTGCCAGTTTGCTGCGGTGCACCGGGGCCGGGCGCGGCGGGGCCGATGGGCTTATGCTGCGACGCCTCGCGCGGCGGCACGATCCGTGCGCGTGGGATCGTGTGTCTCCCCTCTGTAGCGACCATGTCCGAGCCGACCGCGCGCGCCGCCGCTGACGCCCCCCACTCCGACGATGACCTGCCCCGCCGCGTGCTGTGGCTGGGCGCCGCGCCGGGCGACGCAGCGGGACTGCCGCACTGGATCGCGGCATCGGTGCACCAGCCCGGATGCGACAGCTTGGTGCGCGCTGCACAAGAACAGGCCGCGCAGGCCTTCGTGCTGAACTCGGCGGCGGACGGCCTGGGGCCCTGGCTGGAGGCGCTGGAAACTGCCCGGCTCGAGCTGCCCGGTGTGGCGGTGATCGGCGATGCGGCGCGGCTGCCCGCGGTGCTGCAGCAGCGTGCGATGGGGCTCGGCATCCAGACGCTGCTGGAGGCGTGGCCGCCGCTCGAGGCGCTGCAGCGCCAACTCCGCTGGGCGGTCTGGCAGGCCGGGCGCCACGCGGCGCTGCGGGCGCAACTCGACGACCGCAAGTGGACCGAACGCGCCAAGGGCCTGCTGATGGCAGGGCGCGAGCTCGACGAGGACAGCGCCTTCCGTCTGCTGCGCGAGGCCGCGATGCACGCGCACCTGCGGCTCGGCGAGGTCGCGCGCGCGGTGGTGCAGTCGGCGCAGCTGGCCGAGGCGGTCAATCTGGCGGGACAGCAACGGATGCTCAGCCAGCGTCTTGTGAAGCTGCTGGCGCAGCGCGCCGCCGGGATCGAGGCCAAGCGCGCCAGGACGCTGCAGGATGAGTCACGGGCGCGCGTGAGCGCGAACCTGGCGCGGCTGCCGGCGCTGTTGCCGGCGCTGCCGGAAGCGGCGCAGCGCGTGGAGGCGGTGATCGACGCGTGGCGGCGGCTCGAGCCGCTGATCGCGGGCAAGCCGGGGGCGGAGACGCTGGCCGCCGCCGATGCGGCGGCCGAAGACCTGCTCACGCGCTCCGATGCGTTGGCGACGGTGCTCGCGGGCGCGGGCGGCGGCAAGCCGCTGCAAGTCGTCAACCTGTGCGGACGGCAGCGGATGCTGAGCCAGCGGCTGGCCAAGGACGCGCTGCTGGCGGATCTGCTGCCCGAGAGAGATCCGGCGTTGCTGCGGGACAGCCTGGACCGCTTCGCGGCGGGGTTGGCGGAGCTGGAGGCGTCACCGCTGTCCAGCGACGCGATCCGCGCGCTGCTGGCGGAAGTGGGCGCCGAATGGCTGCGGCTGATGCGCAGCCTGCGCGACGCGCATGGCCGCGAGGCCGCAAGCGGCCTGGCCCGCAGCAGCGAAGTGCTGCTCGACCGGCTGGAGGCGCTCACCGGGCACTATCAGCAGAGCTTGCAGATCATCCTGGGGTGATCCATCGCGCGTCGCGGAGAGCCCCCTCTCCCCTGCCCTCTCCCCCCTCGCGGGGGGCGAGGGAGTGCTTGCGCAAGGCAAGTGCGGGCAACCCTGACCACGACACTCTTACCCCCTCGCTCCAGCGGGGGGCGAGGGAGTGGGTCATGCCGATGCGGCCTCCGCGTGCCGATGCCGCGTGTAGAGGAAGTCGATCACCGCCTTGCGCGCGTGCACATACGCCGGGTCTTCCGCCAGCGCCACGCGATCGCGCGGCCGCGGCAGCGCCACGGGCAGGATCTCGCCGATCGTCGCCGCCGGCCCGTTGGTCATCATCACGATGCGATCCGACAGCAGCACCGCCTCGTCCACATCGTGCGTGACCATCACCACGGTGCTCCGCGTCGCGGCGACGATCTTCAGCAGCTCGTCCTGCAGATGCGCCCGCGTCAGCGCGTCCAGCGCGCCGAAGGGCTCGTCCATCAGCAGCACCTTGGGCGCCATCGCCAGCGCCCGGGCGATCCCCACGCGCTGCTTCATGCCGCCGGAGATCTCATGCGGCCGCTTCGCCATCGCATGCCCCATGCCGACGAGCTGGAGCGCCTCCTCTGTCCGCGCCATCAGGCGCGATCGCGGCTCCCGCCCGCCGAAGACCGACTCGACCGCGAGCAGCACGTTGTCGAAGCAGGTCAGCCACGGCAGCAGCGAGTGGTTCTGGAACACCACCGCCCGGTCCGGGCCGGGGCCGGCGATCTCGCGTCCATCGCACAGCAAGGCGCCGCCGGTGGGCGTGATCAGCCCGGCGATCAGATTGAGCAGCGTCGACTTGCCGCAGCCCGAGTGGCCGATCAGCGTCACGAACTCGCCCTGGGCGATGTCGAGGTCGATGTCGCGCAGCGCGTGGAACCAGCCCTGGCGGGTCGGAAACAGCATGTCGGTGCGCTGCACGCGGATGAAGGCTTGGCTCATCGCGGACTCCTGGAAACGCAGAGGGAAGACAAGGGGAACGGCCGGTCAGTCATCGAAGGAGAACCGCCGCGCGAGCGCCATCAAGGCCGCCTCGAGCAGCAGCCCGACCAGGCCGATGACGAAGATCGCGATCAGGATGTGACGCACGTTGAGGTTGTTCCACTCGTCCCAGACCCAGAAGCCGATGCCCACGCCGCCGGTCAGCATCTCGGCCGCGACGATCACCAGCCAGGCCGTGCCCACGGACAGCCGCACGCCGGTGAGCAGGTAGGGCAGCACGGCCGGGAACAGGATGCGCGTGACCAGCTTCCATTCGGAGAGGCGCAGCACGCGCGCCACATTGAGGTAGTCCCGCGGCACCCGCTGCACGCCGACCGCCGTGTTCACCACCATCGGCCAGATCGAGCAGATGAAGATGGTCCAGATTGCCGCCGGGTTCGCGCTCTTGAACACCAGCAGCCCGATCGGCAGCCAGGCCAGCGGCGACACCGGCTTGAGCAGGCTGATCAGCGGCGACAGCATGCGGCTGGCGAATTCAAAGCGGCCGATGACGAAGCCCAGCGGAATGCCGACCAGCGCCGCCAGCCCGAAACCCAGCCCCACCCGCTGCAGCGAGTTCAGCACGTTCCAGCCGATGCCCTGGTCGTTGGGTCCGTTGCGATAAAAGGGATCGGAGAACAGCTGGACCGCGGCCTGCCAGGTCTGGCCCGGTGTCGGGAACGGCCCGCCCTTGAGCGTCGCGACGAACCAGACCAGCCACAACAGTCCGAGCCCGAGCACCGGCGGCAGCAGGCGCATCCAGAGGGACGCTCGCATGGCGCGCTCACGAGGCGGGCGGCTCATGCGCGAACCTTGAAGGCGTCGGCGTACTTGGCCGGCTCCTTGCCGTCCCACACGACGCCGTCGAAGAACTTCGCCGACCGCATCGTCTCCTTGGGCACCGACACGCCCAGCGCCGCCGCGGCCTGCTTGTAGAGCTCGATCTGGTTGACCTGGCGCGCGACGCCCAGATAGTCGGGGTGCTCCTTGATCAGCCCCCAGCGCTTGTGCTGCGTGAGGAACCACATGCCGTCGGACAGCCAGGGGAAGTTGACCTGGCCGTCGTTGAAGAACTTCATGTAGTTGGGGTCGTCCCAGGTCCGCCCCAGACCGTTCTGGTACCGCCCCAGGATGCGCTGGTTGATCGCGTCGACGCTGGTGTTGACGTAGGCCTTGTCGGCGATGGTCTCGGCCATCTTCTGCTTGTTGGACAGGCTCGCGTCGATCCAGCGTCCCGCCTCGAGCACGGCCATGATCACGGCGCGCGCGGTGTTCGGATACTTCTTCACGAAGTCGCCGGTGGTGCCCAGCACCTTCTCCGGGTGGTCCTTCCAGATGTCCTGCGTCGTGGCCGCGGTGATGCCGATGCCGTCGATGATGGCGCGGTGGTTCCAGGGCTCCCCGACGCAGAAGCCGTCCATGTTGCCCACGCGCATGTTGGCGACCATCTGCGGCGGCGGCACGGTGATCACCTTGGCGTCCTTCATCGGGTTCACGCCTGCGGCGGCCAGCCAGTAGTAGAGCCACATCGCATGCGTACCGGTCGGGAAGGTCTGCGCGAAGGTGTAGTCGCGCTGCTCTTTCTTCATCGCACGGGTCAGCGACGCGGCGTCGACCGCGCCGGCCTCGGCCAGCTTCTTCGACAGCGTGATGGCCTGCCCGTTGTTGTTGAGCGTCATCAGCACCGCCATGTCCTTCTTCGGACCGGCCACGCCGAGATGCACGCCATAGACCAGCCCATACAGGACATGCGCCAAGTCGAGCTCGCCGTTGACGAGCTTGTCGCGCACGCCAGCCCAGGAGGCCTCCTTGGTGGGAACGATCTTGATGCCGTGCTTGCGGTCGAAGCCCAGCGCCGCGGCCATCACCACCGATGCGCAGTCCGTGAGCGGGATGAAGCCGATGCGGACCTCCTCCTTCTCCGGCTTGTCCGAGCCCGCGGCATAGGCGCCCCCGCCCGGCAGCGCGGACAAGCCGCCCAGTGCGGCGCCCGTGGCGAGCAGTTTGCGACGCTCAGCGCTCATCAGACCCTCCTTCGAACCGTGTTGCATGCAGAACCTCCGCGAGAAAAATGAAAAAAGGCGCCGCGATCGATCCCGCGCGCGCAGCGCGGAATGCGATCGGACGCCTTTGTCCGGACCATCTGGGGAGGCCCTCACGCCGTTGCGAGGGCCTGCCATCAGCTTCGCAGGAAGCGTGCCAGCGCCGATGGAGGGTGAACCGGGGTCAGTCCGGCGACAGCAGGCGCTCCGCGCACCGCGCCAGCGCACTGCTTCGCGGCGTTGGTGCGCCGCGGCGGTGCATGGCGCCGGATCCGGTGCGCGCCAGCGCGCTTCAGCCGCGCAGCAGCTCGTGCGCGTCGATGACGCGCCGCGCCACCTGCGCCAATGCCTCGCCGCGGTCCATCGCGAGCTTGCGCAGGCGCTGATAAGCCTGCTCCTCGCCGAGGCCCTGCTCCCGCATCAGGATGCCCTTGGCCTTGTCGACCAGCTTGCGCGAGGCCAGTTGCGCCTGCGCCTTGCTGAGCTCCTCGCGCAGCGCGAGGTCCTGCTCGAAACGCGCGATCGCCACGTGCAGCACCGGCGCAAGCCTCCCCGGCTGCAGGCCGGCCACGACATAGGCGCTGACGCCCGCCTGCAGCGCGCGCCGCATCGGCGCCCGGTCGTCGTCCTCGGCGAACACGACGACGGGACGCGGCATCTTCGCGGACAGCGTGGCCAGGTGCTCCAGCGTGTCGCGCGTCGGCGATTCGGCGTCGACGATCACGACGTCCGGCTGCAGCCGCAGGACGCAATCGTGGATCAGCGTCGCCTGCTCGATGACACCCACGACTTCGCAGCCCTGCCGCACCAGCGCGTCGCGCAGCAGGTCGGCGCGATGCGCGCCGTCGTCGATCAGCAGCACCCGCAGCCCGGCATGCGCGGGCGGAGGCTGGCGATCAAGGGCGGGCGGCGGCTTCACCTCCGCACCGGCGCAAGTTCCATGCCTTGCCGCGGCGCGGCGGGGAGCAATCGACGCTCCCGCCCCCGCGCAAGCGCCATGCCCAGGGTCCTGCCAAGAGGGGGCCGCGCATTTCCTCACTTCGTCTTAACTTCGGATCCGAGCGGCGTCATCGCCGCCAGGGAGCCTCCCATGCGCCTCGTCCGCCTTCCTTCCCGCCCTCCGTGCCCGGGGTTCCTGCTGGGCGCCGTGCTCGTGCTGAGTGCCGCCACCGCCAGCGCCGCCAGCTTCAGCGCCACCGCCGGCGCCTCTGCCCAGGGCGCGACGAAGAGCCAGCAGATCAATCCGGAGACCAAGACCGGCAGCGCGCCGCTCTGGTCCGGCGGTGACGTCAATCTGTACGACGCCGCCCCCGGCGTGCTGCAGAACGCGGGCAGCGTCGGTTATGCCAGCGCCAGCTACGGCCACCTCGTCTTCGTGTCGCGCGCCGCGACCAACCAGACCTCGGTCTCCGGCGACCAGCCCGGCCTGCATGCGGAGTCCTACGCCAGCGCCGCGGCCCAGGACGACTTCACCATCACCTGCCCCACCTGCGTGGCCGGCACGCGCGGCACGATGAACTTCCGCGTGGTGCTGACCGGGGACGTCGGGCTGAACAACTCATCCACGGACCTGGGCGGGCAACCGATTCCCGGGGCCGCCCGGACCACGCAGTACTACTGGTCCAGCAACCTGTCGATGCGCGCCGGGGGCGTGGCGATGGACTTTCCCGGGCCCGGCACGCTGTCGCTGTATGCCTACGACTTCCGGGCCATGGTCAACGACAACATCGTGGCCGGCGGCTCGCGCGAAGGCATGGGCGTCTTCGACTACCAGCTGGAGTTCGAGTTCGGCACGCCCATCCAGATGAGCTGGCTGGGCACGGCGACCTCGATGGCAGACCTGCGCCCGGGCGACGGCCAGGCCATCGGCGCGCTGAGCGCGATGGGCTACGCCGCCTTCTCCAACAGCTTCTACTGGGACGGGATCTCGGCGGTCACCGATGCCAACGGCGCGCTGGTGAACGGCTTCACCGCGTTGAACAGCGTCGGCGTCGACTACGCGCAGTCCTTCGCCAATGCCGCGGTCGTGCCGGAGCCTGGCACCTGGGCAATGATGACCGCGGGCCTCGCGCTGCTGGCCGTGCTCGCGCGGCGGAAGCTGCCGGCGGCGCTGCTCGGGGGCGCGCTGCTCGCGGCGGGTTCGGCCGCCGGCGCGCAGACGCTGACGGCGCGGGCCTATGTCGAGACCGGCGTGCCCGGACAGAGCGACACCAAGGACATCCCGTTCAGCGGCCCCGGCCCGGGCTCCGCGACGGCGATCGCCCAGGCGATGGCCCAGGGCGCGAGTTCCGGCTTCTCGCAGGGCACCGCGCGCGCCAGCGTCGACTATGGCCGCATGTCGCTGTCCACCCAGTCCGCGGCGCTGCTCAGCACCAGCAGCGCGAACCTCAGCGGCGCGGGCTATGCCGTCGCCTCCGCCGGCATCGACGACAGCTTCACCATCGCCTGCGCCGGCTGCCAGGCGGGCACGATCGGCGAGCTGACCTTCCGCGCCAGCGCGATCGGCGGCCCGCAGCACATGTCCGGCGAGTCCTCGCCCGGCGGCAATCACAACAACCTGACCGGGTGGGGCTACACGCTGTCGCTGGCGGCGCAGAACTTCCCCCAGGAGCCCGGCCCCACGCCGCCCATGGGCGACGGCAGTTGGACCGCGGTCAACGCGTGGCATGACGACTACCGCAACAACGACGAATTCGGCCAGAACGGCTGGGGCAGCCTGGGGACGATGGAACTGGGCATCCGCTTCGTCTTCGGCCAGCCAATCAAGCTGGACTTCCAGGCCTCCGTGACGAGCTTGGCGATCGCCATGTCGCCAGCGACGCCCGGCGCCTCCACGGTCTGGGCGATGACGACGACCGACTTCACCCACGCCTTCACCTGGGAAGGCATTACCTCGGTGCGGACCGCCGATGGACAGCTCGCGTCGGGCTACACCGCGCTGAATGCCGTCGGTGTCGACTACGCGCGCTCGTTCGCCGCCGCGGCCGTGCCCGAGCCGGGCACCTGGGCGCTGCTGCTGTCCGGGCTGGCGCTATTGGCGCTCGTCCTGCGGCGCCGGACCTGAAGGAAGGACGGCATTCAGGGATTACCCGCACTTCGCGGGTCAGCAACTCCGGGCTTCTCACGTTTACGTAAACGTCAACCGGCACCTAGAATCGGCGGCCATGGTCAGTCCCCAGAAGGGATCGACCCACGACAGGCGCCGCGGCGGGACCACCCTCGCCGTCCGCAGGCGACCGCGCCCCCCAGCCGGAGACACACGCATGACCGAGATGTCCGCCGAGTACAAGGCCCTGGCCGAGTACCGCCCCACCCAGAAGGTCCGCTTCGTAACCGCCGCGAGTCTTTTCGACGGCCATGACGCGGCGATCAACATCATGCGGCGCATCCTGCAGAGCATGGGCGCGGAGGTCATCCACCTGGGCCACAACCGCTCGGTGGACGAGGTCGTGACCGCCGCGCTGCAGGAAGACGCGCAGGGCATCGCCGTCAGTTCCTACCAGGGCGGCCACGTCGAATATTTCAAGTACATGGTCGAGCTGCTGCGCCAGCGCGGCGGCGACAGGATCCAGGTCTTCGGCGGCGGCGGCGGCGTGATCGTGCCGGCCGAGATCCGCGACCTGGCCGACCACGGCGTGCGCATCTTCAGTCCCGAGGACGGCCAGCGCATGGGCCTGCAGGGCATGATCGGCGAGATGGTCATGCGCTGCGACCAGGACCTCAGCGCCGCCGCGCCCTCGGCCATCGCCGCGCTGCAGGGCCATTCGGAAGCCGCGTGGCGCGCGCTCGCGCAGGCGATCACGGCGCTGGAGAACGGCCGCGCCCACGCCGGTTTCACGCAGTCGCTGCGGGAGACGGCCCGCGACCTGCGCACCCCGGTGCTCGGCATCACCGGCACCGGAGGTGCCGGCAAGTCCTCGCTGACCGACGAACTCATCCGCCGCCTGCGCCTGGACCAGGACGACGCGCTGCGCATCGCGGTGATCTCGATCGACCCGTCGCGCCGCAAGAGCGGCGGCGCGCTGCTCGGCGACCGCATCCGCATGAACGCCATCGCGCCCTGGGCCGCCGGTCCGCGCGTGTACATGCGCTCGCTGGCCACGCGCGACTTCGGCTCCGAGATTTCGCAGGCGCTGCCCGACGTGATCGCCGCGGCGAAGGTGGCAGGCTTCGACCTCGTCATCGTCGAGACCTCCGGCATCGGTCAGGGCGACGCGGCCATCGTCCCGCACGTGGACGTGCCGATGTACGTGATGACGCCGGAGTTCGGCGCCGCCAGCCAGCTCGAGAAGATCGACATGCTGGACTTCGCCGAGTTCGTGGCGATCAACAAGTTCGACCGCAAGGGCGCGGCCGATGCCTGGCGCGACGTCGCCAAGCAGGTGCAGCGCAACAAGGAGGCGTGGGGGAAGAAGGCCGAGGACATGCCCGTCTTCGGCACGATGGCCAGCCGCTTCAACGACGACGGCGTCACCGCGCTGTACCAGGCGCTCAAGCCGCGGCTGGCGGAGCTCGGCCTGAGCCTGCGCGACGGCCGCCTGCCGATCGCCGCGACGCGCTTCAGCACCCACCAGACGCCGATCGTGCCGCCAGCGCGCGCGCGTTACCTGGCCGAGATCAGCGACACCGTCCGCGCCTACAAGAAGCGCGCCCGCGCGCAGGCGCGGCTCGCGCGCGAGATCCAGCAGCTCAGCGCCAGCGCCGCGATGCTGGGGCAGTCCGATGCGCCGGCGGACGTGGCGGCGCTCGAGGCGCTGGCCGCCTCGCGGCAGGCCAAGCTCGACGCCGACGCACGCCAACTGCTGGCGCAATGGCCCGACATGCAGAAGGCTTACGCTGGCGACGAGTACGTCGTGAAGATCCGCGACAAGGAGATCCGCACCGCGCTGGTGTCGACGTCACTGTCGGGCACCAAGATCCGCAAGGTCGTGCTGCCGCCGTATGAGGACCAGGGCGAACTGCTCAAGTGGCTGATGCTGGAGAACGTGCCGGGCAGCTTCCCGTACACGGCCGGCGTGTTCGCGTTCAAGCGCGAGGGCGAGGACCCGACCCGCATGTTCGCTGGCGAGGGCGACGCCTTCCGCACCAACCGCCGCTTCAAGCTGGTGTCCGAAGGGATGCCGGCCAAGCGGCTGTCGACGGCCTTCGACTCGGTCACGCTCTACGGCGCCGATCCCGCGCCGCGGCCAGACATCTACGGCAAGGTCGGCAACTCCGGCGTCAGCATCGCGACGCTGGACGACATGAAGGTCCTGTACGACGGCTTCGACCTGTGCAACCCGACGACCTCGGTGTCGATGACGATCAATGGCCCGGCCCCGTCGATCCTGGCGATGTTCATGAACACCGCCATCGACCAGCAACTGGCGAAGTTCAAGGCCGACAACGGCCGCGAGCCCACCGCCGACGAGGCCGCCAAGATCCGCGCCTGGGTGCTGGCCAACGTGCGCGGCACGGTGCAGGCCGACATCCTCAAGGAGGACCAGGGCCAGAACACCTGCATCTTCTCCACCGAGTTCTCGCTCAAGGTGATGGGCGACATCGCGCAGTACTTCGTCAACCATGACGTGCGCAATTTCTATTCGGTGTCGATCAGCGGGTACCACATCGCCGAGGCGGGCGCGAACCCGATCTCGCAGCTCGCGTTCACGCTGTCCAACGGCTTCACCTTCGTGGAGGCGTATCTGGCGCGGGGCATGCACATCGACGACTTCGCGCCCAACCTGAGCTTCTTCTTCAGCAACGGCATGGACCCGGAGTACACCGTGCTGGGCCGCGTCGCGCGCCGCATCTGGGCGGTGGCGATGCGCGACAAGTACGGCGCCAACGAGCGCAGCCAGAAGCTGAAGTACCACATCCAGACCTCGGGCCGCTCGCTGCATGCGCAGGAGATCGCGTTCAACGACATCCGCACCACGCTGCAGGCGCTGATCGCGATCTACGACAACTGCAACTCGCTGCACACCAACGCCTACGACGAGGCGATCACCACGCCGACCGAGGAGTCGGTGCGCCGCGCGATGGCGATCCAGCTGATCATCAACCGCGAGTGGGGCCTTGCCAAGAACGAGAACCCGAGCCAGGGCGCCTTCATCATCGACGAGCTGACCGAGCTGGTCGAGGAGGCGGTGCTGGCCGAGTTCGAGCGCATCGCCGAGCGCGGCGGCGTGCTGGGTGCGATGGAGACGGGCTACCAGCGCAGCAAGATCCAGGAGGAGTCGCTGCACTACGAGATGCTCAAGCACACCGGCGAGTACCCGATCATTGGCGTCAACACCTTCCGCAACCCGCATGGCGACCCGGTGCCCGAACACATCGAGCTGGCGCGCTCGACCGAGGAGGAGAAGCAGAGCCAGCTGACGCGCCTGGCCGACTTCCAGGCGCGCCACGCCGGCCAGGCGCCGGCGATGCTCAAGCGGCTTCAGCAGGCGGTCATCGACAACGGCAATGTTTTCGAGGTCCTGATGGACGCGGTGCGCGTGTGCTCGCTGGGGCAGATCACGGCGGCGCTGTTCGAAGTGGGCGGGCAGTACCGGCGCAGCATGTGAACGGCGCGGGCGGGTGTCGGGCGGCGGGAGGATGACGGGGCACTACTTGGGCCCCTCACTCCGGCGCCGCGACGATGCTGCCCTTCTTCTCGCCTTTCTCCTCCGGCTCCGCCGCTTCCCACCTCTTGCCGGACCGGTTGCTGGCGGGCGATCCGCATCGGCCCGCGGCCCCCCAGGCGGACCTGCGCGGCGAACTCGCGCGGCGGCTGACCGACCCCCAGGCCTGCTGCGCCGACCTGCGCGATCTTCCCGGCCCCGCGCTCGACGCCCTGCCCTGGACGGCCTGGCGCGACTTGGCCAGGTCCGATCGGGATGGCCGCCTGCCGCCGCGGGTGGCCTTCAGGGGCTGCCACTCCCACACGGTGCAACGGGCGCTCTCGGCCATGCCGCACGTGCATGCGTGCAGCGTCGACGATCCGTCCACGCCGGGAATCCCCATCGACCTGACCCAGGCGTCCGGCCTGCAGATGCTGGAAACGTCGGCGCAGGAGCTCTGGCTGTTGAATCTGGGCCAGATCCCGGTGTTGACGCGGCCCGCCGGCATGCCGCCCACCTTCGTCACATCGGCCGCGACGGCCGCGCCGATCGCAGGGGATGCCGAGACGCAAGCCCTCGACGGCCTGCGCCGCGCGATCGCCACCGACACCTGCCTGCTCCGACTGATGCCCGAGGCCGAACTCAAATGGCGGACGTTCGATGCTCGCCAAGTGCTCTTCCAGGCGATCGACCGCCTGGAAGGCAAGCTTGCGCCCATCCCGCCCGATGACGTCCCGCAACTGTGCCTGCTGCTGCGCTGCGTCCCGGCGGTGCTCCTGTCGGCGCCGGCCGCGGCGGTGCGCCGGCTCTGGGAGAGGCGGCTGCGCGATCCCGAGACGCTTGGCGCCTGCGAGAAGCGGGACTTCCTCCAGCTGCAGGGCCTGCTCTTCGACATCGAAGAGGTGATGCGTCCCCGGGGCGCGGATGGCACGTGGTCGAAGCGGCCTGCGGAAGCGATGCCCGTGCTGATGCAGTTGCAACAGTGGGCCTGGCCCGATGCACAGGCCTATGTCAGGGCCCGTCCCGTTCCGCCCGCGCAGCACGAGCGCCAGCACGTGGCATCCGCGCTGCGCAAGGCGTGGGAGCGCAAGCAGGACGGCAAGGCCGCGGCCGCGATCCTGCAACCTGGCAAGCCGAGTCCGGACGTCGGGCTGCTCCAGCGCATGGGTCTGGCGCCTGTTCGCAAGCTCCGGCACCCCGTCTGGACGCCACCCCGGGCCGAGGGTACCCGCGCGCCGGACACGCGCCCATAATCGGTCCCATCGTCGCCTGGAGGAGACCGCCATGCTGCACGTGCTGAACCGGATGAAGATCACCACCCTGCTTCAAGTCGGCTTCGCGGCGGTGCTCGCGATGGCGGCCCTGATGACCGGCGTGGGCGTGCTGAAGCTGCGCGAGATGGTGCGGCTTGGCCAGCAGCTGGACACGCTCGAGCAGCGCCGGTTGATGGCGACGAACTGGCGCGCGGCGACCGAGCTCAATCTCAACCGCGTGCTCGCCCTGGCCAAGTCCGGCGCACATGAAGGACTGGGCAACTACCTGGCCGGCGAAATGACGCGCACCACCGAGCGCATCAACGGCCTGCAGGCCGAGCTCGAGAAGGTGATCGACGATCCCGAGCAGAAGGCCCAGCTCCCGGTGATCGCGGCCGAGCGCCAACGCTACGTCGATCTTCGCAAGCGCGTGCTGGCGGCGCTCAAGGCCGACCCCGACGCCGGCGCCAAGCAGGTGGACCAGACGCTGGTGCCGGCCGCGACGAGCTACCTGGCCTCGGTCGAGAAGCTGGTGGCACTGATCGGCGAGGACACCGACGCCTTCGCCGCGCGTCAGCGGCAGCAGGCCAGCGACGCCGCAACGCTGATGCTCGCGCTGACCGGCCTGGCGGTGGCGCTGGGGATCTTCATCGCGTGGCGCATCACGCACTCGGTGCGCGCGCCGATGGTGCGGGCCGGCACGGTGGCGCAGACCATCGCCAGCGGCGACCTGAGCCAGGACATCGACGTCGACCGCAGCGACGAGATCGGCGTGCTGCTGCGCGAGCTGAGCACGATGCAGGACTCGCTGCGGCGCATGGTGCGGCAGGTGCGGGATGGCACCGAGACCATCAACGTCGCCACGCGCGAGATCGCGACCGGCAACCACGACCTGTCGGCGCGTACCGAGGCCACCGCGTCCAACCTGCAGCAGACGGCGTCATCGATGGAGCAGTTGACCGGCACCGTGGCGCACACGGCGAGTTCGGCACAGCAAGCCAATGCGCTGGTGAGCGCGACCAGCGCCTCGGCCTCGAAGGGCGGCAGCGTCGTTGGCGAGGTCGTCCAGGTGATGCAGCAGATCGAGTCGAGCTCGCGGCGCATCAGCGACATCATCGGCGTCATCGATGGCATCGCCTTCCAGACCAACATCCTGGCGCTGAACGCGGCGGTGGAGGCGGCGCGCGCCGGGGAGCAGGGGCGCGGGTTCGCCGTCGTCGCGGGCGAAGTGCGGGCGCTGGCGCAGCGCTCGGCGGGCGCGGCCAAGGAGATCAAGGCGCTGATCGGCGAGAGCGTGACCCGCGTGGACACCGGCACGCGCCTGGTGCAGCACGCGGGCGAGGCGATGGGCGAGATCGTGCAGGGCGTGCGCCGGGTGGCCGAGATCGTCGGCGAGATCGCCACCGCGGCGGCCGAGCAGAAGGACGGCATCGGCCAGGTCAACGTGGCGGTGCAGCGGCTCGACGAGATGACGCAGCAGAACGCGGCGCTGGTCGAGGAGTCGGCCGCGGCGGCCGGGAGCCTGCAGTCTCAGGCGGAGCAGTTGAACGCGCTGGTCAGCACGTTCCGGCTCGCCGCCTGAGGGGCCGGCTCGCCGCTGCGGGCGGCGTTGATCTCCTTCCACGGCCGTCGTCAGGCCCAGATCGCTGACAGCGCGCGAAGTTCTTCCATCAAACGGGGACGCGGATCATCCAAGACTCGGACCTGAATCAAGAACACCACGGACTTCAGAAGTTCTGTTGTGTTCAACGCGGTCGAATCTTCAAGCCGCCGGAAGTCCTCCGTAACCCGTGGAGGCACCTTCATCGATAGCCGTCTCCTGGCAATACCGCGCTCCTCAGGAAAACGCTCGATTGCCTTCCGGTAGGACATCAAAAGCAGAGTTCCTCCGCGTGCGTCGATCGCAGCCTTGTGAACGAAGTAGGTCAGCAGCGCTCGCCTGAAATCAGTGGAGGCCTGACCGTCGATGCGCAGTACAGCGCAATCCAAGACGTCGATGTAGCTTGCGGGAAGGTTCGCCTCAATCGCTTGTGTCGCGGCCTTCCTCGCCCTGGCGAGTGCAGGGGTTGTCTGCGGAGGGACTTCGATCGCCCGGTCGCACTCATCACAGACCCCGACGAGTACGTTTCGAGCAATGCCGCGCCCGTCCTTGAAGGGCACATCCCTGCGAGCGAAGGTCGTCCGAACCATCTTTCGACAGTCACGACAGTAGGCCTTGCTGTGTTCGCCGGCTTCGAAGATTTTCATGAGAGTCTCATTCGATGAACGCTGATGAAGACGGTATGCGGATCGGCGAAGTAGAACTTCACGTACCAACCTCCGGTCTTGAGCAGATGACAGGCAATCTTCGGATCTCCATGCAAAGGGGAACAGGAATAGTCCGTTCCTCGGCTTGACCGGATGATCGTTAGAACGTCATCCACAGTCACCATGCCGTAGCCAAGCAAGTTCTTCTCATCGAACTCATCCCGCATCTCATGCCGGAAAGAGCCCGTACGAAGCGCCTCGATGACTGCCTGCCTCACCGCTCTGAATCCCTTGGGTTCAATCACGCTGCGCTCACAGTGTACGAAAAGCGTCGTATTGTTCTTTCAAAACTATCAAGCGCAAGTTGTCGCGCGACTCCAGACCTCGTTTGGATCAGATTCTGTTGCGAAGAATGTTTCGGGGTCGAGACCGCTTCATCCTTGACGACAGGCTCAGCCAATGAGAAAGGCCGCCCTCGGGCGGCCCTCATCGACGTGGCGGGAACACCGGAGCGCTCGACGCGCTTTCAGGGAATCACCGCCAGGAACAGGAACACGACGAACACCACCATGTGCACCGCGCCCTGCAGCACCGTGGCGCGGCCGCCGCCCAGCGTCAGCGCGCCGACGATGAAGGTCAGGAACAGCAGCACCATGCTCAGCGGCGTCAGGCCCAGCACCAGCGAGTGCGGGAACAGCGGCGACAGCACCGCCACCGTCGGGATCGTCAGGCCGATGCTCGCCAGGCCCGAGCCCAGCGCGAGATTGAGGCTGGTCTGCAGCCGGTTGTGCAGCGCCGCCCGCACCGCCGCCACCGTCTCCGGCAGCAGCACCAGCATCGCCACGATCACGCCGACCAGCGACGCCGGCGCGCCGATCGCATGCACGCCGCGCTCGATCGTCGGCGCCAGCAGCTTCGCCAGGCCGACCACCCCCACCAGGCACACCAGCAGCAGCGCCAGGCTCACGCCCGCGACACGCCAGCTCGGCGGCTCGGCATGGGTGTCCTGATCGTCGACACCGGCCACCGGCAGGAAGTAGTCGCGATGCCGCACCGCCTGCACGAACACGAAGGCGCCATACAGCACCAGCGACACGCCGCCCGCGAACAGCAGCTGCGCCGTGGTGAAGGTCGGGCCCGGCGAACTCGTCGTGAAGGCCGGCAGCACCAGCGTCAGCACCGACAGCGCGGCCAGCACCGCCAGCGTCGGGCTGGTGCCCTCGACACGGAAGGCCAGCTCCTGATGCTTCCAGCCGCCCACCAGGATGCACAGGCCCAGCACGCCATTGCAGACGATCATGATCGCGGAGAACACCGTGTCCCGCGCCAGCGCATTGGTCGCCTCGCCGCCGGCCAGCATCAGCGACACGATCAGCGCGACCTCGATGATGGTGACCGCCACCGCGAGCACCAGCGAGCCATACGGCTCGCCGACCCTGTGTGCGACGACCTCCGCGTGATGCACCGCCGCGAGCACCGCTGCGATCAGCAGCGCGCTGACCATCGCCAGCACCAGGGTCGAGTTGCCGCCCGCCGTCACTCCCAGCAGGGCGAGGATCGCGGCCAACGGCGCGAGAAGGGTCCAGATCGGCAGGGCCGCCGGCAGGCGGGCGAACAGGGAGGTCGAGGACTTGGCGCGCATGGGAACCGAGCATAGACCACGATGGTCGAATGGCCGGGCAATCGTTAGGCTCGCGCCCATGCCCACCCTCGATCCCCGCGTCGACGCCTACATCGATCGCGCCGCGCCGTTCGCGCAGGAGCTGCTGCGCCATTGGCGCGCGACCGTGCACACGCACTGCCCCGAGGTCGTCGAGACCATCAAGTGGGGCTTCCCCAATTTCACCTACCGCGACCGCATCCTGACCGGCATGGCCGCGTTCAAGGCCCATTGCTCGATCGGCTTCTGGCACGGCGAGGCCGCCGTCGGCGCGGATCACGCCAAGGGCGGCGCGATGGGCGACTTCGGCCGGCTCACCTCCGTCAAGGACCTGCCGCCCCAGGCCGAACAGAAAGCAATCCTGAAGCGCGCGATGACCCTGATCGAGACGGGCGTGAAGGCCCGCCCCGCCCGCGCCTCCGCGCCCAGGCCGCCGCCCGAGACGCCGGACGATCTCGCGGCCGCGCTCCAGGGCAACGCGGCCGCGCGCAAGACTTTCGAGAGCTTTCCGCCGGGACAAAGGCGCGAGTACATCGACTGGATCGTCGAGGCCAAAAGGCCGGAGACCCGCGCGCGCCGCCTCGAGCAGGCTGTCGAATGGATGGCCGAAGGCAAGCGCCGGAACTGGAAGTACGAGAACTGCTGAGCCCGGCCGCCCGGCCCGTCAGAGCGGCGCCCCGCCCAGGTCCACGCCCCGGGGCCAGTCGCTGTCGTGCACCTGCACGTTGTTGCGTCCCACGTCCTTCGCGCGATAGAGCGCGCGATCGGCGCGCATGAAGAGGTGGTCGGCGCTGAGCTTGCCGCCGGGATCCGCCACCGCGATGCCGGCCGAGACGGTCAGGCTGAAATCGCGGCCATCGCCATCGCACAGACGCAGCGTCGCCACCGCCTCGCGGATCTGCTCGACCAGCCGCATCGCCCCGACGCCATCGGTCGCCGGCAGGATCAGGCCGAACTCCTCGCCGCCCCAGCGGCCCACCACGTCGGAGGCGCGCAGGCGCGATCGCACTTCCTCGGCGAAGGCGCGCAGCGCGTCGTCGCCCGCGTGGTGGCCGTGGCAGTCGTTGACATCCTTGAAGTGGTCCAGATCCAGCAGCACGAAGGCCAGCGGCGTGCCTTCGCGGCGGCCGCGTTCGAGTTCGTGCCGCAGCAGCGCATCCGCGGTCATCCGATTGAGGCAGCCGGTGAGGCCATCGGTGGAGGCCATCTCCTCCATGCGCCGCGCGATGCGCTCGAAGTTCGCGAGCACGAAGCCGAAGCCCGCGCCCATCAGGCAGATGAAGCTGAACAGGAAGGTCAGGCCCTGGCCGAGGCTGCTCTGCATCAGGTTCTGGTAGTCCTCGGGATTGGTGAGCGCGTGGACGCTGCGCAGCAGCAGACTCGCCGCCGCGGCGACCAGCGTCACGCCGACGGCCCGCAGCGAGGCCTCGCCTCGCCAGCCCGGCCCGAGCAGCACAAGGATGGACGGGCACAGCAGCAATGCGAAGACCAGGGAGATCGCGCTGGTGCGCAAGGCCAGCGGCCAGTTGAGCATCCACGCCGTGAGCGCCCAGGCGGCCGCGGGCGCGCCCCACCACAACCAGCGCGGCAGCGAGCGGCCCAGCACGTGGCGATGGATGGCTTCGTCGTAGAACACCAGGCCCAGCGCGATCAAGCCGTTGCCCAGCAGCGCCGACACCCACACCGGGATGATCAGCCGCGCGGTCAGCAGCGTGAAGCCGGCCAGCAGCGTCCACGAGCCCCAGGTCCACACCCCCAGGTCCAGATAGCGCAACCGGCTGCGCTGCGCCGCCCACAGCTGCACGCCGAGCATCGCGAACCCGCTCAGCAGCGCCAACATCAGCGTGGGGATGTGGATGGACGCCATGGCGAGACAGTGTAGTGATCGGCGCCGCCGCGCCTACCCCCTGTCTTGCACCGCCCGCGGCCCTCGCGGCGTGAGCGCCGCGTCAAGCCCGCTCAGCGCAGCCGCTCGATCAGCGCCATCGCCGCGGCGGGCGCGCGCTCCTTGGCGCCGCTGATGAAGAACACGAACACGTCGCGCGGCTGCTTCGGCGGCGCGCGGCCGGCCTCGACCAGCGGCAGCCGGTCCGGCTGCCCGCCCGACTGCCAGCGGCTCGCGCTCGCCGCGATGCCGTCGAGCTCGTCCTCGGTCACGCCGGTCACGAGTTCGGAGCGAGTCCGCATCACGCGGGTGTAGACGAAGTCCGCGGTGACATCGGGGATGGGCGGATAGTCGTCCGACTCGGTGAAGACGACGCCGGCGCCATGGTCACGCGCCATGGCGAGGAACTCGGGATGGCGGAAGCTCTCATGCCGGACGTCGAGCGCATGCCGCAGCGCGACGCCGCCCGACTGCGCCGGCAGCAGCTTCAGGAAGGCGCCGAAGTCGGCCGCGTCGAAGCGCTTGGTCGGCGCGAACTGCCACACGATGGGGCCGAGCTTGGGGCCCAGTTCCGCGACGCCGCTGTCGATGAAGCGGGAGACCGACTCGCCGGCCTCGGCCAGCACGCGCCGGTTGGTCGCGAAGCGGTTGGCCTTGAGCGAGAACACGAAGCCCTCGGGCGCGGTGTCGCGCCACTTGGCGAAGGTCGCCGGCTTGAAGGTCGAGTAGTAGGTGCCGTTGACCTCGATGGCGGTCAGCTTGCGGCTGGCGTACTCCAGCTCGCGCGAGGCCGGCAGGTCCTTCGGATAGAAGGTTTCACGCCACGGCTCGAAGTTCCAGCCGCCGATGCCCACGTGGATCGAGGTGCTCATGTCGTCGTGTCCTCCATCAGTCGTTCGAGACGGGTCTGCCCGCGGCGCGTGACGCGCAGCGCGCGGCTGTCGGGATCGGGGTCGAGCCAGCCCTGCGCCAGCATCGCCTGCAGCCAGGCCGCGCCGAGCGCGCCACCCAGGTGCGGGCGGCGCTCGCTCCAGTCCATGCAGGCACAGGCCAGGCGGCGCCGGCGCGCGCCGGTGGCGGCCTCGACATCCACGCCCAGCTCGCGCAGCGCGTCCAGGCCCTCGCCGGTGAAGCGGTAGCCCCGCGTCTCTTCGGGGTCGGGCGTCATCCAGTGGCGGCTCAGCGCGAGGTCGTGCAACCGCACGCCCCAGTGACCCGCGAGGTGGTCGTAGCAGCGTCGCGCCTGGCGCAGCGCGGGCGGCGTGCTGGGCTCGAAGCGCGGCCGCGGCAGCCCGGCCAGGACCAGCATCGCCTCGAGCGCCTGGCCCACCTCGGGACCGGCGAGCCGGTAGTAGCGGTGCTTGCCCTGGGCCAGGCAGCCCACCAGTCCCTGGCCAAGGAGCTTGGCCAGATGCGCGCTGGCGGTCGAGGCGGCGACCTCGCCAACGGCGGCCAGCTCGGTGGCCGTGCGCGCATGGCCATCCATCAGGCAGCACAGCATGCGGGCGCGGACCGGCTCGGCCATGCTCGCGGCGATGTGGGCCAGCGCCTCGTCGGCGGTGGGGACGTCAATCATGTTTCGATGCTAAGCGAAGCGTTCCGGGCGATCCATCGCGAAGATCCCCCCATGACCACCGATCCAGGCCCTGCCATGAGCGCTTGTCCCTTTCATTCGCGGCACGATGCCGGCGCCCCGGCCATGCCGCCGCTGCTCGATCCGGCGCTGCGCATGCGGCCGCCGGGCGAGCCGCTTCCCGCGCCATTGCGCGAGCATGGCGGCCCGCTGGCCGAGGTCTTCGCGCGCTGGCTGCGACAGCGGGACGATGCGGCCCATGCCGCCGAGAAGTCCGCGTTGACGCGCGCGCTGATGGCGCTGTCGGAGGACGACATCCGCGCGCATGCGCGGCGCCAGGCCGCGATCGCGATGCGAGGAGGCTGGGGCCACTGGCATTGGGCGGTGCCGGCAGCGACAGTCGCGAGCCTGTTGGGATGGGCTGTCGACGACGTCGATGCCCAGCGGCGATTGCATCAGGATCTGCGCGCAATGGCCGCGGGACTGGGCGCGCAGGCGGATGGCGAGGACGTCCGGGCCGCGGGCGAGGCGGTCGCCGCGTTGCTGAACGGGCTCGACGATGCCGAGCGCCGATCGCCCGACGCGCCCTTGCAATGGACGCTGCTGCGTCATGCCCCGGCGGCGCGCTGGAGTGACCGCGCGGCGTTCACCGCCAACCGGCTGGGCTTGATCTGGCAGAGCCATGAGGCGGGGGCGGCGCTGCTCGGCCATGCGCTGATCGAGATGCGAGGCTCGGCGTGCGCGCCGACGCGGGAGGACCTGTTGCGGCTGGCACGCGATGGCGGGGCCGTGCGAATCACCAAACGCTTCGATGGCCGCGAGACGCCAGCGAAGCCAGTGACGGTGCCGCTGTCCGGCACGGACCATCCGTTCGGCGACGGCCAGCATCGCTGTCCCGGGCAAGGCCTGGCCCTGTCGAGCGCTCATGCGGCGCTGGTCTGGCTCGGCGAACAGGCCGGCCTGCGCTGGCCGTTGCCGGCGGAGCCAATGGTGCTGCCCAACATGGACATCCCCCAGTTTCAAGACCACCCGGACCAGGAGTACCGCTCATGATCGCCGTCATCTTCGAAGTCACGCCGAACGCCGACGGGCGTGACCGTTACCTGGAACTCGCTGCCGAACTCAAGCCGTTGCTGCAGGAGATCGACGGCTTCCTCAGCATCGAGCGGTTTCAGAGCCTGACCGATCCGACGAAGCTGCTGTCGCTCTCGTTCTGGCGCGACGAGGAGGCGGTGCGCGAGTGGCGCCGCCTGGAGGCGCATCGCGCAGCGCAGTCGGAAGGGCGCGGCGGCGTGTTCGCCGATTACCGGTTGCGCGTCGCATCGGTGCTGAGAGACTACGGCATGACAGAGCGCGAACAGGCCCCGTCAGACAGCCGCGAACGGCATCGCGCCTGAGGCGCCCCTTCTCTTCTCTACCCCCTCGCCCCAGCGGGGAGAGGGAGGGGAGGGGGCTCGTGCCACAGCGCTGCTGCCCTTCGAAGCCCCCCCCTTGTATGTAGCAAAGTACGCCCAGGCCGCCACAGGCCGACCCGCCCAGGGTAGGCGCTTGGGCGCCATACCGAGGGAGAGCGAGGGTCGTGGCGGCCGACCTCGGTTCGTCATGAACAGACAGC
>NZ_JBCNLG010000018.1:0-111163 GCF_039595595.1 Roseateles sp. | reverse complement strand
AATTCCTCTCGTTGGTCCTTCACGGTGACTGGGCTCCAGGGCAACTTCGTCCTCCCGCTGACTAGGCGGGAAAAGTGTTACCCATGTCCTGGCACACCTGTTACCTATGTCCTCGGTCCATACACCCAGCGGGGAGAGGGAGGGGAGAGGGGGCTCGTGCCACAGCGCTGCTGCCCTTCGAAGCACCCCCCTCTCCCCTGCCCTCTCCCCCCTCGCGGGGGGCGAGGGAGTTCTTGCGCAAGCTCACCGCGCTCGAGTCAGAACCTGACCTGCATCCCCGCGAACAGGCTGCGTCCGGGCAGCGGCGTCAGCGGCCGGATCGTCTGCACGCTGCCCGCGCTGTAGGCCAGCTTGTTGGCGAGGTTGTCCAGCTTCACGTACCACATCGCGTCGAGGTTCCCGATGTCGAAGTGGCGCGCGATGTTCAAGCGCAGGATGCCGTAGCCCGCCGTCGGCGTGTCGAAGGCCGGCACGCGGTCCTGGCGCATCGCGCCGCGCACCTCCGCCTGGATCAGCCACGGCCCCCGCTCGGCCTGCAACGACAGACTGCCCCGCACCGGCGACAGACGCGGCAGCGCCTCGCCGGTGTCACGGTTGGTGCCGCGCACCAGATCCACCGTCGTCCCGAGCGTCAGCCCCCAGCCCGCCACCGCCGGCAACGGCTGACGCCCCTCCAGCTCGACGCCACGCAACCGCGCGCGCACGCCGCGATACAGGAACTCCGGCACCGACTTCGTCTCGCCATCCTCGCCGACCTCATCGATCGAGCGCCCGCTCGCGTCCAGCGCGATGTAGTTCGCGAAGCGCGTCTGATAGACCTGCACGCTCCACTTCGCCTCGCCCTGCTTCCAATGAAGACCGAGGTCCACCGACTTCGCCCGCTCCAGTCCCAGGTTCACATCGCCGACCTCGAACGCCCCCGACGCCACATGCACGCCATTGGCGAACAGCTCGTAGAAGGTCGGCGCGCGCTGGCTGCTGCTGAGATTGCTCGACAAGCTGAACCCATTGCCAAGCTCATACGCACCGCTGAGCGAGAAGCTCTTCGGACTGAAGCGCCGCGTCACCGGATCGCCGAAGCGCTCCTCATCGCCCCCCGTCGACGACACATTGACGCGTTCGGCGCGCGCGCCGGCCTGCAGACTCCAGGGCCCGGACTTGAACTGCTCGATCAGGAACAGCGCGTTGTTGCGTGTCTTGGTGCCCGGCACCAGGGCCTCCTCGCCGAGCGCGGAGAAGTCGCTCTGCTCCCACTGCCAGCCGAGCACGCCCTGCACCGTGCCCCAGCCGCCCTGCAGCGCCGTGTGCGTCGCCTCGACGCGCCCGTCCTTCCCCTTGGACGAGAAGACCGTGCCGACCTCGCCGCTGCCCTCCACTTCCTGGTGCTTGTAGCGGCTGCTCGCGAACTGCCAGGTCACGCGCGCCAGCCCCGGCAGCGGATCGCGCCATTCACCGGCGGTGGCCAGGCGCTGACGCTGCATCTCGATGCGGACGTCAGGCTCCACGGTCACACCGTAGTCGTTGTGATAGTCCTCGACCGACACACCGGCATAGCCCTGCGAGAACAGCAGCGAGCCGCCCACCGCGCCGCTGCGGCCATGGCTGTCGGAGTTGCGCACGTGCGACCGCCAGCCGTCCTCGCTGAGGAAGCGCGGCACGCGCTGATCGTCAGCGTGACGGTCGGCCGCGTCGACGTGCCAGGCGAAGGCCTCACCGCCGCCATCGAGCACGACGGCGCCGCCGCGCTCCTTGGCCGCGCCACCCAGGCGCAGCTCCGCCGCGCCGTTCAGCCCGGGCTGCGCCAGGCGCGGAATGCGGTTGTCGATCGCATTGACGACACCGCCGATCGCATTGCCGCCGTACTGCAGCGCCGCCGCGCCGCGCAGCACCTCCACGCGCGTGAGCACCAGCGGATCGACCGGCAGCGCGTGGTCGAAGCTGAGGCTGGACGCATCGACCGAGGCACCGGAGTTGCTCAGCATGCGCACCCGGTCGCCGTCGAGGCCGCGCATCGTCGGACGGTTGCTGTTGGGGCCGAAGTAGGTCGAGCCGACGCCGGCCAACCCGTCGAGCGTCTCGCCCAGGCTGGCGCCGCGCTTGAGCGTCAGCGCATCCCCGCTGAGCACCTGCACCGGCGCGGCCAGCTCGCGCTGGCTCAGCGGATTGCCGGTCACCACGACCGCATCGAGCTTGTGCTTGTGCACGCGGCCCGTGCCGCCGGAGGCCGCATCGGCCGAGGCTGCGGCGTCGGCCCCTGAGCCCGCGGCGGCGGCCTGGGCCGTCTGGTCCGCTGGCGCGGTCGGCGCCTGCTGGGCCCAGCCGCTGGCCGACGCGGCGCTCAGCGCCACGGCCAGCAGCGTGGGTTGCAGGACGGGTTGAGAAGCGGCGCGCGACGGCGCCAACGAACGGATCGAAGCCAATGAGATGAACATGAGCACACTCTCGAGCGCCGGCGGCCGAGCACCGCGGCGCCATCAATTTCTGGGAGAACCTGCGCGACGCCATCGCGCCGCCGGGACGGACGCGAACAGCCGCGCCGCGTCAACGGACGCGAACCAACGCAAGCGGACGCGTCTGGGCGAGGTCGGAATCGATGGAGGGGTCAGGCTCTGGGCGGGCCGCGGGCGGCCTTGCGCCACAGCTGCGCGAGCGTGGCGTCATGCGGCTGGACGGTGCCGAGCGGATGATCCGGCAGCGCCACGGTCCAGGCGAAGGCCTGGACGATCGGACCCAGCGCGTGGCTGAGCTGGTCGAGCAATTGGCAGTCGCCGGTGCCGGCGACATGCCCGATCTTGAACAGCGGCGCGTCCTCGTCGGCCGTGCCAGCCGCGGCGGCGCGCTCCAGTTCGGCCGCCTGCTTCGCGGCCTGCACCGCCAGGCGCACGGGCTCCGGCATCGGGCCGCCGTGCAGCGCCCGGTGCACCAGGCCCAGCGCCTGGAAGCCCAGCAGCGCCACCACGCACAGCCAGACCCAGCCGCGTGGCGGACGGGTCATCGAAGGGGCGGACGCGGCGCGCATCGGTGGGAGTCCTGTCCACGCGCCTCAGCGGGCCGCGGGCATCGCCTGCGTGACGCGGTAGAACATGCCGCAGGGGTCGTCGCTGAGCACCGTCATCTGCCCCTCGACGGTCACCACGTCCAGCGTCAGAAAAGCAGCCAGACAAGCAGCCAGAAGCCGGCGCGAACGGAGAGCAGCGATGGCAAAGCGTGCGGTCATCAGCGCAGGGGCGTGAATGCGGCCTCAACGCCGCGTGAAAGCGAGCATTGTGCCTCGCTCGGATGTCGGCGGAAACGAACCCGCGGGCGAGCGGCGCAGTGCCTCCATGCGGATGAGCCCGGCCATCAGCCGGCCGCCTCGTCCTTCAGCAGCGCCTTGAACTTCAACGCGAACTTGTCGACCTTGGGGGCGACGACGAAGGCGCAATAACCCTGCTCCGGATGGTTCGCGAAGTAGTTCTGGTGATAGGCCTCGGCCGGCCAGTAGTTCTGCTCGGGCTGGACCTCGGTGACCACCTTGCCGCCATGGGCGCGCTGGGCGTCGTCGAGCACCTGTCTGATCACGCCAAGCTGTTCGGGCCGGGTGTAGTAGATCCCCGAGCGGTATTGCGTTCCGACGTCCGCGCCCTGGCGGTTCAGCGTGGTCGGGTCGTGGATGGTGAAGAACACCTGCAGCAGGTCCTCCAGCGAGACGACGCTGGTGTCGAAGCGCACCCGCACGACCTCGGCATGCCCGGTGTTGCCGGAGCAGACCTGTTCATAGTTGGGCTGGGCGACCTGGCCGTTGGTGTAGCCGGACTCGACCGCACGCACGCCCTTGACCCGGAGGAAGACCGCCTCGGTGCACCAGAAGCAGCCGCCGCCGAGGGTGATGAGGTCCTCACCGGGCGCAAGCGTGACGGGGGTGGGGGTGGTGCTCATGGGGTGTCCTCGTGATAACTGTCGGCCGGCTCAGATCGGGCTGGATCATCGCGGATCAAGTCCCGCCGTCGACCGGTCACTGCGCGCTCAGCGCCAGATCCACGCGCGGCTGCCAGGGCTTGTCGCGGTCGTCGCCGCGATCATCCGCCTTCGCATGCAGCTTGGGGGAGGCCAGGAACATCCGCGCGTTCGGCACTCCGCGCTCGATCAGCGCGTCACGAACCGCCACCGCGCGCTGCAGCGCCAGCTCGCGCAACTGCTCGTCGGTGACCGTGTAGCTGTCCATCAGCAGGGTCTTCATCTGCTCGGCCGGCAGATCCTTGGCCAGGCCGAGGAAGTTGCGCGGCTTGTTCGGCAGCTTGGCGTTGTCGTAGACCACCTTCAGCAGGCGCGCGCGCTGCGTGTCGTCGAGTTCCACCGGCGCCAGCGCCGCGTCGGACGCCGACGCGGCCGACGCCGCGGGCGCCGCCTGCGTGAAGGACGCGCGACGCAATTCGCGGCGGCGCTCGGTGACCATCGCCTCCTCCAGCCGGACCGCCTGCGCGGCGCGCCGTTCCGCTTCCGGATCAACCCAGCCGGTGATGCTCAGCTGCAACGCCGGCTTGTCCGCCAGCACCCGGGTCAGCGGGTCCAGCTTCTTCGCCGCTTCGGGCGCCAGCGCCGCGGTGCCCGGCTGGAAGTCGAGGTGGCTCATCTCGGCGCCGCCACCGCCCGACAGCAGCGAGAACGGTGCCGTCAGCGCCTTGGTCAGCAGGTTGAGGATCAGCTTGACCACCAACCCGCCGACGCTGAATTCCGGATCATTGAGGGAACCGCTGACCGGCAGATTGACGTCAATGACGCCGTCCCGGTCCTTGAGCAAGGCCACCGCCAGCTTGACCGGCAGCTTGGTCGCCGACGGACTGTCGATCCGGTCGCCGAAGGTCAGCTGGTTCAGCACGATCTTGTTGTCCGCCTGCAGCCGGCCGCCCGGCTCGATCTGGTAGTGCACCCGCGTGGACAGCTTGCCGCGCTCGATCGCGTAGCCGGCGTACTTGCCGGCATAGGGCGACAGCGGCGCGAGCTCGACATCGGTGGCGCTGGCGGTGATGTCCAGCGCCAGCGGCGCGCCGCTCGGATTGAGCTGGCCGCTGATGTCCAGCAATCCGGTGCCTTCGACCTTGCCCTTGAGCTGCAGCGGCGCCATCGCCGCCGAGCCGGCCGAGAACGCGCCCAGCGTGCCGGTGAGCTCGCTCAGGTTGGCGCTGTAGTTGGGCTTGATGAAGCGGTCGTTGAAGTCGACCTTGCCGCCATTGACGCGCGTCTGGGCGATGCTGAGCCGCAGCGCAGGCTCGCCCGCGGCGGACGAGGCGGCCACGGACGCCGCCGTCGGCTGCGGCGCCGAGGCCACGCTCGCCACCGTCGCGGCCACCGGCGCCGAGGCGGCCGGCGTCCCGGCCGCCGCCGCCACCGCCTGGCCCTGCGCCGTCTGGTTCAGGTCACGCAGGTTGAGCCGGCCCTGTTCGTTGACGATCAGGCGGGCGTAGAACTCGTCCAGCACCGCCTGCTGGATCTTGACGTCGGGGGCGCCGCCGGGTGCCAGCGCGAGCTTCAACCCAGCGAGCTTCAGCCCCTGCCAGCTCAGCAGATCCTCGGCCGAGCGCCGCTTGCCGTCCTGCAGCCGCGCCTGGCGCAGCCGCAGATTCGCGATCAGCAGTTCACCGCCGGCACGCACCGACGGCCCCTTCGGCGTCTCGGTGAAGTCGAAGTCGCCGCGGATCGAGCCCTCCGCGCGTTGCAGATGGATGCCGATCGCCGGATCCAGATAGGGATCGGCCCAGTGAAGTGGCAGGTGCTCCGCGACGATCCGGCCCGAGGCCTTCAGCGGCGCCAGCGCGAGCTGCCCGTCCCAGCGGAACGCCGGCACGTCACGCGCCACCCGCCGGGTCGAGTCAGGGCGCCGCAGCGTGGCGCTGAGCTGCGCCGGCAGCGGCTTGCGCAGCTGTCTGCCATCCCAGTCGATGCCGGCGACCTTCAAGCTCAGCGCCTGGACGCCGATCGGGCGCGCGGGCTCGTCATCGAGCACGTGGGTCGCCAGGTCCAGCAGCGTCGCCTCGCCGCCGTCGATGGCGATCTCCGCGATCTGGGCGCTCCAGGGCGCGTTGCCGACGGGCCTGGCCGCCACCTCGCCGTGCTCGGGCGCCTCCAGCGTCAAATGGTCGCCGCGGCCCGCCGGCGCGCGGTGACGCGAGGCCGTCGCGCCGCCCGGCCCGGCCGGCGTGGCGGAAGCCGCCATCCAGCCGTCCCAGCTCCACTTGCCCGCCTTGTCGCGGCCCAGGTCCAGCTTCGGCCCGGACAGCGCCACGCGTCCCGCCGTCAGCTTGCGGCTCTCCAGCGCAATCTCCGCCTGATCCAGGCTGAGTTGCTTCAGCGCCAGCACCGCCTTCTTGCCGTCGGCCAGCTGCACCTCCTCCAGGCTCAGCCCCTTCAGCGACAGCTTGAGGTCCTCGCCATGGGGACCGGCGCGGACGGCGCCTTGCGTCGCGAAGCGGCCCTGCAACGACAACGGCGTCGCGCCCTTCAGATAGGGCGTCAAGCCATCGAACGCCAGGTCCTTGAGCGCCCATTCGAGCGCGACGCCCGCAGCGCCGATCTCGCCCTTGCCGGACAGGCTGGCCGGCGCCTTGGCGCCTTCCGGCGCGACGCTCGCGGCGATTTCCACGGGCGCGGCCTTGGCGGCCAGCGGCCAGGCCAGGCCGGTGCCCTTCAGCGCCAGACCGTCGACGCGCCATATCGCGGCGGGGCGCAGCGTTTCGTCGGTCCAGCCGATCCGGCCGCCTTCGAGCGCCAACTGCTGAACGCCGACGCGCCAAGGCGCGGGCGTCGCGGCGCCAGGCACCGTCTTGGGCGCCGCCGCAGAGGGGGAAGGTGAAGGCGGCATCTCCGGCCACCACAGGCGCCCTTGCGCATCGCGGCCCATCAGCAGCTCGGGCTGCTTCAGCGAGATCGCGCCCAGCAGCAACTGCCGCTTGAGCGGCTGCACGTCCGCCAGATCGACGGTCAGCGCCTGCCAGCGCAGCCAATCCTCCCAGGCACCGCCAGCACCGGCAGCACCGCCCCCGTCCGCGCGCCGCTGCAGCGACAGCTCGCGCACGGCGGTGCGCCCGCTGAGCTTGACTTCCGGCGCCTGCTTCGGCGGCTGCCTGAAATCCACCTTCAGCTGCGCGTCGATCTGCCCCTTGGCCAGGCGCATCGGCAGCGTCTTCGGCCAGTAGGCGCGATAAGCGGACAGATCCAGCGCGTCCAGCTTGACGGTCATGCTCGCGCTGCGCGTGTCGGCGAACGGCTGAGCCTCGCCCTCGCTCTGGAAGCCCACGCCATTGAGCTGCCCCGACAACCGCGGCAGCACGTGGACTTCCTCGTCCGCGTCCAGCGTCGACAGGAACGGGATCCCCAGATGCAGCGCCTTGAGCTCGTGGACCATGCCGGCCGCGCGATCGTCGAGTCTGAACTCGCCGCCGGTCAGCTCGATGTTGTAGACGGCCACCGGGGCGGGCCCGTCGTCGTGCTTGGCCGGGGTCTGCGGCGCCGTATTGAGATGCGCGACGACGTCATCCAGATCGGTCTTGCCGCCGGGCAGCAGTGCGACGCGCACCCGCGGCGCATCGATCGTCAGCGAGGACAGCACCGGCGCGACATGCCACAGCGAGCGCGGCGACAGCGCCGCCTGCAAGCGCTGAACCTCCAGCAGCGGCGGCGCGGCGGCCGACGGGCCGCCGATCTTCAGCTCTTCCAGCGTGAGCGCGAGCCGCCACGGCGTGAAGCGCGCGCCGCCGAGCGTCACCGGCCGTCCGAGCTGCTCCGAGGCGATGCGAACGCCGGCCCGCTCGATCCACATCGGCAGCGCCACCCACGCCACCAGCAGCAGCGCGACGAGGGCCAGCACCAGGCCCACGAGCGCACGCAGCGCGCGGCGGGGCCAGACGGGAAGAGCGGAGAAGAACACGGGGTCCACCGGCGGGCGCCGGACAAGTCGTCAAGGAAGCTGATTATGCTGGCGGGCTCAACACCTGACACCGACGCAGTGCCTCGATGAACGACCTGATACATGCGGTGGCGGCCTTCCTGCTGCCGCCCACCGGCGCCTTCCCGCTGCTGCTGCTCGCCTGGTGGCTGCGGCATCGCCGGCGCTGGCTGTCGGGCGCGCTGTTCGCCGCGGGCCTGATCGCCGTCTGGGTCGGCAGCACCGAGTTCGGCGCGCTGTGGCTGCAGGACCGGCTGCTGGGCCGCCAGCAGGCTGTGCGCCTCCAGGCGCTGCGCGACAGCCCGCCGCGGCAGAGCGTGATCGTCGTGCTGGGCGGCGGCGCCCGCAGACTGATGCCCGAGTACGGCACCGCGCAGCTCAAGACGGCCTCGATCGAGCGGCTGCGCTATGGCATCTGGCTGTCGCGGCAGACCGACATCCCGCTGCTGTTCACCGGCGGCACGCCGCGCGACGCCCCTGACGAGACCTTGACCGAGGCCATGCTGGCCGAGCGCACCGCGCTGCAGGAGTTCGGCTTCACGCTCGCCTGGAAGGAGGATCGCGCCACCGACACCCGCGAGAACGCGGCCTACACCGCCGAACTGCTGCGCGGCAAGGGGATCCGGCGCGTGATCCTGGTCACCCACGACGTCCACATGCGCAGAGCAATGCGCGCCTTCCGCGAGGCGCTGCCGCCGGACGTGGAACTGCTCGCCGCGCCGATGGGGCTGGCGCTGCCCGGCGTCGAATGGCGCGACCTGCTGCCCTCGCAGGAAGGGACGGCGCGGGCGCGCTACCTCGGCTACGAATGGCTGGGCTACGCCGCCGGCCACTGACGCGGGGACGCTCCAAATAGAAACCCCTTCCGCGCCGGGCAACCCGTTCGCGGAAGGGGTGGGCGGACCAGCCGCCTTTGGGGCTCCACGGCCATCTGCCGCAGGGCTCCTGGCGCGCAGAGACTGCGCCAGAGAAAGTGCCGGAAAGGCCAGACAACCTTAGACCGGCGCCGCCCGCCCTTCAAGCCATGATCCCTAGGAACGAGTGATTTCCCGCCCCCCGAACAAACGCTGATAGAGATCCGCCGCCCGGGTCTTCTGCTCGGCCGGCATCTCGATCACACGGCCCCATTCCCGGCTCGTCTCGCCCGGCCACTTGTTGGTCGCGTCCAGCCCCATCTTCCCGCCCAGGCCCGACACCGGCGATGCGAAGTCCAGATAGTCGATCGGCGTCGATTCCACCAGCGTCGTGTCCCGCGCCGGATCCATCCGCGTCGTGATGGCCCAGATCACGTCCTGCCAGCTACGGATGTCGACGTCCTCGTCCACGATCACGATGAACTTCGTGTACATGAACTGGCGCAGGTAGCTCCACAAGCCGAACATCAGCCGCTTCGCGTGCCCCGGATAGGCCTTCTTGATCGAGATCACCGCCATCCGATAGCTGCAACCCTCGGGCGGCAGGTAGAAGTCGACGATCTCCGGGAACTGCTTCTGCAGGATGGGGACGAACACCTCGTTCAGCGCCACGCCCAGCACGGCCGGCTCGTCAGGCGGCTTGCCGGTGTAGGTCGAGTGATAGATCGCGCCCTCGCGCTGGGTGATGCGGTTCACCTCGAACACGGGGAACCAGTCCTGCTCGTTGTAATAGCCGGTGTGGTCGCCGTAAGGCCCTTCCAGCGCATGCAGGTAGCCGCCCTTCTCCTTCAGCGGGATGCCGTCCTCGCTGTGGCCGGTGAAGCCGGGCGCGGCCGGGGGGATGCGGCCCTCGAGCACGATCTCGGAGGTCGCCGGCACCTGCAGCATCCGGCCGGCCTCGCCGACCTGGGTGTCGGCCACCTCGGTCCGCGAGCCGCGCAGCAGTCCGGCGAACTGGTATTCGGACAACGAGTCCGGCACCGGCGTCACCGCGCCGAGCGTCGTCGCCGGGTCCGCCCCCAGGGCCACCGCGATCGGGAACGGCTGTCCCGGATTCGCGATCGCGAAGTCGCGGAAATCCAGGGCGCCGCCGCGATGCGCCAGCCAGCGCATGATCAATTGGCGTCTCCCGATCAATTGCTGGCGGTAGATGCCCAGGTTCTGACGCAGCCGCGGCTGGGGGATCGACTGCGGCCCGCGCGTCACCACCAGGCCCCAGGTCAGCAGCGGACCGACGTCGCCCGGCCAGCAGGTCTGGATGGGCAGGCGCTTGAGGTCGACATCGCCGCCCTCGAACACCTGCTCCTGACAGACCGGCCGCTTGACCAGCGCCGGCTTCATGTCCCACAGCGCCTTGCCCATCTGCGCCAGCTTGCCGACATCGCGCAAGCCGCGCGGCGGCTCGGGTTCCTTCAGCGTCGCCAGCAGCTGGCCAACCTCCCGCAACTGGGTGGTCGACTCGGCGCCCATGCCCAGCGCCACCCGTCTGGGGGTGCCGAACAAGTTCGCCAGCACCGGCATCGCATGGCCGGCAGGCCGCTCGAACAACAGCGCCGGACCTTCCGCCCGCAGCACCAGGTCGCTCAGGGCCGTCATCTCCAGGACCGGAGAGACGGGCTCGGCCACACGCCGCAGCTCCCCCATGCCCTCCAAAGCGCCCACAAAGTCACGCAGATCTCGGTACTTCATAACCAATAGTTGTTTAGAACAAGTCCTATGCGGTTGACGGGTTATTTTTGATCCATAGAATCGCGCCCTGCCCTGGACCCCCAGGGTTATCCCGGTCTTCGCTGTGGGACGCGAAGCCGGTCCGCTGCCAATGGACGCTGGATCGCCCGTCCGTCGCACCAAGCGCCCGGAGCCCTCTGAGAGCCCTCCGAGCCGTCGACGACGCCCGAACCAGCCCATTATCGCCACGCGCCGCCCCGCGCCCGACGAAGGAACTCCGCTGGAGCTCCCCGGTCGCCGCGAGGACGGACGTGGTCGGAGAAAGGAGTCGCATGACAGCGCGTTCTCAATTGCTATCCCTCCCCCGCCAGGCGCGCTCCGCCCTGGTGCTGTTCATCAAGGACATCGGCCAGGGTCTGCTGGTCGTCAGCCACAACACGCTCGCCCTGGTGGGCTTCGCCGTGATCGCCGTCGGACTGGTCTTCGCCAGCCAGGCGGATCTGCGCCAGCAGCTGGAAGGCCAGGTGCTGGGCTGGCTCAACGCCCGCCACGAAGCGCGCGTGGAGGCCTCGGGCGACGTCCTGGCCCTGATGGCCGAGCCTGACGCGATCACCCGCGCCACCGCGGTCGATCCCAAGGAACTCACGCGCCAGCAGGCGCTGGTGGCGAACTATCTGGCGCGCCGCTACCGCGTGGCGCCGGAGCCGGTCAGCCGGCTGGTCAAGGAAGCCTGGGATGTCGGCCAGCGCGCCCGCGTCGATCCCACGCTGATCCTGTCGATCATGGCCATCGAGTCCGGCTTCAACCCCTTCGCGCAGAGCGCCGTCGGCGCCCAGGGCCTGATGCAGGTCATGACCCGCGTCCACGACGACAAGTACGAGGCCTTCGGCGGCAATCTGGCCGCGTTCGACCCCATCACCAATCTGAGAGTGGGCGTGCAGGTGCTCAAGGAATGCATCCAGCGCGCCGGCAGCCTGGAGGAAGGCCTGCGGCGCTACGTCGGCGCAGCCAACCTGCCCGACGACACCGGCTACGCCGGCCGCGTGCTGGCCGAGCAGGAACTGCTCAAGGCCGTTGTGCAGGGCCGCAACGTCAGCCCGTCGGCGCCGCGGCCGATCCGCGAGCCCGCCTCGGCGCCCGCGACGACCGGGGAACAGGTGGCGATGACCGCCGCCATGCACTGACCGACACGTGCCGCGTCCGCGCGCGGACCGCGGCGGACTGCTTCCACGACGGGTTCCCCTGGGAACCCGTTTTTCATTGGCGCCGCGGCCGCCGTCCCCGGAACAATGTCACGGCGCACGCCGTGCCCCTCTCCGGTGCGGCTACACTGCACGCTTCGCGCAACTGGCGATCAGGGCGCCCTGACCGACGACATGCTGTCGCCCGGCAGGCGTCGCCCGAGGTGGGTCACCACCGGGAAGCGCGAGCGGCCGGAGAGTCTTCTCCGGTTGTCCGTGCCGTTCGCCTGGGCCGCCGTCGTTCCGGTTTCCGCCGTTCGGGTCGCCCTGCCGTCGACCCCGCGTTCGCGAGACTGGACGGGCGGCGCCAACCCTTGAGCCGACATCATCATGTTTGACCGCACCCAACACACCCTCGCCACCGTCGACGCCGAGATCTTCGCCGCCATCCAGCAGGAAACGAAGCGGCAGGAAGATCACATCGAACTGATCGCCTCGGAGAACTACACCTCCCCGGCCGTCATGGAGGCGCAGGGCAGCCAGCTGACCAACAAGTACGCCGAGGGCTATCCCGGCAAGCGCTATTACGGCGGCTGCGAGTACGTGGACATCGTCGAGCAACTGGCGATCGACCGCCTGAAGCAGCTCTACGGCGCCGAGTTCGCCAACGTGCAGCCCAACAGCGGCTCGCAGGCCAACCAGGGCGTGTTCTTCGCGCTGCTGCAGCCCGGCGACACCATCATGGGCATGAGCCTGGCCGAGGGCGGCCACCTGACGCACGGCATGTCGCTGAACATGAGCGGCAAGTGGTTCAACGTCATCAGCTACGGTCTCGACGCCAAGGAAGAGATCGACTACGACGCCATGGAAGCCCTGGCGCGCGAGAAGAAGCCCAAGCTGATCATCGCGGGCGCCTCGGCCTACTCGCTGCGCATCGATTTCGAGCGCTTCGGCAGGGTTGCCAAGGAGATCGGCGCCTACTTCATGGTCGACATGGCGCACTACGCCGGCCTGATCGCCGCGGGCGTCTACCCGAACCCGCTGCCGCATGCCGACGTCGTGACCTCCACGACGCACAAGAGCCTGCGCGGCCCGCGCGGCGGCATCATCCTGACCAACGACGAGGCGATCGCCAAGAAGATCAACTCGGCGATCTTCCCCGGCATCCAGGGCGGCCCGCTGATGCACGTGATCGCCGGCAAGGCGGTGGCGTTCAAGGAAGCGCTGTCGCCGGAGTTCAAGGTCTACCAGCAGCAGGTCGCCGCGAACGCGAAGGTGCTGGCCCAGACGCTGATCGAGCGCGGCCTGCGCATCGTCTCCGGCGGCACGGACAGCCACGTGATGCTGGTGGACCTGCGTCCGAAGAACCTGACCGGCAAGGAAGCCGAGGCCATCCTGGGCGCGGCCCACATGACCTGCAACAAGAACGGCATCCCGAACGACCCGCAGAAGCCCATGGTGACCAGCGGCATCCGCCTGGGCACGCCGGCGATGACCACGCGCGGCTTCAAGGAGGAGCAGGTCCGCAAGACCGCGCATCTGATCGCCGACGTGCTGGACAACCCGCATGACGAGGCCAACCTGGCCAAGGTGCGCGCGCAGGTGGCCGAACTGACGCGTCAGTTCCCGGTCTACCGCTGAGCGGAGCCGACGGCGCATGCGCTGCCCCTTCTGCGGTCACGGCGACACGCAAGTCTCGGAGACCCGGGAGTCCGATGAGGGCGACGTGGTGCGCCGGCGGCGGCGCTGCCAGTCCTGCGAGAAGCGCTTCACGACCTATGAGCGCGCGGAAATCGCGCTGCCCATGGTCGTGAAGAAGGACGGCACGCGCGCCGAGTTCGACATGGGCAAGCTGCGCGCGTCGATGACGCTGGCGCTGCGCAAGCGGCCGGTCAGCATCGAGCAGATCGACGCGGCGCTGGAGCGCATCCAGGAGAAGCTGCTCAGCAGCGGCGCGCGCGAGATCCCGTCGACCAAGCTCGGCGAGCATGTGATGCGCGAACTCAAGCGCATCGACAAGGTCGCCTACGTGCGCTTCGCGTCGGTGTACCGGTCGTTCGAGGACGTCGACGAGTTCCGGCAACTGATCAGGGACATCTGATCGGGTCCTCTGCATCCGCGCGGAGCGATCGCTCCTCGGACATCTCTCCCCCAAAAGCTGGCCCCCTTCAGGTGGCCGCTTTTCCCCTCCTGAAGGCGAAGCGCGATCGCGCCGGTCTCCCTAGAGTTCTCAGCAACTCATCCGGAGACCCGCCATGTCACCTTCCGTTCCGTCTTCGCTCCTACCGCCGCTCCTACCGCCGCCGCTCTCACCGCCGCTCTCACCGCCGCTCTGCGCGCTTCGCGCCACGCCGCGCGGCTTCAGCCTGATCGAAGCGCTGGTCAGCGTCGCCATCGTGGCGCTGCTGGCCCTGATGGCCGGGCCCGACCTGCGGGACTGGCTCTGGCGTCAACGCCTGGCCAATCTGGCGCAGGCCGTGCTCGGGGACCTGCAACTCGCGCGCAGCGAGGCGATCCAGGGCGCGCGCAATGTGATCCTGCGATTCGGCGGCGACGAATCGGGACTGGCCGGCAGTGGCCGCTGCTACGTGCTGCACACGGGCCCAGTCGGCGGCTGCGCCTGCCGGCTGGACGCGCCTCCGGCCTGCGACGCCGGCGCGCAGGCGATCAAGCAGGCGCGCTGGCAGCGGGCGCGGGGCCAGGCGGAGGTGGTCTCCAACGTCCCCTCGATGCTGTTCAGCGGCCGTCAAGGCACGGTGTCCGTCAGCGGCACGCTGGAGGTGCGGATGGCCGGCATCGGTGCCGTGCGCCACGTCGTGCACATCACCGGCCGCGTGCGCAGCTGCGCGACCGAGAGCGCGCTCAGCCGCCTGCCGAGGTGCGCATGAGGACGCGGGGCTATTCATTGGTCGAGGTGGTCGCCGTGCTGGCCATCCTCGCGGTGCTGGCCGCGCTGTCGCTCCCCGGCTTCCGCGCGCACATCCTGAAGGGGCGCCGCGCCGAGGCGCGCGATGCGCTGCATGCGGTGCAACTGGCGCAGGAACGGTTCCGGTCCCGCTCGCCGCGCTACGCCGCGACCCTCGAAGAGCTGGCACTGGCGAACACGACGCGCAGTGGGCTGTACCGGTTGCGGATCGTCCAGGCGGATGCGACTCGCTACCTGGTGGAAGCGATCGCGCAAGGCAGCCAGACCAGCGATCATCCCTGCCAGTTGCTCACCCTGCGGGTCGAGGCCGGCAGCGTCCAGACCTCCGGCTCCGACGCCCGGGGCGGCGAACAGGCTCAGGCCTGCTGGCCGCAATGAGGAGCAAGGCCATGAAGCACCGCCTTCGCCCGCTTGCGTATCGCGCCGCCCGAGGTGTCACGCTGGTGGAGCTGATGATCGGGCTGGCCGTCAGCCTCGCGCTGATGGCCGGTGCCTTCGCGATGGCCGGCGTGCAGTTGGGCGAGCACCATCGGTTGCTGCTTGAACTGCAGGTGCAGCAGGAGCTGCGCGCGACCGCCGAACTCATGCAGCGTGATCTCCGCCGCGCGGCGTTCTGGGACAGGACCCAGGACGGCGTCTGGCATGACCTGACCATCACGCCGGATGAGAATCCGTATGTGGATCTGTCGGTCGATGAGGCCGGCGCGCGCCTCACCTACAGCTATGCGCGCGACGGCAGTTCACCCAGCGGAGGCAGCAGCGGGCGTGAAGGATCGGGATTCCGCCTCGCCGAAGGACGGATCGACCAGTGGATCGCGGGCCGCTACCAGCCGCTGACCGATCCGACCGTGATGCGGATCACCCGGTTCGATGCGCGAGTCAGCTCGCTTCCCCATCGGTTGGGAGACGCCTGCGATCCCCGATTGACCGCTCGGCTGGTCGAGCTGTCGGTGGATGCGGAGGCCACCCATGACCGGCGGGTCAGCCACCGCCTGACGCTCTCCAGCCGCTTGCCCAATGACCTCTTGTCGCGAGGCTGTCCATGATGCGGCGCGTGGAACGAGGCGTCAGCACCTTGGCGATGTGCGCGGTGTTGCTCGGCGTGCTGGCGCTCGGTGCCGCCTGGGCGACACGCCAACTGACGACCGCGCAGCGCGTGGCCGCCAATGACTTCCGCGCGGCGGTCGCCTTCGAGGCGGCCGAATCCGGGCTGGCCTGGGCGGTCGCGATGCTCAATGGCGGTGCGATCGACGATGCCTGCCACCCGGCCACCGCGTCAGGCTCGAGCGCTCTGCCCGCTTCCGATTTCCGTGATCGCTTCCTCGAGATCAGCATGAACGGGCACTACCGCGCTCCCTTCGACGCGATACCTGGGGGAGGGCCGGGCTGCTCGAACGCGGAGCCGTTGCGCTGGATCTGCCGCTGCGCGACATCCGGCAGCCCGGCGGCGACTGCCGGAGACCCGGCGGCGCCTGGGGCTGCGGCGCGGGCCCGATTCAGCGTGCGTTTCGCCGACGCTGGCTGGCCGGGCCAGGTGAAGCTCATCGCCCGCGGCTGCAGCGACCAGCGCCCGGATTGCGACGACCTGTCGGCTGGCCCCGTGGCCGTGGCGGAGTCGGCCCAGCACCTGGCACTGCTCAGCGCGCTGCGGTCGCCACCGGCGACCGCTCGCGTCGAAGGGCCGGGCAGCTTCATCCGCGTGTTCGGCATTCCGCCGGCCCGCTATCGCAGCCAACCGGCGTTGGTACGGCTGCGCTGCTCCGGCGATTGCGCCGATCCGCTGGCCCAGGCGCTGGCGAGGGGGCGCCGGCTCATCTGGTTCGACGGCGATGCGCGCTTGTCGCGCTGGCCGGCCTCGGCGCTGAACGGTGAACCGCTGGTGCTGATCGTCGATGGGCAGCTCGATCTGTCCGCACCCGGCCATCCGCAAGGCTTGCTCTACGCCCGCGGCGGCATCAACTGGCACCCGCCGGCCGGACTGGCGGCATCCCTGCGCGGCGCTGTCGTGACCGACGGCGTCATCGGCCATGGCCGCTCCGTCCAGGTGATCCACGATGGCGCGGTCCTGATGCGGATCCAGCGCCAGATGGGCAGCTTCCTGCCAGTTCCGGGCGGATGGACGCCGACGCGATGACCGCCGTACCGACTATGGGCTCGCCGCTGCGCCTTCGGCTCCAAGGCCGCGGGTTTGGCATCGTCGAGGCGCTGGTGGCGCTCGTGCTGCTGAGCCTCGGCACGGTGGCCCTCATGTCCTTGCAGGCTCGGCTGCGGATGGCGGCGGACGAGATCCGCCAGCAGGACCAGGCCTTGCGCCTCGCGCGCAATGAACTCGAACGCTGGCGCTGGCGCCCCGAAGCCCAGCCGCCGTCATTGACCTGGGAAGGGCCGTCGGCCGCATTCGAGGTCTCCGGACAGTCGACCACGGCGAGGGAGGCACTTGGCATCGCCGATGCCGACGCGCAGGCCCTGTCATCGCTCACGCTGCGCCCAGCCCGGTTGCGCGCGCAGTGGACCGATCGCACCGGGCAGACCCAGTCGCTCGCGCTGGACAGTCTGCTGCCGACCACCGATCCAGCGCTCTCCGCCCTGCTGCTGCTGAGCCCGGAGGCGGCCGCTAGACTGCGCGCCATGCAAGATGCCCGTCCCCCGCTCCCCGCTTCCGCGCGCGGCTCCCGCGACGATCACTGGATGGCCGCGGCCGTCCGGCTCGCGCAGGAGGCCGTCGGCCTCACCGACCCCAACCCGCGCGTCGGCTGCCTCCTCGTCGACGGCCAGGACCAGGTCCTCGGACAGGGCCACACCCAGGCGGCCGGGCAGGCGCACGCGGAAGTCATGGCGCTGCGGGACGCCCAGGCACGGGGCCAGGACGTGCGCGGCGCGACGGCCTACGTCACGCTGGAGCCCTGCGCCCATCACGGCCGCACGCCGCCCTGCTGCGACGCGCTGATCGCGGCCGGCGTGGGCCGGGTGGTGGTCGCGCTGGGCGATCCGAATCCGCTGGTCGCGGGCCAGGGACTGGCGCGCATGCGGGCCGCGGGCATCGTGGCCGAGGTGCTGCCGCCCGAGCACCCGTCGGCGGTCGAGGCGCGCGAACTCAACATCGGCTTCCTGACCCGCATGCGCGAGGGCCGGCCGTTCGTGCGGATGAAGATCGCCGCCTCGCTGGATGGCCGCACGGCTCTGTCGAACGGTGTCAGCCAGTGGATCACGGGGCCCGAGGCGCGCCGCGATGGCCACGCCTGGCGCCGCCGGGCCGGGGCGGTGCTCACCGGCATCGGCACCGCCCGCGAGGACAACCCGCGTCTGGACGTCCGCGACGTCGACACCGTGCTGCAGCCGCGCCGGGTGCTGATCGACTCCCGCCTGGAGCTTCCGGAAACGGCCCGGCTGCTGGATCCGCCCGGGCAGTTGCTGATCTATCACGCACTCCCGGAGCCGGGCGAGCGCGGCGCGGCCCTGGCGGCACGCGGCGCCGAACTGGTCTCCGCCGCCGAACCGGCGCGGGGCAAGGTCGACCTCGCCGCGGCGATCCGGGACCTCGGGCAGCGCCAGATCAACGAACTGCACATCGAGGCCGGCTACAAGCTCAACGGCTCGCTGCTGCGCACCGGCCTGGTCGATGAACTGCTGATCTATCTGGCCCCGGTGCTGCTGGGCGACGGCCGCGGCATGGTGGACCTGGGGTCGCTGACGGCGCTGGACGGGGCGCCGCGCTTGCGGCTGATCGAGAGCCAGGCCGTGGGCGGCGACCTCCGTCTGCGCCTGAGACCGGCCGCGAGCGACTGAACCAGCCCCCGCCTACAATCGCGCCCATGCCTATTTCACCGATTCCCGAGCTGGTCGCCGAACTGGCGGCCGGCCGCATGGTCATCCTCGTCGACGAGGAAGACCGCGAGAACGAGGGTGACCTCGTCCTCGCCGCCGATCACGTCACGCCCGAGGCGATCAATTTCATGGCCAAGCATGGCCGCGGCCTGATCTGCCTGACGCTGACGCGCGAGCGCTGCGAGCAACTGCAGCTGCCCCCGATGGCCACCCGCAACGGCACCAAGCACGGGACGGCCTTCACCGTGTCGATCGAGGCGGCCACCGGGGTCACCACCGGCATCTCCGCCGCTGATCGCGCGCGCACCGTCCAGGCCGCGGTGGCCAAGGGCGCCGTCGCGTCGGACCTGGTCCAGCCGGGCCACATCTTCCCGCTGCAGGCGCAGGATGGCGGCGTGCTGATGCGCGCCGGCCATACCGAGGCCGGCTGCGACCTGTCGCGCATGGCCGGCCTGACGCCCGCCGGCGTGATCTGCGAGATCATGAACGACGACGGCACGATGGCGCGTCTGCCGGACCTGGAGATCTTCGCCAAGGAGCACGGCCTGAAAATCGGCACCATCGCCGATCTGATCGAATACCGCAGCCGCAACGAGTCGATCATCCAGCGCATCGCGCAGCGCCCGCTGGAGACGCGCGAAGGCCGCTTCGAGTGCCACGTGTTCCGCGACCGCTCCAACAACGTGCACATGGCGCTGGCGCTGGGCCAGTGGCAGAAGGACCAGGACGTGCTGGTGCGGGTGCATGAGCCCTTCTCGGCGATGGACCTGCTGGATGCCGGCCGCTGCGGCCACAGCTGGCCGCTGCCGCAGGCGCTGGCGGCCATCCAGCGCGAGGGCGCCGGCGTCGCCGTGCTGTTGAACTGCGGCGAAGACGCCGATGCGCTGCTGGCCCGCCTGCAGCCTGCGTCGGCGGAAGAACCCCGCCAGACCATGGACCTGCGCACCTACGGCGTCGGCGCGCAGATCCTGCGCGAGCTCGGCGTGCACCGGATGAAGCTGCTCGGCAGCCCGCGCCGCATGCCCAGCATGACGGGCTACGGGCTCGAGGTGACGGGCTTCCAGGCCGCGCAGGCCACCCCCAACGACTGCTGAACCCGAGGACGGCATGCAAGGATCTGACAAGGGTCAATCGACCCGGCTGGATGGACGCGGACTGCGCGTCGGCATCGTCCAGGCTCGCTTCAACGACGCGCTGACCACGGCGCTGGCCAAGGCCTGCCTGGCCGAGCTGGGCCGCCTCGGCGTGCAGGAGGCGGACATCCGCCACGTGACCGTGCCCGGCGCATTGGAGGTGCCGGTGGCGCTGCAGGCCATGGCGGCCAGCGGACGCTTCGACGCGCTGGTGGCGCTGGGCTGCATCATCCGCGGCGAGACCTACCACTTCGAACTGGTCGCCAACGAGAGCGGCGCGGGCGTGACGCGCCTGACGCTCGATCACCGGCTGCCGATCGCCAACGCGATCCTGACGGTGGAGAACGAGGAACAGGCCTGGGCGCGGGCCGAGGACAAGGGCCGCGATGCCGGAACCGTCGCCGTCGAGATGGCGCAGCTGCTGAAAGAACTCAAGTGAATAGCAAGGACACCCCCTCCCCCGGCAAGAACGGCGGCAAGCCCGCCGCGAAGACCGCCGCGAAGAAGGCGCCGGCCAAGTCGGCCCGCCGCCGCTCGCGCGAGCACGCGCTGCAGGGCATCTATCAATGGCTGGTGACGGGCGACGACATCGGTGTGATCGATGCGCACACGCGCGAGCAGGACGGCTTCGAGAAGGCCGACCGCGGCCACTACGACAAGCTGTTCAACGGCGCGATCGAGGAAGCGGCGGATCTGGACGCGGTGCTGGCGCGCCACGCCGACCGCAAGACGACCGAGCTGTCGCCGATCGAGCACGCGATCCTGATGATCGGCGCCTATGAGCTGAAGAACTGCATCGACATCCCGTACAAGGTCGCGATCAACGAGGCCGTCGAACTGGCCAAGTCCTTTGGCGGCACCGACGGGCACAAGTACGTCAATGGCGTGCTCGATCGCGCGGCGATCGACCTGCGTCCGGTCGAGGTCAAGGCCGCCCGCGGTTGAGTCGGTGGCGCTTCAGGCGCCGCAAGCTTCAAGGGCCCGGGACGATCCGTCCGCGGGCCCTTGCTCATTTGGCGGGCGCTTCAGGCCGCCGGCGTGCCGAGCGGAACGCCGGGCGTCAGCAGGCGCTCCATCAACTGCCTCACGCTGGTGATCTGGTCGCCGAACGGCAGCGCGCCGCGGCCGCGGAAGAACAGGCCCTTCGCGGTCTCGCCGCGCAGCGCCGCGGCCAGCCGCTGATCGATGCAGAACTGCCCCCAGTCCTTCAGGCCATCGCGCAAGCCGCACTGGCTCAAGCAATCGAAGGCCATGGTGCAGCGCTTCTTGAGCTGCGCCACGGACTGCAGCCGCGCCTCCGCGCCCAGGTACTTCCTCAGCCAGGGCGTCATCACCGCCCGTGCGGGAAGACCCGCGACGCTGCAGAACTCGACCAGGTCCTCCTCGCGCGCCTGGGCCAGCACCCGCTTGAACGACGGATGGGCGTCGCACTCCTCGGTGGCGACGAAGGGGGTGCCGAGCTGCACCGCATCGGCGCCCAGCGACTGCAGGCGCTGGATGTCCTCGCAGCGCCGCACGCCGCCGGCCGCGATCAGCGGCACCTGGCCCTCGACACCGGCATCGCGCAGGAAACGCCGCACCGCCGGCAACACGGTCTCGAAATCGAAACGGCCATCAGCGACATCTGCCACCCGCGCCGCGCCGAGATGCCCGCCCGCATGGCCGGGATGCTCGATGACCACGGCGGCTGGCAGGCGCTGGCGGCGCTCCCATTTCTTCCACAGCAGCGTCACGCCACGGGCCTCGGACAGGATGGGGATCAGGGCCGTGCGCGGATGGTCCTGCGCGAGCTCGGGCAGGTCCAGCGGCAGTCCCGCGCCCACCACCAGCGCGTCGATGCCGGACTCGAGCGCCGTCCGCACCGAGGCCGCGTAATCGCTCACCGCGCGCATCACATTGACGGCCAGCAGGCCGCGCCCTTCGGAGAGCCGGCGGGCCGCCTCGATCTCGCGCGCCAGCGCCTCCTGGTTGGCCTGTTCGATCACGGCCTTCTTCTCGTCGCCGTCGCGCATCGATTCGCTGCGGGCCATCAGGTCGGGGTGGTGCCGGCGCAGGTCCACCGACGCGATCGTGCCCCAGGCCCCCTGCCCCGCGACGCTGCCCGCCAGCCGATGCGCGGAGACGCCCACCCCCATGCCGCCCTGGACGATGGGCAGCAGTTCGCGGCCGGCGAGGCGCAGGGGGCGCAATCCGGCGGCACGGACGCGGTCGAGGAGCGAAGGCATGGTCATGGTCGGGATTCCGGGGAAGACGAAAGCCCGGATGGTGGCTGCTCGCGCGCCGTTGCGCCTTGACGCCGCTCAAGCAAAGGCGTTGCCGGCGGGCCGGGATGACCGCAGCCTCTTCATGAAGACTTCGTTAACCTGCCGCCTGCCACGCGTGGACACTCCGGTCCCACGGGCGACGGCAGGCGCGCGACGACGAGCGCGGGATGGGTGGAGGGCGATGAAGGTTCTGCTGCTGGAAGACGATCTGGAGCTGGGCAACGGCGTGCGCATCGCGCTGTCGGACCAGAGCATGGAGGTGGTGTGGGTGCGCCGCCTGTCCGACGCCGCGAGCAGCCTGGACGCCAACACCTTCGACATGGTGCTGCTCGACCTGGGTCTGCCCGATGGCGACGGCTTGGAGCTGCTCGGGCGCCTGCGCCGCCACCGCAAGAACCTGCCGGTGCTGATCCTCAGCGCGCGCGACCGCCTCCAGGACCGGTTGCGCGGCCTGGACGGCGGCGCCGACGACTACCTGGTCAAGCCCTTCGCGCTGGCGGAACTGCTCTCGCGGGTCCGGGCGCTGGCACGGCGCAGCTATGGCTTCGAGGAGGACCAGCTGACGCTGCGCGGCCTGGCGCTGGACGAGGCGACCCGCTCCGTCACGGTGAACGGACGCGAGGTCGAGCTGTCGCGCTGCGAATTCGACCTGCTCGCGCTGCTGCTCAAGCGCATGGGCCGCGTGGTCACGCGGCGGGCGCTGGAGCAGCAGGTGCTGCCCGGCGGGCCGACCAATGAGAGCAACGCGCTGGACGTGCACATGTCCAACCTGCGGCGCAAGATCGGCAAGGGCTACGTGCGCACGGTGCGCGGCATCGGCTACGTGATCGACGCGCGGCAGCGCGAGGAGTCCGCCGACAGCACGCTGGACGGCGCGCCATGAACGTCATGAATGCCAGGATCGCGGGGATCGGCAGGCTCGCGATGACGGCCGCGAAAGCCGCGAAGGCCGCGGCACGGCGGCTTGGGCGCCTGTGGTCGCTGGTGGCTTTCCCCTCGCTCGCGCGGCGGCTGGTCGTGGCGCAGATGGCGGTGCTGGTGCTGCTGTGGACGCTGCTCTTCGCGTGGGTGCTGTACGAGTCCAGCATGCGCAACGAGCTGATCGAAAGCGGCTCCATCCACAACGCCTTCATCGAAGTCACCGAAAGCCTGCGCGACCAGCCGTCGCGCCAGCACGCGGCGCTGCTGGCGATGGACCGCGCGGTGCGCAGCGAGCAGAGCGACCGCGCGGAGCGCCGCGCCCAGGGCCGCGCCACGGCGCAGGACAAGGAGGACGAGGACGCCGAGGCCGCGCTCTCGCCCAGCCTGCTGGTCTGGCAGGGCGAGACGCTGATCTACCGCAGTTCGGAGGAGGTCCCGCTGCTGCGCAATTCCGCGCCCGGCGTGCTGGAAAAGCTGACGGGGCCGGATGGGCGCCGGTGGCTGGTCAAGACCTCGCGCTCGCGGCATTCCGACGTGCGCGTGACGATGATGGCGCCCGGCCTCTGGCAGATGGTCCTGACCATCCACGACCATGGCTACTACCTGCTGCCGCTGCTGGTGAGCCTGCCTTTCCTGGTGCTGCCGGCCTGGCTCACCGTGCGCGTCGCGCTGCGCCCGTGGCGGGAGGTCAGCGACGAAGTCGCGTCCCGCGGCTGGAACGACCTGGCGCCGCTGCGCTTCCAGTCGCGGCACCAGGAGCTCAAGCCGCTGGCGCAGGCCATCGACACGCTGCTGCAGCGCGTGCGCGAGAGCGCGGACCGCGAGCGCAGCCTGATCGCCGATGCGGCCCACGAGCTGCGCACCCCGCTGGCCGCGATCCGCGTCAACGTCGAGGCGCTGAAGGACCAGGCCACCGATCCGCGCGAGCGCGCGTTGATGGGCAGCCTGCTGCGCAGCAACGAGCGCGCCGCGCGGCTGGTGAGCCAGTTGCTGCAGCTGATGCGCAGCGACGCGGAGAAGAGCCAGGACGCCTACGCGGTGCTCGATCTGGAAGAGCTGATCCAGGATCGCCTGGCGCTGCTGGAGACGCTGGCCGATCTGCGCGGCGTGACGCTGGAGTTGGTCTCGCCGGGGCCGCAGCCGGTCTTCGCCGAGCGCGAGAGCCTGGTGTCGATGGTCGACAACCTCGTCGACAACGCGATCAAGTACAGCCCGGCCGGCGGCGAGGTCGTCGTGCGGCTGTCCAGCCGCGCCGGGCGCGCGACGCTGTACGTCGACGACCAGGGTCCCGGCATCCCGGAGCCGCTGCATGCACGCGTCTTCGATCGCTTCTTCCGCAGCCCCGACCAGGCGCAGAGCGGCAGCGGGCTGGGCCTGGCGATCGTGAAGTCGGTGGTGGAGCGCCACCACGGCCAGGTCCGCCTGACGACGCCCGGCGCGGGCCCCGGGCTGCGTGTCGTGGTCCAGCTGCCGCTGTACGGCCAGGGCCTCACGCGCGGCGGTTCGGGGACGGCGGCAGACGGAACACCGCCACCGCCTGCACCAGCCGCTGCGCCTGCGAGCGCAGGCTCTCCGCCGCCGCGGCGCTCTGCTCCACCAGCGCCGCATTCTGCTGCGTCGCCCGATCCATCTGCGACACCGCCTCGCTGATCTGCAGGACACCCTGGCTCTGCTGCTGGGAGGCGGCGCTGATCTCGCTCATGATGTCGGTCACGCGCTGGATCGACTGCACGATCGCGGACATGGTCTGGCCGGCGCGCGCCACCTGGCCGGAGCCGCGTTCCACGCGCTCGCTGCTGGTGCCGATGAGGCCCTTGATCTCGCGCGCGGCCTGCGCGCTGCGCTGCGCCAGCGTGCGCACTTCCTCGGCCACGACGGCGAAGCCGCGGCCCTGCTCGCCGGCGCGGGCCGCCTCCACCGACGCGTTGAGCGCCAGGATGTTGGTCTGGAAAGCGATGCTGTCGATCGTGCCGATGATGTCGGCGATCCGGCGCGCGGACTCGTCGATCTCGGCCATCGTCGAGACCACCTCGCCGACCGCGCCGCCGCCCTCGCCCGCCACGGTCGACGCGCTCTGCGCAAGCTGGCTGGCCTGGCGCGCGTTGTCGGCGTTGTGGCGCACGGTGGCGCCGAGTTGTTCCATCGACGAGGCGGTCTGCTGCAGCGCGCTGGCCTGCTGCTCGGTGCGGCTGCTCAGGTCCGCGTTGCCCTGCGCGATCTGCGCGGACGCCGTCGCCACGCCTTCGGCGTTGCCGCGCACCGTGGCGACGATCTCGCCGAGCCGGTCCTGCATGCGCCGCAGTCCGGCCAGCACGCTGCCCGTGTCGCGCGGGTCGACGTGGATGTCCAGCGTCAGGTCGCCGTCCGCCACGCGCTGCGCCAGCTCCACGGCGTCGGCCGGCTCGCCGCCGATCTGGCGCCGCACGCCGCGCACGATCAGGGCGCTGAGCAGGATGCCGCCGAGCACCGCGGCCGCCATCACCGCGCCCACCGCGATGCTGCCGCTGCGATAGGTGGCGGCCGCATCGCCGGCGGCCGCGTCGGAACCGCGGTTGTTGAACTCGACCAGCTTGCCGATCTGCTCGACCCACGCGTTGAAGGCCTGTCGCGACGGGCCGAGGAATTGCGCCCGGGCCTCCTCGAAGCGGCCGGCGCCGGCGCGCGACATCGGCAGCAGGCGCTCCGTTTCGGCGAAGTAGCGGTCGCGCAGTTGCTGGTAGTCGGCGAAGAGCCGGTCCTCGTCCGGATGCTCGACCAGCGGGTCATAGGCCCGCTCCAGCGCCGTCAGCTTCTGCCGCAGGTCGGCCAGCCGGGCCTCGACGGCGGACATGTCGGCCTGGCCGCTGTTGAGGATGTGCTCGGATTCGGCACGGCGCAGCTGGTTGGCCAGCGAGCGCATGTCACCGAGCATGCGCACCGCCGGCAGCCAGCGCGTGGCGATGGCTTCGGTGCGGTCGTTGATGCGGTCCATCCGGTTCATGCCGAACAGGCCCAGCAAGGCGGTCAGCATCACCATCGCGCCAAAGGACAGCCCGAGCCTGCGGCCCAGCGTCATCCGGCGCTGGCGGCGCACGGCGGCGTCGTCATCGCGCATGAGCGTCTCCCTGCGGCCGATTCTTTCCGGCCGATGGAGGCTCGCGGGCAAAACTGGCGCCCGGCGGCGCCCGGCGGCGCAGGGCCGCCGAGCCCGTCACGCCGTCAGGGGAAGCTGAAATTGGTCGTGGTGGTCGCGCCTGCCGCGAAGGTGATGGGACCCGCGGTCTTGACGCTGCTGGCGGTACTGGCCTCGAGGCCGTACTTCGCCGTGGCCGCCACGTCGGCGCCAAAGTTCAGCGCGCCCTGCGGCGCCACGTAGGCCGCGACCATCGGCGAGGCGACCGGCAGCGTCAGGCTGTAGACGCCGGTGGCCGAGTCGACGCCCTGGGCCAGGATCTCGACCTTGTCGCCGTTGGCCAGGGTCTGCACCGCGCGCACGCTGGCATCGACGGGCGTGGCACCCGTGCTCACGGCGCCCGTGGCCGTGGCGCTCAGCGAGCTGCCCAGCGTCACGGGCGCGCTGGCGGCGTTGAGCAGCGTCACCGTCGATGCGGTCACCGTCAGGCCGGTGACCACGTCGGCGGCGCGGCCGGGCGCGGTGATCACCAGGTCGTAGCTGCCCGGAGCGACCGGCTGCAGCAGGAACTTCCCGGTGGCGTCAGGCGCCGTGGCCTTGATCACCACGCCGCCCTGCTGCACGGACACCATCGTGTTGCCGTTGGCCAGCGACGGGTCCACGTAGCCGCTCACGCCGGAGATCAGGTTCGGCACGACACGCACGACGGGCTTGAGCAGGAACTTGCCGGAGTTGCCGGCCGTCACGACCGACTTGCAGGCATCGAAGTCGAGCACGAAGTCCGCCAACTGATCAGCGGCGATCGTGATGTCGGCATTGAGCTTGAGGCCGGACTGCGCCGCGCTCGGCGTGTCGAGCGCGACTTCGGTGCCGCCCGTCGGCACGACGGAATTCAGCAGCGGGTTCGCGCCGTCATTGGGCGCCAGCACCAGGCGCAGCTGCGTGTAGTGCCCGGCCTGCAGCGGGATCTGACCGAGCGAGGCCAGCACGCCGTTGGTCAGGCTCAGCAGATCGACGCGCCGGGGCGTCGAGAAGCTGAGGTCGGTCCAGCCCGCATCGGTGTCGCTGGCGGTGGCGCTCTGGTTGACGCGGATTTTCTGGATCGCGACGTTCACATGGTCGTACCCGCAGGCGGGCGCGTCGGTGAGCGAGAGCGCGAGCGTGCCATTGGCGCTGGCCATGGCGTCGCCGCTGCCGCCCCCGCCGCCGCAGGCGGACAGGAGCGCGAGGAGCGCGGCCGAAAGGGCCGCGGCAACTGAAGCGGAAATGCGAGGGGAAAAGGAGCGATGGAACTTCATGATGGTTTCCTTTGCCGGTCGTCATTGCCGGAAAAGAGGACCCCGTGCGACCGGCCCGAAAAGCGTACGCCTGGCGCAGCGCTTCGGATAGCTGCTGAAGTTCAATCAATCATCACCAGTTGCAACGGCCACGCGGCCGCGCGGCTCCGAGGATGGCGGCGCGGCGCGCCTTTCTGAAGCCGCGGCCTTTCGACTACATTGCCCCAAGGACGCACGACCGCCGCAGAGCCTGGCGTGCCGCCCAGGGAGTCCTGCTGAAAGGCGTCTCGGCGCCGAGCTGATTCATGAACGGCAACACGCGATGCCTGGATCGACGGCAGTGCCTGCGCGCGCTCTCAGCGCTCTCGCCGCTCTCAGCGCTTTCGGCGCTGACGCCGGTGCGCGCCGCGCCGGCCGCCGCGCGGCCCCGTGTGCTGCGATTCACCTTCTCGCGCCGGCGCGACGACCCGCGGACCCAGTGGCTCATCGCGGTCTACCGCGAGGCGCTGGCCGCGCTCGGGGTGACGTTCGAATTCCTGGACCTCCCCGCCGGCCGCGCACCGCTGGCGATCGAGTCCGGCGACGCGGATGGCGAGCTCGGCCGCACCTGGGGCTACGGCCAGCTTTATCCATCGCTCGTGCGCGTGCCTGAACCGAACAACACTGTCGAGTTCGCCGTCTACGCCGCGGGAGATGCCGGCCTGACCGAGTTCCCGGGATGGCCGGCGGTACGGTCGAACGCGCTGGACTGCGAGCATCGCCGCGGCATTCTTGAACTGGCCGCCTTGCTGGAGCGCGAGGTCGCTCCCCGGCACGTGTCGACCGTCGCGACCATCGAGCAAGGGATACGCCGGCTTCAGCTCAAGCGCACCGCGCTCTATTTCGACGTGCGGGAGGCCGTCGACGACTATCTCTCGTTCGGCGATGCGAGCGCGGAACTGCGCGCCGGCGTCGCACCGCGGCTGCTGAAGGTCGTCGAATCCACGACCGGACATGCCTATCTGCATCGCCGGCACGAGGCGATCGTGCCGGCGCTGTCCGAGACGCTGCGCGCGATGAAGCGCCAGGGCACGGTGGCCCGCTATCGAGAGGAGGCGCTGCAGCGCTTCCTGACCGCGCGCGGACGCTGACGGCGGGTCAGCGTCCGACGGCCGCTAGTCCTCAGTCGGCCAGTGCGGCGGCGAGCTCCCTGACGCGCTGCGCGTCGGCGTTCAGCGCCTTGGCGATCGCCGCGCCGTACTGGCTATCGGCTTTCTGGAAGAACGAGAGCATCGTGTACTTCGTCGTCTCATCCTTCACCTGGCCCAGGTCCCCGGCCAGGTTGGCGACGAGGTTGGCCTGCTCCTGGCTGGACAGCGAGCGGTAGAAGTCCCCGGCCTGCCGGAAGTTCTGCGTCTTGGCGATGCGCTGCTGCTGCGTCGTGCCGCTCAGCGGCAGGCTGCTGTAGCGCAGCGACGCGTCCTGCGGCTTGGGCTCCAGGCGCGACGGCTCGTAGTTCACCTTGCCGACGCGGGCTCCGCCATTGAGCGCGCCATCCTGGTTGTTGTTGTTCACCACCGCCTTGGGCGCGTTGATCGGCAGTTGATAGGCGTTGGCGCCGATGCGATGGAGCTGTGTGTCGTTGTAGCTGAAGACGCGGCCCTGCAGCAGACGGTCTTCCGAGGGCTCGATGCCCGGCACCAGGTTGCCCGGCGCGAACGCGGCCTGCTCGGTCTCCTGGAAGACGTTAGCGGGATTGCGGTTCAGCGTCAGCGTGCCCACCTTGGTCTCGGGCACGCCGGGCCAGATCTTGGTCGCGTCCAGCGGATCGAAGTCGAAGGCGCCGAGCTGCTCGGGCTTGAGCAGCTGGACGTAGAGGTCCCACTTCGGGAAGTTGCCGGCGTTGATGGCCTGGATCAGGTCCTCGGAGGCGTGATTGAAGCTGCGGCCCTGGACTTCCGAGGCCTCGCGCGCCGTCAGGTTCTTCAGGCCCTGCAGGCTCTTCCAGTGGAACTTGACGTAGGTGATGCCGCCCTGCGCATTGACGAACTTGTAGGCATGGACGCCATTGCCGTCCATGGTGCGGTAGCTGGCCGGCGTGCCCTGGTCCGAGTACACCCGGGTCAGCATGTGCGTCGCCTCCGGCACATGCGAGAAGAAGTCGAAGAAGCGATTGGGATCCTGGACGTTGGTGTCCGGACTCGGCTTGAGGCTGTGGACCATGTCCGGGAACTTGATCGCGTCGCGGATGAAGAAGACCGGCAGGTTGTTGCCCACCAGGTCCCAGTTGCCCTCGGCGGTGTAGAACTTCGTCGCGAAGCCGCGCGGATCGCGCAGGGTCTCGGGCGAATGGTTGCCGTGGATCACCGTGGAGAAGCGGACGAAGACCGGCGTGCGCGTGCCCGGCACGAAGACCTTGGCGCGGGTCACGGCGGAGAGATCGGCCGAGGCGACGAACTCGCCATGGGCGCCGGTGCCGCGCGCATGCACGACACGCTCGGGCACGCGCTCGCGGTCGAAGCGCTGCAGCTTCTGGATCAGCTGCACGTCCTGGAGCAGCACGGGGCCGTTCGGCCCGGCGGTCTGCGAGTTCTGGTTGTCGCCGACCGGCGCGCCGTTGTCGCGGGTCAAGGGGGTCTGGCACCAGGCCACGGCCGGCGCGGACAGCAGGGTCGCCAGACCCAGGGTGGCCAGCGGCAGCCGGCGGGTGATCGAAAGCGTCATGGGATCAGTCCTCCTTGAGCAATGCAGGGATGCGCGAGCGTAGTGACGCTCCCCTGCCCGTTCAATTGAAGCTTTCTGAATCAGCGATTGATGTCATCGATCAGCGCCCGGCCGGGCGAGGCCGCCAGCGCCCGCACGCCCTCGGGCAGCGGCATCTGCAGACTGGCCGCGAGGCTGGCCAGCTCCTCGCGGCGTGGATGTCCGGCGCGCCAGGCCAAGCCGATGCGGCGTGATTCGCCGCCGGCGGAAGGCCGCACGATCAGCCGCGACGCGCCCTCTTCCGCGCGCGCGGCGAGGGCCGGCAGGAACGTATAGCCCAGGCCCGCAGACACCAGTTGGCGCAGCGTCTCGAGGCTGGTGGCGCGGCAGTCCGAGGCCTGGTCCGGCGCGATGCCCCGCTGCTCGCAGATGGCGAGCGCCTGGCCGCGCAGGCAGTGGCCCTCGGTGAGCAGCAACAGCTGGAGATGCGCGAGCCGCGCGGCATCGATGGGCCCGTCGGGAAGTCCTTCCGTCCCCGGCGGACAGGCGACGAAGAAGGGCTCGTCGAAGAGCGCTTGCTCGATCACGTCGGAACGCCGGAAGGCGGGCAGCGCGACCACGGCGGCATCGATCTGCTGCTCGTCGAGCTTCTCCTCGAGCCGGCGGGTGGTGTCCTCGACCAGGACCAGATGCAGGCGCGGATACTGCCGCGACAGCTGGGGCAACATCCACGGCAGGTAGTACGGCGCCAGCGACGGAATGACGCCGATGTTGAAGGCGCCCTCGAGCGGACCGCGCCGCTGGCGCGTGAGCAGCAGGATCTCGTCGGCCAGGCCGAGCAGCCGCGCGGCGCGCTCGGCGATCACCTCGCCCATGGACGTGGGCACCGGGCGGCGGCCGCCGCGATCGATCAGCGTGACGCCGAGATAGTCCTCCAGCTTGCGCAGCTGCAGGCTCAGCGTCGATTGGGTCACGCAGCAGGCTTCGGCCGCCTGGCCGAAATGCCGATGCTCCACGAGCGCCACCAGATAGCGCAACTCCCGCAATGTCATGGCGTGTTCCTTGAGCTTGCGGCGAGGGTATCCAAGCCGGAACGCCGAACTCGCGGCCCACGCGAAAACGTCGCTATGAACGCGATATGCGCAATCGAATGGACGGCAAGGCCCGTCCTCTGCTGCGTCTGGCCGATTCGCTCAGCGGGCGATCTGGCGAGCCAGCCAGGCCGTCAGTGTCTCGGTCACGAAGTCAGGGTTCTCGAGATTCGAGATGTGACCCGCGTCGGGAACGATCACCTGTTCGCAGCCGATGGCCTCGGCCATCCGGGCGGTCTCGGCCGCCGGGCGGGGGATGTCCAGCGCGCCGCACATCAGCAGCGTGCGTCCGGCGTTCAGCGCCGAAAGGCGCTGCACCGCCTCGGGACGGCCGAAGATCAGGCGTCCCAGCGGCACGACGGCCTCGCGCAACTGCGCGGCGGAGAAGCCCTCCAGCGCGCGGCGGAAAGCCGTCGGCAAGGGGCCGCTCAGGTCCGCGCCACTGCGGAAGAACAGCGGCACGACGGCGTCGAGGATGGGCGCGGGGAACTTGCCCAGCGACTCGATGGTGTCGAGCATCTGGAAGTAGCGCGCGCGGGTCGCCTCCGGCTCGGCGCCGAGGTAGGTATCCATCATGACGAGCGCGCGCACGCGGGCGGGCTCGCGCAGCGCGAGTTCCGCGCCCCACATGCCGCCGACCGACAGGCCCGCCACCGCGCATTCACGGACGTCCAGCGCATCGAGCAGCAGGCCCGCGTGCGCGGCCAGGTCGCCCAGCGTGCGCGTGCCCGCAGGCGGCGCGTCGGAGCGCCCATGGCCCCAGAGGTCGGGCGCGATGACGCGATGCGTGCGCGAGAGCGCTTCCATCTGCGGCGCCCACATGGCGGAGTCCCAGAGGTAGCTGTGTCCGAGCAGGATCGGAAATCCGGTCCCGCGGTCCTGGTAATGCAAGGAGCGGCCGGCGATGTCGATGACGGGCATGGTGTGGGTGAAGTGAAGGGAACCGGGTGTGACGGCGAAGGAACGGGAGAGACAAGGCGCTCCGGTCCAGGCGGCCACTGGGCGGTGAGTGTGCCTCGATCAGGAACGCGTCTGCGGCTCCTCAGGCGCGGGCCGACGCCGATGCCGGACCTGCGCCTCGAACGTCGGGCGGCCGCCGAGGCGACTCCCTCGGGGTCAGTCGTTGCCGCCCGCCGGGCTGGACGACGGCATCACCACCGTCGCGCCCTCGGCGTTGGCCGGCGTGCCCATCATGACTTGCAGGCGGCCGGTGTCGGTGCTGACGTTCGAGCCGATCCGCAGCGTCGAGTCGCGGTCGTCCAGCCTCACCAGGTGCGAGCGCACACCGCTGAACTGCGAGTCGTCGATCGACACGTTCGCCTTGATCGGCTGGCCGCCCAGCGTCACCAGCAATTGGCCGACGTCCTGGGCGTAGACGCCGCTGAGCTTCACGTTGGCGTCGCCGTTGACCTGGATCGCCTTGTCATGCGAGTGCCGGAACGAGGAGTTCCTGATCTCGACCTCCGCGGGACGGTTGCCAGGGATGCTGTCGGGAGAGATCCCCGCCAGTTGCGCGTCGTGCGCCCGGTTGCCGGGGCCGTCGATGGTGATCATGTCGTCCGGACCGCCGTGCACCGCATGCACGTTGTCGATCTTGGCGTCGCCCAGCAGGTGCACGCCATCGCCGCCCTGGAACTGCACGTTCTTGAGCGTCGCACCCGGACCGAGGACGAAGACCGGCTGGTAGGTCTCGGCCGAGTTGCCGTTGAGCCCCGGCCCGGCGGTGAACAACTGGCCCTTGCCGTCGAAGGTCTCGCCGGGCCCGACCACGATGGGCTTGTTGACCACCACTTCGCCACGGTGGGGCGGGAGCACCGAGGTCGCTGGCGAACTCGTGGACACCGCGCTCGAACCGTCGGGCTTGCCGGGCGCGCCCACCGAGGGCGCGGGTGCAGGCGCGAGCGCGGAATCGAGCAGCGGATCGGTTGTCGCCGGCGCCGCCGCGTGATGGTGGTGATGGCGGTGATGGCCATGAGCCGGTGCCGGAACAGGCGCAGGGCTCGGGCTCGGGCTCGGGCTCGGGCTTGGGCTTGGGCTCGGAGCAGAAGCCGGCGGCGCGGGCACGGGCGCTGGCGCTGGGGGCATATCGCCAGGGCCACCGCTTCCGGGGATCCCGCTCCCCGAGCCACCGAGGCTGCTGCCAGGACCGAAGGAATTGCCTCCCGCACCTCCCGGACCGCCACCGCCCGCGAATGGATTCGCTGCTCCGCCGCCGAGGCCTCCGCCCATGCCTCCGCCCATGCCCCCGCCTGGGCTCCCGCCTGCGCCGCCGCCCATGCCGCCTGCGCCACCCCCTCCCCCGCCAGGCATGCCCTGCTGCCCTTGCTGGGCCTGCAGCGACTGCAGGAGCTGCTGCACCAGCATCGCGATGATCTGCTGGACCAGCAGCGTCATGAGCGGGGCGATGGCGTTGGACGGGGTCGCCGGCTGAGGGTCCGCGTTGAGCTGCTGCTGGTACAGCTGCTGCATCGGCGACAGGCGCGGGCCACTGCCGTTGAGGGACGAGATCGGATCGATGGCGCTCATGAGCGGCTCCTTGGCGAAGGCATGGGAGAAGAGACCCGTCACTCTCGGCAGCGGATCTGGGTGTTCGTTGACCGCCGCCGAACCGTTGTCCGGGGAGACGAAGCCGTCTTGGCCCTTCGCCGCGGCCACCGGACTTTCGCGAGCGCACGGCCAGCCGTCATGGCGGCCCGCCACGATCCTGGCGAAGGAGCAGTGCATGTCCTTCACCACCCGAATCGCGCGCCATCTCGGCATCTCCCGTGTCAACGTCGACACACCCTGGTCGCAGGAGCAGCGCACGCCGCTCTTGCCCAGCACGGCCATCCGGCCGCTGGACATGCCGCCGGCGCGGCCGCAGCCCGGCGCCCCGGCGGCGCCGCGCGCCGCTCTGCCGGCCTCCCAGGCGGTCGATGCCGGCGCCAGCGCCGCGGCCACCGCGTCCGCGCCAGACCAGCCGTCGCGCGCCGCGCCCACCGGCGCGGTGCTGCTGGACGCGATGCGCGCCGAGCGGCCGGATGCGGCCTCGCTGACCGCGGCCTTGTTCGCGCGCGGCGCCTCGGCGCCGGAGGACCTGGCTCAGCTGACCGGCCGACTGTCGCGGCTGGATCTGTCCGGCGTGCCGCCCACCCCCGAGCTGCCCTCCGCGCCGCTGGTGCTGCTGACGCAGTCGCTGGCCGCGGCATGCGACGGCGACGCGCGTCTGGCGCTGGATGCCCTGGACTCGCTGGCCGCGCTCGACGCCGAGGCCGAGCTGATCGCCGCCTGGCAGTCCGGGGCGAACCGGACGCCGGCGGCCTCGCCGCTGTTGTCCGCGTCGCCGTCGCCGTCCGCCGCGCTGCTGGGCAGTCCCGGCCGGCTCACCGACGTCGGACGCCGCCGGCGCCAGGACGGGCTGCGCAACAACCGGCTCGGCTGGGGGCCGATGCTGATCGAGCACGCGGCCGCCGACGAGCAGGCCGCCCGCCAAGCCGCATGGCGCACCTCCTCCGCGCTGGGCGGCACGCCGGCCGGCATGGACGTGCTGATGGCGGTCACGGCGCGGCCGGTCGATCCGGCTCGGCGGCGCGATTTCGCTTTGCTGCTCAAGGCCTCCGAGGGCGCACCGCGCGAGCTCGGTCATCACGGCGATCCGACGGCGCTGCTGCGTGATCCGGCCTCGCTGCGGACGCTCACCGGCGAAGCGCTGTTCTGTGCCGCGGCGCGGATGGCGGGCGACGTGGAGGCCGCAAGGCCGCATCAATGGGCGCTCGCGGCGGTGCGCAACGACCTGCATGACACCGGTCCCGGCACGCTGTTCGCGGCGCTCGACGCCCGGCTGATGAAGATGGGCCGCTGGATCGACCGCGCCGCGCCGCGCGGCGGCCTGGGGCTGCGCAATCCGCTGATCGGCAAGACGCCGTTCCGCGCGCTGCGGCACGGCACGCAAGGCGTGGAACGCGGGCCGGCCGCGCGTCATCGCCAGCGCCGCGAGCAAGCGCTGACCGAAGCGGCCACCGCGCTGCGCAACGCGCTGCCGAACCTGCCGGCGGGCCGCTCGGCCGGTCCGGCCGCGGTGCCGGGCCACCTGTTGCGCGCCGCGGTCCTGTCGCATTGCCTGGAGGAGACCGGTCCCTCGTTCGAGCGCGCGGGCTTCGGCGCCGATGCACGCACGGCGATCGCCGAACGCCTGGCCCGGCTGATGCTGTCCGAGGCCGCCGCGGCGGACCCGCCGGTGCTGAGCGCCCTCGCCCGCCGCCTGGGCGAGTTGCCCGAGCTCAAGGCACTCGCGACGCTGCGCCTGGACGCCACGGCGATGGCCGGCTGGCTGGCCGACGCGCGTTCGGACACGGCCGGCGCGCCCGGCGCGGCCGCCTCCGCGTCCCTGCTCCTGAGCGCATCGGCCGCGCTCGCGCGCGCCGAGGACGAGGCCAACGGCCGCGACACCCGCATGAAGGCGGTCGATCGCGAGACGCTGCGGGCCGCGCTCAAGGACATCGTCGCCAACCTCGAGGGCTCGTCGCGGTTGCGGCTGACTGGCGGCGGCATCGCGGGCGTCGGGCTGCGCCAGATCACGGCGTCGATCAGCGCGGTGGCCACGGCGCTGTTCGTGCGCGGCCGCGTCGATGCCCGCGTGCAACGGGCCCGGCATGCCGTCTTCGAGATCGCCATGCCGCCCTACGACATGGAGATCGTGCTCGGGACGCAGCGCCAGACCATCGGCCAGTTGGGGCTGGGCGGGAGCGTGGGGCCGGACCTGGGGGCGTTCAAGGTCGGCGGCAACGTGGATGCGCTGCTCCTGGGCCTCGACGGGTCCACGCTGCAGGGACTGTCGCTGCGCCTGCCGCGCGTTGGCCGGCCCGTGCCCGAACTGCGCGAGGAGTTCTCGCGCCTGGTCGACCGGCTCATCGACCACGGCGCCGGGGGCGCTGCCCGCCACCCCGGTGACCCGCCGCTGCTGCGCCAGCTGCTGCAGGAATTTCCGGATATGACCATCAACCGCATCGGCGACGCGGGCGACGGACGCCGCCGGCATGGCCTCGGCGCGGACGTCACCGGGTCGCTGGGCAAATGGCGGCTCAAGGCGACCGCCAGCGCGGGGGGCTACGTCGAGACGCAACGCGATGTCACGCGCCGCTACGGCGACGCCAGCGGCGCGATGCGCGTCGAGCGCCGCATCGACGGCCATGCCACCCGCGCTGGTGTCGCGCTGCGGGCCTCGCTCGGCGCGTCGCAGACCGTGGCCGGGTCGGTCGGCGATGCCGGCAAGGCCGACCTCACGATGGGCGCGCTGCAGGCCGGCATCGGCGCGGAACGCATCCTGGGCGGTGTCTTCGATCGCCGCGAGGCCGTCTACGAGGACGGCCGTCTGCATCCACTGTCCTTCGTCGAGACCGAGTATCAGGATCTCAAGGCATTCGCCGAGCGCGTGACGCCGCAGCTCGGCGACTGGGTCGCGGCCGGCGCGGATCGGCAGCGGTTGGAGCAGTTGGTCGCCGATATCCAGCGTCATGCCAGCCCCCACCACAGCGCCGCGGCGCGGATGGTGGTCGGCACGGAGATGCGGCTGCGCGACGGTGCGCTGCGCTCCGCGCTCGCGCTGTGCGAGCGCCAGCCGGGCGGCATGCCGGCCGAAGCGGCCGCGCTGGAACGCGCGATCGAGGCCCAGTGGCGCGATCCGGCGGCGCTGCGGCCGTACTCGATGCGCTCGTACGAGCGCAACATGGCACAGCGCACGCACGGGCTGGACCTCGTCGTGCAACTGGGCAGCGTGACCGCGGCCGAAGCGTCGCACATCGACGCGCGAGTCGACGTGCCGGCGCGCTGAGCGATCGCGCCCGTCGGCACGAAGCCCCGGCGCCAGGCCGGGGCGTTCGCGATCAACCGCTGTAGGGCTTGTAGTCCCAGGCGCCCACGCCCTGCACGTTGGCGGTGGACGGCGCGAGCACCTTGTTCGGCGTGCTCTCGATCACCACGTCGGACGCGATGTTGATGTTGGCCTTCTTGACGTCGCTGCGCACGACGGCCTCGTCGCCATTGCGGAAGACCGAGTTGCGGATGTCGATGCTGATCGGGAAGTCATGTCCGCCGTTGGTGCGCACCGCCTTGCCGAAGCCGTCCGCGGTGAAGCCGTCGATCGACAGCGAGCCCGGCGCGTTGATCTGGAAGATCTTGTCGGTGGCCGCATAGGCGCCGCCGCCGATCACCTTGACGTTGCCGGGACCCTTCATCGTCATCGCGTCCTCACCGACGTCCTTCCACCAGACGTCCTTGAGCGTCGCGTCGCCGCGCGTGTGGACGCCGTCGCCGCCGGCCACCTGCACGTTCTCCAGCTTCGCGCCCGGCTCGAGGATGAAAACCGGCTTCTGGGTCTCGCTCTGGCCGCCGTCACCCAGCGACGGACCGGCCTGATAGAGCTTGCCCTCGCCGTTGAAGGTCTGCCCGGCCTTGACCACGATGGGTTCGTTCACGATCACCTTGCCGGTCGCGGGCGGGATCTCGGCCGGCTTGCCCGCGCCCGAGACCGGCGCGGGGGAAGATGAGGAAGACGGAGACGACGGAGACGATGGAGACGACGGAGACGACGGAGACGACGGAGACGATGGAGACGACGGAGACGACGGAGACGACGGAGACGATGGCGAGGACGGCCAACCGCCGCCTGGTCCGCCCGCGCCTGGTCCCATCGACGGCCCGCCCATGCCGCCCGTGCCGCCCGTGCGGCCGGATGGCGAGCCTCCGCCGCCGCCGGCTCCGCTGCCGAAGCTGTCTCCTCCGCCTCCGCCGCCGCCGAACTGGTTGGCCAGTTGATTGGCGGCACTGGTGGGCTGCAAGCCGTTCTGCGAGAGCGACTGCAGCAGCGGCAGCAAGGCCTGCAGCAACTGGAGGATGCTGTTGATGACCGCGGCCTGGCCGGCCGAGCCGCCGCTGGCTGGCCCTTGCGGCTGCGCGGCGGGCGCGTTGAGGTATTGGCTGTAGAGGTCGAGCGCCGACGGGCGCCGCACGGACGAGGGACGATCGATGGCATCGATGGACATGGCTGCTCCTGGGTAAGGCGTGAAGGCGCGGTGCGCTCGGCGTGATCAATTGGTGAGGGTAGGCACCGCCTCGCGCACGGAGCCTCCCCGAGCGAAGCGGCGTGACAGGCGGCGAAGCGCCGCGAGGGCCAGGCCTTGCGCCCTTCGCGCGACGGCGTGCTGCTTCGCGACATTGCCCTTGGCCGCTCACGGTCCTTCCTAGATTGCAGGCATCCCGGACTTCCCGCCGAACCGCCATGCACGCGACGCCCCATGCCCTGCCCGCTTCCACCGCGTTCGCCGTGGCCCTGGCGGCGATCACGGGCGAAACGCCGATCGCGGCCGCGGCGGCGATCGGGGTCCGCCCCGCGCTGGATGGCGACCTCACGGCCATCACGCGGATCTACAACGAGTCGCTGCCGCCGTTGCCCGCACCGCTGCCGGACGTTGACGCGCGCGCTGCCGGCCGGCCGCTGCTGGGCAGCTGCCTGCCGCAACTGCCAGCGGACGGGCTCGCGAACTGGATGGCGTCGCATCGCGCCAATGGCCGTCCGCTGTGGGTGGCGCAGGCCGGCAGGGAAGTCGTGGGATGGCTGAGCCTGCTCGGCTTCGCCGACCGGCCGGCCTGCATGCCCGCGGCGGAGGTCGCGATCTACATCGCCCGCGGCTGGCGCGGCTGCGGCATCGGACGGCGCCTGCTGTCGCACGCGCAGACCGAGGCGCGGCTGTGGCACATCGACCGGCTGATGGCTTTCATCTGGCACGACAACGCGGCCAGCCTGGCGCTGTTCCGCGCCCAGGGCTTCAGCGCCTGGGGGCGTCTGCCGGGCATCGTGTGGGCCGACGCGAAGAGCCGGGACATGGTGATCCTGGGCCGGGTGCTCGGCGCGGATTGAGGCTGAACGGCGCTGGGGTCAGGGACCTGCGCGATGCGCGGCGTAACAGTCCGCCAGCGCGCCTCGCATACGATGGCCCGTTCCACCATCGGCCAAGACCCAGCCCATGCGACGCGCCGGCATCACGATCATGTTCACCCTTGCAGCCCCTGCGCATGCGAACGCTCAGGACGGCAAGCCATGACCCCGATCCAGCAATGGCATGCCACCCGCAGCCTGCGCCTGCTGCTGCAGACGCTGCGCGACATGATGGTCTCGATGGGGCCGCTGCTGCTGCTCGGCGGCGGGCTGCTGGTGGCGGCCTATTGGTGGCTGGATCCGCAGCCGCCGCGCCAGGTGCGGCTGGCCACCGGTCCGGCCGGCAGTGCCTACGCCGGCTTCGGCGAAGGCTATGCGAAGGCGCTGGCGCGCGAGCGCGTTCAGGTGGTGCTGATCGGCAGCGAAGGCGCGCAGGACGACCTCGCGCATCTGCGCGCGGGCACGGCCGACGTGGGCTTCGTGCGCGGCGGCATGGCCGACCCGGTGGCCGATACCGAGGCTGGCATCGTCTCGCTGGGCAGCCTGTTCTACGAGCCGATCTGGATCTTCTATCGCCGCGATCTGGGCATCGTTCGCCGCCAGCACGGCGGCGAACTGCAGCGTCTGACCCAACTGCGTGGCCTGCGCGTCAATGTGGACCAGGACGGCAGCGGTGTGCCGCAGATCGTCGAGAAGCTGCTGGCGCTGAACCACATGACGCCGGCCGATCTGCGGCTGTCCAATCTGGCCCCTGACGCCGCTGGCGCGGCGCTGCGCGAGGGCCGGCTGGACGCCGCGGTGCTGATCTCGGCGCCGCAGGCGGGCCTGATCCGCGCGCTGCTGCGTGACCCGGCCATCGGACTGATGGGCTTCGAGCAGAACGAAGCCTATTCGCGCCACCTGCCCTTCCTGTCCACCGTGACGCTGCCACGCGGTGTCGTAGATCTGGCGGCCGATCTGCCGCCGCACGACGTGCCGCTGCTCGCGACCACGACCGCGCTGCTGGCGCGCGAGCAGACGCACCCGGCGCTGCGACAGCTGTTCGCGCAGGCGGCCCTGGGTCAGCACGGCGGGGCTGGCTGGTTCAATGGCGCGCGCGACTTCCCCAACACCCGCACCAGCGAGCTGCCGGTCAGCGCCGAAGGCGACCGCGCCATCAACGGCACGCCGCCGGCGTGGGCGCGTTACCTGCCCTTCTGGGCCGGCAATCTGCTGGAGCGCATGTGGCTGGTGGTGGGCGGCCTGCTGGTGCTGATGCTGCCGCTGTCGCGCGTGGTGCCGCCGCTGTACACCTTCCGCGTGCGCTCGCGCGTGTTCCGCTGGTATGCGCGGCTGCGCGAGGTGGAAGCCAAGCTGGAAACCGGCACGGGCAAGCGCGAGGCGCTGCTCGACGAACTGGACGAGCTGGATCGCGTCACGCATCGCATCGCGGTGCCGCTGTCGTATGCGGAAGAGCTTTATGCGCTGCGGAACAACATCCATGCGGTGCGAAAGCGCCTGCTGGCGCAAAGGTCACGGCCGGCGGCGACCTAGCCAGAAGGCTTCCTGCGGCGCACGGTCCTCTTCGCAGCCCCGACCACACCGGGCCGCGCGGATGCCGACGTCTGCTGGGCCGCGGCCCGGTCGCGCGACACCCAGGCGACGACGGCGTCGATGAAGGCGCGCACCTGCGGCGGCAGGAACGCGCGCTCCGGGTAGACCAACGCGATCTGCATCTCGGCGCCGACGACATCGGCGAGCACCTGCGCCAGCGCATCGCGCTCCAGATGCGGAGCCACCAGGCTCTCCGGAAGAAGCGCGATGCCAAGTCCGCGCACGGCCGCGTCGCACAGCAGCGCGATGTCGTTTGAGAAGAATGCGCCTTCGACCTGGAACTTGCTGCCGGAAACGAGTGGCCAATGAAACTGCGGCAGCTCACCACGCGTGAAGCCGAGCAGACAGCGGTGGTCGCGGAGATCGCGTTGCGTTTGTGGTGTGCCTCGATCGGCCAGGTAAGCCGGCGCGGCGACGGCGATCATGGGATCGCGGAAAAGAGTGCGCGCGATGAGCCCGGGCTGCATCTCGCTGCTGGCACGCAGCGCGACGTCGTAGCCGCCATGAAGCATGTCAACGTGCTGACTCGACGTGTGAACATGGACGTGCAGCGCCGGATGGTGCGCAGCAAAGTCGCTGAGCATGGCGCGGAAGCTCGGGTTCATCATCGGCGGCACCGAGACGCGCAGATCCCCACGCACGACATCGTCAGCCGTGCGCACGCTCTGCTCGGCCGAGCGCACCGCCTGGAGCGCCATGCAGGCTTGCTGGTAGAAGGCCTCGCCAACTTCGGTGAGGACAAGGCTTCGAGTGGTACGGCGCAGAAGGCGCACACCGAGGCGCTCCTCAAGGCGAGCGAGACGACGGCTCACGGTCGCGCGCGGGACGCCAAGCTCGGCCGCAGCGCGTGAGAGGGAGGTGGCATCGACCGTCTTGGTGAAGGCGACGAGTTCCGCCGTTTCGATGGGATCGTTCATATGGATCAAATCCTAGCAAATGATGCCAATTCTTGAGGTATTGATAACAATGTCGATCCAAAAGAAGATCTGCCCGGTCAGCCGACAGAACCCGCTCCCATGTCCCCCGACGCCATGGAGCACGAACGAAAGACAGGTGCAGTGATGTCCATTGAAAAGAAACTGATTGCCGTATTTGGCGCGACCGGAAACCAAGGGTCCGGGGTGGTGCGAGCCCTGAAGGCCAACGGCCAATTCAAGGTGCGCGCGCTCTCGCGCGACCCCGGCAAATACAAGGGTCCCGCCGACGAAGTTGTCGCAGCGGACCTGGAGCGCCCACAGACACTTGTGACCGCCCTTGAGGGTGCACACGGAGTCTTTCTCGTCACCAACTTCTGGCAGGAAGGCGTCGACGAGGTCAAGCAGGCAACAGCGGCCATTCAGGCTGCGAAAGCTGCCGGGGTCGACCATTTGATCTGGTCCACCTTGCCGAATGTCGAGGTGATCAGCAACGGCAAGCTCAATCTTCCCCAGTTCACGGGCAAGGCCAAGGTCGATGCGATCGTCAAGGAGGCCGCATTCGCGCACTACACCTTTGTTGTGCCGCCTGCCTACTATCAGAACTTCTCGGGCCAATTCGGACCGCAGCCGCAGCCGGACGGAAGGCTGAGCTTCGTGCGGCCCATCGACCCGGCTGCGCGTTGCTTCCACATGGGTGACATCGCCGAGTTGGGCCACATCGTGACCGGCGCTTTCGCGCATCCGGATGAAACGGGCGATGGCGCCTATCTGCCTCTGGTCGGCGACTTCCTGAGCTTCAACGACATCGTCGATTCGTTGAATCAGCTGGGCCATCGGATCACGTTTACCGAGGTCCCACGAGCCGCATTCGCAGGCTTCTTCCCGGGAGCTGATGCGTTGGCTGAAACGCTGGCCTATTTCGAGGCCTATACCTACCTCGGCCCAGGTTCACATGACGATGCAATTGCGCTTGCGAACAGGGTTGCAGGCCGGACGCCGACTCCCTTTGCATCCTGGGCCCGGGACAATTTCCAGCTCGGCATGGCGTCCGGGTCGTGACCCAAGGCTCATTCGAGGAGGGGCCTGGCCCGGCCAGGCGGCTCCGGCTGTCTGTGAGGGCGATCTCGGATTCTGGAAGATGTCTTCGGGTGCGTTGAAGCGCCGCAGTGCTTGTCGTCGCAAGAATCGGTGCTGCAGCCGCGCTGCGCGAGCAGCCGCAGCATCGCGAAGCTTGTCTGGGCGCCGGCGGTTTGGATACGTCGGCCATTGCCATCGAAGCTGATTCAAGGCCGACTCACAGGAGAGAAGAAATGGGATGCATGTCGTCGAAACTCAACGGTGCCACTGCGCCACGTCCAGCGCAGAGCTACGTCACCGCGCTGGATACAAGCTCGATTGCCGCATCTGGTCAGACCTTCAACGTCAACGCGGGCCAGCACGAAGCGTTGTCTCCACGGACACGCCCGGCGGCGGCCGCCGGTGCCTCCGGCGTCAGCGCAATGGCCGGCCGGGTCGCCCTTCCGTCGTCATCGTCAGGTCCCGCCATCGAGGCTCAATTGAAGGACTTCATTCAAGCGCTGGAGCAAGCCCAGCTTCAAGGAAGGCAATTCCCGGCGGCCGAACTCGATCAGAGATTTCTGTCTCACATGGTGGCAGCTCAGAATCGCATCCACCCCGAGCTCGACGTCAAGGTTTTCGAGGCGTCGAGATCCGATTCCCATGCCTTGCGTCAAGCGATTGTCGACACCGCGTCGGGTCAGCGGTGGCGCGCGGTCGTCAACGTGGAGCGCATCCACGGAAAGGGCGCGCCGAGCCATGGGGTCGCCGTGGACGTCTCGGGAAGTCGCGGCAAGGTGTCCGTCCTCGCTGTCGACAGCGTATGGGGCTGCAGTGACAGTCTGGCCGTCCTGACCGCCGCGTTGAAGGGGGTGAAGAACGCGACGCTGACCATTCTCAACACGGGCACCCAGAAAGACGTCGTCAATTGCAAGATCTTCGCGCTTGCGAACGCGAAGGCGATGGCGGACGCCGGTCATCTGATGGAGGACCTCCACAAGAAAAACCTCCGGGGGCAGATCGCGGGGACGGACGACACCATCAATGACGTGGATGTCACGATAGCGCGCGGCTCCGATGTTCTCGATGCGCGCTTCTTCCAGCACACCACATCGAAGGACGTGTTCGACGGCCTTCCAGAGCACATCCGCAAGCCCCTGGCGGAAAGCTTCGCCGGGAACTTCCGGCAAGTCACTGCCGGAGGCAAGCGCAGGGAGTACAACGCCTCCATCGAACAGGAGAGACTCAAGTTCCTGCGAGACGCCCTGGCGCAGTGCGCCGGCGAGCCGCACTGAGCGGCGCTTTCTCTGTTCAGCATGCGATGCGCCTGAAGAACGGTGAACCGGAAGCACGCTGGCGCTGATGCTGCTGCTGTCGTATGCGGGAGAGCTTTACGCGCTGCGGAACAACATCCATGCGGTGCGAAAGCGCCTGCTGGCGCAGCGGTCCCGGTGTGCGGACCCACCGCCCGGCTGATCAGTCACTCGCGTTTGGCCCGCTTGCGCCGGGCCGCCGGCGCGCGTGATGGCGGAGCGAGCGACGCCAGGATCTCCTTCCGGCAAGCGGTCAGGATTTCATCAGCCAACGGCGAGTCGTCCGGGCAGGCGCGTGACATGACGATCGCGCCCACGACATGCGCCAGCAGATCCAGCCCCTTCGCGCGAGCCTGCTTGGCATCCGCTGACTCCAGCGTGGTGCCTTCGCGGTTCAGCGCCGCCAGGATGCCTTCAATGCCGTCGGCGAACACGGCTCGCACCGCATCCGACTGACGCGCCGCATCGCCGCCCAGCGCGGCCATGGTGCAGCCTTGCGCTCGAGCCGCCCGATGCTCGCGTGACACGTAGGCCTTCACGAAGCCCGCCGCCGACATCCCTTCCGACAGCTCAACCGTCTGCGCGATGCCGCAGGCGGCCGACTCCGCCATCAACTCGGCCTTCGATTGGAACTGCTTGTAGAAGCCGCCATGCGTGAAGCCCGCCGCGGCCATCAGGTCGACCACCCCGACTCCGTCGTAACCCCGTTCCCGAAACAGCGTGGATGCCGTGCGGACGACATGCTCCCGATTGGCTTGCGCTTGCGCTTTGGTGACCTTCATGGCTCGTGCGTGGATGCGTGACAGGGCGCAACTATAGATAGATGCTGCCCATAATCAAATCATTGACTTTTTGGATGACGAACATCATCATTGAAGGCAGTCAATTCACCGATCCCCGACACCATGAAAGCATTTGTCCTTGAGCGCTATGGAAAGCGCAGCGCGCTCGTGCCGACCGAGATGCCGCTGCCCGCGCTGCGGGACGACGAGGTCCTGATCGAGGTCCATGCCGCCGGCGTGAACGTGCTCGACGCCAAGATCAGCGATGGTGAGTTCAAGTTGATCCTGCCCTATCGGCTGCCGCTGGTGCTCGGACATGACGTCGCGGGCGTGGTGGTCAAGGCGGGCCCGCAGGTACGGCTCTTCAAACCCGGCGACGAGGTCTACGCGCGCGCGGACGACTTCCGGATCGGCACCTTTGCGCAGTTCGTTCCGGTCAGGGAGGCCTCTGTCGCGCTCAAACCCAGGGGCCTGTCCATGGAGGAAGCGGCATCGATTCCGCTGGTGGGGCTGACCGCGTGGCAGGCACTGGTCGAACGGGCTGGCTTGAAGCGCGGGCAGAAGGTCTTCATCCAGGCTGGCTCCGGCGGCGTGGGCACGTTCGCGATCCAACTGGCCAAGCATCTCGGAGCGGAGGTCGCGACCACGACCGGCACGACCAACATGGCCCTCGTCAAGGGGCTGGGCGCCGACGTGGTCATCGACTACAAGCACCAGGACTTCGAGGGCCTCCTGCGCGACTACGACGTCGTGCTCAACAGCCAGGATGGCGACACGCTGAAGAAGTCGCTCGGGGTGCTCAAACGCGGCGGAGAAGTGATCTCGATCTCCGGGCCGCCCGATCCTGAGTTCGGCCAGGCGATCGGGGCCCCCGGCTTCGTGCGGCTGATCATGCGTTTGCTGAGCTCGGGCATCCGCCGCAAGGCGGCCAGCCAAGGCAAGCGGTTCTCCTTCCTCTTCATGAAAGCGGACGGCGGCCAGCTGCGGGAGATCACGCGGCTCATCGACGCCGGCGCGATCCGGCCGGTGATCGATCGGATCTTCCCGTTCGAGTCGACCAACGAGGCGCTCGAGTACGTCAAGGCGGGCCGGGCCAAGGGCAAGGTCGTGATCCAGGTCAAGCGGGCCCGCTGACGGTTCCAGGGGTTGTCGTGCGGCACCCGTCGCACGCAGCTCATTGACCCCAGGCGGAAACGTCTGGGGTCCTTTTCTCCATTTTTCTCCTTTTCTTCTCCCCGGCGATGGGGTGACTGCGCGCTGGCGCGACAGGGAAAGAAGCGGATGCTGGCGTTGACGCTCCCGCAGATGTTGGCGGCACCGGCCGTCGTCGCGAAGACGGCCATGACGGCCACCCTCATGAAGCGCGTGGCGCCGCACTCGCCGGCGGGCCGCCGGCTCGTGCTGTTTCCTCCGCCGGCCGCGCGGACGGTAGGGAGGCTGTCGTCAGCGCACTGGCTTGAGCTCAGTGACGGTGGCCTTGCCCTTGACCATCTCCGCCTGGAACTTGACCTTGTCGCCGATCTTCAGGCCTTCGAGCATCCTCTTGTCCGCGACCTCAAACCCCATCGTCATGCCCGGCATGGCCAGGTTGGGAATGTGGCCGTGGCGCAGCACGATGAGCCCCTTGCTCGGGTCGATCCTGCGCACCTCCGCGTCGACGAGCGGCATGGCCGCCGCGGAAGCGCTGCTCGCGGGCGTCATGGGCATGCTGTTCATGTCCTGGGCATGGGCGGCCGAGCCGGTGCCCAGAGCCAGGATGGTGCAGAGAACGAATGTGGCCTTCATGAGGCGTCCTTTCAGAGAGGTTGGGAGGGAACGGCCGCGCCTTCAGGCGAGCCGAGTGGGGAGAAAACGGGCGCCGAGGCCAGCCTGCGGCGATGAACGAGGTACCAGGCCGCTGGCATCACCAGCATGCTGAGCAGCGGGGCCGTGACCATGCCGCCGACCATGGGCGCGGCAATCCGCGCCATGACTTCGTGCCCGGCGCCCTCCCCCCACAGCATGGGGATGAGGCCGGCCAGCACGATCGCGACGGTCATCGCCTTGGGCCGCACACGAAGCACGGCGCCTTCACGGACGGCGGCAAGCAGCGTGTCGTGGGTATCCGCCTCGCCGGCGGCAAGACGCCTTGCCAAGGCGTTCTCCAGGTACACCAGCATGACGACGCCAAACTCGGCCGCCACGCCGGCAAGCGCAATGAATCCCACGGCCGTGGCGACCGACACGGCGTGCCCAAGCAGCCAGATCAGCCAGAACCCGCCCACGAGCGAGAACGGCACGGCAGCCATCACGAGCGCCGCGTGGGTCGCGTCCCGGAACAGCAGATACAGCAGCACGAAGATCACCGCCAGCGTCGCGGGGACCACGACCTTCATGCGCTGCGCCGCTCGCTCCAGGTACTCGAACTGCCCGGACCAGGAGAGCGCATACCCGGCCGGCATGGCCACCTCCTTCGCCACGACCGCCTGCATGTCGCGCACGGCCGAACCGAGGTCGCGCCCTCGCACGTCGACGTAGACCTAGCCGGACAAGCGCGCGTTCTCGCTGCGCAGCATGGGCGGGCCGTCCTCAACGGTGATGCGCGCCACGTCCCCCAGCAGCAGGTTGGCGCCTTTCCCGGTCACGAACGGCAAGGCGCGCAGGCGCTCCAATGAATCACGAATCTCACGCGGATAGCGGACATTGAGCGGGAAGCGCTCACGGCCGCTGATGACCTCGCCGACGTTCTCACCGCCCACCGCCGTCGACACCACCGCCTGCACCTCCGCCACCGACAGGCCGAAGCGCGCGGCCGCGGCGCGGTCGACATCGACGTCGATGTAGCGCCCGCCGGTCAGCCGCTCCGCCAGCGCCGACGAGACGCCCGGCACCTGCTTGACCGCGGTCTCGATGCGAGTGGTCAGGCGGTCGACGGTCTGCAGGTCCGCGCCCGCGACCTTGATGCCCACCGGCGACTTGATGCCCGTGGCCAGCATGTCGATGCGGTTGCGAATGGGCGGCACCCAGACGTTGGACAGCCCCGGCACCTGGACGACGCGGTCGAGCTCCTCGACCAGCCGGTCCGGCGTCATCCCTGGCCGCCACTGCTCACGCGGCTTGAACTGGATGGTGGTCTCGAACATCTCCAGCGGCGCCGGGTCCGTGGCGGTGTCCGCGCGGCCGGCCTTGCCGAAGACCGTCGCCACCTCGGGCACCGTCTTGATGAGCCGGTCCGTCTGCTGAAGCAGCGCCGACGCCTTGGAGACCGGGATGCCCGGCAGCGCCGATGGCATGTAGAGCAGGTCGCCCTCGTCCAGCGGCGGCATGAACTCTCCCCCCAGCCGCATCAGCGGGATGACCGTCAACGCCAGCACGACGCCGGCAACGGCCAGCGTCGCCTTCGGGAAGCGAAGCACGGCCTCCAGCGCGGGCCGGTAGGCTGCCATCAAGAGTCGATTCAGCGGGTTCGCGGTCTCCCTGGGAATGCGGCCTCGGACCAGATAGCCCATGAGCAGGGGCACGAGGGTGACGGACAGCGCCGCCGCCGCCGCCATCGTGTAGGTCTTGGTGAAGGCCAAGGGAGCGAACAGGCGCCCCTCCTGCGCCTCCAGCGTGAACACCGGCAGGAAGGACAGCGTGATGACCAGCAGCGAGAAGAACAGCGCCGGCCCGACCTCGGTGCAGGCGTTCGCGACCAGCGCCCAGCGCTCCTGCGTCGTCGGCGCTCGGGCCCGGTCGTGCTCGAAGGCCTCGATGTGCTTGTGGACGGCCTCCAGCAGCACCACCACGCCGTCCAGCGCGGCGCCCAATGCCAGCGCGATGCCGGCGAGCGACAGGATGTTGGCGTTGAGGCCCTGCCAGCGCATCACGATGAAGGCGACGCCAACGGCAATCGGCAGCGCGACCACGGCCACCAGCGCGGAGCGCAGGTGCAACAGGAAGAGCACGCACACCAGCGCGACGGCGACGAACTCCTCCGAGAGCTTGAGCTTGAGGTTGTCGATGGCGCGGTCGATGAGCTGGGAGCGGTCGTAGGTCTCCACGATTTCCACGCCCTTGGGCAGGCTGGGCTTGAGCTGCTCGAGCCTGGCCTTCACGGATTCAATGGTCGTGCGCGCGTTCCTGCCCGAGCGCATGACGACGACACCCCCGGTGACCTCGCCTTGGCCGTCCAGTTCAGCCACGCCGCGGCGCATCTCCGGCCCCAGCTGGACCGTGGCGACGTCCCGCAGCATCACGGGGGTCGACCCGGACAGGCCGAGCGGGATGGACCGGAAGTCGTCCAGCGACTTCAGGAATCCCCGCGAGCGCACCATGTACTCGGTCTCGGCCATCTCGACCACCGAGCCTCCCGAAGACTGGTTGGCGTTCTTCAGCGCGTCGACGACCATGGCCTGCGTGACGCCGAGCCCGCGCAGGCGGTCCGGGTCCAGGACGACCTGGTACTGACGCACCATGCCGCCGATGCTGGCGACCTCCGCCACGTCCGGCACGGTCTTGAGCTCGAACTTCAGGAACCAGTCGTTCAGCGCGCGGAGCTGGCTGATGTCGGTGTGCCCGGTCCTGTCGACCAGCGCGTACTCGTAGACCCAGCCCACGCCGGTCGCGTCCGGCCCCAAGGCGGCCGTCGCGCCCGCCGGAAGACGGCTCTGGACCTGGTTCAGAGACTCGCCCACGCGCGACCGCGCCCAGTACGGGTCGGTCTTGTCATCGAACAGGACATAGACGAACGAGTCGCCGAACAACGAGTAGCCGCGAACCGTCCTGGCGCCCGGCACGCCGAGCATGGTGGTGGTCAGCGGATAGGTCACCAGGTCCTCGACCACCTGCGGCGGCTTTCCCGGATAGGTCGTGCGCACGACCACCTGCGTGTCGCCGACATCGGGCAGCGCGTCGACCGGCGTGTGCAGGACCGAGAAGAGCGCCGCGACGACCAGGAAGGCCGTGGCGATCAGCACCAGGACGCGGTTGCCGATGGACCAGCGAATGAGCGCGGCGATCACTGGCCGCCTCCGATCCGATGCACCGCGACGAGCTCGAAGTCGTCGCCCGCCTTCTTGAACTCGAAACGGATCCGATCGCCGGGCTTCACTTCCGGGAAGGCCTTCGGTTGGCGCTTCTTGAAGCCCATCGTCATGGCTGGCCACTTGAGCGCGGCAATGGGCCCGTGAGAGATGGTCAAACTCTGGGCTTCGATGTCCTCGATCGTTCCTTCCGCCGAGTAGATGCCGCTCGCCGCAGCGCTTGCGGCGCTGGCGGCGCCGATGGGTCCGACGGCGGAAGCCGCCGAGGCCGCGGGCTGCACGGATGCCATGGTGCCGAGCACCGACTTGAGCCGAGCTTCCGAGTCGATGAGGAACTGTCCACTGGCGACCACCTCGTCGCCTTCTCGCAGGCCCGCCAGCACCTCGAGCTGGTCACCCAGATCGACGCCCAGCTGGATGTCGCGAGGCGCGAAACCGCCGTTGCTGTCGCGGACGATCGCGACCGCGCGCGTCCCGGTGCGGATGACCGCCTCTGACGGGACGACCAGGCGCGACACCGCGGCGCCAGCAACCTGCAGCCGCAGCAGCATCCCAGGGGTCAGCTTCCCCGCCTTGTTGTCGACCTCGAAGCGCGCCTGCAGCGTGTGCGTGTTCGCGCTGACTTGAGGGAGCATCTCCTTCAGTTCGCCCTCGAAGGCGTGGCTCGGGTCGGCCTGCAGCACGGCCTTGACCCTCTGACCTCGGGCGAGCCGAGGGATCTGCGCCTCGGGAATCTCCGCGATGGCCCAGACCTTCTCCAGGCCCGCGATGCGAAAAAGCGTGGTGCCAGGCTGCACCTGCACGCCTTCTCGAACGCCAAGTTCCGCGATCACGCCAGTCGCGGGCGCGCTGAGGGTGAAGCGCGCTTGCGCGGTCCCGGTCTCCTCGCTGTGTCGAATCAGGCCGTCCGGAATGGACATTGCGCGCATGCGGTCCCTGGCGGCAGCGATGACCTCCGGGCTCACGCCGGCCCGCTTGAGCGCGAGGAGCTCGTTCTGCGGCGCCAGCCATTCCGGCGCGAAGACGGTGGCGAGCGCTTGGCCCTTGCGGACCTGCTCCATGGGCGCCCGCACGGCCAGGCGTTCCACGTAGCCGGCGACTCGGGTTTGAACCGCAACGCTGAGCCGTTCATCGAACTGGACCGTGCCGACGGCATCGAAGGAGCTACCCATGTCCGCCCGCTTCACGGCAGCGGTCCGGATGCCCAGGTTCTGCTGGAGGGCCGGGCTGATCGTCACGCCGGCATGACTGGCATCACCGGCCTCGTCCGCGTACACGGGGACGAGCTGCATGTCCATGAACGGCGACTTGCCCGGCTGGTCGAAGCGAGGGCCGGGGACCATGGGGTCGTGCCAGTACAGGACCTTGCGCTCGCCTTCAGAGGCCGCACGGGCCGCGGGCACGGCAGCAGCGGGCGCAGTCAGGGAGTTGGCGTCGGAGCGCCCCAGCACGTAGCCGCCGCCGATCAGCAGGCCGCCGGCGACGACCATGGATGTGACGAATGCGGCGCGATTCATTGGGCGCCTCCCGGTGCGAGTGGCTTGAAGGTCAGTTGCGCCTGAGCGCGCGCGAGGTCTCGTTGAAGCGCGAGCAGTCGCCGCTGGGCCTGCACCTCCGCGTGGCGGGCCTCGAAGAGCGCCGACAGCGGCGCCTGGTTCGAGCGGTAGGCCGCCAGGACGGCGGCGGTCCGTTGCTGCGCCGGCACGATCACCGCGGCCCGGTAGCGGTCGACGCGCTGCTCAAGCCGGGCGGCGTCGCTGGTCAGCGTGCGGTAGTCCGCTGTCGCGGCGCGAGCCGCCTCGGCCAGATCCGCTTCGGCTCTCTCGACCAGAGCCAGCTTGGCCGCCGTGTCGCGGTCCTGACGCTGCGACGGCGCCAGCTGCAGAGGAATGCTGACGCCGACGGACACCATGTCCGAGTAGCCGCTGCGCTGACCGTAAGAGACCTCCCAGGTCCAGTTCGGCGAGCGCTCTTTCGCGGCCAGGGCGGCGGCCCGTCTGGCAAGTTCCACGTCTCGCTGGAGGCCCGTGACGCTCGGGCTCCGGGCGACGAAGTCGTCCTCGGAAGGGGCAGCGAACACCGGGAGCGGGCCCAACGAGTCGGGCGTGAAGCCGACCCATCGCTGGAGATGGACCGCGGCGGCGGACTGCTGCTGGCGGGCCTCGTCGCTCTCGTCCTGCGCCATGCCGCGAGCCGCGGCGAGCTGAAGGACCTCGGCGCTGCCGCCCGTCGCCGCGGCGAGTCGCGCCCGCGCGGCCTCGAATTCCTCGTGGAGATGGCGCTCGGTCTGGGTCGTGAGCTTGAGCGCTTCGGCCGCGTACCAGGCCTCCAGGTAGCTCAGGGCGGCCTGCAACCGGGCCTCAGCCTCGGCCGCGGCGCTCTGAACGGCCTCGCGATCGGCCATCGCGCGCGCGACCCCCTCTCGCGCGGCGCGCTTGTCGGGCGGCAGCCACTCCTGGCTGATGCCGACGCGCTTCATCGTCATCGAGTCCCGCGTCGTGCTGAAGCGATCGGCACCGGTCACGGGAAGGTTGTCGACCCCGGCGCGCAGCGTGGGATCGGGAAGCTGGCCCGCGGCCCGAGCGGACTCATTCGCGCTGAAGGTGGCCGCACGGCCCGCGCGAGCGGCCTCGGAGCGTTGAACGGCCAGGCTCAAGGCCTGGTCGAAGGACAGTGGCTGCGCCCAGGCGAGGCCGGGCAGAACAGCGGCAACCAGGGCGGCTGCGCGCAAAGGCAGGGTTGGCATGAGAACTCCGGGGACGAACGGGAGCGCAGCTGAGATGCGGACGTGCCGCACCAGCGCCTGTCAGTCGACGGAGCGGGTCAGACCCTGAGTCTGAGGGTGGAGAGGAAGAGCGGGTCCGGAGGCGGTCGAAGCTCGGGGGCCCGCGCCACTGGCAGCGTGCGAGCGACCTCTTCCTCCAGCAACACGGGCAGCTCGATGACCTGCAGCACCATCGGAAGGGAGGGTGCAGGCAGCTTCACGGCCTCGAAGGTCTTGCCTGGATCGGCCGCGTGCTGATGACAGAGCGCCGGTTGCTGCTCGTCCATGCCGTCGCACGGCATGCCTGCGTCCATCATGGCCGCCATCGCCGCCGTGTCCGCCTCTTGCGGGCACACGTAACTCGCCAAGGCCAGCTGTGAAAACAGCAGCGCGATCACTGCGCAGAGCGCAACGGTCAGCCGGCGAGCAAGGGGGTGAATCATGACGGGCCGCAGTGTAGCCGCCTCACGGGCCAAGCGCTCCTGATCGGCCTCACTTGGCCGCCTCGATGGGCGTGACCACGATGGCGCCTGGGCGCTTCCCGGCAGCGAAGCGCACCGTGTCGCTCCTGCTCAGTGCGAGTGCTCGGCCTGCCCATCGGCCGCCGCACCCGGCCTTGCTGAACCCGCCTTCGCGCCGGACCTGGCAACCGTGACCGCGCCCTTCATGCCGGCGTCATAGTGACCCGGCTGCAGGCAAGCAAAGTCGACCTTGCCGGCCTTGGTGAACTGCCAAATCACCTCGCCCTGCTCGCCGCCAGCCAGCGTGATCATCTGCGGGTCCTCGTGCGCCATCTCCGGGTACTTGAGCATGGCTTGGTAGTGCGCCTTGAGCTCCTGCTCCGTGCCGAGCACGAACTCATGCTTCACCCGGCCGGAGTTCTTGACCTTGAAGCGGATGGTCTCGCCTTGCTTGACATCCATGCTGGCGGGGGTGAAGCGCATGTTGTCGGTCATGTCGACATGGACGGTGCGCGTCACCTGGGCCGCCTTGCCAGGCTTGCCGATGGCGCTGCTTTCATCGCCATGCGCATGTCCGCCAGCGTGGTCGCCGGAGGCCAGCGCGGCACTGGCGAAGAGGGTCACGAGGATCGCGACAAAGGCGTGTTGAGCGTGTGGGATCTTCATCTCTGATTCCTTGAGAGACACGATGCGCAGGGACTCTACAAGTCCGGTCCCCACGCCACGGGAACGGGAACATGACAGACCGGTCATGTGCTCGACCTCCTCTCGAAGGACTTCCTGCGTCACACTGTGGCCATGCGAATCCTGGTGATCGAAGACGAGTCCCGGCTGGCCAGCTATGTCAGGAAGGGCCTGAGCGAGAGCGGCTACGTGGTCGACGTGGCCGGCGACGGAATCGATGGGGCACATCTGGCCCTCGAAGGCCAGTACGACCTGATCGTGCTCGACGTGATGCTTCCGGGCATCGACGGGTTCGAGGTGCTGCGCCGTCTGAGAGAACACAAGTCCACGCCGGTACTCATGCTCACGGCACGGGACAAAGTGGAAGACCGGGTGCACGGCCTGAAGGGAGGAGCGGACGACTACTTGATCAAGCCGTTCGCCTTCACTGAGCTGCTGGCCCGCATCGAGGCGCTGCTCCGTCGCGGCGCGAGCCTCTCGTCGCAGCCCTTGACCTCGCTGCGGCTTGGCGATCTGGAGGTCGATCTTGCCCGGCGCAAGGCGAGCCGCGCGGGTCGCCGGCTGGACCTGTCGCCCAAGGAGTTCACGCTGCTGACGGTCATGCTTCGTCGCCACGGGGAGGTGCTCTCGCGCACGGTACTCGCTGAGCAGGTCTGGGATCTGAACTTCGACAGCGAGACGAACGTGATCGACGTCGCGGTACGCCGGCTCCGCGTCAAGCTGGACGAGGGCTTCGACAGGCCGCTGTTGCACACGGTCCGCGGCATGGGCTATGTGCTGGAGGATCGGGGTTGACGCCCACGGGTCCGATCCCAAGACCGCGCCGCCGCGTTCCGAGCGCTCCGCGCTCGATGGCGCAGCGCCTGATCCTTGCGTTGACGCTGCTGGCTGTTGTCGTCTTTGTGGCAGTGGCGCTGCTGCTGCACAGCGGTCTGCGGCACGAACTGGAACGCGCCCGCGCCCATGATCTGGAGGGGAAGATTGATGTCGTCGAGCATCTGCTCGAAGAGGTGCGAAGTCCTGCGGATGTGCCGGCACTGACGCATCACCTCAATGACCTGCTGATCGGTCATGGGCAGATGCGCATCTGGTTGCTGGACCGACAGGGCCGAGTGTTCTACGGTGGCAGTCAGCCACCCGTTCCAGCGGCAGGAGCAACTGGCCTGCAAGTGCGGCGGGAGGACGGCTTGGCGATGCAAGCGCGTCGGGTCTCGCTCGAAGCCCACCCGGTCCTGGGCGAGCAGGACCTCATCGTCGCGATCGACTCGCGGGATCAGGACGCGATGCTGCGCAGATACGCCACCCGGCTGGCGATCATCTGCGGCGTAGGCGTCGCGCTCATCGTGGCGATTTCAGGATGGATCGCGCGCAGATCGCTTCACCCGGTGCGACGGCTGTCCGAGGAAGCCACAGCGCTCAACCCCGGATCGCTCTCATCGCGGCTGACGCCGGTCGAGACCGCGGAGCTGCAGGAGTTGGTCCAGGCCTTCAACAGCGCCTTGGGCCGCGTGGAGACGGCGTACAGCCAATTGGAAGGGTTCAGCGCGGACGTGGCTCATGAGCTGCGCACGCCCCTGGCCACGCTGATCGGCAGCACAGAAGTCGCGCTGATTCGTGAGCGTCCCGCAGAGGAGCTGAGGGAGGTCTTGGGCACCCACCTGGAGGTGCTGCGCGAGCTCTCCACCCTCGTCAACGACATGCTGTTCCTGGCGAAAGCGGACCAGGGGCAACTCGCCGACCATTTGGTTCCGCTGGACCTGAAAGCACAGGCGCAGCACATCGCCGATTACTTCGAGCCCATGCTCGAGGAGCAAGGCGTGCGGCTGCGCTTGGACGGCGACGCGCAAGCCGCGGGCGATGCCGGACTGGTGCGCCGAGCGCTGGTCAACCTGGTGGGCAACGCCGCGCGATACACCCCGCGCGGCGGATCGATCGTCATCGAGTTGGCGACGGTGGAGTCGCGCCTGGCGCGCATTTGCGTGAGAAATACGGGTCCGGCGATCCCGCCGGAACTCCTGCCTCGGCTCTTCGACCGATTCGTGCGGGGTGACCCCGCCCGGGAGCGGTCGAGCAGCCATCACGGCCTTGGCCTCGCCATTGTCCGAGCCGTCGCCGTCATGCACCGCGGACGAGTGTTCGCTCATTCCCAGGATGGCTGGACCGCCGTGGGCCTCGAGTGGCCTTCATCTGCGGCGGCGGGCGAGCAACTGCCGCCGTGACATCGCCGACCCGCTTCACGGATTCAGTGCCGGTTCGACGAGCCTGACCTTTGTCACCGGCCTTCGTCACCGCCTACCCAATGCGATAGAGACCCGCCCCATGCGCCGGCAGCGTCTGCGCGAACCGTCCTACCGCCTCGCCCAGCGGGCGTCTCGCCCACAGATCTCGCACCGGCTGTGCCCCGTCGAGCGCCAACTCCCGCAACGCGATCGACACCTCCCGCGCCTTGTCGCCGGTATTGAAGAGCGCCACATACCTCCCCTTCCCATCCGCCGGCCGCGCCGACCAGATCCGCACGCCGTCCTCGAGGAAATGGGGCCGGTTGTCCGAGCTGGCCTGGTCCACCGCCAGCATCTCGGGATTCGTGAGCAGCGCCAGCGTCGCCTCATCCAGGTGTCTCAGATCCCCGCCCATGATCAGCGGCGAGCGCGTGATCGCCCACAGCGTCATCAGCGTGCACTGCTCATCCGGCGTGAACTTCGTATCCCGCTCGCCCAGCGCCAGGCGCCCCAGCGGCAGCATGTCCGGATCCGGCCACGCGCCCGGCCGGCGCCACGGGTTCCAGTTCTCCAGCCGCGTGAACTGCGCCTCCAGCATCTTCCAGTCGTCCCAGAAGTCGTCCGAAATTCGCCACATCTGCGCGTGCTCGCGCACATGCTCGCCACGGATCACGGGCGTCTCGCCCGGCGACAGGCTCAGCACCATCGGCCGCTTCGTGCGACCGATCGCGAGATGCGCCGCCTCGATCTCCGGCGCGTGCGCGTCGTAGGGCCGGCTCATGTCGTCCATCTTGACGAAGTCGACGCCCCACGAGGCATAGAGCGCGAAGACGCTGTCGTAGTACGCCTGCGCCCCCGGCTTGCGCATGTCCACGCCGTACATGTCGGGATTCCACGTGCAGACGCTCGAGGTGTCGGCGATGTCCGCGGCGCGGTAGGGCGTGCCCAGGATCGGCAGGTTGCGCTTGACCGCGAGCCGCGGAATCCCGCGCATCAGATGAATGCCGAACTTCAGTCCCATCGCATGGACGTCCGCCGCCAGTGGCCCGAAGCCGCGGCCGCCGGCGCTCGACGGAAAGCGATTCACCGCGGGCACCAGCCGGCCGTGCTCATCCATCGCGGGCTCCGGATTCGCGCTGTATGTGTAGCTCGACGCCGTCGGCTCGTACCACTGGATGTCGATGGTGAAGATGTCATAGCCCGCCGGCAGCAGCTTGTCGGCCATGATGCGCGCGGTCTGGCGCGCCTGCGCCTCGTTGATGGTCGTGGCGAAGCTGTTCCAGCTGTTCCAGCCCATCGGCGGCGTCGGGGCGAGCACCTTCGGCGCCGCGCCGCTCGCGCTGTCCGTCGCGGCGATGCCGGCCGTTGCGCCGGTTGCAGCTGTTGCGGCCATGCCGGCCAGGCCCGTGCGGATCACCGCGCGACGACTGATCATTCCTGTCTCCGTGAGTTCTGCTTGCAGGGCGCCGCCAGGCAAGGCCTGGCACCGCGACGGCGCCTCCACGTCGAACGGCGGAGGCGGCAGGAAACTATCACGTGCCGTGACGGCGTCCGTGCGGCCGCGCGATCACAATTTCCGGCCCATCGATATCCAAGCCGATATCAACCCGGGCCCGCAGCCGCGTCGAGGACAGGCTTGAGGGCCGCGTGTGCCCCGATGGCGCCACCGATCGCCATGGCGGTGCGCGGATCCGCGCCGCGATCACGGTCCGACATCGGACGCGCAAGCGGAGCGGCCGCCGGGCTCGCCGCCGATGGCATGGCCGTCATGCCCTTCGTCAGCGACTCCCGGGACGCCGCCATCCGCGCGCGCTGACCCGCGTCCGCGGCCGGCTCGGCCTTCCCCGGCAGCCGTTTCGCGAAGAACAGCGGCACCTTGTGCACGCCAGGCTGCTCGCCACCGCGGGACTTCATCAGTTGCTCCAGCGCCTGCGCGCCATCGGCGGGACGCGATGCCACCAGCGCCCTCAGTTGCTCAGCGTCCGGCACGGTGACGGTCGCCACCGATTGACGAGTCGCCATCACGCCGCCGATGACGCCGCCCGCCGCCGCCGCGGCCCCGAGGCCGAGCCCCGCCTGTCCCGCCAGACCCAAGGGCGTCGCCATCAACGCCACGCGCGCGCGATTCGCGGCGTCCTCCGACAGCTTCGCGAGCTTCGTGTTGCTGGCGCTGCCGAGGTCGACGATCTCCGCCTGCCGTGCCGATACCGACGCGCGAAGCTTGTCGCCCGCCCCGGGCACCAGCGCATTCATGTCGCCAACGATCTGGTCCGGCACGACGGCCCTGGCGTCGATGGCCTGGAAATGACGGGGCAGCCGGTCGATCAGCGGTCCGGCGAGCTTTCTGCTCAGCACCTCGCCGGTCTGTCCCGCGCTCAGACGCGCGAACAAGGATCCTGGCGCCGCGGCCGCGGCCGCCACGTGATCCACCTCCGCCGAAGCGCTGGTCACGCCCTGGCGCAGCACCGAATGGACCAGCGGCACCGTCCGGTCCAGCCAGGTGGCCGATCCCTTCCCATAGGCCACGGCGGCTGCGTGGGCGTCCAGCTGCGCGGCCCCCTGCCCCAGGTCACCTCGCAGCGCCGATTGAAGCGGCGCGCTGGAGACCACCGGCCGCATGAACTGCTTCACCGCCTTGACACCGGTGGCGAGCGCGCTGCCGATCATCGACACATTCGGCAAGGCGATGTCCTTCGCCGCCTCCACGACCCGGGGCAGGCTGACACGGCGCGCCGTTGGCGCGCCCGGTTCCGCGCCAGTGGCGGGCGGACGCTGGCGAAGCGCCTCGGGCGATTCGAGCGTCTGCGATCGCGCCGGCTCCGGTGGCGTGGACGAACGCCCGCCGTCGACGCCACTCGGGCCCGTCGCCAGTCCGTGCGAGACGCAGTGGACGCCGCTGGCGCTCATGAGCAGCCCTTGCTCATTGCGTCCGGGTCGCCGTGAAGTCCTGCAGCAGCACGGCAAGCTGCCGCACGGCCAGCAGATCCCGCGCCAGGCTCGCCGAGGTCGCGGTCCCGGCGTCGGCCGTGCCATGCAGCATCAACTCGCCGTCGGGATCGCAACCGATGGTCATGCGGTGCACCGCCAGCAGCCCCGGCGCCTGCGCCAGCACGCTGGACAAGGCCGAGACCGGCATCTGTCCGACGCGCCGTCCCAGACTCACCGAGATCACCAGCGAGTTGGCCTCGGCGGCCCCCAGCGCCACAGGCGAGATGAGGACCGCCTCGCCATCGAGCACAAGCCCGCCATCGAGGGCCGCCTGCTCCGCGGCCTCGGCGTCCATGCCGAGCGCGCGCGCCGCGTCGCGCGTCAGCGCATGAATGCGGGTCAGCAGGTGGCTCGCCTCCGAGGGCGGCCTGAACTCCGGTTCCGCGAAGGGTGTCGAGCGTTCGAAAGTCGTGATCATGGGATCGTCTCCAGGAGGTTTCAGGTTGGCGGGGGCAGCGGTTCGTCCGGGGGCGCCGCCGGGGACTTCGCCGGGGTCGCCGCCGGTGGCGCTGCGCGTGGCGGCGGGCCATCGCCCGGGCGCGGCATCAGGTGGCGCTGCGCGAGCTCCTCGGCCTTGGGCTTCACCACCTCGTTGAACAGCTGCTTGCCGGTTTCCTTGACCGCGGCCTTCGCGGCGGTCTTCGCGATCACGCCGGTGCTCGCGGTGACCGCCTTGCCCGCGCCCGGCGCGGTCGCCACGCTCAGCGCATTGCTGCCGAAGCTCTTGCCCGCGTTGGCCGCGGCCCGCTTCACGTCGCCCCCGTCGATGGCGGTACGCCCGACGTCGAGCCCGCCGGCGATCGCGTTCGTCACCATCGATCCGACCGCCGCCGCCTGGCTGACGAGCGGAATCTTCAGCGCCGCGATCGCGCCCAGGGTGGTCGAGCCGATCTTCTCGAAGATGGACAGCCCCTTCATCACGCCAGTCACGAGGCCCCGGAGCTTGCCGCCCTTCACGGTGCGCGTGTCGGGCTGGTTCCGGCGGCCATCGACCATCTCGCGCACCGCCGCCGGATCGGGCACCGCCGCCCGATCGCGCGGATCGCCCGGCGCGGCAAGAACTTCGTCGCGAGGCGGTGCCTGCGGCCTCGGTCCCGCGTCGACATCGTTGCGCTCGATGAAGCGCCGCAGATCCTTGCGTCCGATGCGGCCGTCGTCCGACGAGCGCCATGCATTGCTCTTGTGCCCCCGCTCCGCGTTGTCGAGCAGGCCGAACAGCACCGGATCGGCCAGCAGCACCCTTGCCGCCTCGACATGCCCGCGCGGCTGGCGCGGGTCATCGGCGATGCGCCGCAGCTTCTCGCGATCGAACAGGCGTCCATCGAAGAAGTCATCGGCATGGCGCTCGATCGTGCGCACGGCGCGGCGTTCCTCCGGACGCAGCTGGATGTTGCGGCCCAGCGCATCGGCCAGCCGCGCGCGGGCGATGCCCTCGTCCTCCGCGCGGCCCGTCATCTGCTCCCATTCGCCGGGGCGGTCCACGAAGTAGCGCGCCGCGGCGATCACCTGCGGCGGCCGCCGGTCCATCGACAGCGTGCCGTCGACGAGCTCCCGCAGCGTCTGCAGCGAGGTCGCCTTCGGCAGGTAGTCGGAGTACTTGTAGAGCTCGCGCGCCGCGTCGGAGCGCGTCATCTCCCGGACCTGCTCGCGCACCTGATCGCCGTTGTCCGACGCAAGGTAGTGGTGGCGGAAGCTCTCCGCGCGGCGGCGGTTGTAGCGGATCAGTTCATGGGACTCGGACAGGTGGCGCAGGTCGCCGCGCCCGATCAAGCCATCGATGCGGCCATTGCTGGCGCTGTCCAGGCCTTGCTTCAATTCCTCGTCCGCCAGCACGGTCCGCAGCGCGCGGCCGAGTTCCGGCGCGGTGTGCGGATCGTCGGCCAGACGGCGCAGGTCCTCCTCGGACCTGGGCTTGTCGAACAGCCGCTCGTTGCGTTGCAGCGTGGAGACGGTCTCCAGGCGGTCCATCGGCACCGGCATCGGCGCCGGCATCGGAGCCGGCACGGGGGCGGACGGCGCCCCGGGCTCGGCGTCCGGACACGACGCGTCGGCCGATCGCCTCAGCGACGTGGTCACGGCGGCGTCCAGGCGCTGCTGGTAGTCCTCAGGAAGACCGGCGGCCGGGTCCGCGCTCGGGCCACCGCTCGCCGGGAACGGCGTCGTGGACAGTCCCCGGTTCACGATGGGCTGCGACATCACTCTTTCCTCTTGCATGGACCGATGAAGACCGGCGCGGCTTGGCAGCGCCTGGACGCATGCTCTTTCAGCGGCCATGGCATCGATCGGCCACGGGCGAAGCGCGGGCCGCCCGGGCGAAGCCGGCCGCGCGACAGCGCTCACGCCGTGCCCGGCTCCGGCGCCCCCACCGTGCCGTGCTGGTGCGGGAACACATCGACGGTCAGGGCCGATCGGCCTATCCGGCTTCGCATGCCACAGGACCGCTTCGCGTCCTCCCCACGCCGGTGCCCGTCTGCACCGAATCTGGTGACTTCCAACGACACGTCCACCAGAGGCCCCCCATGCCGGAAATCCCCAGCTCCAGCAGCCCCGCGCCGCTCCTGTCCGCCAGCACCAGCCCCAGCATCCCGCGCGAGACCTCGCAGCAGACGGCCGCGCAGCCGTCCTCCGACACCTCGGGCTCGCATTTCCTCGGCCTGCGCCGGCGCCCGAAGCGTCAGGGCGACATCGAATCGGGCAGTCCGCCCGCCGGCGACCGGGCGGTGGGCTTCTCCTCCGCGGTGGCGCCCAAGCTGCAGCAGGCGCTGATGAGCACCTACGGCTCCAAGAAGCAGCATCCGATCACCACCACCGGGACGATCCTGGGTTATCAGGCGTGGAATCAGCTCTCCGCGGGCGGCCCGCCCGGCGAGATGCCCAAGGCGCCCAAGCTGCCGCCGCTGGAGCCGGATCGTTTCGCGTTCTCGATCCCCGCATCCAAGCCGGAGCAGTTGAAGCTCGCCACGCAGTTGCTGGACACGCCCGCGCTCGACAAGTGGATGCCCGCGCCGCAGGCGTCGCCGGGCGCCGCCGCGGCCTCACCGCTGGCGCAAATCCTGGGCGCGTCCGCGCAGACCGTGGCGGCGGCTGCCACCGCGGCCCTGCAATCGGTGGGGATCGCGGCCCGTCCCACGGCGACGCTGACCGACATGGCCTCGCCCGAGGCCCGCGCGGCGGCCGCCTCGCGCCCGCCGATGCTTGACGCCCGGGTCGGCGAGCAGAAGGCCTTCATCGAACTGGCCGGGGCGCAGTACGCAGCCCGCGGCATCGAGATCGAGGTCGACAAGGCCGTGCTGTGCCTGCAGGCCGCCGCGGGGGACCAGGGGCCGCAGGTCGAGGCCTTCGCCAAGGGCGTGAAGCCATTGCTGACCGCGCTGCGCCGCCTGCCCGCCGACGCGCCGCCGGAGCGGCGAGAGGAGCTCGAGGGCGCGCTGCGCCGGCAAGGCGCGGCCATCATCGATCTGCCGCCCGAGCTGCAGACGCCGCTGCACCAGGCGATGGCCAAGTTCGACGGCGCCGTCATGGCCGAGGCCCAGGCCACGCAGCGCCATGCGGCCGCGCAGGACCGCCTGTCGACGCTGCAGAACGAGCGCATGAGCACCCTCATCGACCAGGCGCGTGGCGTTCACGCGCCGCTGGGCGAGGTGCTGCGCTCGGTGGCGGACCGGCTGAGCGCACGGCCGGCCAAGGGCGATCAACTGCCGCGCGACACGGTGCTGGAGAACGTCTTCAACGCCGGCATCGTGGCCTTCGCGCCGCGGACGGCGACGGGGCCGCTGAGCCTGGGCGAGATCCAGGCGGCACCGATGACGCACGCGCTGCAAACCCTGGGCACGCTGGATGCGGGCCGATTGGCCACCATCACCGCGGACCCCGGCTCGCGTACGCCCGCGCAGTCCGCCGCCGTGGCGCTCGCACGGGAAGTCGCGGTGCTGCCCCGCGGCGTCGAGATGCTGTCCGCGCTGCTCGCGCCGCCCCAGGCGGGCGCGCCGGCGCTCGACCTGGAGACCTCCGAACGCCGCGTCGCGGCCTTGCGCGTGATGTTCACGGCTGATGCCGCGCTGCAAACCTCCGGCGGCGAGCTGCCGCAGCTGGCGCGCAGCGCCGCCGCTCAGGCGCTGCAGACCTCGGACTTCAAGCTCGACGGTCTGGCGCCCGAGCTGCGCCGCGCTTTCAACGCGGTGCGCAACGGGTTCTTCGAGCAGGGCCCGGGCACGCCGCTGCAGCAGGCTGACAACTACCTCAAGGGTCTGACCACGGACATGCTGTCCAGCGTGTCGCGCGAGAACTCGGTGATGGGCGCGATCGCGCGCGCGCTGCCGGTGGGCGGCGCCACGGCGCTGAACCCCTCGGCCATCGCCTCGGCCACGCGCACGCTGGCGCAGGCGGGCCTGATCACCAGCACGCCGCAGGCGGTCGATGCGATGCGCGGCGGCATCGAGACGCTGCGCGGCGGCGACGGCGCGCTCCCGGCCGAACTCGCGCTGAAGACGCTGGCGCGCGCGCTGGACGCCGCGGTGCCGAAGGAGACGCCGGAGCACCTGCTCAGCGCGACGGTGGCCGAGGTCCAGGTGCCGGTGCGCTTCGGCCTGGATGACCGGACGCTGCAGGCGCATCCGAAGCTCGCCGACCTCTGGGGCCGCTACGCCGAAGGCCAGATCAAGCCGGCCGAGGCCGCGCATCAGCTCGCGCGCGTGGCGGCGGCCGATCTCGCCGCGGCCGGTGAGCCGGAGGTGGCCAAGACCGTCGGCGCGTTCCGCAAGACGCTCGACGGCGCGGTCGGCTCCGCGATCTGGAACCGCGGACAGATCGACAACAAGGAGCAGTTGCTCGATGGCCTGATCTCGATCGCCCGGTTGATGTCGGTGCGGGACAAGTTCAAGTTCAGCGGCGGCAACAGCTACGGCTTCGACACCTCGCGGGTGCAGATGGGCATGAAACCGGCCGACTTCCCCGACCCGCTGTCGCTGACGATGCGCGTGGCCGCGGCCGGCAAGTACCAGCACGACCTGGTGATGGAGATCGGCATGACCACGGCCGCCTATTACCTCACCGCTGGCACGCAGAGCACCGTGGCCGGGAAGCTGGGCTTCGGCGCCGGCGCCTCGACCAGGCTCACGGCCGGCGAGGTGTCGCTGAGTCTTCGCGCCGCGGACCTGACCGCCGCCGCCAGCTACGAGAACCAGTGGCAGAACGGGCTGCAGGTGCGCGTGCCGCAGGACGTGCCGACCCAGCCCAAGAACCAGCTCGAGTTCGAGGACATGCTGCGCCATGCGGTGATGTGGCAGGAGATGGGGCACGCCGGGCCGGTGGACGCGATCCTCAAGAACGTCGACGTGGCCTCGCTCAATCTGCTGGGCAAGTACAACCGCGAGGCCGTCCGCGGCGAGCTGTCCGGCACGGTGCTCAGTCCGCAGATCACGTTCTCGCGGCCGCTGGACGGCACGCCAGCGGCGGGTCCGTCCGCCTCGGAGGCAGTACCGGCACCGGCACCGGCCCCTTCCGCGGCCGGGCAGAAGCTGGCGCAGGTCGTGCAGGGCCGCGTGGCGCTGGCGCAGGGCCGCACCGTCGGCGAAGTGCGTCACGCGATGGCGGACGAGGCATCGGGCTACTACCGCTATCCGGAGGAGCGCGCTGGTGCCCGGACGCTGCAGCAGAGCGGCGCGGCGGCCAACCTGAGCGTGAACCTGAAGCGGTTCGACGATGGCAAGACGATCAACGCCACCGACGTCGCCGGGGCGAGCCGGATGGGCGACCACCTCGGCGGCACCGAAGTGACCAAGCGGCTGGTCACCGTGGACGGCGTCACGGCACCGATGCGCACGCGCCGCATCACCGAGTTCGTCGACCTGCCGCGCTTCGAGCAGGCCATCGAGTCCGACCGCGCGCGGTGGATCAACCACGGCAACACGTACACGAAGTTCCCGGACGGGTTCAAGCAGCCGGCGGACGACTTCCGGCTGCGGCAGCAGTCGTCGGAGTCGGACCTGCGGCAGATCTTCCAGGACGCGGGCAAGCTGGACAACCAGTTCAAGCAGTACCTGGCCGTGGATTGCATGCAGGTGCCGGCCGCGGCCATCGTCGACGGCTACGACGCCAGCGCCGTGCTGGCGCGCAAGCTCGGCAGGCCTGAAGAGGCCGTGGCGATCCACGCGGAGCGCGAAGCCTTCCTGGCCGAGGACTCGAGCTGGCAGCCGCGGCGCATGGCGATCAACAACGTGTTCAACACCGCCAACCAGCCCGGCGTGACGCTGCTCGGCCTGGAAGTGCGCGTCGCCGACAACTCGGAAGGCGCGCACAACGACGTGTTGTTCCCGCGCGGTTGACGGCTTCGCACTGCCACCGCCACCGGCCCTCACCCCTCTCCCGCTTCGCGGGAGAGGGTGAAAGAAGGCTGCCGCAAGCTTCGCAACGCATCGCAGCGCTTCGCCCCGCCGCCTGCCCGCGATGGCTTGGGCTCATAGATTGACTCCTGTCGCAGCGCCCCCGCTGCTCCAGCCTCCGAGGCCCGTCCACCATGTCCGGCGAAAAGACCGAAGAGCCGACAAAGAAGAAACTCGACGATGCCCGCAAGAAGGGCCAGAGCCCCAAGAGCCAGGACGTCAACGCGGCGCTGGGCCTGGTGGGCCTGCTCATCGTCCTGATCGTGATGGCCGAGTCGACGCTGGACCAGCTCAGCGGCCTCATCGTCCGCGCGCTGCGCGAGGGCGTCGCCGCCAAGAGCAACGAGGAACTGCTCGCGCTGACCGTGGACATCGCCCGCGCTGGCTTCCTCGCCACCCTGCCCTTCGTCGCCGTATCGGTGGCGCTGGGCCTGATCGCGTCCTTCGCGCAGGTCGGCTTCAACCTGTCGTTCGAGCCGCTCAACCTCCAGTTCGACAAGCTCAACCCCGCCGAGGGCGTCAAGAAGCTCTTCTCCGTCCGCTCGATCGTCGACTTCCTGAAGATGGTGGCCAAGGCCATCGCGCTGGGCGCGGTGCTCTGGGTCATGATCCGCGGCCTCGTGCCGCTGCTGGTCGGCGCGGCCTACTTCGACGCGGCCGGTGTCGGCGTGCTCGGCTGGAAGGCGCTGATCAAGCTGATCTCCGCCGGCTGCCTGGTCTTCATCGTCGTCGGCCCGGTCGACTTCGGCCTGCAGCTGTGGCTCTTCAAGCGCGACCAGAAGATGTCCAAGGACGAGATCAAGCGCGAGCACAAGGAGAGCGAGGGCGACCCGCAGCTCAAGGGCAAGCGCAAGGAGCTCGCCCACGAGATGGCCACCTCGCCGCCCGAAAAGCGCGTGCCCGGCTCCACCGTGGTCGTCACCAACCCCACCCACTACGCGGTCGCGCTGCGCTACGAGCCGGGCGAGACGCCGCTGCCGGTCATCGTCGCCAAGGGCATGGATGCCGAGGCGCTGCGCATCCGCGCGATCGCCGAGAAATCCGGCGTCCCCATCGTCGGCAACCCGCCGCTGGCGCGCGCGCTGCACAAGCTGCCGGTCGACGACGCCATCCCCGAGGAACTCTTCGAGGCCGTCGCCGCCGTGCTGCGCTGGGTCGCCTACCTGCACACGCTGACCTCGCCGGCGGCCCTCCCCGCTTCGTCCGCGCCCGCCGCTTCCTCCACCGCGCCGCCGCGCCCCGCCGCGCCGCCGCCGTCCCCCTGACCCTTTCCGGAAGGACCCGCCGCCATGGCCGCCCTGCGCCTCAGCCCCACCATGGGCAACGACCTCACGATGGCCGCGCTCATCGTCGCCATCGTGGCGCTGATGATCCTGCCGCTGCCCACGATGCTGATCGACACGCTGCTGGCGATCAACATCGCCGTCAGCGTGCTGCTGCTGATGACGACCCTGTTCATCCCCAACGCGGTGTCGCTGTCCTCGTTCCCGTCGCTGCTGCTGTTCACGACGCTGTTCCGGCTGTCGCTCAACATCGCCTCGACCAAGGCCATCCTGCTGCACGCCGACGCCGGCCACGTGATCGAGAGCTTCGGCAACCTGGTCGTGGGCGGCAACCTGGTGGTGGGCATCGTCGTCTTCATCATCATCACGGTGGTGCAGTTCATCGTGATCTCCAAGGGCTCGGAGCGCGTGGCCGAGGTCGGCGCGCGCTTCACCCTGGACGCGATGCCCGGCAAGCAGATGAGCATCGACGCCGACCTGCGCGCCGGCATCCTCACCGCCGAGGAAGCCAAGCGCAAGCGCGCCATGCTGGCGATGGAAAGCCAGATGCACGGCGGCATGGACGGCGCGATGAAGTTCGTCAAGGGCGATGCCATCGCCGGCCTGATCATCACGATGGTCAACATCCTGGCCGGCATCGTGGTCGGCGTGCTGTACCACGGCATGACCGCGGGCGATGCGTCCAACCGCTTCGCCGTGCTGTCCATCGGCGACGCGATGGTGTCGCAGGTGCCCTCGCTCTTCATCTGCGTGGCCGCCGGCGTGCTGATCACCCGCGTGGCCGACGAGCAGGAGAAGAAGCCGCGCTCGCTGGGCCAGGAGATCGGCGCGCAGCTCTCGCGCAATCCGCGCGCCATCTATCTGGCCGGCGGCCTGACCATGGCCTTCGCGCTGGTGCCGGGCTTTCCGGCGCTGCAGTTCTTTGGCCTGGCGCTGGGCCTGGTGGCCATCGCCCATTGGCTGGGCAAGCGCCAGCGCAAGGAAGAGGCCACCGTGCTGTCCAAGCCCATCGGCGCGCTGCAGCGCGAGGGCGGCAAGGGCGACGCGCCCGCGATCCTGCAGCAGCCGCCGCACTTCGCCAAGCCGCTGGCGATCCGGATGTCGCGCCCGCTGGGCGAGCTGCTCGAGGCCGACCGCCTGGACGAGGCGCTGGAGTCCGAGCGCCACAAGCTGCAGGCCCATCTGGGCCTGCCCTTCCCCGGCGCGGCGATGTGGGTCTCGGCGGAGCTGCCCGGGCACCGCTTCGACGTGCTGCTCAATGACGTGCCCGCGAGCCAGCACACCGTGCCCGGCCGGCTGCTGCTGGTCACCGACCCGGCCAGCCCGCTGGCCGGCTCCGCCCAGCGCCACGGGCCGATCCTGCATCTGGCCGAGTCGCTCTGGCTGCCGCCCGCGGCCGTGCCCGAGGCGCAGCGCGCCACCTGCATGGACCTGGAGTCGGTGATCGCGGCGCAGGTCTTTGGCGTGCTGCGCCGCCACGCCCACCTGTTCATGGGCGTGCAGGAGGTGCAGTGGGTCATCGACCGTGTCTCGCCCGAGTACCCGGGCCTGGTGGCCGAGGTGCAGAAGGTGCTGCCGCTGCAGCGCATCGCGGAAGTGCTGCGCCGGCTGCTCGAGGAGCAGGTGCCGATCCGCAACGTGCGCTCCATCTTCGAGAGCCTCATCGCCTGGGGTCCGAAGGAGAAGGACATGCTGCTGCTGACCGAGTACGTGCGCGGCGACCTCGGCCGCTACCTGGCCTTCGAGGCGACGGCGGGCCACGGTCATCTGTCGGCGGTGCTGCTGGATCCCGCCATCGAGCAGGCGATCCGCCAGTGCATCAAGCCCACTCCGGCCGGCAACTACCTGGCGATGCCGCCCGAGAACGCGATCGCGCTGACCGACCGCATCGCCGAGCTCGCCGGCGCGCCGTCGCAGGGCGTGGCGCTGGTCACCTCGATGGACATCCGCCGCTACGTGCGCAAGATGATCGAGGGCCGGCTCGACTGGCTGCGCGTCTACTCGTTCCAGGAACTGGGCAGCCTCGTCGAGCTGCGGCCGATCGGCCGCGTGAGCGGCTGAGCGCGCGGACCGCCGGGCCCCATGTCGCGCACCGAGCCCCGCCGCCCCCTGCGGCTGCTGCAGCCCGCCGAGGTCGCGGGGCGCCCGGCCGCGGCCGCGCAGGCGGCGGCGCAGCAATCCGCGGACCGCTTCAGGCGCACGCTGGGCGCCACGCGCCGGCAGGACGCGGGCGACGCCGCGCCGGACTCGCCGTCCTCGCCGGGCGCGGCCGCCGCGCGGGACACCGTCTCACCGCACGCCGAAGGCGGCGGGCTCCAGCCCCCCAGCGACCGTCACTCGACGCTGGCCCGGCCGATCGCGCCGCCGGCTGCCGCGCGAACCGCGGCGGTCCTCCACGCGCTGCCCGCGCGCGACGACGGACCGGCGCCCGAGGCGCTCGACGTCCCGCCCGACGACACCGGACCGGACGCGCCGGCCGCCGGCGCGGACGACTGGCCGCAGCGCATGGCCGCGTCCATCGCGACGCTGTGCGCCCGCGCCGATCCGGCCATCGTGAACTGGACCGTCACGATCCCGATGGATCCGGCCGTCCTGCCCGACACGACGCTGCAGCTGAGTCTTTCGCAGCACTGGCTCGCGCTTCGCTTCTCGACGCAGTCACCGCGGTCGCACCACCTAGTCTGCCAATACCGCCCCCGGCTGCTCGAGCAGCTTGAGCGCCTGCCCCAACTGCCCCACGGCATCGACATCGAAGTCCTATGACGCCTGAGCTGCTGACCGCCACGACGCCAGACACCGCCCCGCCCCGGCGCCGCGCCGTGGCACGCGCGGAGAGCCTGACCGGCCGTCTGCCGGCGCTGCGGCCGGCGGCCGCGCGCGCGGCGCGCGTCGGCTTCGATGGCCGCTTCCCGCGCTGGCTCGCCGAAAGCGTTGGCGTGGCCGCGCAGGTCCATGCCGCGCGGCCGCCGACGGAGCTGCTGTCGCTGGACCTGCGCAGCGCCGCCGGCCGCGCCGACGTGGCGCTGGATCCGGCGCAATGGCCCGCGCTGGCGATGGCGGCCGAGCTGCCCGATGCCGAGCTGGCGCGCGAAGTCGCCGATGCGCTGCTGGCGCCGCTGGCTGCGCGGCTCGCGCCGCTGCTGCCCGGGCTGCGCCTGGGCGCGATGCGCCGCTATCCATCGAGCGCCGTCAGCGCCGGCGGCCTGCCGGCGCTCACGGTCGGCGGCGCGCAGCTGTCGCTGGTGCGGCTGGATCGCGCGCTGGCGGATCACCTCGACGCGCTGATGCGCGACGGCGCGGCCTCGCCACTGGGCCGTCTGACCGCGCTGCGGGTGCCGATGCGCCTGGCGCTCTTCGACCGGCCGCTGGGCCAGCGCGCGCTGCACGGCCTGGCGGCCGGCGATGTCGTGCTGGCCGGGGCCGCGCGCCGCGCCGGGCCGCGCTGGCGCGTCACCTTGAAATTCGGACTGGGAATCACGATGCAAGCCACTGCCGACCTCGACCTCGACGCCTCCCGCGCCCACCTCGCCGCCCCGCCCCGCCTCGTCGACGAGGCGGCCGCGCCGCTCGCCACGCCCGATGTCCAGGGGCTGGAGCATCTGCAAGTGCCGGTGTCCTTCGAGATCGACAGCGCCCGCATCGCGCTGGGCGAGCTGGCCAGCCTCGGCGAAGGCGCGGTGATCGAGCTCGACATGCCGCTGTCCGAAGCCGCGGTGCGCCTGGTCTGCCATGGCCAGACGCTGGGCATCGGGCACCTGGTGGCGATCGGCGACCAGCTCGGCGTGCGCATCCAGCGCATGGGGGTGGGCGCGACGGGCGCCTCGGGTGCAGCCGGCGCGATGAGCGCGATGGGCCTGGGGCAGCCGTCATGATGCCGCTGCCGAGCACCGATCCGGTCTCGCTGTTCCTGGTGCTGGCCGCGATGGCGGTGCTGCCGTTCGCGGCCATGGTCGTGACCTCGTACACCAAGATCGCGGTCGTGCTGGGCCTGCTGCGCAACGCCATCGGTGTCCAGCAGGTGCCGCCCAACATGGTCCTCAACGGCGTGGCGATGATCGTGTCCTGCTACATCATGGCGCCGGTGCTGATGGAAGCCTCGGAGCAGATGCGCAGCGCCTCGCCGGCCCAGACGCAGTCGAATGCGCAGCAGCTGCTGGGCGCCGCCGACGCCGCGCGCGAGCCCTTCCGCCGCTTCCTCGACAAGCACGCCGATCCGGCCGAGAAGGCCTTCTTCCTGAAGTCCGCCGCCGCGATCTGGCCCGCCGAGCGCGCCTCCCAGCTCAAGAAGGACGACCTGCTGGTGCTGGCCCCGGCCTTCCTGCTGACCGAGCTGTCGGCGGCCTTCCGCATCGGCTTCCTGCTGTACCTGGCCTTCGTCGTCATCGACCTGGTGATCGCCAACGTGCTGCTGGCCATGGGCCTGTCCCAGGTCACGCCGACCAACGTCGCCATCCCGTTCAAGCTGCTGCTGTTCATCGTGCTGGACGGCTGGCCCAAGCTCATCCACGGGCTGGTGCTGACCTACCGCTGACCTGCCGCGGACCACCAGCGCTCCGCCATCGCCCGCCCTGCCACCGCTCTCTCTGCCGCCGCTCCGCCATGCACTTCGAGAACATCATCCGCCTCACCTCCGAAGCCCTCATGATGTGCCTGATGCTGTCGCTGCCCGCGGTGGCGGTGTCGGCCATCGTCGGGCTGCTGATCTCCTTCGTGCAGGCGATCACCTCGCTGCAGGACTCCAGCATCTCGCAAGGCATCAAGCTGCTGGCGGTGACGGTGGTGGTGGCGATCTGCGCGCCCTGGGCCGGCTCGACGCTGCTGCGCTTCTCCGAGAACCTGCTCGCGGCGATGTTCCTATGAGCGCCGGATCGATCCGCCGCCAGTTGGCTGCAGAAGCCGCCGCCGCCGCGGCGCGCGTGTCCGAGGCCAGGAGCGCCGCCGTGGCGCACCGGCACAACCTGGACCCGCACGAGAGCGAGCTGCAGCGCAGCCAGGGCCATCGCGGCCATTTCCGCGGCTACGTGTTCCGCAACGTCCGCGCGCCCACGCCGCCACCCACGCGGCGCACGCCGACACCGCGCCGCCGTCCCCCCGCGCCGCCCGGCGCTGGCGCGTCCGGGCTCGACCACGACGAGCAGGCCACGGCACCGCCGCCTTCGCCGGGCGGTGCGGCGGCCGCCGAGGCGCTGTTCGCGCCCGCCTTCCAGCCCGGGCCGCTGACCCGCCATGACGAGCCGGGGGAGCGCGACCAGGAGCACCGCCGCGAGGAAGCGCGCGGCCGGCAGCGCTGGCGGATCGGCGCGCGGTCCGAGCCGCCCGCCAGCCCGGCGGACTGGCACGCGGCGCTCGAGGCCCGGGCCGGCGGCAACGCGAAGGCGCTCGCACCGGCCGCGGCCGGCATGATCACCGCGGCCTCGCCGGAGTACCGCGCGATGGCGCTGGTGGGCACGCTGCTGGCGCTGGATGCCGACCCGGCCGTGGCGGCCGGCGCGGCCGGACAGGGCACGGCGCTGGCGCTCGCCGCCGTGCGCGCCTATCTGCTGCATCGCGCCGAGCCCGGGCCGCTCGCGACGCTGGCGCGCGTCAAGCAGGCGCTGCTGGACCAGCGCTCGGAACCGCGCCCGCCGTCCCCCGCCCCGGCCGATCCCGCCGATCCGGCCGTGCAGGCGCGCGAGAACCGCCACCTGCTGCGCCCCTTGCAGTTGCTCAACGCCGACCGGCCGCGCACCGAGGCTCAGAACGTCCAGGCCTGCGACCGCATCGCGCTGGTCTGCGCCGCGTCGGGGATGCCGCCGCGATGAGCCAGGAGCGCTTCCAGGCGCTGGTGCGCGACCTGTGCCGCCACATCGACCTGCCGGATCCGGAGGACGTGCTGCGCCGCGGCACCATCGAGGTCGAGGGGTTCGAGGTCAACCTCGCCAACTTCTCGAACGATCCCGGCGCGATGTACCTCAACTTCCATTACGGCATCGTCACCGCCGGACGCACGCTGCGCGTGTTCCGGCTGCTGCTGGAGGCCAATCTGAGCGTCTACGCGCAGGACCAGGCGCAACTCGGCCTGCACGCCGACACCGGCGGCATCGTGCTGATCGTGCGCGTGCCGCTGAGCGACAGCATCGACGCGCCCTGGCTGGCCGAGACCCTGACCCACTACGCCGAGCACGGCCGCTACTGGCGCGACAACATCGCCAATGCGACCGAGGAAATGTTCGCCGGCATCTGCGCCGGCGACTACTTCTGGATCCGCGCCTGAAGCGGCGCGCGCCCGCGCGGGCGCGTGCTCAGAACTCGCCGGGCCAGAGGTGGCGCAGGTAGCCGGGCGGCTGCTCCTGCGGCCGGCCTTGCGCGTGCAGCGGCAGCCCGCTGGCGGCAAGGCCGTAGTCCGGCATGGCCCAGCCCAGCGGCTGCTCGTGCAGCAGGTCGAGCCGGTAGCCGATGCTGTAGACCGCCTGGATCCGCACCGCCGACTCGGTCGCGCCACAGCTCAGCTTGCGCCGCAGCCGGTAGACATGCTGCTCGAGCGTGCGCTTGCAGATGTCGGTGCACCCTCCCCAGACCCGCGCGGTCAGGCTGGAGGCGCTGACCACGCGCCCGGCGTTGGAGAACAGCTCCCACGCCAGCGCGAACTCGCGCGCGGTCAGGCTGATCTCCCGGTCGTCGCGCCGCACCGCCGAGGCCGACGCGTCCAGCGAGTACGGCCCGACCTCCAGCCCCATGCGCCGCAGTTGCCGCGGCCGGCCGACGCGCGCCTGCAGGCGCGTGAGCAGCGGCTCGACCGAGTCCTCGTAATCGGCGTAGTCGGTCGCGCCGTGCGCCAGCGCGTCGACCATGCCGACAGCGTTGTCCCCGCTGACGACCAGAATCGGCGCGACGCCGCCCAGGCGCAGCTGCAGCATCGCGAGCCAGTCGATGAGGCTGGCATCGGCATCCTCGAGCAGCACCGCCTGCGCTTCCCCCCGCTTGAGCGCATGCACCACCGCCGCGGCCGAAGACAACGGCCGCAACTCCACGCCATGCGCCCTCAGGTCGCGAACGAGGGCGGCCTGCCTGGCCTTGTTGATGAACAGTCCAACGAGCTTCACTGAAATTCTCCTGTGCCACGCCGGTGGAATGTGTCTTCCATTGCACTCCGGCGTGACGGCTTGGAACGGTTGCCCATTCCGGTATTGACGGCCCATCCCGAAGCCGTCGCCATTAGCGAAATAGTTCATTCGCTGATCTATCAGGGTTCCAGTTTGGCTCACGTTCAGTTGCGTCTCGATGGCCATTCTTGTGACAAGAAGCACAACTTGGGGCTATCACCCACCGGCTGGACGAACGCCATGTAACGTTCCCATCCTGCTCATTGGAGATTCACTTTCATCCCATCAATAGTTTGGGGTCAAGACTTCGTCGCCAGGAGCGGGATTGGTATCTACCGCAAAGATGCCAGTCGCGACCATCCGGCGGCGCTTCGCCACCGCGCGCAGGCCTTCGCGCCGCTCGTCCCGCCGGGCCGGACCGCGGCGCAAGCTCGCCCGGCGGCTGCCCTGGCGGCCGTCGCGGCGGCGCACCGCCCGCCCCCTTCCCTTTCTTGCCCCCGGAGGCCTTGATCCATGAGCAGCACGCGCGGATGGCGCACCCTCGTCCGGCTGAAGGAGCGCCGGCTGGAGCAGCTGGACGCGGCGCTCGACGCCGCCCGCGCCCAGGTGCGCCAGCAGCAACAGCAACTGGAGGCGCTGATGGCCGAGGCCGACGGCTGCCGCGAGCGCGAAAACGCGCAGCGGTCCAAGCTGGACGCGCTGGCCGGCTCGGCGCAGGGCTTCCGTCCCAGCGACCTGGTGACGCTGCAGCACCTGCTCGAGGACGCGGCGCGGACCACGCTCGCCGCGGCCAAGCGGGTGCAGGACGGCGAGCGCCAGGCCGAGACCGCACGCCAGGCGGTGCTGTCCGCCCAGCACGCGCGCCGGCGCGGGGAGCAGCAGCTCGACGGTTGCCGGCAGCGGCTGGAGAGCACGCTCCGGGCGCAGCAGGCGGAGCAGGACGACCAGCAGGACGAGGAGGCCGAGGAGGCCTCGGTCGCCCGCCTGCTGGCCGCGCGGCCGGACCGCCAGCCGGAGGCGGCCTGAGATGGCGGCCCCGGATCCGCTCGGCGGCACCCAGGCGCTGATCCACCTCGGCGAATCGATCAAGAGTCTGCTGACGCTGCTGGCGCTGTGCAGCCTGCGCGGCTATGTCGCGATGCTGGTGCTGCCGGTCACCAACGACCAGGTGCTGCAGGGCGTGGTGCGCAACGGCCTGGCGCTGACCATCGGCATCTTCATCGCCTGCGGGCAGCCGCTGCAGGTGGTGGACGGCCTGTCGACCTTCGCGCTGTGCGTTCTGATCGCCAAGGAGGGCCTGATCGGGCTGCTGCTGGGCTACGCGGTCTCCACCGTGTTCTGGGTGGCCGAAGGCATCGGCGTGCTGATCGACAACCAGGCCGGCTACAACAACGTCCAGCAGACCAATCCGCTCAGCGGCGAACAGAGCACGCCGGTGGGCAACCTGCTGTCGCAGCTGGCGATCTGCGGCTTCTACCTGCTGGGCGGGCTGATGGCGCTGGTGGGACTGCTGTTCGAGTCCTTCCAGTGGTGGCCGCTCCAGCGCGCGATGCCGGACTGGTCCAACCTGCTCGAACGCTTCCTGCAGGCGCAGATCACCGGCTACCTGCAGGCCATGATCAAGATCTGCAGCGCGGTCGTGATGGTGCTGCTGCTGATCGACCTGGGCATCGGCCTGATCTCCAAGACGGCCGACAAGCTCGAGCCCAACAACCTGAGCCAGCCGATCAAGGGCGCGGTCGCGCTGCTGATGCTGGTGCTGCTGGTGGCGGTGTTCTTCGACCAGGTCAAGCCGCAGCTGGCGCTGCACACGATGGCCCGTGAGCTCTCGGCCTGGTTCCAGCCGGCCCATTGAGGCCCCATTGAGGCCCCATTGAGCCCCCCCTGGAAGCGGCCCCGCCGTTGGGAACGTTTCCGCCGGATCGTTTCGTTTCGTATCCAACGGCGCCGCTTCGCCCGGGCGGCGTCCGGCGCCGCGGCGGCGCGGATGCTGTGCCTACCCAAGCTGTCCCTGGAAGGAGGACTTGTCATGACCCTGGCTTCATCATCATCGACCGCGCGGCGCGGCACGCTGCCGCTGACGCCGCACATCATGCTGGACCCGCCGTTGCCGCCCGCGCGGCGCGACGGGCCGGCCGCCCCCGGCACGGGGCTGTTCGACGCCGACGTCGGCACTGTGTGGAAATCCGCCCACGCGATGCCGGACGGCGGCGACGCGCTGCTGACCATGCGCTGCTTCAGCATCGAGGGCCTGCAGTTGCGGCTGGCCCAGCTGCTGCTCGGCCAGGAAGGTCTGCTGCGGCCCGAGGCCGTGCGCTTCCTCGCGGGCGGTCTCGACCAGGCCTACGTGGACGCCGTGAGCTACCGCCGTCTCGCCGCGGCCGCGCCGCGCGTGATCGGCGATCCTGACAAGCATCCGCTGTATGTCGACCTGCTCGCGCAGCGGCTGGTGATCGATACCTCCCGCTGCTTCGTCCCTGGCCAGGCGCGCATCACCGGCGAGACGGTGCACGGCGTCGTGGCGCTGCTCGAATCGCCGCAGTTCCGCGCCGTCACGATGCATCACCGCTGCGCGCTGGGCCCCGAGGCCTCGGAGGCCGAAGTGGCCCTGGCGGCGCGCGCCCTGCTCGACGCCGCTCGCCGTGTCGCCCGCCAGGTGCTGCAGGAGCCGGACTTCGCGCTGAGCGGCACCGCGGAGCAGCTCGCCCGCGATGTCGGTCCCAAGCTCGTGGCCCGCGCGCTGTTCACCGGCGCCGTCAGCGCCACGAGCGCCGTCGCGGCCGCCTTCGCGGCGCGCTGGAAGACCGGCGCGCTGCCGCTGCCCAAGGATTGATCCCCCGACCGCGCGCCCGGTGAGGACGCGCCCTTCCCCCAACCGACTGCCGCGCAGTCGTCACCAGGAGCCCTTCATGTCCGTGAACAACATTCCCGGCAGTACTCCCGCACTGGTCCGTCCTTCGGACTTCCTGCCCAAGCCCGTCAAGCCCTCCGACTTCCAGACCCCGCCCCAGACGCCGGCGGCACCGGAAGGGCTGTCCACACGCGTATCCGCCGACGCCGGCATGCCGCCGCGATCCGCGCTCCCGGGCGGGCCCGGAGGTCCCGGGGGCCCCGGGGGTCCCGGTCCCAATCATCCGGTCCCGCCGAACGATCCGCCCAACCCCAACGGCATCCTGGCCAGCGGTGGCAAGGAGTCCACGACGCAGGCCAAGGCGGATGCCAAGACCTCGATGGACAACCTCCGGGAGATCAACGAGATCAACATGAAGTTCCAGATGGACATGGCGCAACTGCAGATGATCAAGGGCTTCGTCGAAGCGCAGGCCAAGGCGATCAAGGACATCGGCACAAAGATCGCTCAGGCGGCCAGCTGAACCTGGCGTTCCTCATTCTTCGCGGCCTGCGCCGCGCCATCTCCCCCCAGAGGCCCGCCCGTCGGAAGACGCGCGGGCCTCGCCGCATTTGCACGCGCGCCGCCGGCCCGCAAGCGCTGTTGCGTCCGTTCACGAATGAGACGGCAACGTCGTGAAACCAGTGGGAAACGAACAGAGGATTCGTGAGGATTTCGCCGAGGCCTTGTGATCCATCGCGAAGGGGCTCGCTCCTAGCATGAGCGCATTCCGTTCACGACTCGTTGGAGATTTCATGCTTCTGCTTGCTTTGACCGCGCTGCGCGCCACGCCCCTGCATGCCGACCTGGCACGCCTGACGCTGGAGGGCCAGTTGCCCGCGGCGCTGCGCATGGGCGGCGACCATTTCGAGCGCCTGCAGCGCACACCCGACACCGCGCCGCAGCGTTCCGCGCTGGGCCAGTTGCTGGGCCGCGCGCTGCTGGCCTGCGGCCGCGAAGAGGAGGCCGAGGAGTTGTTCCAGCGCCAACTGCGCCATTACGAGGCCATGTCGCGCCACATGGTGCGCTGGTATGGCGCGATGGACCAGGGCGCGATGCTGCTGCACCTGAACAAGCCCGGCCGCGCGATCGAGTGCCTGGGCCAGGTGGGGGACGACGTGCGCGCGCCGGTCGCGGCCCGCGTCGAGGCGATGGCCGGCGTCGCGCAGGCGATGCTGAGCGCCGGCGACTGCGGCGGCGCGATGCGCTCGCTGGACGCGGCGCGCAACCTGGCGGCCGCGCTCGGCGATCCGCGCTTCGCGCAGCTCGTCGACTGCATGGCGCTGGAGCTCGCGACGCTGCACCGCGAGCGCGGCGGCGACGCGCTCAATGACCACGCGCTGGGATCGGTCTACCGCGAAGGCGCCTGCGACGCGCCGGACAACACGCTGATGCGCCAGCAGCTCGGCGCGGCCGCGGAGGCGGTCCGGAGCTGGTCGCCGCTGGTGGCCGCGCGCATGGACCATCTGCGCCGAATGCTGGCCGCGGACTGCACCGGCCCGGCCGCCGCGGCCCAGGTCGCGCAGCACCTGAGCTGGCTGCGCGAGCGCCGCATGAGCGAGTTCGAGACCCAGGCCCGCATCGAGGGCGCGCTGATGCTGATGGGGCGCGGGGCCTCGCATGCCGCGTCGGAACTCCTCGCGCCGCTGACCTTCAACGAACAGCAGATGCACCGCAGCCGCCATGCGCTGGAGCTGCAGTACTGCCAGGCCAAGCTGCACCAGCAGCAGGGCCGCCATCTGGACGCCCTGCGGCTGTACCGGATGCACACGCAGCACGCGGTGCAGTCGCTGCGCACCTACGCGTCCGCGGCGCGCGCGCCGGGCTTCGTGCAGCAGGCCAAGGCCAGCGCCGCGGACGCCGGCGACTCCGCCAAGCTGCGGTTGCCGCTGCGCTATCGCCGCGCCTACCAGTTCATGATGGATCACCTGACCGACGAGCATCTGTCGGTGCGTCAGGTCGCCGCGCATGTCGGCGTCACCGAGCGCGCGCTGCAGCTGGCCTTCCGCACCCACCTGGGCGTCACGCCGGCGGAGATGATCCGCACCCGCCGCGTCGAGCGCATCCACGGCGAGCTGCAGGCGCATGGCGGCGAGGCCGGCGTGCTCGAGATCGCCTCGCGCTGGGGCGTGAAGAACCGCTCGACGCTGGTGCACAACTACCGCAGCCGCTTCGACGAGACGCCGACCCAGACGCTGCGCGGCGGCGCGGAAGGCGACATCCTGCAGGCGCGCTCCGACGCCTGATCACCCGGGGACACAGAGCGCGCATCGGGCGCGCCTTGCTTCCCGCATCGGCCCGGGTCCGGGCCGCATCGGACAGGCGCCTCGCCGGATTTCCGGCCAGGCGCCTGATGTCATTCGCCGTCGTAAAGCTTGAGGATCCGGCGCACGTAGTCCTGCGTCTCGCGATACGGCGGGATGCGGTTGCCGTAGCGCTTCACCGCGCCCTCGCCGGCGTTGTAGGCGGCGAGCACCAGGTCGACGCGGCCGTCGAACATCTCGTTGAGGTCGCGCAGGTAACGCGCGCCGACATCGATGTTGGTGGCGGGATCGAGCAGCTCGCGCGTGGAGCCGACGCCGTAGCGCGCGCCGGTGGCCGGCATGATCTGCATCAGGCCGAGCGCGCCCTTGGGCGAGCGCGCCTGCGTCTGGTAGGCCGACTCGACATGCACCAGCGCGCCCACCAGCCGCGGATCCAGCCCATGCTTGCGGCTGGCCTGCTGCACCATCAGCTGCAGATGCGGCGCGCCCAGCGCCAGCGGCGGCCGGTTCGATCCCGGCCGCCAGGGCATCGGCGAGGGCCGCGGCCGCGCGAACGCCAGGCTGGCCGGCTCGCTGTCGATGCGGGCGGGCAGCTCCGCGGCCTCGAAGGCCGCGCAGCGGCGCACCGCCGCGCTGAAGCGCACCGACAGATCCTCCAGCGCGATCCGCTCGCTGCCGTCGAGCATCTCGCAGCGATAGCGCACGCCGGCCTCGGCGCAACCCGCCCACAGCGCCATCAGCACGATCGGCACGATCGGCAGCGCCGCGCGCCCTTCAGGCATCGCCGCGCAGCGCCGCCAGCTCTTCGCCGGCCTGCGCCAGGAGCAGTTCCGCCTCGGTCGACGCAAGCTGCGTGCGGCTCAGCAGCGACGAGAACTCGGCCATCGCCCCGTCGAGGTCGATCGCGCCATCGTCTGCGCCACCGTCCGCGCCATCCTCCGCGTCCGCCGCGGCCGAGGCCGCCGGCTGCGCCATCAGCGCGCCGCCGAACAGCAGCGTGTGCACGCGATGCAGCTTCAGCGCGATCTCGCCCGCGCTGCGCAGGCTGTCGTCGTCCTGGCGCAGCGCGCTGACGCGCTTGATCTCCAGCATCAGGCGCTGGAAGCGCTCGACCTGCGTCTGAACGGTGGCTTGCACCGTCTGCAGCGAGGCGAAGAGGTCGTGGTAACCGGCGGCGGCCAGCGTGGGGGCAGTCAGCATGAGGGACTCCTGGTTGAGGAACGTGGGATGAGGGACTCCCGCGCGAGGCGCGCTCCGGTCCCGCCGGCAGTGTCGGCAGCGGGCCCGGGCGGCGGCCCGGCCGTGCGAACACCGGTGCGCCGATGCGAACGCGGCGGCGCCGGGCGGCGCGCGCGCCGCTGTCCATGAGGAGCGTCCCGCTCCGGCCACGTCCGCGCGTTCGCCGTGACGCACGCCGCTTCGTGTCACCAGGTCCTCACCGCGGGGCCGCGCCCTAGCCTCCCGATCGTCAACAAGAAGGAGCTGACCATGTCGGTGAATGGTGTCAATGGAGTGGGCGGTCCCAGCCCCTCGACGCCCGGCAGCACGCCCGTGCCGTCGAGCGATGACGGCGGCGGCGACATCACCCAGTCCAAGGCCTTCCAGCAGGTGGTGGCCGGCATCTTCCAGGGCGGCCAGGGCATGATGAAAGATGCGCTGGGCAAGTTCTTCGAGGAAGAAGAGCCCGACGAGGACGACCCCGACGCGGAGCCGCTGTGATGCGGGCGCCCCACTTCCAGCGCCGCGCGCTCGCGGCCTGCGTGGCGATCGCCGTCGCGGGCTCGGGCAGCGCGCCCGCGACACTGCTGGCGCAGGACGCGCGCGGCGCGGCACCGGCCGCGTCCAACGCGCCCGCGGCATCCGCCACGTCCGCCGCATCCGCGATGGCGCCCGCTCCGGCGGTCACGTCCGCGACCTCCTCCGCGGCGGCATCCACGGCGACATCCGCCGCCAAGGCTCGCCCCCGCGCGGCCGGCAGCGATCGCCGTCTGGAGCGCCGCTTCGTCTATCGCGCCGAAAGCCGCCGCCTGTCCGACGTGCTGCAGGACTTCGCCGCCAGCCAGGGCGTGCCGGCGGTGGTCGGCGACGGCGTGGACGGCGTGGTCAACGCCAGCTTCGACAGCTCGCCGCAGGTCTTCCTGAGCGCCATCGCCAAGGCCTATGGCCTGATCTGGTACGACGACGGCACCGCGCTGTACTTCTATCCGGCCCGCGCGGTCCAGAGCCGCATGTTCCGGCTCAAGGGCTACAGCCGGCGCGAGGTCACCGAGCTGCTGAACTCGCTGAACCTGGGCGACAAGCGCTATCCGCTGCGCTTCAACGACGCGCAGCGCACGCTGTTGGCCTACGGGCCGCCGCGCCATGTCGAGCTCATCGCGCAGGCGCTGGACTCGCTGGACCTGGGCGCGGCCGAAGGCAACGAGCGCGTCGTGCGCGTGTTCCCGCTGCGCTTCGCGTCCGCCAACGACCGCCTGCTCGGCGAGAGCAACGTGCCCGGCGTTGCCACCATCCTGCGCAATCTCTACGCGGCGCAGAGCATGCAGCCCGACACCGTGACGGGCCAGCCGTCCAATCCGGTCGACCAGAAGATCAAGGCCATGCAGTCGATGTACGGCGCCGGCAAACTGGTGCCGGACCTGCCCTCGGCGACGCAAGGGGCCGGCGGACCGCCGGCCGAGAAGCCCGGACAGAGCGGCCGCATGCTGCGCAGCCCGGTGAACTTCGAGGAGGACCAGCCCCGCTTCGAGGCCGACGAGGGCACCAACGCCGTCATCGTGCAGGGCCGCGCCTATCGCATGCGCGAGTACGAGGCGCTGATCCAGCGCCTGGACCAGCGCCCGGTGCTGGTCGAGCTGCAGGCCATGATCATCGACGTCAGCGAGGACAACGCCCGCTCGCTGGGCATCGACTGGTCGGTGCAGGGCAACCGCGGCCAGCTGTCGGTGACCTCGCCCGGCGGCGGGCCGCCGCAGACCGGCGGCGGACAGGGACTGCTGGGCAACGGCACCTACACGATCGGCACGCTGGTCGCGGATGCCGGCCGGCAGCTGATGCTGCGCATCAACGCGATGCAGGGCGAAGGCAAGGCCCGCGTGGTCTCCAAGCCCTCGGTCCTTGGCGTCGCCAACCGGCCCGCGGTGATGAAGGAGAAACGCGTGGCCACGGTGCGCGTGGCCGGCAACCTCGATGCGAAGCTCTACCAGATCGAGGCGGGCACCCTGCTCCAGGTCACGCCGCAGGTGGTGTCCGCGGGCGGCGTCAACCAGATCAAGCTCTCGCTCTACATCGAGGACGGCAACTTCGAGGCCAGTTCGGTCGACCAGGTGCCCGTGCTCAAGAAGACCGAGATCCGCACCGAGGCCCATGTGCGCGAGGGCGAGAGCCTGCTCATCGGCGGCCTGATGGTCGAGGCCAGCACCGACCAGCAGTCCGGCGTGCCGCTGCTCAAGGACGTGCCGCTGGTCGGCGGCCTGTTCCGGTGGAGCGGCAGCCGCGCCACGCGCACCGAGCGCCTGTTCCTGATCACGCCCAAGCTCGTTGGCGGCAGCGCCGCGGCCGCCCTGCCGCAGCCCCCCGCCGGCGAACTGGATCCGGGCGCGCCGGCCGCGCCGCTGGCGCGTTGAAGCGCCCCGTCCGCAACCCACGCGCAGGCGTTCGCAATCCATGAAACAGCTTCGTGTCCTGACCGGCGTGCATGCGGGGGTCCACCTACCGTTGAGTGCATCGACATACCGCATCGCCGCGGACGAGCAGGCCGACATCCAGCTCGTCGACTGGCACGCGGAACCCCTGGTCCTCGAACTGACGGAGAACGGTCAAGTGCTCGCCCTCGCCTCCCCGCTGAACGGCTCGCTGAACGCCGCGCCCAGCGCCACGCTGAACGCAGCGTCCGGCGCCGCCGTGGACGAAGCCGCCGGCGCGAGCGCGCCGATGGCCGACTTCGAGCCGCGCCGCTTCGGCGACGTGGTGCTCTGCGTGGGTCCCGCGGACGCGGCCTGGCCCTCGGACATCGAGCTGATGGAACGGCTGATGCGTCCGGCGCGCGCGGTGGCCGAGGCGGCCGCGCCCGTGATCGAGGCCGCCGCGACGGGCAGCCGCCGCATGCTGGCCTGGGGCCTGGTGGCGGCGCTCACGCTCGGCGGCCTGCTGGTCACGGTGATCTCGCGGCATGCGCAGGCGGCGCGCGCCGCGGTCAAGCCCGAGCCGCTGGTCGGCCAGGTGTACCGGGCGGTCTCCAGCGCCGCGATCCCGGAGATCACCGTGCGCGCCGCCGGCGAGCGCGTGATCGTCGAAGGCCTGCTGCCCGACGCCGCCGCCGCGCAGGCGCTGCGCCAGGTGCTGGACCGCTTCCCGGCCGAGCGCATCGAGCACCAGTACGCCTCGGCCGCCGACATCGCCCAGAGCATCTCCGATGCGCTGGACACGCCCGGCCTGGTGGTGCGCTACCGCGACCACGGCGTGTTCGTCGTCGGCGGCCGCGCGGCCTATCCCGACCGGGTGCGCGATGCCTCGACGCGCGTGGCCGCCGACCTGGCGCCGCTGGTGCGCGGCATCGAGGTGGCCGTCGCTCCCGCGCCGGTCCCCGACGCCGTGCCGGTGGGAGCCATGCTCGCCACCGACGGCCTGCAGTACGTGCAGACGCGCGATGGCGCCAAGCACCTCTCCCTGACCCCGGAGTCCATCGGCGAACTGAGCGATCCGCCGACGCCGCCGGCCCGTTGACCCCACCCGGACTTTCACCCGACCCCATCTTTTTCACGGAGCAACTTCGACCATGAACGAGCAACTCGAGCAAACCGTCTTCGGCGACCTGGCCAACCTGGAGAAGTCGCTGACCGAGGACACCACCGGTGACCGCGCGCGCGCCATGCTGTCCTACTTCGCCGACGTGGCCAAGAGCAGCGAAGGCCTGCTGCAGACCGCCGCCGCCGCCGAGCGCCAGCTGATCTCGCAGCTGATCGAGGCCTTCCACGCCGCGCAGCGCATCGTGCGCCACATCTGGGAGACGCTGCACAACGCGTCGCTCGCCGTCTGACCCGCGGAGGCCCTTCATGCACGACATCCACGCCAGCAACGGCGCCGCGCCGGGCGCGCAGTACCCCGAGGTCTACCGCAACCTCATGGCCATCGGCCTGCTCGGCGCGATCTATCGCGCCAGCGAGGACGCGGCCATCGTCCACCAGGCCGTCGAGATGACCCTCGAGGACCCGACCATGTACGTCATGCACCGCGCCATCGCGGTGGCGATGGGGGGCGACGCCTCCTATGCCAAGACTTCGCTGGGCCGCCGCATCGAGCAGCAGCCCGACGACGACAACTCCAAGGTGGCCCTGGGCGTCTCGATGATGCTCAGCGGCGACCCGGAGTGGAAGCACTGGTTGAACAACGTGCTGGCCACCAGCACCGACCAGCAGGCCCGCGAGGCCGCCAACGGCGTCCTCGCCTACCTGGCCGGTCTGCGGACCAGCCACTGATCCCCCCGGGGGCGCAGTCCCGGCTCCCCTTTTCGAGCAAGCCGCATCCCGCGGCGCAACCCAACGCGGACCTTCCGCATTCCCTCAGGAGCAGACGATGTCAATTCCCAGCACCAGCAGCAGCGGCAGCACCGGCGCGAGCATGGGCAACACCATGAACATGTTCCAGTCCGGCGCCGCCGGGCTGAGCGCGCAGGGCACCCAGGCCGCCGGCACCGACGGCTCGGCCATGATGGACCAGATCCAGCAGACGGCTGCGATGCAGATGCAGTTCCAGACGCAGATGGGGATCATCCAGATGGTCGTGAAGATGAATGAAGCGCTGGCCAAGCTCTTCAAGGCCATCGGCGAAGCGATCAAGGGTCTCGCGTAAGCAGCGCCACGTCCCACCCCCCTCTCATCCATCCGAATCCGTTCTCGATTCATTCCTCATTCCCACGGGAGATCTTCATGAGCGTCAATTCCCTGCAGCAATCCCAGGTCAACAGCTACAACATGCGGCTGGGCCTGGACAGCACCTCCTCCTCCGCCGTGTCCAGCCCGCTGGGCGCCGTGCCCCTGTCGCTGGACCCGAGCCGGCTGGGCAACGTCCTGAGCTCGATCGGCGACGTGCTGAACGCCATCTCGCCGCTGCTGATGGCGGGTCTGCAACGCACGCCGATGCTGCCGAACCTGCCGGCCAATGCCTTCGGCGGTCATCCCTTCGCGCAGCAGCCCATGCCTGGCCTGCAGCAGCCCTTCCTGCCGCAGCTGGGCATGAACCCCGCGTTCGGCGCGGGCGTCAACCCGATGCTGGCCAACCCGATGCTGCAGAACCCGTTCGGCGCGGTGCAGCAGCTGCTGCAGATGCTGGGCGGCGGCGCGCTGCCTGGCGCGGCACTGCCCAACGGCGGCGTGGCCAACGGCGCGCCGCTGCCCAACGGCAACTTCCCGAACGCGCCGCAGACCAACGCCTTCGGCGCCGCGCCCAACGTGCCGACGCAGATCGCGCCGACCGGCGAGCTCAAGTTCGACGCCGCCGGCAACGTGCAGATGGACAAGGACCGCGCGACCCGCGAGATCGCCCGCAACTTCGACCAGCTCACCAGCGGCAAGGACAAGTTCATCACCAAGGATGACCTGAAGGCGATCGCCAACGGCGAGATGCAGCGCTTCCAGGTGTCGGCGAACTACACGCCGGAGCTGCGCGCCGCCGCCAAGTACATGCTCGACCATCCGGACGACTTCAAGGCGCTGGAGACCGCCGACTCCAAGGCGCAGGGCTTCAAGGGCCACGCCGACGGCAAGATCGGCAAGGGCGACACCACCGCCGCGATGCAGACGGTCAGCTTCAGCGTCGGCGAGAAGGAAGCGCTGCAGACGCTGGCCAAGTACGGCAACAGCTTCTTCGCCTCGGGCGACAAGATGGTCAGCAAGCCCGAGCTGGAAGCCATCGTGAAGAGCGGCAAGATGCCCGACGGCACCGCCGCGCCGCAGGACATGAAGGACGCCGCCAAGCTGATCCTCAGCCAGCCCGAGCTGTTCACCAAGCTCGACAACGCGTTCCAGATCCGCCAGAAGCATCGCGGCGACCAGCGCGGCGACGGCCTGATCAGCGCCGACGACCTGCGCGACGTGCTCAAGGGTGCCGACGCCAACCCGGGCCCGAGCGGCCTGAAGGGCGAGATCTTCGGAAACGTGCGCGCCGATTCGCTCGCCGGCCTGCTGCTGCGCGGCCTGAATGACAACGTGCCGCAAGTGCCGCAGTCGTTCAAGGACAACGTCTCCACGACCTTCCAGAACATGCCGACCTCGGTCCGCCTGTACTGATCGGAACGCTCGCACAACCCGCTTGAAAGGACTCACACCATGAGCTTCTCGATCCCTCCGACCTCCTCGGTCTCGTCGTACGCGGCGCCTCAATCGCCGCTGGGCTCGGCCCTGTCCAGCACGATGGACATCGCCTCCACGCTGATGCAGTTCAGCACCGGCCTGCTGCAGAACCTGCTGCAGGCGCAGCAGAGCCAGTTCGGCGGCCTGCCCGGCGCGGGCGCCCCGGGTCTTGGCGCTCCGGGCCTGGGCGCTCCCGGCCTGGGCGCACCCGGCCTCGGCGGCCCGCAAGGCGCCGGCCAGGGCCTGCAGGGCATCCTGCAGAGCGTGGTCCAGCTGCTGCAGGCGCTGACCCCGCTGCTGCAGGCGCTGGGCGGTGGCGGCCTGGGCGGCCTGGGCGCGGCCAACCCGCTGGCCAACTCGGTGGCCAGCCAGCTGGGCGGCGGCCTGGGCGGTGGTCTCGGCGGCGGCCTCGGTGGCCTCGGTGGCCTGGGCGGCGGCCTCCCCGCCGGCCAGCAGCCGTTCGCGGCCTCGCCGTACGCCTCGCCCTACACGCAGTCGTACGCGCAGCAGCCGTTCACCGCGTTCCAGCAGCCGTATGCCGGCGGCGTGGCCTCGCCGTACAACGCCTCGTTCGCGCAGCAGCCGTTCACCAGCCTGAACCAGCCGTTCACGCAGGCCGATGCGCTGAACTGGGCCCAGACCTACGGCGGCCCCAACCTGTCGCAGAAAGAGCTCACCCAAGGCGTGAACCTGTTCAACATCTTCAACGGCCGCACCACCGGCATGTTGTTCTGATGTCCCGCGCGCGGGGGCCCTGCGGGGCCCTCGCCAGGCACGCCGCGTCCTCGCACGCGACGTGCCTGTCCCGAGCGGACACGCGTCCGTTCAGGACAGGCACTTCCCCAGGAGCACACAGATGGATCCGACCTTTCACCGCAAACCCTTCGTCCGCGCCCTCATCGAGGTCGTCAGCCTCGGCATCACGCACAAGCGCACCGAGGATGCCGAGACGGTGCTGGTGGCGGTGCGCCAGCTGCGCCCCCACCTGACCGAGCTCGACACCTTCGAGGCCTGGATCGCGATCAGCCGCGGCCATTGGCACGACGCGATCCGCACGCTCAACAACCTCGACGCCAACACGCGGAACTGGAGCCTGGGCCGCGCGCTGATGGCCTTCTGCCAGTTCGCCGTCGGCGATCCGGCCTGGAGCGTCAGCGCCCACGAGGTCATCGAGGGCGACTCCACGCAGGAGGCGCGCAGCCTGGTGCGGCTGCTGCTGGGCAAGGACGTCAACGTCGGCGAGCCCGAGCCCGACGCCTCGGCCGCCACCAGCTTCGCCGACTACGACCCGCGCTCGCTGCCGCACGCGCCGCTGCTGCGCGCCTGAAGCGGCGCGCGCCCGAAGCCACCCCGCAGGAGAACCGCATGACTGTCCCCGCCATCGGCGCCGTGTCCGGCGCCGCCCCGACGCAGGTCCTGGATCGCGCCGCCGCCGCGCCGGATGCGCTCGGCGGCCTGTCCGACCGCTTCCAGCGCCTGATGCTGGAGCATCCCGCCGCGCCCGCGCCGCACGGCACCGAGGTCGGCGAGCGCTCGCCGGTCTCGCACTTCATCGAGGCGCAGGAAGGCGTGCTGCGGCAGACCTTCGACAGCGTGCGCGCGTTCTCGCAGCAGGCGCCGGCGCTGAATCCGGGCGAGCTGGCCTCGCGCCACATCTCGCTCAGCTATCAGCTGGCGATGGTGCAGGTGCAGTTCAACGCCGGCGTGTACGTCGCGCAGAGCAGCAAGAGCGGCCTGCAGACGCTGATGAAGAACCAGTGACGCGTCGCGGGGCCGGCGCAGTCCGGCCGCGACGAACGGACCCAGGGAGTTCCGACATGCCTTCCCCCTTCAACGACCGCGCCGCCCGGCCCTGGCTGCGCCTGCTGCTCGGCACCGCGCTGGCGCTGTGCCTCGCCGCCTGCGACACCGACCTCTACACCAAGCAGTCCGAGGCTGACGCCAACCACATGGTGTCGGCGCTGCTGGAGAGCGGCATCGCCGCCGGCAAGCAGACGCCCGATGGCGGCAAGACCTGGAGCGTCAAGGTCGACGAGGCCGACGTGGTGCGCGCGCTGGCGGTGCTGCGCGCGCAGGGCCTGCCGCAGGACAAGCACGTCAGCCTGGGCGACATGTTCAAGAAGGAGGGGCTGATCTCGTCGCCGACGGAAGAGCGCGTGCGATTCATCCACGGCGTCTCTCAGGAGCTGTCCGAGACGCTGAGCCAGATCGACGGCGTGGTGACCGCGCGCGTGCACATCGTGCTGCCCAACAACGATCCGATGGCCCAGGAGGCCAAGCCCTCCAGCGCGTCGGTGTTCGTGAAGTACCGGCCGCAGGCCAACCTCACGGCGCTCACGCCGGCGATCAAGAACATGGTCGCGCGCAGCGTCGAGGGTCTGTCCTACGACAACGTCTCGGTGACGCTGGTGGCCGGCGCGATGATCGCCCCGCCGCCCCCGCCCGCGCCCGGCGGCTTTGGCATCTGGATCGCGGCGGCGCTGGCGCTGCTCGGCCTGGGCGGCGCTGCCGGGGTCGCGTGGAAGAAGCCGGAGTGGCTGCCCGAGCCGCTGGCGCGCCGGCTGCGGCCGGGCGCGATCGAGACCGCGGCGGCCGCGCCGGTGGCGGCACCCCCGGCCCCTGGCGCCGGCACCCCCGCGGCCGGCGCGGCGCAGGCCGCCGCGACCTGAGGCTCGCGATGAACGCCACACTGACGCCTGCTCCGGCCATGACGGCGGCCTCGGCCGCCACGGCCGCGAACCCCGGCGAACTGGCCCGGCTCGCGCTCGTGTTCCAGCGCCGCCTCGATCGCCTGCCCGACGACATGGACGACGGGTGGGCGGCGCTGAACGCGCTGCGGCCGGCGCTCGATCAGGTGCCGGACGGCCCGTCGCGGCGCCGGCTGATGCTCACGCTGTACCGCCGCTGGTGCGGGCCCTTGCCCGACCCGCGCCTGCTCGCGACGCCAGGCGGGCGCCTGGCGCTGCATGGGCGGCTGGGGCTGCTGTCGCGCCTGTGCGCGGTGGCGCTGGCGGGCCGGCCCGGCGTGCTGCGCTGCTGCGTCGAGATCCGCGCGCGTCAGGCGCTCGAAGGCGCGCTGGGCCCCGCGATGGCGGCCTTGCGCGAATCCGCGCGCCAGGGCGCGGTGGTGCCGGCGCAGGTGGCGGCCTGGTCGCCGATCCAATGGGCCTGCGTCGGCTACGCCGATCTGGCGCTCGCGGGCGCGTGGCCGCATCGCGGTCTGCGCCGCCTGGTGCGGCTCGCGCTGCCGGCGCGCTGGCCGGTGCCCGGCGGCCGGCATCAGGTGCCGGTGCGACACGCCTGCGCGCTCGAGGGCCTGACCCGCCTGGACGCGCTCTTCGCGAAGGAACCGACATGATGATCTGGCTGCATGGCGGCGGCACGGACCGCCTGGGCGGACTGGGGGCCGAGGACGGCATCCTGCGCGCCGCTGAACTCGACGGCGCCGCGGAACTCGACGCGCTGCGCCGCGCGATGGACGAGCAGCGCGACGCGGTGCTGGCGCAGGCGCGCGAAGAGGCCTCGAAGCTGATGACCGATGCGCGCGAGGAGGCGGACCGTCTGCTGGCCCAGGCCCGCGCCGAGGCCGAGCGGCTGCGCGTCGAGGCCTGCGAGGCCGGCCGGCGCCAGGCCGCGCTGGAATGGCACGAGCGCCAGACGGTGCAGGCGATCGACAACGCGCAGGTGCTGCGCGGCATGCACGAGAAGCTGGCGACCATCGTCACCGGCGCGGTGGAGCGCATCGTCCACACGGAGGAACGCGCGGCGCTGTACCAGCGCGCGCTGCGCAGCGTGCGCAGTTTCGCGCGCGGCGCGAGCACGCTGGCCCTGCGCGTCAGCGCCGATGACCACGCCCATGCGCGCGCGGCGCTGGACTCGTTGAAGGCGTTGCAGACGCATGGCCTGCACATCGAGGTCAGCGTCGACCCGGCGCTGCGCGCCGGCAGCTGTGTCTTCGAATCCGAGGTCGGCATCCTCGACGCCAGCCTGCAGACCCAGCTCGACGGGCTGCGCGCAGCGATGGACCGCGCAGTGCGCAAGGCGCTGGCGACCAGCCTGCCGCTGACCGACGCCGGCGAGGGCGATGAAGGCGCTCATGAGACTCATGGCGCTCATGGCGATCAACATGGTTATGGCGTCGATGACGCCGAGGCCGGGGCTGAGGCCGCAGAGGAAACGCTTCACGACGACGAACTCGTCGAGCACTGAATCAGGAGCGCCGGATGAAGGCATTGCAGGGATTCACCGAGCTGATGGAGGCCGAGCTGGCCTCGGCCACGATGGTGGGCCGCACCGGCAAGGTCACGGAGGTGGTGGGCACGCTGATGCGCGTGAGCGGCCTGGACGCGCGGCTGGGCGAGCTGTGCGAGGTGCTCGACGACGACGGCGGCGTACTGCAGACGGCCGAGGTGGTGGGCTTCGCCGGCGGGCGCAGCATCCTGTCGCCGTTCGGGTCGATCCTGGGCGTGCGCGGCGGCACCCGCGTGGTGGGACTGGGTCAGGTCTTGTCGGTGCCGGTCGGCGATGCGCTGCTGGGCCGCGTGATCGACAGCCTGGGCCGGCCGATCGACGGCAAGGGCCCGGTGCGCACGACCGAATCGCGCCCGGTGTTCGCGCTGCCGCCCACGCCGATGGAGCGCGAGATGATCGAGCGGCCGCTGCCGACCGGGGTCAAGGTGATCGACGGACTGATCACGCTGGGCGAAGGGCAGCGGATGGGCATCTTCGCGCCGGCCGGCGTCGGCAAGTCCACGCTGATGGGCATGCTGGCGCGCGGCACGCAATGCGACGTCAGCGTCATCGCGCTGATCGGCGAGCGTGGCCGCGAGGTGCGCGAGTTCATCGAGCTCATCATGGGCGAGGCCGGCATGGCGCGCTCGGTGGTGGTGTGCGCGACGTCCGACCGCTCGTCGAGCGAGCGGGCGAAGGCGGCGCACGTGGCCACCGCGGTGGCCGAGTACTACCGCGACCAGGGCCTGAAGGTGCTGCTGATGATGGATTCGCTGACCCGCTTCGCGCGGGCGCAGCGCGAGATCGGCCTGGCGGCGGGCGAGCCGCCGGCGCGGCGCGGCTTTCCGCCCTCGGTGTTCGCCGAGATCCCGCGCTTGCTCGAGCGCGCCGGCATGGGTGCGCGCGGCTCGATCACCGCGCTGTACACCGTGCTGTACGAGGACGAGAGCGGCAACGACCCGATCTCCGAGGAAGTGCGAGGCATCCTGGACGGCCACATGATCCTGTCGCGCAAGATCGCCGCGCGCAACCAGTACCCCGCGATCGACGTGCTGGGCAGCCTGTCGCGGGTGATGTCGCAGATCGTGCCCAAGCACCACCAGACGGCCGCGGGCCACCTGCGGGCGCTGATGGCCAAGTACGACGAGATCGAGCCGCTGGTGCAGATGGGCGAGTACAAGCCCGGCAACGACGCGCTCGCCGACGAGGCCATGCGCAAGCTGCAGCCGGTGCGCGAGTTCCTGTGCCAGGCCACCGACGACCTCTGGACCTTCGACCGCACGCTGGGGTCGCTGGGCCAGGTCGTGTCGGGATGAGCGGCCGCGCCCGTCGCGGTCCCCGCCGGCCCTGAGGCCAGGCTGTTTCAACGATCCGGAGTTGCCAGATGAATGCACACCATCGCTCCCTTCGCGCCCCGGGCCGCGACCGGCGGGCCGCGCGCGTGATTGAACGGCTGGCGCTGCTGGCGCTGCTCACGCTGGGGGCCGGCCTGACCGGCTGCGCGTCCCGGCGTCCGCCGCCAGAGCCGCCCGCCGCCGCGCCGGCGCCGATCCCGGTGCCACCGCCGGCCCCGCCGCTCGACGTCAAGGACGGACACGTCTGGTCGCCGGACATGGCGGCGGTGGCGCGGGAGCTGCAGCAACTGGCGCTGGACAACGGCCAGGTGGAGGTGATGCGCACGGCCAGCAACCAGGTGCGCGTGCGCATCGACGCGGCGGATGCGGTCGATCGCCGCGATGCGCTGCAGCCGCGCTTCCGGCGCTTCGTGGAGCGCGCCGGCGAGGTGCTCGCGCGCGCGCCGGCGGTGCGGGTGCGCGTCGAGGCAGGCATCCGCGCCAACTCGCCCGTCAATGCCGTTGCGGCGGCGAAGGGCCGCAACCAGGCGCTGGGCTGGGCCCGCGGCACCGAGGCGATACTCGCCAGCCGCGGCGTGCCCACTGGCCGGCTCACCGCCGAGGTCCGCTCCGGCGGCGATGCCGAATCGGCGGGAAACCTGGACACCGGCCCGCGGCGCTTCATCGAGCTGCTGGCCGCCGATCCGATCGCGCAGTGATGCGCCGTCTCGCCAGACCCGCTCGAATGAATGCCGCGGCCCTGCCTGAAGTCATCGCATGGCTGGCTGATGCGGGTCCTGGGCTGAGCTCGATGCCAACGCCTGCTTCAGCCCGGCGACGACCGGTGCCGCGGCCCGGCGCATCCGCACGGGCGTGAAGAGATGCATCTCGTAGGTCGGGAGACTCTCACGAAGACGAAGCGGCACGAGCTGGCCCGCAGGCACGGCGCTCAGGAGCGCCGGATGAGGGATCACGCCAATGAGGTCGCTTTGCGTGAGCAGTTGGACCAGGCTCGAGAAGTCCGGGCAGGACGCTGCCACCCGCGGCGGTGCCAGGCGCCGCACGGCGAATGCCTCCCGCAGCACGTTGACGGGCCCGCGGACGCTCGGGCCGACGATGGCCCATTGAGCGAGCCCGAGCTCCGCCAGTGATTGAGCCGCAACCAGGGGGTGTGCGCGACGCACGTACGCCAACGGCGCGAGCCGATACAGCGGCTCGCATGCCAGGCCAGCGGCCAGGAAACCGCGCGGACGCGGAGCCAGCACCAAGTCAAGATGGCCCGCCTGCAACTCGGCCAGCATGCGTCCTTCGTCCTCACTCCTCATGTCGAGACGCCGATGGGGATGACCGCCGCACCATGCCGAATAAAGAGCCGGCCCGCAGACCAGCGCGGCTGACGGCGTCATCCCGGCTCGCAGGACGTCGCGTCTGACCGCCGCCTTGCGCGATGCGGTCAATGCATGCACCTGCTGCTCCAGCAGCGCCCCCTCACGAGCCAGCCTCAATGCGGCCTCGGTGGGGCGTTGCTGCCGTCCCGTGCGGACGAACAGAGGCTCGGCAAACTGCTGCTGCAACTGCCTCATGCCGTGGCTGATCGCGGGTTGAGTCACCCCGCCCGCCTGCGCCGCAGCCGCGAAGCTGCCCTGCTCGATCACCAGCCTGAGGTACTGCAGATGGCGCAGATTCATAAACGGCCTTGATGGATTGGCGTCCCTTCCCGCTTGTTCACGGACGCCGCGTCTGAAAGGATCGTGTGCCCTGAACTCATGAAGGATGGAAATGCATCAACGTCAGCTCGATACGGTCCGCCACTATCTCACGCAGCTGCAAGCGGGAAACACCGCGGCGATGATCGATGCGTTTGAAGTCGACGGCTTGGTGCATTCACCGTTCCTGGGTGAAATGGCGGCCCGCGACTTCTTTCCCAGGCTCGCACAGGCATCGCGGCAAAGCGTGATCACCGTGCACGACCTGTTCTTCACCGTGCAGCCAACCGAAGAAATGGCTCGTGCCGCCGCCTATTTCAGATACGACTGGACGCTCGCCGATGGTCGCGTCGTCAGCTTCAACTGCGTGGATCTGTTTGAGTTCCACGCGGGGAGCGACCGCATCGACAGGATGCACATCGTCTATGACACGCATCCGCTGCGCGAGCGCGTGGGAGGCAATGTTCTCGATGACCGTTGAGCACCGATTTCGTCCCCTCTAGCCCAGCTCCGCCGCCTGCAGCGTGCGCCGCGGCACATGGGGATGCAGGTGCGACACCACCACCCTGCCCTGCACGAAGTCCAGCGAGTAGCTGCTGTGCTGCAGCGGCGTCGCGCGCTCGGTGCGATCCAGCGCATTGCTGAAGCCGCGTCCCACCTGGCGGCCGTGGTCGAACACCAGATCGGTCACGCCGCCCGGCACGCGGGCCACGGCGCTGTCGAACTCGCGGCGGTTGCGCGCCGCCAGCACGGGCCGCAGGTCGGCATGCCAGGACACATGGGCATGCAGGTCGGCGACCACCCGCGACAGCGTCACCAGCGAGTCGTAGCTGCCCACATGGCCGGTCTCCGGCGCGCGTTCCCGCATGGCCTCGTCGCTGATCCCGACATGGCGGTCGATGGCGCGCTCCCAGGCCAGATCGCTGATCGCAGCGCGGCGCGCCGGCGCTTGATGCAGGGCCTCGCGGAGCTCGCCGATCCGGCCCTCCGTCACGGCGAGCCGCTCGCGCAGCCCGGTCAGCGCTTCGCGGGCTTCCTCGCGTTCGCGGCTGGCATTCGCGGCCTCCCGCGCCAGCGCCGCGACGGCCGCCTCATGCGCCTGCTCGATGCGCCGCAGCTCGGTCTGCGTCTTGCCGATGTCCCGCGCGGTCTGATCGACGCGGCTGCGCGCTTCCCCGGCGTGCGCCTCGTACCGGTCCACGTCACCGCGCAGCCGCATCCTGCGAGCTTCGGCATCTGGCGCCGAGAACCCGGCCGCCACCGGGAGCTGCGGAATGGCCGCATCGGGCCCGGCATCGCGCGAGGCCGGCGGCCCGGATTGCGCCGGCTGCGCGGCGTCCCGCTGCCGGCGCTCCTCGCGAAGGCCGCTGAGCATCGCCTGCGCGGCGCCGAGTTCGCTCGTCAACTGCTCACCGCGCGCAACCAGGGCGCTCTGGTCCTTCAACGCGCCGTCCAGCGCGGACTGGGACCGCTGCACGTCGCCACACGCCGCGAGGTACTCCTCGGCGATGGTCTTCATCATCGACGTCGCCTGCTGGATCGCACCCACGACGATGCGGCCGCGATGCGCCGGCAGTTCCTGCAGCGGCACCAGATCGCGGGCTCGCGCGCGACCTTCGGCCAGCGCCGTCTGCGTCACCCGGTTGCCGCTGGGCATCCTCACGCGGCGCGCCGTCGTGCCGTCGGGCGTGCCCGTGGCGGCGGCCGCGCCCGCGCAGCCTCTCATCTCCTCCGCGAACTGAGCCGCCACATGCCGGCCGACCGCCTTCCCCAGGCCTTCGCCGCCCGCGCGCACAGCCGCCATCACGGCGCTCATGTCGCCGCCAAGCAGATTCCTCAGCAGGCTCTCGTTGACGCGGCCGGGCCACAAGGTGCTGTACAGCGCGGAGAACGCCGAGAAGCTGTGCGCCGGGTTTTCCAGCAGCGGCTCGTCCAGACGCCGCGGGCCGTCGTCGACGTTGGTGAACATGTCCAGGTAGCTGGCATGCCGGGTGTCCTCACCCTGTGGCACCCGATCGATGGCGGGGAGCTCATAATGCGCCAGGAACCGGTTGAGGTTGGTGGCGACGGCCTCTTCGATCCGCGGCTCGTAGGAACGCGGATCCAGCACCAGCGCCGCGAAGTCGGTATCGCGCTTCAACGCCGCGCGCGCCTCCGCCACGCGGCGGCTGGCCGCCTCCATCTGCGTCTTGAGGCTGTCGCGTTCCCCCTCCAGCTGCTTGATGCGCGCCTGAGCCTGGACCTCCGCGGGACTGCGAGGATCCGGCTTCGCGGCCGCCGGCGTCGGTCTCGCCAGCTTGGCGCCGCCACGCCGGCCCGTCCGCGCACGCGCAGGTCGAGCTGGCTGAGCCGGCCGCGTCTCAGCCGCCAGCGTCAGGCCCTCGAGCTGCCGCCGCGCGGACGCCAGCTTGCGCTCGACGTCGGCCAGTTCGCCGGACTCCTTGTCATGCCTGGCCTGCAGCGAGGCCACCTGGCCGCGCGCGTGATCGGCGCGCGACTGAAGACGGCCAACTTCGTCACTCCGCTCGCCCGCGCCGGATACACGCGTGTCCTGGCGCTGCTCCTGCAGTTCGGCCAGGCGCGCCTGCAGCGCGGTCCGCTCCGTCTCCAGCCGGGAGAGCTCTTCCGCGAGCGACCTCAGCTGGACGGACGGTGACGCCGCCAGAGGCGCGCCTGTCGATGAGACCGCCATCGCCGCGGTCCCCGTCCTCCTCGACATAGGCAATGACGCGCGCCGTTGCGCGGCCGCCGACGCGCTCTCGGCCTCGCAGGCACCGGAAGGGCCGGCCGGTCGCGCCGGCGCCTGATCCAGTCCGGGAAATCCCGCCGCGGGATGAGTCTGCGTGGCGGATGCCGGCGGCGGCTGCCGGCCTGCGGCCGGGTGTGGCCCGCGCGATGGCGCGCCTGCCGCGGTGGATCGGACAGGGCCGGTCATGGCTTCTTCAATCGAGTTCGGTGACGTTGACGCGGGGCCGGCGCTGCTGCGGCACCGGAATGTCCGCCACCGACGAGGCCGAGCTCGACGGCAGACGCGGCGAGTCCGGACGCTGCCCCAGCTCCAGATCGACGGGCGCCTGCGGCACGGGATTGGCCCGCACCGCCTCCTGCGCCTGCCACAGGCCCGTGATCGGTGAATCGAGCATCGCGCCCAGGGCCGCCGCGCCGACGTTGCCGATGAACTGCTGCACGGCGGGCGGCAACTGGCTGTGCGCCATCCCCTGCCCCGCGGCGGTCAGCGCCGAGAAGAGCGTGTTGGCGAGCGCGGTCCGCGCCTGCGCCTGATCCAGCACGCGGCCGCGGTCCGTGCCGGTGCGCACCGGCGCCCACTCCTGCGTCGCGCCGGGCGTCTGGTTGGCGAAGAGCTGCAGACGCTGGAACCAGTCCGTCGTCTCGCCCAGGGTGTTGGTCAGCGCGCTGATGGCGGCGGTTCCGGCCGCCACACGCCAGGCGTCGCCCGCGCCCATGGCCGTGGATTGCCCGAGCAGCACCGCGGCCGCCGCGCCTCGATCCGGCACCCACGCCCCCTTCAACGCGTCGCCAAGGAAGTTGTTCACCACGTTCACGCCCGCGTAGGTGGCCACGGCGGCCGCCTGCGCGGCACCGGACATGCCGGCCGCCAGCTCCGGCTGCGGGCCGCCGCCCTCGGGCGCCGGGGGCTTGTTCACCTTGACCATGCTGAAGCTGGCCTGCAGGCCGTCCCGCATCGCGGCATAGACGCCGACCTTCAGCTCGTTGGTCAGCGGCTGCAGCGCGGCCGCACGGTCGCCCTGCTGGAACCCGTGATGCATCAGCATCAGGTTGGTGAAGGACGACGAAGCCTGCAGCACCGTGAACAGCCGCGAGATCTTGGCCGTGTGATCGCGCATCGCCTGCTGCTCGCCAGGCGTCTTCGCCTGCCACTGCTCGGGGGTGAGCGAGTGGTAGGCGCGCGCCGCCTCGTCGGGATTGCGCCGCTCGCGCAGCTCCCGCACCACCTGCAAGACCACGTTGGTCATGCCGACCGCGGCCTGCAGACCCATCACGGCCGGCGCCGGCGCGTGCCTCAGCGCGTGGCTCACCGCGTTGGCGAGCATCTCCCGCGCGAAGGTGGGCAGCGCCACCGCGACGGTCTGGTGGATGGCGTGCCCGGCCACCACGCCAGCCAGCCGCGCCTCGGGCAGCGGCGGAACGACGGACCCGAGCGTGCGCACCGCCTCACGGCCCGCCACGCCGGCCAGGCGGGCGACCTCGCCGGAGATCGCGCTCGCGACGGAGCGCCAGCTGCGCTCGGGCGCGGCGGGACGGGACAGGTTGAAGGTCGGTTCGGCCCGCAGTTGCCGTCCGATGTCGGAAGGGGTGGCCGAGAGCGGGCCGCTCAGGCCGCGCTCCCGCGCCAGGACTTCGAGGCGTCGCGACGACCACTCGCGCGAGTCCGACAGGCTGGGCGTTTCCCCCAGCAGCGAGCGGTTCGGACTCGTGCCGACGAGTTCCGGCAATGGCCGGCGCTCGCGCGTCTCCTCGCCGCCCGAGGACGCCAGAGGCACGGACCCGCGCGACGGCGGCGCGTTATGCGGCCGCTCAAGCGCCGGGGGCGCGGCGCCAGCCGCGGCACCCGCGGTGCCCGAGGTGCCGGGCACGGACGCGTCGGCATCGGCGGGCAGACGGAACGATTCAATGCGGGTGGATGTCGAAGGCGTGATGGATCCGGACATGTCTGCGTCCCTCCTTCAATGCGCGGCGGCGGCGTCGCGCGACGCGGTGTCGCGGGATGCGGTGTCGCGGGAATCGGATGTGGCGCGGGCCAGGCGCGCGAAGTCGCGCAGCCAGGCGGCAAAGCTGTCGGCGAAGTCGACGGCGCTGCGGCCGTCGACCGGGCAGCGCGACATCAGCCGCGCGCGGCCGCGCTCGCGGGCCACGGCGACGCCGGCGAAGACCATCAGCGTCGTGTTGGCCTGCAGCGCGAGCCGCCGCCGCTCGGGCGTGTCGAGCGCCTCGGCACCGAGATCGGCGACCACCACGAGCGTGCCGGTCTCGTCCTCGCAGGCCAGACCGATCGACTGCCCGTCCAGCGTGAACGCGCCGCTGCGCGCGCCGGCCAGCGCCTCCTCGGCGGGCAGACCCGCTTGCAACAGCGCCTCGTGGACGCGCACGAGCACCCGTTCGGGCGCCTCCAGGAAGGGCGCGCCGGCCGCGCCACCGCCATCACCGCCGCCGGGCGCCGCTTCCACGGCGCCTGTGTGGATCACCGGCGCCGCGGCGGGCGCCTGCACGCCCTCGAGCAGCGCCTGCCGCAGCTGCAGCAGCCCGGCCAGTTCAACCGCGAGCAGATCGGGATGCTCATGCCCGGCGGCGGTGCGCAGGATCAGCACGGCCTCGCCGTCATCGTTCAGTCCGAAGGCCGCGTGCGAGGCCACCAGCGTCTGCCCCGTGGCGAGCAGCAGCGCATCGCACCAGACCTCCTCCGCGACGGCCGCCGGCCGCGCCGCGCGCGTGACGGCCAGCCAGGGCCCGGCGGGTTCCTCGCCCAGCGGGTGCAGCGACAGTGGCTGCCCGTCGAGCTCGATCAGGCCGGTCTCGCCGAAATGCCGCGCGACATCGAGGCCGGCGCCCAGCCGCAGCGCGGCCTCGCGGCGCCAGCCGGTGATGAGAGGGGAAACGGAGGCGGCGTGACCAGGGATCTTCCCGGTCGCTGCAGACGTCGTTGACGCAAGAGGGGTCGTCATGGTGGGCTCCCTGGCCGAGTGGTGGGTGGTTGGAGTTCGGCCGGGAATGACGATAGGCACGCGGGGATGACGTCCGCGCGACGGACGCGAAGACCGGTGCCTCGAAACGAATGCGCCGATGCCGCCGATCCGCCCGGGCGCGGCCCGGGCGCGGCTCGGGCTCGGACTCGAGCGCGCTAGCCGGCGCGGCTGCCGATGGCCGCCTGCGCGAGCGCCGGCAGCACGTCCTTCAGCTTCTCGCGCGCGCGCACCAGCCGCGCCTTCACCGTGCCCGAGGGGCAGCCCATGATCCGGGCGATCTCCTCGCAGGACTCGCCCTGACAGTAAGCCAGCTCCAGCGTCGTGCGCTGCGTCAGCGGCAGCTCGGCCAGTCCCCGGTTCACCCAGTCCCGCAGCTCGCGATCCGGCCCGTCGTCGAAGGCCGGCTCCGCCTCGATCAGTTCCGCCTCCGGCACGGCCGACGCGTTGATCTCCTGCGCGTTCTCGCGGTCCCGCAGCGCCTTGAGCATGCAGCGGTAGGCGATGCCATGGACCCAGGTGGTCACGCGCGACTCGCCACGGAAATGCGCGGCGCTGCGCCAGACCACCCAGAGCGCGTCGTTGACCGCCTCCTCCGCCAGGTGCGGACGCGAGCAGCAGCGCTGGATGAAGCGCGTGAGCCGCGGGCGGAAATGGCGGTACAGCTGCTCGAACGCCGCCCGGTCCCCCATGCCCGCCGCCTGCAGCCAGGCGCCGAGCAGCGCTTCCAGATCCTCGTCCTTCATTGATCCACCTCGAAGGCCAGCACCTGCGTGCGCTGATGCGGCGAGAAGTTGTCGTCGGAAATCATCACCAGCGTGCGCCGGCCATTCGGCCGCACCGGTCCCCAGGCCATGCCTTCGAGGTTGTCGATCGGCCCTAGCACGCCGGCGGTCTGCAAGTCCAGCACCAGCCGCTTGCGCATCGGCACGACGTCCGCGCCGCGCAGCGACGCCAGTTGCGCGACATCGGTCGCGCCGTCGAGGCGCGCCTCGTAGAGCCGCACGTGGAACGCGAAGACGCGCTCGGCGACCTCGCGGCCCGACCGCTCCAGCACGAGCAGCGTGCCCGCGGGCGTGACCAGCAGTTCGCTGACGCCGTTGTCGGCGCGGTGCTGGCCGCCCGTCGGCGCCAGCGGGATGGGATCGACCGGGTAGGCGTACTGCCCCAGCACGTGGCCTTGCCGGTCCAGGTGCGTGAAGCGGGTCAGCGCGCCGGCGCGCAGCGTCGGCGGCTCGCCGTCCTCGATCAGCGGCGCCTCCATGCTGGCCCACACCGTGCCGTCCGCCGCCAGGCCCAGCCCTTCCAGGCTGAGGTTGTCCCGCGCGCCGCGAGGCTCGTCAGGATGAACGCACAGACGCTCGGGCAGCGGCAGCTCGCCAGCGAAGCGCCCGTCCCGGTCCGACCAGCGGATGAAGGGCTGGATGCCGCGCGGCCGGTCGCCTTCGCTGGACCAGAGCAGCCGTCCGCTGCGCGGGTCCAGGCGGACCGCCTCGGGATCGGGGATCTCGGGGCCCGGCTCGCCCGGATGCGCCGGCGCGAGGCGGTTCGGATACGGCTGGCCATCCCGCCGCAGCAGCGTCGTGAGGCCTGTCACGCGCACATCCTCGATGCCATTGGCACTCCATCGCATCGTTGCCGTGTAGAAGCGCGCTGGCGCCTCGTCGGACCGGTCGTCGCTGAGCAGATACCAGGTGTCCTGGACCGGGTCGTAGTCGAGGCCGGAGATGCCGCCCAGGTGGCGCCGCAGCGGGTCGCCGTCGACGCGCGCAAGGACGGTCTCCCCGATCAGGCGCAGGCGCATCGGCGGCTCCGCCCACCGCGTCAGCGGCGCGCAGCCGCCCAGCAGCGCCGCGGCCCAGGCGGCGATCGTGAGCAGGACCGCCGCGCCGCCGGACCGGGCCAGCGGGGGGCGCGTCACAGCTCCATCCTCGCCCAGACCACGACCGTGCGCGGCGCGCCGATGAAGTAGCGCCCAATGCTGGAGGGGCTCGTCATCAGCTCGGGCGCGACGCCGGAGAGATAGCGCTTGTTCGTGATGTTCTCCAGGTTCAGGCCGAGCGTCAGGTGTTCCCACTGGTACGAACCGCTCGCGCCCAGCAGCGTGTAGGCGGGCATGCGCTCGTCGACGCCGCTGCCCGCCACGCGCGGATTGGCGTAGTAGCCGGCTTGGCTGGAGACGTGGCGGAGATTGGCGCCGAGCCGCCAGGCCTCGCCCGGCCGCCAAGTGGCTTCCAGGAACAGGTTGCGCGGCGCGATGCCGACCAGGTCCGCGCCATCGCGGATGAAGCCCTTGGCCGGATAGCCCTGCGCGTCGACATCGCCCAGCGCGTAGCGGGCCTTCTGCCAGGTGAACGCGCCATACAGCCGCCATGCCGCGCCCACGCGCGCGTTGGCGCTCAGCTCGATGCCATCGATGCGGCGGCCCTGGTCCACGTTCTCCGACTGCAGCGTGCCGGCGATGTCCGCGGCCACCGTCTCCTTCGAGCGGATCGAGAAGCCCTGCACGCTCAGCGCATAGCCGTCGCCCTTGTGGCGCAGTCCCAGGTCGAAGGCCTTGGCGCTGTCCATGCCGCTGGGCCGCGCGGCGGCCGCCATCGTCGTGGCCGCGCCGCCCTCCAGCGTCGCGTCGGTCACCGTGGCCGCGTTCTTGGCGTAGCCGGCGAACAGCTCGGTGTTGGCGCCCAGCGGCACCAGCGCGCCAACCTTGGGCAGCACGCCGGAGTTCACGCGGGCCTCGTTGACGAAGTCCAGCTTGCCGGTGCGCGAGTCCTGCGTCGGCGCCCGGTAGTCGACCCGGTTGTCGAGGTAGGTCAGGCCGTAGTCCAGCCTGAGGCGGCCGTCGAGCAGGCTGCTGCGATTGGCCACGTACACCATGGTGCTGCGGTTCTTCCAGTGCTTGTCCTCGCTGATCGCGACCGGCTCCGCGGCGTAATCCGGCCCCGCGGCCTCGTCGAGGACCGGATACCAGCGCCGCACCTGACCGCGCTCGTAGCTTTCGTACCAGGCGCCCGCGCGCCAGTCGAGCAGGTCGCCGTGCCGCGCGCCCACTTCCACCAGCGCGCCGTTGCGCGACAGGTCATAGTCGTTGGCGCGGAAGTACAGGCTGCGGGCCGAGCCATCGAGCCCCGGATAGCCGCCATTGCCGAGCCCGGTCTCCTTGCCGGTCCCGTCCTGCCCATGGTGATAGGCCTTGGCCGAGACCTTCAAGCCCCCCAGCGTGGTGCTCAGGCTGAGGTAGCTCAGGCGGTCCTCGCGCGGGTTGCCCTTGAGGCCGCGATAGTTGCGGTCGACAGCGGGCACGCCGGTCCAGTGGTCGGTGTAGCCGTCCTGCTTGGGATCGGTCTGGAACTGCTTGAGCGTGACGATGTTGCTGGCGCTCGTCTCCTTGCGTTCATTGAAGCTCGAATACAGCTTCAGCGTCGTGTCCTGGCCCAGCCGCCACGCCAGCTTCAGGTCGGCGTGATCGCGGGTGTCGTGGCCGGAGGGATCGTCCACGTAGGAGACCTGCCACTGCTGCCGCGACACGCTCAGGTAGGCGGTGAGGCCGGGCGCGAGCTCACCGCTGTCCACGCGGGCATAGAGCCGGCCGAGGGCGGCGCTCCCGGCCGCGCCTTCGACGCGAAGGCCGAAGGCGCGCCCGGGATCCTGCGTCAGGTAGTCGATGTGGCCCGCCAGCGCCTGATGGGACGGCGCGCCGACGATGCCCGCCGATTGCGACACGTCGATCGCCGCCAGGTTGCTGCTGTCGAAGTAGCGCGTCGGCACCGAGCCGCCGCCCAGCGTCGTGCGGCCGTTGGGGATGCCGTCGATCGAGAAGCCGATGCTGTCCTTGCCGAAGCCGCGCATGCTGATCGTGCTCTCGAAGCCGTCGCCGCCGAAGGCATTGGACGAACCGACCTGGATGCCGGACACGCGCTCCAGCAGCTTGTCGGCGGAGACACCGGTCGGGTACTGCTCGAGGTCGGACGCGGTGATCTTCACGTTGGCGCGCGACTGGCGCATGCCGATGGATTCGCCCATCACCGTCACCTGACCCAGCGATTGCGAGGCCGGCGCGGCATCGCCGCCGGCCTCGCTGGCGGGGCGGGCCGGGGCTTGCTGCGCCAAGGCCGGCTCCGCGTGAGCGGCCAGGAGCAGCGTGGCCAGCGGCAGCGCCGCCAGGGGCAACGGGGGGAAGGGAAGTCGGGGAAATCGTGCGGGGGAGCGCATGGTGGAGGGGCTTTCAGCGGAATGACCGGAACAGGGGTGGAGGAGGTACTGCGCGGTTCCGGGCCGGATGATCATTCACTGGTACGTACCACGTCAATCTCACCGCAAGGTGTTTTGCTTGCAATTTCGGCTTTTGCTTATGACGCAACACCTTTCACGGCGCTGTCAAAGAGCCGTGAGAGAGGACTTGGGAAGACGCCTATTGACCATCTGGTACGTACCATGAGAGCATTGATGGACATGAGCAAACGCCCCACCGAAGCCTCGGCGCCCGCGCCCCGCTACCGTCAGGTCGCTGACGCGCTGCGCGCCGCCATCGACGCAGGCCGGCTCGCCGACAACGAGGCCCTGCCCTCCGAGCGCGAGCTCACCGAGCAGCACCAGGTCAGCCGCGACACCATCCGCAAGGCCGTGCGGCTGCTGGAGGATCACGGGCTGGTCTACAGCGACCACGGCCGCGGCACCTTCGTGGCGCCGGCGCTGGTGCGCCGCATGTCGCGCTACATCGACGGCTTCTCCGAGGACACGCGCCAGCGGGGCGGCGTGCCCAGCCAGCGCATCCTCAACCTGGAGTTCAGCCCCGCCACGATGGCGATCGCCCAGTTGCTGCAGCTGGAGTCGGGCCACCCGCTGACCCGCGTGCGGCGCGTGCGGCTGACCAACGGCGTGCCGATCGGCCTGCACGACGCCTACTTCCCGTTGCCGCCCGGCGTGAAGCTGGCGCTGCAGGAGGTGGAGCGCGCCCGCTCGCTGTACCAGTTGCTGATGGAGCGCGCGGGCTTCGCGCCGGTGGAGGCCGTGGAGAACCTGTTCGCCGCTTCGGCGGACGCGGAGGAAGCGCGGCTGCTCGGCGTGCCCGAAGGCGCGCCGCTGCTGGTCTGCGAGCGCATCACCCTGTCGGAGCGGCGCGAGCCGATCGAGTACTGCCTGATGAAGTACGTCTCCAGCTACCGGTACAGCGCGCGGATCACGCAATCCAGCCGCCTGGCCTGAGCGGCCCGGTCCATCCTCCGTCGCCGCCGCCGATGCGCCCCGCTCTCCGCTTCCTCCTGGGACAGCTCCTGTGGCTGCTCGCCGCCGTGGTGCTGCTGTACGCCCTCAAGGCGGCGGGCGAGCGGCTGCTGCCGCGCGCGCAGGCCGGGCATGGACTGCGCGCCGTGCTCTTCATCAATGGCACGCTGGGCGACAAGTCCTTCTTCGACGGCGCCGCCAAGGGCATGCGCGAGGCGGCGCGGCAACTGCCGATCACGGTCCGGATCGTCGAGGGCGGGACCGACCCGACGCGCTGGCTGCCTGCCCTGACGGCGCTGGCCGACAGCGGCGAGTTCGACCTCATCGTCACCGGCACCTTCACGATGGCGCCCTACGTCGAGCAGTTGGCGAAGGCCTATCCGGCGCGGCGTTTCGTGCTCTACGACGCCGCCGTGGACGCTGCCCGCTGCGCTTGCCGCAACGTGCGCTCGCTGCTGTTCCGCCAGAACGAAGGCGCGTATCTGGCCGGCTGGCTGGCGGCGCGGCTGGACCGCGCCGGCCTGCCGGGCGTCGCTCCCGGCGGCGGCCTGGGGGTGATGGGCGGGATGCAGTTCCCGGTCGTCGACGACTTCATCGTCGGCTTCCGCGCCGGCGCCAAGGCCGCGGAACCGGACCTGCCGGTCGCGACCCAGTACGCCAATTCCTTTTCCGATCCGGCGCTGGGCAAGGAGATCGCCAAGACGCTGTTCGCGCGCGGCGCCGGCATCGTGTTCCATGTGGCCGGCGCGAGCGGCCAGGGCGTCAACGAGGCCGCGCTGGAAACCGGCCGTTATGCGATCGGCGTCGACGTGGACCAGCAGGCGCTCTACCAGGCGCGCCAGCCGGCGCTGGCGGCGCGCATCGTCACGTCAGTGGTCAAGAACGTCGACGTCGCGGTGCTGGAGGCGCTGCGCGCGTCCCTGCGCCAGCCGGCCGCGCCGGGCGGCGTCGTGTCGCTCGGCCTGGCGGAGCACGGCGTGAGCCTCGCGCCCCGCGCCGGCCTGCTGGCGCAATGGCCGCCTGCGCTGTGGCAAGAGCTCGAGCGGGTGCGCGCGGAGATCGTCGCCGGCCAGCGCCGCGTGCCGAGCGCCTTCATGCCGAGGACGCCGGGATGAGCGCCACCCCTGCCGCGCTGCTGTCGCTGCACGGCGTCTCCAAGCGCTATGCCACCGGCACGCTCGCCGTGGATCAGGTGAGCCTGTCCATCGCGGCGGGGCAGGTGCACGCGATCGTCGGCGAGAACGGCGCGGGCAAGTCCACCGTCATGAAGATGCTCTACGGACTGGAACAACCCAGTGCCGGCGAGATCCGCCTGGAGGGCCGGCCGGTGCGCTGGCGCACGCCGCGCGAGGCGATCGCCGCCGGCATGGGCCTGGTGCCGCAACACGTGACCCTGGTGCCGTCCTTCAGCGTTGCCGACAACGTGGTCCTCGGTCAGGAGCCGCGCCGCGGCCCGCTGCTCGATGCGCGCGCCGCGGCCGAGCAGGTCGCCGAGACCGCGCGCCGCTTCCACCTCCCGCTCGATCCGCGCACGCCGGTGTCCCGGCTGTCGCTGGGCGAGCAGCAGGCGGTGGGACTGCTCAAGGCCCTGCACCAGGGCGCGCGCATCCTGATGCTCGACGAGCCGACGGCGGTGCTGGCGCCCCAGCAGGCCGCGGCGTTGATGCAGGCGTTGCGGCGCTACGCGGACAGCGGCCTGGCGGTGATCCTGATCACGCACCGGATCGCGGAGATCCGCGAGGTCTCGGACCGGTTCACCGTCCTTCGCGGCGGCCGGGTGGCAGGCGGCGCCGCGACGCGGGCGCTGAGCGATGCGCAGATCGCCGCCCTGGTGACAGGCCACGCCACGGCGCCCCAGCGGACGCGGGCTTCGCCGGCGCCCTCGCCGCGCGCGCCGGTACTGCGCGTGCGCGGGCTCTCGGCCCGCGATCCCGGCGGCGGTCAGACGCTGGAGGACCTGACGCTGGAGATCGCCGGCGGCGAGATCCTGGGCGTGGCCGGCGTGGAGGGCAATGGGCAGAGCCTGCTCGCCGACGTCATCGCGGGACTGACTCGCCCCGGGCGCGGGCAGGTCTGCGTCGACGGCGTGCCGCTGAGCGGACAGGGGGACGCCGGCATCCGCGCGGCCCGGGCCGCCGGTGTCGCGGCGTTGCCCGAGGACCGGCTGCATGACGGCGTCGCGCCGGACATGAGCATCATCGAGAACGTCATCGCCAACCGCCATGCGGCGCCGCCGCTGGTGCGGCGCGGCCTGCCCGGATGGTTCGGCGCGCTGGACCTGGCGCGGGCCGCGCGCGAGACCGCTCAGCTGCTGCGGGACTTCGGCGTCGTGGCCGCCTCGCCCGAGGCGCCCATCCGCTCGCTCTCCGGCGGCAACATGCAGAAGGTGGTGCTGGCCCGCGAGATCGCCCTCGGCCCGCGCCTGCTGATCGCGAGCCAGCCGACCCGTGGCGTCGACATCGGCGCCTGCCAGGCGCTGCACGAGCGCCTGCGGGCCCTGCGCGACGGCGGCGCGGCCGTGCTGCTGATCTCGGCCGACCTGGACGAACTGCTGGCCCTGTCCGATCGCATCGCCGTGATGTCGCAAGGCCGGCTGGTGGGGCACTTCGCGGCCGCACAGGCGGATGCGCGGCAGCTCGGCCTCTACATGACCGGCGTGCGCCGCGACCCGCAGGCCCGCGCCGCCCTGGACGCCCCCTTCACCGCTGTCACCCCTTCCACCCTCGACGAGGATCTCCTGCCGTGATGTCCGCCGCTCCTCCCGCGTCCCGGACCTCGCGGCGCGCCAGCCTCATGACGCTGATCGCACGGGCCGGCGCCCGCATCGGCACCCTGCCGCTGTCCCTGGCCGCGGCGCTGCTGGCCGGCTTGGGCCTGACCGCGCTGGTCAGCGACGAGCCGCTGCGCGCCTGGCTCGCGCTGCTGACCGGTCCGCTGCCGGAGCTGCACCTGGGCGCGCAGGGCTGGGAAGCGCGCCGCCTGGTCCTGTTCGGCGCCGCCATCGAGGACGCGATCACGCTGGCGCTGCTGGGCCTGGCGATCGCGCTGCCGCTGCGGGCGCGGCAGTTCACGCTGGGCGCGGATGGCCAGATGTTCCTCGGCGCGCTGGCCGCGGTCGCGACCAGCCTCGCGCTGGCGGCGCTGCCCGCGGCCATCGTGCTGCCGGCCTCGTTCCTGGCGGCGATGGCCGTGGGCGGCGCCTGGGGCCTGCTGCCGGGGTGGATGAAGCTGCGCTACGGCGCCAGCGAGATCGTCACCTCGCTGATGCTCAACCTGATCGCCGTGCAGCTGTTCCGCCTGATCCTCAGCGAGTGGATGAGCGATCCGGGCGCGGGCTTCATCGCCACGCCGCTGCTGCCGCCCGCCGCGTCGCTGGGCGTGCTGATCCCCAGCACCCATGTGAGCGCGATGCTGCTGCTGGTCCCGCTGCTGGCCTGGGCCGCCCAGGCGATGCTGGACCGTACCAGTGCCGGCTATGCGCTGCGGGCGGTCGGGCAGGCGCCGGACTTCGCGCGCCGGATGGGACTGCCGGTGGCGCGCACCGTGATGCTGTCGACGGCGCTGGGCGGGATGGTCGCGGGCTTGGCCGGGCTGCATGTGAGCCATGCGCTGCTCGGGCGGCTGCCGGTGGACCTGCCGGCCGGGCTCGGCTACGAAGGGCTGGTGGTGGCGCTGCTGGCGCGCAACGAGCCCCGCGCCATCCCGATGGCGGCGCTGCTCTACGCTTATCTGCGCGCAGGCGGCCAGGCGATGGAACGCAGCACGGACGTGCCGCGCGAGATGGTGCTGGTGATCCAGGCGCTGATCATCCTGTTCGTCGTCGCCGAGCGGCTGTGGCCCCGGCTGGCCGAGGGCCTGGCGCGCCGGCGCAGCCGGCGTGGCGCCCTCCCCGCCGAGACCGTCGAGCCCGCCCCCGGAGCCGTCGCATGACCGATGCCTGGACGCTGGCCGCCGCCGGACTCGCCGTCGCGCTGCTGCGCGCCGCCACGCCGATTCTTTTCGCGGCGCTCGGCGCGCTGGTGTCGGACCTGGCGGGCTGCGTCAACGTCGCGCTCGAAGGCCTCATGCTGATCGCCGCGTTCTTCGGCGTCATGGGCGCGGTGCAGGCCGCCGAGCTCTGGCCGGCGCTGCCCGTCTGGGGCCACGCGCTGATCGGCGGCGGCGCGGCGCTGCTGGCGGCGCTCGCGCTGGCGCTGCTGCTGGCGGTCTTCCATCTGGAGTTCGGCGCCGACCTGATCGTCGCCGGCATCGCGATCAATCTGCTGGCCGCCGGCCTGACGGTGTTCCTGATGGCGAGCTGGGTGGGCGACAAGGGCTCCACCGCCGCGCTCGTCAGCCCGGCGTTGCCGTCGCTGCGGCTGCCCGGCCTGGCCGGCTGGCCGGCGCTGGACCTGCTGCTCAACGGTGAGGGCGGCCGTGGCCATCCGCTGCCGCTGCTGCTGGCGCCGCTGGCGGTGGCGGCCGTGTGGCTGCTGCTGCAGCGCACCCCGTGGGGCCGCTGGCTGCGGGCCTCGGGCGAGAACCCGGCCGCGGCGCTGGCCGCCGGCATTGCGGTCAAGCGCATGCAATACCTGGCCCTGCTGGCCAGCGGCGTGCTGGCGGGCCTGGGCGGCGTCTACCTCAGCATGGGCTACGTGACCCTGTTCCAGGCCGACATGAGCGCCGGCCGCGGCTTCCTGGCGCTGGCAGCCGTCTTCCTGGGCGGCCGTGCGCTGGCGGGCACCACCGCGGCGGCGCTGCTGTTCGGCGCCAGCGCGGTGCTGGCCACGCAGCTCGGCGCGCTGGCCTGGCGGCCTCAGTTGCCGCAGATGCTGCCGCCCGCCGTGACGCTGATCGCCATGGCGCTGGCGGGCGCGCGCCGCGCCCGGCGCCAGGGCAACCGCGCCCCCGAGATTTCCCAGAGACTTTGAAGGACCTTTCCCGGATGAATCAAGAGCAATTGCGCGATCGCATCCAGGCGTCGCTGACGCTGGCCGGCATGGGCGACGCGCTCGGCGCGCCGACCGAGCAGTGGAGCATCGACGAGATCGCCGCCGGCTTCGGCGGCCTGGTGACGCGATTCGAGACGCCCACGCCCGACACCTTCGCCGGCGTGAATGGCGGCTTGCGCGCCGAGGTCACGGACGATGCGAGCCAGATGTACTACCTGGCCCGCGCGCTGGTCTGCGCCGATGGCCGGCTCGATCAGGCCGGCTGGGTCGCATGCCTGCTGGACTGGGTGAACACCAGCCCGAAGGCCGGCTTCATGGGTCCGAGCACCGCCGGCATTGTCAAGGCGCTGCAGGAGGGCACGGACCTGGCCAGCGTCGGCGTGATCGGGCAGTCGCGCCGCAAGCTCACCGGCATGGGCACGACCAACGGCGCCGCGATGCGGGTCGCGCCGGCCGGCCTGATCCATCCCGGCGATCTGACCGCCGCGTGCGAGCAGGCCTTCGTTACCTGCATGCCGTCGCACGACACCGCCGTGGCGATCTCGGCGGCGTGCTCGATCGCCGCCGCGGTGTCGCGGGCGCTGGTCACGCCGGATGCGCCCGACGCGCTGGGCGAGGTGCTGGCCGCGGCCGTCGAAGGCGCGATCCGGGGCGAGGAGATCGCCCGCCAGCGCGCCCGCGGCGTCGCCGGCCCGCGTTACCTGGCGCGGCTGGAGGCCGCGCTCGAGATCGCCGTGGAGGCGCGCGACGACCACGGCTTCATGACCCGGATGGAAGGGCTGGTGGGCAACTCCGTGCTCGCGGCGGAATCCGTCCCCGCCGCCGTGGGCATCGTGGCCTACACGCGCGGCGATCCGATGCGGACCATCGCCATCGGCGCCTCGATCGGCAACGACACCGACTCCATCGCCACCATGGCCGGGGCGATCGCCGGCGCGTGGCGCGGACTGTCCGGGGTGCCGGCGGACCTGCGCGCCGAGTTCGAAGCGGCCAACCGCGCGGACTTCGACCTGGCGGCGATCTCGGCCGGCCTGGGCACGCTGGCCTGGCGCCACTGGCAGGAACGGCGCCATGACTGAGCGCCGCCGCTGGGACCTGCTGGCCTTCGGCGATCCCTGCATGGACCTGAACCTGGAGGTCGACCAGTGGCCCGAGGCCGGCGGCAAGGTGATGGCGCGCGCCGCGGGCCATACGGCGGGCGGCACCACAGCCAATGCGGCCTGCGCGCTGGCGCGGCTGGGCGGGCGCGCGGCCGTGTTCGGCCGTATCGGCGCGGACCCGTTCGGCGAGTTGCTGCGGCGCTCGCTGCGCGAGGACGGCGTCGATGTCGAGCATCTGCAGGTGGCGCCGGGCCTGCCGACCGGGCTGGCCGTGTCGCTGCTGCCGCCGGGCGGGGACCGCGGCCTGGTCGTCGCGCCGATGGCCGCCGCGCCGCCGCCCTTCCCCGCGCAGCGCCTGCACGACGCGCTGCTGCAGTCGCGCGTGGTCTACGCCATGCCTCGCGATCAGGCGGAGCTGTCGCGCATCAGCCAGCTGGCGCGGGGCACGAGGACGCGCGTGGCGCTCGACCTCGAACCGGCGGTGGCCGGCGACCCGCAGACGCTGGCGCAGCGCCTGCCCTTCGCGGACCTGGTGTTCTTCAACGAAGCCGGCTTCCGGGCCGGCACCGGGGAAGCGCCGTCGGCGGAGGGACTGCGGCGTCTGCTCGCGCACGGGCCGTCCTGTGTCGTCGTCACGCTGGGTGCGCAGGGCGCGATGGCCGTGGACCGCGATGGCGCGGTGCGTCAGGCGGCGTTCGACGTGCCGGTGCGCGACACCACCGGGGCGGGGGACGCGTTCAACGCCGCGTTCGTACTGGCTCATCTCGAAGGTCAGCCGCTGGCAGCGTGCCTGCGCTTCGCGTGCGCGGCGAGCAGCTTCGTGATCGCGGAGGTCGGCGCCCGCGCGGGCCTGCCGTCGCGGGCCGCGGTCGACGCGCGGCTCGACCAGGCGCGCTCGCGGCGCCCGGACGGGGCTGACACCGTCTGGTGATTCGCGAGACCCTCTCCCCCGCCCTTGTATGTAGCAAAGTACGCCCAGGCCGCCACAGGCCGACCCGCCCAGGGTAGGCGCTTGGGCGCCATACCGAGGGAGAGCGAGGGTCGTGGCGGCCGACCTCGGTTCGTCA
>NZ_JBCNLG010000017.1:0-116937 GCF_039595595.1 Roseateles sp. | reverse complement strand
ACGAATTCCTCTCGTTGGTCCTTCACGGTGACTGGGCTCCAGGGCAACTTCGTCCTCCCGCTGACTAGGCGGGAAAAGTGTTACCCATGTCCTGGCACACCTGTTACCTATGTCCTCGGTCCATACATCCCCCCTCGCGGGGGGCGAGGGAGTTGGTCAGCAGCAGCGCTTGACACGGTTGCTCTCCCCGCAAGCGGGGCGAGGGTGTGATGCGCGAAGGGCGGTTCACCGCGCTGGCGGATCGAACACCAGGCAAGTCGTGCTGCCATGCGCATACAGCTTGCCGTCATGGCCGACGAGATCTGCCTCCGCCGTCGCCATCTGGCGTCCGACGTGCCGCACGCGGCCGATGGCGCGCACGACCGGCACGCGCTCGTTGAGTGCCCGCACCAGGTTGATCTTCAGTTCCAGCGTCGTGTAGCCGCGGCCGGGCTCGAGCGTCGTGTGCACGGCGCAGCCCAGCGCCGAGTCCAGCAGCGTCGCGTACCAGCCGCCGTGCACAGTCCCCATCGGGTTGTAGTGCTTGAACCTGGGCGAGCCCTGGAAGATCACTTCGCCCTTGCTCACGCTCAGCAGCGTGAAGTCCAGCGTCTGTGCGATCGGCGGCGGCGGGAGCTTGCCGTCCAGCATCGCCTGCATCTGCTGCAGGCCGTTCAGCCCGGCGATTTCCGCCATCGTGGCCACGCCATGCTCGGGCCGCAGACGGGCGCGGACCGCTTTTTCTTCGGCCAGCCACTGGGCCAGCGCTTCGTCATGCGAGGGGGTCAAAGCTGCGCTCATCGTGCATTCCTGTCGGGTGAACGGTCGGGTGATGGGGATCACCCGAAACTTGTGGCTGCAATGGTTGCAGCTACAATCTTCCGCTGTCAAGCACCCCTGCGACAGCCGCAGGCTTCCACCGGAAGGGCCCCATGAACGCGTCCGTCACCGCCCCGAAGACGTCCGCCGCGTCGAGCGCCGCCCAGGCCGAGCCGATCTCGCCCAAGGGCTGTACCAATTTCAAGCTTCGTCAAGTGACGCGGCTGGTCTCCAACCACTGCGAGGCCCATTTCGCCGAGACCGGCCTGAAGACCACGCAGTACGCGTTGCTGTCGCACATCGTGGTGCTCGGCCCGATCCAGCCGAGCGAACTCGCGCGCCGCATGGACCTGGACCTCTCGACGCTGTCGCGAAACATCCAGCCGCTGCTGGCGATGGGGCTGGTGGAGACACTGCCCGGGCCGGACGCGCGCAGCCGCCAGCTGCAGGCGACCGAGGAGGGCCATGCGCGCCGCAAGCAGATGAAGGCGACCTGGAAGCGCGCGCAGCTCTCGCTCAACGAGCGCCTGGGCGACGAGCGTGTGCAGCGACTGCATGCGCTGCTCGACGAATGCGCCGCGTTGATGCGCGGCGACGTGGATCCGGACGAACTCGACGGCGACGCGGCCTGACCGCCGCATCGCCAGCCGCCATCGGGGTCAGTCGAGCGTGACGATCACCGGCGCGTGGTCGCTGGGCTTGGGCAGCTTGCGCATCTGCCGGTCGATCGTGCAGGCGGTGACGCGGGGCTTCAGCGCCTCGCTGACGAGGATGTGGTCGATGCGCAGGCCCTTGTTCTTCTGGAAGCCGAGCATGCGGTAGTCCCACCAGCTGTAGCTCTTGGGCGGCTGCTCGAACAGGCGGTAGGCGTCGGTGAGTCCGAGGTCGAGCAGCGCCTGGAAGTGCGCGCGCTCCTGCGGCGAGGTGTGCGTCTGGCCGACGAAGGCGGCCGGGTCGTAGCAGTCGCGGTCCTCGGGGGCGATGTTGAAGTCGCCCATCAGCACCAGTTGCTTGTGCTGCTGGAGTTCACTGGCGAGCCAGGCGCGCAGGCCATCCAGCCAGGCCATCTTGTAGACGAACTTGTCGCTGTCCAGCGCCTGGCCGTTGGGGAAGTAGGCGCCGATCACGCGCACGTCGCCCACCGTGCCGGCGATCAACCGCGCCTGTTCGTCGGCATAGCCGGTGATGTTCTTGACGACGTCCCTGGCGGGCTCGCGGGACAGCAGCGCCACGCCGTTGTAGGTCTTTTGCCCGAACCACTGGACCTGATAGCCGGCCTCACCGATCTCCAGGGTCGGGAACTTGTCGTCGGTGAGCTTGGTCTCCTGCAGCACGAGCGCATCGACCGGATTGGCGGCCAGCCAGTCGAGCAGCTGCGGCAGGCGCACGGCCAGGGAGTTGACGTTCCAGGTAGCGAATTTCATGGTGCCCGAGAGGTTTTTGAATCGACTGACATCGTACCCAGCCATTCCTGGACCGGCGCCCTCCGTGCCTTGATGCTGGACACGCGCTTGTGGTGAGGGGGCTAACTTCCTTGCCAGAACAAAGGCCTCAGGAATTCCTATCATCCAGCGCTGCGCCTCGTGGCTCTATCGCAGCCGCTCCACGACGCTGCGCTCCTGCGGCCAATCCTGGTGCGAGCGCGCGCGCTGGTTCTCGACCTCGGTGAAGGTCCTGAGCTGGCGCTCATCGGTCTTGCGCATCGCGCGCGCGACGGCGTCGCGCGTCGTGTCGATCAGCGTCGTCACCGCCCGGCTGTCCTGCACGGTCGTCGCGTCGTAATTGCCGCCCGCGCGGTCGAGCAGATAGCTCCGCGACTTCTGATAGCTGGCGCTCAGCGTCTCGGTCTGCGACTGCGTGATCGATTGGCCCCCCGTCGCTTCGTTGACGCGGCTCGACGTCGTCTGGCCGATGCGGTACTCGGCATGGCCGGCCTCCTTGACACCACCGAAGCGGTTCGTGCGCTGCGAGTCCGCGCTGAAGCTGGCCTTGAAATCCGCCAGGCCGCTCTGCATCGATTGCACCTGCGAGCGCAGCGGGTCGCTCAGCACTGGCGCGGCTGCGTCCTGGTCCGCCGGCTCCCGCTTTCCGGCCTTGATGGCGGGATCCCGGTCCTTCACGGCAGCCTGCGGGCCGGCAGCCGTGTCCGTCACCTCCGACGCCGGCGCCTGCAACTGCTTGAAGGCCTCCTTGAAGTTCTTCGTCATGCCGGCATCGGCATGCGCGCGCTCGGCTGCGGCGTCGATCTGCTTGAGCAGCCGGTCGACCGCGTTCCAGCGCTGCTGGCCATTGGCCGTGCCGCCTGCCGTGGCGTCGACCTCGAGGTTCATCTCGCCGCTGGTCGTCTGCAGCGCCAGCGACTTCTTGTCCGCGCCCAGGTGCATCGCGAATGACTTCATCCGGCCCGGGACATCGGCGGGCGCGTTGGGATCGTCGACCTTCAGATCGAGCTCGGCGAGCGCGCCGTTCTGGCCGAAGGCCGCCAGCCTGGACAGGTCCAGCGAGGGCGCGCCTTCGCCCAGACCTTCCAGCGCCTGGTCGAGCCCGCCCGCCAGCTCGGTCAGCGCATCACGTTCGCTGGCACCGAGCGGTCCCGAGCTCTTCACGTCGACCTGCAGCCCGCGCGTGCCGCCTCTGCTGCCCTCGTTGACGCCGATCTTCAGCTCGACGGTCTGGCCAGAGCGCGTCTTGATCGTGAGCTCGAGCGTGGCCGCGTTCGTCGACACGCCGCTGACGGCCTGGTCCTTCAGCGCGACGGCGGCGGCCGCAGGATCGGCACCGGAGGCCGCGTCGAGCGCGTCACCGTCCACCGGCGGCACGTCGTCCGCAAGGGTCTGCTGATAGCTGTCGCCCGTCTCGGCGAGCTGCTTGAGCAGCGCGCCGCCCAGGCCGCGCCAGCGGTCCGACAGCGTGTGGGCCTCGCGGCCGCTGTTGCGCGCCATGAGCGCGCTGATGTCGTCGTCGCGGGCCGCGGACCACAAGCGCTGCGCGCCGAGGGCCGGGCCTTTGGGCATCGCGTAGACCAGGTCGCCGGTGCTGCCGGCCTGGAGCGTCACCTGCGTGCGGCGGGACGCCGCGGCGGCGTCCTCGCTGCGTGCCTGCGGCGTCCCGGCCGCGGGCCGGTAGACGGTCGACGCGCGGCTTGCGCCGATGCGGTCCAGCAGGCTGGCACCCGCCGGTGAAATGGATGTCATGCGAAGCGCCTCCCTGGCGGCCATTGCGCGCCGCTCTGGAGGGCGGCGGCGGTGATCCCTCCGCTATCGGCCCCCCGCGCCCCGACTTGAGGCCGGACGTCCGCGCATCGCCCCCCTCAGACGTGCAGCCAGGCCGCGATGCCCAGGCCGATGCCGATCAGGCCGGCCCCCAGCGTGCCGTACTCCAGCCAGCGGCGCTTGGTCAGCAGCGCGATCGCCGCCATCGCGATGCCCACCTGCAGCACTGTCGTCGCCTGGGCCCAGCGGTGATGCAGATGCAGTTGCTCGTCGCTCTTGTGGTCCCATTCGGCGGACTCGGCCTCGAGCTTCTCGGCCTGCGCCTTGATCTCGTTCTTCTCGGTCTCGTAGCGGGCGATCTTCTCGCGGTACTTGGTCTTCTGCTCCTCGCTCGCCGTCAGGTCGAGCGCGAATTCCGCCAGGTTCTGCTTGCTGCTCTTGGCCTGGAAGTAGTTCCAGCGGTTGGCGGCCTCGGTCTTGGTGATCGCGGCGTTGTTCTTGTAGAGCCCGGCGTTGGACTGCGTGGCGCCGCCCATGTACGAGAAGATCGCGCCCAGCGTCGCCAGGATGGCGGTGATCACCGCCAACTGGCCGGCCAGGCCGTTGGGCTCATGCTGGGCGGCATGCTCGAGTTCGTGATCGTGCGGGCCGTGGACGTGGAAGTGATTGCCGGACATGGGAGAGCGGGTTCGGTTGAACGGAAAAGCGGTGACGGAGGCGGGCGCCGGCCGCGATCAGCGGCGGCGCTCGTAGCGGACGAAGTCGTAATGCCAGTCGTGGCCGCGCTCGGCGGGGCTGTGGTGGCGCTCGCGCGAGACCTCGGCGAAGCGCTGCGGATCGACCGCGGGGAAGAAGGCGTCGGCGTCGAAACGGGCGTCGATCTCGGTGAGCTCGAGCGCGTCGGCGCGCGGCAGCGTGAGTTCGTACACCTGCGCGCCGCCCATCACGAAGACGGCTTCCCCGCCGCCACATGCGGCCAGCGCGGCCTCAAGCGTGGAGAAGACCTCGGCGCCGTCGAGCCGCAGGCCGGGCTGGCGCGACAGCACCAGATTGCGCCGCTGCACCAGCGGCCGGAAGCGCGCCGGGATGGAGTCCCAGGTCTTGCGGCCCATGATCACCGTGTGGCCAAGCGTCAGCGCCTTGAAGCGCGCCATGTCCTCGGGCAGGCGGACCAGCAGTTCGTTGCCGCGGCCGATGCCGCGCGCGCGGTCGAGGGCGGCGATGAGGGTCAGATGAGGCATGAGGACAGCGGGAAGACAGGCGCGGAAGTTTAAGGGCGTTGCAGACCGCCCTCGTCGACGCGACGCTTTTCGTTTGACGGCCGAACTAATATGCGCGGGTTGCCGCTTCCGAACTGAACGCCCGATGCCCACGCGACGTCCTCTCCCGATTCCGATCTTGCCGGCTGTCTGCCTCGGCGTGACCCTTGCCGGCGCCTCGGCGGCCCTGGCGCAGGGCGTCGACCGCATGGACACCGAGCCACCCGGCCTGCAGCCGCTGGCGGCGCATGTGTCGGGCCGGGCCGTCATGGGCCCCGGTGGCAGCCTGCGCCGTCAATGGCCTGGCACCTATGCCGAAGCCGCCTTCATCGGCCGCGAGGTCTACTTCCGCGTCGGGCCGGGCGAGGTCAGCTTGCGCGTGCGCCTGGACACGCAGGCGCCGGTCGCCCTGGTCAAGCCGTCGCCCGGGCTGTACCGCGTGACGGCCTCCGCGGAAGCGGCGGCGCATCGGCTGCGCATCGATGTCGCCAGCGAGAGTCAGGCCGGGGCCACCAGCTTCGGCGGCTTCTTCCTGGCCGCGGAGGGCCGCCGGGCGCCGTTGCCCGCACGGGCGCGCCAGATCGAGTTCATCGGTGACTCCCACACGGTGGGCTATGGCAACACCGCGCCCTCGCGGGCTTGCAACGAGGACCAGGTCTGGGCCTTCACCGACACCACCTTGGGCGTCGCTCCCCGGGTGGCCGCCCGTTATGACGCCGACTATCAGGTGAACGCCATCTCGGGACGTGGCGTCGTGCGCAATTTCGACGGCCTCGCGGCCGATGTGCTGCCCGCGCTCTATCCCTTCGCGCTGTTCGACAAGGAGACCGCCGCTGTCGATCCGGCGTGGCGGCCGCGGGCCGTCATGGTGAACCTGGGCACCAACGACTTCGCGACGCCCTTGCGCGACGGGGAGCGATGGACGGCGCGGGAGCGGCTGCAGGCTGACTACGTGGCCGGCTATGTCGACTTCCTGCAGGCGCTGCGCAAGCGCCATCCGCAGGCCTATCTGCTGCTGTGGGCCGCGGCGGGCGAGGACTCGGAGCTGGTCATCCAGGTGCGCAAGGTGTTGCGGCTGGTCCGGCAGTCGGGCGACGCGCGGATCGGGCTGGTGACGGTGCCGGGCCTGTCGATGGCTGGCTGCAACTTCCACCCCAGCGTGGCGGACGACGAGCGCATCGCGCAGGCGCTCGCGCGCCACCTCGACGCGCGCGTGCCGGAACTGGGCGCGCCCTAGCCCAGCCGGCGCGGCGCCTCAGCCCTCGGCGCCCTCGACCGCCTCGTAATGCGACACCACCGGGAACGGGTCGTAGAAGTGGTGCAGCAGCGTCTTCCATTCCTGGTAGTGGGCCGACTTGCGGAAGCCCACCTCGTGGTCCTCCAGCGAGCGCCAGCGCACCAGCAGCAGGTATTCGCCGGGGCGCTCCAGGCAGCGCTGCAGGTCGTGGCCGAGGTAGCCGGGCATGGCGGCGATGATCTTCTGCGCGTGGGCGAAGGCGGCCTCGAAGGCCGCCTCCTGGCCGGGACGCACGGGCAAGGGGGCGACTTCGAGAATCATGGGCGGTCCTTCGGAACGGGGCGGGCGGCGCATTTCAACACGAGCGCCTCCCGTCACGAAGCCGTCACGAGGCCGTCGCGTCCGCCGCGGCACGAGCGCCACGCCTGTTTCAAGAACCTCTTCCGGCTGCGGCGGGCGCTGGTCGCCGGCCCGCGCGCGGCCGCCGCCGCTCACCGCGGCGGGCGCGCGTCCAGGGTCGTGAGGCCCTCGCGCAGCGCGAAGCGGGTCAGCTCCGCGATGCTCTGGATGCGCAGCTTGGCGTAGACATGCTCACGATGCGTCGCGACGGTCTTGGCGCTGACGTGCAGCTGGTCGGCGATCTGCTGCGCGCTGTAGCCCTCGGCAAAGAGCTGGACCATCTCGCGCTCGCGCGGCGTGAGTTGCGTGACGGCGAGCTCGCGCGGGTCCTGACGCATGCCGGCGAGCGTGCCCTGCAGCAGCTCGCCGCTGATGAAGATCTGGTCCTGCATGACGCGGCGCACGCCGCGCACCAGCTCGTCGAAGGAGTTGTCCTTCAGCACGAAGCCCTGGGCGCCGGCGTCGATGGCGGCGACGACCTCGCGCGGCAGCGGCCGCGAGGACAGGCACACGGCCTTGCACGCGATCGGCTCGGCGCGGATGCGCCGCAGCGCTTCCAGGCCGTTCATGACCGGCATGTCGGTGTCCACCAGCAGCAGGTCGGGGCGATGCTCGCGGGTCAGGCGCACCAGTTCCAGGCCATCGCGGGCCTGCGCGACCACGTCGATGTCGGGCTCGCGCTGCAGCAGCGCCACCAGGCCCTCGCGCACCAGCAGATGGTCGTCGGCGACGATCACGCGCAGCATGGTGGCGGGGGCCGCGCGCACGGGCGCGCGGCTGGCGGCCAGCGCCTCGGACAGCAGGTGCCGGGTCCGCAGTGCGGCGGACGAGGGCGGGTGGGCGTGCTCGAGCGCAAGCAGCGCCTGCGTCAACAGTTGGGTCAGTTCCTGCATGGGTCCTCCCTGCCGGCGTGCTGCCGTGTCAGCCGCTCTGCGAGGGCGGACGCGCAGGGTAGTGAGCCCCTGTGAGCAGCGTCAACCTGTGAGACCTTGCAGGAGCCGAACAGGGGTCGCCATGTCGGGAAGACGGGCGCAAATACGTTGCGCGCGGCGGCCGCGCCTTCTCGGCATCGCGGCGCCGCCGCCTCAGATTTTCGGAAGCCCGATCTCGGCAAGACGCTGAGGCGCGCCGCGGCGGCGAGCCTGACCTTGCCCCTGCGGGAAGCGTTGACCTCCCCCCGGTTCGGGTGGTGCCGGATGCAGGGACCGGACAGTCAGGAGGCCAAGAGAAGGGCGACTCGACGAGGTTCAAACGGCCAAGCCGTGATGCCGGGCAGGGGGATGCTGACGTGAGTGCCGCAGGCCCGCGCGATGACGGGCCCGCGGGATCGTCAAGCCGTCACATCCAGGCCACGCCGTAGTAGTCGTAGACCTTGCGGCCGTACTCGTCGGTGTACTCGGGCCGGTCGGTCTGCGCGTAGCGCGGTGCCTTCTCGAGCTGGTCCTCGCGCAGCGGCACGACGTAGCCGTCCAGGCTGGTGTCGTACTTGAGCATGTTCCAAGGGATCGGATAGCGGTCCGTGCCGATGCCCATGAAGCCGCCGAATTCGAGCGCCGCATAGCGGACAAGGCCCGAGCGCTTGTCGATCACGAGGTTGTCGATCGAGCCGAGCTTGTCGCCGTTGCCGTTGTAGACCTTCGTGCCTTCCACGCGGTCCGATGCGATGGTGGTGCTGGCCATGAGGAAATCTCCTAGTCAGTTGGGACATGGTCATCGAGGCAAATCGCGTGCCTCCGCCGCGTGCGGCCGCGCGGGTATTTCCCTTGCCTGAACAATGGATAAGTCCATTGCCCGCCGCGCACCGCCGCGCGGTCTTCCCGCATGCCCAAGCTCCCGACTCCCGTCCACGAAGCCGTCGAGATCGTCCGCGAGGCCGCGCAGGGCTGGAGCGACGACAACGCCCCCAGCATGGGCGCGGCGCTGGCCTACTACACGCTGTTCTCGATCGCGCCGCTGCTGCTGATCGTCATCAGCGTGGCCGGGCTCGTGTTCGGCCAGCAGGCCGCGCGCGGCGAGGTCATGGACCAGCTCTCCGACTTGATCGGCTTGCAGGGCGCGATGGCGGTGGAGGACCTGCTCAAGCGCGTCAACCGGCCCGAGGAGGGCGGCTGGGCCGCGGTGATCGGCACCGCCGTGCTGCTGATCGGCGCGACCTCGGTGTTCGCGGAATTGCAGAACGCGCTCAACCGCATCTGGAAGGCGCCGCCGGCGCGCTCCGGCCCGGTCTGGAGCAGCCTGTTGACGCTGCTGCGCAAGCGGCTGCTGTCGCTGGGCCTGATCCTGGGCCTGGGCTTCCTGTCGATGATCTCGATGGTCGCGAGCGCGGCGCTGGCCGCGATCAGCAAATGGTGGACGCCGTGGCTGGGCTCCGAGTTCGTGCTGCTCGCGCAGATCCTGAATGCGACGCTGACCTATGGACTGATCACGGTGATGTTCGCCGTCATCTACAAATGGGTGCCCGACGTTCCCGTGCGCTGGCGCGACGTCTGGGTCGGCGCACTCATCACGTCGGCGCTGTTCAGCCTGGGCAAGACGCTGATCGGGCTCTACATCGGCCGCAGCGGCGTGAGCTCGGCCTACGGCGCCGCCGCCTCGCTGGTGGTCATGATGCTGTGGGTCTACTACTCGACCCAGGTGTTCCTGATGGGCGCCGAATTGAGCTGGGCCTTCGCCAAGCGCCACAGCCTGCGCGAGCAGGCCGCAGCGACGGCGGAACGGACGCTCGAAGCCGGTTGAATCTCCGCCCCGGCAAGCATCTCCGTGCGCTCGCCGAATTGACGGAATGGTCGATGAACACGGCGATCTCTCGTGATTCGATCGGCGGGAAGGAGGCATGGTGCTTGCCTGATCAAAGCGGATTCGGCGGCGTGGGCCGCCGGGTTTGTACAACCGGCCAAACGCTTGAAAGGAAGCGCCATGAACCAGTATGGGCAACGAGGACGACAAGACCAGCGTCACGAGAGCCAATGGGATCAGAACGATCGCGACCGACCGAACTACGGCGCCCAGAGCGGCAGCTACCGGTCGCAGGACCGCTCGCGCGAGGACCAGCAGCCGGCCTACCAGGGCTCGAGCTTCCAGGCCGATCGCGAGGACCAGCGCGGCGGTTACGGCTATGGCGGCGGCGGGCAGGGCGGTGGACGCGATTACCGCGATGAGTACCGCCAGGACTACCGCGGCCACGGCGACATGCAGAGCCAGGGCGGCTATCGCGGCGGCTACGAGAACGAAGGCTGGGGTGGCGGCCGCGAGCGCTCGATGAGCGGCAACTATGGCGGCGGCAGCTACGGCGGATCGGGCGGCTATGGCGGCTATAGCGGCTCGGGCAACTACGGCAGCAGCAGTTATGGCGCCTCGAGCGGCTACGGCCAGGGCAGCCCCGGCGGCCAGGGTGGCCAGGGCGGCTATCGCGACCAGGGACCCCGTCATGAAGGCTGGCGCGAAGACATCGGCCGGCGCGACTACGGCGGCATGTCCGGCGGCGGCTCGGGCAGCTACGGCAGCTCGCTGGGCGAGCACTACGGCGGACAAGGCGGCCAGGGGGACTACCAGAGCGGCTATCAGGGCGGCCAGGGGTATCAAGGCGGCCAGGGCGGGTACCAAGGCGGCTCGCAAGGCCAGCATCCGCACGACCCCGACTATCAGCAGTGGCGCGCGGAGCAGGTGCGCAACCTGGACAACGACTATCACAGCTGGCGCCAGGACCGGTACCAGAAGTTCTCCGAGGACTTCAACAAGTGGCGCTCGGAGCGCTCGGGCCGTCAGGGCTCGTCGGGATCGATGAGTTCGTCGGGATCCACCGGCACCCCGGGCTCCTCGGGGTCGCCGGGCTCGTCGAGCCAGTTCGGCTCCGCAGGCTCGTCCTCGGGTCAGCAGGACGCCTCGGATTCGACGCGCTACGGGCAGGGCGGCAATTCGCTCGGCAGCGGCACGGGGACGAATGAGGGCAGTCTGTCGACCTCGACCGGTTCGTCCAGCTTGTCCAGCGCCTCCACCGGCACATCGCCGGGTTCGACGGGCTCTTCCTCCGGCAGTTCGTCCGGCAAGACGAAGTAACCCGACGGAACGCGAGCGGGCGATCACGCGCGAGGGCGCGTCATTGCTCGTTCCTCGTCCGGCATGCCGCTTGCCGGAACCAGCGCCATGATCGCGACCTCCCTCGAACTGCGCGCCCGCTCGCAGGACCCTTCGGGGGCCGGTGACGCGGGCGTGTCCGCGCTCGAGGCGCTGGCGCCGGCCGACGCTGCCGCGCAGGCCAGCGAACGCCACCGCCGCTGGTGCAACGTGCGGCGCGTGCTGCTGGTGCGTCTGGATGGCCTGACGGGCGTGCTCGCCTCGACGGCCGCCTTCGCGGCCCTGCACGAGACCATGCCGTGGACGCAGCTCACGCTGCTGGCCGCGCCGCAGGCGCTGGCGCTGCGCCCGCACCTGCAGGCCATCGACGACGTGATGACCTTCAACGCGCCGTGGACCGCCGCCGGCGCGGCCGCGCTCAGCGCCGAGCCGCCCACCATGCGTGGCGACGCGGAGATGCATCTCGTGCGCCGGTTGCGGCGCAGTCACTTCGATGCGGCGGTGCTGTTCTCCCCCACGCCGCAGGACGCGCTGCCAGCCGCCTTGCTGTGCCGCATGGCGGGCATCCCGCTGGTGCTCGCCCATGTGCGCGAGCCGGCGCACGGCCTGCTCAGCGACGGACTCCTCGATGACGCGCTCGTCCACGACGACACGCGCCGGCAGCTCGACCTGGTGGCCCACATCGGCATGCGCACGGCGGACGAGCGTCCGCGCCTGCGCCTGCTGCCCAAGGACAGTCACCACATGCGCAGCGCCTTGCAGCAAGCCGGCTTGCGTTTCGGTCAGCGTTACGTGCTGGTCTGCCCGGGCGGCGGCGGGGCCCGCGCCTGTCCGGCCGCCGCCTTCGCGGCGGCCGCCGAAGCGCTCGTCGACACCTGGGCCGACGACACCGCCATCGTGCTGTGCGCCTTGCCCGGCGACGAGGCCGCGCTTGTCGAACTCCGGGCCGCGATGCCCGCGCGGGGCCAGGCCTTGCCCCCGGTGCGCTCGATCGGTGAGCTGGCCGCGCTCGCGGCGGACGCCCGCGTGCTGGTGGCCACCGACGACCTGCCGCTCACCATCGCCGCCGCCGCGCGCGTGCCGGCCGTCCTGCCTGGCCAGGCGCTGCGGCGCGAGATGACCTGCTCCTGATCACCGGACCGCCACCTCGGCATGTCCCGGAAACAGGGTCGAAATCGTCACCGATCGTTTTTCCAGGCACGGTGCTTGCCTCCTGTCCCGGCCGCGCGTGGACGTGCGGCGACCGTGGCGGCCGGACGGATGTCCAGCCGCCGCAGACGGAGCCGGCTTCCTCGGCTCGTCTTCATCACAGGAGGTTTTCATGCACCTGCGCAAGCTCGCCTGGGCGACGCCGCTGCTGCTGGCCGCGTCCGCGGTCCACGCGGAAGGCTCGGGCAGTTTCCTGGAGGGTGCCAAGCTCGCGGCGCTGACGCGCCCGGAGACCACGACTCCGGCGGCCGGCCCCTCCCATCGTCTTCCGGCCAGCGCCAGAACCGCCCCCCAGGGCCAGGTGCCGGCCTCGCCCACCTCGGTGACGGCGGCTCCGGCGCCGGCGCGCGACGCGGACGCCGACCCAGGCACGACCTTCGAGATCCGCAACTTCCTCACCCTGGTCGTCGCCCTGGCGCTGGTGGGCTGGATCCAGCGCCGGCGCCGGGATGCCTGAACCCGACTCCGCTACCCATCGCGGTCATTGACCGCGCGCGGCACCGGACTCCGCCCGTTTTCACACGGCGTTCCGGTGCCGCTTTTTCGTGCCTGTTGTTCGCATCGCGCTCGCGATGAGGCCTTGCTCGCCCGGCGTCGCCGGAATTTTTTTCAAATCGAATCCCCCAGGGGGCTGGCAATCGGTCCGCTTGCTGCAAGAATGAGTTATGGAGGTTCAGCAGACATTTCTCACGAAGAACTGAACCGCGCGTGATGCGTGCAAGCGGAGGCGATGTCCCAGGCATCGAGGGCGCGCGTCACAGACAGAAACCAAGAGGCGGCAGGCGCCGGGCAACGAATTGTGTCGTTGACGGCCGGCCCGCCGCCCGGAGCGCCAATGCCGGCGACTCCCAACCATCAAGGATGTACCGGTGACCCATGCGTTGATCGTGGATGACGATGTCGATTCCGTCGCCACCCTGCAGGAGCTGATTGCGAGCGAGAAATTCACCGTGTCGGTGGCCCACACCCTGCGCGATGCCCGGCGGCACATCGCGCTGCAGCAGCCCGACGTGGTGCTGCTGGACCTGCAGCTGCCGGACGGCAACGGCATGGAGCTGTTCCAGGATCCGCAGCTGGTGGCCAACTCGGAGGTGGTGCTGATCACCGGCCATGCCAGCCTGGACACCTCGATCCAGGCGCTGCGCATGGGCGCCGCGGACTATCTGGTCAAGCCGATCAACATCACGCAGCTGCAGGGCGTGCTCTCGCGCGTGATGAAGCCGGCGGCGCTGCAGGCCGAGGTGGCGGATCTGACCGCCAACCTCGCGCACAGCGGCCACTTCGGCCTGCTGTGGGGGCGCACCGCGCCGATGCAGCGCATCTACGAGCAGATCTCGCGCGTGGCCGGGACCAGCGTCTCGGTGTTCATCAATGGCGAGAGCGGCACCGGCAAGGAGCTGGTCGCGCAGACGGTGCACGACCTGAGCCGGCGCCGCAAGAAGCCCTTCCTGGCGGTGAACTGCGGCGCGATCTCGCCCAACCTGATCGAGAGCGAGATCTTCGGCCACGAGAAGGGCGCCTTCACCGGCGCGGACAAGCAGCACGAAGGCTTCTTCGAGCGCGCCAGCGGCGGCACGCTGTTCCTGGACGAGCTCACCGAGATGCCGATGGAGCTGCAGGTCAAGCTGTTGCGCGTGCTGGAGACTGGCCGCTTCATGCGCGTGGGCTCCACGACGACGCTGGACGCCGACGTGCGCGTGATCGCGGCCTCCAACCGTCCGCTGCTGCAGGCGGTGCAGGCGGGCAAGCTGCGCGAGGACCTGCTGTACCGGCTGAACGTGTTCCCGATCGAGATGCCGCCGCTGCGCGATCGCCTCGACGACGTGCCGCTGCTGGCCGACCACTTCCTGCGCCAGATCGCGGCCAAGGAAGGCAAGAACAAGCGCTTCACCGCCAAGGCGCTGGCGCAGCTGCAGACCTACCACTGGCCGGGCAACGTGCGCGAGCTGCGCAACGCGGTCCAGCGCGCCTACGTGATGGCGGCGGGCGAGGTGGTCGACGAGCAGTGGCTGCCCAAGGGCGAGGGCGCCGAGCCGCAGTCGACGGCGGCCTCCAGTGCCGCATCGACGACGATCGCCGCGCCGGCCGCGCCAGCGGCGCCGGCCGCGTCAGGGACCGGCTACGCGGCCCATGGGACCGCCGGGGCGCCGCCGGCGTCGGAGTCCTCCGGACCGTCGGTCACGATGCCCCTGGGCAGTTCGATGGCCCAGGTCGAGAAGGCCTTCATCCTCGCGACGCTGCAGCACTACAAGCATCACAAGGAGCAGACGGCGGCCGTGCTCGGCATCAGCCTGAAGACCCTCTACAACCGCTTGAAGGAATACGCGGCCGAGGATGCGGCCGCGGCGGACAAGGCCGCGCAGTAAGCGGGGATCGCGGCATGCGGCCTGCCTTGCCTGGGCAAGGAGGACAGACATGCCGCTTCGTTGGGTCTCCGATTGCGATCCCGGGCTGCGCCGCCTGCGCGCGGCCAAGGGCTTCCGCTATGTCGACGATCAGGGCCGCCCGGTGCGCGATGAAGGCACGCTGCGGCGCATCCGCGCGCTGGCGATTCCGCCGGCCTATGTCGACGTCTGGATCTGCGCGCGCGACGACGGCCACATCCAGGCCACGGCCCGTGACGCGCGCGGCCGCAAGCAGTACCGCTATCACGCCGACTGGATGGCGCTGCGCGGCGAGAACAAGTTCGGCCTGCTGCTGGACTTTGGTCAGCGCCTGCCGCGGCTGCGCCGCCAGGTGCAGCGCCGCCTGCGCGAGGGCGGGCTGGACCGCGATCGCGTCATCGCCGCGCTGGTGCGGCTGCTCGATCGCACCTGGATGCGCATCGGGCACCGCGAGTACGCGCGCAGCAACGGCTCCTATGGCCTGAGCACGCTGCTCTCGCGGCACGTGAAGGTGAGCGGCGACCGGCTGCTGCTGAGCTTCCCCGGCAAGAGCGGGGTGCGCCATCAGCTCGCGGTGCGCGACGATCGCGTCGCGGCGCTGGTGCGCCATTGCCGCGACCTGCCGGGACGGGAACTGTTCGGCTACGAGGACGACTCCGGCCAGCCGCACCGCATCGATGCGGCCGACGTCAACGACTGGCTCGCCGCCGTCGGCGGACCGACCTGCAGTGCGAAGGTGTTCCGGACCTGGCACGCGAGCGTGCTGGCGCTCGACCTGCTCGTGGACCATGCGCGCGCCGGCACCGCGCCGGTGGACGCGCTGAAGCAGACGGTCAAGGACGTGGCCGCGCGGCTCGGCAATACGGCAGCGGTGTGCCGCAAGTCCTACATCCATCCTGCGGTGCTCGAATGGGGGCAGTCGCAGCGGCTGGCGGAGCTGCCATCGCAGCGCTGGGTGCGCGCGCCGATGGCCGCGCAGGGCTTGAGCGTCGCGGAACGCCGTCTGATGGGGCTGCTGAAGACCCAGCCTCGCGTGGAGGTCGCTACGCCGGTGCCAGCGCCTCGCCGGGCGGCGCGTTCGTCGTCGCGGACACGCGCGTCAGATGATCGGCCAGCGACGGCCAGTCGCTGAAGCGGCCGTCCGGCTCGCGCAGCGGCGAGCGCCGCCAGACGGTCTCGCCGCCGGTGTCCAGCAGCAGGCCCGATGCGCCGGCGCGGTGGCCGGCCTCGACGTCGTCGAGCAGGTCGCCCACCATCCACGAGCGCGTCAGATCCAGGCCATGCGCCCGCGCGGCGCGCGTGAGCATGCCGGGCGCGGGCTTGCGGCACAGGCATGCCGGGCGGCCCTGCGGATCGGGCGCATGCGGACAGACCGCCACATCCGTGAGCGTGACGCCGAACTCGTCCTTCAGCCGCTGCAGCAGCGTGCCCTGAAGCCGCGCGAACTGGGCCCGCGTGAACGCGCCGCGCGCGATGCCGCTCTCGTTGGTGACCAGCACCAGGGCCAAGCCCGCCGCCTGCAGCCGTGCGAGCGCCTCGCCGGCGCCGGGCATCCAGCGCAGGCGCGAGGGATCGGCCGCGGCCTGTTCATCGGCCTCGACCAGCGTGCCGTCCTTGTCGACGAACACGGCCGGCCGCAGGCGCGGCGATGCCTCGCGCGTCTCGCCGGAGAAGTCGATGTGGTGGAGGGAGAGGGTGCTCAGCGGCGCATCGAGCCAGGCGGTCACAGGGCCTCCGCGCGGCGTTCAGCGCACCCAGCCGTAATCGGTCTGGCGCGGCGCCAGCGACTGCTTGTGCCGCGCCATCATGCCGGGCTCGCGGCGCCCGCCGTCGGCGGCCGGATCGATCGCGACGCCGGACGGTCCGCCGCCGGATTCCAGCGCGGCGGCCGGTCTCGGGCTCGCCGCGAGCAGAGCGCCGCGCGGCGGCGGCAGCAACTCGGCCAGCCGGTCCAGCGTCCGGCGCACGTCCAGCGGCTTGGCCCACAGCTCGAGGAAGCCCGCGCCCAGCGCATCGAAATCGGAATCGGCGGTGACCGCGATGGCCGGCACCTGCGCCCAGCCGCGCCGCATGCGCAGCAGCTTCAGCAGGTCGGAGCCGTGGCAGTCGGGCAGATTCAAGTCGACCAGGAGCAGGGCGGGCTGCAGCTGCGCGCTCAAGCGCCAGGCAGGCATGCCGGCTTCGGCGACGTGCAGCCGCAGGTCGCGGCGCTGCTCGAACATCGCCTCCATCACGATGACGTTGAGCGGACTGTCTTCGACGTACAGCACCGACGTGAGGCCGTCATTCATCGCTCGCTCCTTCCCTGGCTCGATAGTTGGTCGGTGTACATGGCAATCGCCATGCCCGGCGGACTCCCCAAGCTTGGGGATTTCAAGAGGAATTCAGGGGATTCAGCGCGTCCGGTGTAACCCTGCGATGACCCGATCGTCAACGGGGCCGACACGCAAGCGGGGACATGGGCGCGCCGTCGCTTCGTGCGCCGGAAAGGCACACCGCGTCTTGGGTATGAGGCTTGCCTTGCCAGGGAGAGTCCGTCCGACTTCAAGGAGACCGACATGGCCACCAGCATCCGTTCCGGCGCGGCATCCGGCCGCGACGATGAGCGTCCCACCAGTTTCGGCGTCCACAAGCCGGTGGATCACCTCGTGATCAGCTTCGCGAGCGCCGCCGATGCGGCCCAGGCGCGCGCGGCCCTGAGCGCGCACGGCATCGCCGACGGGGATCTGCATGCGATCGACGACCGGGAGATGGTGACGCTGGTCGAGCGCGACCTGAAGCGGGCCAGCCCGCTCGCCGCCATCGGCCAGGAGATCAACCTGCTGCGCAGCCACGGCGAGCTGGCGCAGCGCGGTTATCACTTCCTGGTCGTCAAGGCCAGGGACGACCAGCAGGCCCGCGAGATCGCCGAGATCGCTCGCCGCAACCGCGCCGAGCGCGCGCAGTACTACGGGCACTTCATCATCGAGGAGATGCTGGAACCCGAAGGCGGCCGGCCGCAGGTGGCCGAGTCGCCGCATCGCGGTCTGGACGCCCATCCCAAGCCCCCACTGCCGCGATGACGCTTGACGCGCGGCGCGCGCTGACGGAGAAGCGCGTAGCTGGGCGCGGCGGCGGTGAGGCGCGCAGCCCGCGCCAAGGGGGTACGCCGCTTGCCATCGATCCAGTCACCACGTTCCACCCACTGCCCAGTGCACGACGAAAGGATCCACGCCATGAGCACCACGCCGAACAATGAGAAGAGCGACAAGACCGTGCCGTTCACGACGGCCGAGGACGCCGCCAAGGCCGCCAACGGGAGCACGCCGTCCAGCACGGCGGCGGTCGACCTGGTGAACCGCGTCGCCGACAAGGCGCACGCGACGATCGACCGGCTCGCGACCACGGCCGCGCCGGCCGCGCAGCAATTGCAGAAAAGCCTGGAGGACACCAACGACCTGCTGCACGAGCGCGCCGACCGCCTGCGCACGACCGGCAACGAATGGTGCGACAGCCTGCGCACCAACGTGCGCGAGCATCCGCTGATGGCCGTGGGCACCGCGCTCGCGGTGGGCATGCTGATCGCGCGCCTGACGCGCTGAGTCCGGCGTGCCCATGAGCGACAGCGCCGGCACGTCCGCGTCTTCCGCAGCCGCTTCGGCGGCTGCTTCTCCTGGCGGCTTGCCACCCATTCCGCCTCCGCCTCCGCCATTTCCGCCGCCGCCTTCGGCCTCATCGCCGCCGGCGCCGCCGCCAGGCGCTTCAGCGCCGCCGCCCGAGACCGGCTGGCTCGGCGACCTGCAGGGCATGGCCCGCGCCGCGCGCGGCATGGTGTCCGGCCGCCTGCTGCTGCTGGCACTGGAGCTGCGCCGCGCCAGGCACGGCTTGATCAGCCTGGCGATCCTCGGCGTGATCGCCGCGATCGCGGGCGCCACGGCCTGGCTGGCGCTGTGGGCGCTGCTGGCGGCGCTGGCGGTGCACTTCGGCCTGAGCTGGCCCTGGGCCTTTGCCGGCGTGCTGGTGCTCAACCTGCTGGTGCTGCTGTGGGTCGCCGCCGCGATGAAGGCGCTCGCGCCCATGCTGTCGCTGCCCGCGTCCAGACGCCAGTTCCACTGGCTGTTCAACGATCCGATGGATCCCGAGGAGTCGAGCCCCGATGTCCGCCCCCCCGCATCGCCCTGATCCGCGCCGCATTCCGGACCTGCCCGATCCGGACCTGCCTGAGACCATCGAGGACCTGACCCTGCGCATCGAGATGGCTGAGCTGCGCGTGGTCCGGCGCGACCTTGAATTCCAGTTGCACTGGGATTCGCTGCGACAGCGCGGCAAGGCCGTGATGGTGCCCAGCCGCTGGCTGCTGCCGGCGCTGGGCACGGGCGCGAGCTGGCTGTTCTGGCGTCTGGTGCGGGGCCGCCGGCATCGCCACGGACGCCGCGAGCGCTTCGACGGACACGGCCATGAGGGGCATGCGCCGCGCGCGCCCCGCGGGCCGCACGCGCAGGCCCCCGGGCCGGATGCGGAGCGCCCGGAACTGGGCATGCTGCAGCTGCTCACCGTGCTGTGGGGTTTCGCGCCGGCCAGCCTGCGCGGACGCGTCGGTCCGGAGTTGACCCAGCTGCTGCTGGGCGTCATCGCCGGCTTCCTGCACGGCCGCAAGCAGCGGCGCGAGGAGGACGGTCAAAAGGGGCCACAGGGGCCGGAGCGGGCCGGTCAGGACCGGCCCGCGGCGCCCTAACCGCCGGGAGTGGCTCAGACCTTCTCGGCGTTGCGCGCCTGGTCGCGCAGCATCTTGATCTGGTCGTGGTTGCGCAGGGCGCCGGCCAGTTGGCGCTGGACCACTTCCAGCACGCCGGCCGGCAGGTCCTTCTGCGCCGCCTTGCGATAGCGCGCCACCGCGGCGTCTTCGCCGCGTTCGCATTCCTCGAGCATGGCCTTGTCGCTGTAGCCGGTCAGCGTGCCCTTGACCGCGACCCAGCCGCGATGCACCGCGCCGCTGGTGCTGCCTTCGTCCTCGGGCTGGCCGCCGTGCTGCCGCACCAGTTGCTGCAGTTCCGCGCAGGCCTGGCGGCAGTCCGCGGCGCGCTGCGCGAAGACCTCGCGCAGGCTGGCGCTCTTCACGTGCTCGGCGCTGCTCAGGAAGCCGTATTCGCCGTCCTTGCAGGTTTCGATGAGCGTGTTCAGCTCGTCGATCACGTCCTTGTTGTCCATGGCAGTCCTTTCCAGAAAGGGAGTGGAGATGCCAGGGAATCAGCAAGTCACATTCCCGTGGGCAGTCCCATCGCGCGTTGCAGCGCCTGCAGGATCTGCGCGGGCGAGGCCGGCTTGCGCAGCACGATGAACGAGGACTCGGCGGTGAGCGCCTCGCTGAAGCCGCTGATCAGCACGATGGGCAGGCCGGCGCGGCGGCGGCGCAGCTCGCGCGCCAGCGCCTGGCCGTCCATCGAGCCCGGCATCACCACGTCCGACAGCACCACGTCGACGGCGGCGCCGCTGCCGAACAGCTGCAGCGCCTCGTCCGCGTCCTTGGCCGACAGCACCTGGCACGAGAAGCTGCGCAGCAGGCTGGCGGTGACGCGGTTGAGCTCTTCGTTGTCCTCCACCAGCAGCACCCGCGTACCGGCCAGCTGGTTGGGCGGCGCGGCCTCGCGCGGCTGCGCGGGACGCTCGCGCGCCGGTGCGCTGGTCTGCGAGGGCAGCAGCAGCGTCACCGTGGTGCCGGCGCCGGGCTGGCTCGCGATGCGCGCGGTGCCCCCGGCCTGGACGCAGAAGCCCATCACCTGGCTCAGTCCCAGGCCGGTGCCCTTGCCGACCTGCTTGGTCGTGAAGAAGGGCTCGAAGACGCGCGACAGGATGTCGTCCGGAATGCCGGGGCCGCGATCGGTGACGCTGATCGCGACGTACTCGCCCGGCGCGAGGTCCTGCGTGTCGCCCGGCGCGGCGCGGCCGGCCTCGAGCGTGATCTCGCCCATGCCGCTCGTCGCGTCGCGCGCGTTCAGCGCGATGTTGATCAGCGCCAGTTCCAGTTCCGAGGGATCGACGCGCACGCTGGGCAGGTCCGGCGCCATCGTGGTCGTCAGCTGCATGCGCTTGCCGAGCACGGTCGCGAGCAGCTCGTTCATCTCTCCCAGCGTGGAGCGCAGGTCGATCACCTGCGGGTGCACGGACTGCCGGCCCGCCACGCGCAGCAGATGCTGGGTCAGGCGGCTGCCCACGTCGACCGAACGCATGATCGCGCCCAGCGGCATCGCCAGCGACTCCGCGTGCGGGCTGCGCTGGATCAGGTGGGCGCTGTTGCTGATCACGCCCAGCAGGTTGTTGAAGTCATGCGCCACGCCGCCAGTGAGCCGTCCCAGCGCGGCGATGCGCTGCGCGCGCGAGCTGAGCTGCTCCGCCTCGCGGGTGCGGTCGATGGCTTCGTTGACGCGTTCCTCGAGCTCCGAGCGTCCCTGGCGGATCGCGGCGCTGGCGTCCTCGAGCGCCAGCGCGACCTCATCGCACTCGAGCATGCCGGTCCTGGGCGCGCGCACCGGCTCGCCGGCGCGCAGGTCATTGGCGATCTCGTTGAGCGCGTGGATGGGGCCGGAGATCCGCCGGCTGATCCACAGCGCCCCGAACATGCCCACCAGGACCAGCAGCAGCGCGCCGATCGCGATCGGCTGCAGCGCGGTGCGGCCGCCCAGGCCGCCCAGGCCCAAGTCGCGCGGCACGGCGGTGACCACGGTCCAGCCCTGCGGCGACTTGCTGAAGTAGCCCACCACCGGCTGGCCATCGAGGTTGACGGACTCGAAGCGCGCCTCGTCGCGCGTGGCCATCAGGCGCCGCAGGTCGTCGCTGGGCAGCCGGCCGGCGTAGCTGATGCCGCCGGGATGGCGCGCGACGATGGTGCCGTGGCCATCCATGATGGTGGCGGTCCAGTCGGCGGGCAGGCGCTGGCCGTCGATGATCTGCTGCAGCTCCTGCGGCAGCACGGTGATGCTCATGTTCAGCCAGACCTGGCCGCCGCGCTCGATGGGCTGCACGATCTGCGCGCGCAACTGACCCGTGGCGGGATCCGGCCCGAGATCGCCGATCACCGCCTGCTCGAGCAGCGGGACCGCCTCTCGTGCGAGCACCGGCCGCGAAGCGGCGATGTTGGGCAGGCCGGGCGGGCGCGCGGCGACGGCGGGCGCGGACGCGGCGGTGGAGGGCGGGGTCGGCGAAACCGGTGTGAGCGGCGTGATCGGGGCGGCCGGCGCGTTCTGCGTGTTCTGCGCGGCGGTGGCGGGAGCATTCAGCGGGGCCTCCGGCGCGCGGCCGGCGGCCAGACGCGTGCTGAACAGGGTCCGGTCCGGTGCGGTCAGCTCGACCCAGCCGGACAGGCCCTGCATCGCGCGGCGCGACTGCAGTTCCAGCATGGCCAGGTCTTCGGGCGCGATCTGCGGCGCGCTGTCCAGCATCTGTGACAGCGACAGCACCCGCGCGATGCCGGCGCGGCGCGCCAGTTCCTTGTCCACGACCATGGACAGCGCGCGCGTGCTGTCGCGCATGTGGCGGACGGTGGCTTCCTGCTCGTCGCTCCAGGTCTGCCAACTGACCCACAGCGCCGCGATGATGCCCGGGAGCATCACGGAGAGGACGAGCACGAGCAGGCGGGATCGGATCGGCAGCGGCATGGGGGAGGTGGCGGAGGAACGGTCGGACCGCCGCGCCCAGGCGGCAGCCAGTGCCCGCGCGCCGAGGCGCCGGGGCGGCAGATTATGGGCGGTGCTGTTCAAGGGAGTCGGGGCGGCCGGGCGGAGCGGCGGCGTCGGCGCTGGTGGCGGGGAAGGGAGCGGCCGCAGGCCGCAACAGCGTGTTCAGGGGCGCGCAGGGACGGTCGCTGCCGCGCAGGTAGACGGCCACGGGCCGCATGTGGCGGTTGCGCTGGCTGATGCTGCGCAGGCAGATCAGCAGCGGCACGGCCAGCACCGCGCCGGCGACGCCCCAGAGCCAGCCCCAGAACATCACGGACAGCAGCACCGACAGCGGATTCATCGACAGCCGCTTGCCGATGACCATCGGCGTGACGACGTTGGACTCGACCGCGTGGATGCACAGGTAGGCGGCCACCGGCGCGGCCAGCGCCGTGAAGCCCGCGTCGCCGAGCGAGGACGCCAGCGACGCGGCCAGCAGCAGGCCCGACAGGATCAGCGGACCGAGGTAGGGCACGAAGTTCAGCAGGCCCGCGAGCGCGCCCCACAGGCCGGGATTGGGCAGATCCACCCACCACATCGTGCCGGCCACGATCAGGGCCACGCAGAAGTTGATCAAGCACGCCGAGACCACATAGCGCGAGATGTCCCGCTGGGCGGCCCGGAGCCCGCCCAGCACCATCGCGCGCAGGCGCGGGCGGTGGGGCAGCAGCTCGATGCAGCGCGACAGCACCCAGTGCTCGGACGCGAGCAGGAAGTACAGCAGGATGGTGGTCGCGGCGGCGGAGATCAGGAACTTCACGCTGGTGCCGAGCACCTGCGCGGTCAGCGCCACGCCCTCGCTGGCCAGGCGCTCGCGCAGCGGGTCGGCGGGGGGTGCCGGCGCGCGGCCGCTGGCGCGGCGCTCGGCCGGCGGGCCGAAGCCCGGGATGGATGCGCGCCAGCGGTCGACCCGGTTGAGCGCCTGCGACACCGCCACCGGCGCGCGCTGCCACCAGTCGGCCACCGGCTCGGCGAGCAGCGCCACGCTCAGCACCGTGCAGCCGACCAGCGTCGTCACCAGCATCGCGGCGCTGACCGCTTCCGGCATGCCGTGGTGGCGCATGGTCCGCACCACCGGCGCGAGGACGAAGGTCAGGATCAGCGCGACCAGCACGGGCAGCACGATCGCACTGGCTTCCTTGAGCAGGAAGACCAGCGCGATCAACAGCAGGCCGCGCGTCGCCCAGCGGCGCATCGCGATCGGGGGCAGGGCGGCGGAACGCAAGATGGTAAGGATGACGTCACGGGAACGGGGCGAGCCCTTCCAAGCAAGCGCCGGGCCAAGCGCCACGCGGACGCGGGTACGAGGCGTTACGGCGTGGACCGCAGGGCAATCGGCGGGCCCGATCGGTAAACGGTGCGGAAAGCCTTGCCGCGACGCGGCCGTGAGCGACCGAGGGTCATCCCGGACTCGGCGTCTTCGCCGCCCGCGCCCGCGCGGCGTCGCATGGGCGGACGAAAAGCCGGCAGGCCCCGTGCCTAAAGGGTTTGCGGGACATGGGCAGGCACGCCGCATGACGGCAGGTCCGCGATGTGAAACCGCGCCGGGGCGATGGCATGGTCCTTGCGCAGTGGGTTCCATCGGGCCGTTCATCGGCACTGCCTACAACCTGTTCCTTCTTGCGCGGAAACGCCGGAATCGGTTGCAGGCGGTTTCAATCCCTTTCGCACAGGAGTCTCGCAAGTGGGAGCAATGGAACTCAGGCACGAGCACAAACAGACCCAGACGCTGTCGCCCCGCCTCCAGCATGCCGTGCGGCTGCTGCAGATGTCCTCGTTGGACTTTTCAACCATGGTCACCGACATGCTGGGACGCAATCCGTTCCTGGAGGTGACCGAAGGCAGCGACGACGCGCTGCCGCTGGACGCCGATGTGCCGGTGGCGCCGTCGCCGGTGATGGCCGAGACACCGGAGCCCCTGCCCGACGACCGCGAGATCTGGCGCGCGGAGAGCGCCGGCTCGATGCGGCGCGCCGATGACGGCGAGCTCAGCGCGCTGGAGATGACGGCCGCGCAGACCTGCCTGCGCGAGCACCTGCGCAGCCAGCTCAACGTGCTGCGGCTGTCGCCGCGCGACCTGGTGCTGGCGACGATCGTGGCCGAGTCGGTCGATGACGACGGCTATCTGCGCAGCTCGCTCGAGGAGCTCGTGGCGGTGGCGCAGATGCAGCCGCCGGTGGCCATCGAGGAGATGCAGATCGCGCTCAAGCGCGTGCAGGCGCTGGATCCGCTGGGCGTGGGCGCGCGCAGTGTCGCCGAATGCCTGCTGCTGCAGCTGCCCAAGATCGAGGATCCGCGCAGCCGCCAACTGGCCGAACGCATCATCACGCAGCATCTGAACCTGCTGGCCTCGCGCGACATTCCGGCGCTGGCCCAGCTGCTGGACGTCAGCGTGGCGGAAGCGGAGGCGGTCTGCCTGAAGCTGCGCCGCTTCGATCCGCGGCCGGGTTGGCGCTACGAGACGACGCAGGCCGCGTACATCGTGCCGGACGTGCTGACGACCAAGGTGCGCGGCCAGTGGCGCGTGCAGCTCAATCCCGCGGTGATTCCCAAGGTGCGGATGAACCAGGTCTATGCCGAGCTGTTCCAGCGCCATCGCCAGCAGGGGCATGCCGAGATGGCCAACCACCTGCAGGAGGCGCGCTGGACGATGCGCAACATCGAGCAGCGTTTCTCGACCATCCTGGACGTGGCCAGCGCGATCGTGCGCCGGCAGCGCCACTTCCTGGAGTTCGGCGCGATGGCGATGAAGCCGCTGGGCCTCAAGGAGATCGCCGACGAGGTCGGCATCCACGAGTCGACGGTCTCTCGCGTCACGAACAACAAGTACCTCGCGACGCCGACCGGCGTGTACGAGCTGAAGTACTTCTTCTCGCGCGCGATCGTGAGCAGCAACGGCAGCGCGTGCTCGGGCACGGCGATTCGCGGGCTGATCAAGGACATCATCGAGGCCGAGCGTCCGGACAATCCGCTGTCCGACGCCGAGATCACGCGCCAGCTGGCGCGTCAGGGCCTGGTGGTCGCGCGGCGCACGGTGACCAAGTACCGCCAGATGCTGCGCATCGACGCGGTGGAGCGGCGGCGGCAGCACAGCTGATCGCGCGTACCGGCGGTGCGCCAGCGCGCTGGCCGAACCAGCCCGGCGTAGAGGGAACTGATGAGCTCCGGCCGAGCATGGGCGATTCCACGTCCGCGGCTGGTTGAGGAGCTTTCCATGTTTTCCATCGGTCAATCACCCGCACAGGCGCTGCGCGCCGCCTGCGAGGTCCCGGAAGGGCGCGCCACTTCGTGTGCGCGCGCGCCAACCTGTTTGGATTTCCTGCGGGGAGAAGCAATCGCGCAGGCGTTTCAGCTGACAGGAACGAAAAACGCGGTGCACTCCGTCACCGCACGCCCGCTGAATCGGGCCGAAGCGTTGGCGTACGCCGCTGAACAGAAAAGCTCCTTCCCTGCGAATTCGACCTCTGAAAAGCTCCAACTCTGGAACTGGATCCACCAGCAGTTGAACACCTCCAGCGCAAAGGAGATCGCTGGCACGAGCGCCGAAGATCTGCGGTGGGCTCACCTTCGCATCGTCGAGTTGGACAACGATGACCTCGACATGAAGACGCTGCTCGGCATCGTTGAGCAGTACCTGAAACTTCGGGACATTGACGAGACCTTGGAGCTTGAACGCCAGTCGGCATTGGAAACGGGGGAAGCGGCCGCTCCTATTGCCGAGGCGAAGTGGAGCACGCGCGAGGACGTGCTGAGGAAGATGCAGAACCTTCGCGGCCAGATGTGGCCGGCGTTGGAAAAGCTGGAACACCACCTTCCGGTGCCCGGTGGCGGAGCGAGCGCGCAGGTCGAAGCACGCCTTCCAAGGCCTCGGGTCGAGGGCAGTCTGGGGGCGCTGGATCGCCGCAAGATGCACGATCTGAGCAATGGAGCGGTGCGCAGCGCAGGGGAGTCCCTCAAGGGCATTCGGAAATCGGACTTCGAGTCGCCGTCCTTGCAAGTGAGGTACGAGTTCGTCGACGGCAAGAGGGTCGCCTATCCGCCGAATTGGCCGGCCTCACGACCTTCGCAGCCAGCCCACACCGCGCCGGAAATTATTCGTCCGAAGGATCCTTCGAACGATCAAGGGACTGCGGGTTCTTGACGAGGTGCTCCCGGCGCTCGGCGTCCATGCCAGGCGTGGCCCGCATGTCCGTATCGACCTGGCCCTGCCTGAGGTCCTTGCCGGCCTGACCCATCACCTCGCGCTGCCGGTCGCCCGCAGCGCCGGTGCCCAGGCTTCCCGTCGAGTCGCCGCCGATGCTTTGATCGCGTTCGTGCGGCAACTGGGCGTCGCCGTGCGGGTCGGCGTCACCTGGATCGACGGTTCCTGGAGCCACCGGCGCCTTGTCCAGCATGCGGCGTGGATCCTCGGCCTTCGCGGTGCGATCGGCTCCCTGCTTGTCTATGGGGGCTGCCATGACGGACTCCTGGTTCGTGGTGATGGGTCGTCCAGGCAATCGGGCCACCCATGCCGGGTGAACCCTCGCGTGCATCCTGAAACTCATGATGTCCCGTTCTCAGGCGGCTACTTCCTAGCCCCAGCCATCGACATGCTTTCTCTCTACAGAGACTTTCAACCGATCGCCTGCTCGTCGCTGCGCGATGAGCCTGCGCGCGCCTCGCTGGCCGCGGCACCCGCCATCCTCAGTGACGCCCTCGCGCGCCACCAGAAGGAGGGACTGCCGGAACAGCCATTCCGCCTGGCCTCTGCGAATCGCGCGTTGGGGGCGGCCGATACCTTCCGCACAGAGCTGGACAAGATGCTGTTGCACGCGAGAGGCCACGAAAGCCGTGGCGGGTCGGCACCCGCCTGGTCGGAACTTCTGAGCATCGGCAACGGGCTGAAGACCGGTGCTTCCGACGACGACATCCCCGCGCGCGCCAAGGCACTCGAAGATCTGGCCCAGGCCTACGGCGTCCTGGTCGCCTGCGAGATCGCCATTGATCGGCTTGGCGCCGCGTGCCAGGAACTGGCGGCGGCGCTTCCGCACGAGAAGGACACCTCCCCGCGCCAGTGCCGGCTGGCCCGAATGAACGATTCATTGGTCCGGTCCGTGAAGGCTCTGGCCCAGACGCCGCAGGCGGAAGAAGGCGTCGGGACGGCACCGCCTTCCCCGGCGACGAACTTTCTACGCAAGTTGCTCGGCATCCGTGCGGAGATCAGGAACGCACTCGACAGCGGCCTGACGCTGTCGAGCATCCATGGCGTGCTGCAAGAAGGCGGCCCGGATGCGTGGAGACTGCAGACCGTGCTCGAGAGCATGGAGGGACGGTTGAAGCAGGCGGCCCTGCGTTGGCGGCCCGACGGCACGGTGATCAATGTCGAAGCGGTGCGGCAGGTGGCCCTGTCGTTCGACTTGATCCGTCACGATGTGCTCGAGGAGGAGATGTTCGCCTTCGAATTCGTCGATCGTCTGTCGCGCGTGGGAGCGCCGCACGCGGTCACCGAACCTGTCCACAGTGGCCGGACCTCGGCCCCCGCCATGGTCGACGGCTTGATGCAGCTCGACCCGCCCAGCCCGTCCGACGCTGAATGCCCCGCTTTTCTGGAGGCGGCGGAGCGGGCGCGCCATCCTGGCCCCCTGATGGAACGCGCCGGTCGATGAACCTGCATGGAGCGCCCGTCGGGCGCTCCGCGCGCGGGTGCGGGTAGCGGGAATGACGCTTGCACGCCGGGCGGCATGAATGAATGGCAATCCCGCTTCTCCCTGTTGGACGCCGACCTCTTGCTCTGGGGGCGTCTCTTGCTCGGCGCGCTTGTGATCGTCGCTGGCGCGCTGCTTCTGCACGCGATCCTGCGGCCGATCGCGCAGCGCCTGGCGCGGTTCTCGCCGCTGCTGACCTCGGTCGTTCAGCGCATCGACAAACCGGTCCGATGGGCGCTGCCCCTCATCGGCCTGCTGATCGCCGCGCAGGGCGTGCCCGACGCGATGCCGGGCATCGACGGCGTACAGCATCTGCTGGGCGTCCTGTGCATCGTCGCCCTGGCCGCCGTGGCGGCCGGTGCGATTACCGGCGTGGCGAACGGCGTGGCGCTGTTGAATCCGGCGGACGTCGAAGACAACCTCTCCGCGCGCCGCATCCAGACGCAGACCAAGGTGCTGGCGCGCGTGGCCAAGGGCGCGGTGATGCTGACCGCGCTGGCCTTCATCCTGATGACCTTCCCGCGCGCGAAACAGGTCGGCGCCAGCCTGCTGGCCTCCGCGGGCATCGCGGGGCTGGTCTTCGGCCTGGCGGCGAAGTCCGTGTTCGGCAACCTCCTGGCCGGGCTCCAGATCGCGATGGCGCAGCCCATCCGGCTCGACGACGTGCTCATCATCCAGGGCGAATGGGGCCGGGTGGAGGAGATCACCTCCACCTACGTCGTGCTCAAGATCTGGGATGAGCGCCGCCTGGTGATCCCGCTGCAGTGGTTCATCGAGAACCCGTTCCAGAACTGGACGCGCACCAGCGCGAGCATCCTGGGCACGGTGATGCTGTGGGTGGACTTCACGCTGCCGGTGTCGGAGCTGCGCGAGAAGGCGGCAGCGATGTGCAAGGCCTCGGCGCATTGGGATGGCCGCGTGTGCGGCGTGCAGGTGGTGGAGACCACCGAGCGCACGATGCAGATCCGCGTGCTGGTCAGCGCGAAGGATTCTGGCAAGGCCTTCGACCTCCGATGCGAACTGCGCGAGGGGCTCATCGCCTGGCTGCAGAAGACGCATCCGCAGTCGTTGCCGCGCGTGCGGGCCCTCGTGGAAGACCTGCCCGCGCCGGCGGCGCCGGTGGTCAAGCCGTCGTTGCCGCCGTCGCCGGCGCCGTGAAGCCGGGATCGATCCCGGCATCACGCCGGATCAGCCGATCGCTTCGAGCATCAGCCGCAGCACCGCATCGATCTCCGCCTGCTCGTTGAGGAAGTAGCGCGCATGGCTGTGGTCCAGCCGCGGTCCGACGCGCACGGTGATCCATCCGTCGCCGACCTGCTCGAAGGCCGGCTCGTCGTTGGTGTCATCGCCGATGAAGAAGCCGGCCTCGGTGCCGTAGCGCCGCGCCAGCCGCACCAGCGCGTCGCCCTTGTGCGGCGCGTCGGTCGCCAGCACGTTGACGACGCGCTTGCCGTGCTCGGCTTCGACGCCGGGCGGCAGTTCGCGCAACAGCTCGGCGATCGCCTCGCGCGCGGTCACCGGGTTGGGCGCCATGCGGTAGTGGATCGCGAGCGAGGCGCCCTTGTCCTCGATCGTCGCGCCGGCCGCGTTCAGCATCGGCTCGAGCCGCCGCGCCTCGCGGCGAAAGGGCGCGAGCGCGGCCACCACGCGCGGGTCGGGGCCGTCGAACTCGTCCTCCGCGCCGTGGTTGCCCACGATGTGGGTCGGCTTGAAGCCAAGCCGGTGCCGCACGTCCAGCACCTGGCGGCCGCTGACCACCGCGACCGGCAGCCGCGTGGCCAGCTGTTCCAGCAGGCGCGCGGTGGGCTCTGGAATACGCGCCTCGTCCGGGTGCATGACGATGGGGGCGAGGGTGCCGTCGAAGTCGAAACCCAGCAGCGGCCGGCGCTTCATCAGATCGCCCAGCGCCGCGCGGCCCTCGGCATCGAGCAGGGAGCGGGTCGGCATCATGGCGACAGCGCCTCCTGACCGGATTCGCGCGCGCGCCGCTGCACGCGCCGCGTGATGCGCTCGCGCAACCGCCATTGCCCCGCGTCGGCCAGCATGCGGCCGGCCCAGCGGTAGACGTTGAACTCGCGCACCGTCATGCGCAGGCTCGCCATGCGCTCACGCTGCTCCTGCGCCGGCATGGTCGCGGCGCGGTGCAGCGCATCGGTGGTCTCCTCGACGTGGTACGGATTGATCACCAGCGCCTCGGGCAGCTCGCGCGCGGCGCCGGCGAAGCGGCTCAGGATCAGCACGCCCTGGTCGTCGTCGCGTGCCGCGATGAACTCCTTGCAGACCAGGTTCATGCCGTCATGCAGGCTGGTCACCACGCACATGTGCGCGGCACGGTAGAGCTCCATCAGCGCCGAGTGATCGTGGTGCTCGGCCAGCAGCAGCACCGGCTTGTAGCCGGCACCGCCGAAGCGCAGGTTGATGCGCTCGGTGACGCGGTGGATGCGGTCCTGGAACTCGCGGTACTCCTCCAGCGCGCTGCGCGTGGGAGCCGCCACCTGGACCAGCACGAAGCGGCCCTGCCACTGCGGGTACTTCTCGAGCAGGCGCTCGACGGCATGCAAGCGCTCCAGGATGCCCTTCGTGTAGTCGAAGCGGTCCACGCCCACCGCCATCACGGTGTCGGGCGCCAGGCCCAGCCGCTCGAACGCCGCGGCGCGCGCGTCGGCCGGGGAGGGCCAGCCGGCGCGCTCCTCGTCGCTGGGCCAGGCGATCGAGATCGGATAGCTCTGCACCAGCGTCGGCTCGCCCTGGTAGCTGATGGTCGAGTGCTCGTGCTCGATGCGCGCCTCCAGATAGCGGTCCACGGTCTCGGTGAAGTTCTTGCAGTGGAAACGGGTGTGGAAGCCCAGGATGGTGCTCCCGAGCATGCCTTGCAGCAGCTCGCGCCGCCACGGGCAGATGCCGAAGGACTCGGGGTTGGGCCAGGGGATGTGCCAGAAGGTGATGATGGTCGCCTTGGGCAGCTTCTCGCGCACCATCGCGGGCAGCAGCGCGAAGTGGTAGTCCTGCACCAGCACCACGGGGTCGTCGCTGCGCGCCTCGGCCACGACGGCGTCGGCGAAGCGCTGGTTGACCGCGCGGTACTGCGCCCAGTCCGACTCGCGGAACACCGGCCGCACGTGCGCGACGTGGCACAGCGGCCAGAGCCCCTCGTTGGCGAAGCCCTGGTAGTAGCCGCGCTCTTCCTCGTCGGTGAGCCAGATGCGGCGCAGCACGTACTCCTTCGTGTCGGGCGGCACGGCGACGCGGTCCTGCGCGTCCACCACGTCATGGTCGCCCGTGCCGCTGCCATGTGCGATCCAGGTGCCCGAGCAGGCCCGCATCACCGGCTCCACCGCGGTGACCAGGCCGCTGGCCGGCCGGCTGACGGTGATGCCGTTCGGGCCGCGCTGGTGGATGTAGGGCTCGCGGTTGGAGACCACGATGACCTGGTCCCCGCGCAGTTGCGTGCGCAGCAGCCCGCGCAGGCGGTCGGGGTCCCAGGGCGTGAGCGGGCCGTGCTCGCGGTAGAGGTTGTCCTCGAGTTCGCGGATGTGCTGGCGGATTTCCACCTCCAGCGGCTGCAGCTCGGGTGGCGCGGACTGCGGGCCGCCGCGGTCGGGAGCGCCGCCCAGCAGCGGGCGCACCAGGCCCTCGCCGCGCAGGATCGCGCGCATGCCGGAGACCCAGCCGCGCCAGCTCAGCTGCGCGACGATCATCGTGATGCCCGCCACCGCCAGGCCCAGCACCGTGATGAAGATGATCATGTAGCGCCGCGTGTCCAGGCTGCGGCGGTCGGGCAGGCTCAGGTCGTGCAGCAGCACCAGACGGTCGGAATCGGCCTGCTGCGGATTGACCGGGAACACGCCCACGTGCACCGCGCCGCTGGCCAGTTCCAGCCGCGGGTCCTTGCGCGCGGCGGTCATCTCGGCTTCCTTGCAGCTCAGCGTGTCGGGGAAGCCCTTGGTGCTGAGCACCTGCGTGCCATCGGCCGCGCACATCGCGATGCCCACCAGGCGCTCGTCGAGCACGCCGCGCTCGAGCAGGTTGCGCAGGCGGTCGCGCTTGGCGGTGGGGTCGATGTCGGCGATGGCGACCGAGAGGGTCTTGGCCACCATCTCGCCGCGAGCGCTCAAGTCGCGCGAGAACCAGCGCAGCGTCATCCGGTCCAGCAGCGGCAGCGCCAGCAGTGCGGCGACGGTCAGCGTGATCAGCAGCGGGACCAGGAAGCGGATCTGAAGATGCAGCGACTTCATGCGCGGCCGCCCGCGCGTCGGGGCGCAGGGTCTGCCAGGACGCTGAAGTCCTCGTCATAGTCGCCGTAGCCGCCGGCGTCCCCGGTCTCCCGGGGATGATCCCGCAGCGCGTGCAGGCCGCCCAGGGCCAGGCCGGCCGCGAAGCCGCCATAGACCATCAGCAGGCTCAGCGCCGAGGGCGGGCGCGTGCCGGAGGCGGTGGCGCGCTTGTCAGCGCCCGGCGTCAGCACGCTGGGGGTGACGACACGATCGACGCCGACCGCCACGGCGGTGAGCAGCAGCGCGTCGGTGACGGCGTTGCCGCGGGTCGGGCGGTCGCGCAGCGCGCGCAAGCGGTCGTAGAGCGCGCCCCACACCAGGCCGGTGGCGGTGTGCAACAAGAGATTGGCGGCGGAGGATTTCAGCGGCGGACGGCCGACACGGTACTCGGAACGGCCGACCAGATGAGCCTGGTCGGACCCGCTGCCGCGCAACAGCGCCAGACCCGAGAACAGGCTGGCCAACACGCCGTCGGCGCATGCCCGGCGCAGCGCCGGGAGCAGCAATGCATTCAAAGGCGACTCCTGTGACAGAGGGAAACAGCCCTCCAGAGAGGCAATCGCCGTGCCGTCCCCTGTGCGGCATCAGTTCAGCGCGGTGGGCGGCGGCATGTAGGGCGGTTCACGCACCGGAATGGGGTCCTCGCCTGGGATCGGGGGATCGATGACGTCCGGGGGATCGCTGTCCGGCTCGGGCGTGGGGCCGTGCGGCGGCGGCGGGACGTAGGGCACTTCGTTCGGATGTGGCGGGCTCGGCGGCACGGTGTGGGCGTGGAGCGGCAGTGCGAATGGCGTCATGGGCGGTCCTTGTGGCGCACGGGAGCCTGCAAGCGGCGCGCCCGGTTTTCAAGTGGCGGCGCAAGGACGGCCCGGTCCCGCGCTTGCCGATTCCAGGCACCAGTGACCGTTCCCAAGGAGTACCCCCATGACGACGAAGACCGCGAAGGACACCGTGGAGAAGCAGCAGCACGCCCAGCATCAGCAGGACGTCAAGGACCAGGAGAAGCAGGCCAGGGAGGGCGGCAGGAAGCCCTCGAAGGACGAGCCCGTGCAGGCCGGCGCGCGCGAGGAACCCAGCCGCTTTCCCGCGCAGCACCTGGACAAGCCCGGCGAAGAGGGCGATCTCGCGACCGCGCCGCGTTTCCTGGCTCCGGACTACCGCGGCAGCGGCAAGCTCGAAGGCATGACCGCGATCGTCACCGGCGGCGATTCCGGCATCGGCCGCGCGGTGGCCGTGCTGTTCGCCCGTGAGGGCGCCGACGTGGCCATCGTCTACCTCGACGAGGACGAGGACGCGCGCAAGACCGCCAGCCATGTCGAGGCCGAGGGCCGCCAATGCGAGCTGATCAAGGGCGACGTGCAGGACCGGGAGTTCTGTCTGCAAGCGGTGCAGAAGGTCGTGCAGCGCTTCGGCCGGCTGGACGTGCTGGTGAACAACGCCGCCTTCCAGGAGCACGCGCAGGGTCTGGCCGACATCACCGAGGAGCGGCTCGAACTGACCTTCCGCACCAACATCTTCGGTTACTTCCACATGGCGCAGGCCGCGCTGCCGCATCTGAAGCAGGGCGCGAGCATCATCAACACCGGCTCCGTCGTCGGGCTGCAGGGCAGCGCGACGCTGCTCGACTATGCCTCCACCAAGGGCGCGATCCACGCCTTCACCAAGTCGCTGGCGCAGAACCTGCTGCCCAAGGGCATCCGCGTCAACGCCGTCGCGCCCGGGCCGGTCTGGACACCGCTCAATCCGGCCGACGCGCCCGCCGACAAGGTCTCCGAGTTCGGCGCCAAGAGCGACATGAAGCGCGCCGCCCAGCCCGAGGAGCTCTCGCCGGCCTATGTGTTCCTGGCGTCGCCGGTGTGTTCGGGCTATGTGACGGGCATCGTGCTGCCGGTGACGGGCAGCGTCGGCGCGATCTAGGCGCGCGTTCCCGGTCCCGGGACGGCATCCGGATTGCCGACAGCCGCATCAAGGAGTGGCCCCATGAACGACAAGGCTTTCGACACGCCCTGGCAACTCGTCTGGTGCGCCGATGTGGCCAGCCAGCGGCTGCTGCACGTCAGCGCCTCGGTCGAACAGGCGCTCGGCCTGTCCGCGCAGGCGCTGATCGACGACCCGATCCAGTGGAATCACGCGGTGCTGCCCGCGGACGCGGGCGAGTTGCCGCGTCCGTTCTGTGCCGACGACCTGCCGCATGGCGACGGCTTCGTCCGCGAGTACCGCATGATCGGCGCCGATCTGCATGTCTACCGCGTGCGCGACCGGCGCTTCCGCCGGCGCGACCCGCGCAGCGGCGCGCTGCGGACGCTGGGCGTGGTCGAAGGGCTGGGCGAGGTGCCGCTGGATGCGCGGGCGCCGGTGGAGCCGTCCTGGCAGCAGCTGTGGGACGAGGGCGCCGAGGAGCGGCTGCCGCGCGGATCGATCGCCGCGAGCGGCTCGCCCAAGCCCGAGCCCGGCGCCGGGAAGGAGTCCGGCGGCCGGGAGCGCCCGGCCGAGCCGCCCCCGCCCGGTCCCGAACAGGCCCCGCACGAGCATCCTGATGATCCCGGCGTGCATCCCGACGGCCCGCGCCGCTATCACGACGACCATGCGACGCCAGCGCGTCAGAGCGCGGAGGAAGGGGTGCCGGCATGAGATCCCACGTCCTGCCGCGGAGCGATTTCCGTGCCGACCTGATGGCGCGCGACGAGGTGGTGGCGCTGCTGGTCGACGACCACCAGCGGGCGCAGCATGCCTTCCACCAGTTCGACCGGCTGTGGGCCGTCGGCGACCACGAATCCTGCGAGGCGCTCGTGCGCCGCACCTGCGCGCTGCTGACGGTGCATGCGACGCTGGAGGAAGAGCTGTTCTACCCGGCGGTGCGCAAGTGCCCGGAGATCGGCGCCGTCGAGCGGCGGCTGATCAACGAGGCCGAGATCGAGCATCTGGTCGTGCGCATCCTGATGTCGCAGCTGCGGCGCATGCGCTCCGACGACTCGCAGTTCGCGCCGCTGGTGGGGGTGCTGGGCCGCTACGTCTCGCACCACGCGAAGGACGTGGAGCAGGGCATCCTGCCGCGGCTCACGCATGCGTCATCGGTGGACTGGCGCTCGCTGTCCATCGCGCTGCGGCGCCGCCGCGACGAGCTCGAGCGCCAGTGGCGCGATGAACTCAGCCAGGAGAGCTCGGAGTACGAGCGGCAGCAGGACGCGTGAGCGACAAGGTTGTCGGCTGACCGCCACTGCACAGCAGCAAAGTTCCAATTTCGGCCGAATTGGAACTTTGTTGCCATGAGCGGTCCGGCCTCATGAGGGCCGGGCGCCGAATCATCGCAACACCGGCTCCTTCTCCCGATCAAACCGCCGCGGCTGACCCAGCGCGGTGACGAAGGCCGCGATCGCGTCGCTTCCCGCCGCGCCCTGGAAGAACAGCATCGCGTCATCGCTGGCCTCGTCGGCGGAGGAGGGCGCGCGCGCCGCCTCGAGCAGCGCGCTCTCGGCGCCCAGCACCAGGATCGGCTTGCAGTGGCGGTAGATGTCCTGGACGAAGTTGACCGCCAGCGTCGAGGTGGACAGCGTGGGCATCTCCTCGGCCTCCGCCGGCACGACCACCGCGTCCCACACCGGCCCCGGCGCCGTGTCCACCGTGACCTCGACCTGGATCGGGTCGTCGCCCCCCGCCGGCACCACGTCGCCCAGCCGGTGGCCCACGAAGCGCGGCACGCCACCGGCCTCGAGCACCGCCTGATGCACCGCGCGCAATCCGTCGGCCTCGACGCCCTGGTGCACCAGCAGCGCGACCTTGCGTCCCTGCAGCGTGCCGTCGCCCGGATGCGCCGTCAGCGACAGCGCGCGGGAGCGCCGCACCTCCGGCGCCTGCACCGAGCCCTCCACCGCCGCGCCCACCGCCGTCGGCGCGAGCAGGTCCGGCGCCGGCGCCGGCAGCTCCATGCCCAGGCCCTCGGCGACGCGCGCGGCCAGGCCCGCGTCGACCCGCAGCAGGTTGGACACCATCCGCTGCCGGATCGCCGGCACCTGCACCCGCGTCAGCTCGAACCGGAACGCGTTGACGATGTGCGCCTGCTCGGCCTCGCTCTGGCTGTTCCAGAACAAGGTCGCCTGCGCGAAGTGTTCGGCGAAGCGCTCCGGCTTGCCGCGCAGCGACTCGCCGTTGACCGGCTGCGGGAACGAGATGAAGCCGCTCGCACCGGCCTGGAACGGACAGCCGCCGCCGAGCGAGTTCGGCTCGTACGCGACCCGCCCCCGATTCAGCGCCTGGCGGTGCATGCCGTCGCGCTGGTTGTTGTGGACCGGCGCGACCGGCGAGTTGATCGGGATCTCGTGGAAATTCGGCCCGCCCAGGCGCGAGATCTGCGTGTCCACGTAGGAATGGATGCGGCCCTGCAGCAGCGGGTCGTTGCTGAAGTCGATGCCGGGAACGACGTGCGCGGTGCAGAACGCGACCTGCTCCGTCTCGGCGAAGAAGTTGTCCGGATTGCGCGTCAGCACCATGCGCCCGATCGGCCGCAGCGGCACCAGCTCCTCCGGCACGATCTTGGTCGGGTCGAGGATGTCGAAGGACCAGCCTTCGGCCTCCTCCTCGGTGAAGACCTGGACCGCGAGTTCCCACTCGGGCAGCACGCCGCCCTCGATCGCCTCCCACAGGTCGCGGCGATGGAAGTCCGGATCCGCGCCGGCGATCTTCACCGCCTCCTCCCAGACCAGCGAGTGCGTGCCGGCCTTGGGCGTCCAGTGGAACTTGACGAAGCGCGCCACGCCCCGGGCGTTGACGAAGCGGAAGGTGTGCACGCCGAAGCCCTGCATCATCCGGTAGCTGCGCGGAATCGCCCGGTCCGACATCGCCCACATCAGCATGTGCGTGGACTCCGGCATCAGCGAGACGAAATCCCAGAACGTGTCATGCGCGCTGGCCGCCTGCGGCATGCCGTGATGCGGCTCGGGCTTGAGCGCGTGGACCAGGTCGGGAAACTTCATCGCGTCCTGGATGAAGAACACCGGGATGTTATTGCCCACCAGATCCCAGTTGCCTTCGTCGGTATAGAACTTGACCGCGAAGCCGCGCACGTCACGCGCGGTGTCGATCGAGCCGCGCTCGCCGGCGACGGTGGAGAAGCGCACGAACACCGGCGTGCGCTTGCCGGCCGCCGCGAAGGGTGCGGCCATCGTGAGCTCGTTGAGCGCGTCGTAGCACTCGAAGTAGCCATGCGCGCCCGAGCCGCGCGCATGCACCACGCGCTCGGGGATGCGCTCGTGGTCGAAGTGGGTGATCTTCTCGCGGAGGATGAAGTCCTCCATCAGCGTCGGCCCGCGCAGGCCCGCCTTCAGCGAGTTCTGGTTGTCGGCCACGCGCACGCCCTGGTTGGTGGTGAGCGGCTGGCCGCCGCTGTCCACGCGCACGCGGTCCAGCGATTCGGTGGTGGCGTTGTAGCCGGCCTCGGGCAGGCCGTCGCCGACCTTGTCGGAGGCGAAATCCTCGCTCACCGTGCTGCCGGCGACCAGTTCGTCGGACGGCCCGGTGGCGGCGCCCGGCACCGGGTTGACGGCGTTGTCGCGGCTGTGCTCGACCGCCTTGAGCGGATTGGCCGGCATCGATTCCGCGAGCGCCGCCGTGCCGCCGGCCTTGCGCGCGAGGCGCACCTGCGATTCGGTCAGGCCCGCGGCGGCGCTGAGTTCGGCGCGCGCGGGGCCGCCGAAGGTGCTCAGCGCGGAGCCCAGGCCCTCGTTCGACGGGCCGGCCGCAGGCTTGGCGGCAGGGGACGGGGCGGTTCTCTTGGTGGCCATGCGATGTCCTTGAGTGACGTGGAGGGGTGGCTGCTCGAGCAGCCGTCACGCCAGGGAGGCAATCGCGATGCCGCCGCACGGCATGCGGGTTGCCGCATCCGGGGCATTCCCTTGTCACCCCTGACACATGAAAGGACAGGCCATGACCACGCGATACGGCAAGAAGGCCCAGGAGGAAGTGCACAAGGCCATGCACGAGGAGAAGCATGGCGAGCTCAAGAGCGGCCGCAGCGGCAAGAAGGTGACCAACCCGAAGCAGGCCGTCGCGATCGGCCTGTCCAAGGCGCGCAAGGCGGGCGCCAAGGTGCCCGCCAAGCGATCAGGGTCGAAGGCGCATCACTGACGGCATCGAGCCGCGGCGGCGCTGCGCGGGCTCACTGCGAGGCCGGCGTGCTCGCCGCGCCGGCGGCGGGCGGGAAGGCGGCCTTGGGCCCCGCGGTGCCGGTCGCGGTGACGCGCCAGATGACGTTGCCGACATCGTCCGCCACCAGCAGCGCGCCCTGGCGGTCGAGCGCGACGCCGACCGGGCGGCCTTGGGCATCGCCCTTGGCGTTCAGGAATCCGGTCAGCACGTCGACCGGCATCCCGCTGGGCTTGGCGCCGACGAAGGGCACGAAGATGACCTTGTAGCCGGACGGCACCTTGCGATTCCACGAGCCGTGCTGACCGACGAACATGCCGTGCGCGAAGGCCTGCGTGAGCGCATTGCCGTCGGCCGACGCCAGCCCCAGCGAGGCCGTGTGCGCGCCCACCGCGTAATCCGGCACCAGGGCCTTGTCGACCAGTTCGGGACGCTGCGGCTTGACGCGGTCGTCGACATGCCGGCCGTACCAGCTATAGGGCCAGCCGTAGAAGCCGCCGTCCTGGACCGAGGTGATGTAGTCGGGCACCAGGTCGTCGCCGAGCTCGTCGCGCTCGTTCACGGCCACCCACAGCGCCTTGCTGGTGGGCTCCCAGGCCAGACCGACCGGATTGCGCAGGCCCGAGGCGAACACGCGCGTGGAGCCGCTCTGCAGGTCGATCTCCAGGATCGCGGCGCGGCGCTGCTCGTTCTCGATGCCGTTCTCGGCGACATTGCTGTTGGAGCCGATGCCGGCATACAGCTTGGTGCCCTCGGCATTGGCGACCAGGCTCTTGGTCCAGTGGTGGTTGATGGAGCCGCCGGGCAGGTCGGCGACCTTCACCGGCTGTCCCCCGAGCCGGGTCTGGCCGGTGGCATACGGAAAGCGCACGACGGCGTCGGTGTTGGCGACGTAGAACTGGTTGCCGATCAGCACCATGCCGAACGGGGAGTTCAGACCCTCGGCGAAGACGAAGCGCTGGTCCGCGACGCCGTCGCCATCGGTGTCGCGCAGCAGCGTGATGCGGTTGGCGCTCTTGGGCGTCGCGCCGGCCTTCTTCTGGAACTGCTTGGTGATCCAGGCCTTGGGGCCCTTGCCGTCGTCGGGGCGCGCCGGCGCGTTGGTCTCGGCGACCAGCACGTCCCCGTTGGGCAGCACGTAGAGCCAGCGCGGGTGATCGAGACTGTCCGCGAAGCGCGCGACCGCCAGGCCGGCGGCGGCCTGCGGCTTGCCGCCCGCCGGCCAGCCGACCGCCTTGGCGACGTTGATGGTGGGCAGCAGGCCCTTCTGGGGTTCGGGCAGCGTGGGGTTGGGGCCATAGCCCGGCGGGGTGGCGGGCTGGGCCTCGAGCGCGAGCGCGGCGCCCGCGCTCATGGCGCCGATCACGGCGAAGGCCGCGATCGCGGCCGCGCGGATCAGGAGCCGCGCGCCGCCGCGGCGGCCATGAAGGGAGGTCTTGTTGTTCATCGGCTTCTCCATCGAGACGCCGTGCCAGGGCGGCCGGCGACAGCGGAACTGTCAGCAAGCGGGGTGCCCGGCGCGGCGCTCTCGACCGTCTACCTGTGCGGCGACAGCGACAGCGCTTCCGCGGCATCGGCAAGCACCATCGCCAGCGGCAGCTGCGGATCCGCCCTCAACGCCGACTGCAACGCGCGCAGCGGTTCCAAAAGGCGCGAAACGGCATCCGAGGCGCAAACCGCCAGATCCCGCGCTTTCAGACCGGCCCGCGTGCCGTTTGCCGCGTTGGCGACGTCGATCAGGTCCCGCGGCAAGTCCATCGCCTCGGCCAGGGCCCCAAGGTCGAGGGAGAGCAGCCTGTCGCTCAGGGCTTTGTCGATGGGGCGGTGCAGGCCAGGAATCGGCTCTCCGCTCCCCGGGTAGGAGAACATTGGCGACACGCCCTGGAGCGCCTGGCGCGCGATGTGGAGCGGCTCATGCGCTGTATCCGGCAATCGGCCCGGACGCAGCAGACCCGTCTGAGGTTCGACGTTCACGTTCGCCCAGGTCGCCCTGGGTCGACCCAACACCCATTGCGCCAGTACCGCGCGCTGAAGTTCGGCGTCCGGAAGTGCTGAAAGCTGGATGTCGTCGGGCGGTGATGATTCCCGCTCGTCCGCCAGCACGCCTGGGACGCCGTCGAGAATCGCCGGGGTGGCGCACGGGAAACGCAGATTCAAACCCGCCAGCTCATCGAGCTTGCGGTGCAGGACCGATGCCAGGACCGCGTATTGCGGGACGATGTTCGTTTGAGCCGCGACCTGCCGGGTCGGCATGGGACGAAAGCGATAGAGCGGGCGGCCATCGGCTTGATTCACGATCCGCTCAGACGTGCCATCCCAGGCGTCATGGAGAGCCGCCAGTCTGAAGACCAGATGTGCCGCGTGCCGTTGCCGATGGCGGCTGCGTTCCGTCAGGCTTGGAGACTGCAGCTTGGGGCAGGAGGTATCGATGTCTCGCTGGCGCTGCCGCCGATCTTCCAGGATAAGGGCGTCGATCCGGGAAATGTAGCGTTGCGCAAGATCGAGTTGGGCTCCCCGCACCTCGTTCTGCCCGCTTGCGTTGGCGTGGCGAGCCAGGTATTGCCCGGCGAGCTTGCGTACGGACAAGGCCTTGCCTTCATCGAACGGGTATGCGCTCTCCGCCTCCTTGAAGGTCATCTCCAGCTCCTTGAAGGTGCCCGGATCTGGCGCCGTGAGTGTCTTGCGGAAGCTCGCCAGGGCCTCCTTGGTGCGTCTGAAGGAAAACTGCTTCGACATGCCGGACGGCTCCGCCGGGGCCGGCGACAGTGCCTCCGGATCACCGACGGATGAGGCCGCGCTGGAGCGCTGCGACGAACTGCTTGACGCCGCGTTGGAGCGCTGCGACGAGCCGTTTGATGACACGCTGGAGCGTCGCGGCGGGCTGTTGTCTCCGGCCGGTGGGGCTGGCGCCGTGGACGGGCGTGTTCCTCCGGCCGCGGCCTCCATCGTCTGGGCGACCATGCCGGCGACTTTGCGGCGACGCAGTGCCACCTTGTCCTGGCCTCGCTGCTGCTGCGCCCAGGCGAGATAGCCTTCCGCCAGCGGGAGGAGCGCTCGCGCGAGTTCGTCCGCTTTCACCCGTGCTTTCGGATCTCCGTGGCGAGCGGCCTCAGCGGCCGTCAAGCGGTCACGGTTCATTTCCTTGAGCACGGCGTAGTTCACCGGCTTTGCCTGTGGGGCGGCGCGGGCGGCCGCCAAACCGGGCGAATGACGTTCGATCGAGATCGGGGCGGCCTCCTTCTCCTTCGTACGGCGCCAGCGACCCAGTAGACCCTTCTTGAATTTCTGCTGCTTGGCGGGCAAGGCCCCGCTGCCGGCGGGGGCCTGGAACGGATCGGACGTGCCGGCGTGCGTCGTGCGCGACAGCGAGAACAGTGGCGGCATGGCTGGCCCCTCTTGGCGCTCAGCCGCCAGATCCGGAGGAACTGCTGCGGGAGCACCTGCTCGTCTGTCTCAGCACGCCTCCCGCGGGTTCTTGGTCGCAGGCCGAAGCTGTGATGTCGGTTGGCACCCCGCTTGCTCTACCTGCTGCTTGTTCGCTTAACGTCTGGTTCGTTCGAATCGAGGAGAGATATGACGAGCATGCATCGGGGAGCGGGGGCCCTGGCGGTCCTGGGCAGTCTGTTGTCCGGCGCCGCGGTCGCGCAGGCAGGCCCGGCGACGCTGCCGGCCGTGGTGGTGACGGGCAGCGTGTCCGAACGCGCAAGCGATGACGCCCCCTACGCCGTCACGGTGATCGACGCTGACACGCTGCGCGCCGCTGGTCCCCGGCTGCAACTGTCGGAGGCTTTGAACCGCGTCCCGGGGCTCACCGCCAACAACCGCCAGAACTACGCGCAGGATCTGCAGCTGTCGTCGCGCGGATTCGGCGCGCGCGCGCCGTTCGGCGTGCGCGGGCTGCGGCTGTACACGGATGGCATTCCCGCGACCATGCCGGATGGCCAGGGGCAGGTCACCCATTTCGACCTGGCCGGCGCCGAGCGCGTGGAGGTGCTGCGCGGCCCGTTCTCCGCGCTATACGGCAACAGCTCCGGCGGCGTCATCGCGCTGGTCGGCGCGCCGGTCCGGGAGCGTTTCGCCGAAGTCGGACTCGACGCCGGCGATGCGGGACTGCGTCAGACGCGCATCGCCGCGGGACTGCCATTCGGCAACGGCTGGGAGGCGCGAGTCGGCGCATCGCATCTGGAACTCGATGGCCAGCGGCCGCACAGTGCCGCGCGCCGCACGCTGGCCGAGGGGCGCCTGGCCTGGAACGGCCCGCGCGACCAGGTACTGGTGCTGCTCAACAGCATCGATCAGCGCGCGCAGGATCCGCTCGGCCTGACCGCGGCGCAGATGGCCGCCGATCCGGATCAGACGGCGCCGCAGGCGGAGCAATTCAACACCCGCAAGAACGCGCGTCAAACCCAGTTGGGTGGACGTTGGCGCCATCGCTTCGACGTGCCCGGGCCCTTGGCCGAAACCGCGCTGACCGCCTATGCCGGGCGCCGCGCGGTCGCGCAGTGGCAAGCCATTCCGATCGGTGCGCAGACGCCTCCGGGCAGCGGCGGCGGTGTCGTGGACTTCGCGCGGCGGTATGGCGGCACCGATGCGCGGGCGGTGTGGCGGATCGGCGATGCCCGGCTGGCCACCGGTCTCAATGTCGAGCGCCAGCGCGATGACCGTCAGGGCTACGAGAACTTCATCGGCACCGGTGCCGCCCAGCAGCTCGGCGTGACCGGGGCCCGGCGGCGCGATGAAGCGAACGAGGCCGTCACGCGCGAGGCCTACGCGCAACTGGAGCTGCCGCTCTCCGAGACGCTGAGCGCGAGCGCCGGCGCGCGCGCCGGGCGCGTGACGCTGTCGGCGCGGGATCGCTTCCTGTCCAACGGCGACGACTCGGGTTCGCGCCGCTACGGCTACGTGAACCCGGTGGCGGGGCTGGGCTGGCGGATCACGCCGGCGTTGTTGCTGCATGCCGCGGTCGGCCGCGGTTTCGAGTCGCCCACGCTCAACGAACTGGCCTACCGCGCGGATGGGCTGGGGGGATTCAACGGCGGCTTGCGGCCCCAGAAGAGCCTGCAACAGGAGATCGGCGCCAAGTGGCGCGGACAGGAGGTCGAGTGGGACATCGCCGCCTTCCATGTCGCCACGCGGGACGAGATCGCCGTGCTGTCCAACAGCGGCGGCCGGTCGAGCTATCAGAACGTCGGACGCACGCGGCGCAGCGGCCTGGAGTTGTCCGGCGCCTGGGACTTCGCGGCGCGGTGGCGGGCGATGGGGGCTGTCGGCACGCTCAGTGCGAGCTACCGCGACGGCTTCCTGACCTGCCTGGGCTCGCCCTGCGCGGCGGCCAACGCGCCGGTCGCCGCCGGCAACCGGATCGCGGGCACGAACGGCGGCAGCGCGTACGCCGAACTGGCCTGGCGCCCCTTCGCGGCGGTGAAGGAGGGCGAGCTCGCCCTCGAATGGCGCGGCGTGAAGCGCACCGCCGTCAATGACGTCAACAGCGAATGGGCGGCGGGCTACGGCGTGCTCAACCTGCGCGCGCGCCGCGCGTGGAGCATCGGGGCGACACGCGCGGAGCTGATCGCTCGCGTCGACAACGCCGCCGGCCGCCGCTATGCCGGCAGCGTCATCGTCAACGACGGCAACGGCCGCTTCTACGAGCCGGCGCCCGGGCGCGCTTTCTGGATCGGCTTGTCGCTGAGCGCGCGAGGAAGCTCCCAACAGTAGGCGCGGGCATGGCCGGCCAGGGCCTCCAGCCTGCGCACGCGCTCGAGCGTGTCCTGCCGCGCGGTGACGGCGATCGGGGCGTTGTGGACCTGTGTCATCAGCCGGCCGATGTCTGCCATGAGCACCAGCGCCGACTCGACCGCGCTGCCCGGGGACTTCCGATGCATTTCGGAGAGCTGCAGGCCGCGCACGCAGAACGCCGCCAGTTCGGAATCGCGGCCAGGCTTCGTCCAGCGCGCTGGCGCGACTTGTGCATGCAGCCTGCGGAGTTCGGTGTCCCCCATGGGATGGACCTTCTGACGAATGGGGGGCGCTTCGTCGTACTGGCGCACGCAGTCGTGGACGTAGGCGGCCTTGACCGCGTCGCGGTGGTCTTGGGGCCACACCTGCGGGGAAGGTGGCAGCACGATGCCTTCCCGGAACGCGATACGCCGTCGAAAGTCGAGGATGGCCTGGTCCTCGATCCCGCGCAGACGTGCACGGTCCTCCAGGCGGAGTTCTTCCCGATGTGCGGCAGGATCGATCGGCGCCTGCAGGCTCTCGGAGTCCGGTGGGGGCGACCCTGCCGCCGAGATCCCGGGAGCTGTGCTGGCGAGCCATTGATCTGCACGGTCTTTCAGATTCTGCAGTTGGGCCCGAAGGCCCTCGAGCCGTTGCGAAGGCAGCAGCGCTTCGGCCTCCTCCTGATCGAGACACAGGGAGATCTTGAAATCGGCCAGTGCGTTCTGACGTTCCAGTTCCATCCAGCCGGAGAGCGCGATGAGATCGACCGGCTGCATCGCTTGTGCGAGCCCCGTCGACAGGCACTCCGCAAGGGACTTGGCGGGCGGTTGGTAGAGATCGAATTCCGCATTCGGATGCTGAAGCCCCGGCGTCGTCAGGGAAAGCAGGTCGGACAGGCGCGCGAGGTCACCCGTCTCGATGCGCGTGAGCGTTCCGATGCCGCGGTCCGGCAGCGTGCAATGGCCGCAGAACGGCACCGCTGTCCATCCGGCCCATTGTGCGATCTCCCGCAGCACCACCGAACGGATGCGATCGCCGCAGGCATTGGCGACCGCCGTCATATCGACGATGCCGCTTGGGCGCAAGGTCATGCGGAAGAAGTAGCGCGGTCGATGCGCGTCCTGGATGACATGAATGGAAGGGCGTCCATCGAGGGGCTGCCCGCCGAAGTCGCCGAGCAACGCGATCGCGTGCTCCTTGTGTGCAGCAACGGGATCGGCACCGGGGCGCGCCAGCGCTTGTGTCAAGCGCTCCTGATGAAAGGCGCTCAATCGAACACGCGCGGCGTGTCTCACTGCCTCCGCCTTATGGCGACGGGACTCGTCCCATTGGCCGCGATTCGATTCCTCCAGGTAGCCATCGGCATCGGCGATGGTCTGGCGCAGTTTCTCCACGTACTGCTCCGGAGCGGCCTGCGCGATCGCAGCGGCCACGTACGCGCCGGTCCCGGCCTTGCACAAACGCTGGAATGCGCTCCGCTCCGGCCAGGTTCGGAGCTTGCCGTGCCGCGCCTCCTGACGCCACCACGCGGTTACGGCCAGCGGGTCGTCGAGCTCCGGCGCCTCGGCGCTCAACTCGGTGAAGCCCTCGTCGCCGACGGCGTCCTGGGTGTCCTCGTCCTGCGCTGGGACGGCGTGTTGTTGGAAGGGATCAACGGGAAGCATGGGCACGATCTCCTTGCGCGAAGCGCTCCAGGTCGCGGAGCGCCGCCTTCAGCGTCGTCTCGAGCGAAAGCTCAATGAAGCCGTTCTCGTCCATCAGCTGGATCAGGTCGGAGGGCGGCAGCAGTTCGCCGGCTCGCGAGAGCAGAGCGCGCAGGCCGGCAGCCGGGTCTTGGGAAGCAGCGCCGCCATCGGCATCGGCATCGCCCAGCATCGCCAGCGCCTCGCCGAAGCGCTCCAGGCCGGCCGTGATCTCGTCGATCGCGTCCGCCAGCGCCTCGTCGATGGTGGCGGCGTCGGGCAGCGGTGCGCAGCGCTCGCGGACCACCGGGGTCAGGTCATCGAGCGACGCCTGCACGCGCCGCGCGGCGGCGGACCAGCATCGCTGCGCGCCATGGAAACCGGATTGCATGCCGCATCTCCGTTGTTGGACAGGCACCTTGTGTCCTCCGCCGGCACGTTGTCGGTCGACTCCGAACGTTGACATCCGTCATCCGCCGATCGCGTCGCGTGGAAAATGCGACCGAACTCGCCGGCGGGTTCGAGCCGCGGCATCCACCGTGCGGCATGCGGGTTTCTCCCGAGATGTCGTGGGCACGTCCCTTGCCGGTTGCCGCTGTCATCGACGACAAGACCAACGATTGGGAGAGTGATGTGACGCAAGCGATGAGCGTGCTGGTGGTGGACGACAAGCCGCAGAACCTGCTCGCGATGAAAGCCTTGCTGGCCGATTCCGGCCTGCAGGTCCTGACCGCCGAGAGCGGTGCGCAGGCGCTGGAGTTGCTGCTCGTGCACGACGTCATGCTGGCGTTGCTGGACGTGCAGATGCCGGGCATGGACGGCTTCACGCTCGCCGAACTGATGCGCGGCGCGGAGCGCACGCGCCACGTGCCGATCATCTTCCTGACCGCCGGCTCGCAGGAGACCCTGCGCAGCTTCAAGGGCTACGAGGCCGGCGCCGTCGATTTCATCTACAAGCCGGTGGACGCGCATGTGCTGCGCAGCAAGGTCGCGGTCTTCGCCGACCTGCATCGCCAGCGCCTGCTGCTGGCCGAGCGCATCGTCGAGCAGGAGCGCCTGGCGCGCGTGAACGCGCTGATGCTGAGCGCGCTCAGCCACGACATCCGCAGCCCGCTGTCGGTGATGATGCTCAACGCCGAACTGCTGCTGCGCCAGACCGAGTCCCCCTCGCTGCAGAAGGCCGGCCAGCGCGTGAAGGCGGCGGCGACGCTGCTGGGGCGCCAGGTGGACCACCTGGGCAGCCTGGCGCGCCGCCCGTGCGAACTGCTGCAGGTGCGGGCGGTGAGCGGCGATCTGGCCACGCTGGCCGCGCAGCGGCTGGACATCGAGAGCAACCAGACGGTGCTGTGGTCGCCGCCGGCCTTCGAGCGCATCGGGGACACGCGCGGCGACTTCGATCCCGAGTTGATGGCCCAGGCCGTCGACCAGCTGTTGATGCAGGCCGCCACCCATGCCGGCGACAGCACGCTGCGCATCCAGGTCGACGGTGGCGCGCAGCGCTCGCTGGCGCTGCGGATCAGCTTCGACAACGTGCTGGACACCGAGGCCTCCCTGCATCTGTTCGGCGGCGGCGAGCCGGTCTCGGGCATGTCCGCGGCCCAGGTGGGGCCGGGCCTGCAGGAGCCCGAGCGGGTCGCGCGCGCGCATGGCGGGTCGCTGATCGGCGCCTCGCGAGCCCGGCAGGGCACGCTGTTCGAGCTGCTCCTGCCCCGGCTGCAGTCGGAGCGTTGATTCCAACCACGATGGGGACCGTCATGAACCGAAGCACCGTTCGCGCGATGAAGGCGGCCGTCGCGGCCGCCGCCTGCGCGCTGGCCAGCCAGGCGATGGCCGACATCACCTTCTACGAGAACGAGAACTTCCGCGGCCGCACGGCCGGCATCGACTCGCAGGTGAATTTTCTGAAGGAGATCGGCTTCGACGACCGCGCGTCCTCGATCGAGGTGCGCGGCGAGCGCTGGGAGGTCTGCGAGGACCGCGGCTACCACGGCCGCTGCCGGGTGCTGCAGCCGGGCAGCTATCCGTCGCTGCGCTCGATGGGCCTGGACAACCGCATCAGCTCCGCGCGCCGCGTCGACGAGAAGATGGACGTCGGGCGCGATCGCTACGGCCCCGACCCGGAGCCGACCTTCTATCGCCGCGGCGAGGAGGCGCTCTATCAGGCGCAGGTCGTGTCCGTGCGCGCGGTGATGGGCGACGAGCAACAGCGCTGCTGGATCGAGCAGAAAGAAGTGCGCGACCGGCCCAACGTCGGCGGCGCCGTCATCGGTGGCGTGCTGGGCGGCATCCTGGGGCACCAGTTCGGTGGCGGCAGCGGTCAGGCGGTGACGACCGCGGCCGGCGCCATCGGCGGCGCGGTGGTCGGCAGCAACGTGAACCGCAAGGACGTGCGCAACGTGCAGCGCTGCGGCGCGGTGCCGGACCGAGGCGCGCCGCAGTACTGGGACGTCACCTATCGCTTCAAGGGGCAGGATCACTACATGCAGACCCGCCAGCCGCCGGGCGCGACCGTGACCGTCAACGCCCGCGGCGAGCCCCGCGAATGATTGAATGAACGAATGAACGGTACGAAGACTCCCCTGGATTCCGGCTTCTCTCGCGGATCGACGCCCCGTCATCTGGACTGGCTGCCGCTGCCGACGCTGCTGGGCTTCATCGTGGCCGCGCTGACCATCCTGGTCACGGCGTGGTTCTCCTGGCGCTCTCAGCAATGGCAGTCGGAATCGGCCGACGCCATGGCGCGCTCGCTCGCGGTACAGGAACAGATCCAGGCGCTCGGCTCCGCGGTGAAGGACGCGGAGACCGGCCAGCGCGGCTTCCTGATCACGGGCTCGGACAGTTACCTGATTCCGTTCAACACCGCGCAGGTGACCATCCCCGCGGCGACCGAGCGCCTGCGCGCCGCGTTCCAGAACTACCGCCCGCAGCTGGCGCGGCTCGAGACCGTCGAGCAGCTCTTCAAGGCCAAGCTCGGCGAGATGGAGGAATCGATCGTCATGCGCCGCAAGGGCGATGGCGTCGGCGCCGTGACGGTGGTGCAGGGCGACCGCGGCCGCATCCTGATGGAACGCATCCGCACGCTGCTTGGCGAAATGGAGCGCGAGGAACGCGAACGCGCGACCGAGCGGCGCGCGCTCTGGGACGCGGCCGTGCAGCAGACCACCGCGGTCATGTGGGGCGGATCGGCGCTGCTGCTGGTGCTGACCATCGTCGCGGCGGTGCTGAGCTCGCGCGCCTATCGCGCGGCCAAGACGGAGGAGTGGATCAAGGCCGGCCTGGCCCACCTGGGCACCGAGCTGCAAGGCGATCCGCATGTGGAGCGCCTGGCCGAGATCGCCACCGGCTTCCTGGCGCGCTGGACCGGCGCGCGGGTCGGCGCCTTCTACGTGTCGCAGGAGGATGGCAGCTTCCTGCGCGTGGGCGGCTATGCGCTGCCGGTGCCGCAGGCCGATGCGCCGCCGGTGGTGCGCGGCGGCGACACGCTGCTCGGCCAGGCCGTGCGCGATCGCCGCCCGGCCCATGTGACGGCGCTGCCGGCGGACTACCTGCCGGTCAGTTCGTCGCTGGGCCGCGCCGGCTCGGCCGAGCTGCTGATCGCGCCGGTCGGCCTGGATCGCCGCGTGCACGGCGTCGTCGAGCTCGGCTACCTGCACCGGGTCGGTGAGGCCGAGCGCGAGCTGCTCGCTCGCGTCGCCGAGCCCGTCGCGATGGCGCTGCGCGCCGCGCGCGATCGCAGCCGGCTCGAATCGCTGCTCGAGGAAAGCCGCCGCCAGGCCGAGGAACTGCAGATGCAGCAGGAAGAGCTGCGCGCATCCAACGAGGAGCTCGAGGAGCAGGGCAATGCGCTGCGCGACTCGCAGTTGCGGCTGGAGCGCCAGCAGACCGATCTGGAGGAAAGCAACGTGCGCCTGGAAGAGCAGGCGCGGCAGCTGGAGATGCAGCGCAGCGAGCTGACCCAGGCGCAGACGCTGCTGACGGAGCGCGCCGAGGCGCTGGAGCGCTCCAACCAGTACAAGAGCGAGTTCCTGGCCAACATGAGCCACGAGCTGCGCACGCCGCTGAACTCGACACTGATCCTGGCCAAGCTGCTCTCCGACAACAAGGAAGGCAACCTGACCGACGAGCAGGTCCGTTTCGCGCAGACCATCACCTCGGCGGGCAACGACCTGCTGACGCTGATCAACGACATCCTGGACCTGTCCAAGATCGAGGCCGGCAAGGTCGACATGCAGGTCGACCGCGTGTCGCTGCCGCGCCTGCTGCAGCAGCTGACGCAGGTGTTCGCGCCGATCGCGGCGCAGCGCAACCTGGCCTTCGGACTGCAGATGGCCCCGGGGGCGCCGGAGTGGATCGAGACCGACGAGTCGCGGCTGGGTCAGATCCTGAAGAACCTGCTGTCCAACGCGCTCAAGTTCACCGAGCGCGGCTCGGTGCGCATGGAGGTCGGCGCGACTGCGGACGGGCGCGTGGCCTTCGCGGTGAAGGACACCGGCATCGGCATCGCGCCGCATCAGCAGGCGTTGATCTTCGAGGCCTTCCGCCAGGCCGACGGCAGCACGCATCGCAAGTACGGCGGCACCGGGCTGGGGCTCTCGATCTCGCGCGACCTGGCGCGCCTGCTGGGCGGCGACATCCATTTGCAGAGCGAGCCGGGGCAGGGTTCGACCTTCAGCCTGGTGCTGCCGCTGCGCCACGAGGCGCCCGCCGACGAGGACCGCCCGCGGCCGCTGTCGCCCGCGCAGGCGCCGCTGACGGCGCCGCCCGCGATGGCGCCGGTCTCGGCATCGACGTTCGGCGCGGTGCTGCCGGCCGGCTCCGACGAGGAAGCGGCCGACGACCTGGCCGTCTCGCTGCTGCGCGAGCCGGCGCCCGCCGCGCCCGATCCGCGCCTGCCGCAGCTCGACGACGACCGCCTGTCCTGGGTGCCGGGCGACCGCGCGATCCTGGTCATCGAGGACGATCCGCGCTTCGCGCTGATCCTGCGCGACCTGATCCGCGAGATGGGCTTCGTCTGCCTGATGGCGCACACGGCCGAGAACGGCCTGTCGGTGGCGCAGCGCTACGCGCCCAGTGCGATCCTGCTCGACATGAACCTGCCGGATCATTCGGGCCTGGGGGTGCTGGACCGGCTCAAGCGCGAGCCGCTGACGCGGCACATCCCGGTGCACGTGATCTCGGTGGCCGACTACACGCACGAGGCGCTGGAGCGCGGCGCCATCGGCTACGCCTTCAAGCCGGTCAAGCGCGAGGAGTTGGAGGCCGCGCTGAAGAAGCTCGAGGCCAAGTTCTCCCAGCGCATGCGCACGGTGCTGGTGGTCGAGGACGATGCGCGCCAGCTCGACAGCATCCGTCACCTGCTGGCCGCGGACGAGGTCCGCATCCAGGGCGTGGCGACCGCGGCCCAGGCGCTGGACGCGCTGCGCCAGTCGACCTTCGACTGCATGGTCATGGACCTGAACCTGCCCGACATGAGCGGCTACGACCTGCTCGACCAGATGGCGCGGCAGGAGGACGTGGCCTTCCCGCCGGTGATCGTCTACACGGGGCACTCGCTGTCACCGCAGCAGGAGCAGCAGCTGCGGCGCTATTCGCGCTCCATCATCATCAAGGGCGCGCGCTCGCCGGAGCGCCTGCTGGACGAGGTCACGCTGTTCCTGCACCAGGTCGAATCGCAGCTGCCGCCCGAGCGCCAGCGCATGCTCAAGGAGGTCCGCGCGCGCGACAACATGCTGGAGGGGCGGCGCGTGCTGATCGTCGAGGACGATGTGCGCAACATCTTCGCGCTGTCGGCGGTGCTGGAGCCCAAGGGCGTGAAGGTCGACATCGCGCGCAACGGGCGCGAGGCGCTGGAGCGGCTCGATGCGCCGCTGCAGGGGCCCGGCGCGAAGGCGCCGATCGACCTCGTGCTGATGGACATCATGATGCCGGAGATGGATGGCTACACCGCAATGCGCGAGATCCGCGCTCGGCCTGAGCTCAAACGGCTGCCGATCATCGCGTTGACCGCCAAGGCGATGAAGGACGATCAGGAGAAGTGCATGGCCGCTGGCGCCAACGACTACATCGCCAAGCCGCTGGACATCGAGAAACTGCTCTCGCTGGTCCGCGTCTGGATGCCGCGCTGAGGACCGGCGGCCGATGGCGCACGGACCCGCCGGCCCGCCGGGATCGCATGAGCAGGACATCGAGGTCCGGCTGATCCTCGAAGCGATCTACGAGCGCTACCACTACGACTTCCGCGATTACGCCGGCAGCTCGCTGCGGCGCCGGCTGCGCGCGGCGATGCAGCGCTTTGGCTGCGGCAACCTCTCGGTGCTGCAGGGGCGGGTGCTGCGCGAGCCGGAGGTGTTCCGCTCGGTGCTGGCCGACCTGACGGTGCAGGTCAGCGAGATGTTCCGCGACCCGGAGTACTTCCTCGCGCTGCGCGAGCAGGTGGTGCCGGTGCTGCGCACCTTTCCGTCGCTGCGCATCTGGGTGGCGGGCTGCAGCGCGGGCGAGGAGGCGTACTCGATGGCCATCCTGATGAAGGAGGAGGGCCTGCTCGAACGCACGCTGATCTACGCGACGGACATCAGCCAGGAGGCGCTCGCGCAGGCGCAGGCGGGGGTGTACCGGCTGGATCTGGCGGCGGGCTTCTCGGCCAATCACCGCGCGGCAGGCGGGAAGGGCGCGCTCTCGGAGCACTTCACCGCCGCGTACGACCACGTGCTGATGGACAAGTCGCTGAAGGACCGCATTGTCTTCAGCGATCACAGCCTGTCCACCGACAGCGTGTTCGCCGAGGTGCAGCTGGTGTCCTGCCGCAATGTGCTGATCTATTTCAACCGCGCGCTGCAGGACCGTGCCTTCGGCCTCTTCACCGAGGCGCTGTGCCGCAACGGCTTCCTGGGCCTGGGGTCGCGCGAGACGCTGCGCTTCTCGCAGCATGCGGGCCAGTACGTCGAGATCGCCGCGAAGGAGCGGATCTACCAGAAGCGCTCCGGCGGATGAGCGGGCGCCGGCATGATCCGGTTCCGGCCCCTAGAATGCCGCCCCATGCACGCGACGCGGACCTCGATCCAACGCCTGGCATGGCTCGTGGCCTTCACGATCCTGCTGGCGGCGATGCTGCCGTCGCTGTCGCATGCGGTGCTCGCGAAACAGGGGGCGACCTTCGCGGAGATCTGCTCCGCCACCGGCGCCAGGTTCGTGCTGATCGAGGCCGCGGCCAATGCTGGCTCCGGCTCCGGCGAGCACACGCCGATGAAGGCGGCCATGGAATGCCCGTACTGCGCCATCCACCATGGCGCGCCGGCGCTGCCGCCAGCCGGCGTCCAGTGGACGCCGCCGGACGCGCTGCGGTTCGAGGCGCCTCGCCTGTTCCTGTCCTCGCCGCGTCCGCTCTTCGCGTGGACGCCGGCCCTCGCGCGCGCGCCGCCCCTCCTGGCCTGAACCCCCGTTGATCCCCCGGAAGGCGGTGAGGCTGCGCGCTTGCTCGCCCGGGGGCCCGAGTTCCGACAGGACCCTCTCATGTTGAACACCGACATGAGCCGCCGCGCCGCTCTCGTGAGCGCGCTGGCGGCTCTCTCCGCCCTGGCCGCGTGCCAGGACAAGGAACCGCCGTTCCACGGCGTCTCCCTCACCGGCGCGTCCTATGGGCGCGACTTCGCGCTGAAGGATCCCGATGGCCGCATTCGCCGCCTGGCCGACTTCCGCGGCAAGGCCGTGCTGCTGTTCTTCGGCTTCACGCAATGTCCCGACGTGTGCCCAACCGCGCTGACCCGCGCCGCCGCCGTGCGGCAACTGCTCGGCAAGGACGCGAACCACCTGCAGGTGCTGTTCGTGACGCTGGATCCCGAGCGCGATACTCCGGCGGTGCTGCGCAGCTACACGACCGCCTTCGATCCGGGCTTCCTCGGCCTGTGGACCGACCTGCCCGGCACGGCCGCGGTGGCGAAGGACTTCAAGGTCTACTTCGAGAAGATGCCCACCGGCTCGAGCTACACGCTGGACCACACGACGCTCAGCTACCTCTTCGACCCTCAGGGGCGGCTGCGCCTGGCCATCAAGCGCGACATGAGCGCCGCCGACGTCGCCAGCGACGTGCGTCAGCTGCTGATCCCGTGAGCCCCTTCCTCGCTGTCTTCTCCTTCTTCCTCCCATGCCTCGTTTCAACAAGGACATTCCCATGACCGTTTCCCTGATCTCTTCGAAGCACCCCGCTCGCGCCTTCACGTTCATCGCAGGCCTCACCCTGGCGGCCGCCGTGCAGGCGCAGGTGGTCGTCAAGGACGCCTGGGTCCGCGCCACCGTGCCGCAGCAGCGCGCCACCGGCGCGTTCATGCAGCTCACCGCAGCGAAGGACACGCGGCTGGTTGGCGTCAGCACGCCGCTCACGCCCAAGGCGGAAGTCCACGAGATGGCGATGCAGGACAACGTCATGCGCATGCGCCAGATCACCGCGCTGGACCTGCCGGCCGGCAAGCCGGTCGCGCTGCAGCCAGGCGGCTACCACGTGATGCTGCTGGACCTGCCCGCGCAGGTGAAGGCCGGTGACACGGTGCCGCTGACACTGACCTTCGAGGACAAGTCCGGCGCTCGCCAGACCGTCGAAGTGAAGGCGACGGCGCGCGCGCTCAATACGCCGGCAATGGCGAAGGACGGCAAGGAAGCCAAGGAGATGGGCCACGGTGAGCACGCCCACTGAGCTCGCATTGAGCTCGCATTGAGCGCGCACTGAGCGCGCGTCAATCGCGCGCAGATTGCGCGTCGCGCGCGCTGGTGCCGCGGGCCCCAAGCTTGCCGAATCTCCTGCAACGACCGCGAGGTCTTGCAAAGGAGAACCATGATGGCCACGAGCAGCATTCTTGGCGGCACGCCGGCGCCGGAGCAGTCCAAGGGGCGCGGGACCGACGCGCTCGGTCCGAGCGACAGCTCCGACAGTGGCAGCGATGTGCTTGGCGAGCGCCGCATGAGCACCGGACCGGACGATCCGGACGAATTGGGCGCGACGCCGGCGGACAAGGGCAGCGATACCGATCGCTTCGGCACCGGCGAGCGGGCCTCGGCCACGCCCGGCGGGGAGCTGGATGCGGCGGACATCCTGCCCGACCGCGTCAGCAGCGAGCCGCAGCCCGATGACATCGATGCGTCGATCGACGTCGAGGACCTGGCCAGCGGCGACGATCCGTCCGCGGGCCCCGATCCCGAGCACGCGGATGACGCCGACGCCGACGCCGATAAGGACTAGCGAACGCGGTTCAGAAGGACGAGGCGGCGAGAGAAGCCGCCGGCAGCGCCCGGGCGCCGCCGGCGCTGCTCAGCCGCGCCGGTTGCGGGGCCGGTGCGGCGAAGCCGGCCTTCCACCACACCAAGGTGTCACCGGCGCGGAGCACTCACGGGCGAGCGACGCGACGATGGGGGAGGTAGCGATGTGACAGAAGGCTGGCATCGCGCGATGGATGGCAAGCACTGTGCCCGCCACGCTTCCCACGGCGCACCTCAGAGCGACCCGGTCGCGTAGATCGAAGCCAGCACGCCCGCGGCGAGCGCGGCGATCCACAAGCGCAGCGGCGCGGGCTCGGTCTTGGGACGGCGTTGCTGATGACGATGCGCCAGGAAGCAGGCCACCGCCGCACCGCCCGCCAGCAGGAACACCAGCGCGAAGCCCAGACCCTCCACCGAGCGTCCGTGATGCATCGCGAGCGCGAGCACCACTTGGCCGAGCATCAGCCCGGCGATGCCGGAAGCGGCCGTGGAGGAGAGAGCGGAGGAAGCGGCGGAGCGAGGCGACTGCGGCATGGCGGACAAGAGGTGCGGGCGCCCGGGGCGGCGCGGGGAATGAACGTCGGGATGCGCGATTCTCCGGCGCGGGTCCCTGTCCGGAGACGCGGAAAAGGCGTTCGCGAGCGCAGTAATTCGCGGCCTCGTGATTCGATTTGGCCCCGATGGCATCGGGGGCTGCGGGATTTTCGCCACGCGGCCCATCCCCGCGAATGCGGGGGCCTTCCAGGCACGGCGTCCCCCTTTCGTCGCACCTTCGCGGTACATCCGCGCAGGGGCGGTTTTTTATGTGGGTGGACGCACAGACTCCCTCTGTAGCGGGTGGTGAACTTCAGCGTCCGCGATGTGCGGACATCTTTCTATCGGAGCAACCACCATGACCCTGCCTTTGCTCTCCCGCAAGCCCGTGGCGTTCCAGCGTACCCTGCTGGCCCTCGCCCTCGCGGCTGCAAGCGCCAGCGCCTCCGCGCTGCCGCAATTCACCTGGGACCCGGCCGCCGCCGGCCTGAACGGCTCCTCGTTCACCGCCGACAACCTGCTGGTCTCCAACTATTCGACCATCACCTTCGGCGCGAACGACTCGTTCACTGAATCGGGCTACCTGTCGGTCAGCGCGGCTCAGCTGGGCGGCACCACGCTGCCCTCCAGCGGTCTGAACTCGGACTACGGGTTCTACATCCGCTTCGACGGCGCCGGCACGCTGACGCAGAACGGCAACCCCGGCCAGGTGTCCACCAGCGGCACGCTGACCTCGCTGACCTACACGCTGTACGGCTACAACGGCACGGCATCGTTCGGCTTCAGCGGCAACAACCCGACCGAAACGGCCGCCAATGAGGTCGCGCTGGCTTCGGGCTCGCTGGTGCTGGGCACCGTGGCGACCACGCCGCTGGGCGACGGCACCTTCAACCCGTCGGCCAACGCCAAGCTGACCATGAACTGGCTGGTGCCCGGTTTCCAGACCTCGCTGCCGCTCTACAACATGGCGCTGACGTCGTTCTCCAACACGACCTCGCAGGTGGAGCCGTTTGCCGGCGGCTTCCGCATCCGTCAGGGCGGTGGCTCGATCAACTTCGCGGCTGCCGTGCCGGAGCCCTCGACCTACGCGATGCTGCTGGCCGGCCTGTGCGCGGTCGGCTTCGTGGCGCGTCGCCGCACCCGGTCGGAGAAGTGATCGGGAGACCGGCCCCGCGCGGGCCGGTCGCAGGTCCCGGGATCCCCACAGGGCATGCGGGTGCCCTCGATCCCGGGGCTGGTGGTCCTCAGGCCTGCACGGCGACGGGCGCGAAGGTGGCAGAGGTGGCCGCGTCCACGCCGTCGGGTTCCTGGGGCAGCAAGCGAAGGAAGTCCTGCTTGAGCAGGGCGTAGCACTCGCAAGCCCGGGCCTCCAGCCCCGGCCGGTCCAGCACCGCGATATGTCCGCGGGAGTAACGGATCAGGCCGGCGGCCTGGAGGCGCTGGGCGCTTTCGGTGACGCCCTCGCGGCGCACGCCCAGCAGGTTCGAGATCAGCTCCTGCGTCACCGACAGCTCGCAATGGCCATGCTGCCGGTCCAGGCACAGCAGCAGCCAGCGGCACAGCTGACGTTCCAGCGAGTGATGGCGATTGCACACCGCCGTGTGCGCGATCTGCGTGATCAGCGACTGCAGGTAGCGCAGCAGGCGCTGCACCACGGGGCCGCTGCGCAGCAGCTCCTCGCGCACCGCCGGGACGCGCATGCGGAACGCCAGACCGGCGCGCTGCACCACGGCGCGGCAGGCCGGCGATTCGCCGCCCATCGCCGCGGCCAGGCCGGCGGCCCCCTCAACACCGATCATCGCGACCTGCGCCGCGTCGCCGGAATGCGTCGTGTGGATCATCGACACGATCGCCGTGATGGGGAAGTACACGTGCAGCGCAGGGCTGCCCGCCTCGAACAGCACGCGGCCCTTGAGCAGCTCGACGGTCTCAAGCTGCGAGGCCCAGCGCGCCTGGTCCTCCGCCGGCATCTGGGCGAGCAGGTAGTTCGCGCGCGCGGGTGCGGCAACAGGATTTTCGGAAAGGGACAAGGACATCAATCGCTCCTGGAACGGGACCTCTGTTCCAACCAGGACGCATGGCAATCGGCGTGCCCGGTGGCCTTGCGCCGCCGTCACAGGTGTGGCGAAACGTTTCAGATCAGGCGATGCCGGCGGTTGCCGGTGCGCGGTCCTCGAGCACGTAGCCCATGCCGCGCACCGTGTGCAACAGCGGCCGGCCAAAAGGCTTGTCGAGCTTGCCGCGCAGGCGCCGCACGGCCACCTCGACCACGTTGGTCTCGCTGTCGAAGTTCATGTCCCAGACCTGCTCGGCCAGTTCGGTGCGGGACAAGACCTGTCCCTCGCGCCGCAGCAGCAGCGTCAGGAGGGCGAGTTCCTTGGGTGTGAGATCGAGCCGCTGTCCTGCGCGATGGACCTTGCGGCGCAGCAGGTCGACCTCCAGGTCGGCGAGCCGCAGCACCGCCGCCTCGGCGGGCGGGGCCGCGTTCGCGCGGCGCAGCAGCGCCTGGATGCGTGCGACCAGTTCGGAGAACGCGAAGGGCTTCACGAGGTAGTCGTCGGCGCCGGCCTGCAGGCCGCGGACGCGGTCCTCGACCTCGGCGCGGGCGGTGAGCATCAGCACGGGGAGGGCTCGGGTGTGATCCTGCTGGCGCAGCGCGGCCAGCACCGCCAAGCCGTCGATGCCCGGCAGCACGCCATCCAGCAACACCAGGTCGTAGGCCGCTTCGCTGGCCAGGTGCAGGCCGTCGACGCCATCGCGCGCGAGGTCCACGACATAGCCCTCCTGCGTCAGGCCGCTGCGCAGGTAGTCGCCGAGCTTGTCTTCGTCTTCGATCAGCAGCAGTTTCATCGGAGGTGATCCTTGGCGATGGGGTGGGCAAGCGGCGGGCCGGACTGTTCGCACTGTCGCCGCTCCTGAACCAGAAACCGGTGAGATGCCAACTGATGGGCTTTCCAGCTTCGGACGCCCGCGATGTTTCCTCAGTCGATTTCTCTTGCGACGACCGCGCAATCGTCTCTTTCAGCCTCGAACGCGGATGCTGAAATCCGCAGGCCTCGTCCCCTTGTCCATGAAGGCAGGGGAGAAACAAATGGCCTGCTGGAACGCGAAGATCGCCCGCTGATCCTGCGCAACGGTCACACGCACCGAGGTCGCATCGTGGCCACGCACGGAGGCGTCACGCTCGAGAACGCCATGGTCCTCAAAGATGCCCTGGTTCGCAGGCAGGATCCGATCGCCATTCGGACGGAGGACGGTCCAGTGACGTTGTGCAAGGGCGCTTCACTCGAAGGATCGATCTGCACCGAGCGGGGGCACATCGAACTCGACCATTGCATGATCGCAGGGGACGTGACCTCCGAGCGAGGGGATGTCGGTCTCGGGTACGGCGTTCACATCGATGGCAAGCTGACGCTGCAGGCGCTCGGCCTGCGCGTCGGCGCACGGTCCAGTGTGAAAGAGATCGTGATGAGGATCCGGCACAGCGCGCCCAGCGGCGCGCAGCAGGAACTGACGCTGGGTGACGGGACTGAACTGGATGTGCTGCACGTGGAGGGCAGCGCGCTGCGACTCGACCTGGGGCGCGACGCGTACATCCGTCTGGCGCAGTTGGACACCCTTGGACGGACCATTGAATTGCGCCACCTCCGCGGACCTTTGCAGTGCACGATCGGTGCGCCGCGACCCACCACTTCGGCGTCGGGCGATGCGCGTGGCCTTGCTGGTGGCTCTCCAGTCCTGGCGCGCTCGCCATCGAAGCCGGCTACGGCGCCGGCTTACACCTATGACGTGGAGATCATTTCCGATGGCGAGGACTAGGACGACGATCCCGAGTGAAGTCTCTACGCTGGCAAGCCCTTCAACAGCTTGTCCAGCGTGACGGGATAGTCCCGCACGCGCACGCCGGTGGCGTTGTGGATGGCGTTGGCCACGGCCGCCGCGACGCCGCAGATGCCCAGTTCGCCGACGCCCTTGGCCTTCAGCGGCGATGAGATCGGGTCGGTCTCGTCCAGGAAGATCACCTCCTGGTGCGGGATGTCGGCGTTGACCGGCACCTCGTAGCTGGCGAGGTCGTGATTGACGAAGAAGCCGCGGCGCTCGTCCACGTGCAGCGATTCCATCAGCGCCGCGCCCACGCCCATCGTCATCGCGCCGATGACCTGGCTGCGCGCGGACTTCGGATTCAGGATCCGGCCCGCCGCGCACACCGCCAGCATGCGGCGCACGCGCACCTCGCCGGTGTAGGCGTCGACGGCCACTTCGCAGAAATGGCCGCCGAAGGTCGACTGCTGGTACTTTTTGTCGAGTTCTCCGAACTCGATGCGGTCCTCGGCCGCGAGACCCTCGACGCCCGCGACGTCGCCGAGCGCGGCGCTGCGCCCGCCGCCGCGCACCTGACCCTCGGCGAACACCGCGTCCTTCGGATCGAGTCCCGCTTTCTTCGCCACGGCCTCGCGCAACGCGACGCAGGCCGCATAGACGCCGGAGCACGCGCTGTTGCCGCCCCATTGGCCGCCCGAGCCCGCCGACACCGGCAGCGCCGAATCGCCCAGCCGCACCACGACCTGCTCGAGCCCGACACCCATCATCTCCGCCGCCGTCTGCGCCAGGATGGTGTAGCTGCCGGTGCCGATGTCGGTCATGTCGGTCTCGACGGTGACCAGGCCATGGCGGTCCAGGCGCACGCGCGCGGCGGACTTCATCACCAGGTTGTTGCGGAAGGCCGCCGCCATGCCCAGGCCGATCAGCCAGCGGCCGCCGGGGCCTTCGCGCCGCTGGCCGGGCGCGGCGCGGCGGCTCCAGCCGAAGCGCTCGGCGCCGGTGCGCAGGCATTCGGCCAGGCGCCGCTGCGAGAAGGGGCGCTCCGGCTTTTCCGGATCCACCTGCGTGTCATTGAGGATGCGGAACTGCACCGGGTCCATGCCGAGCCGCTCCGCCATCTCGTCGATCGCGATCTCCAGCGCCATCAGCCCGGGCGCCTCGCCGGGCGCGCGCATCGCGTTGCCTTCCGGCAGGTCGAGCACCGCCAGCTTCATCGCCGTCATCCGGTGCGCGCCGGCGTACAGCAGCCGCGTCTGAGCGACCGCGGTCTCCGGGCTGCCTCCGGGCAGATCGCCGGACCAGCTCTCGTGCGCGATGCCGGTGATGCGGCCGTCGCGGCCGGCGGCGATACGGATGCGCTGGATGGTCGCGGGCCGGTGCGTCGTGTTGTTCATCATCAGCGGGCGCTGCAGCGCGACCTTGACCGGCCGGCCTGAGGCCTTGGCGCCGAGCGCCGCCATCAGCACGTCCGCGCGCAGGAACAGCTTGCCGCCAAAGCCGCCGCCGACGAAGGGCGAGATCAGCCGCACCTTGTCGCGCGGCAGGCCGAGCGTGCGCGCCAGGTCGCCGCGGCCCCAGTCGATCATCTGGTTGGAGGTCCAGACCGTCAGCCGCTCGCCTTCCCACACGGCCAGCGTCGCATGCGGCTCCATCATCGCGTGGGTCTGGTCGGGCGTCGTGTAGGTCTCGTCGAGCTTCACCGCAGCCTGCGCGAAGGCGGTGTCGAAGTCGCCGACGCGGGTCTCGGCCGGCGTGCCGCCAGGGCCGTCGTCCTGCTTGGGCGGCTTGGCCTGATCCTTCGCGCGGGCCAGGCTGAAGGCGCCGGGCTCCGGCGCGTAGTCGACGCGGATCAAGGCCGCCGCGGCGCGCGCCTGCTCGAAGGTCTCGGCCACGACGACCGCGATGGCCTGGTGGTAATGCTCGATCGCCGGGCCGCCCAGCAGCGAGGCGGTGTTCATGCGGCCCTTGCCCAGCTTGCCCGCGTTCTTCGCGGTGACCACGGCGAGCACGCCAGGTGCGTTCTCCGCGGCATGGACGTCCATCGCGGCGATGCGGCCCTTGGCGATGCCGGCGCCGACCACGACGCCATAGGCCGCGTTGCGCGCGACGTCGTGGCGCTCATAGGCGTAAGCCGCGGTGCCGGTGGTCTTGCGCGGTCCATCGATGCGGTCGGTCGGCCGGCCAACGATCCGGCCCTGGTCGATCGGATTGGTGGTGGCGGGGGTGTCGAACTTCATGCGGTCCTCCCGGAGGTCGAGGCCTGCGCCAGCACGGCGGCGAGCGTGCGCTCGACCAGCGGCAGCTTGAAGGCGTTGTCCGCCGTCGGCCTCGCGCCGGCGAGCACGAGGCGCGCCGCCGAGGCGGCCCCTTGGCGCAGCGCCGCCTCCGCGGCCTCGACGCGCCACGGCTTGGGCGCGATGCCGCCAACGGCGAAGCGGCCGCTGCCATCGCGCTGGATCACCGCGGCGACGGACACCAGCGCGAACGCATACGACGCGCGGTCGCGGACCTTGTGATACAGCTGCGTCCCGCCGAGCGGGCGGGGCAGCGTGACGGCGGTGATCAGCTCGCCGGGTTCCAGCACCGTCTCGATGTGCGGCGTGTCGCCGGGCAGGCGGTGGAAATCGGCGATCGGGATGCGCCGCGGGGCGCCATTGGCGCGCGAGGTCTCGACGGTCGCGTCGAGCAGGCGCATCGCCACGGCCATGTCGCTCGGATGCTGCGCGATGCAGGCGTCGCTGACGCCGATCACCGCCAGCGACCGGCTCATGCCGCCGATCGCCGAGCAGCCGCTGCCCGGCCGGCGCTTGTTGCAGGGCTGATCGGTGTCGTAGAAGTAGGGGCAGCGCGTGCGCTGCAGCAGATTGCCGGAGGTTGTGGCGCGATTGCGCAGTTGCCCCGACGCGCCGGCCAGCAGCGCCCGTGAGAGGACGCCGTAATCGCGGCGCACGCGCGGATCGGCGGCCAGGTCGGTGTTGCGCACCAGCGCGCCGATGCGCAGGCCGCCCTCGGTGGTGGGCTCGATGCGGTCCAGGCCGAGGCCGTTGACGTCGATCAGGTGGGCGGGTGTCTCGATCTGCAGCTTCATCAGATCGAGCAGGTTGGTCCCGCCGGCGATGAAGCGCGCGCCGGGTTGGCGCGCGGCGGCGGCCACGGCGGCGGCCGGGGAGGGCGCGCGCTCGAAGGTGAAGGGCTTCATGCCGGCCTCCGGTCGCCGGCGCCCGGCACGGGGACGCCGGCCACCTCGGCCATCGCGTCGATGATGTTGGAATAGGCGCCGCAGCGGCACAGGTTGCCGCTCATGCGCTCGCGGAGTTCGTCGATGGAGAGCAGCGGGCGCGTGCTCAGGTCGGGCGTCACGTGGCTGGGCTGGCCGGCCTTGATCTCGTCGAGCACCGCGACCGCCGAGCAGATCTGGCCTGGTGTGCAGTAGCCGCATTGGTAGCCGTCGTGGCGGACGAAGGCGGACTGCATCGGGTGGAGTTTCTCCGGCGTGCCCAGGCCTTCGATGGTGGTGATGGCGGCGCCTTCATGCATCACGGCGAGGGTGAGGCAGGCATTCACGCGGCGCCCGTCCAGATGGATGGTGCAGGCGCCGCATTGGCCGTGATCGCAGCCCTTCTTGGTGCCGGTGAGCTGCAGGTGCTCGCGCAGCAGGTCCAGCAGGGAGGTGCGGTTGTCGACGACCAGCGTGTGGGGCTGGCCGTTGACGGTGAGCGTGACGCGGGTGCTGGCCACGAGGTTCTCCTGAGGGGACGGGACGGAGCGGGCGGCCGGCTGGGCGGCGGCGTCGAGCGGCGCGCCGGCGGCGACCGCCGCGGAGGCGCCCGCTCCGGCGATCAGCAGGCCCCGGCGCGAGATCGCGCGGGCGTCAGCGTCGCATGGGATGGGGTCGGGGGGAGACAGGGAAGACGCGAGGTCCGTGTCGGCATCCATGCTGGGCACTCCTGGCTGGCCGGGATCGGCAAACCAGAGATGCAGCAATCGATGTTCCTGGCGGAGGTCGAGGCGACGAACTTCCGAGCCCCCCCGGTGCAGTGAGAACAGCGAGAACGCAAGACGGTCAGCGATGGGCCTGCAGCCACTCCTCGACCGACTTCGCGCTGGTCCCGACCGCATCCACCGCGTGCCGCAGCAACTCCGGCGAGACCCCGAAGCGCTCGCCCCAATAGCGCAGCTCATAGTCGTCCTGCACGTTGACCCGATGCCGGTCGCTGGCGTGCGGGCTGGAGGTTTCCTCGGTCATGGCGCTCTCCCTCAAGGGGCCTTCTTCGACGGCGGCAGCCGGCTGCTGTCCTCGCCATCGAGCGTGGCGCCGGGATCTTCCTCCCCGGCGACGGATTCGTCGAATGAATGGTCCGGTACGGCCGGCGGCCCCGGATCCTTGGGCCTGGGCGGCTCCGCCCCTGCCGCCCGATCCGTCCCCGGTTCCGGCGCAGGGCTCGAATTGGTGTCGATCGCGTCGACCGGTGTTGGCGCATCCGGTCCGACCGAGGTCGCGGGCGCGTTCGTGGCGTTCATGGTGTTTCCCGGCAGGCTGCTGGCCGACACGATCCGGCTCTTGCCGGCGCGCTTGGCCGTGGTCATCGCCGTCTCGGCCAGGCGCATCAGCGCCTCGGCCTGGCGGCCATGGTGCGGGGCAAACGCGATGCCGATGCTGGCCGTCACCACGCAATGGCCGCCGTCGGGCAGCCGCACCGGTTCCCGCAGCGCGTCCAGCATGCGCCGCAGCGCCGGCTCCGCTTCATGCTCGGCGCGCAGCGCGGTCAGCAGCAGTGCGAACTCGTCGCTTCCCATGCGCGCGGCCAGATCGTGCTGACGCACCCCGGCCTGCAGCCGCTGCGCCACCACCCGGAGCACGACGTCTCCGGCCTCATGGCCGAACTCGTCGTTCAACTCCTTGAAGTGGTCCAGGTCGACCCAGCACACCGCCACCAGCCCGACGCGCTCGCCCAGGAGCGTCATCGCGCCGGCCAGCCGCTCGGTGAAACGCACGCGATTGGGCAGGCCGGTCAGGCCGTCATGCACCGCCAGATGCTGCGCGGTCGCCTCGCTCTCCTTGAGCGCGGTGATGTCGACCATCATCCACAGCGACTCGCTCGCCGACACCGACGCGCCGCTCAGGTCGATCCACACCGGCGTGCCGTCCTTGCGCCGCATCCGCAGCTGCCGCCGGAAGCGCCGGCCCGACTCGATCGCCGGATAGGCGGCGTCGCCGACCTCGCGGAAGCTCTCGTCGTCCAGATACAGCAGCCGCGTCGGCTGCCCGATCAACTCGCCTGGCGCATACCCGAACAGCGTCGCCATCGCACGGTTCTTCCACACCACCGTGCGATCGCGCAGCCGCATCATGCCGACCATGTCGTTGTCCAGCATCAGCGCCTGCTCCAGCGCCAGGCGCTGCAGCCCGGCGGCCGCGCGCCGGTCGCGGCGCTGCTGCAGGAACACCAGCACCGAGCAGCCCAGCACCGTCAGGATCACCGCCGCGGCCAGCGCGGCCTGCTGCAGCGCCTCGCCGCGCCAGGCGGCCAGGAAGTCGGCGGTGCTGGCGCCGGTGAAGACCGCCAGCGGATAGCCGCGCACCTGCCGGTAGCAGGTGATGCGCTCGATGTTGTCGAGCTTGGTGCGCGTCATGTACCAGCCCTGCTGCGGGTTGGCCGCCATCTTGCGCATCAGGTCCTCGGACACGATGACGTCGCCCACGCCGCGGATCGAGTGCGGCTCGGCGGCCGAATAGCGCGCGATCAGCCGCTGGCTGCGCGTGCGCAGCGAGATGGCGCCCTCCGATCCGATGGTCAGGCCCTTGAAGCCCTCGATGAAGTGTTCGGTCGACAGCGTCGTGTAGACCACGCCGGCGAAGGCGCCGTCATCGGTTTCCAGCCGCCGCGCGACGACGATGCCCCATTTGCGCAGCACGCGTCCGAACAGCGGCTCGGAGATCACCGCGCCGTCGCCATCGCGGGCGCGCTGAAAGTAATCGCGGTCGCCGACATTCACCGCGCTCTCGCCCGCCGACAGGCCGTGGACGACCTGGCCGCGCGCGTCGGTCATCCGGATCGCGTCGACCTGCGGCAGCAGGCTGCGCTGGTCGGCGAGGGCGCGTTCCAGCGTCTGCGCGACCTGCTCCGGCGTGCCGGCGGTGCGGCGGTACTGGAGCGCCAGCGTCGACAGCGCGTTGTCCACCTGCTTGAGTTCGGCACCGATCTCGATGCTGAGGCTGGCCGCGAGGTTCTCGGTGGTCTCGCGGGCGCGGGTCAGGTCGGATTCGCGGCCGGCCTGCAGCGCCAGCCAGGTCGCGGTGATGATGGCCGCGGCGATGACGAGGTTGCCCGCCGCCAGCCAGGCGGCCAGCCGGGTCAGCGAGCGAGGGGTGTAGGGGGCTGGTCGTTCCATCGGATGAGCGCGGGAGCGGCCATCCTAACCGCGCCGCGCGCCGCGTGGGGACGCCACCGGCGCCGGAGGGCCGGCCTCATGCGCGCGGTGCGGTCTCGCGTTCGTGCGCGTCCATCCGCTCGCAGCTGTCGCAGGCATGGCAGCGCTCGAACGCCGCCGGTTCGTCGAAGGCCTCCAGGATCAGCCGCCACCGGCACCGGCCGCTCTGGGCGTAGTCCACCATCTGCTCGAGCCGCCGGCGATCCAGGCCCGCCTTGGCCTCGTAGCGCGCGATCGCCTCGGCCAGCGTGCGGGCGGCTTCCGGCCCCTGCGCGATGGCGCGCAGCGCTCCGTCCTCCTGCGCCAGCCAGCCTTCGCCGGCGAGCAGCCCCGCCAGCACCTTCAGCTTGGTGAGCGGGCGCCGGGTGCGCTGTTTGAGCGCCTCCAGCGTCCAGCCGGCGCCATCGGGCGGCGGCGCGCGCAGCGCCTCCATCAAGGCCTGCGCATCCGCCTCGGACGGATAGCGGCCGTTGAGGAAGAACTGCTGCAACGACCGGTCCCCGGCAACGAACAGCAGCGTGCAGTCCGCGCGCTCGCCGTCGCGGCCGGCGCGTCCCGATTCCTGGTAGTAGACGTCCAGCCCGGCGGGCACCTGGTAGTGGACGATGCGGCGGATGTCCGGCTTGTCGATGCCCAGGCCGAAGGCGTTCGTCGCCACCATCACGCGCGCCTGGCCGCGCATGAACCGGTCCTGCGCCTCATGGCGCGCCGCCGCGCGGAGCCGGCCGTGATAGAGCGTCGACGCGACGCCCGCGCCGAGCAGCGCCTCATGCACCGACTCGGCGGCCCTGACGGTCGCGGTGTAGACGATCGTCGAGGGCGGATCCGCGGCGTCCTCGAACAGCGCCAGCAGGCGCCGCCGCTTGTCCTCCTCGTCCACGAGCGGCTCGACGCGGTAGTGGAGGTTGGGCCGGAAACTGCCGCCGACCAGGCAGCCCGCCGCCGGAATGTCGAGCAGGCGGGCGACGTCCTCGACGACCTCGGCGCTGGCGGTTGCCGTCAGCGCGAGCACCGGGGGCCTGCCCAGGCGCTCGCGCGCTTGGCCGATGCGCAGGAAGGCGGGCCGGAAGTCGTGGCCCCAGGCCGAGATGCAATGCGCTTCGTCGACCACCAGCAGATCGGTCGGCCGCTCGGCCAGGCGGTCCAGCCAGTCGTCATCGGCCAGGCGCTCGGGCGTGAGCAGGACGACCCGCGCGCTGCCGTCCAGCGCGGCGCGTTCCTGCTCCGCGGCCGTGGCGGCATCCAGGCCGCTGTGCACCTGCGCGGACGGGATGCCCAACGCCTGCAGCCGCTCGCACTGGTCCTTCATCAGCGCGATCAGCGGTGACACCACCACCGTGCGCCCCGGCAGCAGCGCCGCCGGCAGTTGATAGCACAGCGACTTGCCGGCGCCGGTGGGCATCACCGCCAGCGTGCCGAGTCCGCGCAGCACCCGGTCCACCACGTCCTTCTGTCCGGGCCGCCAGACTCGCAGCCCGAAGCGGCGCAGTTGCTGCTGGACGAGTTTCTCGGCGGGCGGTCGGCGGCGTGCGGGCATGAGGGTGTCGGGAGCTGGGCCAAGGGCAGGCCGCGCCTTACGAGCAAGCCGCGCGCCCGAATCACGCCGCGTGTGCGCCCGGTCGCGTCCGCATGGCGGGCACAGGGGTTGCCAAGTCCCGGACATCCCCGCGTCGCGGCGCGCTGGCGTCCGGACGCGGATCCGATTCACGAGACCCGGAGGTCCGAATGATCACCACCATCCTGCTTGTCGTCCTGATCCTGCTGCTGATCGGCGCGTTGCCGTCGTGGCCGCACAGCCGCGGCTGGGGTTACTACCCCAGCGGCGGTCTGGGCCTGGTGGTGGTGATCCTGATCATCCTGCTGCTGCTGGGCTACATCTGACGGCGTCATCGCGCCAATGCCGGCTCGTGCGGCTCAGGCGCCCAGCAGCGACTGTCCGCACACGCGCAAGACCTGGCCCGTCAGCGCCCGCGCGCCCGGCGACGCGAGGAAGGCGATCGCCTCCGCCACGTCGCCTGGCGTGCCGCCTTGCTTGAGCGCGTTGAGCCGCCGGCCGGCCTCGCGCACCATCACCGGCATGCGGCGCGTCATGGCGGTCTCGATGAAACCTGGGGCGACCGCGTTGATCGTGCCGCCGATCGCGTCCATCGCGGCTGCCCGGGCTGCCGCGTAGCCGATCAAAGCCGCCTTCGAGGCGCTGTAGTTCGTCTGTCCCGCATTGCCCGCGATGCCGCTGATCGACGACAGGCAGACTTCGCGCGCGCCGGCGTTGAGCAGCCCCGCCTCGTCCAGCCTGGCGTCGATCGCCAGGACCGCCGCGAGGTTCACCGCCATCACCGCATCCCACTCCGCCACTGACATCCGCGCCAGCGTGCGGTCGCGCGTGATGCCAGCGTTGTGCACCAGCAGGTCGATGCCGCCCAGGCGCCGCACCGCGTCGATGAGTTCATCGAGCGCGCCCGGCGCCGTGAGATCGGCGGCCAGCAGGGCGCCGCCGATCTCGCGCGCCAGGCCTTCCAGCGGCGCGCGGGCGGCGGGGACGTCGATGCCCAGGACGCGCCAGCCGTCGAGGGCGAGCCGGCGCGCCGTCGCCGCGCCAATGCCGCCGGCCGCGCCGGTGATCAGCGCCACGCGGACCCGATCGGTGGCGTCGATCGAGGCGGCGGTGGATGGGTCCGGCTCCTTGCGCCACGCCAGCACCTGGCCCGACACATAGGCCGAGCGGTCCGTCGCGAAGAAGCGCAGCGCGCCCGCGAGCGCCGTGGCGGAGGCGGCGCCTTCCTGCAGCACGAGCGCGTTCGCGGTCGCGCCGCGCCGGCCGATCTCCTTGGCCAGCGCGCGGATGAAGCCTTGCACCGCCTGGAGGCAGGCGGCCTCGGCAGCGCTCGTGACGCCGCTGGAGGTCAGCGCGAGCACACGCCCGCGCGGCGCCAGGCGCGCGACGGCATGCTGCGCCTGCTCGAACAGCGCATGCAGCGCGGCCACGTCGCGGCATCCCGTCGCATCGACGATCAGCGATTGCACCGGAGCGTCGCCGCTGGACGAGCCGCCCTCCGCGACGATCGCGGCCAGCAGCGATGGCATCGGCGCCGTGCTGGCGGGCGCGATGGCGAGGACCGTCCGGCCCGCGAGCTCCTTGTCCGTCCAGGCATCCTGACGCCGCGCAAGCGTCACGGGCTGGGGCAGGTTCAGGGCGCGCGCGAGGCGGCGGCCCAGCGGATGCTGGACGAACGAGAGCAGGCGGTCGGTCATGTCGGCGGTGTGGGCGCGGAGGCCGGCGCGGGTTGGGAGCGGCGCGCAGTGTAGGCGCGCGTGGTGTCCCCGCCAGTCAAGGTGAACCCGATGCGGGTCTGCGCCGCGTCCGAGCGCGCGAAGGGCGCGCCGCCATGCATCCGGGCGATCGCGTCGACGATCGACAGACCCAGGCCGAGGTGGTCCGCCCCGCGGGCGCGGCACGGTGTGGGCTCGGCGCGGTAGAAGCGGTCGAACAAACGCGGCAGGCGATCGGCCGGAATGACCGGGCCCTGGTTCGCGACCCACAGGCGCACCAGCGCCGACCGCGAGCGTTCGATGCCGACGCGAAGCGTGCTGCCCGGGGGCGCGTAGCGGGTCGCGTTGCCAATCAGGTTGGACAACGCGCGCTTGAGGAGCGCCGCGTCGAAGTCTCCGGCGGCCTCGCCCTCGACGCGACAGGAGAGGCCGGCATCCTCCAGCGCGGCGTCGTGGAACTCGACCACCTCCCGGGCCAGCGCGGCCAGACTGTCCACGCGCTCGCGCCGGGCGCGCTGTCCGCCGTAGGCGCGCGCCAGGAACAGCATGTCGCCCACGATGCCGTCCATGCGCCGCAGTTCCTCGAGGTTGGCACCCAGCCGGTCCACCGCCTGCGGCGGCAGCTCGCGGTCGCGCATCGCCAGTTCAGTGCCCGTGATCAGCGACGCCAGCGGCGATCGCAGCTCATGCGCCACGTTGGCGCTGAAGGCCTCCATCTGCGCGTACGAGCGCCGCTGGCGTTCGAGCATCGCGTTGAGTTGATCCACGCGCCGACGCAGCGCGCGCAGCAATCCGCCGGCGCTGCGCAGCGATGACAAAACGGTCATCCGCATGTCCGCCTCGCGTCAGCACGCGGGCCGTAGAGTGGATCCCAACGTGTTTGAAAGGAGTTTCACCATGCGTCACTTCCAGAAGCTGTCGATCCCGATCGGCATCGCCGCGGTGACCGCGGCGCTGGCTGTGCCTGCGTTCGCGCAGGTCGAAGAGGAAATCATGTCCGGCCCGAAGTCGCGTGACCAGGTCATCGCCGAGCTTGAACAGGCGCGGGCCGATGGTGCGCTCGACAAGATGCGCGGCGAACAGACCTACGCGCCCGACTTCGATGAAGCCAGGGGCATGGATGTCCACTACTCCAACCGGCAGGCCGAGGCCGACACGACGGTGGGCATGTCTTCAGACACGAACTCGGAGCTGCGCTTCGGGGCTCCAGCGGCAGGCGGCAAGACGCGTGCCCAGGTGATCGATGAACTGGAACGCGCTCGCGCCGATGGGTCGCTGGACCGCATGTGGAGCGAGCAGGGGTATGCGCCGGAGTTCGAGGCGGCGCATTCGTCGCGTCCTTGAACGCTCCGTCTGCGCGGCACCGGCCGCGACGATCCGCACGCCGGGTCCGAGCGAGACCGTGCCGGCCAGCCGGACCGAAGGACAGACGCCGGGAGGATCCGACCAGGAACGAACGATCCTCCACTTCGAGCAACGGGGCTCCCACGCGGGAGCCCCGCTTTCATTTGGCGGAGGCCGGAACGCGCCGGCCGCGCGCGGGCTCAGAGCCGGATGACGTCGATGACCGCCTGCGCGAAGGCTTTCGGCGCTTCCTGCGGCAGGTTGTGGCCGATGCCGCCGCTCAGGTCGCGATGCTCGTAGCGGCCCGCGAACTTGGTCCGGTAGGCCGATGGCGCCGGATGCGGCGCGCCATTGGCGTCGCCCTCGAGCGTGATCGCCGGCAGCGTGATCCGGGGCGCGGCGCCGATACGGGCCTCAATGTCGTCGAAGCGGGATTCGCCCTCGGCCAGGCCCAGGCGCCAGCGGTAGTTGTGGACCACGATCGCGACGTGATCGGGGTTGCCGAAGGCGGCGGCGCTGCGGGCGAAGGTCGCGTCGTCGAAGCGCCATTGGGGCGAGGCGAGCTGCCAGATCAGCTTGGAGAACTCGGCGCGGTACTTCTCGTAGCCGAGGCGGCCGCGCTCGGTCGCGAAGTAGTACTGGTACCACCACTGCAGCTCGGCGGCGGGCGGGAGCGGCTGCTCGTTGACCTTGCGGCTGACCAGCAGGTAGCCGCTGACGGACACCAGCGCCTGGCAGCGCTCGGGCCACAGCGCGGCGAGGATGCCCGCGGTGCGCGCGCCCCAGTCGCAGCCGGCGACGATCGCCTTGGGCAGGCGCAGCGCGTCCATCAGCGCGATGGCGTCGAGCGCCAGCGCCCCTTGCTGACCGTTGCGCGGCGTCGTGTCCGAGAGGAAGCGCGTCGTGCCGTAGCCGCGGGCGTAAGGGGCGATCACGCGATAGCCGGCGGCGGCCAGCAGCGGGGTGACCTCCTCATAGGTATGGACGTCGTAGGGCCAGCCGTGCAGCAGCAGCACGGGCGGGCCGTCGGCGGGACCGGCTTCGACGTAGCCGACGCGCAGGTCGCCAGCGTCGATGTGCTTGAGCGTCCCGAACGCGGGCGCGATCGCGATGGCTGGCCCGCCGGCGGGCGGGGCGCCGGCCGCGGCGCCAAACGCAGCGCTGGGCAGCAGGCCGCCCAGCGGCAGGACGGTGGCGGCCGAAGCGGCTGCGCTCAAGGAGGCGCCCAGGCGCAGGAACTGGCGGCGGGGCAGGGGAGTCTGGATCGGGTCGGTCATGTCGGTCTCGATGTGGGGTGGCGACAACCGCAGTGGACCGGCGCGGCGTATCTCCGCGTTGTCGACTGGCAGGCAGATTTGCATGGGGCTGTGAGCGGCATGGGCGCTGATACACGGCCATACAAACGCTGACGCGGCGAGGGAAGCAGGGCGAGGAGACCCTGACCGTCGCGATCTCTGACATCGATCAAACCATCCCCTGGCTTTCGGGCTCAGGCGTTCCTAGCCTGCGCGTCCGGGCGCGCGGTGCGTCCGGGTGGACGGGGCGAGGGCCCGAGGAGCATGCAAATGGTCGAGGTGTCGCTGGACGAGATCGTCTACTTTCCGTCGCTGCGCACGCAGCCGGCGGAGTTGCGCGCGCTGCGCGAGCTGGACAAGGCGCGCAAGCGCGGGATGCTGCCGCTGATGCAGCTCGTGCCGGAGGCGCGCATGCCGGATGCCGGTGATTTCCGCCGCGCCGCGCAGCAGGCCGCCGAGGTGATGCAGGGCTTGCCGCATCTGATCGACCTCGGGCGGGCGCCGCTGCAGCATGCGCTGGCCTGGCGCCGCCTGGCGGATCCGGCGCAGGGTTTCCGCGCCTGGCGGGAGTTCGCGCGCGGGCTTCGGCACGACGGCATTCCGGTCGTGCAGTTGAGCGCCGTCGCGGGTGATCGCGCCATCGCGCAGCAGGCGGCCTGGATCGAGCGTGACTTCGGTCTGGTGGTGTTCCGGCTGCGGGGGCCGGTGCCATCGGCGGCCGCGATGGAGCGGGCGATCGACGGACTGGCCCGGCCCGAGCGGGCGATCGTGGTGCTGGACTTCGGCACCGAGCGCGAATGGCTGCTGGGCTGCGCGGGCAACGGGCGGGAGCTGCTCGCGCGCTGGCGGGCGCGGTGGCCGCGGCTGCGGGTGGTGGCGATGGGCAATAGCTTTCCTGCGACCGCGCAGTGGGTGGGCAGGGCGCCATTGGGCGAGACGCCGCGCTCGGGGCGGCTCGTGATCCTGGAGCGGGAGCTGCATCAGCGGCTGGGCGGATGGCCGCTGGTCGATTACGGCGACCACGGCGCCATCCATGTGCCGAGCGAGCCGGGGCCCGAGCTGCCGGGCGGCGTGGTGCGGATCGACTATCCGTGGCAGGGCGAGTGGCGTTTCGAGCGCCGCCGCCGCGAGACCAGCGACGAGGCCAATCGCGACGCGGCGCTGGCGATCGTCGCGGCGGCGCCGTCGTTCGGGGAGCGCGGCCTGTGGGGCGAACACGAGATCCAGGAGGCCTCGAACGGGCGGGTGTACGCGCGTGGCCGGGAGGCGTGGACGGCGGTGCGCGTCAATCTGCACCTGGCGACGCAGGTGGACGAGATGCGGGCCTTCCGGGTGTCGAGCGACACGACTCATCCCCGGGAGCGGGATGCCTCGTCCGAGTCGGCCTGAGCCCAGGTCCACAGGTCCGAGTCATGGAACCGGCGTCGGGGTGTTCCTACAGTGGGTGCCTCGCTTCGAAAGGAGAGCGCTTTGTCGACATCGAGGATGGAGATGAACGGCCGCATCGTGGTCCCCAAGGACATCCGCAAGGCCGTTGGTGCCAAGCTGGGAACAAAGTTCATTTGGGAAATGATGGACGACGGTAGCGTTCGCGTCACTGCGAAGGCAAGAAGGTTCAAGGCGCCGGAAGAGGCGCGATCGGAAGTTGGCGATTCAGAGAATGGAGTTGACGATGCATGACACGTTCTTGACCACGCGGGGCACCTTGCGGGTGCCCAAGGAAGTCCTGAAAGCCTTGAAGGCAAAGCCCGGCACCCGCTTCGTGTGGCATGTCAGGGAGGACGGGAGCCTCTATGTGCGAGCCAAGACGCTGGCGCTGGAAGACTTGGCGGGCATCCTGACGCCGCGCGACGGCAAGCGCGTGTCTATTGAAGACATGAGTCCATTTCGTTGATGGGTGCTGTCGATACCAATGTCCTGGTTCGTTGCATCGTCCAGGACGACCCACATCAGGTCGAAGCGGTCTCCTGTCTTCGCCAGCGCTATGCTCGCGAAGCCTGCAAGCTGTTCGTTCCCATCACCGTCCTGCTGGAACTCGAGTGGGTGCTTCGGAGTTGTTTGGGCTTCAGCAAGACGGAGGTGATTGATGCGATGACTCAAGTCCTCCAAGCGGAGGACCTGGACATCGACCGGGAATGGGCAATGGACGATGCCCTGCGACTGTTCGAGTTGAGCGATGCCGACCTTGCGGATTGCATGCACGCTCGAATTACCGCGTGGGAAGGGAAAGGGCCCTTTCACACCTTCGACAGGCGTGCAGCAAAGCTCCCCGATGCTGAATTGCTGCGGGTGGATCGAGAGTCTGCGGGTCCCTCGGAACCTATCGAGCCGAGAACCGATGCAGCGTCCGGCTCCTATAGACCTCCCCGGGTCTCAGCACGGTGGACGGCCAGTCCGGGCTGACCGGACGGTTCGGCGAGTCGGGGTTGTGCTGCGTCTCCAGGCAGATGCCATCGCCCTGGCGATGAAACTCCCCGCCGCTGCCGAGCAGGCTCCCGTCAAGGAAATTCCCCGAGTAGAACTGCATCGCCGGCTCGGTCGTCAGCACCTCCATCGTCCGGCCTGACACCGGATCGCGCAGCCGCGCGGCCAGGTGGAGTTCCCCGTCGAATGGCGCATCGAACACCCAGCTGTGGTCATAGCCCTTGCCACGCTGCAGTTGCGGATGCGCGTGGCGCAGGCGCGATTCAATGATCCGGGGCTCGCGGAAATCGAAAGGGGTGTCGGCCACGGGCGCGATCGCGGTCGGAATCGCCGCCGCGTCGACCTCGCAGTACCGGCTCGCGGGAATCTGCAGCTCGTGACCCAGCGCGGAGCCATGCCCCGCCAGGTTGAAGTAGTCGTGGTGCGTCAGATTGACCACCGTCGGCCGGTCGGTCGTCGCCTCGTACTCGATCTGCCAGCCCATGTCCTCGACCAGCCGGTAGCGCACCACCGCCTGCAGCCGTCCCGGGAAGCCTTGATCCCCGTCAGGGCTGTCCAGATCGAAGCGCAGGCAGCTGTCGCTCTCCGCTTCGGCGCGCCAGAGCTGCAGACCGAAGCCGCGCGGCCCCCCATGCAGGCAGTTGCTGCCATCGTTGGCCTGCAGCGCATGGCGTTCGCCATCGAGGCGGAACGCCGCATCGGCGATCCGGTTGCCGTAGCGGCCCACGATCACGCCGAAGTGCGGATTGCGCAGCACGTAGTCCTCGAGCGTCGGCAGCCCCAGCACCACGTTCGCGAGCTCGCCGCGCGCGTCCGGCACCTCCAGCCGCGTGACCAGCCCGCCATAGGTGATCGCCGACAGCCGCAGCCCGCGGCCGTTGTCCATCGTGTACTCGTGCACCGGCCGCCCGTCGGGCAGGTGACCATAGACCTTGCGTTGAATCGGTGTCATGTGATCTGGAATCGGTGAGGCGCCAGGCCGCGATGGCCTTGCGGGTCAAGCTCGAACAGCGCGCCCGCGAGCGGCTCATGTTCGCACTGCTTGCGGGCGGTGGTGACGAAGAGGCGGTCCAGCGCCGGTCCGCCGAACACGGGGCAGGTGGGCTGCGAGGCGGGCAGGGGCAGACGGAGGGTTTCGCGGCCCTGCGCGTCGAAGCGGATCACGATCCCGTCGCCCCAGATCGCCGACCACAGGCCACCGTCCGTGTCGACCGCTGCGCCATCGGGCTCGCCGCCGTCCATCGGCAGCTGCGCGAAGACGCGCCGCTCGCCAAGCCGCCCATCGGCGTGATAGTCCATCGCCCAGATCGTCCGCGTGGGGGAATCCGTGTAGTAGAGCGTTCCCCCATCGGGGCTGAAGTTCAGCGAGTTCCCGACGATCGCTGGCGGCAGCGGCAGGCGCTCGACCTTCAGGCCGCGCCCGACGCCGATGCCCGCCATCTCCGCGCGGTAGTAGCCGCCGACGGACGCGCCATGGGGATTGAACATGCCGAAAACGAAGCGCCCCTGCGGGTCGCAGCGGCCGTCGTTGATGCGCGTGCGCGGCTCGTCGGCTTCGACCGGCACCAGCGGGCCGATTTCCCCGCTCGCCAGGTCGAACAGCGCCACCCCCGACGCCAGTCCCAGCAGCAGCCGTCCCGGCGCATCGCACAGCGCGAAGCTGCCCAGCGGCTCCGGCATGGCCCAGTGCGTGATCTGACCGTCAGCGTCGCCTTGCGCCGCCTGCCAGCGCGACAGCCTCTGGCCATCGATGTCGGTCCAATAGAGCGCCTGCTCGCGCTCGCACCACAGCGCGCATTCGCCGAGCCGCTCCCGGCAATCGACGTGAACCCGGGCCGCGGCCGCCGCGCGGTCCGGCGCCGTCATGCCCAGCCCCCGTCGACGATGTAGTCCTGCGCGCTGCACATCGCGCTGTCGTCGGCCGCCAGGAACAGCGCCAGCGCCGCGACGTGGTCCGGCATCAGCGGCTGCTTGAGGCACTGGTTGGCGTCGATCTCTTTCTTGGTTTCGTCGTTGACCCAGAGCTGGAGCTGCTTCTCGGTCATGACCCAGCCCGGCACCAGCGTGTTCACGCGGATGTTGAACGGACCCAGGTCCCGCGCCAGCGAGCGCGTGAGCCCCTGCACGCCGGCCTTGGACGTCGTGTACGCCGCCATGCCGCCCTGCATCAGCATCCAGCTGAACGAGCCGAAGTTGATGATGGAGCCGCCGCCCAGCGCCTTCATGTCGGGCGCGACCGCCTGCGCGGCGAAGAACTGATGCTTGATGTTGACGGCGATCGCCTGGTCCCAGAACTCAGGCGTGACGTCCTCCAGCGCATGGCGCTTGTCGTTGGCGGCGTTGTTCAGCAGCACCTTGAAGGGCCCGCCCAGTTGCTCGCGCAGCGTCGCGATGGCGCCGCGCAACTGCGCGATGTCGGTCAGATCGGCGGCGACGAAGGCGCTGCCCGGCAACTTTGCCGCGAGCGCGTGGCCGGCTTCGGCCGCGATGTCGATGAAGCCCACCCGCGCGCCCTGCGCGGCGAAGCGCTCCACCAGCGTCGCGCCGATGCCGGTCGCTCCGCCGGTGATGAGCACGCGCTGCTCGCGCAGGCTGGGATAGATGGCGCTGGTCATGTCGTCTCCGTGTCTGCGGGCGCGAGTGTCGCGCCTCTTCGTGGGGTCATGCGCGAAGCCGCCGCGACGCGGGCGGCTCCTGGAGTCCGGATTCTATAAGTCTGACTATTTCTTAAGTCAAATCCATTCGATTGAGGGTTTGCCCGGATACGAGTCGTCATAAAGTAATACTTTAATTCGATCCCAACAAGAGTCCTGAGAACCCTGGAGACAACATGAGCCTGAGCTTCCCTCGGCCCTACAAGGGCGTGTTCCCGGTCGTCCCGACCACGTTTGACGAGCAGGGCGGTCTCGACCTCGAGAGCCAGAAGCGCTGCATCGACTTCATGATCGACGCCGGCTCCAACGGACTGTGCATCCTGGCCAATTTCTCGGAGCAGTTCGTGCTCGGCGACGACGAGCGCGCCGTGCTGACGCGGACCATCCTGGAGCATGTCGGCGGCCGCGTGCCGGTGATCGTCACGACGACGCACTACAGCACCCAGATCTGCATCGAGCGCAGCCGCATGGCGCAGTCGCTGGGCGCGGCGATGGTGATGGTGATGCCCCCCTACCACGGCGCGACGCTGCGTGTGGGCGAAGCCGGCATCCACGAGTTCTACGCCCGCCTGTCGGATGCGATTGGCATCCCCGTGATGATCCAGGACGCGCCGATGTCGGGCACGCCGCTGCCGGCGCCGTTCCTGGCCCGCATGGCCAAGGAGCTGGAGCAGATCCGCTACTTCAAGATCGAGACCGCTGGCGCCGCGAGCAAGCTGCGCGAGCTGATCGCGCTGGGTGGTGACGCCATCGAAGGCCCGTGGGACGGCGAGGAAGCGATCACGCTGCTGGCCGACCTCGACGCCGGCGCGACCGGTGCGATGACGGGCGGCGCGTTCCCCGACGGCATCCGCCGCATCGTCGATGCCTACGCCGCCGGCGACCGCGAAACCGCCGTGGCCGAGTACGGCCGCTGGCTGCCGCTGATCAACTACGAGAACCGCCAGGGCGGCATCCTGACCGCGAAGGCGCTGATGAAGGAAGGCGGCGTGATCGCCTGCGACCTGCCGCGCCATCCGTTCCCGACGATGAACCCGTACGTGCGCGCGGGCCTGCTGGACGCGGCCAGGCGCCTCGATCCGCTGGTGCTGCGCTGGGCGCGCTGAATCCCTTCGACATCAACCCGAGCCCTGTCATGAGCCAGATTCCCGAGTTCAAGAACTACATCGGCGGCGAATGGGTCGCCGGCGTCGACCAGCGTCCCAACATCAATCCGTCCGACACCAGCGACGTGATCGGCCTCTACGCGCAGGCCGATGCGGCGCAGACCGAGGCCGCCATCGCCGCGGCGCAGGCGGCGTTCCCGGCCTGGGCCTCGAGCACGCCACAGCAGCGCTTCGACGTGCTGGACGCGGTCGGCAACGAGCTGCTCGCGCGCCGCGACGAGATCGGCCGCCTGCTCTCCCGCGAAGAGGGAAAGACGCTGGCCGAAGGCCTGGGCGAGACGCACCGCGCCGCGATGATCTTCAAGTTCTTCGCCGCCGAGGCGCTGCGCTGCGGCGGCGAGACGCTGGCGTCGGTGCGGCCCGGCGTGTCGGTCGACGTGATCCGGCAGCCGGTGGGCGTCGTCGGCCTGATCGCGCCATGGAACTTCCCGATCGCGATCCCCGCTTGGAAGATCGCGCCGGCGCTGGCCTACGGCAACACGGTCGTCTTCAAGCCGGCCGAGCTGGTGCCTGGCTGCGCCTGGACCATCGCCGAGATCCTGTCGCGCACCGCGCTCACCAAGGGCGCCTTCAACCTGGTGATGGGTGCGGGCTCGCAGGTCGGGCAGACGCTGGTGGACTCGCCCAAGGTCAAGGCGCTGAGCTTCACCGGCTCGGTGGCGACGGGCCGCCGCATCATCTCGGCCTGCGCCGCGCGCCAGGCCAAGGTGCAGGCGGAGATGGGCGGCAAGAACCCGCTGATCGTGCTGGATGACGCGGACCTCGGGGTGGCCGTCAACTCGGCGGTGCAGAGCGCGTTCTTCTCGACCGGGCAGCGCTGCACGGCGTCGAGCCGCATCATCGTCACGGAAGGCATTCACGACCGCTTCGTCCAGGCCGTCGTCGAGAAGCTGCGGACGCTGAAGATCGATCACGCGCTCAAGGCCGGCACCGACATCGGCCCGGTCGTCGACCAGCGCCAGCTCGACCAGAACCTGCGCTACGTCGAGATCGCGAAACGGGAAGGCGGCACGCTGGCCTTCGGCGGCGAGGTCGTCGAGCGCGAGACGGCCGGCTTCTATCAGTTGCCCGCGCTGATCACGGACACCACGAACGCGATGACGATCAGCCGCGAGGAGGTCTTCGGCCCGGTGGCGAACGTCGTGCGGGCGCGCGACTACGACGAGGCGCTCGCGCTGGCCAATGACACCGAGTTCGGCCTGTCCGCCGGCATCTGCACGCAGTCGCTGAAGCACGCGGCCCACTTCAAGCTGCACTCGCAGGCGGGGATGGTGATGGTCAACCTGCCGACGGCGGGGGTGGACTACCACGTGCCGTTCGGCGGCACGAAGGGCTCCAGCTACGGTCCGCGCGAGCAGGGCAGCTACGCGCGCGAGTTCTATACGACGGTCAAGACCGCCTACACGTTCGCTGGCTGATGGCCACGATCGCGCCTCGGGTCCGCGGCGCCGCGGCGGTGATCGCCGCGGCGGTGCTGCCGGCCTGCTCGACCGCGGGCGTGCCCGCTCCGGGCCTTGAGGACCCCGCCGGCGCGCACGATCCGACGCTGATCGAGCAGGGCGGCGCCTTCCACGTCTTCACGACGGGGCCCGGCATCCAACACCTGCGCTCGGAGGACGGCCGCCAGTGGCGGCGGCTGGCGCCGGCCCTCACCGAGGCCCCGGCCTGGTGGGCCGAGGCGGTGCCGGCGCATCGCGGGCTCGATGTCTGGGCGCCGAAGGTGTTCGCGCTCAAGGGGCGCTACTGGCTGCTGTACTCGATTTCGACCTTCGGCAAGAACCGCTCGGCGATCGGTCTGGCGAGCAGCGCGGCGCTCGACGGCCCCTGGCAGGACGAGGGCATGGTCGCGCGAAGCGTCGAAGGCGACGACTTCAATGCGATCGATCCGGACCTCTTCATCGATGCCAAGGAGCAGGGCGGCGATGGCCGGCTGTGGCTCAGCTACGGCTCGTTCTGGGGCGGGATCCGCGTCACCGCCTTCGACCCGGAGACGATGCGGCCGAGCGGTCCGGCGCGCTTCATCGCGCGGCGCAAGGCCGGCATCGAGGCGCCGACGATGGTGCGGCACGGCGACTGGGTCTACCTGTTCGTCTCGCATGACCTGTGCTGCCGCGGCACGGCCAGCACCTACAACATCCGCGTCGGGCGCTCGCGCTCGGCGCAAGGGCCCTTCCTCGACCAGGAAGGGCGCGACCTGATGGACGGCGGCGGCACGCTGGTGGAGCAGGGTGCCGGCCGCTGGATCGGGCCGGGCCATCAGGACGTCGTTGGCCGATGGATCGTCCGGCATGCCTATGACGGCGAAGATCGCGGGAAGCCCAAGCTGCGTCTGGGTGAGCTGCGATGGACCGGCGACGGCTGGCCCGCGCTGGCCTCCGGCGAGCGCTAGACCGGCACGCGGCCCGCAGAAGGCCGCGGCGCTTCAAGAAGACAAGAAGACATCAGGAGACATTCCGTTGGCAGCCCTCAAGCTGGAGCAGATCTGCAAGCGCTATGGCGCGGTGCAGGTCATCCCCGACCTGTCGCTCGACGTGGCGCCGGGCGAGTTCATCGTGTTCCTCGGCCCGTCGGGCTGCGGCAAGACCAGCCTGCTGCGCATGATCGCGGGCCTGGAGGAGGTCAGCGGCGGCCGCATCGAGATCGGCGGCAAGGACGTGACCCATGCCGCGCCGGGCCAGCGGCAGCTGGCGATGGTGTTCCAGCACTACGCGCTGTACCCGCACATGACGGTGCGCGAGAACCTGGCCTTCGGCCTGCGCAATATCGCGCTGGCGGAGGAAGAGATCGATCGCCGCATCCAGGAGGCGGCGCGGATGCTGGAGCTGGACGCGCTGCTGGCGCGCAAGCCGGGGCAGTTGTCGGGCGGTCAGCGGCAGCGCGTGGCGATCGGCCGCGCGGTGGTCAAGGAGCCGGCGCTATTCCTGTTCGATGAGCCGCTGTCCAACCTCGACGCGGCGCTGCGCGGCCGCACGCGGCTGGAGCTGGCGCAGCTGCACCGGCGGCTGGGCGCGACGATGATCTTCGTGACCCACGACCAGATCGAGGCGATGACGCTGGCGACCCGCATCGTGGTCATGAACGCGGGCCGCATCGAGCAGGTGGCGCCGCCGTCCGAGCTCTATCGGCGTCCGGCGACGCGATTCGTCGCGGGGTTCATCGGCACACCGGGGATGAACTTCGTGCCGGTGCGGCGGTTGGCGGACCGGCAGGGCCTGGCGGCCATCGAGCTGCCTGGCGGGCAGGAACTCCTGACCCGCGTGCCGGCGGCGGTGCCGGGCAGCGAGCTCACGCTCGGCATCCGGCCCGAGCATCTGGTCACCGCGGCGCGCGGGCCGCTGCCGGCGCAGGTCGAGATGGTCGAATTCCTCGGGGAACGCAGCCTGGCGCATGTGCGGCTCGTCGACGGCACGCGCGCGATCGCCACCGTCGCGGGCGCGTCGCCGGCGGCGGGCGAGCTGGTGCAGCTCGATCTCGTCATGGATGAGGCGCATCTTTTCGACAAGCAGGGACTGGCGCACCATGCGGTGGCGCAAGGGGCTGCGGCATGAGCCCAGAGATCCCGAGCGGTGCGGAGGCCGCCGGCCGCGCGCGCGCGGCGGTGGGTCTTCGCGCCTCGCGTCCGGCGCACGCGCTGTTCGTGCTGCCTTTCGTCGCGGTCTACGCGCTGCTGCTGCTCTGGCCGCTGGCCAAGGGCTGGTTCATCAGCTTCCACGACCATGACCTGCTGTCCAACGACAGCTTCTACGTCGGCTTCCAGAACTACCTCGAACTGCTGGACGACGATGTCTTCCATCAGGTCGTCTGGAACACCCTGCGCTTCGTGCTGATCAGCGTGCCGGTCTTCGTCGTCCTGTCGCTGATGCTGGCGCTCGCGCTGAACCGCCCCGGCCGGCTCGCGGCCGTGCTGCGCGCGATCTTCTTCTGCGCCAGCGTCTTCTCGGTGACGTTGATCACGCTGGTCTGGCAGCTGGCGCTGATGCCCGAGCGCGGTCTGGTCGCGCAGGGCAGCGCGGCGTTGGGCCTGCCTCAACTGCCCTGGCTCACCAGCGACCTGCTGGCGCTGCCGACGCTGGCGCTCGTGACGGTGTGGTGGATCATCGGCCTGCCGATGATGCTGTTCCTGTCGGCGCTGCAGCAGATCCCCTCCGATGTCTACGAAGCCGCCGCGCTGGACAACGCCAGCCGCTGGCGCACGCTGACCCATGTCACGCTGCCCGCGCTCAAGCGCACGGTGGCGCTGGTGGCGGTGATCGAGGTGATCCGCCAGTTCCAGGTCTTCCCGCAGATCATGCTGATGACCAACGGCGGCCCCAACAACACGACGCGGCCCATCGTCCAGTTCATCTACGAACAGGCCTTCATGCAGCTCTCGCTGGGCTACGCGACCGCCGTGTCGCAGGTGCTGCTGGCCGTGATGCTGGTGGGCGTCTCGGTGCAGATGTGGCTGGAGCGGCGCGAGGCCGCGCAAGGAGTGCGCCGATGACCCCGATGCTGCGCAAGGGCTGGTTCGACCGCGCGGTGATGGCGCTGCTGATCGTGCTGGCGGCGCTGTGGATGCTGCCGCTGCTGTGGGTGCTGGCGCTGTCGTTCAAGCCCAACGAACTGCTCATGGTGCGCACCGACGTCTTCCTCGCGCCACCGTACACGCTGGCCAACTACGCGGACATCCTGCAGACCTCGGCGGTGTTCCGCTGGCTGGGCAACAGCGCGCTGGTCGCGGCGCTGCAGACGCTGGGCGTGCTGGTGCTGTCGTCGCTGGCGGGCTATGGCTTCGCGCGCTGCGAGTTCCCGGGGCGGCGCTGGCTGTTCCCGCTGGTGCTGTTCGGCCTGGCGGTGCCGTCGCAGAGCGTTTTCATCCCGCTGCACCGGCTGTTCTCCGACTGGGGCCTGCAGAACACCTACGCGGGCCTGGCGCTGCCGGGCCTGGCGGCGCCGTTCGGCGTGTTCCTGATGACGCAGTACTTCAAGGCCGTGCCGATCGACCTGGAGGAAGCGGCGCTGCTGGACAACGCCTCGCGCTTCAAGACCTTCCTGCGCGTGGTGCTGCCGCTGACGCTGCCGGCGCAGGCGACGCTCGGCATCTTCACCTTCCTGGCCTGCTGGAACGACTACCTCTGGCCGCTGGTCATCGCGACGCAGCCCGAGATGTACACGCTGACGCGTGGCCTGGCGTCGACGCAGACCAACTTCGCGCAGTCCGAGGGACTGGGCTTCCTGATGGCGCAGGCGGTGTTCGCCGGCGCGCCGGTGCTGATGATCTATCTCTTCTTCCAGAAGCACCTGGTCACCGCGGTGGCGGGAACGGGGCGGTCATGATGAAACGCTCCCTGTGGATGGCGGCGCTGGCGGGCGCGGCGCTGCTCGCCGGCTGTGGCGACCGCGCCGTGACGGCGGCAGGCCCGGGCGCGAAGGCGAAGACCGAGATCACGCTGATGCGCTTCTTCGGCAGCTGCGACGCCAAGTTCGGCGCGGTGAACGACGCGAGCCAGGGCGTGGGCGAGTGCGGCATCGTGACCGCGATGGTCAACGAGTTCAACGCGACCAATCCCGACGGCATCGTCGTGAAGACGCAGGTCGCCGAATGGGCGCCGTACTACGACCAGCTGACCGCGCGCCTGGTGGCCAAGGACATCCCGACGGTGGCGGTGATGCATGAATCGGCGCTGGGCGACTATGTGCGCCGCCGGCTGATCGAGCCGCTGGACGCCGAGCTTCCCGCGCTGGGCATCGACACGGCCGACTTCACCGACCACGCGCGCCGCGGCGTCACGCTGAACGGCCAGATCTACGCCTTGCCCTTCGACACCTGGGCCTGGCTGTGGCACGTCAACACGACGCTGATGTCCCAGGCCGGCCTCATGGGCGCGGACGGCAAGCCAAAGCTGCCGCATTCGCCGGACGAGCTGCTGGCGATGGCGCGGCAATTCAAGCAGCGGACCGGCAAGCCATATTTCGCGTGGGCGATCGTCAAGGAAACGGCGGCCACGAACCGCACCTTCCAGACGCTGATCGCCCAGCAGGAGACCCCGCTCTTCAGCGAGGACGGCAAGCGCATCGACATGCATCAGCCGCAGGTGGTCAACGCGCTGGCGCTGATGCAGCAGCTCTATGCCGAGGGGCTGGTGAAACCCAACCTCGACTACGGCGGCGCCAACCAGGCCTTCCTGAACGGCGAGGCGGGCGTGGTGGTCGTGGGCACCTGGACCATCGACCAGTTCCTGCGCGAGGCCCGCAAGCCCGGCTCGCCACTCAAGGGCGGCTACACCGTGGTGCCGTTCCCGCAGCTCTACCAGCGGCCGGCGGTGTTCGCCGACGGTCACAGCTGGGCGCTGTTCAAGGGCGGCGCCGCAACGCCCGAGCAGCATGCGGCCGCGCTCAAGCTGCTGCAGTTCATCTGGAAGCGCAGTGCCGAGTGGGCGCGCACGGGACACCTGCCGGTGCGGCGTTCGGTGGCGGACAGCGCCGCGTTCAAGGCGCTGCCGTTCCGCCAGAACCTGACCGAGATCACCCGCACCGGCACGTCGATGCCGGGCAACGTGCCGACTCAGCGCGCGATCGAGCTGCTGATCGGCGAGGACGTGAGCAATCTGATGGTCTCCAACAAGCCGATCGCCGAGGTGCAGGCCGACGTGGAGAAGCAGGTCAACAAGGCCTTGAAGAAGGTCAGACGATGAAAGCGCGAGACGACGCCATGACGCTGAACTGGTCCAACCCGCTGATTCCCCAGCGTGCCGATCCGCACCTGTCGCTGCATGGCGGCCGCTACTGGTTCACCGCGTCGGTGCCGGGCTTCGACGCGATCGAGCTGCGCAGCGCGGCGCGCATCGAGGATCTGCCGCACGCGGCGCCGACGACCATCTGGACGCGCCGCGTGCAAGGACCGGCGAGCTGGCACATCTGGGCGCCGGAGCTGCATCGCGTCGATGGACGCTGGCTGATCTACTTCGCCGGCGGCGAGCGCGACGACATCTGGAAGATCCGCATGCATGTGCTGGAGAACGCGCACGAGGATCCGGCGCAAGGCGAATGGATCGAGCGCGGCCAGATCCGCACACCGCTGGATGACTTCGCGCTCGACGCGACCACGTTCGCCCATGGCGGCGAGCAGTACCTGTGCTGGGCCGAGGCCGATCCCTCGCGCCAGGGCAAGACCAACCTCTATCTCGCCGCGCTGGCCAATGCCTGGACGCTCAAGAGCGCCCCGACGCGGATCAGCGAGGCCGTGCTGCCCTGGGAGCGCGTCGGCTTCGCCGTCAACGAGGGGCCGGCGGTGCTGCAGCGGCATGGCCGCGTGCTGATCGCCTACTCGGCGGCGGCGACCGACGCCAACTACTGCATGGGCCTGCTGTGGGCGGACGCGGCGGCGGAGCTGCTGGATGCCTCGGTCTGGCACAAGTCGCCGGTGCCGGTCTTCGCCAGCGCCAACGGCCAGTACGGCCCGGGCCACAACAGCTTCACGACGACGCCGGACGGCAAGACGGACCTGCTGGTCTATCACGCGCGCAACTACCGGGAGATCGTGGGCGATCCGTTGCATGATCCCAACCGCCATGCCCGCGTGCAGCCCTTCGAATGGCGTGCCGACGGCCTGCCGGCGTTCGGCCAGCCGCAGCCCGACGGCCCGGTTCAGGAGGCGCAGGCATGACGCGCCGGCATGCCGCGCCGCCACTGGCCGGGCGGGCCGGCGCTGGCCTGCAACGCGCGGCGCGGCGCGCCAAGGGAGGATTTGTCGCGAGTTTCGAGGGCGGGCGCCCGTGATAGCCTGCCGCCCGATATGAAGACCCGCGCCGATCATTCGACCTACAACCCGCGCGCGCGCCGCGCGGAGGGCAAGAGCCAGCATGGCCGCATCGTCAGCGAGCTGGGGCTGGCCATCGTCTCGGGCGAGCTCAGGCCCGGCGACCGGCTGCCGGCCGAGCAGCAGTTGCTGGACCGCTACGACATCAGCCGCCCGGTGCTGCGCGAGGCCGTGCGCGTGCTGGTGGCCAAGGGGCTGGTGGTGTCGCGCCAGCGTGCCGGCGCCATCGTGCGGCCGCGCAACGAGTGGCATCTGCTGGATCCCGACGTGCTGTACTGGCTGATCCAGTCCAAGCCGCAGCAGGAATTCCTGAACACGCTGATGGAGGTGCGCCGCGTGTTCGAGCCGGCCGCGGCCGCGCTGGCCGCGAAGGCGGCCACGCCCGAGCAGCTCGAGCGCATCGAGCAGGCCTTCGACGGCATGTCCGCGGCCACCGACACCGAGCACCTGCTCGAGCCCGACCTGGCCTTCCACCGCCACATCGCCGAGGCGACCAACAACGACCTGATGGCCTACATCGGCAACATGCTGTCGCTGGCGCTGCGCGAATCCATCATCCTGAGCAGCCAGTTGCCCAACACCCACGAACTGTCCCTGCCGCGCCACGAGGCGATCCTGACGGCGATCCGCAACCGCGACCCGCTGGGCGCCCGCCAGGCCACGCTGGTCCAGCTGCAGGAAACGGGCGACGACCTGAGCAGCGTGCTGTCGACCAAGGGCATCGTGGACCTGGCCTGACGGAGCACTGTGATGGACGACGCCCCGAATCCCAACTGGTTCCTGCGCGCGCGGCTGAAGACGCGCCAACTGCTGCTGCTGATCGCGCTGGACGACCACCGCAACATCCACCGGGCGTCGGAGGCGCTGTGCATGACGCAGCCGGCGGCCTCCAAGCAGCTCAAGGACCTGGAGGACATGCTGGAGGTGCGGCTGTTCGAGCGCCTGCCGCGCGGCATGGAGCCGACGCTGTTCGGCGAGACGATGATCCGCCATGCGCGGATGGCGCTGACGAGTCTGGCCGCAGCGCATGACGACATCGTCGCGCTGAAGAAGGGCTTGACCGGCCAGGTCGAGGTGGGCGTGATCATGACGCCGGGGATGGCGCTGCTGCCGCGCGCGATCGCGCGCGTGAAGGCGCAGGCGCCGCTGCTGCGCATCGGCGTGCAGATGGACACCAGCAAGGTACTGCTGGAGCAGCTCAAGCGGGGGACGCTCGATTTCATGATCGGCCGGATCCTGGAGGAGGACAGCGCGGGCGGCCTGCAATACGAGGAGCTGAGCGGCGAGCCGGCCTGCGCGGTGGCGCGGCTCGGTCACCCGCTGCTGGCGCGCACGGACCTGACGCTGCAGGACCTGGCGACGCAGCCGTGGATCCTGCCGCCGCCGGGCAGCGTGCTGCGCCACCGATGGGAGCTGATGTTCCGGCGGGCGGCGATCGATCCGCCGGCGGATGCGGTGGACACGACGGCGCTGCTGGTGATCACGGCGCTGCTGCAGCAGACGGATGCGCTGCACGTGATGCCGGTCGAGGTGGCGCGCTACTACGCGTCGCTGCGGGCGCTGGCGATCCTGCCGATCGAGCTGCCGTGCAGCATGGATGCCTTCGGCATCATCACGCGCGAGGACCACCTACTATCCCCCGGCGCCCGCGCGCTGCTTCAAGAAGTCCGCGCGGTCGGCAAAGACCTGTACCGCCCCGCATGAACTCCCTCGCCCCCGCATGAATTCCCCAGCCTCTGCATGAACTCCCTCGCCCCCACAGGGGGAGAGGGCAGGGGAGAGGGGGTCGTGGAAGGGCAGCAGCGCCCGAACAAGCGATCAAGGCGCCAGACGCGGCCACCAGACCGTGGCCACGCCCTGCAGGCAGATCCACGCCCACAGCAGCACCACGGCCTCTCGCGTCGCATGCTGCCTCGGCCGGATCAAGCCGCTCGCCAGACGCGCGCCGTAGTAAAGCGCCAGCATCGCCGCGACCGCCAACTGCAGTCCCTGCAGCCCATGCAGCGCGGCCAGTGTCCCTGTCCAGGCATCCAGCGTCGGCGGCCGTTCCGCTGGCCAGGCCGTTCTCAATCCATCGTGGAAGGCCAGTGCCGCCATCGCGAACGCTGGCGCCATCAGCGCTCCCCGCCATCTCGGCACCGGCGCGCGCCACGCGCCCGCGCCTGCCCACGCGGCGAAAGCCAGACTCAGCGCATAGCCCAGTGTCTGCATCGCCAGCGTGCTTGTGTCCGCGAGCCCCACGCCCGGCGGCGGGCACACCTCCAGCCGCATCGCGACATGCAGATGCGCGAACGCCATCGACGCGAAGATCGTCGCCTCCACCACGATGAGGATCACGACCGCCCAGTACGACGGCGACTGCCGCCCCGAAGCGCCCATCGGCAGCAGCACGCCGGCCGCGGCCTCTGCGTCCTCGACCGGCGGCGCCCGATCCGTCTGCCACAGCCACGCCCACAGCGCGACGATCGCCAGCACGCCGCCCGCCACCGTGCCCGCCACCGACTTCACCGTCATCAGCAGGAAGAACGCGGCGGTGCCGACCGCCGCGAGGAAGGGCCACAGACTGTCCTTGGCCAGCACGACGACCCGCAGCGGGCGCGCCTGCACCGGACTCGTGAGCAGCGTCTCCCGCCCGCCGCTGATCGTCCCGGGAAGCCAATGCGCGCCCGCTTCGACCTCCTCATGCAGCTCGGGCCGATGCCACAGCGGCTCGTGATGCTCCACCTGCGGGATGCTGCGTGTGCCGTAAAGCTCCGATGGCAGCCACTCCAGCGTCGACGAGGTCCACGGATCGTGATGCTCCCGCGCCGGTCCGCGCTGACTGCGCACGACGTCGATGACGAACAGCAGCACGCCCGCCGCGATCACCGCGGCGCCCAGCGAGGACAGCAGATTCGGCCACTCCAGTCCCAGCCCCGCCGCATAGGTATGCACGCGCCGCGGCATGCCGAGCAGCCCGGCGATGTGCATCGGGAAGAAGGTCAGATGGAAGCCGCCCACCACCAGCCCGAAGACCCAGCGTCCGGCGCGTTCCGACAGCGCGCGGCCTTTCCACAGCGGCAGCCAGTGGTAGATGGCCGCGAACATCGGCAGCACCATGCCGCCGATGAGCACGTAGTGGAAATGCGCCACGACGAAGTAGCTGTCGTGCACTTGCCAGTCGATCGGCAGCAACGCCAGCATCACGCCGGTCAGTCCGCCCAGCACGAAGGTGACGAGGAAGCCGATCAGGAACAGCGTCGCCGTGGTCCATTGCAGCCGGCCGCGCCACAAGGTGCCGATCCACGCGAAGACCTGCAGCGCGCCGGGAATCGCGATGGCCACGCTCAGGATGGACACGACGCTCATGCCCAGCCCGCCCAGTCCCGCCGTGAACATGTGATGCGCCCACAGCAGGAAGCTGACCACCCCGATCGCGATCAGCGCCGCCACCACCGCCTGCCGGCCGATCAGCGAGGTCCTCGCCAGCGCCGGGACCATTGTCGAGACCAGTCCCGCCGCGGGCAGGAAGATGATGTAGACCTCCGGATGACCGAAGAACCAGAACAGGTGCTGCCACAGCAGCGGATCGCCGCCCCGCGTGGCATCGAAGATGGGCCAGTCGAAGGCGCGCTCGATCTCCAGCAGCGCGGTGCCGGCGATCACGGCCGGAAAAGCCAGCACGATCATCCCGCCCACCACCAGCATGGACCATGCATAGACCGGCATGCGGCCCAGCGTCATGCCCGGCGCCCGCGTCATCAGCGTGCCGGTGATCAGTTCGATGGCACCGGCGATCGCGGAGATCTCGATGAAGCCGATGCCCAGCAGCCAGAAGTCCGCGTTCAGTCCCGGCGAGTAGGCCGCGCTGCTCAGCGGTGGATACATGAACCAGCCCGAGTCCGGCGCCAGGCCCCAGAACAGCGTCGCGTAGAAGGCCAGGCCGCCGAAGGCGTACATCCAGAACGAATAGGCGGACAGGCGTGGAAAGGGCAGGTCGCGCGCGCCCAGCATGTTGGGCAGCAGGTAGACCGCGATGGCCTCGACCATCGGCACCGCGAACAGGAACATCATCACCGTGCCATGCATGGTGAACAGCTGCTGGAACAGCGGCGCGCCGATGAGCGTCTGCGACGGCGCCGCCAGCTGCGCCCGCATCAGCAGCGCCAGCACGCCGCCCAGCAGCAGGAAGAGGAAGGCTGTCGCGATGTAGAGCTTGCCGATGAAGACGTTGTTGACGCTGCTGATGCGGCGCCAGCCTGCCGGCGGCGCCCACGCGGCACGCAGGCGCTCGAGTTCGCCGTCGGGGCGCGGCAGCCGGCTGGCCGGGCGGGCGGGAATCGGCCCGGTCATGGCGCCGCGGCCACCAGGGGCCGCTCCGTGCCACTGCCCGCGGGCGGCGGTCCTGCGAGGAACTCGGTCAGCGCATCGATCTCATCGGCGGGGATCTGCTGGTAGGAAGGCATGCGCACACCGGGCTTGGCCTGTTGCGCGTCCGAGATCCATTGCCGCAGCGCCGTGCGCGGATCGCCGAGCGGATCGCGGTTGCGCAGCGCGCCCGCGCCCAGCCACAGGCGGTCCGCCACATGCGTGAGGTCCGGACCCAGCGGCGGCGGATCGAGCGCCCCGCGCGCCGCCTCGCGCCCGTCCCCGGCGCGATCCAGGCCTCGCACCGCGTGGCAGGCGACACAGCCGTGCTCGCGGAAGAGCGCCGCGCCGCGCAGGGCCTGGCGGGAGACCGGCTCCGGCGCGTCGCCCGCCTGCGCGCGGCGCCAGCGCGCGAAGTCCTCCGGCGCCATCGCCACCACCTGCAGCACCATCGCCGCATGCTGCGTCCCGCAGTACTCCGAGCACGGTCCGCGGAACACGCCCGGCCGCGCGGCCGTGAAGGTCAGGCGGTTCAGGCGTCCGGGCACCAGGTCGACCTTGCCGCCGAGCTCCGGCACCCAGTAGCTGTGGATCACGTCCTCCGACGCGAGCGTCAGCGTCACGGGACGCCCCACCGGCACGCGCAGTTCGTTGGCAGTGGCGAAGGCGGCGGCGTCGCCCTCGGCCTCGTAGCGCAGCGACCACCACCACAAGTGGCCCGTGACGGCGACGCGCAGCGCGCCGGGCGGCGCCGGCCCGTCGAGCCCCTGCGCCGCGCGCTCACCGTGCAGCAGCAGGCCGCCGAAGACCAGCACCGGCAGCACCAGCCCGCCGCCCCACAACCAGAGCGCCGCCGGCACCGGGCGCCGGCCTCGCCACCACAGCGCCGCCGCGAGACAGACCATCGCGAAGACGAAGGCGAGGGCGCAGACGATCAGCGCCGTGTTCATGACGCCGGCGAGCGCCTCGGCCTGTGGACCCGCCGGACCGAGCACGCCGCCGTTCATGGCCGGGCCTTCATTGCAGGGACAGCAGGTAGCCGGCGATGTCGCGCGCATCGCGCTCCGACACCCCGAGCCGCGGCATCGTCGTGCCCGGCACCAGCGCGGGCGGATCCTGCAGCCAGCGCTGCAGCGATTCGGGCGTGTTGGGCACCTGGCCGGCGATGTAGCTGCGGCGGCCGAATCGGTACAGCTCCGGCGCGCGCTGGCCATTGCCCGGCACGCCGGGCGCGGCGTGGCAGGAGCCGCATTGGTAATGCGCCATCAACTGGCGTCCGCGCGCGAGATCCGCGGTCTCCACCTGCCAGCGCTGCATCGGCTCGTCAGGCGCCGGACCGCAGGCGGCGAGCGCCACGCCCAGCAGCAGCGCCCCCGCGGCCAGGACCGCCGCCGGCGAACGGGGCAGGGGCTGACGAGCGGGGCGGTCTTTCCGGTGGAGGCGGTGACTGCTGTCAAGGCGGGTCATGCGCGCTCCCCGGCACACGAAGTGCCTGCCCTGGCAGCAGTCCGGCATCGCGCTTGCCTTGCTGCGGCCATGAGCGATCCCCCACGACCCTCGGACGGCGCAAGCGCGCGCGCCGCGCGCCCGGCGATGGCAGCGCTCGCCGCGCTTGCGGCGGCCGGCGTGCTGGGCGCTGCCGGCGCGGCGGCCTTCGTCTGGTTCGGCGTGTACGACGTGTCCGCGACCGGCCCCCACCTTCAACCCGTGCACTCGCTGCTGGAGCTCGCGCTCAAGCGCGCGGTCCAGCGCCGCGCCGACGCCCACCCGCCGCCGCCCGATCTGGTGACCGCGGCCCGCGTGATGCAGGGCGCCGCCTGCTTCCGCGATCGCTGCGTCGCCTGCCATGGCGCGCCTGGCGTGGCGCCTGAACGGTTCGCGCTCGGCATGCAGCCGGTGCCGACGTCGCTGATCGAGGCGACCCGCCATTGGCGCCGGCAGGACCTGTACTGGATCACGCGCAACGGCATCAAGATGAGCGGCATGCCGGCGTGGGAATACCGGCTCGACGAGCGCGAACTCTGGTCCGTGGTCGCGTTTCTCGACGCACTGCCTCTGATGACGCCCGACCAGTACCGGGCGCTCACGGCGGCGCCACGCTGCGACGGCATCGTGGATGCGCCCGCGCCATTGGATCCGCCGCTCACGACCGTCGAGCTCGCGCGGCGCGCATTCCGCCAGCACGGCTGCACCGCCTGCCATGTCATTCCCGGCGTGGTCGGCCCCGACACCTCGAACGGACCGCGGCTGAGCGGACTCGCCGGCCGCGATCGCATCGGCGGCAAGGCCTTTCCCACCGAGGACGGCATCGCTGCCTGGATCCGCGATCCGCAGGCGATCGACGCCCACTCCGCGATGCCGGCGCTGGGCATCAGCGAGACCCAGGCGCGCCTGATGGCGCGCTATCTGCTGGCGCATTGAGCCGGCTGGCGCGCGCCGCGGCCCCTACTTCTCGAGGATGAAGGAGCCGATGACGAGGGCATCGAGCGGCGTGCTGAAGAAGGCCTCGATGGCCGCCTTCGGCGTGCCGACGATGGGCTCGCCGCGCACATTGAACGAGGTGTTCACCAGCACCGGCACGCCGGTCTTCTCGCCGACCGCCGTGAGCAGATCGTGGAACACCGGGTTGGTCGCCGCATCCACGGTCTGCACCCGCGCCGTGCGGTCGCTGTGCAGCGCCGAAGGGATGCGCTCGGACTGGCCCGGCTTGACGCGGTAGACGAAGAGCATGAAGGGGGACTCGCCCTCGTTGGCGTCGGCCGGCTCGAACCAGTCCGCCATGTCCTCGCGGTTCACCGCCGGGGCGACCGGCCGGAAGTCCTCGCGGTCCTTGAGCTCGTTCAGGCGCGCCTGCATGTGGGGATCGACCGGCGAGGCCAGCAGCGATCGCGCCCCGAGCGCGCGCGGCCCGAACTCCATCCGGCCCTGGAACCAGCCGATGATCTTGTTCTGCGCCAGCAGCGTCGCGGTCTCCTTCGCCACGTCTTCGACCTTGCGGTAGCGCAGCTGCGCCCACTGGAGCAGCGCCTCGATGTCGCCGTCGTCGTACGCCGGGCCCAGGTAGGCGTGATCCATGTGCCAGCGGCGTTCGGCCAGTTCGAGCGGCTGGTCCTCGCCGGCCTCGGCGGGCTGCCCGGCGCGCTCGCGCGCGTCGACCCACAGGGCCGCGCCCAGGGCCGTGCCCGCGTCGCCCGCCGCCGGCTGCACCCAGACGCGCCGGAAGATGCCTGCGTCGCGCAGGCGTGAATTCATGACGCAGTTCAGCGCCACGCCGCCCGCCATGGCGAGCTGGTCCTCGCCGCTGCGCTCGCGCAGCCAGACGGCCAGCTGCAGCACCGATTCCTCGAGCACGTCCTGCAGCGACGCGGCCAGGTCCAGACAGGTCTCGGTCATCTTGGTGCCCGGCACCCGCGCCGGTCCGAAGCGCTCGACCAGATCCAGCGGCAGGTTGCGGTACTGGCCGTCGGCCCCGACGGCGAGATGCTCGCGCAGCACGTCGGCATGCCGCGGCGTGCCCAGCGCGGCCAGCGCCATCACCTTGTACTCGTCGCTCGAATGCAGGAAGCCCAGGTAGGCCGTGACCCGCTCGTAGAGCAGGCCCAGCGAATGCGGCACATGCACCTCGCCGAGCGGCTCGTAGCGGTTGTCGCGGTAGCGGCCGTAGCAGGTGCTGGCCTGCTCGCCGCGGCCGTCGAGCGTCATGACCGCGCAGCGGTCGAACGGCGCCGCCAGGAAAGCGCTGGCCTGATGGCAGAGATGGTGCGGCACGAAGTGCCAGCGATAGGGCGCGCTCGCGTGCTTCACGCCGGCGAAGCGCTTGCGCAAGTGGTGCGGCACGGCGTCGGTGAGCATGCGCGGCGCATTCAGCACATAGGCCGCGAACAGCGGATCCCACGGGTTCTCCCACGGCCCGGCGTCGAAGTCCGACGGCTTGAGCGGCAGCGTGAAGCGGCCGTCCGGTGCGCGGTCGCCGAGGAAGCGCGCCGGGTCGAAGCTGTACGCCACGTGCGACACGTCCGCCAGCGTCGCGCCGGCCTCCTTCAGGCAGTAGTCGATCGCGTGGTACGGCAGCTCCCAGGCCGTGAAGGGCACGGGCCGCTTGCCGTGCTTGATGCGGGTGAAGCGCTCCTCCTCCGCGGCCGCGATGACTTCGCCGTCGCGCATCAGCGCCGCCGCGGAGTCGTGGAAGCTCGCATTGATGCCCAGCGTCAGCAAGGGGCGGGGTGATGTCGGGTTCATGAGGGCTCCAAGGGGTGAAGAAGCTTCTGCAGATTTGAAGTTCGTGCCGATGTCCGGAAAGATCGACCGATGCGGCCGCCGCTCAGGCCGGCACGTGCGCGAGGTCGTGCAGCGCCCGGATCAGGTCCTCGGGCACGACCGGCTTGGCCATGTGGCGCTGGAAGCCGGCCACCAGCGCGCGCAGCCGGTCCTCCGGCTGGGCCATGCCGGTCAGCGCGATCGCCGGCAGGCGGCGCTCGAGCGGCACCTGGCGCTGCGCCTCCAGCGTGCGCAGCCCGCGGACCACCGCGTGACCATCCTCCGGCCCCAGCGCGATGTCGCAGACGAAGACATTGGGCCAGGCCGATGGATCGCGCTCGGCCAGGCGGCGCAGCGCCTCGCGGCCGGAGGTGACGCGCTCGGTGCGCGCACCGTCGAGTTCGAGCAGCTGTCCGAGCGACTCCAGCGCGTCCTCGTCGTCATCGACGCACATGACGTTGAGGCCCGACAGCGGATGCGGATCGAGCCCGAACACCGTCTCCAGCGCGGTCTCCCGCTGCTCCATCGCCGCCTGCGCCAGCTCGGGCGGCGCGGCGCGCAGCTCATCCTCGGACAGCGGCGCCTCGGCCAGCGCGGGCAGCGGGAAGTCGACGATGTACTGCTGCACGCCGGCGTCCGGGTCGCGCTCGATGCCCAGATGACCGCCCGCCTCGTTGACCAGCGTGCGCAGCTCCAGCGTGTCCGGCGGGCCGGTGTCGGGGTCGAGCCGGCCATGGAATCCGACTGTCAGCTGGCTGGTGCGGTCCACGCGCAGCAGCCGGCCCTCCATGCGGCCTTGCGTCGCGCCGCGCAGCGCCAGCAGGCAGACCAGCTGCACGATGCGCGCGATGCGGCTCGCGTCGCCGTGGATGCTGGCGACGTTCAGGTCGATGTCGGTGTAGAGGTCGATGTCGGCGTCGGCCAGCGTGTCGCGCAGGCCGTCCAGGCTGAGCACCAGCAGGCCGGCGACGTTGACCGGATGCTGGGCGATGCGCCGCTCCAGCGATTCGGTCTGCTGCTGCTGGCGCTGCAGTTCCCAGAGCTGCGCGTACAGCCCGCGGCGCTCGAGCAGCTCGTCATGCCGGCCGCGCTCGACGATCTCGCCGCGGTCCATGACGATGATCTGGTCCGCGTCGACCACCGTCGACAGGCGGTGGGCGATGATCAGCGAGGTCCGGTCGCGCGCGACCTCGTCGAGCGCGCCCTGGATCGCGCGCTCGGCCTTGGTGTCCAGCGCCGAGGTGGCCTCGTCGAGCACGACGATCGGCGGATTCTTCAGGAACGCGCGCGCGATGGCGATGCGCTGCTTCTCCCCGCCGGACAGCCGCGCGCCGCGCTCGCCGACCCGCGTCTCGTAGCCCTCGGGCAGCAGGCTGATGAACTCGTCGGCCTGGGCCGCCCGCGCGGCCGCGATGATGGCCTCGCGTCCCGCCTCGGGCCGGCCGTAACCGATGTTGTAGGCGATGGTGTCGTTGAAGAGCACCGGGTCCTGCGGCACCACGCCGATCGCCTGGCGCAGGCTCTGCTGCGTGAGCGCCGTCAGCGGCTGGCCGCCGATGCTGACCTCGCCGGCGTCGGGGTCGTACATGCGCATCAGCAGCCGCGCCAGCGTCGACTTGCCCGAGCCGCTGCTGCCCACCACCGCGAAAGTCTGGCCATGCGGGATCTCCAGCGTCAGGCCCTTGAGGATCTGCCGCTCGCGCTCATAGCCGAAGCGGATGTCGTCGAAGCGCACGGTCGTGTCGCCCGGCGGCAGCGGCCGCGCGCCCGGTGCATCCTGGATCTCGGGCGCGCGCGCGAGCAGCTTGAAGAGCATCTCGGTGTTGAGCAGCGCATCGCGTGTCTCGCGGAAGACGAAGCCCAGCGTATTCAGCGGCAGGAAGACCTGGATCAGGTAGGCGTTCACCATGACCAGGTCGCCGATGCTCATGCGGCCGGCGACGGTGTCGAAGCCGGCCAGCAGCATCACCCAGCCCACGCCCACGGCGATGATCGCGGCCTGTCCCAGATGCAGCGTGGACAGCGTGCGCTGGCTGCTGACGCTGCCCTCGACCCACTGCGCCAGCACGCCGCCGTAGCGGGCGCGCTCGCTGTCCTCGCGGCCGTGGGTCTTGACGGCCTCGTAGTTGAGCAGCGTGTCGACCAGCAACCCGTGCGCGCGCGAGTCGTACTCGTTCATCACGCGCTGCTTCTCGACGCGGCTGCGCGTCATCCAGCCGGTCCAGACGCTGTACGCCGCCATCGCGCCCGCGATGATGAGGACGAACTTGGCGCCGTAGCCGCTGAGGATGATCACCAGCACGGCGCCGAATTCCACCGCGGTGGGCACGACGGTGAAGACGCCGGCGCCGAGCAGATAGCCCAGGCCGTCGGTGCCGCGCTCGACCTCGCGCACCAGCGAGCCGGTGTTGCGCTGCGCATGGAAGCGCGGGCTCATGGCCAGCAGATGCGCGAAGGCGCGTTCCGAGAAGCTGCTCACGACCTGCTTGCCGACGCGCGCGAAGGCCAGGTCGCGCAGCTCGGTGAAGAGGGTGCTCGCGTAGCGCAGCAGCGCATAGCCGATCAGCAGCCACACCGGCACGGAGAGGCCCACCGCCAGCGCGGTTGCCGCCGAGGCCCCCGTGGCCGCGGGCTGCGCCGGCGTCAGGTGATCGACGATGGCCTTGAGCATCGCCGGCACGCCCACCGCCGCCAGCTTGGACAGGATGAGCAGCGCCATCGCGAGCAGCGTGCGCGCGCGCCAGCGCCACAGCGCCTGCGCCAGGCCGGCGAAGACCTGGCGCGAGGAAGAGCGTTCGGGGAGGGCAGTGGGGGCGGCGGGGGCGGCGTCCATCACGCGCCTCTTCGCAAGCGGGATGCCTGGACGGCGCGAGGTCAGCGGCACGTCATCGGTACGGGAACACGCTGGGACAGCGTGGAAAGGCCGGGAGGTCCCTGTTCATCGGTAATCCAGCGTGAAGAGGGAGCCGCAAGCGCTTCGGCAAAAGCGGCGCTCCGGCAAGCGCGGTGCGAAGCGATGTGCTCCGCCGCACTCATGCGCATGACAGTCCCGTGAACGCGCGACGGGCGCGCTCCGATGCGATGGAGAGCGGTGTACGGCAACACCTCGGGATTCGGGCTTGCCGAACCGGTGGTCACGCACACCCGAAGAGACCCTCCATGCCACAGCCTCACCTCCTTGTGTTCTCGCATCTGCGCTGGGACTTCGTGTTCCAGCGGCCCCAGCACCTCATGTCGCGGCTGGCCGCCGGCTATCGCGTGATCTTCATCGAGGAGCCGGTGCATGATCCCGCCGGCCCGCCGCGCGTCGAGACGCGGCGTGTCGGCCCCGCGGGCGAGATCGAGGTGATGATTCCGTTCACCCCGGTGGCGGCCCCCGGCTTCGATGACGCGCATCTCCCGCTGCTGTTGCCGCTGCTCGAGCGCGAGCTCGCGCAGCGCGAGATCCGCGACTACCTGATCTGGCTGTACACGCCCATGGCGCTGCCGCTCATCGCCGGCATGCACCCGCGCGCGCTGGTCTACGACTGCATGGACGAGTTGTCCGCGTTCAAGAATGCGCCGGCGCAGCTGCGCCAGCGCGAGAACGCGTTGATGAGCGCGGCCGACCTGGTGCTCTGCGGCGGACCGGCGCTGTACGAAGCACGGCGCGGCCAGCATCCGAATCTGCACTGCCTGCCGAGCGCCGTCGACGCGGCGCATTTCGCGCCGCCGGCGACCCGCCCCGACGATCCCCTCGCGCGGCGCGCTCAGGAGCTGCAGGGCCACATCGCGCGCCCGCGACTGGGCTTCTTCGGCGTCATCGACGAGCGCATGGACCTCGCGCTGGTCTCGGCCGTCGCCCAGGCGCGGCCCGACTGGCAGTTGGTCATGGTCGGGCCGGTCGTGAAGATCTCCGAGCGCGATCTGCCGCGTCATCCCAACATCCACTGGCTGGGCATGCAGCGCTACGAGCTGCTGCCGTATCTGCTGGCGGGCTGGGACCTGTGCCTGATGCCGTTCGCGATGAACGACTCCACGCGCTTCATCAGCCCGACCAAGACGCTGGAGTACCTGGCCGGCGGCAAGCCGGTGGTCAGCACGCCGATCCGGGACGTGGTGGGCCTCTATGGCGACGTGGTGCGCATCGGCGCTGATGCGGCGTCCTTCGTGGCCGCGTGCGAGGAGGTGCTGGACGAGGACGCGGCCTCCCGCGAGTACTGGCACGGCAGCGCCGCGGCGGTGGTGCAAGCCAGTTCGTGGGACGCGGGCGCGCGGCGCGTGCGCGCGTGGCTGGACGAGGTCGCCCGGCCCGCGCGGCCGGACGCGCCCATCATCGGCCACGCGCTGCGCGCCGCCTGAGGCGGGATCGTCATGATCATCGACGCCCACCTCCATTGCACCGGCCGCGAGACGGCCGACGACGTGCTGCGCACACTGGACGAGGCCGGCATTGACGTCGGCGTGCTGCTGGCGCCGTTCCTCGGCGACGGCTACTCGCTGGACGACGCGGCCTCGCTGCGCCGCGGCAACGCGCACCTATCGGCGCTGGTGCGCCATCATCCCGACCGCCTCATCGGCTTCGCGGTCGTCGACCCGCGTCATGCCGACGCTCCGGACGACCTGCGCCATGCGATCGAGGACCTCGGACTGCGCGGCTGCAAGATGGTCCCCACGGGCTGGTATCCCTATGAAGAACGGGTGCAGCCCGTCTTCGCGGTGGCCAACGAGCATGCGCTGCCGCTGCTCTTCCACAGCGGCATCTTCATCGACGGCCGCTCCGGCCGTTTCTGCCGGCCCACCTACTTCGAGGCGCTGCGCGACCATCCGCGCACGCGGGTCGCGCTGGCCCACATGGGCTGGCCGTGGACCGACGAGGCCCTGGCCGTCGCGCTGATCGACCGCATCCATGGCGTGCCGCATGAGCAGGCGCAGTTCCGGCTGGACATCTCCTTCGGCCCGCCGCCGCCGTACCGCCGCGAGGTGCTGGCACGGATGCTCGACGTGCTGGGCGCGGGCTCGCTGCAGTTCGGCAGCGACTGCTTCTTGCCGTGTTCCGGCGCGCATGTGCTGGAGCGCAAGCAGTGGGTCGTCGACCTGATGGATGAGCTCGATCTCGGCGCCGACACGCGTCAGCGCCTGTGGAGCGGCACGGCCGCGGCCTGGCTGGGCATCGAGGAGAAGCCTCATCTCGATCGCGCCCATCCCGGGCTCCAAGGCCAGGGACCGCATGCCGGCCGCCCCCATGCCGGGCTGCTGGCCGGCGCCTCGTTGTCGGGCAGCGGCGGCGACTACGCGCCGCGGCCCTGGCGTCCCCTCTGCTGCTGATCCGCATCGCCCACCGCGCCTTCAATCCCGGCGCGGTGCCCATTGACGAACCTGCCTCCACCATGGACATCGCCTCCGACAGCCCGCTGCGCTCGGTGCCGCCTTCTCCTCCCTCCCTCGCGCCACTGCATGTGCTGCAGATCGTCGGCAACGGCATCGTTGGCGGCATGGAGCGCTGTGTCGAACGCCTGGTGGCCGGCCTCGGCCGCACCGGCGCCTTCCGCTTCACCGTGCTGTGCCCGTCGGAAGGCGATTTCGCCGGACGCATCCGGGCCGCTGGCGCAGAGATCGGCATCGTCGCCATGCCGGAGGACCCGCCCTGGGCGTCGATCCAGATGGTGGCGTCGCTGATCGCGGCGGAGCGCGTGGACCTGGTCCATGCGCATCTGCCCAACGCGCATCTGCTCTCCGGCCTGGCGGCGCGGCTGGCCGGCGTGCCGGTGATGACGACCATCCATGGCCGCCAGGTGATCCTGCCGGACCTGGAGATCCACCGCATGGTCGGCAGCCATCTCAGCGTCGTCTGCCGCCAGAGCTATTACCACGCGCTCGGCCTGGGCGTGGATCGCGAGCGCGTGAGCCTGGAGCCCAACGGCGTCGATGTCGACGAGTTCCGCCCCGGGCCGCGCCCCGCGCAGGGCGTGCGCGCCGCGCTGGGCCTGGCTGGCGATGCGCTGCTGGCCGGCTTCGTCGGCCGCCTCTCGCCGGAGAAGGCGCCCGAGGTCTTCGTCCGCAGCGCGGCGCTGTTGCTGCAACGACTGCCGGACGCGCACTTCGTGCTGATCGGCGAGGGGCCGATGAAGACCCAGCTGCGCGAGACCATCGCCGGCATGGGGCTGACCTCGCGCATCCACCTGCATGGCGGTGTCGACGACGTGCGCCCGGTCCTTCGCGACCTGGACCTGCTGGTGTCGAGCTCCAACTCGGAGGCGATGCCGCTGGCGCTGATGGAAGGCATGGCCAGCGGGTTGCCGGTGGTGGCCACGCGCGTGGGCGGGGTGCCGGAGATCGTCGAGCACGGCGGCACCGGCTGGCTCGTGGCGCCGCGCGACTATGAAGACCTGGCCGGCCGCATGCATCAGATGCTGACGCTGCATGAACTGCGCCGCCGCATGGGCGAGGCGGCGCGCGCGCGGATGGAGCGCCATCACCGGCTGGACCGCGCGCTGGAACGGCTCGCGGACCGGATGCGCGCGATCGCGCGGCCGGCAGGTGCCGCGTCGACCCTTGCCGTGGCACGCGTTCCGCGCATGGCGGCCGGACCCGCGCAGGCCGGCGGCCGGAAGGCCCGATGAGCACGGGGAAAAACGACGCAGGTGCGGGAATCACCGCGCCTGCGCCGCTTCGCCGGGAAGCGGCATGTCATTTGCCTTTCAAGCACGAGCCCGGCACCGGTCCGGGGCAGATGGAGCAGTCATGATCGAAGCCCCCTTGAGAGTTGCGCTGATCAGCGAACACGCCTCCCCGCTGGCCCAGCAGGGCGGCATCGATGCCGGCGGCCAGAACGTCTACGTGGCTCATGTCGCGGCGGCGCTGGCGCGGCGCGGCCATCACGTGGACGTGCTCACGCGCCGCGACAGCCGCGCGCTGCCGACCGCCGTGGACATGCGGCCCGGCGTGCGCGTCCTGCACATCGATGCCGGCCCGCCGGAGTTCGTGCCCAAGGAGCAGCTGCTGCCGCACATGCGCGCGTTCGGCACGGCGGCGTTGCGGCTGATGCGCCGCAGCCTGCGCCATGACGCGGTGCACGCCAACTTCTTCATGTCGGGGCTGGTCGGGCTGCGGCTGCAGCGGCAACTGAATCTGCCGCTGGTGCAGACCTTCCATGCGCTCGGCGCGGTGCGCCGCCTGCATCAGAAGGAGGCGGACCGCTTTCCGCCGGAGCGCATCGAGCTGGAGAGCCGCATCGCGCGCGAAGCCGATTGCGTCGTCGCCGAATGTCCACAGGACGCGGCTGACCTGATCGAGCATTGCGGCGCGTCGCCCGACCGCATCGCGCAGGTGCCTTGCGGCGTCGATCTCGACGAGTTCGGTCCCGGCGACAAGCTGCAGGCGCGCCGCAAGCTGCATCTGCCGGAGGACGAGTTCATCGTGCTGCAGCTGGGCCGGCTGGTCCCGCGCAAGGGCGTGGACAACGTGATCCGCGCGGTCGCGGCGATGCAGCGCATGCCGGAGCGGCGGGCCTTCCGGCTGCTGATCGTCGGTGGCGAATCGACGGTGCCCGACGAGACGCGCACACCGGAGATCGGCCGGCTGCGCCGCATCGCGCAGGAAGCGGGCGTCGACGCGCGCGTGACCTTCGTCGGGCGTCGCGATCGCGACCAGCTGCGCGACTACTACCGCGCAGCGGACGTGTTCGTGACGACGCCCTGGTACGAGCCTTTCGGCATCACACCGCTGGAGGCGATGGCCTGCGCCACGCCGGTGATCGGCGCGGCGGTCGGCGGGATCCAGCACACGGTGGTGGACGGGCTGACCGGCTATCTGGTGCCCGCGCAGGATCCGGAGACCCTGGCGCTGCGACTGGACGATCTGCGCCGCCATCCCGAGATCGGCCGCCTGATGGGCCGCGCGGGCCTGCTGCGCGTGCAGCGCGAGTTCACCTGGGACAGCGTCGCCTTCCGCCTCGCGGGCATCTATGCGCAAGTCGCGGCGCGGCGGGCGATGCTCGGCGCGCAGCCCATCCGGTTGCTCGAACCGGCACTGGACGCGGCGGCGGGCGCCGAGGCGATGCCGCTGCGTCATTTGTCGCGGCCGCATCTCGCGACCGTGGCGGAGAGCATCGATGGCAGCGTCGTGCCGATGCCGCTGCAGACCTCGGGGGCGCAGGGATGAGCGGCGAGGCGGCGGTCGATCGGGATCGCATCCAGCGCTGGAGCGCGGCGCGCCGTGTGCTGCTGATCCGGCTCGACAACCTGGGCGACGTGTTGATGACGACGCCCGCCATCGCGGCGGTGCGCGAGTCCTTGCCTGAGGCCCATCTGACGCTGCTCGCGGCGCCCGCGATGAAGGCGCTCGCGCCGCACCTGCCGCAGGTGGACGAGATCGTCGGCTTCCACGCGCCGTGGATGAAGGCGGGCGCCGCGGCACTGGACGCGCTCGATGCGCTCGACGCCGGCGGCACCTCGGGATTGGATCCGGGGGTCATCTCGCGCGGCGGACACGAACGCCGGCTGCTGGCGCGGCTGACGGTGGAGGGCTATGACGCGGCCATCATCTTCACCGTGTGCACCCAGAGCGTCTTTCCGGCGGCGACGCTGTGCCGGCTCGCGGGCATCCCCAACGTGCTGGGTCATGCGCGCGAACGCGCCTATGGCTTGCTCAGCGACGAGATCGCGGATCGCGACGTGGTCGCCGAAGGCATGCGGCACGAGGTGAGGCGGCAGCTCGATCTGGTGGCCGCCGCCGGCTTCAGGACGCAGGACGAGCGTCTGCGCTTTCGCGTGCTCGAACACGATCGGGTCGCCGTGCGTCGCGGGCTTCAAGCCGCGGGTCTGCGCCCGAACCAGTCCTTCGTGCTGCTGCATCCGGGCGCGAGCGCGCCGTCACGGCGCTATCCCGCTGATCGTCTCGGCGAATCGGCCCGCCTGCTGCGTCAGGCGCTGACGGCCGAGGCGAGCCTGAGCGGACGGCCGGCGCCGGCGATCGTGCTCTGCGCGGGCCCCGGCGAGGAGCCGCTGGTGCGCGAAGCGCTGGACGCGCTGGGCGGCGAGGCGCTGTTGCCGCCGCCTCCGGCCAAGCTGGGCGAGCTGGCGGCGCTCGTCGAGGCCTCGAGCCTGCTGATCGCCAACAACAGTGGTCCCGTCCACCTGGCCGCAGCGGTGGGCACGCCGGTCGTGGACCTGTACGCGCTGACCAATCCGCAGCACATGCCGTGGCAGATCCCATCGCGCGTGTTGTTCCGCGACGTGCCATGCCGCTTCTGCCAGAAGAGCGTCTGTCCTGAAGCCCATCACACCTGTCTGCGCGGCGTCAGTCCGCGCGAGGTGGCCGATGCGGCGATCACCCTGATGCCGCGGCGCACGTGCGAGCCAGCCCTTGCGGAGCCGGCGCTGGGGGCTGCCGCATGAGCGCGTCCACGCCCGAGATCAGCGTCGTGATGCCCACCTACCGGCGGCCGGACCTGCTGGCGCGCTGTCTGAAGGCGCTGCTCGCGCAGACGCTGGAGCCGCACCGCTACGAGATCGTGGTCGTCGACGACGGCAAGGAGGACCGTTGCCGCGAGCAGGTCGAGCGCATCGCCGCGATGACGCCGCAGCCGACCATCATGTACCGCCGTCCCGCGGTCGGCCGCGGTCCGGCGGTGGCGCGCAATGCCGGCTGGCGCGCGGCGCGGGCGCCGCTGGTGGCCTTCACCGATGACGACACGATGCCGGATCCGGCGTGGCTCGCGCGCGGCCTGGCGGCGATGCGGGCGAATCCGCAATGGGTCGCCGCGGCCGGCCAGGTGCGCGTGCCGCCGCCCCTGGAGCTCGGCGGCGCGGACCGGCCGGCGCGTCCCACCGATCACGAGTTGATGACGCGCGGCCTGGAGACCGCGGAGTTCGTCACCGCCAACGCCTTCGTGCGGCGCCCCGTGCTGGTGGCGATCGAAGGCTTCGATGAGCGCTTCCTGCGCGCGTGGCGAGAGGACTCCGACCTGCAGTTCCGGCTGCAGGCGCAGGGGCCCGTGGGCCGCATCGACGACGCGCTGGTGTGGCATCCGGTCCGGCCGGAGCGCTGGGGCGTGTCGCTGCGGCAGCAGCGCAATGTCTTCTTCGACGCGCTGCTGTACCGCAAGCATCCGGCGATCTACCGCGCCCGCGTGCGGCCGGTGCCGCCGTGGGACTACTACGCCATCGTCGCGCTGACGGTTGCCGCGCCCTTCGTCGAGATGCGGGGCGAGCCGCGCGCCGCGGCGCTGATGCTGGCCGCCGCGCTGCTGCTGGTCCTGCGCATCGCGGTGAAGCGGCTGCGCCGGACCTCGCTCGCGCCGTCGCATGTGTGCGAGATGCTCTGCACCTCGGCGGCGATTCCCTTCCTCTCGGTGTACTGGCGGCTGCGCGGCGCGTGGCATTTCCGGACGCCTTTCCTGTGAGTCCGCCATGAATGCCTCGTCCCCGTCATCGCCGCCGCCGGCCTTCATCGACGGCGCGGTCCGCCGCATCGTGGTGCTGCGCGCGCTGATGCTGGGCGACACGATCTGCGCGGTGCCGGCGCTGCGAGCGATCCGGCGTGCCTGGCCGCAGGCCCACATCGCGCTGATGGGGTTGCCGGTGGCGCGCGAGTACCTGTCGCGCCTGGACTGCGTCGACGAATGGCGGCCATTTCCCGGCTGGCCAGGGCTGCCCGAGCGCGGCGTCGATGTGCGGGAGCTGCCGGCCTTCCTGTCGGCCATGCATGCCAGCGAGTGGGATCTCGCGATCCAGCTGCACGGCAGCGGCGAGTCGACCAATCCGTTCGTGGCGCTGCTCGGCGCGCGCTGGAACGCGGGCTTCCGCGGCACGGCGGCTTGGGCGCCGCCGGCGGATGCGGAGCGCTTCGCGCCGTGGCCGCTGCTGGGGCACGAGACGCAGCGGCTGCTGTCGCTGTGCCGGCATCTGAGCCTGCCGGTCGAGGACGAGCATCTGGAGTTCCCCCTGCGTGAGGCCGATGACGACGAGTTGCTGCGCGCCTGGCCCGGCCGCGCCGGCGTGGGCGCCTATGCCTGCTTGCACGTGGGCGCACAGCTCGCCTCGCGGCGATGGCCGCTGCGCCGCTTCGCGGCGGTGGCGCAGGCGTTGCATGACGGTGGCCACACGGTCGTGCTGACAGGCACCGCGGGCGAGCGCGCCTTGACCGCCGAACTGGCCGGGATGCTGGCCGCGCTCGACGTGCCCTGCGTCGATCTGGCGGGCGAGACCACGCTCTGGACCTTGGGCGCGCTGCTGCGCGGGGCGCGGGTGCTCGTGTGCAACGACACCGGCGTGTCGCACATCGCGGCGGCGCTGCGCGTGCCCAGCGTGGTGCTGTCCTGCGGCAGCGAGCCGATGCGCTGGGCGCCGCCGGACCGCGCTCGCCACCGCGTGCTGGCCAAGCCCGCGCCGTGCCGGCCCTGCGCCTATCCGGAATGCCCGAACGGCCATGCCTGCGCGCATGCGCTGTCGGTCTTCGACGTGCTGCAGGCGCTGCAGGAGGTGCTCCGCCAGCCGCTCGCCGCGCCGGATGGCGGCGGGTCCTCATCCGATTCCTCATCGATTCCGAAGGAGGGCGCCCATGCCCCGCCGATTGCGCATCCTGACCTGGCACGTCCACGGCAACTACCTCTACAACCTCACGCAGGTACCGCATGACTTCCACCTGGTGACGGATCCGGCGCGCACGCCGGGCCGGGTGGGGCGCGTGGGCACGCTGCCGTGGGGCGACAACGTGCATGAGGCGCCGATCGATCAGATCGCGAAACTGCCGTTCGACGTCGTGCTGTACCAGCATCGCGCCGGCTGGGACGAGGATCGTCCGCGCTGGCTGTCCGAGGCGCAGCGCCAGTTGCCGACGATCTATCTCGAGCACGACCCGCCGCAGCAGCATCCGACCGAGACGCTGCACTGGGTGCAGGATCCCGGCGCGCTGCTGGTGCATTGCACCCATTTCAACGCGCTGATGTGGAACGCCGGCGTGACGCCGACACGCGTGGTCGAGCATGGCGTGCGGCCGCTGACGCAGGACGTCTATCGCGGCGACGTGGAGCGCGGGCTGGTCGTCGTCAACCATCTGCAGCGGCGCGGGCGGCGGCTCGGGGCCGATCTCTATCAGCAGCTCATCGAGCGCGTGCCGCTGACGCTGGTGGGCATGGGCAGCGAGACGATGCCGGGCGGCTGGGGCGAGGCGTCGCAGCTGGAGCTGCCCAAGCACATGGCCTCGCACCGGTTCTTCCTGCACCCGGTCCGGTACACGAGCCTGGGGCTCGCGCTGATCGAGGCGATGCTGATCGGGCAGCCCGTCGTCGGCCTGGCCACGACGGAGCTGGCGACGGTGATCCGCAGCGGCGAGAACGGCTACATCGACAACCGGCCGGAGGCGCTCGCCGACACGATGGGGCGGCTGCTGCGCGATCCCGGGCTGGCGCGCGAATGGGGCGAGCGCGGCCGGCAACTGGCGCGCGAGCGCTTCAACATCGACCGCTTCGTCGCCGACTGGATGCAGGTCCTTCACGAGGTCACGACATGAACCAAGCTCAAGACGCTCTCCATGAGGCGCCGCGCACGGTGCTGGTCACCGGCGCGGCCGGCTTCGTCGGCAGCCATCTGTGCGAGGCGCTGCTGGCGCGCGGCCATCGGGTGATGGCCGTCGACAACCTCAGCACCGGCGACATCGACCACCTCGACCGGCTGCTGGGGCACAAGGGATTCACCTTCCATCGCCGTGACGTGTGCCTGGAACCGACGCCGGAGATGATGCAGGCGGACCGCATCTACAACCTGGCATGTCCGGCGAGTCCGGCGTATTACCAGACCGCGCCGGTGGACACGGTGCTCAGCAGCGTGCTGGGGGTGTGGCGGCTGCTGGAGCTGGCGCAGCAGAGCGGGGCGCGCCTGCTGCATACGTCGACGAGCGAGGTCTATGGGGACCCGGACTGCCATCCACAGCATGAGGAGTACTGGGGCCATGTGAATCCGAATGGCGCAAGGTCGTGCTACGACGAGGGGAAACGCTGCGCGGAAGCGATGTTGATGGCGTATCACCAGGAGCGCGGCGTCGATGTGCGGGTGGCGAGGATCTTCAACACCTATGGACCGAGGCTGCGGCCCGGGGACGGGCGCGTGGTGAGCAACTTCATCGTGCAGGCGCTGCAGGGCGAGGATCTGACGGTCTATGGGGACGGGACGCAGACGCGCAGCTTCTGCTATGTCGACGACACGGTGAAGGGCTTGATACGGTTGATGGAGGGGGAGCACCTCGGTCCGATCAACATCGGGAATCCGGGGGAGCACACGATGCTGGAGCTGGCGCGGATGATCCTGGGTTTGACCGGGAGCCGGTCGAGGATCGTGTTCCGGCCGCTGCCGCAGGATGATCCGCGGCGGCGCTGCCCCGATATCACGCGGGCGAAGACGCTGTTGAAGTGGGCGCCGGAGGTGCCGCTCGAGGATGGCCTGCGCCGCACCATCGAACACTTCCGCGGCGTGCTGGGCGAGCGGAGCGTGACGGTGGCCTGACCGTCGTCCCGTCAAGAACGCCTTACCGCTCCGTCTCCACGCCTCCCAGGCGGGACCCCCGTGTCCAACTCGCGAGCGCCCGCGCATAGGGCCGAACCAGCCGTCGCCCGGCTGGTCGGCCGCGCGGATCGCGCGGCACATGCCAGAGCCCGCTGCGATGCCAGCGCTGCGGCTCATGCCAATCCGGCCGGTCCAGCATCGGATACAGGCACACCCCGGCGAGCGGAATCCCCCGCTCGATCGCCCGCCGCGCTTCCCTGGCGATGTCATTCAGCCAGTCCGCGCGCCCGCGCCCGATGTGCCCCGTCTCCGCGACGATCAACGGCCGCCGATAGCGCTCCCACACCAGCCCGAGCAACGCCGACAACGGGGCCCGCCTCGGATCCCCGAGGTGCCACGCCAGCCGCTTCTCACTCGGCACTTCCCACTGGCTGCTGTGATAGTGGTTGAGCCCGACCCAGTCGAGCGCTTCCATCGATCCCCCGAGTTCCGGCTCCTGCATGCCCGCCAGCATGTCGAACGCCTGCCACTGGTAGGACGCAATCCGCGAGGCGAGTTCCTGGTGCTCCGGCGCATCGTCCGACGGCACGACGTGGATCACCGGATCGATGTGGAGAAAGCGCGCCTCGGGATCGACATCGCGGATCGCCGCCATGCCGGCCAATGCCGCGCGCACGAGGCGCCGCTTGATCTCGTAGCCGCTGATGCGCGAATCTTCCTTCCCGGCGTCATCGGGATGCGCGCCCGCCGGTCCCATCGCGTTCGTCGACGACGCCGCCCAGGCGAGGAAGCTGATCTCATTGATCGGCGTGTACACGCGCGGCCCTGGCGACAGCGGCTTGAGCGCGCGCGCCGCCTCCGCCGCGAAGCGCGCGAAGCGCGGGATCAATGCGTCGTCGAGCAAGCTCAGATCCGGCGGCACGCCGTAATGCATCAGCGTCCACAGCACCTGCACGCCATGACGGCGCGCGGTCCGCGCCATCCGCTCCGCACGGCTGAAATCCCACTGCGCCGGCCCGCGCTCGCTCAGGCGCCAGCCGACGCTCTCCCGCACGCAGCGCAGCCCGTGGCGGCGCGCCTCGCGGTAGTCCAGCGCCAGGAACCGGTCATGTCCCGTCGCACGCACCATGTCCAGCGCGTCGCCTCGTCCATTGACGTGGTCGGCCCCCTCATAGCCGCCCATCCAGAACGATCGGAACGGCGCGCGCCCGGTCGATCCGGCGCTCACGGCTGCGCGATGAGCATCTGCTCCACCTGCGCGCACCAGGTGTGGCCGATGAAGATGTGCGCTTCCTGGATGCGCGCCGTGTCCGCATGCGGCACGACGAGGCAGACATCGCACAGCGCGTGCATCTCGCCGCCATCGCGGCCGGACAGGCCGATCGTCGTCATGCCGAGCTGGCGCGCCTGCGTCAGCGCGCGCAGCACGTTGGGCGAGCGCCCCGAGGTCGAGATCCCGATCACGCAGTCCCCCGGCGCGCCGATGCCGGCCACCTGCCGCGCGAACACCTGCTCGAAGCCGTAATCGTTGCCGATGCAGGTCAGCGCCGAGCTGTCCGTTGTCAGCGCCACCGCCGCCAGCGGCGCGCGCTCCAGCTTGAAGCGGCCGGTGAACTCGGCCGCCAGGTGCTGGCAGTCGGCGGCCGAGCCGCCATTGCCCAGCAGCATCAGCTTGCGGCCGGCGCGCAGCGTGTCGGCCATGATGGTGGCGGCGCGAAGGATCTCGGGACCCATCGCGCCGAGCCGGTCGAACAGCGCGCGATGCTCGCGCAGGCCGTCCTCGAACGGCGCCTCCACGGCGGGCGGGAAAAGGGGCAGGGCACTCATGCGGGGACTCCCAGTTCTTCGAGCGTGACCGAGGCCGTGCCGAACTTGCCCACGACCAGCCCAGCCGCGCGGTTGGCCGCGCGCACCGCGTCCTCCAGCGCCGCGCCGCGGGCCAGGAAGCAGGTCAGCGCGGCCAGCACAGTGTCGCCGGCGCCACTGACGTCGTAGACCTCGCGGGCCTCGGTGGGAATGTGCAGACAGCCGCCGCCGCGCGAGTACAGGCTCATGCCCTGCTCGCCGCGCGTCAGCAGCACGTGGTCGATGTCCAGCCGCTGCTGCAGCGCGGCCAGGCGCTCGCAGAGCTCGTCTTCGGTGCGCCAGTCGCCGACCGCCTCGCGCAGCTCGGCCAGGTTGGGCTTGATCAGCCAGGCGCCGCGGTAGGCCTCAAGGTCCTTGCGCTTGGGATCGACCAGCACGCGGCATGGCAGGCCGCGGCTGCGCTCGATCAGCGTGCGCACCTCCCGCAGCGCGCCCTTGGCGTAGTCGGAGACGAGGATCCACCGATGCCGGGCCGCGAGGTCGCCGGCGAGCGCGGTGAGCTCGTCGATGCGGCGCTGCGGCGGCTCGGACTCGACATCCATGCGCAGCAGCTGCTGGCGCTGGCTGACCATGCGGATCTTCTGGATCGTGTCGATGTCGGGCCCGCGCACGAAGTGCTGCGTGATGCCGGGCTGGTCCAGCAGCGCCGCCAGGCAGGCGCCGGCGGTGTCGGTGCCCACCAGACCGCTGACGGTGCACGGGCAGCGCAGCCGCGCGAGGTTGAGCGCCACGTTGGCCGCGCCGCCGGCCCGCTGCGACTGCCGATGCAGCCGGAGGATGGGCACGGGCGCCTCGGGCGAGATGCGATGCACCGCGCCTTCGAGGTACACGTCCAGCATGCAGTCGCCGACGATGAGCACCTGCGGCGGCGCCAGTTCGGGCGGCAGGGCGTTGTTCATGGCGCGGCGGCCCTCAGGTGCTCGATCAACTGCGTGCTGGAGTGGCCCGGCAGATAGGGGCCGATCGAGACGCGGCCGCCCCAGCTGCGCACCAGCGGCGTCTCGGGCAGATCCTCGACGCGGTAGTCGCCGCCCTTGACGTACACGTCCGGCCGCAGCGCGCTGAGCAGCGCCTCGGGCGTCGGATCGTCGAACCAGGTCACCCAGGAGACGCAGGCCAGCGCGGCCACGACGCGGGCGCGGTCCTCGAGCGGGTGATAGGGCCGGTCGCCGCGCTTGCCCAGCCCGCGGGCCGAGCGATCGGTGTTCAGCGCGACCACCAGGCTGCTGCCCTGCGCACTGGCTGCTTCCAGGCTGCGGATGTGGCCGGCATGCAGGATGTCGAACACGCCATTGGTCAAGACCAGCGGCCGCGCCAGGCGCGGCACCATCTCCTGCAGCCGCTCGGGCGGCAGGCATTTCAGCGAGCTGTCCCATTTATCGAGCATGACGGTCTCCAGGGGGCGGGGCCAGGGTGTCGGGGCGAAGGAGGCGAGGGGTCATGCCGATGCCGGAGCAGCCGGCGTTCCCGAGCGCGCGCTGCCGGCGGCGTCCTGCAGCGCGAGCCCGGCCAGCACATGCGCCGCGAGCGAGGTCCAGTCGGTGAACACCGCCTGCGGCTCGCGCAGCGGCGAGCGGCGCCACACCGTCTCGCCGCCGCTGTCGAACAGCAGGCCGCTCGCACCGGCGCGGCGGCCCGCCTCGACGTCGTCCAGCGTGTCGCCCACCATCCACGATCGCGTCAGGTCCAGACCATGACGGCGCGCGGCGCTGATCAGCATGCCGGGGGCCGGCTTGCGGCACAGGCAGGCGGGACGGCCCTGGGCATCGGGTTCGTGCGGGCACAGCATCACGTCGTCGATGACGACGCCGGCTTCGTCGCGCAGCCGCTTGAGCAGCGCGTCCTGCAGCTGCGCGAACTGCGCGCGCGTGAAGTAGCCGCGCGCCAGGCCGCTCTGGTTGGTGACGATCACCAGCGCCAGGCCGGCCCGCGCCAGCCGCGCCAGCGCCTCGCCCGCGCCGGGCATGAAGCGCAGCTTTGCCGGGTCGACGTTGTAGGGCACGTTCTCGATCAGCGTGCCGTCCTTGTCGATGAACAGGCAGGGTCGCAGGGGCCCGGCGGGCAGACGCTCGCCGGGCGCCGCGGACAGGTCCAGGTCCTGCACCGGCAGCATGCTGACGGGGTCGACGGGCGTGCTCACGGCCAGGACGTCTCTTGGGTGGGCAGCACGGTGAGTTCGGGAATCACCGTGCCCTCGGGCTGCTGCAGCACCCAGCGCACCGCGCGGGCCACGTTCATCGGGTCCTGCAGCTTGGTCTCGTCGATGCCCGGGAAGCGGTCGAGCAGGAAAGGCGTCTTCATGCCGCCGGCCACGATCGCCGAGACGCGCACGTTCTGCGCGCGCAGCTCCGCGTGCAGCGCGTGCGACAGGCCCAGCAGGCCCCACTTGGTGGCGTGATACGCGCTCGCGTTGGGCCAGGCGCGCTTGGACGCCGTGGACGCGATGTTCACGATGTGGCCGCCGCGCGGCTGGGTCAGCATCCGTGCCGAGGCGTACTTCGTCATCAGCAGCGGGCCTGACAGGTTGGTGTTGAGCACGCGCTGCCAGTCCTCGACCGCGAGCTCGGTCAGCGGCGCCGTGACGTCGACCGCGGCGTTGTTGACCAGCACGTCGAGACGGCCGAAGTCACGGACCGCGGCGGCGATGACCTCCTCGCACTGGCGCGGGTCGGAGACGTCCAGAGAGAGGGGGACGGCCTCGATGTCGCGCTCGCCGAGCAGTGCCGCGCGGTCCTTGGCGCGGTCCAGGTCGATGTCGGCCAACAGCACGCGCATGCCGGACTCGCCCAGCACCTGCGCGATCGCGGCGCCCAGGCCGCGGCTGCCGCCGGTGATGAGCGCGATCTGGCCATGGAGCGATGGCGCGTCGGCGGCCTGGAGCTCGGCTTGGGGAATGGCTTGGGGAATGGCTTGGGAATCGGCGCGGGTGGAAGTCGTGGCGGACGAGGCGGCCGTGGCGCTCGTCGAAGGGCTGTCGATCATGTCGGAACTCCGGCAGGGTGGATGAAGCAGGGAGAAAAGAAGGGAGAAGGAAGCGGAATGCGGGGACGCGCGTTCCCGGGCGCGTTCAGCGCGCGCGCTCGGCGGCGGCGCAGGCGCGGGCGCGCAGCTGCACCGCGACCATCATCGAGAAGCACTCGTCCCAGATCGGAAACGCGCCACTGGCCGCGACGACGAGCCCGTCCAGCCAGATGCCGCCCCACAGCAGGCTGTCGTCGCTGGTCAGGCGGTGCGGCTCCAGCAGCTGCAGGCGCCGGCTGTCCATCCGGTGACGCCAGGACAGCAGCGCCTTGCGGCGCGCGTAGTCGGCGTAGTCGACGTCCCAGCGGGCGCGGTCGCCGATCGAGTGCTCGGCCAGCACCTTCGGCTGCGAGGCCGCATCGATGCAGGGCACCGAGGGATCGAGCACGACCAGATGCAGCACGCCGAGCCCGCTGATGTCGGGCGAGGCGAGCTGCGCGGCGATGGCCGGCGTGATCGCGTCGAACGCGGCGCGCGCCAGATCTTCGGTGACGAAACGACTGCTCATGGAAGGGTCCTGAATGAGGGGAGAAGCGCTGAGGCGACTCATCCAGCAAGGGGCGTACCTGCGCTGATACGGGGGATTGAGGTGGGCATCGGCCTTGCCAGAGCCTGTGTGCCGGCGTGCCGCGAGGGCGCGCCTCCCAGCATCCATCAACGCCAGGAGACTTCTCATGCCTTCTTCCTCCACCGGGACCGCCAGCCGGAAAACCACGACGCGCCGCACCGCGGCCAAGAGCAAGACCCCGGACGCCATCAGCCTGCTGCGTGCCGATCACAAGGAGGTCAGCGCCCTGTTCGAACAGTTCGAGAAGGCGCGCTCGACCGCGAAGAAGCAGCAGCTGGTCGAGCAGATCTGCATCGCCCTGACCGTCCATGCGCAGATCGAGGAAGAGATCTTCTATCCCGAAGTGCAGGCCGCGCTGAAGGACAAGGAGCTGGTGCCCGAAGCCAAGGTCGAGCACCAGAGCATCAAGGACCTGATCGCCGCCGTCGAAGGTGTCGCGCCCGACGGCGAGGACTACGACGCCAAGGTCACTGTCATGGGCGAGTGGGTCAAGCACCACGTCAAGGAGGAACAGAACGAGATGTTCCCCAAGGCGAAGAAGGCGGGGCTGGACCTGGCCGAACTCGGCGAGCGGCTGCAACAGCGCAAGGACGAGCTGATGGCCGAGCAGCAGATGAAGCACTGACGGCGCGGCGCCTCGCCCCCGCGGCTCAGAAGCGCGATTCCTTGCCGTCAAGGCGTCGGCAGCGGATGCCGGCGCGGGCGGGTGGGGGCGGGAGTTGGCGTTGCCTGATCAACGCCAGACGCTGCTGTCCTCCCGTTTGAAAGGCCCTCCATGCTTGCTCTGACCTACCACGGCGCGCACGACGTGCGCGTCGAGACCGTGCCCGATCCCGTGCTCGCCGCGGATGACGACCTCCTGCTGCGCGTGACCGCGACGGCGATCTGCGGCTCCGACCTCCACATCTATCGCGGGAAGATCCCCGACATGAAGGACGGGGACATCCTCGGTCACGAGTTCATGGGCGTGGTGGAGGAGGTGGGACGCGGCGTCGTCAACGTCAAGCGCGGCGACCGCGTCGTCGTGCCGTTCACGATCTCCTGCGGCGATTGCTTCTTCTGCGGTCGCAAGCTGTTCGCGGCCTGCGAGACGACCAACCCGGGCCGCGGCGCGATCCTCAACAAGAAGGACGTGCGCTCCGGCGCGGGGCTGTTCGGCTACAGCCACCTCTACGGGGGATATCCGGGCGGTCAGGCGCAGTACGTGCGCGTGCCCAAGGCCAATGTCGGGCCGCTGGTCATTCCGGACAGCACGCTGAGCGACGAGCAGGTGCTGTTCCTGTCGGACATCCTGCCCACGGGCTACCAGGCGGCGCTGAATGCGCAGGTCACGCCGGGCTCGTCGCTGGCGATCTTCGGCGCGGGGCCGGTCGGCATGATGGCTGCGGCCTGCGCGCGGATGATGGGTGCGGAACGGATCTTCATGATCGACCACCATCCCTACCGGCTCGCGTTCGCGAAGGAGACCTACGGCGTGCTGCCGATCGACTTCGACCAGATCGACGATCCGGCGCAGGTCATCATCGAGCAGACCGACCACCGCGGCGTGGACGCCTCGATCGACGCGGTCGGCTTCGAGGCCAAGGGCAGCACCGTGGAGACGGTGCTGTCGACGCTGAAGCTGGAGGGCTCGAGCGGGACCTCGCTGCGCTGGGCGATCGCGGCGACGCGCCGCGGCGGCACCGTCAGCGTGCCCGGCGTGTATGCCGGCTTCATCCATGGCTTCCTGTTCGGGGACGCCTTCGAGAAGGGGCTGAGCTTCGCGAGCGGTCAGACGCACGCGCAGCGCTTCATGCCGGAGCTGCTCGGCGCCATCGCGCGCGGCACGCTGAATCCGGAAGTCATCATCAGTCACCGCTTGCCGCTGGTCGAGGCGGCCCGCGGCTACGAGATCTTCAACAAGAAGGAAGAGGACTGCCGCAAGGTGGTGCTCTCGCCCTTCGAGCCGCCGCTGACGCAGGCGGCGCCCATGGCAGAACGGAGTGAGCCATGAATGACATCTCGGGACGGCCGCTGGCCGTGATCACGGGCGCGTCGTCGGGCATTGGCCGCGAGCTGGCGCTGGAATGCGCGCGGCATGGCTATGACCTGCTGATCGCCGCCGACCGGCCCTTGGAGGAGAGCGCGGCGGCGTGCCGCGCCGAAGGGGCCCAAGTGCAGACTGTCGAGGCGGACCTGGCGACGCCCCAGGGCGTTGAATCGCTGCATGCGGCGATCGGCGGCCGGGCGGTGGATGCGCTGCTCGCCAACGCGGGCCACGGCCTGGGACATGCGTTCCTCGACCAGGACTTCAACGCGGTGCGGCACGTCATCGACACCAACGTGACGGGCACGCTCGACGTGATCCAGCGCGTCGGCAAGGGGATGCGTGATCGCAACGCGGGAAAGATCCTGATCACCGGCTCCATCGCGGGACTGATGCCGGGCACCTTCCAGGCGGTCTACAACGGCACGAAGGCCTTCATCGATTCCTTTGCCTACGCGCTGCGCAACGAGCTGAAGGACACCAATGTGTCGGTGACGGTGCTGATGCCGGGGCCGACCGATACCGAGTTCTTCCACCGCGCCGGCTTGATGGACACCAAGGTCGGCACCGACAAGAAGCAGCCGCCCGAGGAAGTCGCCAAGACCGGCTACGAGGCGATGGAAGACGGCGAGAGCGCGGTGGTCGCTGGGTGGAAGAACAAGCTGCAAGCGGTGCTGGCCAACGTCACGCCGGCCGAAGTGCTGGCGGAGCAGCATCGGAAGATGGCAGAGCCGGGGAAGGTCTGAGCGGGGCCGACATCGATGCGCCAGGACTGACCCGCGAGCGTCAGTCGTTCACCGAACTGAGAGCCAGCCGAGCGTGATAGTCCCTGCGCCCGAGCATGCGCTTCAGCATCGAGTTGATGCGGCGAGAAGCTTGCATCGCCTCGTCGCAGACGTGAGGCAAGACATGGACGTCGGTCTTGTAGTCGGCGAGATTTCGCGCCTTCCGCAACTTTCGCAGGTCCTTGGCAAGCTGCGTCTCGCCGCGATCAGCGTAGTGCCTCCAAGTTGCGAAATGCGCCTCCGACGTCTCGTCCTGGATGCCAGCGGCGTCGCGAGCCATGAGGAACGCACCGTAATAGGCTCGCGAGATGGCGCTGCGCTCACGCGCTTCACCCGGTTGCCTGGACAGGTCCTCAGCAAGTTCCAGAAGCTCTTGCGGGTCAAAGACTTGTGTCTGCATCATTTACTTGCTCCCCGCTTGCTCCCTGGCTTCAAACGACCCCGGCTGTGCGGAAACATCGATCGTCCAGAGAAGATGATTCAGTCCGGGCATGGAGGCCCAGTGCGTTGCGAATGCCAGCATCAACGCCGAAGTGTCATCCCAATCGTCATCCGAGAAGCCCCAGACAGTGAACCAGAGGTGACGGTGGCCGGTGTCGATGTCGTGGTACACGGAAACGCTGATCTCTCGATCAGGGGCGTGCTGCATCAGCAATTGCAGCAGTGCCTCCAGTTCCTCACGGGAGAACTCGCGGTATCTGTCGAGGTACCACGCGAGGGAGTGTCAGGAATTCTGTGTTTGAGGCGCTTCTACGAGGCTACGAGCCGGTCCTGGTGAATCGGTCTGCGTAGAGGATGGCAAATTGGTTCATTGCCTCTCGCCAGTTCTTGGCGGCGCGGCC
>NZ_JBCNLG010000016.1:0-118960 GCF_039595595.1 Roseateles sp. | reverse complement strand
AGCTTCGACGTCTACTTCTGCCATCACAAAGTGCGCACGATCGACTTGTGCCAGGCTGACTAACCTGGATTGGACCTGTTACCCATGTCCTGGCACACCTGTTACCTATGTCCCCGGTCCATACACCAGCGGGGAGAGGGAGGGGAGGGGGCTCGTGCCACAGCGCTGCTGCCCTTCGAAAGCCCCCCTCTCCCCTGCCCTCTCCCCCCCTCGCGGGGGGCGAGGGAGTTCTTGCCGCCGGCGTTCGCTGCTTCGTGCACCTTCATCTCGCACGGGGCATCAATACCGTCCCGTCGCCCCCGCCACCCGCAGGTAGACATACGCGACCCAGGCCACCAGCGCCCGTCCCAGGAACCCGCGCAGTCCCTGGCTATCGGGCCGTTCCACTTTGCGCGACAGTGCCACGGCGGCGTCGAACTCCCGCGCGACGTCTCCCGCGAACGCCGCATCGCGCACCACGACGTTGGCCTCCAGATTGAGCAGCAGCGACAACGGATCGATGTTGGAGCTTCCCACCGTCGCCCAATCGTTGTCCACCACGCAGACCTTCGCATGCAGGAACGCCGGCGTGTACTCGTAGATCTGCACGCCATGCCCGAGCAGCTCGTCATACAGCGCGCGCGCCGCCATGGCCGCGATCTTGTAGTCGACCTTGCCCTGCAGCAGCAACCGCACCTGCACGCCGCGCTTGGCGGCGTCCTTGAGCGCTCTGCGAAAGCGCTGCCCGGGATAGAAGTAGGGCGTGATCAGATCCACGCGCTGGGTTGCGCCGCGGATGGCGTCGACGTAGGCGCGCTCGATCGTGCGGCGCTGGCGCAGGTTGTCGCGCAGCACGAAGGCCGCGCGCACTGGCGGCAGGCGGTCGGGGTCGCGGCGGCGGTGCTCGCCGCGCGGCATGCGGATGCGCCGCATCAGCCGCTTGGCCCGCCGCGCCGGCGAGGCGCTGCGGATCATCGCGCGCATCTCATCGCCGAAATCATGCCCCAGCCACGCCCGCGTCCACACGGCGCGGGCCGCCTGCTCGATCGCGCGGACCGCCGGCCCGCCCACGCTCACCGCGAAGTCCAGCCGCGGCGTGTCTGTCCGTCCGTGATGCAGGTCGACGCGATCGTCGATCACGTTGATGCCGCCGACGAAGGCGATGCGCCCGTCCACCACGCACAGCTTCTGATGCAGCCGGCGCAACTGCCCGGGATGCAGCCAGTTCCACCAGCGGTCGATCGGCCGGAACACCGCCAGCGCGACCGGCGCATCCCGCAGCTGCTCGCGCAGCCAGCCCAGGCTGCCCTTCGATCCGAAGCCATCCACCACCACCCGCACCCGCACGCCGCGCAGCGCCGCCCGCCGCAGCGCGCCGACGGTGGCGGCACCCGCCTCGTCATCGTGAAAGATGTAGGTCGCGAGCCAGACCTCGTGCTCGGCGCGCTCGATCGCCTCGATCTGCGCCGGGAACAGCGCATCGCCGCCGCACAGCAGGCCCACCGCGTTGCCGCCCGTGAAGGCGGGCTGCGACCCGAGGGTCCAGGGGAAGAGGGGTTCCTGCGTCCGCTTCAAGATTCCAGGACGAGTTCGGCCAGCAAGGGCAGGTGATCGGACATCCGCGCCCATGCGGGTCCGCGCGGGACCTTCATGTCGACGCAGCGCAGCCCGCGCGTGTAGATGCGGTCCAGCGAGAACACCGGCACCCGCGACGGGAAGGTCGGCAGCGAGCGCCTGGACCCCGGCAGCACCGCGCGGCTCAGGCCGCCGGCGCGCATCGGCTCGTCCAGCCGCTCGCCCCAGTCGTTGAAGTCACCGGCCACCACCAGCGGCGCGCCGCGCGGCACGTGGTCCTCGATAAACGCGGCCAGCCGCTGCACCTGCCGCACCCGGCTGCCGTGGATCAGTCCCAGGTGCGCGACCACCGCGTGCACCTCGGTGTCCTGCCAGCGCACCGGCACGTGCAGCAGGCCGCGCTGCTCGAAGCGGTGGTCGGAGACGTCATGGTGGCCGATGTCGCCGATCGGGTAGCGCGACAGCAGCGCATTGCCATGCTCGCCGTGGCGCGTCACGGCGTTCGTGCGGTAGGCCACCTCATAGCCCTCGGGCGCGAGGAACTCCGCCTGGCCCTGCTCCGGCCAGCCGAACCAGGTGCGCTCGAACTGGCGCGCCTCGCGGTGGTGGAAGAGCCGGACCTCCTGCAGGAACACGAGGTCCGCATCGAGCGCCTGCACGCCCATGCCCAGGTTGTGGATCTCCAGCCGCTTGCCCGGCCCCATGCCGCGCACGCCCTTGTGGATGTTGTAGGTCGCCACGCGCAGCCGCCCGACGCTGTCCGCCGGCGAGGTGTCGGTGGTCGCGGAATTGGCCACGGCCGCGTGACGGGGCGTGCGGCGGATCATGCGGCGCTCCCGTCAGACCCGCCGGCCCGTGCGCGCTGGCGCGGCAGCTGCAGGATGGCTTCCGCGTTGGACGGCGAGAAGCACAGGTCCGCCGCCTCGCGCCAGGGCAGCCAGCGGTACTGCAGGTGCTCGCGCGGCGCCAGCGTGACCGCGGTGCCGGCCGGCACGGTCAGGCCGAACACATGCTCGGTGTTGCGGGTCACGCCAGGCGCGTAGCGGTGGCGCCAGACCGGGTAGATCTCGTAGACGTTGGCCAGGCCCCAGTCGTGCAGCGCCGCCGGGGGCAGGTCTTGCACGCGGATGCCGGTTTCCTCGAACACCTCGCGGCGCGCGGTCTCGTCCAGCGCTTCGCCGTCCGTGTCCTTGGATCCGGTCACGCACTGCCAGAAGCCGGGCCGATCGGCCCGCTCCAGCATCAGCACGTCCAGCGCCTCGGTGTGGATCACGACGAGGACCGACTCGGGAATCTTGTAGGACCGCGCGGCCGGCTCGGCGGCGGCCGGCAGCGGCGTGGCGGCGGGGGCGAGGGGCACTTCGCTCATAGCGGGCAAGCATATCCCAGCGTCATGTCGCGCCGCCCGTGTGCCGGCGCCAGCACGCAGACGACAGGGACACCCGCCGGCCGGACAAGGCATGGACGGGGGGCGGGCGCAGCGCGGTGCCCGGTGCGCTGCGGGCCCTCCACCTTGGGGAGCGCCTAGCAAGCTTTTGCTATTCAACGACTGGTCGGCGTCGGTTCCAGTCATGTATCGAACGAACCGATCTCCCGAGACTGCGAGGTTTCCAACTCGTCCGAGTCAGTCCTCATGTCCGCGCATCCGTCGCCGGTGGTCTCCGGCTCCCCCGCTCCCCTCCCCGCTCCCGCGCCCGTCTCGCTCCAGCCCATGCCCAAGACCAAGGCGGCAACGGTGCCCACCGCTCGAACCGCCCGCGACAGAGCTGACGAAGATCAAGCGCCGCTGATCGAAGGCGACGCTCCGGAAGCAGCGGCCGCCGCCGACGCGCCTCAGGACGACGATCGCGACCATGCCCTGCTGGGTTGGGCCGTGCTGGGCACCAGCCTCGCGATCATCGGCGGCGATGCCCAAGGGGGTTCGAGCGGTGGGTCGCTGCCGCCTTCCCTCCAAGGGGGTGGCCTCCCTCCGCAGCCCCCCGCCACGTCGGAGCCCGCATCCCCCATCCCCCCGCAGACGGGCGGCGATCACGCCGAGACGCCATTGACGCCGACCGTCGAGCCCGCCGCGAGTGATCCTCCGAGCGATGCTCCGAATGATCCTCAGCCGCCGGCGGAGCCCTCGCTCACTGACCACCCCGCCGTCCCCGCGCCGCCCCCTCCGAGCCTTGCGCTCGCGCATGACACCGGGCACTCCTCGACCGACCGCCTCACCCGCGACGCGACCGTGAGCGTCACCGGTCTTGTTGACGGCGCGGCGTGGGCGTACAGCCTGGACGACGGCCTGACCTGGCGAACCGGACAGGGCGCCGCGATCCCCACGTCGGCCTTCACTGAAGGCCGGACCTCGCTGCTGGTCCGCCAGACCACGGCCGGCGGCACCAGCGAGGGAGCGCGCCTGGACTTCACGCTGCGCTCGCGCGGCGAGGCCCTGGATCTGTCCCCCGCCGCGGGGCTGCAGGACGCGTGGAGCGTGACCGTCGATCCCGCCGCGATGGCGCCGGGCGTCGCGCTCACCGCGATGCCGCTGGCCGCCACCGCCCACGACATCCAGGAGCTGCGGCTGCGCCTGGGCGGAGACGGTCTGGCTCCCGCCAGCGACCGGCTCGCGCTCGACCGGATCCTGGCCCTGGATCAGGACGCCCAGGCGCACGACGTGCGGATCGGCGGATTGGCCCACCTCTCCTATCGCTACGACAGCGCGACCCGGGCGCTCTCGATCTGGCGCGCCGATGACTCGGCGCTGAGCGGCTCCGACGCCGCCGCGCTGACGAACGCGATCCGGATCATCGACACGCAGAACCAGCCCCGCGCCGGCACGCTCGAGCTGCGCATCGGCGCGCTTGACGTGGCGGGCAACGTCAGCGCCGATTCGGTGGTCACGCTCACCGTGGATGCGCGCGGGCCGCAGCTTGATCTCAACGGCAATGCCAGTGGCGTGGACCTCACGGTCGTCAACGCGTCGATGGCGGCACCGGTCGGCCTGTTCTCTTCCGGCGGCCGGCTGATCCATGCCAATCCGGACGCGAGCTTCCAGCTGGTGCGCATCGACCTGGGTGGCTCGGCCCTCAGCGCCGAGGACCTGCTCGTCAGCAGCGAGGCCGGCCGCTCGACCGCGCTGGCGGACGGGGCGACGGTCTTCGGCGTGGCCGGCACGGCCTGGCGCGCGACGCGCACGGCCGGTCACGTCGAACTGCAGCGGGCGGACGGCCTGCCCGCGAGCCTGGCGGAGACCGAGGCGGTGCTGGGCTCGCTGGCCCTTCAGAACGCGCAGGCGGCGCCAGCGGAGGGATCGCGGCGCCTCACGGTCACGGTGGTGGATCACCTCGAACGCAGCGCGACCGCCACGCTGACGCTTCACATCGACCGCACCGGGCCGGAGGTCGACCTGAATGGCCCGCTCGCCGGACTGGACCAGCGCGTCGCCGTGACGCCGGGCCTGCCCTTTGCCTTCCACATCGACCAGGCGTCCCGGGGCGTGGTGCGCGACGACAGCCTCATCGCCTCGTTCCGGGTGGTCCTCAGCAGTGCGGTGCCAGGGGCGTTCGACAGCAGCGATCCGGGTCATCAGGAATGGTTCGGCTTCTACCGTCCGTCCGAGCCCACGATCTTCTACAACATGTTCCGTCTGGGCGAGCGGGGCGCCAACCTGGAGGCCTTCTCCGTGTTCAAGGGCCAATCCTTCACGGTGACCTTCCGGGGCGGCCCCGGCAAGGACCAGACCATCGACTACGAGCCGCATGTGCCGATCACGCCGGAGCAGGCTCGTGAACTGCTCGACGGTCTGTACTACACCTGTGGCGCGGACACCGTGCCGGGACTGCGCACGATGGAGATCTCGGCGACCGACATCGCGGGCAACACGAGCGCGGTCGTCGCCCGGACCTTCATCGACGTGCGGGCGCCCGATACGCCGGTCGTGCGGCTGGCCACGGGCAGCGACACGGGCGGGCGGTCCGATGACGCCGTCACCTCGTCCGACGGGAGCAGCGCATCGCCGCTGGCGCTGACCGGCTTCGCCAAGGCGGGATCGACGGTGACCGTGTTCCACGACCTCGATGGCGACGGCCGGGCCGGTGCGGGAGAGGCGGTGGGAACGGCCGTCGCGGACAGTGGCGGCCGCTGGACCTTGTCGCTGTCGGGCGAGCCGCTGGCCGACGGCGTCCACCGCTTCGGCGCGACCGCCGATGGGCTGAACGCGGCGATCCTGGAGTTGACCGTCGACACCCAGGCGCCCGCGACGGCGCCGGTGTTCGGCGGCCATGTGAATCCGCGTCCGGTGCTGTCCGGCATGACCGATCCGGGCATGACCGTGACGGTGAAGATCAATGCCGACGGCGTGTTCGACAACGGGCACGACGCGCTGTATGCGGTCCGCGCCGATGACACCGGTCACTGGACGCTGGACACCTCGACGGCGAGGCCGGACGGCGGCACGGCGTGGCTGTTCAACGGCGGCGACCGCGTCCACGCCCAGATCTCGGCCCGGGACCTGGCAGGCAACGTTGGCGTCAGCACTGCCAGCGCGGTCGTCGAGGCCACGACCTACGCGATCTCCGATGCGCAGTCGTCCGAAGCGGCCGGCGGCGCGCGCGAGCTGGTTTTCACCGTCACGCGGGGCGGCAACCTGAGCGAGGCGGGCAGCGTCCGCTACGCGGTGGATCGCGACGCGAGCACGGTCGGCGCCGGCGACGACGCGCTGAATGCCGGCCTCGCAGTCACCGGCGCGAGCGCGGGCGAGATCGCCTTCGCGCCCGGCGAGTCCAGCAAGGCGCTCCGGTTCGCCGTGCTCGGAGGCCGTGACGCCAGCGAGGAGGCGACATTCGTGGTGCGCCTCGAGGACGCGGCTCGCGGAAGCATCGAGGATGGACTGGGCATCGGCCTGCTTCACACGGGAGCGGACCTGGCGCCGCTGGCCATCGCGATGGTGCCGGCGCCGGGCGGGCTCCTCCCGTTCGGCGGCGCGGTGATCTGACGCCTGCCGCCGGATCGCTCAGGACAGCCGCGCGGCGAGTCGCCGCGCGAGCTGCAGCGCCTGCGTCAGGCGCGAAGCGGACGGCGGTCCGCCTGCGTCCGCGGCCAGCCGCTCGAGCATCGCGACCAGCGCATGCGCTTGAGCGGCCGGATCCTCGGCCGACTCGCCGCCCACCCCGGCGGCCTCCGCCGGCGGCAATTGCGCCAGCAACTGCTGCAGCCAGCCGGCGAGCCGCTCGGCACGGCTGCGGTCGGCGCGCGACCAGACCGCGCCCGCGGCGCGCTCCAGCTGCAGTTCCGCGACCACCGCGCCCGAGGCGTCGCGCACCGCCTGGGTCTGCACGGAGCGGCCGGCTCCCACCGGCGTGGACGCCGGTGCGCCCGCCCAGCGCAGACTGAGATCCGTCAGCGCCAGGCCTTCCAGCAGGCGCTGCCGGGCCTGTTGCCAATGGGATTCGACATCGGCCCTCGTCGCCACGGCCAGACTGGCTCGCCCCAGCGCCAGCAACAGGCCTTCAGCGCCATGCGGATCGGTATCGAAGCGCGCCAGTTGCTCGAGCCGCGCCGGCAGCTCCGTCTGACCCAGCGTGGCCTCGAGCCGCTGCCGCTGCTGCTGGTGGTACCAGCTCGGTCCGAGCTGCTCCTGCTCCGCCATCAGCTGACCGAGCCGTCCATGCGCCGCCGCCTGCAGCGAACGCGACTGGATCGCTTCACCGAGCGCCAGCGCCTGCTGCGCCGACGCCACGGCCTCGGCGCCGCGACGCAGCTCGCTGATCAGCAGCAGCGTCTGCGCCTGCAGCCAGCGATAGCGGCTGCGGCGGGACAGATCCTCGGCTTCGAGCGCCAGTGCCAGCGCGTGATCGAGGGCGCCGCTGTCGCGGGCGCAGCGCGCGTGGTGCCACATCGCTTCGGCCTCGTAGTCGCGGTGGCCGACCGCGCGCGCGTCGGCACGGGCCTCGTCCAGACGCGGCAGCGCGGCCTGCGGACCCTGCGTCGCGCGTAGCGACACCGCGCGGTTCAGCGCGATCTTGGAGCGCATGTAGGGGTCGTCGCCGAGCCGCGGATAGTGCAGTTCGGCCTGGTCCAGCACCCGCCCGCCGCGCGCCCAGTCGCCCAGCGCGAAGCACAGATGCGCCAGGCCGATGCGCGCAAGACAGGCCCAGCGGGTCTCGTCGTCGGCCAGTTCCAGCGTCTGGCTCCAGGCGTTGCAGGCCTGGACATAGTCGCCGCGCTGGTAGTGCATGCGGCCCAGCGCCTCGCTGAGCTCCGCCGCTTCCTCCAGCAGCCGGTGCTGCAGCGCGCGCGCCAGCGCGCGTTCCAGTTCGGCCTGGAGCTCGGGCCCGCGGCCCCAGCGCTCGAGGATGAAGAACGCGCCGAGCAAGGCCTGGAAAGGCGGTTCGTCCTCGCGGGCGATCAGGCGCTGCAGCCGCGGCAGCGCCAGGCCGGGGCGGCGCATCACCAGCCGCTCCCAGCGCGCCTGCGGCGTCAACGCCGCCCGCGTGGCATTGCCCGCGCTTCGCGCCGCGCTACGTCGCGCGCGCTTCTCGCCATCCCTGCCCCCGAGTTCGATTCGCTCGCCTGTCGTCATGCATGCCCCATTCGACGTCATCCCTCTCCAGCGGGGGAGCATACCGAGTTCGGGAGGGAGCGAACGAGGAGCAGGCTCCCAGAGCGTGTCAGTCGCTCCAAGGGTTCAAACACCAGATATTTGCTATGCCACCAGCCTCTTTGTGCCAGCTTCTCTCCAATGTTGCGAAGAACTTGTTGTTCGCCGATTGATGACCACTGCAGACACTTGCTGATCACAAGCTGCTCCAAAGGCCATCGCCGAACATGAACCCCACCGCCCCCCTTCGCCTCGGCATCACAGCTTCCGCATCCGAGGCAATCGCCTCCTCGCCCTCGGATCCGGGGCTGCCGCCCACCGCCACGCCAGAGTCCGCTCCTCCACGATCTTCCGATCACTCCGCCCGCCGCCGGCGCGACGGCGAGACGCTGGAGGAGCCGCACGCGCAGGAGAGCGGTACGCCGCCCTGCACCACCAGCGCAGAGTCCGAACGCCGCGCCCTGACGGAATCGCGCGCGGATCATCCGATCGACGATCCATCCATCCCGCCATCCATCTGCGAGGACGAGGTGGACAAGCCGCTTGTGCCTCTCGCGCTCCTCGGGAGCGTCGCCTTGGGCGCAGCATGGGCGTTGGACAAGCACACCACCAGTGAGCAACGTCAGCCGCTGCTGCAGCAGCCAGCCCCCCTGCCGCCCGCGCTCGCGCCCGCTCCAACGCCAGCGCCAACTCCAACTCCGGTCGACGCTCCGCCTCCCCACTTGACGCTGCCGGCCGGTCAAGGTCCTCATGCCCTGTTCATCACCGGCCGCGTGGCCCTGGAAGGACTGCGCGCGGGCGCCTCGTGGTCCTACAGCCTGGACGGAGGCAACACCTGGCATGCAGGCGACGGCGATTCCCTGCCCGTGAAGGCGCTCGGCGAGTCGGGTGCGAAGCACGTCTTGCTCAGACAGCTGGGGCCAGATGGCCGGGACGGGCGGATCGGGACCCAGGACTTCGAGCTGAGGATCGTGCCCGATGCGCCGGCACATGTGGCAACCAGCACCGGCCAGGCCATCATCTCCGCCAGCGACTGGATCTCGCCGACCGGACTCGACGGGGCCATGCGCTGGGAGTACAGCCTCGACGGGGGCCAGGTCTGGCAGCCGGGCCACGGCTCGCGCATCGAGACGAACGTGCTCCTGGAAGGCGACAACACGGTCCTGGTCCGGCAAATCGACGATCTCGGACATGCGGGTGGACTCAGCACCGCTGCCGTAAGTCTGGACACCGTCGCCCTGCGGCCGCAGGTCACGCTCCTGCATGACACCGGCCTGGCGGGCGACCTCCTCACGGCCGACGGTACGGTGATCGTCGCTGGCATCGAACCTGGCGCGGCGTGGTCCTACAGCCTGGACGGCGGCGCCACCTGGATGGACGGCCGTGATGATCGGATTCCCGCCAGCGACCTGGGCCCCGCCGCCGACCGCGACCGGGAGGTGCAGGTGCAGGTGCGCCAGACCGACGCCGTGGGCAATACCAGTGCCAGCGCATCGCTGGCGTTCACTCTGCTCAAGGCGCTGCCCGCGCTGACGGCGAGCTTGGCAAACGACACCGGCGCGTCGGCGCAGGATCAGATCACCCGGGACGCCTCGCTGACGATCAGCGGCGTCGAGGCCAGCGCGCGGACTCAATTCCGCCTGGCCGGCTCGCAAGCTTGGCTGGAAGGCGATGTCCATGCGCTGTTCGGTGCCGACGACGCCTACACCGTGGAGCTGCGCCAGATCGACGTTGTCGGCCGCGCAAGTCCGGTCACGACGCTGACCTTCACGCTCGACACCCAGGGACCGGCGATCGACCTGAGCGAACAACCGGGCATCCAGGAAGCGCGCCGTGTCGTGGCTGATCGCGCGCAAAGCTCCGCCGGCGTGCCCCTCACGGAGACCACGGCGCCGCTGTTCGAGGGTTCCGCCCACGTCCTGCACATGGTCTTCGGCGGCGACGGGCTGGACCCGGCCAGCGACGTTGTGGACTTCCAGCCCGAAGGGATGCGCTACACCTGGGACCTTGCCACTTTCAGCCTGTCAATCTGGCGCGAGGACGGCGGCGCGCTCTCCGGACTCGATGCCGCCACGGTGGTCAACAAGATGGTGCTGCACAACCACCAGGAGAATCCGCGCATCGGCGAGCGCACCTTCACGATCACTGCCGAGGACATTGCCGGCAATCTTGGCGCGCCGGGCGTCGTCACCATCGTCATCGATCCCGGCGAGGCTGCGCTGGCCATCAGCGCCGATCCGCTCGCCGGCTTGATGACGCCGGGCGGCAACCAGGTGCTATGAGCAGGAACGCCCCGGTGGATCGCTCCACCGGGGCGTTCTCTCGAGGGCGGCGTCAGGGCGGCGCCCTCGATGGGTTCAGCGCGTCAGCCGTTCAGGCCGCCGCGCCCGGGTTGCGCAGACGGATGTGCAGCTCGCGCAGCTGCTTCTCGTCGACGTACGACGGCGCGCCGGTCAGCAGGCATTGCGCGCGCTGCGTCTTCGGGAAGGCGATCACGTCACGGATGGATTCGGCCTTGGTCATCAGCGTCACCAGACGGTCCAGGCCGAAGGCCAGACCACCGTGCGGCGGCGCGCCGTACTGCAGCGCATCCAGCAGGAAGCCGAATTTCACGCGCTGCTCCTCGGGGCTGATGTTCAGCGCCTCGAAGACCTTGGCCTGCACGTCGGCGCGGTGGATACGCACCGAGCCGCCGCCCAGTTCCCAGCCGTTGAGCACCATGTCGTAGGCCTTGGCGATGCACTTGCCCGGGTCCGAGACCATCAGGTCCTCGTGGCCGTCCTTGGGCGCGGTGAACGGGTGGTGCACGGCCGCCCAGCGCTTGTTCTCCTCGTCCTCCTCGAACATCGGGAAGTCGACCACCCACAGCGGCGCCCACTTGTCCTCGAACAGGCCGCCCGCCTTGCCGAACTCGCTGTGACCGACCTTCAGGCGCAGTGCGCCGATCGCGTCGTTGACGATCTTGGCCTTGTCCGCGCCGAAGAAGATCAGGTCGCCATCCTGCGCGCCAGTGCGCGCGAGGATGTCCGCCACCGCCTTGTCGTGCAGGTTCTTGACGATGGGCGACTGCAGGCCCTCGCGGCCCTTGGCCACTTCATTGACCTTGATCCAGGCCAGGCCCTTGGCGCCGTAGATCTTCACGAACTCGGTGTACGAGTCGATCTCGCCGCGGCTCAGCTGGGCGCCGCCCGGCACGCGCAGCGCGACCACGCGGCCGCCCGGCGTCGTGGCCGGACCGGAGAAGACCTTGAAGTCCACGTCGCCCATCACGTCGGTCAGCTCGGTGAACTCGAGCTTGACGCGCAGGTCGGGCTTGTCCGAGCCGAAGCGGTGCATCGCCTCGGCGTACTTCATGACCGGGTAGTCGCCCAGCTCGACGTTCAGCGCCTTGCGGAAGACGTGGCGGATCATGCCCTCGAACATCGCGCGGATCTCCTCCTCGTTCAGGAACGAGGTCTCGATATCGATCTGCGTGAACTCGGGCTGGCGATCGGCGCGCAGGTCCTCGTCGCGGAAGCACTTGGTGATCTGGTAGTAGCGGTCGAAGCCCGCCACCATCAGCAGCTGCTTGAACAGCTGCGGCGACTGCGGCAACGCGAAGAACATGCCGTCATGCACGCGCGACGGGACCAGGTAGTCGCGCGCGCCTTCGGGCGTGCTCTTGGTCAGCATCGGGGTCTCGATGTCGACGAAGCCGTGCTCGTCCAGGAACTTGCGCGCCTCCATCGCCACGCGGTAGCGCAGCATCAGGTTGTTCTGCATGTACGGGCGGCGCAGGTCCAGCACGCGATGCGTCAGGCGCGTCGTCTCGGAGATGTTCTCGTCGTCCAGCGGGAAGGCCGGCGTCACCGACGGGTTCAGCACTTCCAGCTCGTGGCACAGCACCTCGACCTTGCCGCTGACCAGGTTGGCGTTCTCGGTGCCGGCCGGGCGGGCGCGCACCTTGCCGACGATCTTCACGCAGAACTCGTTGCGGACCTCTTCGGCCACCTTGAACATCTCGGGGCGGTCCGGGTCGCAGACGATCTGGACCAGACCTTCACGGTCGCGCAGGTCGATGAAGATCACGCCGCCATGGTCGCGGCGGCGATGGGCCCAGCCCATCAGGGTCACGGTCTGGTCCAGCAGCTTCTCGCTGACTTGGCCGGCATAGCAGGTACGCATGGAGTTCTCCGGAAATTCTTCAGTGTTCGTGGCTGAGCTGGCGGCGACGCGCCGCGTCGGGCTCGAGGAAGGCGGCCAGCTCGGTGAAAGGCGCTGGCGGGGTCGCGCGGACCCTCAGGACTGAGCGCTTGCCGGGGCGCCCAGCCCGGTCAATTTCGGACGGCCTCGCCCGGAAGGACGATGGCGGGCTCCCCTTGAGGAGCGACCACCCCCATCGAGATGATGTATTTGAGCGCCTCGTCCACGCTCATCGCCAAAGGCCGCAACTGCGCCCGGGGCATCATCAGGAAGAAGCCGGACGTGGGGTTCGGCGTCGTGGGGACGTAGAGCGAGACATGCTCGTCGGCCTCGGCGCCGCTGAGGGAGCCGAGCTGGTGCGCCACTTCGCCGCCCGGCTTGCCGGTGACGAAGGCGATCGTCCAGGAGCCCTGATGCGGATAGGGCACCAGCACCGCCTCGCGGAAGGCATTGCCGCTGGACGAGAACAGCGTGTCCGAGACCTGCTTGACCGAGCTGTAGATGCTCTTGACGATGGGGATCTTGTAGAGCAGCCGGTCCCATTGGCGCAGCCACCACTGGCCGAACATGTTCGCCACGAACATGCCGGTCAGCATCAGCAGCGCGACCATGACGACCACCCCCAGGCCGGGGATGTCGTGCAGCTGCTTGAGCGAGGTCTGGGCCGACACCGGCAGCAGCGCGCTGACGGCCGACAGCAGCCAGACGAAGACGCCGTCGATCATGCCGAGCACCCATAGGAGCACCCAGACGGTGATGGCGAGGGGAAGCCAGACCAGCAGGCCGGTGATGATGTACTTTCTCATGCCTGGGTCCGGGCCTCGGCGTCAGTGGCAGGCGCAGGAGCCGCCACAGGACGTGCCCGACGAGGGCGACGCGCTGGAGGGGGATTCCGAAGAGGAAGCGGCTGAACCGCTGGAGGAAGAAGCGCTCTCGCCCCCCGGCGCCGGCGCTGGCGCCGCGGCCGCGGTGCCGCCCGAGCCGCCGCGGAAGTCCGTCACGTACCAGCCCGAGCCCTTGAGCTGGAAACCGGCGGCGGTGACCTGCTTTGAAAAACTCTCCGCGCCGCAGGCAGGGCAGACGGTCAGCGGGGCGTCGGACAGCTTCTGCAGCACGTCTTTGGCGTGGCCGCAGGCGCCGCAGCGATAGGCGTAGATCGGCATTTGAGGGACTACCGGGTCAAAAACCCGAAATTATATAGAGTGGCCCGCTGCCGCCGCGCCGCCGGCCAGCCGGTGGTGGGAGCCGTGTGTGTCGCGGATCGCCTGGGGCCCCAGCGAGCCGATCAGCATCCCCACGATGCCGGCCAGCAGGCCGGCCAGTTGAGCGGGGAACTGCTCGCCCGCGGGCGTCGCCAGGAACAGGATCCAGGTGATCGTGCCCAGCGCGATGGCGAAGACTGCGCCCTGCGTGGTGGCGCGCTTCCAGTACAGGCCGAACACGAGCGGCACGAAGGCGCCGACCAGGGTGACCTGGTAGGCGCTGGAGACCATCTCGTAGATCGAGGTGCCCTGCAGCGCGATCGCGTAACCGCAGACGCAGACCGAGAACAGCAGCACCGCGATGCGCATCGTGCGCAGCTCCTGCTTGTCGGAGACGCGCGGGAAGAACTGGCGCCAGATGTTCTCGACGAAGGTCACCGACGGCGCCAGCAGCGTGGCCGAGGCGGTCGACTTCAGCGCCGACAGCAGCGCGCCGAAGAAGATCACCTGCATCACGAAGGGCATCTTGTCGATCACCAGGGTGGGGATCACCTGCTGGGGGTCCTCGGCGATCAGTTGTCTGGCCTCGGTGGGCATGATGATCAGCGCGCTGACGACGATGAACATCGGCACGAAGGCGAACAGGATGTAGCACAGGCCGCCGATGACCGGACCACGGGTGGCGGCCTTCACGTCCTTGGCCGACATCACGCGCTGGAACACGTCCTGCTGCGGGATCGAGCCCAGCATCATCGTGATAGCCGCGCCGAGAAAGAAGACCACGTCGTGGAACTTGGGCTCGGGCAGGAAGCGGAACATGTCCTGGCTGGAGGCCAGCGCGATGACCTTGCCGGCGCCGCCGGCCATGTCGGCCGCGAACCAGGCGATCAGCGACAGCCCCACCACCAGGATGATCATCTGAATGAAGTCGGTGACCGCCACCGACCACATGCCGCCGAACAGCGTGTACGCCAGGATCGACGCGGTGCCGATCATCATGCCCACCGGAATGCTGATCGCGCCGCCCGACAGCAGCTTGAACACCAGACCCAGCGCCGTGACCTGCGCCGCCACCCAGCCGAGGTAGGACAGGATGATGATGAAGCTGCACACCACCTCGACGACGCGGCCGTAGCGCTCGCGGTAGTAGTCGCTGATCGTCAGCAGCGTCATCTTGTAGAGCTTGGCGGCGAAGAACAGGCCCACCAGGATCAGGCAGGAGCCGGCGCCGAACGGGTCCTCCACCACGCCGTTCAGTCCCGTCTGGACGAACTTGGCCGGGATGCCCAGCACTGTCTCGGACCCGAACCAGGTCGCGAAGGTCGTGGTGACGATCATCACCAGCGGCAGATGCCGGCCGGCGATGGCGAAGTCCGCCGTGTTCTTCACGCGCTTGGCGGCCCACAGGCCGATCGCGATGGTGACGAGCAGGTAGAGGATGACCAGGGTCAGGAGCATGGCAGCGGCCTTGGGAGTGCGGGGTGCAAAGGCGCGAGGGATATGCGCACAAAAAAGCGCGCGGATTATCTCCGGAACGTCAAGGTTTGCCGCCGAGGGTCCTCCCGGCCCCGAGAACTCCGCGGGCGGGCGCGACGACTGATCGTTTCAGCGGAATCCCCGCGCCTCACAAGGAACAGCCATGAACCCCTTCTCGATGATGTCGAACGCGGCAACCAATGCGGCGGCGACGCAAGCCCAGCAGGCCAACGACGCCACGACGCGTGAACAGCTGATGAATCAAGTCATCACCACCCAGCAGAAGGCCGAGGTCTCCCAGGCCAACGCCAAGTCGGAAATTGCCAACATGGTCCGTCTGTGACCTGACCGCCCTCGCCCCTCAATACACGTCAACCCAACAAATTGAAAGGAACATCCCGTGGCAGCAAACACCCAGCTCAAGTGCGAGAACGCCTATTTGCATGGCCGACTTGATCAAGCGTCTTCGATGGGCGCAATGTGCGGCGGCTTCTTCAATCAAATGATGCCGAGCTTCGCTGGCGCCTTCCTCGGCAACTGTGCCGCCAACATCATGCGTTCCATGCCGTTCGGCATGTGCGGCAATCCGTTCCTCCGAATGATGTGATTGCCTGCCTGAACTGTTGACGCTTCCCCGGGTGGCGCCTCGCGGCGCCGCCCGCTTCCGCGGTGCGCGACACCGCTCCCCAATTCCCCTCCGTCATGATTGAACTCGCCCCCGCTCCGGATCATGTCCAACAGAAGCGCGTGTGCATTGCCGCCTTCATGGACGCCCACCCGGACATCTTTTCGCCCCCGACCCACGCCGACAGCTGGATCGGTTTCCTTGATCTCGCCAACGCCCCCGATGAACGGGAGGAGCGCATCCTCGACCAGGCCACTGGCCGCATCGTGCAGGCCATCCGCTCCGCGCAGGAGCGGACACCGTCCGAGCTGGACATGCAGAGCGTGCTGGCGCTGGCCAAGGATGAAGGCATGGGCGAGCTCGAAGCCGACCCCGCCATGCTGGAACTCTCCGCGGGCGACCTGGCCGACGAAGAAGCCACGACCACGGCGCGCGCGATGACGCTTTACAAGGAGGCCATCAAGATGGGCCTGGCCGCCGGCGACGAGCTGTACCAGACCATCGAATCGAGCTTCAGCGGCCTGCCCGCGGAGACGCCGTTCATGCGGGACCTGCTCGAGACGGCCAAGCGCGTCGTCCTGATCGACCTCGATCACGCGATGCAACACGGTTGAGAGGGAGCTCCCCATGACTTCTTCGATCTTCGATGGCCGGCTCGTCGACGCCGTCCATCTCACAAAGCGCTCCCCGGCCGGCACCCGCTTCGGGTTCCAACAGAGAGTTGATGAGGTGGCCCGCATCGAAAGGCCCTTGTCGCCCGCGCTGGCACAGGGCGACGACACCAACTTCATGAAGCGGCTGACGGACCCGCTCGAGGCGTCTCAAAAGAAGGTGGATCGTCTCAATGCGCGGATGCGAGGGCGCGAGGGTCTGGACGTCGCGCCCCTGCAGGCCGAGACGAGGCAGGAATACGACTATCAAGTCACCATGCTCGCGAAGTCATCGGTCAAAGTGACGACCGGCATTCAGACCATCGTCAACCAGACATGACTCGCGGTGGCCGTCTCCTCATCGCGCCGCTGCTTCTGGTGGCGTTGCTCTCAGCCTGTTCCGGCGCCATCGACCTTTACACGGGTCTGAGCGAGAAGGACGCCAACGAGGTGACGGCCGAGCTCGATCGCCACGGGCTCGAAGCGTCCAAGGTCAGCAGCGGCAAGCAGCTGTTCGCCGTGAAGGTCCCGCAGGACCGGTTCGCCGCGGCGGTGTCCATCCTGCAGTCGGCGGGTCTGCCGCGGAGCCCGTTCACCCGGATGGGCGATGTCTTCAAGAAGGACGGCATGATCTCGACCCCCATCGAGGAACGGGCCCGCTTCCTCGGCGCGCTGTCGCAAGAACTCGAAAGCACGCTGTCGCAGATCGATGGCGTCGTGCTGGCGCGTGTTCATCCCGTGCTGCCGGAACGCATCGTTCCAGGTGAGCCGGTATTGCCCTCTTCGTGCTCGGTCCTGATCAAGCACATGGCGGGCTGGAACCCGGCCTCCTATGAGGCACGCATCCGCAAGCTGGTGGTGACGAGCATCCCGGGCTTGGCCGAGGCGCCGGAAAAAGTGGCCATCATCTTCGTCCCGTCGGAGGCCGCCGCCGCCGTCCCGGCCGCGCCGGCCGCGCGGTCCGGGGGCGCCGCGAACGCCGTGCCGGGCTGGCTCGCCGGCGCGCTGGCGGTCGTCCTTGGTCTCTGCGCTCCGCTCGGTTGGTGGCTGTGGCAACGGCGACGCAGCACGCAATCGGCAAGGGACGCCGACACCGACCCGCTCGGGCTGGCGGAGGCCGACGCGCATTCCGTCCCCGTGACGCCATGAACGCGCGCCTCGCAGACACCGGTCAAGGTGCTGCCGCGCTGCCATCCCACACGGCGGCCGGCTGGCTGGAACTCTGGTATGAGCCATGGCGCTCCATGCACCCAGCCTGGTTGGACGCGGCGATGGACGACACCGAGAGCGCCGATGCGGCGCCCTGGCTCGCGCGCTTCCGATCGCCAGGGCCGGCGCTGAGGCTCGCCTATCGATGGTTCTGCGAGCGCTTCGGCATCGATGCCGACCTTCCCTTGCCCGTCGAACGGCTCGAAGACCTGCCTGCGCCGGTGCCGCTGGAAGGCACCGGGCTGGACCGGGCCGCGCTGGCGCTGGGACGCGTCGGGTACGCCAGTCACTGTCTGGACAGGGCGCATCGCGAGCTGGCCCAGCTGTTCTCTCCCAAGCGGGGCGACGCGCCGATGTGGTGCGACGCGCTTCGCCAGGCCAAGGCTCGTCCGCTGCTGGCCGCCGGCACGCCGCCGGCCAGCGCCGCCGATGCCGATCTGCGCCGCTGGGCCTTGCCATTGATGGCCGGCCTGGTCGAGGACGCGATGCCCGGCGCCTGGCCGCGACTGCGGCTGCGATTCGCCCCCGACCTGGCGATGGCGGCGCCCGCCGTGCCCCGCCTGCAGGAGCCCGCCGCCGCGCTGCGCCGGCAGGCTTGGCGGATCTGGCGCACCGGCGGTTCCGCCCCGCCTCCTTCCCTCCCTTCCGGTCCTTGCGCATGAACACCTCGATATCCACGGAGACCGCGCCGCAGGCGGCGGCCGATCCCTCCCAGCTGATCTGGCGCCTGGCCGCCACAGCCGATGCGCCGCATCTGATCCGCATCTACAACGAGTCGGTGGCTGGCGGCGGCCATTCGCCGACCTTGACCAACGGCACCGACGAGGAGATGGAAGCGATCATCGACCGCGGACGCCGCAAGGGCTGGCCCGTCTGGGTGATGGCAACGCCGATGGACACCGGTTCCGGCGCGGCGTGCTCGCGCCCCGTCGCCTGGGCGCACATGCGCCCGCTGGTCTGGGCACCGGCCGCGTGCCGCAGCACCGGCGACCTGTGGCTCTACGTGGCGCAGGACTGGCAGGGGAGCGGCGTGGCCATGCGCATGATCCGCGGCGTCTTCAAGGAATGCCGCCGCTACGGCTTCGACACCGTCACCTGCTGGATCCTGGGCAGCAACCGGCGCAGCCTGTCGCTGGTCAGGGCCTGCCGCCTGGAACGCTGGGGGCTCATGCCGGCGGTGGTCGACTACGGCGGCCTGCGCTTCGACCTCGAGATCTGGGGCTGCCGCCTCGACGACACGCGCTGGCTCGCGCACATGGACCGGCTCGAGCGCCGCCACGCCAGCCTGGAGCGGCTGCGCGAGGCGCGCCGCGCGCCGGCCATGGCCTCACCAATCGCCGCCTGAAGCGCCGCCCATGGCGCCCGACTCTCCGCTGTCGCTCCTCCTGGTCGCCCAGGTGCTGGCGCTGTCGATGGCGCGGGCGGGCGGCATGGTCGTGTTCGTCCCCTTCCTGGCCCGGCAGCAGTCCTCCGCGACGGTGCGGGGCGCGTTCTGCCTGGCCTTGTCGCTCCCAGCCGCGTTCCAGGTCTGGCCCGCCTTTGTCGCGCGCCCGCCGGCAGCCGAAATGCTCCTGCTGCTGGCGTTCAAGGAGGTGCTGATCGGCACCCTGATCGGCATGCTGGCCGCCATTCCCTTCTGGGCCGTGCGCGGCATGGGCACCTTGATCGACAACCAACGCGGCGCCAACGCCGCCCAGCAGGTCAATCCCGCGCTCCAGGCCGACGCGACGCTGCTGGGCGAGCTGGCAGAGCGGGCGCTCGTGGCGCTGCTGGTGGACCTCGGGTTGCTTCACCTGATGTTCACGGCGCTGGCCGCGAGCCATGCCCAGTGGCCGATGCTGGACCTCGCTCCTGCGTTCGACCCGGCCCGCCAGCGCGGGCTGTTGCAGGCCTTGGCGGGCACGCTCACGCAAGCGCTGCTGCTCGCCGGCCCGGCCTTGCTGCTGCTGCTGTTGATCGAGCTCGCGCTGGCCATCGCCAGTACCGCGGTCCAGGGATTCGACGTGTACGCCTCGGCCATGGCAGTGAAGACCGTGTCGGCGCTGGCCATCGTCGCCCTGATCGCGGTGCCGCTGTTCGACAAGATCGTCGACGACGCGCTGCGCTGGTGGCAGGAAGGGCTGCTGGACGTGCTTGGCCTGGCGCTGCCGGCGCCGCGTTGAACGGACCCGCGCGATCGATGTCCGAGAAGAATCTCCCTCCGACCGAGTCCCGCGTGCGCCAGGCCCGGGAGGACGGCCAACTGGGCGTCAGCCAGGATTCGCTGAAGATCCTGCGCCTGCTGGTGATGGCGGAGCTCGCCTTCGCGACCGAGCCACTCTGGCGCGGCATGTTCAACGCGATGCTGGAAGCCGCCCTGAACCAGGTGGCGCGGCCGAAGGATCCGGGGCTCTCCATGAGCTGGTCCTCGCTGGTGCCCGTCCTGATCGCGCTGCTGGTGCTGGCGGTGCTGCCGGCTGTGATCGCGGCGATCGGCACCTTGGCGCAGACGCGCTTCAACGTCGCGGGCAAGGCGCTCGGCAAGGGGTTCGAGAAGCTCAATCCGGGCAACAACCTGAAGGGCCTGGTGTCGGGGCAGAAACTCGTGATGGCGGTCCTCGGTCCGGTGCGCAGCCTGCTGCTGCTGACGGTGGCCTGGATCGAGATCCGCGACGGTCTGCCCCACGTCGCGCAGGCCTTCCGCGTTGACGCGGCCCAGGGCTGGACGCTGTCGCTGGCGATGCTCAGGGACCTCGAGCATCAATGCATCATCGTGCTGGTGTTCCTCATCGTCACCGACATCCTGCTGCAGCGCTATCTGGTGTTCCGCCAGCTCCGCATGGACATCAGCGAGGTGCGCCGCGACTTCAAGCAGAACGAAGGCGATCCGATGCTCAAGGGCGCGCGCAAGCAGATCGGCCGGGAGATCGTCATGTCGGACGCACCAGCGGGCCAGCGCCCCAGCGCGGTGGTCGTCAATCCCGAACATGTGGCGGTCTCGGTGTTCTACGACCCGGAGTTCACCGACTCACCGCTGATCCTGGACAAGCGCAGCGACGAGGAAGCGCTCGCGCTGCGCCGCCAGGCGCGCGAGGACGGCGTGCCTATCGTTCGCTACGTCGGCCTGGCGCGGCATCTGCTGGCCTCCGGCGAGATCGGCCAGCCGGTGCCCGACCACACCTTCCGGGCCGTGGCGCTGCTGCTGCGTGTCATCGAGGAGTACGAGAAGCAGGCGCCTGAGCTGCTCCGCCCGACGGTGAAACCGGACGAGGACGAACGGCACGTGGACCTCGCCTGCGTGGACGAGGAGCTCGGGCGGGAGATGCTCGAACTGGGCTGACGCCGCGGCGCCGGCCCCGCTCCCTCAGCCACCGTCCCGCAACTGCTCCTCCAGGAGCGAGAACTTCTCGCGGCGCCGCGCGAGCGCGCGATGCCGGGCGGCGGCGTCCGCCAGCGCGAGTTCCGCGGCATCGTGCTCGCGCTGGCAATCCGCGACCGCGCGGCGGGCGGCGGGGATCCGGTCGAGTTCCCGCTGGTCTTCCTGCCGCCAGCGCCGCAGGACCGGTTCGCCGCCGCGCGCCGCCTGACAGGCCTGGCGTAACGCGGACCGCCGCGCCGCCACGTCCTCGATGCAGTCCGCCAGTGCCTGCTGCGCCTGGGCAAGCGCCTCGGCGGCCTCGTCGCTGGCGCGCTTGGCGCGCAAGAACTCCGCCTCCGCGAGGGCTGCCCTCCGGGTCGCCAGGAGACCCAGACGGCACACGCCTGGCAGCAGCGGATCGGGCGGCGCCGGCTCGACGGCCTCGTGCGGGCCGCGGCGCGGTCCGGCGCGATCGCCGGCCACCGTGCCTGGATTGCCGGGACCGCCCATGCGTGACTCAGACGGCGCCCGCGGTGAGCGCGTTCAGACGGGCCAGGCTGTCCTCCCAGGCCGCGGGCAGGCGCGTGTCCTGCCGCAGGAAGTCGATGACCTTGGGATAGTCCGACACGATGCGGTCGGTGTCGGGGTCCAGCCCCGGCCGGTACTCGCCCAGACGGACCATCAACTCCATGTCGCGGTAGCCGGACAGCACCTGGCGGATCCGGTTGGCGGCGCGCGCCTGCTCGCGCGGCACGATGTTGGACATCACGCGGCTCAAGCTGGCCAGCACGTCGACCGCGGGGTACTGGCCCTGCTCGGCCAGCTTGCGCGACAGCACGATGTGGCCGTCCAGCAACGAGACCGCCTCCTCGCTGATCGGATCGGAGCGCAGCTCGCCTTCCAGCAGGACCGTGTAGAGCGCCGTGATCGAGCCGCCCGCCGCGTTGCCGGCCCGCTCGATCAGGCGCGGCAGCAGCGCGTAGACCGAGGGCGGGAAGCCCGCGCGCGCCGGCGCTTCGCCCGCCGCCAGGCCGATCTCCCGCTGCGCGCGCGCCAGCCGGGTCAGCGAATCCACCATCAACAGCACGTTCAAGCCTTGATCGCGCAGGCCTTCGGCAATCGCCGTGGCGGTGAACGCCGCGCGCACGCGTTCGATGGAGGTTCGATCCGAGGTGGCGCAGACGATCACCGTGCGGGCCAGCAGATCGGGATCGAACTCGTGTTCCGTGAACTCGCGGACCTCGCGGCCCCGCTCTCCAATGAGCGCCACGACGATCGCGTCGGCCGGACTGCCGCGCCCGACGGCCGCCATCAAGGTCGTCTTGCCGCAGCCCGGTCCCGCGAACAGCCCGACCCGCTGCCCCTGCCCGAGGGTCAACAGCGCGTCAAGGCTGCGCACGCCCGTCGGGAAGCGGTCCTTGATGCGCCAGCGTTCGACCGGTGGCGGCGCATCGGCGATGACCCGACGCAGCGCCAGGCCGTCCACACCGGCGCGCAGCGGCTCCCCGCCGTCCAGGGGGTCGCCGAATCCGTCGAGGATCCGGCCCAGCAACGGCCGGCCGACGGCGACGTGATGCGTGGTGCGCAACGGCCGGATCACGCAACCGCCCGAGATCCCCTCCAGCGCCATCAACGAAGACAGCAGCACGTTCGGCCCGGTGAAGCCCACCACCTCGCAGCGCCAGACCTTGGCGGGCTCCGCGGGGTGGTAGACCTCGCAGAGCTCGCCGATGCTCGCGCCCGGCACGGTGCCCTCGATCAACATGCCCAGCACGCGATGGACCTGACCGAGCTGCCGGACCAGGGGGACGCCGGCCATCGCGGCGGCCACCCGGGCAGCCTCGCGCGCCGCGGCTTCTCGCATCGTCACCATCCGATCTGTACCTTCCGCGGACCGTCGAACACCAGCGCGCCGGGCCGGATCTCGGTCAGGCGCCACTCGCCGACCCGATCGCCCGGCGCCAGGCGGCGGCCATCGGTCAAGGTCACATGGCTCTCCGATCCGAGCAGGACCTCTTCGATGTCGAACGGCAGATTCACGGTCCCTTCGCCGGGAATGGTCACCTGCAGGCGGCCGCGTCCGTCTCTTCGGTGCGCTGGCGCAGGCACCTGCGCCTCGGCCACCGAAGGCGGCTGCGCGGGCGCAGGGGCCTGCTCGCCGGTCACCGAAGGCTGCACCGCCGAGGCCGCAGGCCCGCCGCTGGCCGGCGCGGCATCCGCTTTCGGCGTCTCGGGCAGCGGCGCGTCGGCCTCGTCTTGCGCCGCCTGGCGGACCAAGGCGGCCACGCCCAGCATGGTCGAGAGCAGTCCGGCCGCCACGATGACGCTGCCGAAGGTTCGCATGGGGCGAGTCACGGAGGTCCGCGCGCGGGCGGCCGCCCCGGGTGGACGGAAGTCAGCCACGAACGCTGGCAGCGGCTCGATCGCCGCCTCTTGCGGCGCATCGGCGGCCAGCGCCGCGACATCGGGCGGTCCGGCAGTCGCCGCGACATCGGGCGCCGTCCAGGCCCCCCACGGCTCGCCGGCGCCTTGCACCGCCAGCCAGACTTCGCCGGCCCGGAACGCGTCCCCGGGCGCCAGCGGCGCCGACTCACCGCGCTGCAGCACCGCCCCCGAAGCCAGCAGCACGCCATCGTCCAGCGCCTCGAGCAACAGGCCGCCATCGGGCAGCAGGCGCACCCGCAGACGCTGCGGCGCATGGCCGTCGTCCAGCAGCAGAAGGTCGGACTCTTCCTCCGGCCCGACCGCCAGGCTGTCCTCGAGCGGCAACGCCGCGCCGGACTGCAGTCCGGTGAGAACGCGCAGTTCCAGCGGCTCCTGTTGTGAAGCCGAGACCTCCATGTCAGTACATCTCCGGCAGCGGGCGGCCGTCCAACGGCACGCTGATGACCGAACGGACGTTCACGCGGAAATCCGGTGGCAGCTCGGACATGCCGATCACCCCCAATGGGGGCAGGCGATCCGCCAGCAGTTTGCGGACATGCGGCCTCACGTCCTGCGCGCAGACCACGACCGGACGCACGCTCTGGCGCGCCTGCAAGTAGGCGGCCGCCGTTTCGTCGAGGATCGCATCGGTCAGGTCGGCGTCGAGCGCCAGGAAGTCGCCGTAGGCGGTCTGGCGGACGGAGGAACGGATCTGCGACTCGAGCTCGCTGTCGAACATGAGCGCATGCAGCTCCTTGCGGGTGGCATGCGAGTCGCAGATCTCGCGCTGCAGCGCGGCGCGGATGCATTCGGTGAGCACCGACGGATCGCGTTCGCGGGGGCCCCATTCGATCAGGGCGTTGACGATCATCGTCAGATTGCGGATGCTGACGTTCTCCGTCAGCAGGCGCCGCAGCACCTCCGCCATGCGGCTGAGCGGCACCGCGCGCTCCAGTTCCTTGGCCACTTCCGGCGTCTTGCGGCCGCACCACGCGGCGATCTTCTGCGTCTCCTCCATGCCGAAATACATCGGTCCGATCCGCAGCAAGGTCTCTTCGCAGAGCTCGTCAAGGCGCTGCCAGCAGTCCGCCAGGTCCATCGGCGCAGGGGTCAGCGCCTTCGCCTGCGCCTCGGGCAGCCAGATCCGCGGCGCGCAGGCGATGCCGGCGCGGAACTCCACCTGCTCGGCCGGCAGGCCCAGGTCCGCCGGATCGCCGCTGGTCCAGGTGCAGGTGAGCAGGTCCTCGCGGAGCCACATCGAGAACACGCGCACCTCGCCATGGCAGAACTCCAGGTCCGCGTCGTCCAGGTCGATGTCGAAGTCGACGTCGATGGCCGGTGTCACGAGCGCCAGGCGCCGCACCAGACGGTTGCGGACCTGCCGGCAGAGATTGAGCGCGCGCCGGGCACGCTCGGGGTCGATGCGGCGGCTGACCCGCAGCACGAGCGGGCGCACGAGGTCGAAGTCCCGCAAGGCCTCGACGGCGGCATCCCGGTGACGTTCCTCCTCGCGCTCGGCCTTGAGCTTGCGGTGCATGGCCGTGAGGCCCACCGCCGCGGAGCCTCCCGCCAGGCAGGCGAACACCGCCAGCGGCATCCCCGGCAGCAGCCCGAAGGCCAGCATCGCCGCGCTCGCCGTCACCCAGGCCTTGGGCTGATGCAGCAACTGGGCCGTCAGCTCCTTGCCGATCGCCCGGCCGCCGCCGCTGGGCTTGGAGACGCGCGTCACCAGCAGGCCCGCGGTCATCGACATCAGCAGTGCCGGAATCTGCGCCACCAGCCCGTCGCCGATGGTCAGGATCGCGTAGACGTGCAGCGCCTCGGAGGCCGGCAGGCCGCGCTGCAGCACCCCCACGGACAGGCCGCCGATCAGGTTCACCAGCACGATGACGATGCCGACGATCGAGTCCCCCTTGGCGAACTTCATCGTCCCGTCCATGGCCCCGAAAAACTGGCTCTCCTCGGTCAGCATGTCGCGCTGCGCCTTGGCCTCGTCCTGCGTGATGCCGCCAGACTTGCGCTCCATGTCGATGGCCATCTGCCGGCCCGGCATCGCGTCGAGCGAGAAGCGCGCTCCGACCTCGGCGACGCGCTCGGAGCCCTTCGTGATCACGATGAACTGCACCACGGTCAACACCAGGAACACCACCAGACCCACGACCAGATTGCCGCCGACCACGATCTCGCCAAAGGCTTCGATGATGTGGCCGGCTTCGCCGTTGAGCAGGATCTGGCGCGTGCTCGCCACGCTGAGCGCCACGCGGAACAGCGTGGTGACGAGGAACAGCGAGGGAAACGCGGAGAGCCCCGTGGTCTGCTTCACCTGCATCACCAGCACGATCAGGAAGGCGGAAACGCACAGGTTGGTGGCGATCAGCAGGTCCAGCAGCCAGGTGGGGACCGGCAGCAGCATCGCGAAGATGACGGCGACCACCAGCGTCGTGACGACGATCTCGGCGCGCTCGCCGCGCGGTGCGATCTGACGGGCCAGCGCCCTCGCGGAGGAGGCGGCCCCGGTCGAGGCGGCAGAGGCGGCGCCAGGGGACGCCTCGGGGGAAGGGGAGGACTGGGACATGGTGCCGGTCAGTCAGCCCTCCCCGGCTTGGGTTCGTCACATGAATCTGCAGACCGGGCCAGGCCCGTGGCCAACCTCACCGGCGCTTGAGCCACACGCCGGTTGGAGAGAGCAGATTCTTCTGCTTGAGGTCGGCGGTGTTGGCGTCGCGCAGCTCCTTGCACACCGCCTCCTTGGTTTCAGGCTTGAGCCAGACGCCCTGAGGGAGCTCGTGCATGGCGGCGCGCAGCAGGTACCGGCGCGCGCTCGCGAGCGCTTCGCCCTTGACGTTGAGCGTCTTGCTCATCCTTGCCAGCACGCTGGCCGGCGTCGGCGAGAACGTCATGTCCAGCAGCCATCGCGTGACCTCGCGCACCGCCTCTGGGGAGGGCGTCCCGGTTTGACCGCCGTCCTTCATGCCGATGCCGCCGCGTTCATCGTCCCGATGCTGACGACATTCGTCTGCCGAAGCTGCTGGATCGTCCGAAGCAGCGTGACCCCCAGATAGACTTCCGCGCCGCGTGAGGCGTTCGGATTCACACGGCCGCCGGGCAGCAGCATCTTCTGAAGCGCATCCAGTCCGTCCGGGCCCATCGTGCCGGCGACTTCCAGGATCACCTTCGGATTGGGCTGCGACTGCATCAGCGGCATCGCCGGCGAGCCCGGGGCCGCCGCGCTGGCGACGGAGGCCGCGTCGTTGGCAAGTGCCACCAGGCGCTTGAAGAGCCCTTCGCCGTCACGCGGAAGGCGGTCCAGCACCTCGCCGAGCCGGTCCGCCGCGTCACCGGGCTTCAGTCTGGCCATGGTCTCGTTCATCAGCAGCCGGCGCTCATCGCCGTCCCGCGTCTCGTCCAGGATCTCCATGGCCTTCGCGGTGTTTCCCGACTTCCAGGCCTGCGCGAAGCGCTCTGCCTGCTTCCTGAGCATGAAGAAGTTCGAGTCGCCTGCCAGCATCCGGTACACGTTCCGGATCGCTTCGACGCTCATCAATTCCCTGACCCGCTGTTCCTGGCTCCCCGGCGCCTCGCGGGCCTCCTCGTGGGTTTCCAGTTCCTTGCCCTCGCTTCTGAAGAACGCGTGCTCCTCGATATTCACCCCCAACCCGGCAAGGTTGTTGGCGTCGATCGAGGTCGCGCTGAAACGCGCAGCGCCCGGCGCCGTGGATCGCGGGTCTCCCGATCCGGGCAGCCGTGTCCGGCCAGCCTCCGGGGAACGCTCGCGCGGGATGGCATCCGCGCCGGCAGGGAAGACGAGGGTTTGGCGAGAGGCAATGGAAGTCATGGCGATGCGTGAGTTGAGGTGGATCTCGGGGTTCAGGGCAGCGCGCGCGCGGTCAGGATGAACAGCCGCTCCCGTTCGTCATTGGCGGCGCTGTCGCTGCGGAACAGCGCACCGATCAGCGGAACGCTGCTCAGGCCGGGCACGCGGCTGTTCTTGATCTGGCGCTGCTGCCGGCGGTAGCCGCCGACCACCAGCGACTCGCCCGGCTTCACCAGCGCTTCAGTGCTGACCGCGCTGTTGTCCACGCCGGGAGGCCCCTGGTCGGAGGGCGTGGCACCCAGTTGACCGTCTTCGATGTCCAGGGTGACGCGAATGCTCTGGGACGCCGGGTCCGCGGCAGCATCACCGACGATGCTCGGCGTCACCTTGAGCAGAGTGCCCGCGGTGATGGTGCGCAGGTCCGTCGCCCGTTCCCCGATGAGCTTGACGTAGGCCGACTGATTCATGTCCAGCAGGGCACCGACGTTGTTCATCGTCAGGACTGAGGGGCGGGACAGGATCTGTGCTTGTCCGCGCGACTCCAGGGCGCGCAGACGCAGCGCCAAACGGTCGGAGGCCCACAGCGCCATGGTTGAACCGCTGACGCCGGTGTTTCCGGACGAGGCGCCGGTGCCGCCAACGTCGATGGACAGCCCCCCCTTGTCCGAACCCAGCCTGGCGTCGACCGACCAGTCGCGCAGGGCATTGGCGCTGACGTCGAGGATGGTCACGTTGATCTCGACCAGCCGGCTTGGCACGTCCAGTTCGTCGATCACTGCGCGGTAGTCCTCGCGCCGCGACGGCAGGTCCCAGACCAGCACGGCATTGAGCGGCCGATACGCCGCGATGGCCGGCGTGATGTCGGACCTGTCCGCGTCGGGATCTCGCGCGCCGCGCCGGGATCCGGCCGGCGCATTCGACACACCGCCGGACACACCGGTGCGCCCGGACGCGGCGCCCTCGACGCCCGGCGGCAGCGGCAGATGCGAAGCAGGCAACGCGGCGATCGCCGGGTCCAGTGAAAGAGATCCCTCGTCGCCATCGTTCGGGAACACGGCCCACGGATTCTCGGCACGGGGAAGCAATGACGCGTCGGCGCGCCAGTTTCGCGCGGACGCTTGCAGCGCTTGCGCGCGCGGCAGCACCTGATTGAGCGTCGACACCAGTCCCGGCACGTTGACGGTTCGATCGCGCGTGCGCATCTCCCGGTCCGCCGCGGACGCATGCTTCAGCCGGAAGACCATCAGCCGCGGCCGCTCGCGGCGCGTCTGCGCGTCCGCCGGGACCGCCAGGACGCGCCGCACGAGCGCGACGTACGCGGCCGGACCGGATACCAGCACGGTGGGTGGCTCGGAGTCGAACTCGCCCCAGCCGAAGCGCCCTTCGAAGAGGCCGATGCCCACCAGCGCGTCCTTCGCATCAGACGGGCTCTGCGGCCCGAGGGCGATGCGCTCGCTCGTCGCCGAGGATCGCGCCGAGATGTGCAGCACGCCCTGATAGACGAACCAGTCCAGGCCCTGAGCCTCGGCCAGACGGTCCAGGAACACGGCGGGGGAAGCCCCCTTGCCGCCCAGGCGAACCTGGCGCCGCCCGAGCGCGGGATCGGCCAGCTTCACGGTCAGCCCCAAGGTCGACGAGAACCGGTCGAGCACCTGGGACAGCGACAGCTCCTCGTCGGCACGGTAGCTGTACAGCGTGTCGCGCCACGAGGCCGGTGCGACGGCGCGCGCCTCCTGAAGCGCCGGGCCGGCAAGGCCCATCAACGCGATACCCAGCAACGCGCTGCGGCACACGGGCCTGGCATGCAGGACGCAAGCGCTCACGAGGTCACCGCTGTTCGTTGAGGATCTTGCGTTCAGCCAACCGATGCTGCTGGACTGAACTCTTCATCACGGTGACCTCCTTCTGCTGCTGGATCTGGATGGCGATCAATCGCTCGAGGTCCAGCGGTCCGAGGCTCTTCATCTCGTCGGACATGCGATTCGAACTCGCCAAGGCGGTTCTCAGCAGACGTTGGTTGGCGGTGATGGTGGTCATGTGGCGGGCTCCTCGGAAGGGATGGATGGGTCGGCCTGACAGGGCCTGGGGGAATGGACGGGCTCGGCGCCCGGCAAGGCGCCAAGCAAGGCCCGGACGTTGTCGGCATAGCGGGCATGAAGGCTTCCCGCCGGATGCGAAAGCACGCACCCGCCTCGCTCGAGCGCGGCATCCGGCAGCAACGTCCAGTCCGCCCGGTGGGCGATGTCCTTCAACGGGTCGAGATCGTCGGGATGGACGCGCAGCAGCGCCTGCCCTTCGCCACGCATCGCTTGCCATGCCTCCAGCAGCAGGCGCGCGCTGGATTGAGGGGGCTGCGCGACGGGGACATCCAGCAGCAGGCGGCGGGCCGCCTGATGGGCGATCTCGACCATGAGACGTTCCGATGCGGCCAGCACCTCGTCGCGCGCTTCCTTCAGTGCCGTCGACAGCCTGGCCGCCTCGGCCAGCGCCTGGCCCTGGAGCCGGTCGGCCTCCTCGGCGGCGCGGGCCAGCGACCGCGCGCGCGATCGCTGGCGCCATCGGCGCTCGCGCTCGCGTGTCCGGCGCAGGCGTTCCGCGCAGGCCCGCCTCGCGCTCGCGACGACATCGGCGGCCCCGCGCACTGCCTCCAACGCCTCGAGCGGCACCACGACCGAGAAGGTCTCGGCGTCCGTGCCGATCCGGTGAACAGGACCTCGCAGCGAGAGGCGTTGGGCAATCCAGGCGGGATTCATGGAGGCGCCAGTGCGCTGACAACCGGATCGGGTTCCGTTCCTCGAATGCGGGCCCAAGAACGGTTTTCCCGGGACACCGCACTGACGCCCCCGCTTCGATCAACCCCCGCCGGTCAGCGGCGCGCCCTCCATGCTTGCACTCGCCTCCTCCAGCCCTCCTGCGTTCAGCCCGATCGCCCAGGCCGCTCAGCCTCGCGCCTCGCCCTCGCCACTGCGACTTCCGAGCCGCAGCCAGGAGATCACTGACCTGACGCGGACGTTCAACCGCGGTCTCGTCTGGACGGACGACGCGAGCGCGTCGGCGTGGGCCGCCGTGGAACTGTCGGTGCAGCCCATCGTCGAGACGCCGGCCGGGCGCCCGTGGGCGGGGCCCGAGGGCGTCGCGCTCAGAACCGCGCTGGGCAGTTGGCTGCTCGAAGACGGCGCGTTCGTCGCCTGTGCCACCGGCGTGCAAGTCGCTCCGGCCTCCAACGTCGCCGCCCGCGACGGCTTGCTCCGGCTGGCCTGCGCCCATTGGCCGGCGCTGCTGGCGGACGCCCTCGGCGGCGTGCCGGCGCCAGCGCCATTTCCGCGCGATCACGACAACGACGACCGCGGGCAGATGGCGGCGGCCATCTTGACGCTTGTCGATCGAACAGGCGGCCGACAAGCCTTCCCCGTGCGCGCGTCGGCGCAAACCCTGCTGGCCTGTGCGCAGTTGCCTGGCTGGAGGCCGATGCCCTCGCGCCAGCCCATGCCGGCAGCCGTCTCCGCGATCGTGCTGGCGGGCGGGCTCTGGCTCGATCGACTCTCGATTCCAGCGGCGCAGCTGTCCGCCCTCCGGCCCGGCGACGCCCTCTGGCTTCCCCCGAAGGGGCGAAGTGAAAGCAGTCCGCTCTGCTTGATTTCAGGGAGTCAGATCCTTCATTTGGGGCATGTCTGTCACCTCACACGCGAGTTCCAGGGATGGGGGCCGGAGGGGGGGCGGACTTCCAATTCCCTCCATGCCTTCCCCCCCTCAACGGAGCCCCGCAACGTGGATGCACTGACCGTAGATCTGGACTTCATCGTCGGCCGTGTCGCCATGACAGTCGGCGAATTGAGCGCCCTGGCCGCGGGCCAGGTGATCCCCATCGAAGCGCTGACGCCGGCGCGCGTGCGGATCGTGGCCCACGGCACTGAACTGGGCCACGGCCATCTGGTGGAAGTGGAAGGCCGGCTCGCCGTCGAAGTGCTGGGCTGGGGGACACCGCGGTGAACATCGGGAGCCTCGATCCGGCATCGCTCGCGGTCCTCCTGGCCGGGCTGACGCTCCTGCCGCTGCTGCTCGTGTGCACGACCAGCTATCTGAAGATCTCGGTGGTGCTGATGATCGTGCGCAACGCCCTGGGCGTGCAGCAGGTCCCGCCCACGATGGCCATGAACGGCATGGCGCTCGCGGCCACGCTGTTCGTGATGGCCCCGGTGCTGAACGAGGTCGCCGCCCGGCTGTCCATCGATCTGCCCGGCGCCTCCGGGCCGCACGCGCAAGCGCCGCAGCGATCGGGCTCGCAGCGTCTCGGGTTGGCCGACCTGGCCCACGGCTTCGAGCCGATGCGCGGCTTCATGCTGGCCAACACCCTGCCCGAGAAGCGCCAGCGCTTCGCCGATCTGGCGCGCGACCAATGGAGCGGCTCGACGATGGCGCCGCCCCAGCCGAGCGACTACGTCGTGCTCATTCCCTGCTTCGTGGTCAGCGAACTGGAGCTGGCGCTCAAGGCCGGCTTCGTCCTCTACGTGCCCTTCGTCGTCATCGACTTGCTGCTGTCCAACCTGCTGCTGGCACTGGGCATGCAGATGGTGTCGCCGATGGTGGTCTCGCTGCCGCTCAAGATCCTGCTGTTCGTGCTGCTCGACGGCTGGACCCGGCTCTTCGACGGCCTGGTCCGTTCCTACGCGTGAGGGGCCGCCGTGATCGAAACCATCGCGTTCTTCCAGAAGGGTCTGCTGCTGGTGATCTGGCTGTCGCTGCCCCCGCTGATCGTGGCGGTGATCGCGGGCGTGCTGGTCTCGCTGGTGCAGACCGTGCTGTCGATGCAGGACCAGAGCATCCCCTTCGCCGTCAAGTTGCTGGCGGTCGGCCTGGTGCTGGCGATGACCGGCCGCTGGATGGCGCTGCAGCTGCTCGCACTGGGCGATCAGGCGCTCGCGGCGCTCGCCACCTTCGGAGGCCGGCCATGACGCGCCGCCTCCTCGCACCGGTCTCCATCGCTCGCGCGGCGCGGCGCGGCCTTTCCGCTTCTCTCCAAGGGAGCCCCCGGCTCCGGAAGATCCCCGACGGGCACGCGCCCGACACCGAGCCGAACGGGGACCCGGGCCTAACTCGAGTCTGTCCATGAATCAACACAGCGAATCGGACCGTACGGGCGACGTCCAAGATGACGAAGCATCGACCCAAGACGGGGGAATCCCCGTGGACGCCAGCGACGCCACCGAAGCCGGCGACAGCGAGGCCACGGGCGGCATGGGCGATGCGCCTGGCACCGATGCCGCCGAGGCGGCCCAGGAGCCGGTCGACCCGGAACTCGTCCGGCAGCGTCAGCAGCTCGTGCTGACGCACATCGTCAAGATCGCGCGCGAATCCCGCAGCGACTCGAGCAAGCTCAAGCGCTTCCTGCGGCGCTACGAGCGCTCTTCGGGAGAACTCGACGACATCATCCAGGACGCGATGCTCGAAGCCACGCGCTGCACGGACCGCTATCAGGCCCGATCCTCGGTGGAGACCTGGTTCTTCGGCATCGCCGCCAACGTGGCGCGCAACCATGTGGCGCGCTGCTCCAAACGCAGCGGCCAGATGGAGAGCCTGGACGAGTCGCCGCACATGATGGATGGCGAATCGGCCCACCGGCCGCGCGACTCGTCGATGGACGTGAGCCAGCGCGTGGCCTACCGTCAGTTGGCGGGGATCGTCGACCTGACGCTGTCCAGCCTGTCGCCGGACCTGCGCGGCACCTTCGACCTGGCCTGCCTGCAGGAAGAGTCCTACCGCGACGTCGCAGAGATCCAGGCCATTCCGATCGGCACCGTGCGGTCGCGCGTGAATCGCGTCCGGACGCTGCTGCGCTCGCGCCTGAAGCACGGTTTCGCGGACTACGCGACCTGAATGCCGGCCTGAGCGCCGGCCGCCGCGGCCTTGATGGACGAACCGCCCCGGCAGGGGCGGTTCCGCTTCAGCAGAGTGTGACGGCGGGTCAGTCGAACCAGCGCAGCGCCATCTGCGTCACCACCAGCGCGACCATGAATCCGCCCACGCCCCACAGCAGGGCCTGGAGCAGGTGGTTGGTGCGCCGCTGCTCGATCAGCAGCTGCCGGGTGAGGTCCGCATGTCCGCCCTCGGCGCGCTGGCGCAGGACCTCGTGCATCAGGCGCGGGAACTCCGGCACCATCTGCGCGAAGCGCGGCGCCTCCTTCTTCAGCTGGTGCACGAAGGCGCGCCAGCCCACCTGCTCGTCCATCCAGCGTTCCAGGAAGGGCTTGGCCGTCGCCCACAGGTCCAGTTCCGGGTCGAGTTGCCTGCCCAATCCTTCAATGTTGAGCAGCGTTTTTTGCAGCAAAACAAGCTGAGGCTGAATCTCGACGTTAAATCTGCGCGAGATCTGAAACAGCCGCATCAGCACCTGGCCGAGCGAAATGTCCTTGAGCGGCTTGTCGAAATGCGGCTCGCAGACCGTGCGCACCGCCCCTTCGAGTTCATCGACCCGCGTCTCGGGCGGCACCCAGCCCGACTCGATGTGCAGTTCGGCCACGCGCTTGTAGTCGCGGCGGAAGAAGGCGATGAAGTTCTGCGCCAGGTAGTCCTTGTCGACCTCGGTGAGCGTGCCGATGATCCCGAAGTCCAGCGCCACGTAGCGCCCGAAAGTGTGCGGGTCCAGGCTCACCTGGATGTTGCCGGGGTGCATGTCGGCGTGGAAGAAGCCGTCCCGGAACACCTGCGTGAAGAAGATGGTGACGCCGTCGCGGGCCAGCTTGGGGATGTCCACGCCTGCCTCGCGCAGACGCTCGAGCTGCGAGATCGGCACGCCGCGCATCCGCTCCATGACGATGACCTCGCTCTTGCAGAGCTCCCAGATCATCTCCGGCACCAGCACCAGCTGCAGGTCCTGCATGTTGCGGCGCAGTTGGGCGGCGTTGGCGGCCTCGCGCACCAGGTCGAGCTCGTCGTGCAGGTAGGTGTTGAACTCGCCGACGACCTCACGCGGCTTGAGCCGCCGGCCGTCCGCGGAGAAGCGCTCCACCCAGCCCGCCAGCGTGCGCATCAGCGCCAGGTCGTCCTCGATGATGTCGAGCATGCCCGGCCGCAGCACTTTCACGGCCACCTCGCGCCCGTCCTTGAGGGTCGCGAAATGCACCTGCGCGATCGAGGCGCTGGCCACCGGCTCGGCGTCGAAGGTGCCGAACAGGTCCTCGATGCGGCGCCCGAAGGCGCGCTCGATCAGCGCGCGCGAGAGCTCGGCCGGGAACGGCGGCACGCTGTCCTGCAGCTTGGCCAGTTCCTCGATCATGTCCGGCGGCACCAGGTCGCGGCGCGTCGACAGCAACTGGCCGAACTTGACGAAGATCGGCCCCAGCCGCTCCAGCGCCAGCCGCAGCCGCACGCCGCGGGGCTGGTCCCAGGCGCGGCCGACCGAGATCAGCCGGCGCAGGAAGCGGAAACGCCGCCGCTTGAGCGTCGACAGCGCCAGTTCATCCAGCCCGAATCGGTACAGGGTCCAGACGATGACCAGGAGGCGGGACAGATACCTCATGCCCGGACCGGCTTGCGGGAGCTCATGGGCGCGCCTGGCCGTCCGGCATGAAGCGGCCCGCCTGGCGGGCCAGCGCCGCCATGGCGGAGGCGGCCGCGCGGCCGAAGCGGCCCAGTTGATGCGCCACCGCCGGGCCGGTGATGGCGGCCAGGTCGTCCTCGATGTCCCAGCGCACGTGGTCGATCAGCCAATTGAAGTCGCCCGCGAGTTGCGCATCGCCCTGCACCCGCACGTCCGGACGGGCGCCCGACAGAGCTGCGAAGGCCGCCGCGGCCGGATTGGAGGCGTCCAGTTCGATGAGCAGGTCCGGTTCTTGCCTAGGGCCATCCTCGTCAGCCAGCCGTTCCAGAAGACCGGCCGGGGTGATGCGCAGCCGCAGGTCCGGCGCGGCCGGCAGCAGGGCCGGCCAGCCGGCCAGCCGCACCCGCAGCGTCTTGCCCGTGTGCGGGGCCAGGCGCGCGGACGCCACCGGCTCGCGGGACATGACATGGTTGAGCAACAGCGTGATGCGATCCTGGGCCGCGGGGGCCAGGAGCTTGGACCATTCTTGGAGCATGGGGCGGATTGTAGGCAGGGCGCGGCGGCCGTCCGCGCGCGCTGGAACCGGTGACAAGCTAGGGGGTCCGGTTACGAGTCCGTTGGATCAATTGAGCGAGAATTTCCGGCTCTTGGCCGGGGAAGGACCACTGGGTAATGTTTGAGGATCGGAATTACAAAAGAACGTTCTACAGCGCGCCGCAGTCGGTCCAGTCGTTCATCGCGGCCTTCCTGGAGCCGACCCTGATCGTCCTGATCTACCTGGTCCTGCTGGCGTGGTTCGGTGAGCCGGTCATGCGCTCCACCTACACGCTGTGCATGCTGGTGTTCGCGCTGACCTTCCCGGGCCGGAACCGTTTCTCGGACCATCCGGCCAGCGCCGTGACGGACATCGTCGGCTCCTGGCTGATGCTGCTGCTGATCCTGGGGATGTTCGCCTACGCGACCAGCAGCTTCCATTACTTCGAGCGTCCGGTGCTGCTGTGGTGGGCCCTGCTGACGCCGCTGGCGCAGATCGCCGCGGTCGAGATCGGCCGGCGCGTGCTGCGCTGGCGTTCGCGCCAGCCTTCGGTCAAGCGCACCGCGGTGATCGTGGGCGCCGGCCCGCTGGGCGCGAAGGTGGCCCGGGCGCTGGAGTTCGGCAAGCTGGGCGGCGTCGAGTGCCTGGGCTTCTTCGACGACCGCACCGACGACCGGCTGCACGCCGACTGCAACGGCCGCGTGCTGGGCACGCTGCCCCAGCTCAGCGACTACGTCCGCGCCCAGGGCGTGCGCGAGGTCTACATCACCCTGCCGCTGGGCTCGCAGCCGCGCATCCTCCAGTTGCTGGAGCAGCTGCAGGGCACGACGGCGTCGCTGTTCTTCGTGCCGGACGTCTTCGGCATCAGCATCATCCAGGGCCGGCTGCAGGACGTGAACGGCGTGCCGGTCGTGGGCATCCTGGAGACCCCGTTCACCGGCGTGAACGAGGTGGTCAAGCGCATCAGCGACATCATCCTGGCCTCGCTGATCCTGGTGCTGATCTCGCCGATCCTGCTGATCCTGGCCATCGGCGTGAAGCTGAGCTCGCCCGGCCCGGTCATCTTCAAGCAGCGCCGCAACGGCCTGGACGGCGAGGAGATCGTGGTCTACAAGTTCCGTTCGATGCGCGCGATGGACAACGGCGCGGTCGTCAAGCAGGCGACCAAGGGCGACCCTCGCATCACGCCCTTCGGGGCCTTCATCCGCAAGACCTCGCTGGACGAGCTGCCGCAGTTCATCAACGTGCTGCAGGGCCGCATGAGCATCGTCGGCCCGCGTCCTCACGCGGTCGCGCACAACGAGGAATACCGCCAGCTGATCAAGGCCTACATGGTCCGCCACAAGGTCAAGCCCGGCATCACCGGCTGGGCGCAGGTCAACGGCCTGCGCGGCGAGACCGACACCGTCGACAAGATGAAGGCGCGTGTCGAATACGATCTGGAGTACCTGCGCAACTGGTCGCTGGGCCTGGATCTGCAGATCATCGTGCGCACCGTGCGGCTGATGCTGTTCGACCGCCACGCCTATTGACCTGTTTGACCTGTTTGACCTGTTTGACCGGTTGATGGAGATCCGCACCGGACCCGCACGACGACACCCGCAGGAGATCCCCACCCATGAACCGCCTCCACCGACTGTCGCTGCCGCTGGCGCTGCTGGCGTCGACGCCTTGCTGGGCCCAGAGCGACGCGGGCAGCCCCTGGTACCTCGGGGCCTCGCTCGGTCACTACTACACCAACAACGTGTACCGCACCAACACGGACGCGATGAGCGACCGGCTGACCTCGCTGAGCCTGCTGGCCGGCGTCGACACGCGGCTGGGCCGCCAGCGGCTGCACGCCGACGGCCGCTTCAACGACACGCGCTACCAGGACAACAGCCGGCTGGACAACCGCGGCTACAACCTGGACGCCGGCCTGGACTGGGAGACGGTGGGCAATCTCTCGGGCACGCTGGACTACACCAGCGCCCGCACGCTGGCCGACTTCAACGCCAACAGCAGCATCGCCCCGACCACCGACCGCAACCTGCAGACCGACAAGAGCCTGGGCGGCAGCGTGCGGCTGGGCCTGCCCAACCTCTCCCCGTTCAGCCTCGAGGCCACTTTCCAGCACCGCGAGCGCGACTACTCGCTCCCCGAATGGGCCACGCAGGAGTACCGCCAGAACACCTCGTCGCTGGGTCTGCTCTACAACGCGAGCAGCGCCTGGCGCTTCGGCGTCGCCGGCCGCTACACCAAGGGCCGCGTGCCGGTGAACGACTTCGGCTGGAGCCGCAAGGACATCGACCTGACCGCGCTGTGGCGCGCCACCGGCTCCAGCAGCCTGAACGCGCGGCTGAGCCGCAGCAGCTCGCAGTCCTTCACCGGCGTGACGGGCGCGCTGACCTGGAACTGGGCGCCGGGCGGACGCTGGTCGCTGAACACCAAGGTCTCGCGCGACACCGGCGTCGAGACCTACTACCTGGGCATCAACAACGGCCTGGCCGACTTCAACCGCGTCCAGACGGCGCTGCAGACGCAGCTGAACTACCGCCTGACCGGCAAGCTGATGGCCACCGCCAGCCTGGGCGTCACGCGCCTGAGCCGCGACCAGAACATCGCGCTGCGCGGCGCCGGCGCCAAGGACGACTCGACGCAATACAGCCTGGGCCTGGCCTGGGAGGCCCTGCGCAACGTGACGGTGGGCTGCCAGTACACCCACCTGGATCGCGAGACCTCCAACGTGATCTACTCCAACACGGCGTACACCGCCGGCTGCTACGTGCAGGGCATGCTGCGCTGAGCCCTCCGGCCGCGACGCTGCTTCCGATTTCCGCCGCCTCTTCCGACTCCTGGATCCCGGACCCCATGGCCAACGACACCATCCTCCTGACCGGCGCGACCGGCTACATCGCCTCCCACACCTGGCTCGCGCTGCAGGCGGCCGGCTACCGCGTCGTCGGGGTGGACAACTTCAGCAACAGTTCGCCCAAGGTGCTGGAGCGCCTGGCCGAGCTCAGCGGCCAGACGCCGCTGTTCGAGAAGCTCGACGTCTGCGACGGCGCCGCGCTGGACGCGGTGTTCAACGAGTACAAGCCGGCCGCGGTGGTGCATTTCGCCGCGTTCAAGGCGGTCGGCGAATCGACGGCCAAGCCGCTGAGCTACTACCGCAACAACCTCGACGGCCTGCTGACCGTGTGCGAGACCATGCGCCGCCACGGCTGCAAGCGGATCGTGTTCTCGTCCAGCGCGACCGTGTACGGCCAGCCCAAGTCGCTGCCGCTGCGCGAGGACGCCGAGCTGATGGCGGTCAACCCCTACGGCGCCACCAAGCTGATCGGCGAAGGCATCCTGCGCGACCTGGGCGCCGCCGACCCGGACTGGCAGACCGCCTGCCTGCGCTACTTCAACCCGGTGGGCGCGCATGAGAGCGGCCGCATCGGCGAGGACCCGCGCGGCATCCCCAACAACCTGATGCCCTACGTCACGCAGGTGGCGGTGGGCCGGCGCGCGAAGCTGTCGGTCTTCGGCAACGACTACGACACCCCCGACGGCACCGGCGTGCGCGACTACATCCACGTCGTCGACCTGGCCGAGGGCCATGTCGCCGCGCTGAACTTCCTGCTGCGCGGCAAGGAGTCGATCTGGGTCAACCTGGGCACCGGCCGCGGCTACAGCGTGCTGGAACTGGTGAACGCCTTCGCCCAGGCCAGCGGCCGCGAGATCCCCTACGAGATCGTCGCCCGCCGCCCGGGCGACGTCGCCGCCTGCTACGCCGATCCGGCGCTGGCCCGCGAGAAGCTGGGCTGGACCGCCCGCTTCGACCTGCAGCGCATGTGCGAGGACAGCTGGCGCTGGCAATCGTCCAATCCGAACGGCTTCGAAGGCTGAGCGTCGGCTCTGCGACACTTCCGGCCCGCTTTTCCAATTCCACCGCCCCGGCCGCCACGCGCCAACGGGGATCCACGACCCAGAGGGAGCAGTACCTTGAGCAAGATCGACACGCAGCCGGTGATCATGGCGGGCGGCAGCGGCACCCGGCTGTGGCCGCTGTCGCGCGCCGGCTATCCGAAGCAGTTCCTCGTCCTGAACGGCAACACCAGCCTGTTCCAGCAGGCCGCCGAGCGCCTGGCCGCGCTGGGCGCCGAGGACATCGCGGTGAACCCGCCCATCGTCGTGGGCAACGAGGAACACCGCTTCATGGTCCTGGACCAGCTGCGCGAGCAGCAACTGGCCCCGAGCGCGGTGGTGCTCGAGCCGGTCGGCCGCAACACCGCGCCGGCGATCACGCTGGCGGCGCTGCAGGCGATCGAATCCGGCGCCGATCCGGTGCTGGTCGTGACGCCGGCGGACCAGACCGTGGTCGACGGTCCCGCCTTCACCGCCGCGCTGCAGGACGCGGTGCGCCAGGCCCAGGGCGGCGCGATCGTGATCCTGGGCATCACGCCCGACCGGCCGGAAACCGGCTATGGCTACATCCGCGCCGGCGCCGAAGGCACCGGCCTGCGCGTCGAGGCCTTCGTCGAGAAGCCCGACGCCGCGACCGCCCGGAAATACCTCGACCAGGGCGGCTACTACTGGAACAGCGGCATGTTCGTGCTGCGCGCCAGCGTCTGGCTGAAGGCGCTGCAGCAGTTCCGGCCCGACATCGAGCAGGCCACCCGCGCCGCCTTCGGCGGCAAGGCGGTGGACGGCGCCTTCGTGCGTCCGGCCAAGGATGCGTTCGCGGCGGTGCCGTCGGAATCGATCGACTACGCCGTCATGGAGCGCTGCCCCGGCAGCCCGATCGCGCTGCGCATGGTCCCGCTGGACGCCGGGTGGAACGACCTGGGCGCCTGGGAGGCGGTCTGGCAGGTGGCCGAGAAGGACGCCTCGGGCAACGCCAGCCGCGGCGACGCGATCATCGCGGACAGCCGCAACACGCTGGTCCACGCCACCAGCCGGCTGGTGTCGGCGGTGGGGCTGGAGAACATCGTCGTCGTCGAGACGCCGGACGCGGTGCTGGTCGCCGACCGCAGCAGGAGCCAGGACGTCAAGAAGATCGTCAACCAGCTCAGCGCCGCCCAGCGCGACGAGCAGAACCTGCACCGCAAGGTGCACCGCCCCTGGGGCTGGTATGACAGCATCGACATGGGCGAGCGCTTCCAGGTCAAGCGCATCATGGTCAAGCCGGGCGCCTCGCTGAGCCTGCAGATGCACCATCACCGCGCCGAGCACTGGATCGTCGTGCAAGGCACGGCCGAGATCGTCAACGGCGACAAGACGCTGCTGCTGACCGAGAACCAGTCGACCTACATCCCGCTGGGCCAGGTGCACCGCCTGTCCAACCCCGGCAAGGTGCCGCTGGAGATCATCGAGGTCCAGTCCGGCTCCTACCTGGGCGAGGACGACATCGTGCGCTACCAGGACACCTACGGCCGCAACTGAGGAGCCCGCCGCGCCCGAGGCCCCCACCTGGGGGAGCGGGCTCGGCGGCGGCACGAAAGTCGGATACAAAGCCGTCCTCGGAAAGAACAGGAGAAGGCCGTGTCCGTGATCGCCGTCGTCGGATTGGGATATGTGGGACTGCCGCTGGTAGTCGAATTCGGCAAGCACGGCCGCACGATCGGTTTCGACATCGCCGTGGACAAGGTCGCGAAGTGCCGCGCCGGCACCGACCCCTCGCGCGAACTGAGCGACGACGAAGTCCGCGCCGCCGTCCACGCGGAATATCACAGCGATCCGGCCTGCCTGGCCGAGGCCGACGTCATCATCGTGGCCGTGCCCACGCCGGTCGACCAGGCCCACATCCCCGACTTCCGGCCGCTGATCGGCGCCTCCACCAGCGTCGGCCGGCACATGAAGCGCGGCGCCGTGGTGGTCTACGAATCGACCGTCTATCCCGGCGCCACCGAGGAAGTCTGCATCCCGGTGCTGGAGCGCGAGTCGGGCCTGACATGGAAGCAGGACTTCTTCGTCGGCTACAGCCCGGAGCGCATCAACCCGGGCGACAAGGACCACACGCTGACGAAGATCCTCAAGATCGTCTCCGGCGACACGCCGCAGACGCTGGACATCGTCGCCAGGACCTACGAGAAGATCATCGTGCCCGGCGTGCACCGCGCGTCCAGCATCAAGACGGCCGAGGCGGCCAAGGTGATCGAGAACACGCAGCGCGACCTGAACATCGCGCTGATGAACGAGCTGGCGATCATCTTCGAGCGCCTGGGCCTGGACACCTCCGAGGTGCTGGAGGCGGCGGGCACCAAGTGGAACTTCCTGAAGTTCAAGCCGGGCCTGGTCGGCGGCCACTGCATCGGCGTGGACCCCTACTACCTCACGCACAAGGCCGACATGCTCGGCTACCACCCGCAGGTCATCCTGGCGGGCCGGCGCATCAACGACGGCATGGGCAAGTTCATCGCCGAGCAGACCATCAAGCAGATGATCGCCGCGGGCAGCCCCGTCAAGGGCGCCAAGGTCAACGTGCTGGGCCTGACCTTCAAGGAGGACTGCGGCGACCTGCGCAACTCCAAGGTGATCGACATCATCCACGAGCTGCAGAGCTATGGCGTCGAGGTCTGCGTCACCGACCCGGCGGCCGAGGCCGACGAGGCGATGCACGAGTACGGCGTGAAGCTGCAGTCTTTCGAAGCCCTGCCGCGCGCCGATGCGATCGTCGCGGCGGTGGCCCACCGCGAGTACAAGGCGCTGTCCGCCGCCGAGCTGGCCGCCAAGCTGGTGCCGGGCGGCGCCTTCATCGACGTGAAGGCGGCATTTAACGGCGACAATCTGCGCGCCGCCGGCCTGCGGGTCTGGCGGCTGTGACGGCGGACGGCGCTTCGGCGCCGTCGCTGTTTCAGCGCCGCGCCGCGCCCATGGGGCGCGCGGGGTGCGGCGGTCAACGACTTTTCAGGGAAGTTCCATGACGATCCTCGTCACCGGCGGTGCCGGATTCATCGGCAGCAATTTCGTGCTCGACTGGTTCAAGACCTCGGACGAGCCGGTCGTCAACCTCGACGCCCTCACCTACGCGGGCAACCTCGAGAACCTGGCTTCGTTGAAGGACGACGCGCGTCACGTCTTCGTCCAGGGCGACATCTGCGACCGCGCGCTGATCGACCAGTTGCTGGCCACGCACCGCCCGCGCGCCATCGTCCACTTCGCCGCCGAGTCGCACGTCGACCGCTCCATCCACGGCCCCGGCGCCTTCATGCGCACCAACGTCGAAGGCACATTCACGCTGCTCGAGGCGGCGCGCGCCTACTGGACCGGGCTGGAGGCTCAGGCCAAGGCCGGGTTCCGTTTCCAGCACGTCTCCACCGACGAGGTCTACGGCTCGCTGAAGGCCGAGGATCCGCCCTTCGCCGAAACGAATCCGTACGAGCCCAACAGCCCCTACTCCGCGTCCAAGGCGGCCAGCGATCACCTGGTGCGCGCCTGGCACCACACCTACGGCCTGCCGGTGGTCACCACCAACTGCAGCAACAACTACGGCCCGTATCACTTCCCCGAGAAGCTGATCCCGCTGATGATCGTCAACGCCCTCGCGGGCAAGCCGCTGCCCGTCTATGGCGACGGCCAGCAGATCCGCGACTGGCTCTACGTCACCGACCACTGCTCGGGCATCCGCGCGGTGCTGACCGGCGGCGCGCTCGGCGAGACCTACAACATCGGCGGCTGGAACGAGAAGGCCAACATCGACATCGTGAAGACGGTGTGCGCGCTGCTCGACGAGCTGCGGCCCGATCCCGCCGGCCCCTACGCGCGGCTGATCACCTACGTCACGGACCGCCCCGGCCATGACCGCCGCTACGCGATCGACGCGCGCAAGATCGAGCGCGAGCTGGGCTGGCGTCCCGCCGAGACCTTCGAGACCGGCATCCGCAAGACCGTGCAGTGGTACCTCTCGAACGAGGACTGGGTCGCGCGCGTGCAGTCTGGCGCGTATCGCGAGTGGGTGTCCAAGCAGTACGGCGCCTGAGCGGGCGCGGGAGACATGGGCATGAAGATCCTGCTGCTCGGCAAGAACGGCCAGCTCGGCTGGGAACTGCAGCGCGCGCTGGCGCCGCTGGGCGAACTGGTCGCGCTGGACCGGCGCGACGGCGGCGACCTCGCTGACAGCGAGGCGCTGCGCGCGACGCTGCGCCGCATCGCGCCGGACGTCATCGTCAATGCGGCCGCCTACACCGCCGTCGACAAGGCCGAGAGCGAGCCCGAGGCGGCGCGTCAGATCAACGCGCTGGCCACCGGCGTGCTGGCCCAGGAGGCCAAGGCCCTTGGCGCGCTGCTGGTGCACTACTCGACCGACTACGTCTTCGACGGCGCCGGCCAGGACTGGCGCTTCGAGGACGCGCCCACCGGACCGCTCAGCGTCTATGGCCGCACCAAGCTCGAAGGCGAGCAGCTGATCGCCGCGGCCGGCGCCGACGCGCTGGTGCTGCGCACCAGCTGGGTCTACGCGGCGCGTGGCGGCAACTTCGCCAAGACCATGCTGCGGCTCGCCTCGGAGCGCGACCAGTTGAAGGTGGTGGCCGACCAGATCGGCGCTCCCACCGGCGCGGACCTGCTCGCCGACGTCAGCGCGCACATGATCCGCGCGGCGCTGAAGGACCGCGCGCTGTGCGGCACCTACCACGCGGTCGCCAGCGGCGAGACCAGCTGGCATGCCTATGCCCGCCACGTGCTCACGCGCGCGCGGGACAAGGGCGTGGCGCTCAAGGTCCAGCCCGAACAGGTCGAGGCGCTGCCGAGCAGCGCCTACCCGACGCCGGCGCCGCGGCCGCTGAACTCGCGCCTGGACAACCACAAGCTGCAGGACCGCTTCGGTCTGGTGCTGCCGCACTGGCAGACCGGCGTGGACCGGCTGCTCGACGAGATCCTGTGAACGGAGACAGCACGATGGGCAACGACACCCGCAAGGGCATCATCCTGGCCGGCGGCTCCGGCACCCGGCTGCACCCGGCGACGCTGGCCATCAGCAAGCAGCTGCTGCCGGTCTACGACAAGCCGATGGTCTATTACCCGCTCAGCACGCTGATGCTGGCCGGCATGCGCGACATCCTGCTGATCAGCACGCCACAGGACCTGCCGCGTTTCGAGGCGCTGCTGGGCGACGGCTCGCGCTGGGGCATCAACCTCCAGTACTGCGTGCAGCCCAGTCCGGACGGCCTGGCGCAGGCCTTCATCCTGGGCAAGGACTTCATCGGCGGCGCGCCCAGCGCGCTGGTGCTGGGCGACAACATCTTCTACGGCCACGACTTCGCCGGCCTGCTGGACAGCGCCGACGCGCAGACCGCGGGCGCGACGGTCTTCGCTTACCACGTGCATGACCCCGAGCGCTATGGCGTCGTCGAGTTCGACGGCGGCCAGCGCGCCATCAGCATCGAGGAAAAGCCCAAGGCGCCCAAGAGCCATTACGCGGTGACCGGGCTGTACTTCTACGACCGGCAGGTCTGCGACATCGCCGCCGACATCACGCCCAGCCCGCGCGGCGAGCTCGAGATCACCGACGTCAACGCCCGCTACCTGGCGCAGCAGCAGCTGCGCGTGGAGATCATGGGCCGCGGCTACGCGTGGCTGGACACCGGCACGCACGACAGCCTGATGGAAGCGGGCCAGTTCATCGCGACGCTGGAGAAGCGCCAGGGCCTGAAGGTCGCCTGCCCGGAGGAGATCGCCTTCCGCAAGGGCTGGATCACGGCCGAACAGCTCGAGAAACTCGCGCAGCCCATGCTGAAGAACGGATATGGCCAGTACCTGATGCAGGTGCTCAAGGAGAAGGTGTTCTGATGAATGTGATCCCGACCGCGCTGCCCGAGGTGCTGATCATCGAGCCGAAGGTCTTCGGCGACGCGCGCGGCTTCTTCATGGAAAGCTGGACCGAGCCCAAGTTCAACGCCGCCTGCGGCTACGACGTGCGCTTCGTCCAGGACAACCATTCGCGCTCGGCCAAGGGCGTGCTGCGCGGCCTGCATTTCCAGCTGCCGCCGCACGCGCAGGGCAAGCTGGTGCGCTGCACCAGCGGCGCGGTGTTCGACGTCGCCGTCGACATGCGCCGCGCCAGCCCCAACTTCGGCAAGTGGGCCGGCGTGGAGCTGACCGGCGAGAACCACCGCCAGCTCTGGATACCGCCCGGCTTCGCCCATGGCTTCCTGGTGCTGAGCGACACGGCCGACTTCCTCTACAAGACCACCGACCTGTACGCGCCGCAGGCCGAGGGCTCGGTGCGCTGGGACGATCCGGCCATCGGCATCGAGTGGCCTCGGCTGGACGTCGCGTTCAAGCTGGCGGACAAGGACGCCCAGGCGCCCCTGTTCGCCGACGCGAAGTCCTTCGACTGAGCCGCTGATGGCCGCGCCGCTGCTGCACCTGATCGCCGGCGCGCGGCCGAACTTCATGAAGCTCGCACCGCTGGTGCGGGCGCTGCGCGCGGACGGCCGGCTGGCCTGGCGGCTGATCCACACCGGCCAGCACCACGACGCCGCGATGAGCGGCGTGTTCTTCGACGAACTGGGGCTGCCCCCGCCGGACGTTTCGCTGGACTGCCACGGCGGCGGTCATGCGCAGTTGACCGCGCGGATCATGCAGGCCTATGAGCCGCACGTGATCGCGGACCGGCCCGGCGCCTGCGTCGTGGTTGGCGACGTCGACTCGACGCTGGCCTGCGCGCTGACGGCGCGCAAGCTGGGCGTGCCGGTCGCGCACGTCGAGGCCGGGCTGCGCAGCGGCGACATGACGATGCCGGAGGAGATCAACCGCCGCGCCACCGACGCGATCGCCGACTGGCTGTTCACCACCGAACCCAGCGCCGCGGCCCATCTGCGCCGCGAGGGTCATCCGGACCACCGCATCGCCGAGGTCGGCCATGTGATGGTCGACAACCTGCTGTTCCAGATCGGCCGGCTCGATGCCGGCGACGCGGAGGCACGCGCCGCCGAGGCCGCGGCGCGCGGCGCGCTCCAGGCAGCGGGCGCCGCGGACCCGGCGGGCCTCCTTGCCGGCCGGTTCGGCGTCGTCACGCTGCACCGCCCCGCCAATGTCGACGAGCCGGCGCAGCTCGCCGCGCTGATGGGCGCGCTGGGCGCGCTCGCGGCCCGGCTGCCGCTGCTCTTCCCGGTGCATCCGCGCACGCGGGCACGGCTGGATGCGCTCGGACTCGCACCCGCGCCGGGCCTGCACCTGCTGCCACCCCTCCCCTATCGGCCTTTCCTGGCCCTGTGGCGCCACGCCACGCTGGTGCTGACCGACAGCGGCGGGCTGCAGGAAGAAACGACCGCGCTCGGCATTCCCTGCCTGACCGTGCGCGACAACACCGAGCGGCCCGTCACGGTCGAGCTCGGCACCAACCAGATCGCCGGCACCGACCCGGCGCGCGTGCTGGCGCTCGCCGCCCAGCGCCTCGACGCGCTGGAAGCCGCCCGCGGCCAGCCTCATCCGGTGAGCCGCCCGCCGATGTGGGACGGCCAGGCCGCCGCCCGTATCGTGGGCCGGCTCGCCGGCGACCTGCTCCGCTGATCGCGCCCCCCGAAACGCGGGGGCGGCGCCGGCGGGCCGTTTACAAGTCGCCAACACCCCCTTCGTGCGATCAACGTACAGTTACGTTCTTCACCGAGAGGCACGGCAGAGGCCTCCGACGCAGAGGAGGACTCCCATGGACGCATCCATCGCGCCGCCCGCGAAGGCGGGCGCCCGTGCCGGCATCGTCGGCGCGGCGGACATCGACCTCGACCGGGTGCGTGCCACGCTGATGGTGCTGGGCATTGCTCTGCACGCGGCGGACGTCTTCCTGACCACCGGCGACTGGCTGGTCGCGGACCCGCATCGCAGCGCCGGCTTCGACGCGCTGGTCGCGCTGATCCACAGCTTCCGGGTGCCCGGTTTCTTCCTGCTCTCCGGCCTGTTCTTCGCGGGCAGCCTGGCGCGCCACGGCGCCCCCGACCTGCTGATGCGCCAGCTGCTGCGCCTGGGCCTGCCACTGCTCACCTGCTGGGTGCTGCTCAATGGCGCGCAGCAGGCGCTGCTGGCCTGGCATCGCGGCGCGGACGCCTGGGCGGCGGCGCTTGCGTCCGCGCCGATGTATCACCTCTGGTTCCTGTACGACCTGCTGATCCTGAACCTGCTGGTGCTGGCCGGCGTCACGCTGCGGCGCGGCCCCGCGACGCGCCGCGAGCGCCGGGAGCACCGCACGACCCAGAACTCCCGCACGCCCGGGCCGCTGCGGCGCGCGTGCACGCGCGTGATGACGGCGCTCGGCAGCCAGGGGCCCGCTCACTGGCTGACCGTCGCGCTGTGCGGCGCGCTGCTGAGCCATGCGCTGCTCGTCGCCGTCCGCCTCACCGGCGTCGCCTACGTCGAAGGCCCGGGTGGCGTCTCGCTGTTCAGCTTGGCCTTCCAGGCGCCGATGTTCCTGGCGGGCCTGGCCTTCTCGCGCCGGCCTGCCTGGCTGGCGGTCTGGCTGCGCACACCGGTGTGGCTGCTGCCGCTGGCCGCCGTCGCCTCGAGCTGGGGCGACGGCGCCAGCGACACGCTCGCCAGCGCGCTGGCGCGCGAAGCGGCACTGGCCGTTCAACTGCTGGGGATCTGGATCGCCACCGGCGCGGCCGTCGGCGGCCTGGGGCGGCTGCGCCGCGGCGCCGCGCGCAGCCGGGCCGGGCGGATGCTCTCGGAGGCCAGCTACACGATCTTCCTGGTCCATCACCTGGTGGTGGTCGCGCTGGCCCTGCTGCTGCTGCCGCACGACTGGCCGGCGCTGCTGAAGTTCGCCTTCATCGCCGCCGGCACGCTGGCGCTGAGCCTGGCCTTCCACCACTGGCTGGTGCGGCCTTTCGCCACGATGCGGCTGCTGCTGAATGGGCGCGGCGCCTCGCCGGCCGAAGAGCACAGGACCGCGGCCACGCCGGGCCGCGCCTGAATCGCCCCTGAAGCGCCCCTGAAGCGCGCCATGGCGCGGCGCATGAAGCGGCGGCCCGGCCTCAGGCCGGACGCGCCGCCGGTCCCCCTTACTGCGTGTCCAGCGCCGGGAAGCCCTTGACCAGGTCGTCGATCGCCTTGACCTGCTGCAGGAAGGGCTTGAGCTGCGACAGCCGCAGCGCGCTGGGGCCGTCGCACAGCGCTTTCTCGGGATCGGGATGGGCCTCGAGGAACAGGCCCGCCAGGCCCACCGCCATGCCGGCGCGGGCCAGCTCGGTGACCTGGCCGCGGCGGCCGCCCGAGGCGGCGGCGCCGGACTCGCGCTGCTGCAGCGCATGGGTCACGTCGAAGATCACCGGCTTGCCGCCGCTGACCTGCTTCATCACGCCAAAGCCCAGCATGTCCACGACCAGGTTGTCGTAGCCGAACTGCGCGCCGCGGTCGCACAGCATCACGTTCGGGTTACCGCCTTCCTCGAACTTCTCGACGATGTTCTTCATCTGCGGCGGGCTGACGAACTGCGGCTTCTTGATGTTGATCACACGGCCCGTCTTCGCCAGCGCGATCACCAGATCGGTCTGGCGCGCCAGGAAGGCCGGCAGCTGCAGCACGTCGCAGACGGCGCCGACCTCGGCGGCCTGGAAGGGTTCGTGCACGTCGGTCAGCACCGCCACGCCATGGGCCTTCTTGACCGCCTCGAAGATCTTCAGCCCGGCGTCCAGCCCGGGGCCGCGGTAGCTCTTGATCGACGAGCGGTTGGCCTTGTCGAACGAGGCCTTGAAGACGTAGGGGATGCCCAGTTCCCGGGTCACCCGCAGGTATTCGCCGCACACGTCGACGGCGAACTGTTCCGACTCCAGCACGTTGACGCCGCCAAACAGCACGAACGGCTTGGCGTTGTCCACCACGATGTCATTGATCTTGACCATCTCGTTTTCTTTCCCCTCTGGCGAAGGCGGGCAGTATCCCACAGCGTTCCTGGCGCCCCGCCGGCGTCCCCGGGACACGGGTCCGGCCCTGTCGGGGAATCGCTGACATTCCCCTCAGCGGACCGCCTTCCGCATTTTCGTGCGATGTCCGGGTTTTGAATCCGAATATCGAACGGGGTATGTCAGCGCACCCCTTGGAGTATGTAACGGGAGGCAATAACCCCTTGGTTCGAGACATCCGGGGGCTTGTCAATCCTCGACCCGGATGTTTCAAACGGTACGCCTCCGCCAGCGCCGAATATTCCCGGAATACCCCCCGCACGCCCGCCCTTGCCCCTGGAAAAACGGCCCCTCGGGTCCGCATACTGACTCATGGCCGCAACACCTGCCCAAGCAAGGGCGAATGAAGCGGCACATATCCGGGGTGCCTACATCCAGTAACAAGAACCCCGCCCGATACCGGCTCGCACCGGATTGGCGCGGAAGAAGAAGAGATACCGGCATTAACTCGTCAACGCGTTCCCACGCATTTCAGCAGTTCGAAATCCTCATGACGACTTATTCTTCTTCCCGATTCGGAATTTCCGCTGGCCTGAACGCCTGCGCCCTGGCCGCCGCGCTGCTGGCCGGTTGCGGCGGCGGTGGCGGCGGCACGGCGGCAGACGCCGCCACGGCGTCGCTGGAAACGCCGCCGACCGCGGCCTCGGCGCCGGTCTCGATCGCGGCCGCCCCGTCGGCGCCCGCCAGCGAAGCGGTGGCCGGCGTCTCGGCCCTGGCCACCGACACGGTGGCCCGTACCGCCGCGGTGACGGCGGCGTTCTGCTCGGCCGGCGACTTCGGCAGCTTCAAGCGCCCGTTCAGCCCGGATTCGCCGTGGAACAGCCGCCCGGTGTCGCCGGTGCTGGGCAGCGCCACCATCCCGACCGCGCAGTACACACCGTCCGTCGCCTCGGGCGCCTGGTCGACCGCGGCCTTCGAAGGCACCGCCGGCGATCCGCCGATGGTGATCACGGGCTCGACCTCGCAAGGCATCTGGGATCCGGACAGCGAAATCTACCGCCCCAGCGTCACCATCGCCCACTGGCCGGCCGCGACCACGCCGGCCACCGGCACCGACGGCCATGCCGAGGTGGTCGACACCACCTCGGGCGTCGTGCATTCGTTCTGGGGCCTGAAGCAGGTCAACGGCGCCTGGGTCGCGCGCCAGTACGCCTGGACGCCGCTGGCGGGCCGGGGCATGGGCGATCCGTCGCACTACTACCAGGGCGCGCGCGCCGCGGGTGTCTCGACGCTGGGCGGCCTGATCCGCATCGGCGAGGACGTCGACGGCGACACCATGTACCGCCACGCGCTGGCGATGTCGCTGGACGCGACCGGCCTGAGCGCCGCGCCGACCTACCGCTTCCCGGCGACCTCCGCCGACAGCAACGCGGCGACCACCAACAGCGGCCAGATCCCGATGGGCTCGCTGATGATGCTGCCGCCGTCCTTCGACGCGCAGGCGCTGGCCACGCCGGAGCTGCGCAAGGTCGCGGAGACGCTCAAGGCCTACGGCGCCTACGTCGTGGACCGCAACACCGGCACGCCCTTCGTGATCTACGTCGAGATCGGCGCCGACTTCAAGCTGCACCGCAATGGCTGGAGCAACGCCACCGCCAACGACCTGAACCTGATGCGCGCCGCGATGCGGCCGGTCAGCAGCGCGGCGGGCTGGATCGACGGCAACGGCAATGCCTCGTCGACGGTCACCAGCACGGCGCTGAACCTGCTGTCGATGCGCGGCGCCTGGTGGCGCACCAAGGGCACGGTCAGCGGCGATTTCGACACCTGGCGCCAGGCGCTGGTGTTCCCCGCCACGACCACCCAGATCGAGCAGGCCAATGCCACGGGCCGGGCGATGAACCCCGTCACCTGGGCCACGCCGGCGGTGGGCGACACCTTCAGGCTGGACGTCGGCGCCACGGGCGGCGCCTCGTTCCGGATGGTCATCGCGGACAAGGCCAGCGGCGCCACCGTCTACGACAGCGGCTACCTGAGCGACGGCCAATCCACCACGCTGGTGTGGCCGAACGTGGCGACCTACAAGGTCACCACCTGGGCGCGCAGCGGGGTGGACAACGTCGAGTCGACCGTGCGCCCAACGCTGGTCAAGACCGGCGGCCCGGCCGGCAGCGTCTGCGCCGGGTGATCAGGCGGCCGGCCGCGGACGCGCGCCGCGGCTGAATCAGGCGGTCGGCCGCGGCGGCGCGCCGCGGCTGAATCAGGCGGTCGGCCGCGGCAGCGCGCCGCGGCCGATGGCGTGATGCTCGATGCCCAACATCGCCATCGTCGCCGGCTCGTACAGGTTGCGGCCGTCGAAGACCACCGGCTGCGTCAGGTCCGCCTTGATGCGGTCGAAGTCCGGGGTGCGGAACTCCTTCCACTCCGTGATGACGATCAGCGCGTCCGAGCCGCTCAGCGCGTGCTCGGCGCGCTCGCAGAAGCTGACGCCAGGCACCTGGCTCAGCAGCTTGGCGGCCTCGCCCATCGCGACCGGGTCGTAGGCCGCCACCGCGGCGCCGCGCCGCGCCAATTCCTCCACCACCACCAGCGACGGCGCCTCGCGCATGTCGTCGGTGTTGGGCTTGAAGGCCAGGCCCCACAGCGCGAAGCGCTTGCCGCTCAGGTCCTGGCCGAAGCGCGCCACCACCTTGTCGACCAGCACCAGCTTCTGGCGCTCGTTGGCCTCCTCGACGGCGTTCAGCACCTTCAGGTCCTGGCCATGCTCCCGGCCGGTGCGCACCAGCGCCTTGACGTCCTTGGGGAAGCACGAGCCGCCATAGCCGGCGCCCGCGTACAGGAACTGGTAGCCGATGCGCGGATCGGAGCCGATGCCGCGGCGCACCAGCTCGATGTCGGCGCCGACCTTCTCGGCCAGCAGCGCCAGCTCGTTCATGAAGCTGATGCGGGTGGCCAGCATCGCGTTGGCGGCGTACTTGGTGAATTCGGCGCTCTTGACGTCCATCACCATCAGCCGGTCGTGGCTGCGGGTGAAGGGCGCGTACAGCGCGCGCATCATCAGCGTGGCCTGCTCGTCGTCGGAGCCGACGATGATGCGGTCCGGCTTCATGAAGTCCTCCAGCGCCGCGCCCTCCTTGAGGAACTCCGGATTGGAGACGACCGCGAAGTTCAGGTCCACGCCGCGCTCGGCCAGCGCCTGGGCGATCGCGCCGCGCACCTTGTCGGCGGTGCCCACCGGCACGGTGCTCTTGTCGACGACGACCTTGTAGTCGGTCATGCGCTCGCCGATCGAGCGCGCCGCGGCCAGCACGTACTGCAGGTCGGCCGAGCCGTCCTCGCCCGGCGGCGTGCCCACCGCGATGAACAGCAGCGTGCCGTGCGCGACGGCGGCGTCCACGTCGGTGGTGAACTGCAGCCGGCCGGCGGCGCGGTTGCGTGACACGACCGCATCCAGGCCCGGCTCGTGGATGGGGATGCCCCCGTCGTTGAGCACCTGGATCTTGTCGGGATTCACGTCCAGGCAGACCACGTGGTTGCCCATCTCGGCCAGGCAGGCGCCGGTCACGAGGCCGACGTAGCCGGTACCGATGGTCGTCACTTTCATTCGTTCTCTCCAGCTCGTGGGCGGTGGCGGCCAGGATGCCGCCGGATGGCGGTCCTCAGACCTTGTAGTAGTCGCGGTACCACGCGACGAAGCGGCGGATGCCCTCGGGCACCGGCATCGCGGGACGGAAGCCGGTCCAGGCGGCCAGTTCCTCGACATCGGCATGCGTGGCCGGCACGTCGCCGTCCTGCAGCGGCAGCAGCTCCTTGACCGCCTCGCGGCCGATGGCCTGCTCGATCGCGCCGATGAAGTCCATCAGCGGGATCGGGTCGTGGTTGCCGATGTTGAAGACGCGATAGGGGGCGCTCGAGCGCGCCGGATCGGCGGTCGCGGGATCGTAGGCGGGGTCGGCCGTGGCCGCGCGGTCCAGCACCCGCACCACGCCCTCGGCGATGTCGTCGATGTAGGTGAAGTCGCGGATCATCTTCCCGTGGTTGAAGACCTTGATCGGCTCGCCCGCCAGGATCGCCTTGGTGAACAGGAACAGCGCCATGTCCGGCCGGCCCCAGGGCCCGTAGACGGTGAAGAAGCGCAGGCCCGTGGTCGGCAGATTGAACAGATGGCTGTAGGTGTGGGCCATCAGCTCGTTGGCCTTCTTGGTCGCGGCGTACAGGCTGACCGGATGGTCGACGCCGTGATGCTCGCTGAACGGCATGTGCGTGTTGCCGCCGTAGACGCTGGAGCTGGACGCGTAGGCCAGGTGCTGGACGCCGGTGTGGCGGCAGCCCTCGAGGATGTTGGTGAAGCCGACGATGTTGGCGTCGATGTAGGCATGCGGATTGACCAGCGAGTAGCGCACGCCAGCCTGCGCGGCCAGGTGCACGACGCGGTCGAAGCGGTGCTGCTCGAACAGCGCGGCCATGCCGGCGCGGTCGGCCACGTCCATGCGCACGAAGCTGAAACCGGGGTGGCCGGTCAGGCGCGCCAGGCGGGCCTCCTTGAGCGTGGGGTCGTAGTAGTCGTTGACGTTGTCCAGGCCGACGACCTGGTCGCCGCGGACCAGCAGGATCTGGCTCACGTGCATGCCGATGAAGCCGGCGGCGCCGGTGACGAGAACTTTCAAACCTGCTCCCCGGGGGTGAGGCGTTGCGAACGGCGCCGATTCTCACCCAGCCGGATGACTCTGCCGAGACCAGGTCCCCGCTCAATCAGGGGTAAACACGGGAGGCCGGCGGCGCAGCTTCCCCGGGGGCCGTCGCAGCCGGCGCGGCGGGCGGTGGACGCAGCGCGCGCCGGAGCCGCGCCAGGCCCTGGTAGGCCCACTGGGGCAACCGGCTCATGCGCAGCAGGCGGCGGCGCTCGGCGGCGAAGGCCTCGGTGAGGCAGGCCTGGAGCACGGCGCGGCCGGCGGCCTTGTCGCCCCACTTGATCTGATGATGGGCGTGCGAGATGCGGAAGAAGTTGTGGAACTCCTCCATGTCGGCGCCGGCCTGGACCGCCTCCGGATGGGCGCGGCGCCAGGCTTCGCCGGTGTCGAAGAAGACATAGCGCGCCGGCGGCGCATGGCGCACCAGGGCGCGGTCGTCGCCGTCGGCGTGATAGCAGGCGCCGGGCCGGGGATCGAAGGCGATGGGGCCGCGGAACAGCAGCCGGATCCAGGTGTCCAGGTCCTCGCCCAGGCGCACGCCGACCGGGAAGCCGCCCGAGGCGAGCAGCGCCCCCTTGTCCACCATCACCGCCGAGGAGCACACTGGCGAGCCCCGCAGCGCAATGCGATAGAAGTTCTCCGGCGTCAGCAGCAGCGGGGGCCCGGTCTCGGGGCGCACGCCGGGCGTGCGGCGGCCGCCGGCCTCGACGATCTCGTAGTTCGCGGCCCAGGCCACCGCGGCGGGATAGGCCAGCCGCAGGCGCCACAGGCGCTCGAGGTGGTCGGGGTACCAGGCGTCGTCCGCGTCGACGAAGGCCACCAGCGGGCAGCGCGCCAGCGCCACGCCCTGGTTGCGCGCCGCCGACACGCCGGCGTTGGCCTGCCGGTGCAGCCGCACCCGAGGGTCGCTGCAGGCCGCGGCCACGGCGGGGCCGCCATCGGTGGAGCCGTCGTCCACGACGACGACCTCGATGTCGCGCACCGTCTGCGCCAGCACCGACTCCAGCGTGCGGGCGATCTGGCCCTGCTTGTTGTAGAGCGGGATGACGACGGACAGGCGGGGAGCTTCGGTCGTGGCGGCCATGACGGTCCCGGCAGCGAGGCAACGCGACACCGGGCGCCCGTGAACCCGGAGGAAGGACGTCCGCGCTCCCCATCATCGATCACGGGTGCGGAGAGCTGCCCCGGACTGGTGCCGGAGCGTCGGCCAGACGCCCCAAAAATGCTAGTGCCGCACCAACACGGTGTCAGGCCGCTGCTGTCCCCGAAGCAGGGCTCCGCGCGGCCGCTTCAGCGAGGGACGGGCGCGCGGCGCGTCGTCCCGCCGTCACTGGTTCGGCACCGGGAGTTCGCGCCGGCGCAGGCCGGTGCCGGCGAGCCGCTCGCGCCAGGCCCGCGGCAGCTCGAAGAGCGCCATCCCGGCGCGTCCCTGGACCGCCTGCCAGAGCCACAGCGGCAGGCAGGTGCCGGCGGCGACGCCGGCGATCAGATGAAGCGCGGGGCTGCTGATGCCCAGGCCCTTGAGGAGCACGATGCGCACGCCGCTCGCGATCAGGATGTGGGCCAGGAAGATCGCGATCGAGGCGCGGCCCAGCACCGCCAGTCCGTGGCCGGCGCGGGTCGAGGCGATCACGAGCGCGAGCCAGACGGCCGCCGACATGCCCAGCGTGGCCGCGGCGACCCGGAGCAGGCGCGGCCACTCGGCGCCCAGCGGCTGCAGCGCCGCCAGTGCGATGGCGGCGGCCAGCGCGCCCGCCAGCGCGAGCCGCGCCACGGCCGCGGCGGCCAGGCCGCTCGCGCCCAGCCAGGCGCCGGCGGCGAAGTACATCAGGTGGCTGGCCACCAGCGCCGCCGGCATCGGCCAGTCGCGCTGCTGCAGCGCCAGCAACAGCGCGCCGGTCAGCGTCAGCGCGGCCACGCCCGCCTTCGGATGCCGCGCGCACATCGCCACCGCGATCACGCTCATCAGGAACAGCGCGTACAGGAACCAGAACTGCGCCCGCGGCGCCCAGCCCAGCGCGAGCACCTCGGACAGCGTCAGCGGCTGGCTGGTCCAGCGCGACATCAGCAGCTCGACGCCGCCCTGCAACAGCGACCACAGCACGTAGGGATAGAGCACCGTCGCCACCCGCGTGGCGAGGAAGTCGCGCGGGCCGCGCCGCGTCAGCGAGCCGACGAAGAACCAGCCCGACAGCAGGAAGAACAGCGGCATGTGGAAGGCGTAGACCGCCGCGTCCAGCGTCGCGAACCACTGGCGGTCCATCGGCACGCCGCCGTTGACCAGGCCGCGCGCCACGTGGCCGTAGACCACCAGCAGGATGCCCAGGCCCTTGGCGGCGTCCACCCACTCGGAGCGCGCCGCCTGCCCGGGCCGCGCCGCTTCAGCGCGCATCCAGCACCTCGCGCTTGCGCAGGCCTTGTTCCTGCTTGAGCTTCAGATAATGCCGGCCCTCGTCGACCATGGCCTGGAAGGCCGCCATGTCGCGCGTGCCGATCTGCACCGCCGGATTGCCGCCCAGGATCGCCCCCGGCGGGTGCGACTTGGTGACGACCGCGCCGGCGCCGACGATGGTGCCCTCGCGCAGCGTCACGCCGGGAAGGATCATCGCCCGCATGCCGACCCAGACGAAGCGCTCGATGGTCACCGGCCGCAGCAGGTCGACTTCGTCGTACGGGACCATCGTCGCGCCCTTGTAGCGATGCATCGAGGTCATCACCGCCACGCCGGGGGCGAAGATGACGTGATCGCCGATCGTCAGGCCGCCCTGGCCGTTGAAGTAGCCGCCGCCCTCGATGTGCACGTGGTGGCCGAGCGTGATGCGCTCGGGGAACACGAAGTCGTTGCGGCCGGCGATGCCGCAGCCGTCGCCGCGCGCCTTGAACGCGATCGGCGCCGCCGGCCGTCCCAGCAGCCGACGCACCAGTGTCGAAAGCCTTCCCATCACATCGATCTCCGTTGTCCGTTCAAGCGGCCCGCCCGAGCTTGCCGCGCAGCTTGCCCAGCACCGCCTCCCGGTCCGCGCGGCGCAGGAACACCGTCCACAGCAGCAGCGCGCCGGCGGCGCCCACGCCGCAGCCGCACAGCGCCAGCGCCGGCCAGGAGCCCGGCGCCGCCAGGCGCGACACCGCCAGCGACGCCAGGAACACCAGCGTGGCCATGGCCAGGATGGGCAGCGCCTCGCGCGCGAAGGTCCACCACGGCCGCGACAGGATGTGCGCGGCGTACAGCGGCGTGAACACCAGGTTGCGCAGCAGCAGCACCAGCCCCCCGGCGATGGCGATGCCGTACAGCCCCCAGGTCCTGGCCATCGCGATGGCCAGGACCAGGTTCACCACGCCCGCCACCACCTGCAGGATGCCGGGCACCTTCACGTGGTTGGTGGCCAGGCTGACGTTGTGCAGCGGCAGATAGGCCAGGTTGAGCGCCAGGTGGGCCGTGGCCAGGACCATCACGCCCCACAGCGGCGCGAAGGCCGGCCCCAGCCACACCTGCAGGATCGATTCCGAGAAGCCGCACACGATGCCGATCGGGATGGCCATCACCAGTCCGAGGTGACGCACCGACGCGCGGGCGTACTCGATCATCTCGTCCAGCCGGCCCTGCGCATGCAGCGTCAGCACCGTCGGCCCGAACACGCCCGACACCACCAGCGCGAAGTTGCGCAGCAGCATCGACCACTGCAGCACCAGCGCGTACTGCCCGCCCGCGGCGGCGCCGACCACCTTGTTGGCCACCAGCAGGTCGATGTTGATCAGCAGCAGCGTGCCGATCTGGCTGATGAAGATCCAGCCGCCGGTGCCGCCCATCTCCTTGACCAGCGGCCAGGAGAACTCGCCCGGACGCGGCCGCAGCGCGGGCGCCAGCCGGCGCGCGGCCACGATGACCACGGCGATCGTGGCCAGCGCGGCGCACAGCACGCTGGCGCCGACATGCCACAGCCGCGGCGCGGTCAGCTGGAACAGCGCCACCACGACGGCCACGCGCGCCACCAGCCCGAGGATGTTGCCCAGGTTCTGCAGGTCGAAGCGGTTGCGGCTGTAGACCACCGACTGGAAGGGCGTGCCCAGCGTGGTCACCGCCAGCCCGCCCACCGTCAGGAAGAACAGCCAGCCGGCATCGCGCTCCCAGCCGGCCGGCACCTCGATCCAGTGGGCGATCTGGCTCAGCAGCGGCAGTCCCAGCACGCACATGAGCAGGCCGACCAGCGCCGACGCCCACAGCGACGAATTGAAGATGCCGTTGGCCCGCGCGTCGTCGCCGCTGCTCATCGCCACGGTGAGGTGGCGCCCCACCGCCGCGTTCAGGCCCGCGGTGATCACGTTGAAGTAGCCCGCCACCGTCACGGCCAGCGGCACCAGGCCGTAGGCGGCCACGCCGAGTTGATGCACCAGGTAGCGCACCAGCCACAGCGAGACGACGATGTTCAGCGCGAAGAACGCGACATTGCTGACCAGGTTGGCCCCGAGCTTGCCTTGCGACACGGCCTCAGCTCCGGGACGCCTGCGCCGCGGGCGCGCGGCCGCGCAGCGAGGCCAGCAGCCGGCCCAGCGCGCGGTACAGCGGCTGCGGCAGCAGGCTCATGCGCATCAGCCGGTCGCGCTCGGCGGCGAAGGCGCCGGTGCGGCAGCTCTTGAGCACCTCGCGGCCCGCCGCCTTGTCGCCCCACTTGATCTGGTGATGGGCATGGGCCAGGCGGAAGAAATCGTGGAAGGCCTCGATGTCCTGCGCCACCTGCGTGGCCTCGGGATGGGCGCGCATCCAGGCCTCGTCGGTGTCGAAGAACACGTAGCGCGCCGGCGGCGGGTTGCGCACCAGCGCGCGGTCGTCGCCGTCGGCGTGATAGAAGGCGCCGGGCCGCGCGTCGAAGGCGATCGGGCCCGAGAACAGCAGCCGGATCCAGGTGTCCAGGTCCTCGCCCAGGCGCACGCCGGCCGGGAAGCCGCCGACGCGGCGCAGCGCGTCGCGGTCCACCGCCACCGCCGACGAGAACACCGGCGTGCCATGCCGCGCGATGCGGAAGAAGTTCTCCGGCGTCAGCACCACGCGCGGCTCGGTCACGACCGACACGCCGGGCGTGAGCGTGCCGTCCAGCGCCACCACGTGGTAGTTCATCGCCCAGGCAAGGGTGCCGGGGAAGTCGGCGCGCAGTTGCCACAGGCGCTCGAGGTGGTCGGGATACCAGGCATCGTCGCCATCGAGGAAGGCGACCACGTCCGCGCGCGCCAGCTCGACGCCGCGGTTGCGCGCCACCGACACGCCGCCGTTGGGCTGGCGGTACAGGCGGATGCGCGCGTCGCTCATCGCCGCGACGAGGGCCGGACCGCCGTCCTTGGAGCCGTCGTCGATCACGACGATCTCGAAGTCCTGGAAGGTCTGCGCCTGCACCGAGGCGATCGCGCGGGCGATCTGGCCTTCCTTGTTGTAGAGCGGGATGACGACGGACACGCGGGGCCGCCCGTCGGACGGGGCGGCGGGCATCGGGACAGCGGTCAGCATCAGCGGCGGCCCTCGTGACGTCCTTCGTGACGGCCCTCGTGATAAGGGGCCGCGGTGAAGTTCAGCCGCGCCATCTCGCAGGAGTCCTGGATCGAGCGCGTCCACGGCGGCGCGGCGCGCCCGCCGATGGCCAGCCGGGCGATGCGGCGCGCGGCCTCCATCGGATCCTCGGTCGCATCGCCGACGCGGCCCTCGGCGCGATAGCCGATCTCATCGAGGAAGTCGCCGCACTTGCGGTGGTACTCGACCAGGATGAAGGGCACGCCCGCGGTGTACGCGAGGATGCAGGCGTGCAGCCGCACGCCGAAGATCGCGTCGCAGCGCGCCAGCTCGGCGTAGACGCGCTTCGGGTCGTTGTCGTACGGCAGGCGCTCCACATGCGGGTAGCCGTCCAGCGACGCGATCACCTCGTCGGTGACGGCATCGTCGCCCGAGGCCGCATGGCCGTTGAACACGAAGAAGCGCAGCGCGAAGCCCTCCTGCGCCAGGGCCTTCACCGTCGCCTTGACCGAGGCCACGCGGCGGCGCTCGTTCTCGAGCTTGCCGTTGCCGTAGTAGCGCTCGACGTTGCAGACGCTGACGCCGATCACCGGCCGGCCGGCGGGACGCTCCGGCAGCACCGGCGCGGGCGCATCCTTCATCACGTCCAGCATCAGCAGCGCCGGATCGAAGGCCTGGATCACCGGCGTGTCGACGTTCATCGCCTTGACGATCTCGAACGAGGCACGGTCGCGCACGGCGATGTAGCTCATCTCGCCGATCAGCTTGCGGATCTCGCGCTCGCCCTCGGCGGACTTGAATGGCCCCACCGACACGCCGGCCGCCGCGATCGACTTGCGGCCCACCTTCTGCACCAGCGACTGGCGCAGCAGGTTGACCCACAGCTCCTGCGGCGAGTGCAGCGTCGAGCCGCCGAAATACACCATGTGCCGCGCGCCCAGGCCCGACAGCGTGCGCGACACCGTCTGCTGGCCGGGGTAGCGGCGCTCCACCGGGATGATGGCCTGGGCGGGCTGGCTCAGCACCGGCAGCTCGGTCGCGACGAAGGCCAGCTCGCGCGCACCCCAGTACTTGCGGCTGCCCCAGTCGGCGACGACGCAGAACACGTCGTCGCCGGTGTTGCGGTAGCCGTAATAGCCGTTGAACAGGAAGTCGGTCATGCGGAGTCCGGAAAGAGGATCGGGAAGGCGCGGGCCGCGCTCAATGCGCGGGACCCGCGGAACGGCGGCCGCGCCGCGCCGCCGAGCGCCACAGCAGCCCGGCCGCGAAGGGGATGCCATCCACCAGGTAGCGGCGCGCCAGGCGGCCCGGCTCCTGCACCAGGCGGTGCACCCATTCCAGGCCGCTGCGCTGCATCCAGCCGGGCGCGCGCTTCACGTCGCCGGCCACGAAGCTGAAGCTCACGCCCACGCCCAGGTACCAGGCGCGCGGCGCCAGCGCGCGCAGCCGCGCGATCAGCTTCTCCTGCTTGGGCGAGCCCAGCCCGATGAACACGATCTGCGGCTGCCAGCCGGTGAGCAGCGATTCCAGCCGCGCCATCTCCTGCGGCTGCTGCTCGAAGCCGAAGGGCGGGCACAGCGTGCGCACGCGGCCGGCGGCCACCGCCTCGGGGATCAGGCGCGCCGCGGCGGCTTCGGCCGTGCCTTCGTTGCCGCCGATCAGCGCGATGCGCAGCCCCGCGCGGGCGGCGGCTTCCATCAGCGCGACGAACAGGTCGGAGCCCGTCAGCCGCGCCGGCAGCGGCGTGCCCTGCAGCTGGCTGGCCCAGACGATGGGGCGGCCGTCGGCGGTGAAGATGGTGGCGTCGGCCACCAGCGCGCGGAAGGCCGGCTCGATGCGCCAGCGGCGCAGGATGTCGATGTTGGGCGTGACCACCCAGCCGCCGCGGCCGGCGCCGGCCTCGTCGACGATGTGGGCGGTCAGGGGCGGCACGGTGGTCGCGACGAAGGGCAGCCCGTCGACCTGGATGGTCGGCAGCGCCGCGGCGGACGCGCCGGCCGCGGCGCTCGAGGAAGAGGGAATGGCGCTCATCGGATCAGACATCTCGCTTGGTTCTCACCCAGTCCACCTGACGCTTCACGATGAAGCGCAGGTACAGCGGGACCTTGGCCAGCAGGATCAGCGGCGCGCGGGCAAGCTCGCCCAGCGTCAGGATGTCGGCGGCCCAGCGGTGCTGCGCCAGCGCGATGGCCAGCAGCAGGCCGCCCAGCCCCAGCAGCGACACCACCAGCGGCGCCGTCCATCCCAGCAGCAGCGCGAGCAACAACTGGACCAGGGTCCAGCCCGCCAGCAGCATGCCCAGCAGCGCCAGCGGCGGCACCAGCATGTCCATCACCTGCAGCAATTGCGCGCCGCGGCCCGGACGCATCGACTGCCACAGCAGCCGCGGGCCCTCGCCCACCAGCATCGCCAGGTGGCCGTGCTCCCAGCGGGTGCGCTGGCTGGCCTCGCCCTCGCTGCTCTTGGCGAAGACGCTGGTCACCAGCGCGTCCTCGCACAGCAGCGGCGGCGCGCCCAGTTGGGCCAGGCGCACGCCCAGCTGCATGTCCTCGGCCAGGTGGCCGCTGGCCAGTGGCGCCTGCACCGCCACCTCCCACGGGAAGGCCATGCCGGTGCCATACAGGCCGCAAGGCAGGCCGACCTGGTGCATGCCGCGCGGCCGCACCAGGTTCTTCACGCGCATCGCGAACTCGGCCACGCGCGCCTTCAGGCCCTCGTTGGCCGCCGACATCAGGTAGGTCGCCTGCACCGGCCGGCCCGTGGCGTGCGCCACCGCGGCGATGCGCGGCAGCAGGCGCGCGCCCAGCGTGCAGTCGGCGTCCAGGATGATCACCACGTCCGGCGCCTGGCCGGTCTCGAGCGCCAGGCGCTCCAGCGCCCGCACGCCGAAGTCCAGCGCGTAGCCCTTGCCGCGCTCGGTGGCATGGGTGCGCTCGACCACGGTGACGTCGAACTCGCGCGCCTGCGCCGCCGTGTCATCGCTGCAGTTGTCGGCCACGACCACGATGCGGTCCGTCGCGCCCAACTGCGCCAGCGCCTGCATCAGCGTCGGGCGCAGGCCGCGGCCCTCGTTGTGCGCCGGCATGACGACGGCGATGCGCGGCGGCCGCGGGAACTCCGGCAGCGCGCGGCGATCGGGCAGCAGCGCCAGCAGCACCTGCGCCAGCACCAGCAGCGCCGGCGCCGCGGCCAGCGCGCTCAGCAGCAGCACGATCAGCCAGGGCAGGCCCTGCAGCAGCTCAGGCATGCGCGCGCTCCTTGAAGACGTGCTCGCGGAACAGGCCGGCCAGCACCGCGGCCTCGCGGTCGACATCGTGCCGCGCCAGCGCCGCGGCGCGCGCGGCCTGGCCGATGCGGTGCAGCTCGGCGTCGTCCAGCCTCAGGCAGGCGACCATCGCGTCGGCCAGCGCCTGCGCGTCGCCGGCCGGCACCAGCCAGCCGTTCTCGCCGTCGCGCACCAGCTCGGGAATGCCGGCAATGCAGCTGCTGACGCAGGGTCGGCCCAGCGCCATCGCTTCCATCATCACCACGGGCAGGCCCTCGGCGAAGCTGGACACCGCCATCGCGCGCGCGCCCAGGATCTCCTCGCGCACCTGGGCGCTCGAGATCCAGCCAGTGATGCGCACGTGGCGTTGCAGGCCGAAGTGGGCGATGCGGGCTTCGATGAGCGGGCGCATCTCGCCATCGCCGGCCAGCACGAGTTCGAAGTCGGGCACCTCGCGCACCACGCGGGCGGCCGCCTCGATCATCAGCAGATAGCCCTTCTGCTCGGACATCCGGCCCACCGCCACCAGGCGGTGGCCGCTGGGCGGCGGGGCCTCGATCTGGTGGAACTCCGGGTCCAGGCCGCAGCGCACGAGTTGGATCTTGGGCCAGTCGGCCGGGTCGCACCAGCGGAACAGCTGGCTGCGGCAGAACGAGGTGATCGCCGCGACGAAGCGCGCGCGCTTGATCTTCTCTCCCAGGTACAGCGAGGCCGGGCGATCGAACTCCTCGGAGCCGTGGACCATCAGGCTGTAGGTCGGGCCGCCCAGCGCCTCGATCAGCGCGGCCAGCTCGGCCGGGTTGGTCGCGAAGTGCGCATGCAGGTGGGTCACGCCGGCCGCGCGCAGCATCGGCACGGCGACGCAGGCCTCGGCCAGATAGATCAGGTGATAGGGCCAGGGGCGATCGCCGCGGCGGCTGAGCTTGAGCGCGAGCTTGAGCGCCGACAGGAAGCGCCCGGGCGAGCTCAGCGCCATCGACAGCGTCGCGCTGGCCAGCCGCCCCATCCCGTCCTTGAGCAGGTAGTGGGTCTTGCCCTTCTCGACCTGGTCGACCGGATCGGGCGCGGGGTCGTCCCAGCCGCGCACCGCCATGCGGAACACCTCGATGCCCTGCTTCTCGACGGCGAGGATCTCGCGCCGGATGAAGGTGTGGCTGACCTTGGGGTAATGGTTGACCAGGTAGCCCACGCGCGGCCGCGTGCCGCCGGCCTGCGCCGGGGAACCGGCCACCGCGCCGGGCGTGGTGGGGGGCAGGCCGCTGGCCTGCTTGGCATCGAACTTCGTCGTGATCACTCGTTTTCTCCCTGATCGGCGCAAGCGCCTCAGGCCGTCGTCAGCAGGTCGCCGCGGGCCCAGCAATCGCCCGGCGCGGTGGCGCGCACCACCAGGCGCGAGCCCGCGAACTTGTCCGGCCACTCGAAACTGACCGACTTGCCGTCGGCCAGGTCGCCGCTGTCAAAGGTCCAGCCGCCGGACTTGGCGTCGCCGCCGCCGGCGCCGCGCAGCTGCAGGCGCAGCGTCGCGCCGTTGCCGGTGCGCGCCGTCAGCCGCATCGCCTGGCCCGGCTGCGGCTTGGCCCAGGTCACCGCGGTGATCTGGCGGCCGCTGGTGTTCACCACCGTCAGCCCCGGTTTGGCGTCCTTCACGACCACCGCCTGCTGCCAGGTCTCGAAGCGCGCCTGCGCGTCGTCGCGCTCGGAGCGCCAGGCCCCGCGCATCGACAGCAGGTTCATCGGCTCGCGCAGGTCCACCGGGCGGCCGTTGCCGTCCAGGTAGCCCTTGGCCGAGGTCACGCGGCGCAGTGCGGCGCGCATGACCTCGAGGTCGCTCGCCGCGCGCCGGTTCCAGACCGTGGCGCTGTGCAGCTTGGCGTTGCTGCCGATCTCGGCGTAGACGACGAAGGGCGTGCCGATGTTGCGGTCCACGACATAACCGCCATAGACCTTGAGCGCCTCGGCGATGCGGCGCAGCCGCGGATCGTCGACCTTGGACACGTCGAAGTCGGGCGGCAGCATCATCAGCGCGCCCTCGGGGATGCGGCCGTTGTTGTTGCTCAGGCCCACGTCGGCCGAGGTGGCTGGGAAGACATAGCCCGGATCCGCGCTCAGCCCGTTGAAGGTCAGCGACAGGGCCAGCGCGTGACGGATCGGACCGGCGCCCTCCTCCAGCTCATGGCGGCGCAGCAGGCCGCCCATGGTCGGCACGGCGGCCGCGCGCGCACCCTGGAAGTAGTGCGCCGGGTCGCCCCAGCCGCGTCCATCCAGCCGCGTCCAGGCGTACTGCTTCGCACACCACTGGTCGTCGACGCGGATCAGCCGGAAGAAGGAATGGATGATGCCGGCCTCGGCATCGACGATGTCGGCATGGCCATCCGAGCCCGTGGCCGGCAGCACGCTGGCGGGCCAGCGCGGCAGCACGATCTCGGGCTGCGTGGTCTCGGCGTCCGGATCCCAGACGCCCTTCTGGCCCGGCAGGCCGACCACGCGCATCGGCTGGTCATCGGGCTGGCAGACGAAGACGCCGGTGGACCACTTGCCCGACTCCAGCGCCGGCACGTAGGAGGCCTTGGGAATCTCCCAGTCGTCCAGCACCGGCTCGACGGGCCGGCAGTTCCACGGCGACTGCGCCGAGAAGGGTCGCAGCACGGTGCCGAAGCGCTCGCCGTGATCGCCGCGGTCGGCGGGCGCCGCGCGCTTGTCGGCCGCGGCCAGCAGCGCCTGTGGCAGGGCGCAAGCGCTCAGTCCGAGTCCCGCGGTGGCACACCAGCGGCGTCGATTCCAGGCCATGTCTCAGTCCTCCATCGTCATCGGCTGCGCGGCCGCGTCCGGCGCGGCATCGGCCCCGCCGGACGTGGCCGCCCCCGCCTCGCGCGCGACGATGCGCGCCGGATTGCCCACCGCGGTGGCGCCCGGCGGCACGTCGCGCAGCACCACGGACATCGCGCCGACCTTGCAGCCCGCGCCCAGACGCACGCCGCCCAGCACCTGCGCATAGGCGCCGAGCTCGACGCCGTCCTCCAGCACCGGGCAGGGGCCGTCGGCGACGCGGTTGCCCAGCGTCACGCCCTGACGCAGCGTGCAGCGCGCGCCGATCACGGTCTGCGGATGCACGAACACATTGCCGAAGTGCCAGATGCGAAGCCCGGGGCCGATGCGGCACTCCTTGGGCAGGCTGATGCCGGTCAGCGTCTCCACCGCGCGGAACGCGAGCCAATAGGCGCGCGTGTGCCAGCGGCGCGCGACGCCCTCGGGCATCGCGTCGACACGGCGTCCGTAGCGGTACACGCGCAGCGCCCACAGCGACTGCTCGCGGCGCAACGCGGCCGGGCCGCCGCAGCGGGCCAGGTCGGCCTGCCAGTCGGCATCGTCACGGGCCCGCCGCGGGGCGCGCGTGGCGCTCATCGCGCGCTCCCTTCGGCCGCGGCCGGCGCGCGGCGGCCGGCGCCGACCCGCTTGGCCAGGTCATTGAAGCGGCGTTCAACCTGGAAGGTCGACACATGCGCGATCGCGAACAGCGCCAGCAGCAGCAGCGGGCGTTTGAGGTACTTGGTGACCACGTCGCCGCTGCCCAGCCAGGTCGCGGCCAGCGGCAAATGCCAGATGTAGAGCGCGTAGGAGACCGTGGCGATGTACGAGAAGGCCGCGCCGCCCAGCACGCGCGAGAGCCGGTGCGCCGGCTGCGACAGCAGCGCCGCGACGAAGGCCGCGGCCAGATACGGGCGCAGGAAGCTCAGCGGATTGACGCCTGGATGCGGCAGGAAGCTCGCGGCCAGCAACGCCACGAGCAGCAGCGGGATCATGCCGGCACGCGCCAGCTGCGCCTTGGCGGCCGGCCAGTGGCGCGAGTGCATCAGCAGCGCCAAGCAGGCGCCCGCCAGCAGGTCGTCGCAGCGGAACCAGGTGACGCTGGAGGCGGTCACCTGATAGCCGACGCGCATCGCGGTCGCGCCTAGCAGCAGCGCCGGGAACAGCCACCAGATCGCGCGCACGCGCAACCACAGCATCAGCGCGGCGAGCATGTAGAACTGCACTTCCAGGCACAGGCTCCAGAAATGGTCCACCGGCGGCACCAGGCGCTGCGGCGGCAGGTTGGCGTAGAACAGCAGGTAGCTCAGCGCCGTGTCCAGGCTCACCGGCCGCACCCACCACACCACCGCCAGGCAGATCCACGCGGCCGGTACCACGCGCAGCAGGCGCCGCGCGACGAAGGACGACACCGGCGGCTGCTTCAGCAACTGGCCCGTGATCAGATAGCCCGACAGGATGAAGAACAGCGCCATGCCGAAGATGCCCAGCGACTCGTTCAGCGCCACGCCGCCCACCCGCAGCGGGAACAGGTGGGTCCACAGCACCGCCAGGATGCTGATGGCGCGCACGCCGTCGAGCACCGGCTCGCGCTCGCCATGCGCGGGGGCCGGCGCAAGGACGGGACGGTCCTCGCGGCTCATCGTCCGCGCTCCATCGCGGGCATCGGCTGCGTGATCGAGAACTCGCTCACGCGCGGCAGCGTGGCCGGGAAGTCGGTCAGCGGCGCGCGGCCCTCGCGCGGGCGGTAGCGGCTGGGCCGGATGCCCCAGGGCCGGCGCTGGCGCGGATCGGCCGCGCCGGCGATGCGGCAGGACAGCGCGCACACCGCGCCCATCGTCAACCAGAAGTACCAGTTGTAGATGAGGTAGGACAGCATGTTGTCCGACAGCGAGACCAGGAAGTTGGCCAGCAGCAGCGCCAGCGCGATCAGCGCGAGCAGGAAGCGCACCGACAGCAACGGACGCAGCAGCCGCGCGGTGGCCAGGAACACCCAGACATAGGACGCGACACCGACCGCGCCGTACTCGAAGAACATCTGCACCACGGCGCTGTGCGCGCCCCAGCTGCGGCCGCCGGCCATCGAGAAGAAGGTCTGCGAGTGGAACAGGAAGGACTCCGCGCCGTAGCCGAAGACATAGCGCGAGGTGGCCATCCACGACAGCGCGTCGGCCCACAGCAGCTTGCGCCAGGCGAACGAGTTGAGCTTGGCGTACTGCACGACCTGATTGCCCTCGGCCAGGCCGGTGACGCGCTCGCGCACCTCGGGGATCAGCATGGCCAGCATGCCGCCGATGACCAGGTAGACCAGATAGCGCCGCTCGCGGAACACGCCGTAGACGACGAAGATGAACAGCACCGAAATCCAGGCGCTGCGCGTCTTGGTCGCGAACAGCAGCCCGATCAGCAGCAGCATGTAGAGCAGCACCGTCGCGGTCGCCAGCAGACCGCGGCCGGCCAGACCGCTCTTCCAGCGATAGAAGAGGACGCCCACGGACAGCACGAGATAGAACGCCAGGATGTTGGCGTGAGGGAAGGGACCGCCGTACCGGCTGGCCGCGGCTTCGAAGCCGTCCACGCTACCAGCCGTTTTGCCCAGGCCGATGTAAATCAGGGTGACAACTGCGACAGGCACCGACGACCAGGTGACCAGCTTCAGCATCTTGTTCAGATCCGCTTCTTCCCTCACGAGATAGAAACTGACCAGGAAGAGCGCCACCACCGACAGCTGGCCCAGATACAGCCGCACCGCCTGCATGCGGTCCGGCGAATACACCAGCCCCAGCGCCTGCACCACGACGAAGGGCAGCCACACCATCCAGGCGATGCGCGGCACGCGCTTGGGATCGCGCGCGATGATGATGCCCGCCAGCACGATGATCAGCGCGTTGAGCAGGCCACCCAGGCCGCCGATCGCGGCCAGGCGGGTCTCCTCGAAGACCGGGTTGGCGCCGGCGCGCACCAGCAGCACCACGAGCAGGAAGGCCTCGCGGCTGTAGAGGAACAGGAAGGCCGTCAGCAGCATCAGCGGCAGCACGGCCATCATCACCGGCTTCTCGGAGGCGAAGCCGCCCACCAGCACCGTCAGCACGCCGACCGCCACCGCGCCGGCGAGCAGTCCCGCCAGCCCCGCGGCGGACATGCCCTCCAGGCCATCCCGCCAGCGGCGCCAGGCGGCCGACATCCATCCGCCCGAACTCCATCCCACCGCGCTCATCGCTGCCGTCCCATCGTCGTTGCGGCCCCGTCCTCAGCGCACCAGCAGGGTCCGCGTGCCCGCGGGCACCGCGGCGACCAGCTCGCGCAGGAAGCCTTCCATCACCGCCTGCGAGCGCGCGGCGCCGTCCGCCTGCGTCAGCCGCTGCGAGGCGCGCACCAGCATGCCGTCGGGAATGCGCCCGCGGAAGCCTTCGTTGAGGATGTACCAGCGCGCGGCCATGCCGTCGCCGCCGTACTGCGTGCCGATGCGGATCCAGTAGCGCACCGACTCGTAGCCGCCGCCGCGCGCCTCGGCCAGCAGCTGCGTCGTGGGCACCGGCTCGGCGCGGCCGGCGGTGGCCACCGGGGCACCGTCGCCGATGCGGCGCACGGCATAGCCCTGCGCCGGATAGCAGACCTCGGGGCGGTGCACCTTGACGTCCTGGCGCTGCCGCTCGCCCCAGGCCAGCGCGAGCATCACCTGCTCGCCCTGGCTGTTGACGTAGGTGCGCATCACCGTCTGGTCGTAGGGCTGTTCCTGCACCGTCTCCACGCCCTGCGACACGTCGACCTGCGGCACGCTGTCCTGCACCACGCGCCAGTCGCCGAAGGCCTTGGGCACGGTCGCGTCCAGACTGGGCGCGCCATGCATCGCCTGCAGCCGCGGCGTCGCCAGCCAGGCGCCGCCCGCGGCGGCGGCCATCAGCGCCACGCCGCACAGGCACACGGCGACGGACAGGCGCGGCAGCGGCGCGGCCGGCGATGCGGGCATGGGGGCCTGGGACGTCACGGGCGCGCTCATGCCGCCTCCTTGCCGCGCCAGCGGTCCCAGCGCAGCGACAGCGTGCGCAGCAACCCGTCGACGACCACGATCAGCATCAGCGCCGTCAGGAACAGCGCCATGCCGGAGAACTCATGCATGAAGCCCTGCCCCACGTCGTCGCCGAAGTGGTAGGTCAGCAGGGCCAGGATCAGGATGCGGATCACGTTGGAGCAATAGGAGATCGGCACGATCAGCACGGCCAGCGCGATGTTGCGGAACACCGATTCGTGGCGCACGACATTCATGTAGAGCAGGCCCAGCGCCTCGAGCGTGAACAGCGAGTTCAGGCCCGCGCAGGCGTCGGCCACCATCAGCTGATAGGACCCGACCTGCAGGATCACGCCGGCGCGCGCCACGGGATAGCCCAGCGCGAACATCAGGTGTTCCGCGCCCCAGGACGCGGCCAGCTTCATCGGCTGGGTGATGACGTCGACGATGGAGGCCGGCAGCGGCACCGCGAACAGCAGCAGGAAGAACGCGAACCAGTAGCGGCGCGCGATGGCCGGGCCGGCCAGGAGCAGCGCCAGGCCCAGCAGGACGGGCAGCAGCGAGCCCATCTCCAGCAGCGCCAGCGACTGCGAGCGGCCCAGCACATAGGCCGCCAGCCCCAGCACCAGCACGGTCCAGCCGGCCAGCGGCGCGGGGCGGGTCTGGAAGGTCTCGCCCTGCCCGCGCAGGCGGCGGGTCTGGAAGTAGAAGTACCAGGCCGACAGCGCGAGCACGATCGGGCCGTGGGAATTGCGGTCGCCGCGCCACGGGCCGTGGATGAAGTCGATCACCGTGGGCACGTACAGCAGCGCCAGGCCGATGGCCAGCGCGGCCAGCGCCAGCCGGTTGGCCGCCAGGAAGCCGGGCCCCGAGCCCGGCGCGGCGCGGTCTGCGGCGCGGAGGAACATGTTGCTAGCCATGACTTTCACTGCAATTTCCGCGTAAAAGGTCCCGACCCGAACGCGGAGGGGCCCGAAAACTCCACCTGCCCCGACGGCCGGCGCGGTGCCGATTTGGGATGCATCGCTAGGCGCAAACCGCAGCCATAGCCCAGCTATGGCGAGGATTTGCAACAACGCGAGGCGCCCAAATCGGCACCGCGCCGGCTGTCGGGGTCAGTACTGGTTCATGACGGTGCCGACGAGCGTCGTCGACATGCCGTCGAGGCTGTCGGTCAGATCCTGCAGCGCGGTGACCCGCGACTTGTTCTGGCGCGCCAGCACCAGCGCGGCGCCGCAGCGCGAGGCGACGATGGCCGCGTCCGCGCCGTACTGGCCGGCCGAGGTGTCCACCAGCACATGGTCGAACTTGACCGCCAGCTCGCGCATCAGCAGCCCGAAAGCCGGCCGCTCCAGCAGTTCCACCGGATTGGGCGGCACCGCGCCGACCGGCAGGACGAACAGGCTGTTGAGCCCCTCCACCTGCTGGATCACGCGCGGCTCGCTGCGGCCCGACAGGATCGAGGACAGGCCCGACTGGTTCTTGATGTCGAAGATCTCGTGCTGGCGCGGACGGCGCAGGTCCGCGTCCACCAGCAGCGTGCGGCCGCCAAGTTGCGCCAGCGTGACGGCCAGGTTGGCCGCGAAGTAGCTCTTGCCGTCCAGCGAATCGGGGCTGATCACCGCCAGCGCGCGGCGCGCCTCATTCTCGCGGTACAGCCGCATCGTGATCTGGCTGCGGATGCCGCGGAACACTTCCGCCTGCGACGAGAACGGCTGGTTCAGCGCCACCAGCTCGGGGCTGCGGCTCTTGCGCTCGCTCGGCGCGTACGGGTAGTGGAACTGCTTGGACAGCGCCTCCAGCACGTCCTCGGCGTTGACGTAGCCCAGCGCCACCGCGGCCTCGCCGAAGCGGATGCCGCGCTCGCGCTGGTACTGCAGCACGCGCTCGACCTGATCGGCGCTGAGGTTGCGGGTCTCCGCGATGATCGAGCCGATCGAGCGGTCATGCACGCCAGCGCTTGCGGGCTTGTTCAGAGGTCCGTCCACGGGGTTGCCTTGAGCCAGGGAAATGGGTTCCTGCAGGTCCGACATCACGCGGCTCCCCGGGAAGTGCGGGACGTGTGTCCCAGCAGGCGGCGCTCGGCCGAGGGCAGCGCCGACACGCGCTTGCCCGGCGCGGGCAGCACACCCAGCATCGGCAGCGGCAGCACGGCCATGACGTCGTCGGCGTCGCGGACCTTGCGATCGCGCATCTCCTGCAGCAGCGCGATGCCCACCGCCAGGATCACGCTGGCGACGAAGGCCAGCGCGGTGTTCAGCAGCAGCTTGGGGGACGAGGGCTTGAGCGGCGGCACCGCCTCGGTCAGCACGTTCACGTTGCTCTGCGTGGTCTGGCTTTCCAGGCTGGTCTGCGTCAGCCGCGTGGTGATGTTCTCGTAGGCACGCTGGGCGCTCTCGGCCTCGCGCATCAGGCCGCTGGCGTCGTCGCGCGCGGCCTTGAGCTTGGCCACCTTCTCGCGCTGCGCCTCGAGCTGGGCGCGGATCTCGCTCTCGCGCTGCTTGTTGATGTTGTTGGTGACGGTCACGCCGCCGCTGACGCGGCCGATCTCGGCGCGCAGCTTGCTGCGCACGTCCGCCACCGAGGCCTTGGCCTCGATCACCTGCGGGTGGTTGTCGCCGTAGCGCGTGCCCAGCTCCTGCAGCTTGGCCTCCGCGCGGCTCAGGTCGGACTTGAGCTGCATCACCACCGGGTTGGACAGCACGTCGGGCAGTTGGTCCGCGCCGCGGGCGGCCTGGCCCTGGCGGCTGCCGGACTCGGCCGACAGCGCCTGCAGCGCCACCAGCTGCGAGGACAGCTCCACCAGGCGGTTGTTCTCGACGTCCAGGCGCTCGTCGCTGGCGATGATGCCGTGCTCGCGCTCATAGGCCGACAGCTTGGCGCGCGAGGCCTCGAGCTTCTCCAGCGCCACCTTGGCCTGCTGGTCGAAGTAGCCGGCGTATTGGCGCGCGGGCTCCACGCGCAGGTCCAGCGTGGTGGACACGTAGGCCTTGACGAAGGCGTTGGCCAGCGCCGCGGCGAACTGCGGATCCGGCGCGCGGTAGGCCACCGTCAGGACGTTGCTCTCCTTGGAGGGCTTCACGTCCATGTTGGTCTGCAGGAAGTTGATCAGCCACTGCTCGATCGTGCCCTCGCCGCCGGTGGCGGTCTGCCACTGCTCGCGGATCGCGGGCACCTCGGCCAGGCGCAGGTCGCGCACCACGCGCAGGGCCACGCGGTCGCTGCCGATCACGTCGACCTGCGTGTTCATGAAGGCCGGCGAGGCCAGGCCCGGATAGATCAGCGCCGAGATCGGATCGGGCTTGGCATCCACCACCACCGAGGCCGTCGCGACGTACTTCTTGGGCAGCACCAGGCTGACGCAGAAGGCGGTCAGCGTGGTGAGCAGCACCACGAGGACCACCATGGACCAGCGCGCGCGCAGGATGGAAAACAGTTTGCTTGGCGTCACGGGACCTCCTGGACCGGGCCTTGAGCGCCCGGCATCACACAACTCAGAACAGGCTTTCTCGGACGAACACCACGTCGCCGTCCTTCAGCGGCTCGTCCATCGCGGGTTTGATTTCCTGCACCTTGCCCGAGGCGTCCTTGCGATGCACGCGGATGCCGCGGTCGGTGCCGCGCAGCGTCAGGCCACCGCCGGCGGCCAGGCCCTGCAGCAGCGTCATGCCGCGCTCCAGGCGGATCTGGCCGGGCTTCTGGACCTCACCGTAGATGTAGACCATCGGGAAGCGGTCGACCCACAGCACGTCGCCGTTGAGCACCACCACGTCCTGCTCGCGGCCATTGGGGCCGAACAGCGTCGGCAGGTCGACCTCGAGGCGGAACGGCTTGCCGCCGCGCACGCCGCTGAGCACCACGATGTCGCCGCCGGTGGCCGCGACGCCGCGGGCGTTGGCCAGCAGGTCGGTCAGGCGCGTGTCGGCGACTTCCAGCGGATAGCGGCCGGGCTGGTTCACCTGGCCCAGCACGCTGGCCTGGTTGCCGGTGACCTTCACCACCAGGATCGTGACCTGGGGCTGCTTGACGAAGTTGCCCTTCTTGAGCCCGTCGGCGATGCGCGCCTCGGCCTCGCTCACCGGCAGGCCGCCGATGCGCACCACGCCCAGCAGCGGGAAGGTGATCGTGCCGGCCTCGGACACGCGCGTGTCCAGCGTCATGTCGGGGTTCTGGAACACCGAGATGCGGATCGAATCGCCCGCGCCCAGGCGGTACTCGGCGGCCGCGCCGGTCGACAGGCCGGCTGGCGCGGGCGCCGTGGCCGCTCGCGGCGCCGCCTGCGAGGCGGGCTGCGCGATGGCGCCGGTGGCGAGCGAGACGGCCAGCAGCGCCGGGACGGCGGTCGAGGCCAGCGAAAGGAGAGGAATGCGCAGGTGCTTCATTTGATGCCGAGGCCCTTGGCGAGGTCGTTGTTGTCCACCGGACCGCTGGCGGCGGTGGGGCTGTCGGAGGCGGCAGGCGCGGTGGCGGGCGCGGACGCCGCGCCTTCGGCGAACTTGCCGACGTATTCGATCCTGGCGTTCTCGCGCATGGACTTGATGTCCTTGGCGACGAGCTCGGCGCGGCGCTGGTTCAGCAGGAACATCTCGATCGAGGGGCGCGCCTGCGCCTCGGTCGCGGGCTGGCTCTGCGAGCCGGCCAGGAACAGCACGGTCAGGCCGCCGGGGTGGCCGTTCATGATGAACTGGCCGTCCTTCAGACGCGAGATCGCGTCCAGGTTGTTGAGCGGGATCTGCTCGGCCGAGCGCACCATCTGCGAGCCGACGAACTTGAAGTTGTCGGCCTTGAGCGCGTCGACGAATTCGGGGAGGGTCTTGGCACCCTGGAGCTTGGCGCGGATCGTTTCGAACTGCTCCGGCTTCGCCTCGATGTTGATTTCCTGCAAGTTGTAGATACGACGCTCGGCAAAAAGTGCCGGTTTGTCGTTGTAGTACTGCCTGATTTCCTGGTCGGTCGGCTTGGTCACCGTCTCGCCCAGATGGTCAGCATAGGCCCTGGCGATGATCTCCCGCTTCGCGGTTTCGATCTGTTGCACCACCCGCGGATCGCGATCGAGCTTGAGGTCCTGGGCCTTCTGGACGGCGAGTTCCTGGTCGATCAGGCGCTCCAGGATCTGGCGCGAGGCGGCGTCCACCTGCTCGGGCTTGAGGTTGGGCTGGCGCTGCAGGACGAAGTTGATCTGGTGGACGGTGATCTCTTCCTTGTTCACCTTGGCCGCGGTCTGCGAGGCCTTCGCGCCGCTGCCGCCGCCACAGGCGGCGAGCATCGTTGCGGCAAGAACGGCCGCCGCGATCGCGGCGGCCGAGCCGGCGCGCCGCGCTTGAATCCCGAGGACCCGAGTCCTGATCACCTGCATGTTGTCGACCTTGGTAGTTTTTTCTGTGCGCGAGCCCGTCCAGGAGGCGTTTCACGCGTTCGCGAGAGCGGCGAGTGTAGCCCTGCACCATGACGGAACCGCCTCGTTCCAGGGGTCCCCGGGCCCTCCATTCCGGGGTCGGAGGGGACATAGCAAGAATGGGTCCCGCCCCCGTCGCCATCGGGCCTCCAGCCCCCGCGAACAAGGGGGACGCGAGACGCCGGGTACGCGCGGGAACATCAATGCAACCGCTTGAAATCAGCCGTAAATGAACGAGGCCGCCGACCTCGCGGACGGCGGCCCGGGACCGGCTCCGTGTCACCCCGGCGGGCGCCCGGCGGCGCGGCGCAGCGCGCCGGGCGGCTGGCCGACGATGCGCTTGAAGGCGCGGCTGAACGACGCCTCCGAGTCATAGCCCAGCCGATCCGCGGCCACCGCCACGCGCATGCCGTCGTGGGCGATCCAGCGGCGGGCCTGGAACATCTTCACCTTGGCCACGTACTTGGCCGGGCTCTCGCCGACGGTGCGGGTGAAGGCCTCGGCGAAGCGCGAGCGCGACGCGCCCATCAGCCCGGCCAGCTCGGGCACGCTCCAGTCGCGCTCGGGCTCGGCGTGGATCGCCGCGATCACCTTGCCGATGCTGGGACACTGCACGGCCGCGATCCAGCCGCTGGCGTCGTTGCAGGCGCACTCCACCCAGGCGCGGATGATGCTGGCGGCCAGCACGTCGGCCATGCGCGCGAGGATCCCGCAGGCGCCGATGCGATCGAGCGCCACCTCGCGCTCCATCGCCTCGAGCAGCGCGGGCACGGTGGGGTCGCGGCGCGCCAGGTCGTTGGCGCGCATCGCGTCCGGCATCATCGCCAGCAGCGGATGCAGCGGATCGAGGTTGAAGCGCATCGCGCCGCAGAACATCACGTCGACCGGCTCGGCGGATGGCATCGCCCTGGCCGCGGCCTCGGCCTCCGCGCCGACGAGATAGATGTCGTCGGCGACGGCGCGGCGCGACAGCGAATCGATCTCCACGGCGGGCAGGTCGGGCGCGCTCGCCAGCACGTGCGCGCTGCCGCGCGGCAGCAGCACCGCGTCGCCGGCATTGAGCCGCACCCACTCGGCGCTGCCGGCGGTCTTGAGCCAGCAGCCCCCGCGGGCGACGAAATGGAAGCGCGCCTCGGCGCGCGCCGGGAAGGCGACGGCCCAGGGCGCGCGCAGCAGGCAGCGGCCGTACTCGACGCCTTCCAGCCGCAGGCCCAGCAGGATCTGCGTGAGCAGGTCGGCCGGCTTGAGCGGCGCCGGCGGGAGCGGCCCGGTGACGGGGACATGAACGGGGGCATGAACGGGTGCGTGGACGGCGGCAGCTCTGGAGGATTCGTCAAGCATTTCGGCTCTTCCGTCATGGAAACGCCGGGATGCTATCCGTAAGCTGATCCCCATTGCCACTGCCCTGTCTTCCGCCGTGACTTCCCATTGCACCGACTGCCTCGACGCCCGCCCGCCGGTTTCTCCGGCGGCGGCCCTTCCGCCCGCCCTGCCCGGCGCCAGCCACGCCCACTGGAGCGCCATCGCCTCGCTGACGCTGGGCGTCTTCGGCCTGGTCACGGCGGAGTTCCTGCCCGCCAGCCTGCTCACCGCCATGGCGGCGGATCTGGGCGTCAGCGCCGGGGCGGCCGGCCAGACCGTCACCGCCACGGCGCTGGTCGGCGCGGTCGCGGCGCCGTCCATCCCGCTGCTGACCCGGCGCTTCGACCGGCGCCTGGTCATGGTCGCGCTGACGCTGCTGCTGATCCTGTCCAACGCCATGGCGGTCACCGCCTCCAGCCTGGGCATCCTGCTCGCGGCGCGGGTCATCCTGGGCGTCGCGCTGGGCGGCTTCTGGTCCATGGCGGCGGCGCTGGCGATGCGGCTCGTCCCCGAGCACCTCTTCGCGCGCGCCATGTCGGTCATCCTGGCCGGCGTCTCCGTCGCCACCGTCTGCGCCGCGCCGATCGGCGCGTGGATGGGCGAGGTCTGGGGCTGGCGCAGCGCCTTCATCGCGGCGGGCGCGCTCAGCCTCGTCACGCTGATCGCGCAAGTCCTGACCCTGCCCAGGCTGCCGCCCAAGGACAACCCCGACCTGCGCGTCCTGGGCGAGCTGCTCGCGCGGCCGGGCGTGCGCGTCGCGCTGCTGGCGGTGCTGCTGGTCATCTCGGGCCACTTCGCCGGCTTCACCTACATCCGTCCGCTGATGGAGAACGTCACCCATCTGCCGGTCTCCGCCATCTCCGCGATCCTGCTGGGCTACGGCATCGGCGGCTTCTTCGGCAACCTGGCCGGCGGCTTCATCGCCGAGCGCAGCGAACGCCGCGCCATCGTCGCGGGCGGCTCGCTGATCGTCGTGCTGGCGGCCAGCCTGTTGCTGGCGGGCTCCTCCACCTGGGTCACCGCGGTCGCCGTGGTGCTGTGGGGCTTCGCCTTCGGTGCCTTCCCGGTCGGCTTCCAGACCTGGATCGTCCGCGCCGCGCCGGACCAGGCCGAGGGCGCGGGCGGCCTGCTCGTCGCCGCATTCCAGATCGCCATCGCCAGCGGCGCCATCGGCGGCGGCATGCTGGTCGACCACATCGGCGCGCTCGGCGGCCCCACCTTCGCCGCGGCCGCCATCACCCTGGGCACCCTGCTCACGCTGCGTCACGGCCCCCGCGCCGCTTGAGCGAAGGCGCCCGCGGGTCGGAACGCTCAGTGCAGCCGGAAGGCCGCCACCGATTGCACCAGCGCGTCCGCCTGCTGCCGCAGGCTTTCCGCAGCGGCCGCCGACTCCTCGACCAGTGCCGCGTTCTGCTGCGTCACCTGGTCCATCTGGCTCACCGCCTCTCCGACTTGATTGACGCCTGCCGACTGTTCCCGTGCCGCGTTGCTGATCTCGCCGACGACGTCGGTCACGCGTGCGATCGCAGCCACGATCTCGGACATCGTCGCGCCAGCTTGCTGGACCAGTCCCGATCCCTGTTCCACGCGTTCGACGCTGACGGTGATCAGCGATTTGATTTCCTTGGCCGCCTCGGCGCTGCGCTGCGCCAGCGCGCGCACTTCCGACGCCACGACCGCGAAGCCCTTGCCCTGCTCGCCGGCCCGCGCGGCCTCGACGGCCGCGTTCAGCGCCAGGATGTTGGTCTGGAACGCGATGCCATCGATGGTCCCGATGATGTCGGCGATGCGGCGGCTGCTCTCGTCGATGCCATGCATGGTCTCCACGAACTGTGTCACCACCGCCCCGCCGCGCTGTGCCACCTCGCTCGCGGAGCGGGCCAGCCGGTCTGCTTCCTGCGCATGTTCGGAGGTCTGCTGGAGCGTCTCGCCAAGTTCGGTCATCGTCGCGGCGGTCTGTTCCAGCGCGCTGGCCTGTTCCTCGGTGCGCTGGCTCAGGTCGCCATTGCCCATCGCGATCTGCGCACTCGCGCTGGCCACCGACTCGCTGCCTTGGCGCACGCCGCCGACCACCTGCCGAAGCGCGCTCTGCATCGCGTGCAGGCCGGCGATCAGGCTGTGCTGGTCGCCGGGGCGGACGTGGATGTCGCTGCTGAGGTCGCCGGCCGCGACGCGGCGCACCAGCTGCGCCGCCTCCGCCGGATCGCCGCCCAGCAGCCGCCGCACGTGACGCGTCAGCAGCCAGGTCAGACCGACCGCCAGCACCACGGCCGCCAGGGTCAGCAGCAGCGTCCAGCGGTGACCCGCCACGTAGCCCTCGGCGGCGGCCAGCCGCGATTGCTCGCTGCCATGCGCGTTGTAGTCGGCCGTGCGCTCGATCGCCTTCACCCAGGTGTTGAAGCTGCTGCGCGACTCCGAGCGGAAGAAGGCGCGCGCCTGGGCGTCCGCCCCGTCATCGCGGGAGAGCTTCAGCAGCGTCTCCTGGGCCGCGAAATAGCGGTCGCGCGCCGCGGCCACCTCGGCGTAGAGCCGGCGTTCCTCGTCACTCGAGATGAACGGCTGATAGGCCTTCTCGGCAGCCATCAGCTCCTTGCGGGCGTGCTCGATGGCGCGCTCGATCTGGGCCATCTCCTCGCGGTCGGTGGAGAGCAGGTGATCCGGCTCCATGCGCCGGATCTGGTTCGCCTTGACGCGGATCGCCGCCATGCTTTGGATGCTGGGCAGCCAGTCCTCGGCGATCTCGGTGGTGCCGTCGTGGACACGGCTCATCTGCAGCAGTCCCATGCCGCCGACCAGCGCGCACAGCGCCACCAGCAGCACGAAGGACGCGGTCAACTGCGTGGACAAACGCCAGGTGCCGATGTTCATGTGATTCTTCCTCCCTTGGTTGAACCTTGAGGTCATCCCTGCGCGGGCGCGGTCGCCGCCGCAGCCCGCGAAGGGCGCTTCCCGTCACATCGGCCGATCGTGCCCAAAGGTTGAGCGCGGCGCTACGCCAGTCGCCCTTCCCCGCGGCCCGCACGGCCCGGGACGCTGTCGCTCATTGCGGGGTCATGCCGCCACCGCCCATTCGGAATGGCCCTGGCCGGCCAGCCGGATCTGGCCCTTGCCGCTGCGCTTGACCGCGTACATCGCCTCGTCGGCGGCGTGCAGCAACTCGCGGCAGCCATCGTCGCCGCCGCCCAGCACCGCGCCGATGCTGGCGCCGACCGACACCTTCTCGCCGCTGTCCAGCGTGATGCGGCGCTGGATGGAGAAGAGGCAGCGCTGCAGCGTCTGCTCGACATCGGAGGGCCGCGCCACGTCGGAGAGCAGGATCGCGAACTCGTCGCCCCCCAGCCGCGCCACCACGTCGTTGCTGCGCACCAGGTCCTGCAGGCGCTGGGCGACTTCGGTCAGCACCTCGTCGCCGGCTTCGTGGCCGTGCTGGTCGTTGATCGGCTTGAAGCCGTCCAGGTCCAGGTAGCAGACCGCGAAGCCGCGGCCCGTGCGGCGCGCCGCGTTGATCGCGTCGCCGACCTTCTCCTCGAACAGGCGCCGGTTGGGCAGATTGGTCAACACGTCGCGCAGCGCCAGGTGCTGGGCCTGTTCCTCGCTGCGCTTGAGGCCGTCGATGTCGACCAGCATCCACATCGATTCGGTCTCGGACAGCACGGTGCCGTGCAGGTCGACCCAGAACTCGCCGCCGTCCTTGCGGCGCATGCGCAGCTGGGTGTGGAAGCGATCGCCCGAGCGGATCGCGGCGCTGCCGGCATCACGGACGCGGGCGTGTTCCTGCTGGCTCAGAAAGAGCAGGTGCGAGGGCTGGCCGACCAGCTCGCCGGGGCCGTAGCCGAACATGCGCTCCAGCGCCGGATTGCCCCACACGGCCTGTTCATCGCGGATCCGCACCATGCCGATCAGGTCGTTCTGCAGCATCGCGTCCTGCTCGCGCGCCAGTTGCTGCAGCGCGTCGCGGGCGCGGCGCTCGCCGCGGTGGATGCGATGGATCAGGCCCGACGCCGCCGCCACGGCCAGCGCCACCAGCGCCGCCAGGAGCGCTTGCTGCACCACCTGACCGCGCCAGCCGGCGAGGAAGTACTCGGTGCTCATGCCGGTGAACAGCGTCATGCCGTAGCCCGGCACCTTGCGGTAGGCGGTGATGCGCTCGACGCGGTCCAGCGCCGTCGGCGTGATGTAGACGCCGCGCTCCGGGTTCTGGGCGAGCGAGCGCAGCGCCTCGTCGGACAGCGCCTTCTTGCCGAAGCCCTTGGTGGAGCTGGGCTCGCTGGCGGAGAAGCGCGCCACCAGGTTCATCCCCTCCGAGCGCAGCGACACCGCGCCCGACGGGCCCAGCGCCACGCCGCTGAAGCGGTCGACGAAGTGCTGCGCCGTGACGACGGCGTAGACGATGCCGTCGAACTTGCCGTCGTGGTCGATCAGGCGGCGCGCCAGGATCACGCACCAGTGACCCTGGGTGCGGCTGTTCAGCGGCTCGGAGACGACCATGGCGTCGGTCAGCCGGGCCTGGGCGAAGTAGGCGCGGTCGCCGATGTTGAAGGGGCGCTCGCCGGGCATCAGGCCGGTGACGACGGTGCCGTTGACGTCGGCGATGCGCAGCGCCGCGACCTGCGGCAGCAGGCCGCGCTGCTCCTCCAGCAGGTGGGCCACCATCGCGGTCTGGTCGGGCGACGGCCGCGCGCTGCGGTAGCGCAGCGCGATCGTGGCGAGTGCGTTGTCGGTGTTGCGCATCTCGGCGCCGACCTCGACCGCGATGTTCTGGGCGAGGTTCTCGACCACGTCGCGGGCCCGGTCGGTGTCGGTCAGGCGCAGGTTCCACAAGCTGAGCGCCGACATCGCGACCAGCGCCGCGACCATCAGCAGGTTGCCCACCAGCAGCCACCGGGCCATGGGGCCGCGGGCGGACCAGGACAGCGCCGGCAGCGCCGGCATCGACCACCGGGGCAGCCGGGGGAGTTTCGGCAGCGAAGGCAGAGAGATGGCGAGCTTCATGGCGGGTCCTCCTTGGGGGTCCGGTCAGCCGTGGGCGGCAGCGCAAAGGTCGGCGTTCATGCCGCCATTCATGGTCACCAGGGCTGCGCCACGGCGGCACAGCTCTTGCAGATCGCTGAGCAGTTGCTCGAAATCGAAGGCCTTGTCGTAGAAGGCATCGGCGCCGCGGTGACGGCACAGGGTCGCGCAGGTGTCGGCGGCCTCTGCGCTCAGCACGAAGACGCGGCCCGCGTAATCGTGGCCGCGCAGGCGTTGCAGCACCGACAGTCCCGTGCCCTGCGCCAGCCGCAGGTCCAGCAGCACGACATCGGGCGTGGTGGCCAGCACGGCTTCCACGGCCTCGTCCTCGCCGGACGCTTGCGCGACCACGGTGATTCCGCCGAGCTTCTCGGCCCGGCGGACCAGGAGCTGGCGGACAGGAACGTGATCTTCGATGACAGCGACTTTCATGGCTGCCATGGTCTGCTTCCCGGGCCGGGCACGCCATCCAGCGGTGCCATCTCCCGATGAACGCCGGTTGCCGGAGCGCGTGTAGGGGCTTGACCTACAGCGCGGTCTCGGCCGTGGAAACCGACATCGACAAGCGCCGCGGCCGTGACAAGTTGCGCGATCCGGCGCGCCGGAGCGGCCGGGCGCCGATCAGGCCCGGGCCGCGCGCTGCACGCCGATCGGGCGCGGCAAGCCGCGTACCCATCGGCCTCCTGATTTCCCGCATGTCCGCGGCCTCGCGGGACCGGTATGGTGCGCCGGCTCACTCGCACAGAGCCGCTCGAGCGGCCATCCCACCCTTCGGGCCACGGAGACAAGAGATGACCCTGGCCTCTTCCAAGCCCCGCCGCCTCGCGCCGCGAGCCATTGCCCGCGCGGGCGCGATCGCCCTGCTGGCGGGCGCGATGGCCGCCCCGCTGTCCGGCGCCTTCGCCCAGACCACCACGCTGGGCACGCGCGGCACGCTCAGCGCGCCCAATCCCGCGATCACCGCCAACGCCACCGCGTCCTGGCCGGCTTCGGCCTATACGCGGGCGCCCGACTACCCGCGCGCGGTCACGCTGCCGCTGCAGTTCATCCGGCTGTCTTCGGGCCGGCAGCTGGCGGTGCTGGTGTCGATGCCGGCGGACTTCCTGGGCTTTCCGAAGCCGGGGCGATTCCCTGTCGTGCTGACGCAGACCGCCTATCGGATCGACGTCGGCCAGTTCCTCGGCGTCTTCACGCCGGCCGGCGGCAATACGCTGCTGATCGGCGGGCTGGACCAGTTCATGGTGCGGCGCGGCTACGTCACCGTCGCGATCGACGCGCATGGCACCGGCATGAGCGGCGGCGTCACGCAGCTCATCGGCGCCGAGGAGCAGCAGGCCTACCGCGAGGCCGTCGACTGGGTCACGCGGCAGCCCTTCTTCAATGGCCGCATCGGCGTGGCGGGCACCTCCTATCTGGGCATCAGCTCGCTGCTGACCGCGGGGCAGCAGCATCCGGCGGTGAAGGCCGCCTTCGCGCAGGTGCCGATGGGCGACGCCTTCCGCGGCGTCGCGGCCACCGGCGGCCTGTTCAACGCGCAGTTCCTCAGCACCTGGCTGCCGCTGACACAGTCGCTCAGCGTCGCGAATGCGCCGGAACTGCTGCTCAATCCCTGGTTCGCGAGCCAGATCAACGCGGCCACCGACGACCATGTCGCGGCGATCGGCGCCTGGTACGCGCCGACCTTCGACGGCTTCGTCGCCGGCACGAGCGGCATCGCGACCGATGACGGCGGCTTCTGGGCCTCGCGCTCGCCAATCGAGAGCGCCGGGAAGATCCGCGTGCCGACCTTCATCGTCGGCGCGTCGCTGGACATCTTCCAGCGCGACCAGCCGCTGCTGTACGAGCAGCTCAAGCGCAACGTGCCGGCCAAGCTGGCAATCCTGCCGGGCGCGCATCTGCAGTCGGTGCAGGCGGGCATGGGCGGCTATGGCGGCGCGCCGTCGTTCGGTCCGCCGAGCACGACCTCGCTGCTGCTGCAATGGTTCGACCAGTACCTGCAGGGACGCGAGACCGGCGCGCAGGCGCTGCCGGCGGTGACGCAGTTCGTCGATGGCTACGGCGAAGGCGCGCCGCGCTTCGCGACGGCCAGCGATTGGCCGCATCCGCGCATGGCGCCGCAGCGCTGGTATCTGCAGCCGGATGGCAGCCTCGCGGCGCGCATGCCGGCGACGGCGGCGGGCTGGACCGTGAGCGAGCCGCCCGCCCCGACGGCCGCGCGCGGCACGGCGCTGGGCACGCTGTTCACCGCGAGCGTGCAGGTGCGTGATCACAGCGACTGCTCGGCCAGCCAGGTGCAGTGGACGCTGGGGTTGGCGGGGCTGCTGCCGCGGCCCTGCTACACGGACAGCGCGCGCGTCGAGTCGCTGCAGGGCGCGGCGGTCTACGAGACCGCGCCGATGGCCCAGGACCTCTACCTGAACGGCCCGATCCAGGCGGACCTGTGGATCTCGGCGACGCGCACGCAGGCGGCGCTGTCGGTGCGTGTCGACGACGTCGATCCGGCGACCGGCGCGGTCAAGCCGCTGACGCATGGGTTGATGTCAGCGGCACACCGCGCCGTGGATCCGAGCCGCTCGCGCTTCGTCAACGGGACGATGATCCAGCCCTGGCATCCGTTCACCACGGCGGCCGCGCAGCCGGTGGTGGCGAACGAGCCGATGCTGGTGCCGGTGGAGGTCTTCCCGGTGGCGGCGCTGGTGCGCGCGGGGCACCGGCTGCGGATCGCGGTCAGCGCGAGCAACCAGGCGCAGGGCATCTGGCCGGGGCCGCAGCAGGCGCAGGCGAACGGCAATGTGACGACCATCCTGGCTGGCCCGCAGCGGCCGTCGAGCATCGTGCTGCCGGTGGTGCCGGCGAGTGAGTTGAACTGAGCGTGCGGGTCAGGCAAGGCCTGGCCCCGCGAACGTCCATCCTCACTATCGATATGCGTGGGGGGACCGGCCTACTCGAACCGGTATCCCCCGGCGATGCGCCCTTCGGAGGGAGTGAATCGCGACCGGCTCATCGTCAGACTGCAGGGCATTCGGGATGAATGTGCAGTCGAGAAAGGATGAGCGCGATGAGTGCAGTGTTGAAGGACGTGGCGGTGGACGAGGCGCTCGTGACTGACGCACCGCACGGCGACGGGTTGCCGGCCGTCCCGCCCGGCGCCTGGGGCGAAGGGGTAGCAGCCTTGGTTCATCTGTTGAGGCACCCGGAGAAAGTGCATCGCTGGCCCCTATGCGACTTGCCGGTCAACAACAAGGAAGTCGTGGACTGGGGCGCCCTCGCGCAGCAGTTGACCTCGCTCTTTGAGGAGAAGGAGATGCGCTGCATCGATGCCTACCTCATCTTGCGCTTGGCTCTGGCGGTTCTGAAGATGAAGGAGGTTCCGCTGTGCGCAGGGCCGGTGGGCGTCTGCTTCTGGCTGGACGAGTGCGGCTTCCAGAATGTGCACCTTGAACTGACCGTGGACACGGACAGCTATCGCGCCCTGAAGCTGAGCGAGGACTTGTGGCGGCTCAAGAGCGCCTGCCATGCCGGGCGCGCTGGATTCAGCGTGAGCTATGAGTCCGTCCATCCCTACGATCCCGCGCATTGGCCGCCGAGGCCAGACCGGGAGCAGGGGGACGATGAAGATGGCGATGACGAGGAGTGAACCGCCATGCACATCACCGCCAAGCTGCTCCGGCGCGATGCCGAGGATCAAGCCCGGAATGCCACGACGGAGGTCCGGCGCCGCTCAGCCGTCTCCCGGGCCTATTACGCGTCGTATCACCGCTGTCAGCGATGGGAGGCGCTCCTTCCCTACAAGAGCACCTGCCGGCCACGGGGCGGAACCCACGCGCAATTGATCGATCGGTTGAGCGAGCCAAATCCGTTCTGCGGCAAGGCGCTCATGGATCGGTCCGAGGCACTGGGTGAACTGCTCGCCAAATTGCGCCATCTCAGGGTGATCGCGGACTACCGCTTGGAGCACGAGATTGACCGCAAGGTCATGGAGAGCCAAATCGATCGCTTGAAGCAGGTGTTCGAGAAGTGCGCCGACCCGGACACCTGACTTTCCGCATTGGCCTATGCTTGCCTGGCCCGGCCGCCGCTTCGCGGCCGGATCGACTTGCACATGGATGGTCTTATGCGCCACAGCTTCTCCCGCTCCTCCCTTTTCTCCGCCACGATGGCCATCACTGCGGCGCTGGCGGGCTTCGCCGCCGCGCCGGCGCGCGCCGACAGCATCGCGACCTCCGCCTCGAGCGCCGGTTCGGTCTCCTCGCGCCAGCTGTCCGACTCGATCGGCCAATCCAGCGACAGCTCCAGCCGTGACCGCAAGGTCGCCGAGGGTGAGTACAAGGTCCTTGCCGTCGAGGACGCGGCCGGCCGCCCCGACACCACCCGCCTGCGCCTGGAGCCGGTGCGCGCCGAAGGCGGCACCGAGTTCTTCCTTTACGTCCCCAAGCAGGCCGTCGCCGGCCAGCCGCTGCGGGTCGGCGACCGCGTGCTGGCGCGCCAGCGCGACTACGGCTACGAGTTCGCGCGCGCCGAGAACCAGCAGGCCTTCCTGCTGGCGCTGCGCGACGACTGGCATCGCGAACTTGAGTCGCATCCGGTGACCTTGTGATCGGCTGGAAGGCGGCGGCGCTGATCGCGGCGCTCGCCGCCGCACCGCGGGTCCACGCCGGACAGTTCTGCGACCGCCCCGCGGACCTCAGCGCCACCGACCAGGATCGGCAGCTGCAGGTCGTCGCGATGGCACGCCGCGCGCTCGAAGCGAGCGGCGCCTCGGCGGCGCTGGTCTCGCGATCGGGCACGGACCTGAGCCGCTTCCAGCTGCTGTACTCGCACGCCGGCCTCGCGCTGAAGGACAGCCGAAATGGCCCCTGGTCGGTGCGGCAGCTCTACTACGCCTGCAACGAGTCGCGCGCCAGGCTCTATGACCAGGGCCTCGCCGGCTTCTTGCTGAGCGCCGGCAACACCGCGCCGATCCGGCTGTCGATCGTCACGCTGCCCGATGAGGACGGCGCGCGGCTCGCGCAGCGCGCGCTGGACAACCGGCTCGCGCTCGCGTTGCTCTCGCCGCGTTACAGCGCGAGCGCCTTCGCCTTCAGCACCCGCTATCAGAACTGCAACCAATGGGTCGCGGAGCTGATGGGTTTCGCCTGGGCGCCAGCCGCCGAGGCGCATGAGCTCGACGCGCCTTCGCGCGCGCGGGCGCAGCGCTGGCTGAGTGAACTTGGCTACGACCCGGCACCAGTGGTGGTGCGTTCCCACGCGGTCATGTTCGCGGCCCAGTTCGTGCCGCTGATCCACACCGACGATCACCCGCTCGACGACCTTTATGCGATGCGGCTGCGCGTCTCCACGCCGCCGGCGCTCGAGGCCTTCGCGCACCGGCTCGCGCCGCGCGCGCAGCGCATCGAGTTCTGCGCCTTTGCCCGCGAGGTCGTCGTGCGCCGCGGCTGGACACCGCTGGATGCCGACTGCCGCCCCTCGGGCAGCGACGAGGTCCTCCCGCTGGCCTCCTGACCGCGAGCCGGATGTAAGACCTGTTTCAGGGGACGTCCCCCCGAACGCTCATCATCAAAGCTTCATCGCCAGCCCCCTACCCTCCGGGCACCTCACGTTGTTCCGACGCGATCATCACGCCGCTCGCACGCGCGCAGGCGGCCGCCCGGAACGTTTCACTCGTCCGATGGAGAGTCCCGCATGAAGCTGCTTCGCACCGCTGTCCTTGCCACCGTCGCCGCCTGCGCGCTGACGACGGGCGCCTGCGCCCACGACTGGCAACACCCGCCGCGCGCCAAGGCGCCGCTGCTGATCGCCCATCGAGGCGCCAGCGGCTATGTGCCGGAGCACACGCTGGCCGCGTACTGGCTGGCGATCGAGCAAGGCGCCGATTACGTCGAGCCGGACCTTGTGCTGACGAAGGACGGCGTGCTGGTGGCACGCCACGAGAACGCGATCGCGATCCTGAGTCCTGACGGTTCGGTCCGCGAGGCGACGACCGACGTGGCGGAGCGTCCGGAGTTCGCGTCCCGCAAGGCCACGAAGACGATAGATGGCGTCGCGATCACCGGCTGGTTCACCGAGGATTTCACGCTCGCCGAGCTCAAGACGCTGCGCGCCCGTGAGCGCATCCCGCAGATCCGTCCGGCCAACGCGCGCTTCAACGACATGTTCGAGATTCCCACCTTCGAGGAGGTCCTGCGGCTGGTCCAGCAGGCCAACGCGCGGCGGGAGCAGGAGGCCCGCGAGTCAAGGGACGGGAAGGACGTCAAGGAGGGTCCATGGGGCCATGGCCGCAGGCTCAAGCCCATCGGCGTGTATCCGGAGACCAAGCACCCGAGCTATTTCGCCGGCATCGGCAAGCCGCTGGAGGAACCGCTGGTGCGGCTGCTCAACAAGTACGGTTACCGCGGCCCGGACGCCCCGGTGTTCATCCAGTCCTTCGAGGTCGGCAACCTGCGCAAGCTGAACCGCATGACGCGCGTGCCGCTGGTGCAGTTGCTCAACGGCTCGGGCCAGCCCTATGACTTCACGCTCAGCGGGGACAAGCGAAGCTACGCCGACCTGGCCAAGCCGGCCGGCCTGGCCGAGATCGCCAGCTACGCGCAGGGCATCGGCGCGAACACGAACCTGATGATCCCGCTGGTGGCGGGCCGTCTGGGCACGCCGACGACGCTGGTGAAGGACGCGCACGCGGCGGGGCTGGTCGTGCATGGCTGGACCTTCCGCGCGGAGAACAACTTCCTGCCCGACGAGTTCGATAGCAGTGCCGACCCCGCCGCGATCGGCAACCTGGCCGGACAGATCGAGGCCTTCCTGAAACTCGGCATGGACGGCCTGTTCAGCGACCAGTCCTTCCTGGCGCGCAAGGCGATCGATGCGTCTGTGAAGCGCTGATCCGGCGCGTTGGATTCCGGCGATGGGGAGGTCTGACTGCTTCGCTAGACTCCTCCCCATTCGTCTGGAGTCTTCCGCATGACCGCCTCCGCGCCGCTGCTGCTGCCCCCGCCCGAGCTCAAGGGCGTCGACCACGTGGTCGCCGACCCGCTGCGCTTCAAGGCCAAGCTCGCCATCGGCGAGGCCGCCTACGCCTCGCTGCGCATGATCAACCGCGGCCGCGAGGTCTGGGACGTCCTGGGCGCCGCGGGCGCCGGCGCCGCCGTCGCCAAGACCGGCATGGTGGCATCGCTGCTCGGCGCCTCCGCCACGCCGATCGGCTGGGTCGCGCTCGCCGCCCTCGCCTCCGGCGGCGCCTGCTACGGCATGTACCGGCTGCTCAGCTCGACCAAGGGCGAGCGCGTCATCGAGATCCCCAAATACCTCAACACCCCGCTCGACACCCTGGGCCTGGCGCTGTTCGACCTGATCGCGCCCTTGTCGCTGCGGCTCGCGGCCGTCGACGGCGCCGTCGAGCCCGCTGAGCGCCAGTACCTGATCGATCACCTGATCGCCGACTGGGGCCTCGATCGCGGCTTCGTCGAGCAATCGGTCGCCGCCGTCGAGGCACGGCTGGGCGGCAGCGAGCTCGAGGCGATGGCCGCCGAGGGCGCCGAGTTCCTGCACCTGAACCCCGACTGCAACCACGCCACCATCGCCAAGGAGCTGGGCGTCTTCATGCGCGGCATGCTGGAGGCCGGCGGCCCGCTGACGCCCGCGGAGACCGAGGCGCTCGACACCGTCGTGCGCCTGCTCGCGACCGCGCCCGCGGGCGAGCTGTCCCGGCGCTGGAACCAGACCGTGACGATGGCCGGCGGCGCGGCCGGCCAGGTGAAGACGGTGCTGGCCGACGCGGCCGACTGGACGCAGCAGCGGCTGCCCGCCATCGATCAGGTGCGGGCCCAGGCCGGTGAGGCCGCCGTCCAGGCCGCGGACGCCGCGAAGAAGGCCGCCACCTGGACGCAGGAACGCCTGCCCAGCGCGGATCAGGTCCGCAGCACCACCGCCGACGCAGCCGCGAAGGCGATGAGCGCGGCGAAGAAGGGCCTGGCCTGGGCCAAGGACCTCACCACGCGCGCCACCGACGCCGCAGGCGTCGACCGGCTGCTGCGCCGCGACGATCCGCCGTCGAAGTCCTGATCAGTTGTTGATCACGGCATCGCGTAGTCGCGCTGCGTGACCAGGTCGATGCCGCACTTCAGTGTCCCGACCCAGTCGATGAACTGCCCCACCGCGGCGCCCACCAGCGGCGCGCCGTGCTGCGGCACGATCATCCGGATCGGCAGCGGGCGAACCATCTCCGCCCACAGCTTCAGCACCTTGCCGCTGACCATGTAGCGCCGGTGGAAGGCCGCCATCGATGCGATGTGCGGGCCGAGTTCCGAAATCGGCTGCCCCGGGTCGACGCCGATCGACACGCCCAGGTCGCCCGAGAACAGGATGCCGCTCGCCGCGTCCCAGAACTGGAAGTTGCCCTCCGAGTGCATGAAGTGCGCCGGCAGCGCCACCAGCTCGCTCGCGCCGATGGCGATGCGCATGCCGCGGTCCGGGATGCCGATGACGCGGCCCGCCGTCTTGCCCGGCTTGCAGAAATGCGGGACGAAGCGCTCCCAGATCGTCGAGATGTAGACCGGCGCCGCGGTCGCCGTCATCCACCGGTCCAGCGACGCGATGATGTCCGGATCGGCATGCGAGGCCAGGATCGCCGACAGCCGGTGCGGCGGGAAGCAGCTCGTCATGCCGATGTAGAGGTCGTTGTAGGCCAGGTTGCCGCCCGGGTCGATGACGGCGCCGGTGTGGCCGTCCACGATCAGGAACTGGTTGGCCTGCACGCCATCGTCATGGCCGAAGTCGCTGAACATCAGGCACCGATGCCCGCCTTCGTTGAAGAGTTCCATCGGCATCGCCGCTCCCTTGATCACGCTGGATCCTTGTGAAAAGCGGGCGACGATAGGACGCGGCCAAGCCGTTTCGCGCGCGGACTGCACCAGCGCGGACACGGCCTTGACGAATCGCAAGGCGAGGCGCGCTGGCGCACCGCGTCCGCGTCAATCGATGTCGGACAGCTGGCGCTTGCGGATCAGCGTCAGCCCGATCAGCCGCGACACGACGGCGGCCAGGTACATGACGCCGACGAACATCTCGATCGTGGTCATCGCCCGCGCCAGCGGCCGCACCGGGATCACGTCCCCGATGCCGGTGCTCGACAGCAGCGCGAAGCTCAGGAACATCAGCTCGGTCCAGCTGCGCGGCGCCTGGGGATCGACCGCCGCGGCGAAGCTGCCCGGCTGGATCGACTGCACCACCACGAACGCGTGCGCGAAGCCCCAGGCCAGCAGCGTGAAGGTTGCGCCGGCGGCGAAGAGCTCGTCCGTGGTGGCGTGCCAGTCGCTCATCATGTAGGCGATCAGGCTGGCGGCCGCGTAGAAGTAGAACAGCGCCTCCAGCGCCGAGGACCAGGGCAGCAACGCGTGCATGCCGAGGAAGGCCTGCAGCAGGAGCATCACGATCGCGGGCAGCGCGATGGTGACGCTGATCCAGGTCAGGCCCGGCGTGCTGCGCACCATGCGCGTGGTGAAGACCAGCACGGCGATGCCGAAGGCCCCCAGCGCCAGCGGCGCCCAGCGGCTGGTCTCGAGCAGCGGGTAGAGCACCAGGCCCAGCAGCTGCACCACCAGCAGGATGGCGGAAGGATGACGGCGCGTCAGCGCCAGGACTCGGAGCGGATGCATCGGCGCATTCTCTCCGCGCGGCGGCGGTGGCGCCGCTCAGCGCCGGCCGAGGTTCATCAGCGCCGTGCCCGCGATGGCCATGGTGCCGCCCACCAGCAGCGAGGCGTCGACGACCTCGCCCAGCCACATCGCCGAGAACACGACGCCGAACACCGGCACCAGCGTGATGTAGCCGGCGGCGGCGCCCGCGCCCAGCGCCTTCACGCCGTCGAAGTACCAGGCGTAGGCGAGCGCCGTCGAGCCGACGGTGATGCCGGCCATGCAGAGCCAGGCGTTGCGCGGCGCGGCCAGCACGCCGGCGACCCCGGCGGCGCCGTCGACCGCCAGCGTCAGCGCCGCCAGCATCAGCGCGCCGATCGCGGCGGTGATGGCGGTGGTGGTCAGCGCGTCGACGCCGGCCATCACCTTGCGGCCGATCAGCGTGTACGCGACCCAGCAGGCGACGCAGCCCAGCAGCAGCAACTCGCCGATGCCGACGCGGCCGTCGAAGACATGCCACGGCTCGCCCTTGGTGATCACGACCGCGGCGCCAATGGCGGCCAGCGCCATGCCCAGGCCGATGCGCTTGTTCAGACGCTCATGGAAGATCCACGCCGCGAGCAGCAGCGTGATGACCGGATTCAGCGTGATCACCAGCGCGCCCTTGCCAGCGGGCACATGCTTGAGACCGCTCATGAAGAAGGTCGCGTAGCCGAAGACGCCGAAGCTGGCGGCCAGCACCATGCCGGCCCAGCGGCTCGCGCTCCAGTGGCGCAGCGCCGCCAGGCGGCCGGTGCTGCCCAGCCAGATCATCAGGATCGCCCCGGCGATCAGGAAGCGGCAGGCCGCGGCGGCCAACGGCGGCATGGACTGCGCCAGCACCCGTCCCCAGGGCCAGGACGCGCCCCACAGCACCGCCATGCCGACCAGGCGCAGGTGCGTGGAGAAATGCGAGGGGGCGTGGGTCATCGGGGCGGCGCTCATGGAGGGAGACTATCGCGGCTCCAGGCGGCGCGGCGGGCGATGCCCGCCCGCGCCGCTCGGACGTGGCCGCTCAATGCGGATAGGCCATCCGCTTCTCCATCCACTTCTGCACCTGCTCGAAGGCGAAGCTCAGCAGCCAGTAGATCGCCGCGGCGGCCATGTAGAGCGGAAAGGGCTGGAAGGTGGTGGAGATCACCTCCTTGGTGGCGAGCATCAACTCGGTCACCGCGATCACCGACACCAGCGAGGTGTCCTTGATCAGCGAGATCAGGCTGTTGGACAGGCTGGGCACGGCGGCGCGCAAGGCCTGCGGACCGATCACGTAGCGCAGCGTCTGGTGGCGGTTCAGGCCGAGCGAGGTGCCCGCCAGCCACTGGCCCTGCTCGATCGCGCCGATCGCGCCACGCAGGGTCTCGCTCATGTAGGCGGCGACGTTCAGCGTCAGCGTCAGCACGCCGGCAACCAGCGGGGAGAACTCGATGCCGATGCTCGGGAGACCGTAGTAGACGATGAAGACCTGCACCAGCAGCGGCGTGCCGCGCATCGCGCTGACGTAGATGGCCATCAGCTTGTCCAGGATCGGCAGGCGAAGGACACGCACCAGCGTGATCAGGCCCGCCAGAGGCAACCCGAAGATCATCGCCATCACCGCGAAAAGCAAGGTGTAGCCGGTGCCCTTGAGCAGCACCGGCCAGGCCAGCTCGGCCAGGGAAAGCAACGACGGGATGTCCATGGAGTTCTTGGGAGAGACGCGCCTCGCGGCGGAAGTGGCGATGTTGCCATCTTCTCCTCTCCCTCTTCGCTCCCCCTCTTGAACTCCCTCGCCCGCTTGCGGGAGAGGGGGGTGAGGGCTCGTCGCACGCCACCACCGCCGTACTTCGACGCCCCCCTCTCCCCTGCCCTCTCCCCGCGCACGCGGGGCGAGGGAGTTCATGCGGGCTAGCCAGCGATGAGCGCGTCGGTGAACCGGAGGAGTGCCGTCAGTAGGCCAATGCCGTCGCCTTGCCCTTGAAGACGCTGTATGAAAACAGGCTGTAGGCCAGGATCACCGGCATCGTGAGGACCGCGCCGATCAGCAGGAAGCGCAGCGACTCGTCCGCCGCGGCAGCCTGCCACAGCGTGATCCGGTCGATGACGACGAACGGATAGAGGCTGTACGAGAGGCCGAAGAAGCTCAGCGTGAGCACGACCCCCATCAGCGCCAGCGGCGCCCAGCAGAGCTTGCCCAGCACGCGATGCGAGTTCAGCAGCCCGCGCAGCGCCGCCAGCGCCAGCAAGGCCATCAGCGGCAGCGGCGCCAGCGCGATGATCCCCGGCATGTCGAACCAGCGCGCCCGCACCGTGGCGCTCATCCACGGCGACGCGATCGACACCAGCGCCAGCCCGGCCACGACCGCTGGCCACGCCCGCTTGGCCCACACGGCCGCGCGCCGCTGCAGCTCGCCCTCGGTCTTGATCAGCAGCCAGCCCGCGCCCAGCAGCACATAGCAAGCGGTCAGCGCCAGCGCGATGCCGCCGGCAAAGACCAGCGCCCCCGCGCGATCGTCGAAGCCGGTGACGTACCGTCCCAGCATCCACCCCTGCGTGAGCGACGCCAGCGCCGATCCGGCCGCGAAGGCGCAGTCCCAGCCGCGCTTGTGCGCGGGGTTGCCCTTGGCGCGGAAATCGAAGGCCGCGCCGCGCAGGATCAGCCCCAGCAGCATCAGCGCCACCGGCGCGTAGAGCGCCGTCAGCACCACGCCCTGCGCCTTCGGGAAGGCGATCAGCAGCAGGCCCACGGCCAGCACCAGCCAGGTCTCGTTGGCATCCCAGAAGGGGCCGATGGACGCGATCATCCGGTCACGATCCCCCCCGCGCACCGCCGCGGACAGCATCCCGACGCCCAGGTCGTAGCCATCCAGCACGACGTAGATCAGCAGGGATAGCCCCATCAGAGCCATGAAGATCACAGGCAGCGCGCTGCCTTGCGCAGCGTTCAAGGCGGGCAGCGTGTTCATGCGAAGGTCCTCGAAATCACGGGGGCTGGATCCCGCGCCGATGCGGGCGATGCGGGCGACGCGAGCGCTGCTGGCGATGCGGGCGCGAGCGGGGCGCTCTTCTCCGCCATCCGCTTGATGGCGGCGATGTAGGCGATGAGCAGCGCGAGGTAAACCGTGGCGTAGCCCGCCAGCGACGCGGCGATCATCGAGCCCGGGTTGCGCGCCGCGACCTCGCTGGTGCGCAGCAGGCCGTAGACGATGAAGGGCTGCCGGCCGATCTCGGTGACGTACCAGCCGGCGACCGTCGCGATCCAGCCGGAGAAGCTCATCAGCGCCAGGCCCCACAGCCACGCGCGCGGCAGGCGCAGCCAGCCCGAGCGGCGGTACAGCCACCAGCCGCCCCAGGCGAAGACCAGCATCAGCATGCCCACGCCCACCATCACGCGAAAGCCGAAGAACAGCGGCTTGACCGGCGGATGCGCGCCTTCGAATGCATCCAGGCCGCGGATCTCGCCCGCGGCGTCGTGCTTGAGGATGAGGCTGGCCAGGCGCGGAATGCCGATGGCGAGCCGGTTCTCCCTGGCCTGCTCGTCGGGCAGCGCGAACAGCAGCAGCGGCGCGCCGCGCTCGGTGGTCCACACGCCCTCCATCGCGGCGATCTTGGCCGGCTGGTGCTGGAGCGTGTTCAGGCCATGCAGGTCACCGGCGGCGATCTGCAGCGGGATCAGCACCGCGCCGATCGTGAGCCCCAGCCGCATCACGCGCCGGGTCTCCGGCCGCGTCGCGCCCTTGAGCATCTGCCAGGCGCTGACACCGCTGAGCAGGAAGGCGACCGTCAGCCCCGAGGCGAGCAGCTTGTGGGCCAGGCGGTAAGGGAATGACGGGTTGAAGATCACCGCCCACCAATCGACGGCATGCACGACGCCATCGCGGATCTCGTAGCCGGCCGGCGTCTGCATCCAGGAGTTGAGGCTGAGGATCCAGAACGCGCTCAGCGTCGTGCCGAAGGCGACCGTCGCGGTGGCGATGAGGTGGACGCGCGGGCTGACCCGCTCGCGGCCGAACAGCATGATCCCGAGGAAACCCGCCTCCAGGAAGAAGGCGGTGAGCACCTCGTAGCCGAGCAGCGGGCCGGCGATGTTGCCGGCGCGTTCCATGAAGCCGGGCCAGTTCGTGCCGAACTGGAAACTCATCGTCACGCCGCTCACGACGCCGAGCGCGAAGCTCAGCGCGAAGACTTTCGTCCAGAACTGGTAGGCGGCGACCCACGCGGACTCGCCGGTGCGCCGCCAGCGCCAGAGCATGAAGAGCACGACCCAGCCCAGCGCGATCGTGATCGTCGGGAACAGGATGTGGAAGGTGATGTTGAGCGCGAACTGCATGCGCGCGAGGATCAGCGGGTCCATGGGCTCGAAGTGTTCTCAACTTCGCGCCAGCGCGGAAGGGACAGATCGTCCTAGGACAGAACGCCCTAGGACAAATTGCCCCGCATCACCATCCTCCGTCGCCTTCGCGATGCGGCTCGAAGCGCTCCAGCAGGAAGTCCACCAGCGCGCGCGTCTTCGCGGCGAGTTGCGCGCGCGGCGGATAGACGAGATGGATGTCCGCCGGCGCCAGCTCCCACTCCGCCAGCACCGGCCGCAGCCGCCCTGAGCGCAGCATCGGCGCCGCTTCCCACAGCGAGCGCATCAACACGCCGTGTCCATCCAGGCCCCAGGCGAGCACGCTCTCGCCGTCATTCGCCGCCAGCGGCCCCCGCACCTTGACCGTCTCCTTGCGCGCGCCTTGCCGCAGGTGCCAGGTCCCGAAGGTCTCGCCGCTCTCGCGGATGAACAGACAGGCATGCCGCGCCAGCTCGCGCGGCGACGCCGGCTCGCCCGCCCGCTTCAGATACGCCGGCGACGCGCACAGCACGCGCCGGTTGCGCGCCAGCAGCCGCGCGGTCAGGCGCGCGTCGGGCGGCTCGCCGACATGCACCTCCAGATCGATCCCCTGCTCGATCAGATTCACCGGCCGATCGGTGAGCTCCAACTGCAGCTCCACCTCGGGAAACCGGCGCGCGAACCTGGACAGCGCCGGCGCGATGTGCCTGCGCCCGAAGCCGAAGCTGGCCGCGATCCGCAGCAGGCCTTTCGGCGCCGCGCGGCTCCCCGCCACGGTGCGCTCCAGGGCCTCGAGCTCCTCCAGCACGCGCGCCCCGTCCACGAGATAGGTCTCCCCCTCCGGCGTCAGCCCGATGCGCCGGGTCGTGCGCTGCAGCAGCCGCACGCCAAGCCGGCGCTCGATCGCCGCCAGCCGCTTGCTGACCGCCGGCGGCGTGACGCCGAGCTGCTGGGCCGCCGCCGCCAGGCTGCCCTGCTTCACCAGCAGCGCGAAGAAGGCCAGATCCGAGAAGCCGTCCATTGATGATCCTCAGGAACGAAAGAACTGCCAATCTGGAAATTATGTGCGCCGGATTCACTTCCAGAATCAGGTTCAACGCGGACCGCCGGTCTTCGACGCCCGATCCCGCCCCTGGAGACCGCATGCCCCCTTCCCCCGCCATGAGCGCCCCGGCCCCGTCCGCCTTCGCCGGACTGCCCGAGGCCATTGCCGGCCGCGGCGCGCTCGATGCGCTGTTCCCCGGCTTTCGCCACTTCCGCGTCGCGACCGCCGACGGCGTGCACATCGAGGCCACCGTCGGCGGCTCGGGCCCGCCGCTGCTCCTGCTGCACGGCCATCCGCAGACGCGCGCGATCTGGCACAAGGCCGCGCCCGCGCTGGCCGCCCACTTCACCGTGATCGCGGCGGACCTGCGCGGCTACGGCGACTCGTCCAAGCCCGAGAGCGGCGGCGATCACGCGGCCTACAGCAAGCGCGCGATGGCAGCCGACGTGCTGACCGTGATGCGAGCGCTGGGACATGCGCGCTTCGACGTGCTCGCGCATGACCGCGGCGCGCGCGTCGCGCACCGGCTCGCGATGGACGCGCCCCACGCCGTGCGCCGTCTGGCGCTGCTCGACATCGCGCCGACGCTGGCCATGTACGAAGGCGCCAACGACGCCTTCGCGCGCGCCTACTGGCACTGGTTCTTCCTGATCCAGCCCGCGCCGCTGCCCGAGCGGCTGATCGAGGCCGACCCGGGCGCCTACCTGCGCGACGTGATGGGCCGCCGCAGCGCGGGGCTGGCGCCCTTCGACCCGATGGCGCTGGCCGAATACCAGCGCTGCCTGGCGCTGCCGGGCACCGCGCGCGGCATCTGCGGCGACTACCGCGCCAGCGCCGGCATCGATCTCGATCACGACCGCGAGGACCGCGCCGCCCACCGCGCGCTGACGATGCCGCTGCTGGCGCTGTGGGGCGAGCAGGGGGTCGTGCATCGCTGCTTCGATCCGCTCGCGCTGTGGCGCCGTGTCGCCGCGGACGTTCGCGGCCAGGCCCTGCCCTGCGGCCACTACATCCCCGAGGAGGCCCCGGCACTGCTGCTCGAGCACGTGCTGCCCTTCCTCACCGCCCCGCAGCGCCAGGAAGGCCAGCCATGACCGCCTCGCCCCCGCACGCCGAACGCCCGGACACCGCGCCGCGCACGCTCTATCGCAAGCTCGTCGACAGCCACACCGTGGCCACGCTGGACGCGCAGAACGTGCTGCTGTTCTGCGACCTGCACCTGATGAACGAGTACACCAGCCCACAGGCCTTCACCGGCCTGCACGAGCAGGGCCGCGGCGTCGCGATGCCGGGCCAGAACGTGGCGGTGGTGAGCCACATCATCCCGACCCATCCGGTCGCGCCGCAGCTGCGCGTGATCGCCGACCCGCCCTCGGCGCTGCAGGCCACCAACCTCAAGGCCAACTGCGACCGGCATCGCATCCGCCTGTTCGACACCACCGACGCGCTGCAGGGCATCGAGCACGTCGTCGCGCCCGAGCACGGGATGATCCGGCCCGGCATGGTCGTGATCTGCGGCGACAGCCACACGACGACCTATGGCGCGCTGGGCGCGCTGGGTTTCGGCATCGGCACCACCGAGGTCGAGCATGTGCTCGCGACGCAGACGCTGATCTACCGCGTCGCGAAGGACATGCGCATCCATGTCGACGGCACGCTGCCTGCGGGCACCACGGCCAAGGACCTGGTGCTGGCGATCATCGGCCGCATCGGCGCGCAGGGCGCGCGCGGCTATGTGGTCGAGTTCCGCGGCACGGCGATCGACGCGCTGTCGGTCGAGGCGCGCTTCACGCTGTGCAACATGGCGGTCGAGGCCGGCGCGCGCGGCGCGCTGATCGCGCCGGACGACACGGCGATCGCGTACGTGCTCGCCCGCTGCCCCGGTCTGGCCGGCGTCTGGCGCGAGCCCGCCCTCGCCCACTGGCGGACGCTGCGCAGCGATGAGGGCGCGGTGTTCGACATCGAGCACCGCTTCGATGCCGCCGATGTCGCGCCCCAGGTCACCTGGGGCACCAGCCCCGACCAGGTCGCGCCGATCGATGCGCGCGTGCCCGATCCGGCCGCCATGAACGACGGCCCGGTCCGCGCGAGCGCCGAGCGCGCGCTGCGCTACGCGCGGCTGGACGCTGGCGCCGCGCTGGAGGGCACGCCGATCCAGCACGTGTTCATCGGCTCCTGCACCAACGGCCGCATCGAGGACCTGCGCGCCGCCGCCGCCGTGCTGCGCGGCCGCCGCGTCGCGCCGGGCGTGCGCGCGATGGTGGTGCCGGGCTCCGGCGCCGTGCGCGCGATGGCCGAGGCCGAAGGCCTGGACCGCGTGTTCCTAGACGCCGGGCTCGAATGGCGCCAGCCGGGCTGCTCGATGTGTCTGGCGATGAACGACGACGTGCTCGCCGACGGCGTGCGCTGCGCCTCGACGACCAACCGCAACTTCGAAGGCCGCCAGGGCCGCGGCGCGATCACGCATCTGATGAGCCCCGCGATGGCCGCCGCCGCCGCGGTGACCGGCCGCCTCACCGACGTGCGCCGCCTGGCGCCGCCACCCGACCAGGAGCATCCGCGATGAATCCCGTCCGTCACGTGGAAGGCCGCAGCGCCGCGCTGAGGCTGGAGAACCTCGACACCGACCAGATCATGCCCAAGCAGTTCCTGCGCGGCATCGACAAGCGCGGCCTGCGCGACGGGCTGCTGCATGACCTGCGCTTCGACGCCGAGGGCCGCGAGCGGCCGGACTTCGTGCTGAACCAGCCGGCCTATGCCGGCGCCTCGGTGCTGATCGGCGGCAACAACTTCGGCTGCGGCTCCAGCCGCGAGCACGCGGTGTGGGGACTGCAGCAGGCCGGCATCCGCGCCGTGGTCGCACCGGGCTTCGGCGAGATCTTCTATTCGAATGCGATGGGGAACGGGCTGCTGCTGGTCGCGCTGCCGGAAGCGGACGTCCGCCGGCTGATGGACGAGGCCGATGCGGCGCCGGACAACGTCGTCAGCATCGATGTCGCCGCGCTCACGCTGCGCAGCGCGGGCGGCATCCACGCGCGCTTCGAGATGCTGCCGCGCCATCAGCGCATGCTGCTCGACGGGCTCGATGCGATCGGGCTGTCGATGACCTACCGGGATCGCATCGAGTCCTTCGCGCGCGCCCACTGGGCCGCGCAGCCGTGGCTCAAGGACGTGGCGCGCGCCTGATCACGCCGCGGACCTCATGCGGGGAAGGGCAGGCTGCGCAGCCGCTTGCCCGTCAGCGCCGCCACGGCGTTCGCGATCGCCGGCGCGATCGGCGGGACGCCGCATTCGCCCATGCCGGTGGGCGGATCGGCCGAAGGCACGATGAACACGGCCACCTGCGGCGCGTCCAGATGGATGGGCACGCGGTAGTCGTTCCAGTTGCCCTGCTCGACCTCACCGTTCTTCAAGGTGATCGCCGCGCCCGGCAGCGTCATGCCCAGGCCCATCACCAGCGCGCCCTGCACCTGGGCCTCGATGGTGCGCGGGTTGATGGCGAGGTTGCAGTGCACGCCCGCCGTGACCCGGTGCAGCACCGGACGCCCGTCCTTCATCGACACCTCCGCCACGTAGGCCACCACGGTGTTGAAGGACTCGTGCACCGCCACGCCCCAGGCGCGGCCCTTGGCCAGCTTCGTCTTGCCATAGCCCGACCGCTCGACCGCCAGATCCAGCGCCGCGATGTGCCGCTCATGCTTGGCGAGCAGCTTGCGGCGGTACGCCACCGGGTCCTGCCTGCCGGCGCGCGCGAGCTCGTCGACCAGCGTCTCCATGACGAAGGCCGTATGCGTATGCCCGACCGAGCGCCACCACAGCACCGGCACGTTGACCTTCGGGTGATGGACCTCGAGCGCGATCGGGAAGGGATAGGCGCTCTCGGCGACGCCTTCGGTCATCGTCGTGTCGGCGCCGTTCTTCACCGTGAAGCCCTCGAAGGGCGTGCCCATCGTGATCGACTGGCCGACGATCACATGCTTCCATGCAACGACGTTGCCCTGCCGGTCATGCGCGATCTCGACGCGGTGCAGGTGCGACGGCCGGTAGTAGCCGCCGCGCACGTCGTCCTCGCGCGACCAGATCATCTTGATCGGACCGCTCTTGCCTGCCGCATGCCGCGCCTTGGCGACCTGGGCAGCCTCGACGAGGTAGTCCGACGTCGGCGTCGCGCGCCGGCCGAAGCCGCCGCCCGCCGTCATCGTGTTCAGCGTCACCTGCTCCGGCTTGAGCCCGAGCACGCCCGCCACCTGCGCCTGATCGACGGTCTGGAACTGCGAGCCCACCCACACCGTGCAGCGGTCGCCGCGGAAGTCGATGCTGCAGTTCAGCGGCTCCATCGGTGTGTGGGCCAGATAGGGGAAGGTGTACTCCGCCGAGATCCGGCCCAGGCCCGGCCTGGCCGCATCGAGCGCGGAGGTGTCCGCCTTCTCGACCACGATGCCGGGCGTGCGCGCGAGCGCGCGGTACTGCTCGAGTTGCGCGGCGCTGTCGACGCGCTCCACCCCGGCCAGGTCCCAGTCGACCTTGACCAGCTCGCGCGCCTTGCGCGCCGGCCAGAAGCCGTTCGCGACGATGGCCAGCCCCACCGCGCCGCCGCTGAGCGGCACCTGGATCACCTCTTCGACACCGGGAACGGCCAGCGCCGGCGCCGGATCGAAGCGCGCGACGCGGCCGCCGAAGACCGGCGGATGGACCATGACGACGGTGCGCAGGCCCGGCAGCTTCAGGTCGATGCCGAAGTCCTGCCGGCCGCTGGACTTGGCCCGCGCATCGAGCCGGCTCACCGGCTTGCCGATCAGCTTGAACTGCGCCGGCGTCTTCAGGACGACGCCGCTGGGCACCGGCTCGGCGAACGCGGCCTGGGCCAGCACGCCGTAGCCCAGCCGCCGGCCATCTGGCGCGATCACGCTGCCCGACTCGGTGCGCAGCTGCGCGGCCGGCGCGTTCAACTGCTTCGAGGCGGCGCCCACCAGCATCGCGCGCATGCGGGCGCCGATCTCGCGGTACTGCTGCCACGAGCCCTTCATGCTGGTGGAGCCTCCCACCATCTGGATGTGGAAGAACGGATCCTTGTAGGCCTCGCCGGCGGGCGCGAGCTCGCAGCGCACCTTGCTCCAGTCGGCGTCCATCTCCTCGGCGACCAGCATGGGCAGCGCGGTCTGCACGCCCTGGCCGAAGTCGATCTTGCCGATGGTGACCGTGACGATGCCGTCGGCGTCGATGGCGACGAAGGCCGACGGCTGCTGGAAGGGCTTGAGCGGCTCCGGCGCGCCGGGGCCGCTGCCGCCCTGCGTCGCGTCCTGCGCACTGCCGCCGGCCGCGTACAGCGCGAAGCCCGACGCCAGGCTCATCTTCAGGAAGACGCGGCGGCCGAGGCCGCCGGGCGCTGCCGCGGCGGACTCCTCGAGCGCCGCGGGCAGCGCGCCGTTCAGGTACTGGAACATGGGTCGCATGACAGGCTCCTTCAGGCGAGCGCCAGCGCGGCGTCCTTGACGGCGGCATGGATCCGCACGTAGGTGCCGCAGCGGCAGAGGTTGGCGCTCATGGCGGCGTCGATGTCGGCGTCGCTGGGCTTGGGATTGGCCGACAGCAGCGCGACGGCGGCCATGATCTGGCCGCTCTGGCAGTAGCCGCATTGCACGACGTCGTGCTTGACCCAGGCCTCCTGCACCGCCTGGCCGATGCGATCGCCGCCGACCGCCTCGATGGTGGTGATCTGCTGGCCGGCGACGGACTCGATCGGCGTGACGCAGGCGCGGCGCTGCTGGCCGTCGATGTGCACGGTGCAGGCGCCGCAGACCGCGATGCCGCAGCCGAACTTGGTGCCGGTCATGCCCAGCGTGTCCCGCAGGACCCACAGCACCGGGGTGTCGCCCGGCACGTCGACCTGTTGCGGTTGGCCATTCAGGCGGAACGAGATCATGGCTGGCTCCTCGAAGCGGTGTGGTCGTTGTTGGCGGCGAGCGCGCGCAGGTGGTCGACGACCTCGCGCGTCGCGTCCGCCTTCGTCGTGCCGATGGACCGGCGCAGCGGCTCCGTGGCGTCGCAGGGCGCGCCGTTGCGGATCCAGGCGCGAACCTGCTCGTCGAAGGCCGTCTTGTCCAGCGGCGGCAGCGTGCGCCCCGGCCCCGGCTGCCAGCCCCAGGCGACGAGGTGGTCCGTCACCATGTGCTGCTCGAGCATCGCCAGCGAGCGCTTGCCGTTGGTCTCCGGTTCACGCAGGACCTTGCACAGCGCCGCGCCCTTGAGGCCGATCCACGACATCTTCATGTGCTCGGGCGGCATGTGCCAGCCGGGGCGGCCGTCCGTGTCCAGGCCCGGCGGCACGTGCGGCAGCGGGCTGTTGGCGGTCGAGTGGCAGGTCGCGCACTGCAGCGGCGCGACGCCCTTGCCATCGGCCCCGCGCTGCACCGGCGGGTAGTGCACGCGGCTGAAGTCGCCCTGCAGCGGAGCGTTGGGAACGTGACAGTTCAGACATCGCGGATGGAGCAGCACGCGCTCCATCTGCGCGAAGGCGGCCAGGCCTGCCTGCCGGTCCGGTGTCGCTGAAATCGGGGTCGGCTGGAAGCCACCGCCGCTGTTGCTGCTGTCCCCGGTGCCGGCGGCATGAGCCGGCGCAAGCGCGGCCAGCAGGCCCAGCGCCGCCGTGCAGGCGATCGCGCACGGCGATGGCCACGAGACTGCCGATGCGAAACGCACATCCATGTCGACCTCCTGTCCGCTGCGTCGGACGCTCCGCAGTCTAGAAAGGCGGGCGGCGGCGCGGCTTGCCTGATCCGACGGGAGGCTTGCACGATGCTGCGCGCCGCGAGCAGGCGCGCCCCGGGTGAAGGCCTCCGTCCGCGGCGGGGATCGACGGCGCAGGCAGGGGCATCAGCGGGAGCCAACGAGAGCGCCAACGAGAACGTCAGCGAGAACGTCAGCGAGGGCGCGAGAAGCGCCGGGCCCCGGCGACGCAGCCGATCACGGCGACGGTGACCGCGAGCATCGCCGGACTCACCGCTTCCCGCAACAGGCCCGCCGCGAGGGCGAGGCCGAACAGCGGCTGCAGCAGTTGCAATTGGCCGACGGCTGCGATACCGCCTTGCGCGAGGCCGCGGTACCAGAACACGAAGCCGATCAGCATGCTGAACAGCGACACGTAACCGAGCCCGGCCCAGGCCGCCGCGCCGACGCCTGCGACGCTGGCGGGCAGCCGCCACAGCGCGAGTCCCAGCATGAACGGCAGCGCCAGCGCCAGCGCCCAGCAGATCACCTGCCAGCCGCCGAGCGCGCGCGACAGCTTGGCGCCTTCCGCGTAACCCAGCCCGCACACGGCGATGGCCGCGAGCATCAGCAGGTCGCCGGCGGGCGCGGCGCTCAGGCCCTGGGCGGCGGCGAAGGCGACGACCAGCAGGCTGCCCAGCAGCGAGCAGGCCCAGAACGCGGGACGCGGGCGTTCGCCGCCGCGCAGCACGCCGAAGGCGGCGGTGGACAGCGGCAGCAGGCCGATGAAGACGATGGAATGCGCCGAGGTCACATGCCGCAGCGCCAGCGCCGTGAGCAGCGGAAAGCCGATGACGACGCCGATCGCGACGATGACCAGTGGCCAGGCCTGCGCGCGCGTGGGCCGCGGCGCGCGCAGCGCGGCCAGCGCCAGCAGCGCGAGTGCGCCGGCGATGGACGCGCGCGCGGCGGTGAGGAAGAGGGGATCGAAGTCGGCCACGGCCACGCGCGTGGCCGGCAGCGAGCCGCTGAAGATCAGCACGCCGATGAATCCATTCAGCCAGCCTCGCGTTGCGGTGTCCATGAGCGCCCTGCCTCGATGCGATGAAAGCGGTCAGCCTATCCGGCTCCATCAATACAATCAAAAAATTGTCATGGGTACACGGAGGGGACGATGGCGGAGCCCAGGTACAAGGCCGTGGTGGACCAGTTGGCGCAGGACATCCGCGCCGGCGCGATCGCGGCCGGCACGCGGCTGCCGACGCACCGCGAACTCGCCCAGCGCGAGGGCATCGCGCTGGTGACCGCGACGCGGGTGTACGCGGAGCTGCGGACGATGGGACTGATCAGCGGCGAGACCGGCCGCGGCACCTTCGTGAAGGAGACGGCGCTGGCGCCGGGACAGGGCGTGGACCTGGATGCGGTGGCGGCGGACATGGTCGACCTCAGCTTCAACTACCCGTCGCTGCCCGGCCAGGCCGAATTGCTGCGTGGCGCGCTGCGGCAGCTCGCCGGCGCCGGCGACCTCGAGGCCTTGCTGCGCTACCAGCCGCATGGCGGCCGGCTCGCCGACCGCGCGGCGATCGCGCGCCACTTGGTGCGCCGCGGGCTCTCGGTCGAGGCGGAGCGGGTGATGATCGTCGACGGCGCCCAGCATGGGTTGGCTGTCACGCTGATGGCGCTGCTGGAGCCAGGCGACGTCGTCGCCGTGGACGCGCTGACCTATCCGGGCTTCCGGCTCGTGGCGGAGATGCAGCGGCTCGAACTCGTGGCGGTGCCCGCGGCTGGCGCGGGGCCCGACCTCGGCGCGCTGGAGACGCTGTGCCGGCGCCGCCGGGTGAAGGCGATCTACACGATGCCCACGCTGAACAACCCGCTCGGATGGGTGATGGCGGCGACGCGGCGGCGCGAGCTGGTGGCGATCGCGCGGCGGCACGGCCTGCTGATCGTCGAGGACGGCGCCTATGCCTACCTCGCGAAGGATCCGCCCCCGCCGCTGGCGATGCTGGCGCCGGAGCGCACCGTGTATGTGTCGGGCTTCTCGAAGAGCGTCGCGGCGGGGCTGCGGGTCGGCTTCGCGGTGGCGCCGCCGGACCAGGTCCGCGCGATGGCGCGCGCGATCCGCGCCACGACCTGGAACACGCCCGGCGTGATGACCGCGATCACCGCGGGCTGGCTGGAGGACGGCACGGTCGCGCGCCTGGAGGACGAGAAGCGCGCCGACGCGACGCGGCGGCAGCGGCTGGCGGCGGAGCGGCTGGGGCCGATCAAGCGGATCGGGCACCCGTCCTCGTACTTCGTGTGGCTGCCGCTGGGCGAGGCCGTGCGCGCGGATCAGGTGGCGATGGCGCTGCAGCGCGAGCGCGTGTCGGTATCGACGGCCGAGCCCTTCGCGGCCGGCCGCCAGGTGCCGCATGCGATCCGGCTGGCGCTCGGTTCGGTGGAGATCGGCCGGCTGCGCAGCGCGCTGGACCTCGTCCGCGCGGCGATCGAGGCACGGACTTTCTGAGCCGCGCGGCTGGCGGGTGGCTGGCGGGCGGCTTCAGCCGATGCTCAGCAGCGCGCCGCGGCCGCTGGCGGCGGTGGCGCGGTAGAAGCCGGCCAGCGCCGGGAAGTAATGGAGCAGGTAGTCGAGCGCTTCCTCGCCGTCGCGGACCCAGATGTCGGGATAGATGTCGGCGGCGGCCATGGCCTCGGGGTCGAAGGCCTGGCGGAGCTGGTCCTCGGTGATGGTCGCGAGCGCATCGGCGATCTCGCGGACCTTCGCAGCGTCGAGCACGCGCACGTCCTCGTCCTCGCTGACCGGATCACCGCCGAGCACGGCTTGCGCCAGCGGCGCGTCCTCGCCCGCGCCGGCGGCTTCGGCGATCGCGCTCAGCAGGAAGTGCAGGCCGTGCCAGGCCTTGTCCACGTCCACGATGCCGAGATCGGCCGGATCCTCGATCTCCTCTTCCTCGTCATACAGGCGCTCGATCGCCTCGGGGTCGTCGCGCAGCGACTGCGCGGTGTCCTCGTCGATCGGTCGGAAGCTGGCGTACAGGCCCATGAGGCTCTCCCTGATGGCGGTGGGGGTCGAAGGGAAACGGTGGATGAAGGACGGCGGATGGTAGCCGCCGCGCGCGTCAGGTGGGCGACATCGGCTGGCGATACACGAGCACCTTGAGCGCGCGCTCGTCCGAGACGTCGGCGAAGCTCGCCGGATTGGCGACGCGCTCGATGAACGCGAGGCCGGGCGCTTCGGTGGCCAGGAGTTCATGCAGGAACTGCGTGCCGAGCTTGGGCGTGTTGAGGCACACGAGCGCATGGCCGCCGGGCGCGAGCAGCTCGGGCAGTCTGCGTGCGAGGCGGGCGTAGTCCTTGGTCGCGACGAAGCTGCCCTTCTGGTAGCTCGGCGGGTCCAGCACGATGAGGTCGTAGGGACCGCCGCGGCGGATCTTGCCCCAGGAGTTGAAGATGTCGTGCGCGTGGAACGAGGCGCGGTCCTGCACGCCATTGAGCTGATGGTTGCGCCGTCCGATGGCGAGCGGGGCGCGCGCCATGTCGTAGTTGTCCGCCGAGGCGGCGCCGGCGTGCAGCGCAGCGACCGAGAACGCGCAGGTGTAGGCGAACAGGTTCAGCACGCGTCCGCCAGGGCGGGCCTGCGCCCAGCGCCGGACCCAGCGGCGGCCCTCGGCCATGTCGAGGAAGAAGCCGTGGTTCTGCCCATGCGCCAGATTGACGAGGAAGCGCAGGCCGTCTTCCTCGACGACATGTTCGTCGGGGATGGCGCCGGCCATCAGGCGGTTGACGGGGCGGTTTTCGTCGCGATGCTGGAAGAGCCAGTTCAGCGGCTCGCCCGGGGCGATCTCGGACCAGCGAGCAGCGAGCGCGCTGCCGATGCGCGCGAGCTCGCCCTCCTCCACCGGCGCGAAGCTGGTGAGCAGCCAGACGGGCGGGTAGAAGTCGAGCGCCCAGTGCTCGCAGCCTGGATGCAGGCCGCCACGGCCGTGGAAGACGCGGCAGGCCTGGGTCGGGCGGGACAAGGTGGCGATGGCGTCGAGAAGCGGCTGCATGGGGGGCTCGGGGGAAGGGGCGACAGTGTAGTCAGGCGGACTGACTTGCATGCGCCAGCTTCGTTTCGCTATTTTCGAGATCGCGGGGACGCAGTAGGCTCGGGAACATGAGCACCAGCAAGCACGCCCAGACCTCCCGCGCCACGCGCAGCCGCAGACCGAAGGCGCCGCCACCGCCGACGCAGATGCATTTCGCGCCAGGGGCGCAAAGCGATGCGCCGGAAACCTTGACCGCCGCTGTCCGGCGGGCGCTGGCCATCTGCGCCCACCTCGGCGCGGATGATCCCTATCCCGATCCGGAGGCGCTTGCGGATGTGCACGGCGCCGTGGAGAAAGTCTTGAATGAACTGGAAGTGCTGGCGAGCTCGATCGTGCGCGTGCGGGACCCGCAGTATGGCGACCGGCGGGTGAAGGTGGAGTACTTCGCCGATCCGACCCGGCCAGCAGCGGTGCTGATGCGCTTCGAACCGGCGACTCAGGTGCCGGTCGTCATCGGTAAGCCAGAACGGATCACCACCTCCGAAGCCGCGAGCCTGCTGGGGCTGAGCCGGCCGCATGTGGCCATGCTGTGTGATCAGGGACACCTGGGTCCCGTCGAGATCACCCAAGGCGGGCAGCGCCGCGTCCTTCGTGAAATGGTCATGGCCTATCGAGAAGCGTCGCTGCGTCAGCGGCGAGCGCTCGACGAGATGCTCGAACTGACTGAGCCGCTCCTTGAAATGGAGCTGGCGGACGCCAGGCGCGCAGCCGCGCGAAAGGGTGTTCACTGGGGGTCGGCGAAGCAACTCGCAGGACAGTCCGCGAAGCGCAAACCGTCCAAGGGAACGAAGTCCGGATGAATCAGCAGAGCACTTGCCTCCAGTCCGACATTGAGACGCTCATCCGCTCAGGCCCACCCACCGTCCTTCTGGACGCCAATGTCTTGGTGCCGCAGTACCTGCGCGCCGTACTCCTCGAACTTGCGGAAGCGCGCTTGTTCCGTCCCCATTGGTCCAAGCACATCCTCGAGGAGGTGCGTCGGAACCTCGCAGGCCTGCAGAGCAGGTATCGGCTGCCGACCGAGCGCGTCGATCGCTTGCTGGCGCTCATGCAGACAAGCTTCTCGTCACGCAGAACACGCGCGACCTTCCGCAGCGCGCGTTCACTGGAACTCCGGCGCTCGCTGCGCGGCCGGACGCCTTCCTGCAAGCAATGCTCGCCATACGGCCAGCGATCTGTCTCGCAACGCTGTCAGCGCTCTGCAAGCGCCTACGCCGTCCTCCGATGAAGCGCGCGACATTGCTCGCGGTGTTGGAGAACGCAGGCTGCGCAAGCACTGCACTGTCCGTGGGCAAGCTTTGGAAACTGGTCCGGCAAGGGCGTCCACGAGGCGCCTGATTCACGAAGCTTTACCGCCGCCTCATCAATCGCGCGCGCGGCGATGCGACGCTGTGGGCTCCACTTCAGCGGAGTTCCCATGAAAGCAGTGTTGACCGCCATGGCTGGCGCCCTGATCGCCGCCCTCGCCCTGACCACCGTGCCCGCGCACGCGCAGGACGCCAAGCCACGGCAGAAGCTCGAGGATCGCTTCGCCGCCGCGGACACGGACCACGACGGCAAGCTGACCAAGGCCGAAGCCCAGGCCGGCATGCCCCGCCTGGCCAAACACTTCGACGAGATCGACACCCAGAAGACCGGCTCGGTCACGCTCGACCAGGTCAGGCAGTACGCGGCCGCCCACATGAAGGACCGCAAGAAGTAAGACCCGCTTGTCGCCGCGCCGGCCACTCGGCCGGCCCGCGTGCAGCCGATGTCGCGGCGCCCTCGCTTTCTCCGGCGTGGGCGCCGCGCCACATTCCGCGCTCGAAAGACGCCAGCCCCAGCCACGCACGCTGACCGATTTGCGTCAGTTCACTCATGGCCACCTGTTCTCACCCTCGATGGCAACCCCACCCGCACTCACCACTCCTGCTGGCGCCCTGACCGATATCGGGCGGCCGCCCCACGAATGCAGGTCAGTGGACCTCTGGCCGTCACGAAGAGGCACGATTCCGGTGACGGAGCAATCCTCCTTAGGAGCCACCCCGCCGGCTTCGTTGCATCCCGTCGAAACGCCCGAAGAATGTGTCTCCTTCGCCGCTGGAGCGGCATCGAGGACGAAGGCACGCCCATGTTTCGAGCGGCAGTCATGGAATCCCAGCGAGCCTCTTGGCTCGGCACCATCCGGGTGGCGCGCCGGCCCGGATTCGGCCTGGTCGCGGGCATCGCGCTGGCACTCGCGATCGCGTTGATCGCCTTCACGGTCATCGGCGAGGTCGCGCGCAAGGCCCGCGTGCCCGGGCTGCTCATGCCGGCCGGCGGCCTGCTGCACGTGGCCTCACCGCTCGCCGGCCAGGTCCATGAGTTGCTCGTGAGCGAAGGCGAGCCGGTCCGGCAGGGCCAGCCGCTGGTGCGCGTGCGCAGCGAGCGGCTGCTCGACGGCGGCGACATGGGCGCGCTCAACCTGCGGGCGATCCAGACGCGGCGCGACAGCCTCGATCTGGAACGCCGGCTGCAGCAGCGGCAGGCCGGCGAGCGCCACCAGACCATCGGCGATCGCCTGCGAAGCCTGCACGTCGAAGCCGCCCAGGCGCGCGAGGAACTGGAGATGGTCCGGCAGCGGGTCGCACTGGGACATCAGAACCGCCAGCGCTACGTGGCGCTCGCGGCCAGCGGCTTCGTGCCACAGACGCAGGCGCAGGAGAAGGACGAGGCGCTGCTGGACCTGCGCGCCCGCGAACGCGGCAGTCAACGCGTGATCGAGACGCTGATGCGCGAGGCCAAGGGACTCGAGGCGGAGCTGGCCGCCATTCCGACGGCGCTGGCGACCTCGCTGGCCCAGCTCGACCGCAGCGTCGCGCAACTGGAGCAGGAACGCGCCGAACTGGAGGCGCGTGCCGGTGTCGCCGTCACGGCGCCGCGGGACGGACGCGTGAGCGCCCTGCCGCTCCATGCCGGCCAGGGCGTGCAGGCCGGACAGACGCTGGTGACGCTGATCGCCGACGCGCGGCAGACGACGGATGACGCGAAAACGGCGCCCGCGGCGCGCCTGGTCGCGCAGCTCTACGCGCCGAGCCGCACGGTCGGTTTCGTGCAACCCGGGCAGGCGGTGTGGCTGCGCTACGCGGCCTACCCCTACCAGAAGTTCGGCATGGCCCGCGGCGAGGTCGCCCATGTGAGCCCGACGCCGATCGCGCCCCAGGACCTGCCGGCGGGGCAGGCCCAGGCGCTGGTCAGCGCGGCGCAGGCCAACGAGCCGCTCTATCGCATCGACGTGCGGCTGGACCGGCAGGCCATCGCCGCCTATGGCCGCGAGCTGCCGCTGCGCGCGGGCATGGCGCTGGAGGCCGACGTGAGCCTGGAGCACCGGCGCATCTGGGAATGGCTGTTCGAGCCGCTGCTGGCCACCGCCAAGCGCATCTGAGCCCATGTCCCGCCCCACCCCCATTCTTCAGGCCGAGATCGCCGAATGCGGCCTGGCCTGCCTGGCGATGATCGCGTCGGCGCATGGCCGGCCCGTCACGCTGCCCGAGTTGCGCCGCCGGTTCCCCTCGGCGCTGAAGGGCCTGTCCCTGCGCGACCTGCTCGACATCGCGGCCGGCCTGGGCTTCTCCGGCCGGCCGCTGAAGCTGGAGCTCTCGCAGCTGCGGCAGCTCGCCCTGCCCTGCGTGTTGCACTGGGACATGAACCACTTCGTCGTGATGACGAAGCTGCGCGGCGACACCGTCACGGTGCTCGATCCCGCGGTGGGCGAGCGCCGCATGAGCCTGGACGAGGTGTCGCCGCATTTCACCGGCGTCGCCGTCGAGCTCACGCCCAATGCGGAGTTCAGCGCGGCGGCAGCGCCGCCGCGCGTGTCGCTGCGCGCGCTGACCGGTCAGGTGCTGGGCCTGGGCCGCTCGCTGACGCAGATCCTGCTGGTCGCGCTGGTCCTGGAGCTCTTCGCGATCGTCGCGCCGTTGTTCAACCAGCTGATCGTGGACGACGTGCTGACCTCCGGCGACCGCGATCTGCTGAAGCTGCTCGTCGCCGGCTTCGGCCTGCTGCTGGTGACGCAGACGGCGCTGGGCCTGGCGCGGTCATGGATGCTGATCCTGCTGACGCAGACGCTGTCGCTGCAATGGCGCGGCAACGCCTTCGCGCACCTGCTGCGGCTCCCGGTCTCCTTCTTCGAGAAGCGCCATCTGGGCGACATCACTTCGCGCTTCGGCGCGGTCGACGCGATCCAGAAGACGCTGACCACCGCCGCCATCGAGGCGGTGCTGGACGGCCTGATGGGGATCGCGGCGCTGGTCATGATGCTGATCTACGCGTGGCCGCTCGCGCTGGTCGTGATCACGGCGGTCGGGCTCTATGGCCTGCTTCGATGGGCGAGCTACGGCCCCTTGCGCAACGCCTCCTCGGAACGTCTGGTCGTGGCGGCCCGCGAGAGCACGCATTTCCTGGAGACGCTGCGGGCGATGATGCCGCTCAAGCTGTTCGGCCGCGACCAGGAGCGGCGCGCGCAGTGGCAGAACCTGATCGTCGAGGTCCAGAACCGCGACGTGCGCACCGCCAAGCTGTCGATGGCGATGAGCACCGCCAACGCCTTCATCTTCGGCGTCGAGAACCTGCTGGTGCTCTACCTGGGCGCGACGCTGATCCTGGACGTCCAGCAAGGCGCCTCGACGGGGGCGCCGGCGGCCTCGGCGATGACGGTGGGCATGCTGTTCGCGTTCCTCAGCTACAAGACGCAGTTCACCGGGCGGGTGTCGGCCCTGATCGACTACGCGGTGGAGCTGCGCATGCTGGGCCTGCATGCGGAGCGGCTGGCCGACATCGCGCTGGAGCCGCCGGAGCCGGACCAGGCGCCGGCGAGTGACCTGGCGCACCTGGACGCGAGCCTGGAGCTGCGCGACGTGAGCTTCCGCCACGGCGATCGCGAGCCGTGGATCCTGCGGCACGCGAACCTGGTGGTGCCGGCGGGTCAGAGCGTGGCCATCACGGGGCCGAGCGGCGCGGGCAAGACGACGCTGATGAAGCTGCTGCTGGGGCTGCTGGAGCCGGTGGAGGGCGAGGTGCGCTTCGGCGGCATGCCGATGCGGCAACTGGGGCTGAAGAACGTGCGCGCGCAGATCGGGACGGTGATGCAGGAGGATGCGTTGCTGACGGGCTCGCTGGCGGACAACATCGCCTTCTTCGATTCGCGGCCGGATCTGGCGCGGGTGCAGGCCTGCGCGGCACTGGCGCTGGTGCATGAGGACATCTGCCGGATGCCGATGGGCTACCAGACGCTGGTGGGGGATCTGGGGAGCGGGCTGTCGGGCGGACAGAAGCAGCGGCTGCTGCTGGCGCGGGCGCTGTACCGCGGGCCGAGGATCCTGGCGCTGGACGAGGCGACCAGCCACCTCGATGTCGAGCGGGAGCGGGCGGTGGCCGCGAACCTCGCGCAATTGCCGGTCACGCGGCTGCTGATCGCGCACCGGCCGGACACGATCGCCGGCGCGGAGCGCGTGCTGGTGCTGGAGGGCGGCCGGCTCGACGAGAGACCGCGCATCGCGGTCTGACGCCGGGGCGGCGGCCGCCGGGGGTCACTTGTTGTCGATGGGCTTGCTGACGTCGCGCTCGAACCACTTGGTGGAGATCTTCGCGTAGGTGCCGTCGGCCTGCAGGTCGGCGATCGCCTTGTCGATGGCGGCCTGGAACTTCGGGCTGCCCTTGCGGAAGGGAATCGCGTTGGTGGCGGGGGTGCCGATGGCGGCGCCGGCCTTCACGGGGAGCTTGGTCTTCTCCTTGAGGTAGGGGATGAGCAGGCTGTCGTTGAGGGCGGCGTCGATGCGGCCGGTGGCGAGGTCCTGGAGGTACTCCGTGGCGCCGGGATAGGTGCGCACCTCGACGCCGTCCCAGCTCTTGGCGAGGTCGGCGAAGTTGCTGCCCTGGCCGACACCGACCTTCTTGCCCTTGAGGTCCGCGGGCGACTGGAGCTTGCGGGACTCGTTGGCGCGGACGATCAACTGGGGATAGGAGGTGACGTAGGGGGCGGAGAAGTCGAAGGTCTTGCGGCGCTCGTCGGTGGCGGCGACCTGGTTGACGATGACGTCGTACTTGCCGGCCTGCAGGCCGGCGAGGATGCCGCTCCACTCGGTGGTGGTGAATTCGGGCTTGACGCCGAGCTTGGCGGCGATGGCCTTGGCGATATCGACGTCGAAGCCGTCGAGCTGTCCCTTGGCGTCCTTGAAGTTGAACGGGGGATAGGTGCCCTCGACGGCGACGCGCAGCGTGCCGCGTGCCTTGACGTCGTCGAGCAGGTCGGCGGCGTGGGCCGCCAGGGAAGCGCCGGCGAGCAGCGCGGCCGCGATCAGGGAAGTGCGGAGAGCTTTCATGAGGCCCCTCGTTGTTCGTAGGAAGGGCCGATGTTGCCACCAGTCGTCCCGGGACGAGGTCATATCGATATGACGAGGGGATCTGTGCGAGGTTCAAAAGCTATGCCTCGCCCCCACCGCCACGACCGTCGGCCTCTCCCCCTCCCCGATGCCCAGCGGATTGATCGCGAAGTCGTAGGCGGCGCGGGCCTGGTTGTCGATGCGGGAGACATAGGCGTAGAGCCCAGTGCGCTTGGAGAGCGCGTAGTCCGCGCCGAGCGTCCATTGCCGCGATCCGCTGTCGTCGCCCGCCGAGACGAAGCCGACGCGCGCGCCGGCCGGGCCCTTGCCATCGCCGGCGTGGGTGAAGCTCGCGCGCAGGTTGAGCGCCGCGGCGATCTGCCAGTTCGCGGTCACGAAGAACGCATCGCGCCTGAGCGCGCCGATCGGTGTCTCGTAGCGCAGCCGTTCGGCGGCGGCGGCGAAGCGCCACGCGCCGAGGCGGTACGCGGCGCCGATCTTGGTCGCCGAGTCGTTGAGGCCCGGGCCCTGGTAGCCGCGATGCCGCTCGTGCGCGAGCGCCAGATTCCACGGACCGCTGTCCCACGTGATCGAGGCGGACCACAGATCCGGGCGCGATCCGCTCGGGCCGGTGTCGCCGTCGTTGACCGCATACGCGACGCGGCCCGCGAGGCCGTTCCAGGCCGGCGTCCAGTACTGCACGATGTTCTGCTGACGCCGGTCGAAGGACGCGGTGTTGGCGGTGTGGTTGGTTGTCGGCGCGGAGCCGTTGGCCATCAGCGACATGTAGCCGGCGGTGGTTGGATACCAGGGATCGAAGCTGCTCGTGGCGAGCAGGTAGGGCGTGCCCCAGTGCCCGGCGAACAGCAGGCCATAGGGCGTCTGCAGCCCCACGCGCGTGTCGCGATTGGCGAGTGACGATCCCGCGCCGGTGTCCACCGCGAGCGAGCCTTCGATCTGGAACAGCGCCTGCATGCCCCCGCCCAGGTCCTCCGCGCCGCGGAAACCGATCACGGAGCGGTTGTTGGATTCGCGATCGACGGCGCGATCGCGCGGTGAGTGGCCGGCATCGGCGTGCTCGAGCGAGACGTTGAGGCGGCCATAGATGGTGACGGTGGAGTCGGCATGGGCCGAGGGAGCGGCGAACGCGAGGGCGAGCGCCGCCGGCGCCAGCCGGGGAACGGAGCGGTACTGCATCGGAGTGACGAGGGTGGAGTCACGGCGATAGTGACGCGGGATCGAAGCCGGGGATTCTCTCGTTCGGGGGAGGCGCGAGGCGCCCTGTGCGCGCGCGCTCGGAGCGGCGCCAGCACCATTCGAAGGCGATGGTGAGCGCGACCAGCAGGACGCCATAGACGGGCCTCGCAGGATCGAACGCTTCTGTGGACATGTAAGCCGACTCCATGAAGGTCGTTCCCCGGGTAAGGGTCAGCGAGACATTCAGCGCCACATGCAGCAGGGTCGTGCAGACGATGGATTGGGTCCTCATGAAGACGATCGACAGGAGCAGGCCACCCGGGAAAATGAATGCCTCGTTGCCGATCGTATGCATGGAGGTGAACAACAGCGCACCCGCGACCGCTCCCACCCATTGGCTGAAGAACAGTCTGCTCAGCAAAGGCTGCAACAGCGCGCGACAGAACATCTCCTCGGCGAACGCGCCAACGACGATGGTCAGCACGACGCCCGTCAGCAGCCCGGGATCAGCAGCGTAGGGAGCTGGAAGGGCGAAGTGCGCTGCCCAGGACTCCCCTGGGGCGGCAATCGCCTCAGCGAGCGCGGGCAGCGTCGCTGCCGCGAGGGAAACGCCAAGCGCCGCTGCCGGCCGCGGCGCAAACAGCGTCCGCAGGGGCGGTCCGCGATGGAGCCAGGCGAGCACAGCGACCGTCACGCCGGCCTGGAGCACCAGTTCGGCCCGCGTTCTCAGATAGGGCGAGAGCCATGCGTACTTCTGGGCGAGTGCAGGCCAAACGGGCCATACCAACTTGCCGAACAACAAGCAGAACGTGAGCGCGGCCACGATCAGCAGCAGGTTCTTCGCGAAGGTCTTGACGCGGTCCGGCCCGCGAGAGTTTCTTCGGCACCAGAGCTCGACGGCGAGTGCAAGCAGCAGAAAGCCGATGAACAGGAGCGGCTTGGCCGCTCGGAATCCGGCCGGGTCCAGCAGGCTTGAGGCGATGAGCGGGCCTCCCTGCAGGCAGGCAACGGAGAGATCCAGCGTGGCGTGAATCAAGGTCGTGCAGATCACCGATCGCGTCCGGATGAAGACGACCCCGAAAAGGATGGCGGAGCAGAAGGTCGCCGGCCGGTTACTGCCCTGAGCCAGCGAGAGCATCAAAGCGGCGGCGAACAGGGCGACCCATCGGTTGCCAAGCATCCGCTGCAGCGTGGACTGCAGGAGCGCACGGCCCCAGATCTCCTGCTGCAGCGCCCCCAGCAAAAGTGTCGCCATGGCGACCAGCCAGGATTGCGGCTGCTCGAATGGATTGATCGGACGGAATTCGCTGTGAAGGACATCGGGATTGACGGCGAACGCGGACCCGAAGGCAATGAGCAGGATCGCCGTCGCCACCGGCAGACCCATGGCCACTGCCGGGCGAATCAGCGACAGCCATCGCGGGCCGATGTTCCACCAGGTCATGGCACCCAGCAGCGCCAAGCCCATGAGCGTCATCTTGAGATTCAGGGTGAACTGGTGGTCTCCATCGAATCCAGACTCGAATATTGACCATCCGCCGGCACCGCCAAATAGCGCGGCCCATTTCCCGAGCAGCACGATGGTAATCAGCAGCGGGCTCCATTTGACTATTCTGACCAGTCTTCCATAAGCGAATGGGAGGATTTTCAAGCGGTCGATATACCGAGGCATAGGTCAAGACGAAAACAATGGGAGCCGCATCCTAGTCATGCGGAAACCCATCGCCGCGAGGAGTTTCCCGATTACCTATGTTTGCCACCAGCCAGATGAACTAGCCCACATTTGCCATCCCGCCGGATCGGGCGATACGCAAGAATTTGCCGGCTTTCATGAGGAATACTCAAAGGGCGACACGGCTGTTAGCTTCCGGTCAGCGGATGGCTGTCATCCGCTCGCGCCCGAGCGGTTATCGGGAAGTTATGAGAGCGAATATGCAAGTCTTGACAAGCGAAGAAATCGGACTCGTCTTTGGCGGCAACGGCGGCAAGGACGCGCCCGAGAAGAAGCCACCAGAGAGTTCACCGAAGGAGCCGGGAAAGCCGAAAGAGAAGGAGCGCTTCGACCTCACCAAGTGCATCAGCGAATATTCAAGCCTGCCCGGTGTCAGTGAGAATTCGGCCATGATCAACTGCACCACAATCTACATTTACAACCGGTTGATGAGCTACTACTAAGAGCTCTCAAGGGCGCTGCGGCGCCCTCCTTTCATTTCCCCTTCCCCGTTAGGATGGCCGCCGTTTCCGTGCCTCCCCTTCCCTGCCGCCGGTGACTGCCGCCCTCGACATCGATCTGCTCCGAAGCCTGCTGGCCGTCGCCGAGACTGGCGCGCTCAGCAAGGCGGCCGCGCGCGTGGGGCGGACGCAATCGGCGCTGAGCATGCAGATGCAGCGGCTGGAGGATGTCGCCGGCCAGCCGCTGCTGCATCGCACCGGGCGTGGCGTGACGCTCACCGCCGCTGGCGAACGCCTCGTCGTGCAGGCGGGCGAGCTGCTGCGCAAGCACGACGAGGCGCTGGCCGAGTTGCGCGGCCAGCGCATGTCCGGCCTGCTGCGCTTCTGCTGCCCGGAGGACTACGCGGTCTCGCTCCTGCCGCATCTGCTGCAGGGCTTCGCCAGCCTGCATCCGCAGGTCCAGATGGAGGTCGTGTGCGCCCCCACCCCGCGCCTGCTGGAACTGCTCGCGCGCCATGCGGCCGATCTGGCGCTGGTGTCGGTGGCATCGGGCAGCGAGGCCGAGGTCATCCGCGAAGAGCCGCTCGTGTGGGTCGCGCAGCGCGGCACGCCGGCCGTCGGCATGACGCCGCTGCCGCTCGCCCTGGGCGCGCCCGACGCGCTCGATCACGTGCTGGCCCGGCAGGCGCTCCAGGCGCAGGGACGCGCGTTCCGCATCGCCTATGCGAGCAGCAGCCTGGCGGGACTGCTCGGGATGGCGCGCTCGGGCCAGGCGGTCACGGTGCTGACGCGCGCCGCGGTGCCGGAGGACCTGGAGATCCTCGGCGAGGACCGCGGCCTGCCGGCGCTGCCGGCCGTCGCGCTGACGCTGGCCTTCGACCGGGAGCGGCCGTCGCCGCTCACCGCCGCGTTCGCGGCCCACGTCCGCAAGTTCCTGCCGCGCTGATATCAGCCATCAACACTATTGGCTACCGCGGCGGCGGCGATGTGCCTACGCTCCGGGTCCTCGATGGTTGATGGAGGACCTCATGTCGCGCAATGCCGATCCGCTTTTCTGGGAACGTTCCCGCCAGCATCTGATCCGCTACGGCGGCAGCTTCGAGTCACTGATCATCGAGCGAGCGCGCGGCAGCTTCGTCTACGACGCCGACGGCCGCGCGATCCTGGACTTCACCTCGGGGCAGATGAGCTCGCTGCTGGGGCATGGGCATGTCGAGATCGCGACCGTGATCGCGGAGCACGCGAGCCATCTGGACCATCTCTTCAGCGGCATGCTGAGCCGGCCCGTGGTCGAGCTGGCGACGCGGCTGGCGGGCATCGCGCCGTCCGGGCTGGAGCGCGCGATGCTGCTGAGCACCGGCGCCGAGGCGAATGAAGCGGCGATCAAGCTCGCCAAGCTCTACACCGGCCGGTATGAGGTCGTGAGCTTCGCGCAGTCGTGGCACGGCATGACGGGCGTGGCGGCGTCGGCGACCTATTGCGCGGGACGCAAGGGCTACGGGCCGGCGGCGGTGGGCTCGTTCGCGATCCCGGCGCCGAATCCGTATCGGCCGCGGTTCGAGCGCCAGGGCGTCTATGACTGGCAGGCGGAGCTGGACTACGCGTTCGATCTCATCGACCGGCAGTCGAGCGGGAATCTCGCGGCCTTCATCGCGGAGCCGATTTTGAGTTCGGGCGGCTTGATCGATCTGCCGCCGGGGTACCTGAGCGCATTGCACGCGAAGTGCCGCGAGCGCGGGATGCTGCTGATCGTCGATGAGGCGCAGACGGGGATCGGGCGCACGGGCGCGATGTTCGCGTGCGAGCGCGATGGCGTGACGCCGGACATCCTGACGCTGTCCAAGACGCTGGGCGCGGGCATCCCGTTGTCGGCGGTGCTGACGACGGCGGAGATCGAGGAGCGCTGCCACGAGCGCGGGTTCCTGTTCTACACGACGCATGTCTCGGACCCACTGCCGGCGGCGGTGGGGCTGAAGGTGCTGGAGATCGTCGAGCGGGATGGGCTGGTGGCGCGGGCGCGCACGGCCGGGGCGCGGCTGGAGGCAGGGCTGCGGCGGCTGCAGCGCGAGTTCGATTGCATCGGCGACGTGCGCGGGCGCGGGCTGCTGCTGGGGGTGGAGATCGTCAAGAGCCAGGCCGGCAAGGAGGCGGCGCCGGAGCTCGGCGCGGCGATCACGCGGGCGTGCATGGCGCTCGGGTTGAGCATGAACATCGTGCAGTTGCCCATGATGGGCGGCGTGTTCCGCATCGCGCCGCCGCTCACCGTCAGCGACGAGGAGATCGACCTCGGGCTGTCGCTGCTCAAGCGCGCAATCGAACAGGTCTTCTAGAACTCCCTCGCCCCCGGCAGGGGGAGAGCAACCGTGTCAAGCGCTCTCGATTTGCCTCCATGGTTGACCGGACTTGAGGATGGCGTTGAGGATGATCAGCAGCTTGCGCATGCACGCGGTCATGGCGACCTTGTAGGCCTTTCC
>NZ_JBCNLG010000015.1:0-134426 GCF_039595595.1 Roseateles sp. | reverse complement strand
CTCGGATGCCCTGCGCACTCCTCAAGCTCAGACGAGCCCTCGGAGAGCCCGTGGGCGCTTCGCTGGGGACGTGCTTGGCCTAAGCTCGTGGCGGGCACCAGTCAAACCGCGTTTCCACACGGCCTCATCCCCGAGCCGACCGCAGTACCCATATAGCGCAACAGGACAGGCGGCTTCCACTCCAGGGTCGCACCAATACCGCTGCCCTATGGCGATTCCCCGCAGAGTCAGCAATCGCAATCAAGCGGTGCGCATCGTCGTACTCGCAAGTGGCGGAGCTGCCGTCCGGCTGCGTTGCCTTCTTCGATTGGACAGCGCGCGATTCTGCCAAGGGGAGATGTCGCCCACGGGAGATTCGCCGCTCTTTGCAGATGTCACCGCTGCATCACGGGACCAGATGCGGACGGCGCTTGGCTGCGCATGACCGATCCAGGCCCGGCCGCATTCCGCAGACCAACTCTCCGAACGGAAATCAAGCCACCAGCCGGGGCGGTCCAGGCGGATTCGGCGGGATCTGCAGCGCGAAGCCGCCAGCGCGCCTGCGCATCGTCGCCGGGTCCACCTGCGGCGGCTGCGCGGGCCAGTCGAAGAACTTCTGGATCTCGCTGCGGCGCGCCAGCGTGTCGGCCATGCCCAGCGTGATGAGCTCGCTGGTGTACTCCGGCTCGAAGAGCAGGTAGCTGACCAGCGCCGAGCCGCTGGCGGTCGCCCCCTCGCCCGACACGCCGACCCCGCGCAGCAGCCCGCGGATCGCCGGCGGCAGCGCCCCCTGATGCTCGGCGGCGAGGCTGTCCAGCGGCCGGCTCGGCGCGATGACGAGCGCCTCGATCGGCTTGAGCGGCGTGTTGCGCAGCGCCTCCTCGGGCAGCAGCGCCAGCGTGCTGTTGATGCGCTTGAGGCGCTCGATGTCGACCGCCAGCGCGTCCAGGAAGATGTTGGACAGCGCGTGGCCGGCGATCTGCGCCAGGCTCGGATGGCCCGTCGGCACGGGACCATGCTGACCTTCGCCACCCGCCTCGTGCATGCGGCCGGCCCCGATCACGAGGACCTTCTCCGCCCCCAGGTGCACGGCGGGCGAGATCGGCGCCGTCTGGCGCATCGAGCCATCGCCGAACCACTCCACCTGGCCGTCCAGGTCCAGCGGCTCGGCCGGGAAGATGAAGGGGATCGCGGAGGACGCGACCAGGTGCTCGATGGACAGCCGCGGGATGCGCGTCGCCAGGCGCTGCGTGCGGATCCAGGGCTCGCGCTGCTGGTGGGTCTGATAGAAGGTGACGTGATGGCCGGAGGTGTAGCTCGAGCCGGACACCGCCAGCGCATCGATGTAGCCCTTGGCAAGCATGTCGTCCAGGCGGTCCATCTTGATCCACTGGGCCAGCAGGCCGCGCAGCGGCGTGTTGTCGAGCAGGCTGCGCGGGCGGGTGCGGCGCCAGCGGTTCAGCGCCCAGCCCAGCGAGACCATGGTCAGCCACTTGGCGCCGGAGCGGATCACGCCGAAGGAATCGGCGGCGTAGACCTGCTCGACATGGATGTTCTGCCAGATGTACATCAGGCCGTCGACGGCGGAGCAGAAGTCATCGGCCTGACAGGCCAGCGTGGCGGCGTTGATCGCACCGGCGGAGGTGCCAGCGATGACCTGGAAGGGGTTGTCGCCAGTGGTGCAGGCGTCGCGGCGCAGCTGGGCGATGGCCGCCAGCACGCCGACCTGATAGGCCGCGCGCGCGCCTCCCCCAGTGAGGATCAGGCCAGTCTTGGGCTTGCCATCCCGCATGGGGCGCAGCTTACGCCCGGCCAGCCGTTGGGGTGTCGCCGGTTTACCCGGCAAATGGGGGATGGCGAACAGCCCGGATCGCGAGCGATCCGGGATCAGCGGCGCCGGTCGCCCCGGCGCGGTTTCAGGTCCGGCTTGGACGCGGCGCTCATCGGGGCTTCCTCTTTGCGTGCACCGTCAGCGGAACGGTGTCCGCCATCAACTCGACCAGTTCCTTGTCGGAGCCCAGATTGGACAGCGTGTCGAACGTGCCCTCCAGGCCCAAGGCCCACAGAACCATGAGCACGGAGCCGATCTGCACCGTGGGCGCGCCTCGTTCCACCGCTGACAGGGTGCTGAGACCAATGCCCGCCTTCGCGGCCAAATCCGGCTGCGTGATCCGACGCGCCCGCCGGGCCAGTGAAATCCGCTCACCGAGCTCGGCCAACGAGTCCTCGACGATGAACGGCAAACTCTTAATACTCTTCATATAGCAAGATTTTTAGCTCAAAAATCTTGCTATAGCAACTTTTTAACTCGACAGCCCGGCAACTGACCGGGCCGGCGCTCATCCGCCCGCGTCGTACACGATCTCCGCCGGCTTGAGTCTCTCCAGCGCCTCGTCGCTGGGCCAGAACTTGCCCGCGCCGCCCAGGCCGAGCTCGGCCATCGCGCCATCGCGCTTGATCGGAATGCGCAGCTCCAGCCCCTGGCTGAGCACGCCCTGCTCCGTCTCCACCCGCTTGGCCGGCCAGCTCTTCACCAGGTCCAGCACCGCCGACGCCGGCAGGTTGGGCGCCGTGCGCAGGTAGCGCCCGAAGCGCGCCCGCGCCGCCGCCAGGCTGAACACCTGTTGCACGTTCATCCGCAGCCCGCCCGAGAAACGATCGTTCTGCACCTTGCCCACCGCGATGATCAGTTCATCCTCGGCCAGCAGCTCCTTGTTGGCGTTGAGCAGCTCCTCGTTCGCCACCGCCTCGATCGCATCGGTCTTGTCGTCGATCTTGAAGATCGCCACCCGCCCGCGCGAGCCGTTGATCACCCGCATGTCCGACACGATGCCCGCCACCGTCGTCGGCTCGCGGCTGTCCTGCAGGTCCACGATCCGGCGCTTGACCATCTTGCGCAGCTCCGTCTCCGCCTGGTCGAACAGGTGGCCCGACAGATAGAAGCCGATCGCCGTCTTCTCCAGGCTCAGCCGCTCCTTGATGCCCCAGGGCGGCACCTCGACGAAATCCGGCTCCGCCGTCGACGAGCCATGCGCGCCGTCGAAGTCGAACAGCCCGCCCTGGTTCACGTTCTGCGCCAGGTTGTCCGCATACGTGTAGCCCAGCGCCACGCTGGCCAGCAGCCGCGCCCGGTCCGGATGCAGCGCGTCGAAAGCGCCCGCCTTGATCAGCGCCTCCACCACGCGCTTGTTCACCGCCTTGCGGTCCACCCGCGCGCAGAAATCGAAGAAGCTCTTGAACGGGCCGCCCTCGGTGCGGGCGCGCACGATCGCCTCGATCGCGCCAGCGCCCGTGCCCTTGATCGCCCCCAGGCTGTAGTTGATCTTGCGCGCGCGCGGCGTCAGACCCGGCTTGCCGCCCTCCTTCGGCGCCGTGCGCACCGTGCCCTCGTCCGCGCCCATCGGCTCGAAACGCCCCACGCCCAGGTTGATGTTGGGCGGCTCGAACTCGATCCCGAACAGCTTGGCGTCATTCATGAGCACCTTGAGCTTGTCCGTGTCGTCCGATTCGATCGTCATGTTCGCGGCGAAGAACTCCGCCGTGAAATGCACCTTCAGCCAGCCCGTGTGATAGGCCAGCAGCGAGTACGCGGCCGCGTGCGACTTGTTGAAGCCGTAACCCGCGAACTTCTCCATCAGGTCGAAGACCTCGTCGGCCTTGTCCTGGTCGATGCCCTTCTCCGCCGCGCCCTTGCGGAACAGCTCGCGGTGCATGGCCATCTCTTCGGCCTTCTTCTTGCCCATCGCGCGGCGCAGCATGTCCGCGCCGCCGAGCGAGTAGCCGCCCAGCACCTGGGCGGTCTGCATCACCTGCTCCTGGTAGACCATGATCCCGTAGGTCTCGGACAGCACCGGCTCCACCAGCGGATGCGGGTACTCGACCACCTCCTTGCCGTGCTTGCGCGCGACGAAGCTCGGGATCAGGTCCATCGGGCCCGGCCGGTACAGCGCGTTCAGCGCGATCAGATCCTCCAGGCGCGAGGGCTTGGCGTCCTTGAGCATGCGCTGCATGCCGCTGGATTCGAACTGGAACACAGACTCCGTCAAACCATCCGAGAACAGCTTGTAGGTCCGCTTGTCGTCCAGCGGAATGGTCTCGAACGCGAAGTTCGCCTGGTCCGGATAGCGCGCGACGATGAACTCCTTGGCCAGCTCCAGGATGGTCAGCGTCGCCAGGCCCAGGAAGTCGAACTTGACCAGGCCGATGGCCTCGACGTCGTCCTTGTCGTACTGGCTCACCGCCGAGGTCGAGCCCGGCTGCTGGTACTGCGGGCAGAAGTCCGTGATCTTGCCCGGCGCGATCAGCACGCCACCGGCGTGCATGCCGATCGAGCGCACCGTGCCCTCCACGCGCGCCGCCATCTCCAGCAGGCCGGCGACTTCCTCGTCCTGCGCCTCGCGCTCCTCGATCTCGGGCGACTCGTGCCGCGCGTAGACCATCTTGGCCTTGTCCGGATCGAAATCGGGCGGCAGCTTGGCCAGCGTCACCGTCTTGCCGGGCGGGGCCGGGACCAGCTTGGCGATCGAGTCCACATGGCCGAAGCCCATGCCCAGCACCCGGCCGATGTCGCGCAGCGCGCCCTTGGCCGCCATCGTGCCGAAGGTCGCGATCTGGCTCACCGCCGGGCGGCCGTACTTGTCCTTCACGTACTCGATGACGCGGTCGCGGTTGCCCTGGCAGAAGTCGATGTCGAAGTCGGGCATCGACACCCGCTCCGGGTTCAGGAAGCGCTCGAACAGCAGGTTGTACTGCAGCGGGTCCAGGTCGGTGATCAGCAGCACGTAGGCCACCAGCGAGCCCGCGCCCGAGCCCCGGCCCGGGCCCACCGGGCAGCCGTTGTTCTTCGCCCAGCGGATGAAGTCACCCACGATCAGGAAGTAGCCGGGGAAGCCCATCTTGATGATGGTCGCGAGCTCGAACTCCAGCCGCTCCACGTAGCGCGGCCGCGCCGCCTCGCGCTTGGCCTCGTCGGGATACAGCAGCCGCAGCCGGTCCTCCAGGCCCTCGTAGGAGAGCATGCGGAAGTACTGCTCCATCGGCATCGGCGTGCCGTCGGCCTGGATCGGCGTGGGGAAGTTGGGCAGCTGCGGCTTGCCCAGCACCAGCGACAGGCTGCAGCGGCGGGCGATCTCCACCGTGTTGGCGATCGCGCTGGGCAGATCGGCGAAGAGCTGCTCCATCTCCGCCTGCGTTTTGAAATGCTGGCTGGGCAGGAAGCGTTTGACCCGCTTCGGATTGGCGAGCGTGTCGCCGTCGGCGACGCACACGCGCGCCTCGTGGGCCTCGAAGTCGTCCTCCTCCAGGAACTGGATCGGATGGGTCGCCACGACCGGCAGCTGCGCCTTCGCCGCCAGCGGCACCAGTTGGCGCAGCAGCGCCTCCTGGCCGGGCAGGCCGGCGCGCTGCAGCTCGATGTAGAAGCGGTCCGGATAGATCGCCGACAGCCGCCGCGCCCAGTCCAGCGCCCGCGCCTCGTCGCCGGCCACCAGCGCCTGGCCCATCGGGCCGAACTGCATGCCGCCCAGGCAGATCAGGCCCTCGTGGAGTTCCTGCATCCATTCCAGCTTCAGCAGCGCCTGGTTGCGCTGCACGTTCTGGATCCAGGCGCGCGACAGCAGCTCGCTCAGGTTCAGGTAGCCCTGGTAGTTCTGCACCAGCAGCAGCACGCGGCTGGGCGGCTTGTCCGCGGCGTCGGGTTCCAGCCAGACCTCGGAGCCCAGGATCGGCTTGACGCCGTTCTTGCGGCAGGCGTTGTAGAACTTCACTCCGCCGAACATGTTCGCCAGGTCCGTCAGGCCCAGGGCGACCTGCTTGTCCTTGGCGGCCGCCTTGGCGGCGTCGTCGACGCGCAAGGTGCCGTCGACGACTGAAAACTCGGTGTGGATGCGGAGGTGAACGAAAGCCATCCCGGGATTGTAAGAAGGCTATGCTCGCCTCCCATCGAACACTCCCACGGAGCGCCCGGATGACGATGTCGACCTCGCTGACCCTGCTGGCCGCGCTGACGCTGACGGCCGCCCTGCCGGCCTCGGCCGCGGCCCCCGCCGCCGCGCCGCGGCCCGCCACCGAGAAGGCCGCACCCCGGGTCGCCGCCCAGCCGGCCTCGGCGGCCGCGAAGCCGGTCCGGAGCAGCGCGGACATCCTGGCCACGGCGCCGGCCGCCGATTGGCGCGACGTGGATCCGGACAACCTGCTGGTCATGTCGCTGCCCAAGGGTCAGGTCTTCATCGAGCTTGCGCCGCGCTTCGCGCCGGCCCATGTCGACAACATCCGCGCGCTGGCCCGCGGCGGCTACTACGACGGTCTGGCGATCGTCCGCGTGCAGGACAACTTCGTCACCCAATGGGGCGACCCCGATGCCGACGACGAGGAGGCCGGCATCAAGGGCAAGGCCAAGCCCTTCCCGGCTGGCGCGAAGGCCCGGCTCCCGGCCGAGTTCTCGATCCCGCTCAAGGGCGTCCCCATGACGGTGCTGCCGGACGTGGATGGGTGGGCGCCGCGCATCGGCCAGGTGGATGGATTCCCGGCCGCCGCCGATCCGAAGACCGGGCGGGCCTGGCTCGCGCACTGCTACGGCAGCGTGGGCGCGGGCCGGGGCAATGCGGTCGACTCGAGCACCGGGGCCGAGCTGTATGCGGTCATCGGTCACGCGCCGCGCGGGCTGGACTTGAACATTACGGTGGTGGGCCGGGTGCTCAAGGGCATGGAGTTCCTGTCCTCGCTGCCGCGCGGTGGCGCGGCGATGGGTTTCTACGACAAGCCCGAGCAGCGGCTGGGCATTGAGCGCGTGGCGCTCGCGTCGGCCCTGCCGGAGGACCAGCGTCCTTCGTTGCAGGTGCTGCGCACCGACACCACGACCTGGCAGGAGTTGCTGAATGCGCGCCGCCACCGTGGCGGCTGGTTCGTGCACAGCCCTGGCTACACGGACCTGTGCAGCGCCTCGGTCCCGGTTCGAGCGAAGCCTGCGCCGGCCGCCCCCGCCGCGGCCGCATCGGGTCCTGACGTCAAGCTCAACGAGCCCAAGTCTCCCGCGACTCGCCGCTGACCCGCGGGGCCATCCCGACGCCTTTCCGGCGCCTGGCGCCGGCAAGGTCAGCGAGTGCGGGTGGGGCCGGAATGGTGCTGGGGGTTCGCGGACGCGATGCCCCCTGCACCGTGGAGTGCCCGCGCCAAGCCTCCCGAAGTGATGCCCTGTTCAACGCTCCTACAATCGCGCGTTTTGCTGATCCTGCGCGGGTTGAACGCTCGCCGCACCGGCATGAACACCGCCGTCCTGCCTGATTCTTCTTCGATCCTCAACATCTCCTGCTACCTCTTCGTCGCGATCGACGCGCCGGATGTGCTGAGGGGCGTCTTGCACGAACGCGCCCAGGCGCTCGGTCTGAAGGGCACGGTCCTGATCGCGGAGGAAGGCATCAACCTGTTCCTGGCGGGCTCTGCGGATGCGGTGCGTGCGTGGGTGGAGGCGTTGCGGGGCGACTCGCGCTTTGCCGGGTTGGCGCCGAAGGAGAGCTGGAGCGATGTGGTCCCGTTCCGCAAGCTGCTGGTGAAGGTGAAGCCGGAGATCATCCGGATGAATCATCCGACGATCCGTCCTGACCGGGCGCCGCGGGCGCCGGCGTTGCCGGCTGCGACGCTGCGGCGTTGGCTGGACCAGGGTCATGATGACGAAGGCCGTCCGGTGGTCACGCTGGACACGCGCAATGCGTTCGAGGTGGATGTGGGCGCCTTCGATGGTGCGATCGACTGGCGCATCGCCAAGTTCAGCGAGTTTCCGGAGGCTGTACAGGCGCATCGAGCCGAGCTCGACGGCAAGACGGTCGTCAGCTACTGCACGGGCGGCATCCGTTGCGAGAAGGCGGCGCTCTATCTGGAGCAGGAGGCGGTCCGGCATGGTCTGGACGCGAAGGTCTACCAGCTCGAGGGCGGCATCTTGAAGTATTTCGAGGAAGTCGGCGGCGCGCATTACCACGGCACCTGTTTCGTCTTCGACGAGCGCCGCGCTGTCGACCCCGAGCTGGCGCCATCGCCCGACTCCGTCGTCGAATGAGCGAGCGCCCCACTTTCGGCGCGCGGCTGATGAAGCTGCTGGGGTTCGCCGTGCTGGCGACCGCGTTGCTGGCGATGGCCTTCCGCGCGCCGGACCGGCCGCTGGAGAGCTTGGTGGCGCGCTGGGCGCCGCCGCCGTCGGACTTCATGGAACTGAAGCTGCCTGGCGGCCAGGTGCAGCTGGTCCATTACCGCGATGAAGGGCCGCGCTCCGACACCACTCCCATCGTGCTGCTGCACGGCACCGCCGCCAGTCTGCACACCTGGGAGGGGTGGGTGAAGTCGCTGAGCGCGACGCGGCGCGTTGTCACGCTGGATCTGCCGGGCTTCGGCCTCACTGGTCCGTCTTCATTAGGCGATTACAGCGACGACGCCTATGACTCGTTCCTGTTGTCGTTCCTGGGGCAGTTGCAGATTGGCCGCATGGTCCTCGGTGGCAACTCGATGGGCGGCGGGCTGGCCTGGCAGTTTGCCGCGCGACATCCGGAGCAGGTCGCGGCGCTCGTGCTGGTCGATGCCGGCGGTCTCGATGTGCACAGCGACGCCGTGCCCGATGGCTTCCGCGTGCCCGAGTGGCGCGTGCTCCACTGGCTGGCCGGCGTGTTCCTGCCGCGGCCGCTGGTGGACCGCAGCGTGCGCGAGGTCTACGGTGATCCGGCCAAGGTCACGGCCGCGCTGGTGGACCGCTACTTCGAGCTGACGTTGCGCGAAGGCAACCGTGAGGCCCTCGCGCAGCGGCTGGCGCAGCGCGAGCCCGGCCGCCACGCCGCCCTGTTGCCGCGCATCCAGGCGCCGACGCTGATCCTGTGGGGCGGCCGCGACCGCCTGATCCCGCCGGCCGCGGCCGAGCGCTTCCACGCCGCCATCAAGCACAGCCGCGTGCAGCTGTTCCCCGGATTGGGGCATGTCCCCCAGGAGGAGGACCCTGCGTCCACCGTCCAGGCCGTTCACACGTTTTTGCACTCTCCTTAACCCTGATGGCCGCCACGCGTGCGGCATTGCAACAATCCCCCCCATTCCGGACCGTCCTCCTCCGACGCGGGCTCGAACCGCCAGGAGGCAGGAACCGGAAGTCCAATCCACGATGCCTGCTCAAACCCAAGGAGCCTTCATGCAACGACGACAACTGATCGCGCGCGCCGCCCTGGCCGCCTGCGCCCTGCTGGCCACCGCCGGCGCCGCCAGCGCCCAGGCCCCTGACTGGAAGAAGATCCGCATCGGCGTCGAAGGCGCCTACCCCCCGTTCTCCGAAGTCGGCGCCGACGGCAAGCTCAAGGGCTTCGAGATCGACCTGGCCTATGCGCTGTGCGCCGAGATGAAGGCCGAGTGCACGCTGGTGCAGCAGGACTTCGACGGTCTGATCCCGGCGCTGCAGGCGCGCAAGGTGGACGCGATCATTGCCTCGGTGTCCATCACCGACGAGCGCAAGAAGGTGATCGCCTTCTCCAACCCGTACTACAACACCCCGGCCCGCTTCACCGCCAAGGCCGACGCCAAGTTCGACTTCTCGCCCGCAGGCCTGAAGGGCAAGAAGATCGGCGTGCAGCGCGCGACCATCCACGAGAAGTTTGCCGCCGAGACCTTCAAGCAGAGCGAGATCGTCCGCTACGCGACGCAGGACCAGGCCTTCCTGGACCTGAAGTCGGGCCGCGTGGACCTGACGCTGGCCGACCTGGTCGCCGCCGACGTCGGCTTCCTGAAGACGCCGGCGGGCAAGGGCTTCGCCTTCGTGGGCCCGAGCTACAGCGACGTGAAGTACTTCGGCGTTGGCAGCGGCGTGGGCATGCGCAAGGCCGACGAGAAGACGCTGGGCAAGAAGTTCAACGATGCCATCGCGGCGGTCAAGGCCAACGGCACGTTCAAGAAGCTCAACGACAAGTACTTCGAGTACGACATCTCGGCCAAGTGACCCGGCCCTGAGGCCTCGAGGCCCGGCGCAGCCGGGCCTCTTTCCATGAGAACGAAGAAGGACGTCGAATGATCCTGCACGGGTACCTGCCCAGCCTGCTCGAGGGCGCCGTACTGACCCTGGGCGTGGCCCTCAGCTCGATGGCGCTGGCCATGGTGCTGGGGCTGCTCGGCGCGATGGCCAAGCTGTCGAAGTTCCGTGTCGCCAAGGGCATCGCGACCGTCTACACGACGCTGATCCGCGGCGTGCCGGACCTGGTGCTGATGCTGCTGATCTTCTTCGGCGGCCAGGTGGCGGTGAACGCGATCGCGCTGCAGATGGGGCATGAGGAGTACATCGACGTCAATCCCTTCGTGGCTGGCGTGGTCACGATCGCCTTCATCTTCGGCGCCTACCTGACCGAAGCGTTCCGCGGCGCCTTCCTGGCGGTGCCGCCGGGGCAGCGCGAGGCGGGCCTGGCCTTCGGCATGAGTCCCGCGCAGGTCGCGTGGCGCATCACCTTCCCGCAGATGTTCCGGCACGCGCTGCCGGGGCTGTCCAACAACTGGCTGGTGCTGATCAAGAGCACCGCCATCGTGTCGGTCATCGGCCTGCACGACCTGATGACGCGCGGCTCGCAGGCCGCCGGCAACACCCGCGAGCCGTTCGTGTTCTACCTGGCGGTCGCGCTGATCTACCTGATCTTCACCTCGGTGTCCGAGCTGGTATTCGACCAGCTGCAAAAGCGCCTGTCCGTCGGCGTGCGCCGGCATTCGCTGTGAGCGCGGCGGCCCGAACGCCAGCGCCCTGCCCTCCGACATCGACCGAACGAAGCCCTTCATGAACCTGGACGCCATCGTCGAGAACTTCCCGCGCTACCTCACCGGCGCGCTGACCACCGCCGAGCTGCTGCTCATCTCGCTGCTGATCGGGTTGCTGATCGCCGTTCCGCTGGGGGTGCTGCGCACGCTGCCGATCAAATGGCTGTCGCGCACGGTCTGGGTCTACACCTACGTGTTCCGCGGCACGCCGATGCTGGTGCAGCTCTTCCTCATCTACTACGGCCTGGGCCAGTTCGAGTGGATGCAGCAGAGCGCGCTGTGGCCGCTGTTCAGCTCGGCGTGGTTCTGCGCCTGCCTGACCTTCGTGCTGAACACCGGCGCCTACACGACCGAGATCGTCGCGGGCGCGATCCGCGCGCTGCCGCACGGCGAGATCGAGGCCGCCAAGTCGCTGGGCATGAGCCGCTGGGTGATGCTGCTCCGCATCGTGCTGCCGCACGCGCTGCGCCGTGCGCTGCCGGCCTACAGCAACGAGGCCATCTTCATGCTGCACGGCACGGCGCTGGCCAGCGTGGTGACGATCATGGACGTCACCGGCATCGCCCGTGACATCAACGCCACCTACTACATCCCGTTCGAGGCCTTCATCACCGCGGCGCTCTTTTACTTCGCGATGACGCTGGTGCTGGTCGGACTGTTCCATCAGGCGGAGAAGCGCTGGCTGAAGCCGCTGATGCCGCGCTGATGCCGCGCTGATACCGCGCCGATATCGCGTTGATCCCCCTTGCTCCTGCTTCCGCGCTGGCGTCTTCGCGCGCGGTGGCGGGCATCGAAAGAGACTCCATGCAAGTACGACAACATCCGCTCCCGAGCCCGGCCCCGGGCACGCAGCGCGAGCTGGTCTCGCTGCACTACGGCCAGCCTGGCCAGGGCCAGAAGGTCTACATCCAGGCCTCGCTGCATGCCGACGAGCTGCCGGGCATGCTGACCGCCTGGCATCTGCGCCGCCACTTCGACGCGCTGGAGGCCGCGGGCCGCCTGCGGGGCGAGGTGATCCTGGTGCCGATGGCCAATCCGATCGGGCTCTCGCAGTGGTGGCTGCAATCGCACCTGGGCCGCTTCGAGGGGCTGTCGGGCGAGAACTTCAACCGTCACTATCCCGAGCACGTCGAGGCCGCGGCCAGACAGGCCGAGCCGCGTCTGGGCGCGGACCCGGCGCACAACGTCGCGGTGCTGCGCGCCGCGCTGAAGACGGAGATCCAGGCCTCGCCCGCCGACACGGAGCTGAAGGCGCTGCGCAAGACGCTGATGCTGATGGCCTGCGACGCGGACGTCGTACTGGACCTGCACTGTGACGCGCAGGCGGTGATGCATCTCTACACCGAGACCCCCTGCTGGCCGCAGTGCGAGCCGCTCGCGGCCTACCTAGGCGCTGGCGTGACGCTGCTGGCGACGGACTCGGGCGACAACCCCTTCGACGAGGCCTGCTCGCAGGTGTGGTGGAAGTGGGCGCGGCATTTTGGCGAGCGCTTCCCGATTCCGCAGGCGACGCTGTCGGTGACGGTGGAGCTGCGCGGCCAGCAGGACGTCACGCACACGCTGGCCGCCAAGGATGCGCAGGCGATCGTCGACTTCCTCATTCATCGCGGCGTGATTGCGCCGGACGGCGCGGTGCCCCCGGTGCCGGCGCCGGTCGGTGACGCGCGGCCGCTGGCGGGATCGATCCCGATCCCCTCGCCGGTCGGCGGCGTGCTGACCTTCCTGCGCGAGGTGGGCGAGACGGTCAGCGCCGGCGATGTGATCGCCCAGGTCATCGATCCGATCAGCGGGTCGGTGACCGATCTGAAGAGCCCGATCGATGGGCTGCTGTTTGCAAGGGACACGCTGCGCCTGGTCACGGCCGGCGCGCGTGTCGCGAAAGTCGCGGGCCGCGAGGCGACCCGCACCGGAAAACTGTTGGGAGCCCGTTGATGTCCGCGGCCAGTCTTGTTGTCGACAACCTCCACAAACGCTACGGCGAGCGCGAAGTGCTCAAGGGCGTATCCCTGTCCGCGAAGCCGGGCGATGTGATCACGCTGATCGGGTCGAGCGGCTCGGGCAAGAGCACTTTCCTGCGCTGCCTGAACCTGCTCGAGCAGCCTTACGAGGGCACGCTGAAGCTGGGGGCGGAGGAGCTCAAGCTCGTCCGCGACCGTGACGGCAGCCTGAAGGCGGGGGATGCGGCGCAGCTGCAGCGCTGGCGCGCGCGGCTGGCGATGGTGTTCCAGAACTTCAACCTGTGGGGCCACCGCACGGTGCTGGAGAACGTCATCGAGGCGCCGGTGCATGTGCTCAAGCAGCCGCGCGCGCAGGCGATCGAGAAGGCCGAGGCGCTGCTGGCGCGGGTGGGGGTGTCGCATCGCAAGGATGTCTATCCGGCGCAGCTGTCGGGCGGCGAGCAGCAGCGCGTGGCGATCGCGCGCGCGCTGGCGGTGGAGCCGGAGGTGATGCTCTTCGACGAGCCGACCTCGGCGCTGGATCCGGAGCTGGTCGGCGAGGTGCTGAAGGTGATGCGCGACCTGGCGGCGGAGGGGCGCACGATGATCGTCGTGACGCATGAAATGGGCTTCGCGCGCGAGGTGTCGTCGCACACGATGTTCCTGCACCAGGGGCGCGTGGAGGAGCAAGGTAACCCGCGCGAGGTGCTGATCAAGCCGCAGAGCGAGCGCTTGAAGGCGTTTTTGAGCGGGGGGTTGAAGTAGAGGCTTGCCACGGTGAGGGGTCGCCCGCGCTGGGGCGTCCCACGACATCGCGACTCCGGTGACTCGACAGCAGGTCGACGCGCCTCGTGCATCGGCCCCAAGAACAGCCCGGGTCGCCTCCTGGCTCTGCAGAGGGGAATCGTGTTCAGTAGCTGCCCATTTGGGCGACGCTGAACTTCAAATTCGGCAACATGCGCCGCGTGGTTGGAAGGGCGACTTTGCAGCGATTGAGGACGGCCGTTGCCGAATGTTGTGCTCACGATGTCGAGCGCATTGCTGTCATCTGTGCCTGAGCCGTGCCGCCACTGCAGCGGCCGGTCCCTGGAACGGAGCCATCGTCGGAAGGGTGCTCCATGTGCTGGATCAACCAGAATTAGAGAGCCCAAACCGCACCAGGGAGCTTGCGCAGGTCGATTGCTCGCGTCCGCCTATGTGGCTACGCCGATGCTCGCCATGAGTGATTCGTACTGGTCCGGGTCCGCTTTCTTGATTTTCGCTAGGACATGAGCCGCGATCTTCTGGATCTCAGGGATGTCGATCGGCGACATGCCGCGATCCAAGCTTTCCTCCAGGTGCGACAGCTCATTACTCAGGCGAGTCGCAATCTTCCCGGCCATCTCGTCTCCCTCGAAAAACCTCATGACGCGTTCTGTGGCGGTGTCTCGCCCCGTGCCATGCGGATACTTGAAGTAGAGGTAAGCCTCAAAGAATTTTCGTAGGTTGTTTCCAAAGCTGAAGAAGTGATCGTGGTCACCCCCTTGGGGGACTTGGAGAGAACACCGGTAGATTTGATGGAAGAGGTAGTTAAATTCCGTCACATACTTCTTCAGGTAGGCCGGCATTAGCGAAAGGCGGCTGGGCGCGTCACCGTGTCGTTCCACGACGAAGTGCTGCACCTGATTGCTGGGCCCAGACAGGCGCTTGAGATATTTCAGGAAGTCGAGATTGTGAGTCGACACAAAGAGCTGCTTGTATCTGTACGCCTCGGTTCCATCGGCCCTTTTGCGAGGCGCGCATAGCAACTGCTCGATAACGCTGTAGACGAAGAAAACATGGTTGCTGTCCAGGCTGGATATCGGATCGTCGATGTAGACAATCAGTTCCTTGCCACGACTGCCCAAGGCGTCGAGCTTCGCCATGAAGTAACAGAACGCAATCAGGCTACCTTCGCCCTCGCTCAGATTGAAGGCAGGCTGGTTGCCTCGCATGATTTGGAATTTGACGCCCGCACTTGCCGCGTCGTCCACTGCCTCAAGCCTCACCCCACCATGGCCGAAGTAGTGGTTCAGCAAGGTGTTAACGCGCTCTGCGCCTTTACGCTCGTCCTTCTGCTGCGCTTCGAGCTGCTTGATCTCCTGCTCGATTACATGTTCGGCCTGGCGCGCTGCATCCGCCGCGGCCTTGGCCTCCCCGGCCTTCTCGCGAAGTTGGACGATGCTAGCTTCCTTACCGGGGAGGTCCACGGTCAAAAGGAACTCTGCGACCTTGCCGCGCCTGAGCGCTAACCTTGCCGCATCCTTGTCCTTGTTGAGCGTCGCCGAGCGGCCATTGTTGGCTGCGACCACGGCGTTGAACGATTCCGTCGCGACCACAGCGGCGGCCGCGTCGAAATCTCGCAACGGAAGCCTTCCGATTCGAAACAGCGACGCGCGTCGGTTCGCCAACGCCTCCGCAAGTTTCTGCAGGTCTGTCCTGTAGGAATTGATGGCCTTAGCCAGGAGAGCCTTGGCCGTCTCGAAAGCAAGTCGCTCGGACGCATAGAACTGACTTACTTCAATCACTGGCATCCAAGCCATGTCCCGCAGTTCCACATGGATCTTCTCGGCGCAGGCGTCGATCGCCGCTCCGAGCGTCTCAGAAGCCTGATTGAAGTGCTCGGCCAGCTTCTGCCAGAGGTCGGCGGGAAGCTTCTGTCGGCAGAAGGCGCAGTCCTCACGCTTTCCCTTGTGGTGCCCGATGCCCTGGCGCGCCCAAGACTCCAGCGCGGCATCGTCCAGCAAATCCTGCAGCGGCTTGGTCGGCTCTATGGCTGTGACGATGAGCGGTTTAGCCTCGTCGAATAGGGTGTCAAGCTTCGACTTGAAGACTGCGGCGTCGCGGATCTCTGGCAGCGCTTCCTCTTTCAGCAATGCGACGTAGTTTGACCTGTCGGCCTCCGTCAATACGTCGACCTTGTTGCTGGTGACAAAGGCGATGTCGGCCTTGATGCTGTCAATGTTGTATCCCGCATGGCCGAAGGCGCGATCCTTTTTGATGACGTCGTTGGCCTGCCGGCGCAGAACTTCGTCGAGGCCCTCTCTTGCGTCACTGAATCGCTTGTTCGCCTTGGCATGCATTTCCGCTGCCTGGGCCGCGTCGTATCGTGCGCCACGCTTCTCTTCCACACTACCTAGACTGGTCTGCAGCGCTGCAATGCGCTCTGCCAGGGCATTGTTCTCGCCGCCGACGATCGCGAAGGTCTGTATGTTGCCGCCGCGCTGGTCGGTGAGAAAGCTCAAGTTCTCTGCGACGAAATCTCTGTTGTAGACGCGAATGTCGTACGCATGCCCAGTCAGCTGCTGGTGATTCAGATCCCCTTGCTCGCCCCGCACCGCGAAGCTCGCGCCATCGTGGCGCCATGGGATCTCGCCCTTTTCTAGGCTCCTGAAGACCCGCGACAGCGTAGTTTTGCCGGAGTAGTTCCTGCCGTAGATGATGTTGAGCTTCTTGAAGTCCTGAACGTTGTTCCCAGGCGCATCCCTGATGGCGTTTCTCCATTGGAACCCGCTGAAGCTTCCGAACTGTGTGATGTCCAACTGATGAATCACAGTACGCCCTCCCTTCGTCTTTGCGACGTTTGGCCAAATGTCACGCTGCGCATTCGTAGCGGAAAGAGGGTTAACTCGTATCCGTCTGGGGAACTGCCGTCCTATGAGAAGCGGTCCTTAAACCATGTGCGTGACTGCGGCCATCAGTGACCGACAGGTTCGGAAGACGAGGCGGCCAGTCAAGCACCGCGAATCAAGGCAGCCGAGTTTTGGCGGGAGCGGTCGCCCCCAGGCCCTGACCCTAGAACGACTCACAACACCCTTGACCGCTATTGAGCTTTGCCAGCGCCCCTGAAGTGCAAACGGTCCGAAGCGGTTGATCAAGTTGCTCTGAGTCTCGTCTCAGCCGGATGAGGTCGATCAGTTCATTGATCGGCTCTGGACTCCGTACTCGCTCTTGGATGCCAGAGCAAGTTGTGCAGCCGAAGGAGAAAAGGCATCGCCCCTCCTGGCTTGACATCAGGCGTCTCGTCACGCTCGACGTCACGGCGCGAATACAGCTGGAGGAACCTGCCGAGGTGGTCACGGCTTAACTCTTGATCTCCGTCTAACCTGGCGACGGAAACACAGTCGCCATCCCCTTGTCACGGATGGCATGCAGAAGACGCAACGCCGGACCGGTCGGACGATTGAGTCCCAGCTCCCAGCGGCGGAGCACACGCGCTGTGGTGTTCAACATATTGGCGAAGACATACAGGTTGAGATCCTCGCGCTCCCGAATGGCTCGCACCTCTTTCGGCGCCAGCGGCGCAGGTGGCGGCATACCTATCCATTCCAGTTGGCGCATGTCCTCGTCAGACACCCATCCATGAGCGTAGAGGCGACGCCCGTTCTCCAGCATGTGACGCACGACCTCCGACTTCCTTTTACGCATCGCAATTCACCTCCTTCAATTCACCGCGCAGCACGGCCTCGTCACGCTGCACGCCTGACATCGCCGACAAGAGACGAGCAGACAGCTTGCAGCTCTCGAGCGCCTGCGGATCGAGATTGGCCACGGCGCCTTTGGCGAATCCATCGACAAAGAACCAAGGGCCGCCTGGCTTCCTGGCAACGATGACCCGAAAGCCACCTCGCTTGCCGGAGCCGAATCGTGCGATCCGCTTCTTGAAGAGTCCACTACCGAGATCTGCATCGACCAGCCCGTGTGCCATTTCGGCCGCGGCCCGGCAGAGATCTCGGTCTCCGCAGGCCCTGCTTCCTCATCCAGCGCTGAAAGCTCGGTACCACGTAAACGGCGCCGTGATTCATGTTCAACCTCTCACATGACGGCAATGGCGAAATGGCCCCGGGCACGCCCGGGCCGTCTTCATTGGAGCTCGGCGGGCAGGAAGACCGCGTGCACGCCGCGATTGCGCACAAGGTGCAGCAGACGGAGCGCGGGCCCTTGAGGCCGGCCGAGGCCGAGCTCCCAACGCCGCAGCTGCTTCGCCGTCGTGTTGATCAACGTCGCGAAATGATCCAGTGCCAATTGGTCGCGCTCGCGGATGGCCCGGACTTCCCGCGGCGCCAGCGGATCCGGCGCCTGCATCCCGTCGATCTCAAAACCGCGGCGCTGCTCATCGCTGATCAGGCCCTCCCGGTGCCATTGGCGGCCCTCATTCAACAGCCGCTCCACCAACGCCGACTTACGTTTCCGCATCACCGTCCACTTCCTTCAGTTTTCCTCGACCGGTCGCTTCATCCAGTTCCCGTGCGGACATGGCCATCAGCATCAGGCCCTGTCGTTGAATCAACCGGATCGAAGTCAGTTGAATGTCGGCCACCTCGTTCTTCGCGTACCCCTCGATGAAAAACCAGGAGTCACCTTTGCGATTCGCGACGAGCACGCGATAGCCGACTCGTTTGCCAGCGCCGGATCGTGCGATCCGCTTCTTGAAGAGTCCACTACCGAGATCTGCATCGATCAGGCCGCGTGCCATTTCAGCCACGGCCCGGCAGAGATCCCCGTCTCTGCACGCCCTGCTTCCGCATCCAGCGCTGAAAGCCCGGCATCACGTAAACGGCGCGACTCATGTTCACCTTCCCGCGTGACTGCGATGACGAACAGTGCCACGTCTTGCCAGACGCGGCATCGTCCTGAAGAGGGCCGCCTATCGGGGGTGCTTGCCCGCTATTCCGGCGCTACCGTCCCCACCGCCTTCAACGCCGCGAGCGTCGACGCATGCGCCTGCACCAGCGCTGGCGACTGGTCGAAGCGCTGCGCGTAGCGGCGCTTGAACGGATCCTCGCTGTCGCGATCCAGGCTCAGCAGATCGCGGGCGCGCTGCGCGACCGGCAGCGGCGTGGCGCCCGCGTCGGCCAGCCCGTCGATCGCCTCGTCCAGCATCGTGATGAGACGGCTCAACGGCTCCAGCCAGCGCATCTCGTCGCTGAAGGCCAGGACCTGAAGGAACTCGCCCGCGCTCTGCGGGCCGTGGGTCTTCTGATAGTCGCCTCGCTCGAGCTCGACCAGGGCGCGGTGGAGTTCAAGCAGGCTGCGGCGAAGCTGGTGGCAGGCGTCGGTCGACATGATGAACAAGGCAAGCGGATGGAGATCGCAGCATAGCCATCCGCCCCCCCGCGCGCCTGCCTCTTCCGGGTGAGCAGCGGGCGCGGGATCCCCCTCTGGAGGGACTCCCGCGCGTGATAGCCTCGCGCCCCATGTCCCAGCATCCCTCCGCCGACCCGCCCTCCCCAATGGACGGCGATGGCGCCGCTCCCGACGTCCGCTCCCGCGCCTCGCTGCCCGAGGTCCTGCTGCTCGCCAGCGTCTTCGTCATCGCAGCCTGCGGCCTGGTCTATGAACTCGCCGCCGGCGCGCTCGCCAGCTATCTGCTCGGCGATTCGGTCCTGCAGTTCTCCACCATCATCGGCGCCTACCTGTTCGCGATGGGCCTGGGCTCCTGGCTGTCGCGCTACATCGACCGGCAACTGGTCGCGCACTTCCTGCGGCTGGAGCTGCTCGTGGGCGTCATCGGCGGCCTGATGCCCGCCGCGCTGTTCACCGCGCACAGCCTGCTCCCGCCCTCGCAGGTGCTGGCCTTCCGCGTGCTGCTCTACGGACTGGTGCTGCTCGTGGGCACGCTGGTCGGGCTGGAGATCCCGCTGGTGATGCGCATCCTCAAGCGCCACTTCCGGCAGCGCTATGCGCTCAAGGAACTGGTGTCGCAGGTGCTGACCTTCGATTACCTCGGCGCGCTGCTCGTCGCCGTCGCCTTCCCCTTGCTCTTGGTCCCCAACCTGGGTCTGGTGCGCACCGGCCTGTTCTTCGGACTGCTGAACGTCGCCGTCGCGGTGTGGGCGCTGTGGCTGTTCCGCGCGGAGCTGCGCGCGTGGCGCTCGCACGCGCTGACCTGCGCCGTCTCCATCGCGCTGCTGCTCGCCGCCATGGCCGGGGCGGACCGCCTCAGCACCTGGGCCGAGGACCGCTTCTACGGCGAGCAGATCGTCTTCAAGGAGAGCAGCAGCTATCAGCGCATCGTCGTCACCCAGGGCGCGGGCGGGACGCGGCTGTTCCTCAACGGCAATCTGCAATTCCACTCGCGCGACGAGTACCGCTATCACGAGGCGCTCGTGCATCCCGCGATGGCCGCCCAGGGCGCGCCGCGCAAGGTGCTGGTGCTGGGCGGCGGCGACGGCATGGCGGTGCGCGAGATCCTGCGCTACCCCTCCGTCGAGCACATCACGCTGGTCGAGCTGGATCCGCACATGACGACGCTGTTCTCGACGATGCCGCTGCTCAAGCAGCTCAACAAGGGGGCGCTGCTCAGTCCCAAGCTCAGCATCGTCAATGCCGACGCCTTCGGCTGGCTGGAGACGAACGACGAGACCTACGACGTCATCGTCATCGACTTCCCGGACCCGAGCAATTTCGCGCTGGGCAAGCTCTACACGGCCAGTTTCTACAAGCTGGTCGACCAGCGCCTGAGCGCCTCCGGCTATGCGGTGATCCAGTCAACCTCGCCGCTGGTTGCGCCGCGGGCGTTCTGGACCGTGGTCAACACGGTGGAGTCGGTGGGGCTGGTCGCAACGCCGTATCACGCGCACGTGCCGAGCTTCGGCGAATGGGGCTACGTGCTGGCCAGCCATCGGCCCTGGGCGATGCCGCGTCAGCTGCCGGCCGGTCTGCGCTTCCTGAGCCTGGACGGCATGCCGGCGCTGATGAACTTCCCGCCCGACATGGCACGGCCCGAAGGGCTGGAAGTGAACCGGCTCTCCAACCAGGTGCTGGTCCACGAGTTCGAGCGCGAATGGGGCAAGCTGCATTGAATCGGCGTGGGCTGCTGACGCGGGCGCTGGCGAGCTCGCTGGTGCCGCTGCTGTCCGCCTGCGGGCGCGACGCGCGGCCCGTGGCGGACCGGCTGGCCGCGCGCCTGGCGGAGATCCCCGGCGGATGGACCGGCGCGAACTGGGAACGCGGACACCGCCTGCGCGGTGCCCTGCCCGCGTGGCCGGCGGCGGCGGGCTGGCCGAAGCGGGCACAGGTGCTGGTGCTCGGCGCCGGCATCGCGGGGCTGGCCTGCGCGCGCCGGCTGCGGCTGCGCGGCATCGAGGTCGCGCTGCTCGATCTGGAGGATCGCCCCGGTGGCAACAGCCGCGGCCATCGCATCGGCGCGGGCCCGGCGCTTGGCGAGGGTCTTCGCTGCCCGCTTGGCGCGCACTACCTGCCGACGCCCGGCCCCGACGCCGTGGAAGTGCGGACGCTGCTGGAGGACCTCGGGCTCGCCAGCTTCGAGCACGGCCGCTGGGTCTACGACGAGCGCTGGCTCTGCCACAGCCCCCAGGAGCGGCTCTGGTGGAACGATCAATGGGTCGACGGCCTGCTGCCGCCGGCGGAGACACCCGAGCTGCAGGCGCAGTACCGCCGCTTCGGGGAGCTCGTGGAGCAAGCGCGCCGCGAGATCGGCTTCTCGATGCCGAGTTCCAAGCATGCCTGGTCGCCCGCGCATCAGGCGCTGGACGCGAAGACCTTCGCGGCGTGGCTCGACGAGCAGAGGCTGACAGCCGCGCCGCTGCGCTGGTACCTCGACTACTGCTGCCGCGACGACTATGGCGCCGAGGCCTCGCAGGTGTCGGCCTGGGCGGGGCTGCACTACTTCGGCAGCCGGCATGGCTTCATGAGCGGCGAGGAACGCGAGGCCGTGCTGACTTGGCCGCAAGGCAATGGCTGGCTGTCGGAGCGCCTGGCGGCGCCGCTGTCGGACGCCTTCCACGGCGGCCGCACCGCGGTGCGTCTTCGCGAGGAACGGCATGGCGTTCAGGTGCTGGTCTGGAATGACCGGGAGCAGACCGCCGAGCGCTGGGAAGCGGACCAGGTCGTGATGGCGATGCCGCTGTTCATCGGCGCGCGGCTGCCAGAGCAGCCGCCGGCCGCATTGACCGAAGCGGCGCGCGGCATGCGCTACGCGCCGTGGCTGGTCGCCAATCTGCTCCTCGACGCGCCGCCGCTGGAGCGGCTCGGCGCACCGCTGTCGTGGGACAACGTCGTCTATGGGGGCGAGGCGCTGGGCTACGTGAACGCGGACCAGCAGGACCTCGACCCGAGCCGCGGACCGCTGGTGCTGACGGCCTATCGCGCGCTGCGCGAGTCGCAGCGCAAGGATCTGCTTCAGGACGACTGGCGCGCCTGGGCCGGCCGCGTGCTGGCCGACATGGCGCCGCTGCATCCGGACCTGCCGGAGCGGCTGCAGCGCATCGAGCTGATGCGCTACGGGCACGCGATGAGCATTCCGCATCCGGGGCTGCGGGGCTCGGCGGCGCTGGGTGCGCTGCGCGAGCGCGCACAGGGCCGGCTGCACTTCGCGCATGCGGACTTGGCGGGCTACTCGGTGTTCGAGGAAGCGTTCACGCAGGGAGAGACGGTGGCGGCCAGGCTGCTCAAGAGCGACCGCGCGGGACGTTGATCCCGCCCCTCCGTCACGGGAAGACCGCGTCGACGCCACGTTCCCGCATCATGCGCAGCAGCCGCAGTTCCGCGCCATGCGGCTTGCCTTGCCCGAGCTCCCAGCGCCGAAGGCGCTTGGCGGTCGTATTGAGCATGCGCGCCAGCGTGTACACGCTGTAGGACGACTGCTCCCGGATCAGCCGGAAATCCTTCGGCGTCATGGGCTCCGGCGGCAACATCCCCGCGTGCTCGATCCGCCGGATCGCATCGTCGTCGAAAGCACCGCACTCATGCAGCGCCCGACTCATCTTCAAGATCTCCTTGACGGTCTCATTCTTCCGTTTGCGCATCACAACACACCTCTTTCAGTTGTCGATCCGCCACTGACTCCGCCAGCGTCCTTTCCGACATGGCCGTCAGCTCGCGAGCGGCGGTCCGGCACAGGAGCAAGGTCTCGGCATCCACGTCATCCATCACGTTCTTCGCGTAACCCTTGATGAAGAACCAAGGACCGCCGCGTCGATTGGCAACGAACACCCGGTACCCGCCTCGCTTGCCGGCGCCGCATCGTGCGATCCGCTTCTTGACGAGTCCACTACCAAGATCTGCATCGATCAGACCCCGTGCCATTTCAGCCACGGCATCGCACAGGTCGCTGTCTCCGCAGCCCCTGCTTTCGCATTCAGCGCAGAAAGCCATCGATCACGAATACCAATCCGGCCATGTCCACTCCCTGCATCACGGCAATGCAGGACAGTGCCAGGTTTTGACCGTTTTGACTTCGTGCTGAAGGCGGCACCCCGAAGGGGGTGTCGGTGTTCGCCGAGGCACGCATCCCGCGTGCCGGGCGCTCGGCCGCCCGTTCAGCCGCCCGTGACCGGCGGGAAGAACGCCACTTCCGAGCCGTCCTTCACCGGCGTGTCCTCCGGCAGGATCTGCTGATCCAGCGCGCAGCGGATCGCCTTGCCTCGCGCCAGCGCCTGCGCATGCGCCTCATCGCTGGCGATCAAGGCATCGCGGATCGAGCCCAGCGTCGCGCCCGCGTGATGCGCGATGCGCTCGTCGGTGCCGAGGGCCTCGCGCAGCGAGGCGAAGTAGCGCACGGTGATCGTCATCTCAATACAGCTCGTCAGGTCTCATCAGGACGCGGGATCCCGGATCAGAACAGGTCGTTGAAGGACAGGAAGCGCAGCAGCTGCCCGGGCTCGACCGTGCTGCCCGGCGGCAGGTCGATCAGGCCGTCGGCCCAGGCGGCCGAGCTCATCACGCCAGAACTCTGGTTGCCGAACAGCTGCAGTCCGCCCGCGTCGCTCAGCTTCGCGCGCAGGAACTCGCGGCGCTTGTCCGCCTTGGTCCAGGTGAATTCGGCCGGCAGCTGGAAGCCGCGCGGCGCCAGTTGCGTCGCGCCCTGCATCCGCAGCAGCACCGGCCGCACGAACAGCAGGAAGGTCACGAAACTCGACACCGGATTGCCCGGCAGCCCCATGAACCACGTGCGGCCACCAACGCTGGTCACCTCGCCGAAGGCCAGCGGCTTGCCCGGCTTGATCGCGATCTGCCACAGGTCCAGCCGGCCTTCGCGCTCAAGCGCCGGCTTCAGGTGGTCCTCCTCGCCGACGGACACGCCGCCGGAGCTGAGGATCAGGTCCGCGTCCTTCGCCGCGTCGCGCAGCGCGGCGCGCGTCGCATCCAGCGTGTCGGGCACGATGCCCAGGTCCCGCACCTCGCAGCCCATCGCCAGCAGCAGCGCATGCAGCGTCGTGCGGTTGGAGTTGTAGATCTGGCCCGGGCCGAGCGGCTGGCCCGGCAGCACCAGCTCGTCGCCCGTCGAGAACAGCGCCACGCGCGGCCGCGCGGCCACCGTCAGCGCAGCTGCCCCCGCGGTGGCGGCCAGTCCCAGCGACGCGGCATTCAGGCGCGATCCGGCGCTCAGCACCGTCTGACCGACTCGCAGGTCCTCGCCGCGGCGGCGGATGTGAAGGCCCGGCGTCAGTGCTCCGCGGATGCGGACCTGCCCGAGGCTCGCGCCCGCGGGATCGGCGATCGCTTCGCACTGCTCCTGCATCAGCACGGCATCGGCGCCCGCCGGCACGGTCGCGCCGGTGAAGATCCGCGCCGCCGTGCCCGGCTGCAGCGCAACAGGCACGGAGCCCGCCGGCACGCGTTGCGAGACCGGCAGCACCGCGCCCTCGCCGCCCTGCGCCGCCAGCTCAGCCACGTCGGCCGCGCGCATCGCGTAGCCGTCCATCGCGCTGTTGTCGTACGGGGGAACGTCCAGCGGCGAGACCAGGTCCTGCGCCAGCACGCGGCCGCGCGCCAGCGGCGTCGTCACCGACTCGGTCCGGCCCAGCGCCGACACCTGCGAGAGCAGGCGCTCGAGCGCCTCCTCCATCGGCATCATCGGCGCGCGCGCGCCAGCGGCCGGCGCCGGCCCGGCGTCGGACCTGGATCCCGATGCGGCTTCAGACATGCTCGACGATGAACTGCTTGACCTGCTCGACGGAGACCGGAAGCACCGTCACGCGCTTCGGGCGCGACTCCAGGTCGGCGAGCGCGGCGGGCCGCGGCGGCACCAAGCCAAGCGCTTCCTCGATCGTCGCGGCGAACTTCGCCGGCAGCGCCGTCTCCAGCACCAGCATCGGCACGCCCGGCTGCCGGTTCGCGAGCGCGACCTTGAGACCGTCCGCTGTGTGCGTGTCGATGATCACGCCGTACTGCGCGTGGCACTGGCGGATCGTCGCGACGCGGTCTTCATGCGTGCTGCGGCCCGAGATGAAGCCATAGCGCGCCGAGATCCGCGCGCGCTCCTCGGCGCTGATCTCGAAGAAGCCCTTGGAGGCCAGCTCCTCGCCGAACAGCCGCTTCACGCGCGCGGCGTCACGGTCCAGCAGATCGAAGACGAAGCGCTCGAAGTTGCTGGCCTTGGAGATGTCCATCGACGGGCTGGAGGTCTCCAGCGTGTGCTCGGCGCCGCGCGGGCGGTAGACGCCGGTGCGGAAGAACTCGTCGAGCACGTCGTTCTCGTTCGTGGCCACGACCAGGCGCTCGATCGGCAGGCCCATCATGCGCGCCACATGGCCCGCGCAGACGTTGCCGAAGTTGCCCGAGGGCACGGTGAAGGCCACGCACTCGCCCTCCCCCTTCGTCGCCTGGAAGTAGGCCGCGAAGTAGTAGACGACCTGCGCCAGCAGCCGTGCCCAGTTGATCGAGTTGACCGTGCCGATGCGATGGCCGCGCTTGAACTCGAGGTCGTTCGAGACCGCCTTGACGATGTCCTGGCAGTCGTCGAACACGCCCTGCACGGCGATGTTGTGGATGTTGGGATCCGCCAGGCTGAACATCTGCGCCTGCTGGAACGGGCTCATGCGGCCGTGCGGGCTCAGCATGAAGACCTGGATGCCGGCCTTGCCGCGCATCGCGTACTCGGCGGCGCTGCCGGTGTCGCCCGAGGTCGCGCCCAGGATGTTCAGCGTCTCGCCGCGGCGCTGCAGCTCGTACTCGAACAGCTGTCCGAGCAGTTGCATCGCCATGTCCTTGAAGGCCAGCGTCGGCCCGTTGGACAGCGCGACCAGCGCCAGCCCCGGCTCCAGCGGCTTGAGCGGCGTGATCTGCGGCGTGCCGAAGACCGCCTCGGTGTAGGTGCGATGCACGATCGCCTTCAGGTCCGCGGCCGGGATGTCGTCGATGTAGAGCGACAGGATCTCGAAGGCCAGGTCGGCGTACGGCAGGCCGCGCCAGCGCGCGAGCGTCGCGGCATCGACCCGCGGATAGGCGGTGGGCAGGTACAGCCCGCCGTCGGGCGCCAGGCCCTCCAGCAGGATGTCGCAGAAGTGGCGCTCGGCCTGGTCGCCGCGGGTGCTGAGATATTTCACGTCTGAGATGTGTTTGATGGCAGAAAGCTTATTCAGCAGCCTGGCTAATCCAATTGACTGGGCATCAGATTCGCCACACCGGGAAAGCGACGCTCCACGTGGCCAATATACGTCGCCACGTGCTGTTCAATGTCCTCGTCAGCAAGCAGGCCCGAGGCGCGCGCCAAGTCGACGGCTCGCTTGTACGCAATAAAGAACGACATTGTGTCGATGCCGCGCTCAATACTGGTACTCGCCACAAGCAGGCTCCTTCGAAACTCCGCAATGGCCGCTTCCTCTTGACCGGCGCTTTGGAGTATTGAGGCGTAGACAGAGATCGTGCTCACAAGGTCGGCGGTGGCACGCTGATCGCCCGGTTGCTCCTCAATCAGGCGCTCGAAGGTCTCTATCGCTTCCTTCATCAGCGGAATTGCCTCGTTCGGTTCACCCTGCAGATAGAAGGTCGACGCGAGGTTCAAGAGCGATACCGCAAGACCAGCGTCAAGCCTGCTGCGAGAACTGTCCGACGCCATCCCTATGCACCGCCGAGCAATTGACAGACCCTCAGAGAAATGACGCTCAGCCTCAGCGAGATTCCCCTGACGCTGCGCGACCAGGCCCGCGCCTTCGACACCCATCTTCAGGGCCTCAAGCACCTCCAAAGCCGCCCCGAACTCCTTCAACATCTGCGTCCAGATCTTAAGTGCCTCCGACGCAGCTTCGCCTGCCAGTTTGAGATCGCCCGCGTCGATGGCACTGAATCTGAGGCCTTCCCATGCCATTCCCAACAAACGCAGGCCGGTGCGTCGATCTCGCATCGCCGACGTCGCACGTTTGGCGGATTCAAGAGCATCGAGCGCAGCTACGAGAGCTTCCTTGTGCTCTCCCATTGCATCCAACACTCGAGAGCGCAATCTATGGGCTTCGAAGGCCTGAAGCGATGGCGAAATAGTCGGGATTGCGCTAGCAGCTGCTTCGCGCGCGCGCGTCAGAAAAACAAGGCGCTCAGAGATTGCAACTGCGTCAGCAAGACTTCCTTCTTCAAGAGCGCCCTCCGCTGCGACGAGACCCGCGTCAACATCAATGCGATACGCTGAGTCGTCCACGATCACATTCGGGGAATGCTGAAGATCCCCGAAGTACTTACGCCACTCCTTTAACCATCTCTTGGCCTGATCCGCTTGGTCAGGCGTAGCAGAGACCACCCCCAGACGTAGTCCCTGGTCAGTCAGGTAGCGATCAATCCACCCTGCGACCTCGGTGACTCCGGAAGCACGCAACACCTCTGAGAGATAGCGCGCATGCCACAAGTCCGGCGCTCTTGCCGCGACCTCCCGTTCGGCACCTTTAGGCAACAAGAGAACCAGAGGTCCCTTTGCTTCGCTCTCCAATCGACTGCGGCGCTCGTTCAGGAGCCCAAGAAGCTCTGATCGCGACTGGTCCCAACTCGTCTGGCCAGCACCGCGGTGCGCTTCTAGCCATAAAACGCCATGTGATGCTCTTTCGATCGCCCCAAACAATTCAGAGATGGAGCGATCGGCAAAGCCATCGGGGTTGCGGTCGGAAATCACCGTTAGCGTCGACCCTTGCTTCAATAGCCAATGCTGAACGCTACGTTTGAGTGGCGCGATGAGCTGAATGTCCTCGACGAACACCACCATGAACGCAAAGCCCTCCACTTGCGACAGTCGCCGGCGAATCTTTCGCCACGCGCTCTCGACACTTTTTTCAATGGCCACTGGAGGAGGCATGGGGCGACAGCGACTGATCCGTTGAAGACCAACTCTCGATGAGATCCCACAAAAGCGGATTGAGGTCCAGCCATTCCTTGCCGTTGCGGTAATTCAAGACGGCGCGGACATTGAAGAAGAAGGCCGCCACCGGCAGGTCCTCCCGGCGCTCGAGCGTCAGCGCATTCGACTCGGCGATGCCCTTGAGCAACGGGAATTCTTCCCTGACAACGAGACTCTGCAACTCCGCCTTGTGCCGCCCAAGGATTGTTTCGACGATCGGATCATCCGCCTTCAGCGGCAGCGACTCCTGCGCGTAGTAGGCTTCGTCCAACGCATCCAGCAGCAGCCGGCGCAGCAGTTGCCGCACATCGCCGCCCGACGCCAGGATCAGGCGGTCCAGCGCTGCCTGCTCGATCACCTCCCGCCAGCGCGGGAAGCGCTTCTCCACGACGCTGCGCATGACGGCGACGCCGTCTTCTCGGGGCTTGCGACGTGCCTTGGCCGGTGGCTCGCAGACCCGCACCGAAGCCAGTACGAACAACTGCACCAGTACCTTCACGTTGGTGAGATAAGGCAGGTAGGGCGGTACCGCGAGAATCAAATGCAGGCGCGGAATGCGCAGCTGATTCAGATCGCCGTCGAATACCTTGACGATGCGATCGAACATCTCCTTAGCCTGCACGCCGATCCCGCGCAGGCGCTCCAGCGAGTCGACCATCAGCACGACTTTGTCGCACTGCCATTTCTCGCGCACGGCATCGGCCATCTCGCAGATGTACTTGCGACAGTCCGCCATCACGCGCTCCTGGCGCGACAGATCGAACTCGCGAAGACGGGCGACGATGCTTTGCTGCTGCGCCCGGAACTCCGCCTTCACGCCGCCCACGGTCGCGCCGGTGATGCTCACATCCGATTGCAACCAACTCGTGAAGCGCGCTATCAGCCCGTCTCGGGTTGGCTGCGCCTCCCCCAGCCCGTCGGCCTGACCGAGACGGTCCGCGAAGGCGATCGCGATCACCAGCAACAAGTCGATGGTGTCAAGGGGGTGCGTGTCGACGAGGTACTCCAGGGCGTCCACGACGAAGGCCCGCGTCCTGGGTTCGGCATTGAGCAGGCTTCCCAGGCGCTTGAGCTCTGTGCTCTTACCGGTCCCCCGCTGGCCGCTGAAGTAATACAGCTGGCCCGGATCCTCGCTGCGCTGGATCGTCCGGGTGAGCACGGCTACGACATCTTCGGCACCCTTCCCATGCAAGTTGTGGACATACAACTTGCTGTCGTAGTCCAGCGCGCCAGGATCATTGGCCAGAACCTTGGCAAAGTCATCCAACAGGGTCGAGAGGTCGGTCGTGCTCATGGGAACTCTAGCGAAGAGGCCTGGGAATTCTCCGTCACGCCAGCTCTTCCTTGCGCAGCTTCACGATCGGCGCCAGCACCGTCTCCAGCGCCTGCATCTTGGCCAGCGCCTCGCTCATGCGGCCTTCCTGCGTGTCGTGGGTCAGGATGATCAGGTCGGTCTGGCTCTCGCCTTCGGCCGACTCGCGCTGCAGCACCGCATCGATGCTGATCTCGTGCTCGGCCAGGATGGTCGTGATGCGCGACAGCACGCCCGCCTGGTCCGCCACGCGCAGGCGCAGGTAGAACGCGGTCTGCACCTGCTCCATCGGCAGGATCGGCGTGTCGTTCATCGCGTCCGGCTGGAAGGCCAGGTGCGGCACGCGGTGGTCCGGATCGGCCGTGGCCAGGCGCGTGATATCGACCAGGTCGGCGATCACGGCCGAGGCGGTCGGCTCCGCGCCCGCGCCCTTGCCGTAGTACAGCGTGGTGCCGACCGCGTCGGCCTGCACCAGCACCGCGTTCATCGCGCCCTCGACGTTGGCGATCAGGCGGTTCGCCGGGATCAGCGTCGGATGCACGCGCAGTTCGATGCCCCGGTCACGCCGGCGCGCGATGCCCAGCAGCTTGATGCGGTAGCCGAGCTGCTCGGCGTACTTGATGTCGGTGGCCTGCAGCGCGGTGATGCCTTCGACATGGGCCTGCTCGAACTGCACCGGAATGCCAAACGCGATCGCGCTCATGATCGTGGCCTTGTGCGCGGCATCGACGCCCTCGATGTCGAAGGTCGGATCGGCCTCGGCATAGCCCAGCCGCTGCGCCTCCTTCAGCACCGTCGCGAAGTCCAGGCCCTTGGAGCGCATCTCCGACAGGATGAAGTTGGTCGTGCCGTTGATGATCCCGGCGATCCACTCGATGCGGTTGGCGGTCAGGCCCTCGCGCAGCGCCTTGATGATGGGGATGCCGCCGGCCACCGCCGCCTCGAAGGCGACCATCACGCCCTGCTCGCGCGCGGCGGCGAAGATCTCGCTCCCATGCACCGCCAGCAGCGCCTTGTTGGCCGTCACCACGTGCTTGCCCGCCTTGATCGCGTCCAGCACCAGCGTGCGCGCGACGCCATAGCCGCCGATCAGCTCGACGACGATGTCGATCTCCGGATTCGCGATCACCTCGCGCGCGTCCGCCACCACGGTGCAGGCATCGCCGACGATGCTCCTGGCGCGCTCGACGTCCAGGTCGGCCACCATCGCGATCTCGATGCCGCGGCCGGCGCGTCCGCGGATCTCTTCCTGATTGCGGCGCAGCACCTGGAACGTGCCGCCGCCGACGGTGCCAATGCCCAGCAGGCCAACTTTGATCGGGTTCATCGTCATGGGTCTTTCAGAAGGTCGAGAGGTCAGCGTCCGTGGCGCTTGCGGTAGGTCGCCAGGAAACGCTCGATGCGGCCGACGGCTTCACGGAGATCGTCCGTGTTGGGCAGGAACACGAGCCGGAAATGATCGGGGGCCTTCCAGTTGAAGCCCGTCCCCTGGACGATCAGCACCTTCTCCTCGGCCAGCAGCTCGTAGGCGAACTGCTGGTCGTCCTCGATCGGATAGATCTTGGGGTCGAGGCGGGGGAACATGTACAGCGCGGCCTTGGGCTTGACGACGCTCACGCCCGGGATCTGCGACAGCAGCTCGTAGGCGAGGTCGCGCTGGCGCGCCAGCCGGCCGCCCGGCGCCACCAGGTCCTTGATCGACTGGTAGCCGCCCAGCGCGGTCTGGATCGCGAGCTGGCCCGGCGTGTTCGCGCACAGCCGCATCGAGGCCAGCATGTTCAGGCCCGTGATGTAGTCCAGCGCATGCCGCTTGTCGCCGGAGACCACCATCCAGCCGGCACGGTAGCCGCAGCTGCGGTAGTTCTTCGACAGCCCGTTGAAGGTCAGCGTCAGCACGTCGTCCGACAGCGCCGCGATGCTGGTGTGCACGTTGCCGTCGTACAGCGTCTTGTCGTAGATCTCGTCGGCCAGGATGATCAACTGGTGCTGGCGCGCGATCTCGACGATCTCGCGCAGCAGCGGCTCCGGATAAAGCGCGCCGGTCGGATTGTTCGGGTTGATCACGACGATCGCCTTCGTGCGCGGCGTGATCTTGGATTTGATGTCGGCGATGTCCGGGAACCAGTCGCTCGATTCGTCGCAGACGTAATGCACCGGATTGCCGCCCGAGAGCGCGACGGCCGCCGTGTAGAGCGGGTAGTCCGGCGCGGGCAGCAGCACCTCGTCGCCGTTGTCCAGCAGCGCGTTGAGCGCCATCACGATCAGTTCGGAGGCGCCGTTGCCCAGGTACACGTCGTCGATGGCAACGCCGCGGATGCCCTTTTCCTGGCAGTAATGAACCACCGCCTTGCGCGGCGCGAACAGGCCCTTCGAATCCGTGTAGCCGGCCGCGTCGGGCAGGTTGCGGATCATGTCCTGGACAATCTCGTCGGGCGGCATCAGGCCGAAGGCGGCGATGTTGCCGATATTCAGCTTGATGATCTTCTGACCCTCTTCCTCCATCTGCCGGGCCTTGTCCAGCACGGGTCCGCGGATGTCGTAACAGACATTGGCCAATTTGCTGGACTTGGTGACGGTTCTCAAGATGGCTCCGGATCAGGGTTTCGCGGGTTCCCAGAGGGAAAATCGGGAGCGTCGATTTAAACACAGGGTTATCGCGGGTAATCGCACGCGAGTCCGATGCCACCCTGCGTCGCTGCCAAAATCAGCCTCAATGAAATTTCAACCCGACCTGCCGCTGGGCGGCAACAGCATCTCCAAGCACGACCTGCACCACGTGTGGGTCAACGGCGTCGAGCGCGCCCACAGCGTCCTCGTGCCGTGGCAGGGCCAGCCCGAGGACTGGAACGTGCGCCGCTTCGAGGACCTCGTCGACGCCCACTTCGAACGCATCCTGCGGCTCAAGCCGGAACTGGTGATCTTCGGCAGCGGCGCGAAGATCCGCTTCGTCAAGCCGGCGCTGTACCGCGGCCTGATCGATGCGCGCATCGGCATGGAGACCATGGACATCGGCGCCGCCTGCCGCACCTACAACGTGCTCGCCAGCGAAGGGCGCGCGGTGCTCGCGGCGCTGCTGATCGAGGACTGAACGGCACGCGATCGCCACGGGCCACCCCCATGGAGGGTGGCGCTGGCGCGGATACCCTCCCTCTCTGGGGGAGCGCACCGACTCGCCCGTGTCGTCCAAGCCAGGGAACGACCCATTCAACGTATAATCGCTGGCTATGCCCGCCGGGGCACATCTCTCTGAAGAACGCCACATGACGCCAGCGCTCAACAAACCCCTTCCGGATATTGAAGCTCTTGCCACGGGAGGCGTGAAGTTCACACCCCAGGCCTTCCTGGGCCACGCCGTGGTGCTGTACTTCTACCCGAAGGACAACACCCCGGGCTGCACCACCGAAGCGATGCAGTTCCGCGACCGCCACAAGGATTTCGTGAAGGCCGGCGCCGTCGTGCTGGGTGTTTCGCGCGACAACATGGCCTCGCACGACAAGTTCAAGCAGAACCTGGAACTCCCCTTCGAGCTGATCGCCGACACCGAAGAGAAGCTCTGCCACATGTTCGGCGTCGTGAAGAACAAGATCATGTACGGCAAGAAGGTCAAGGGCATCGAGCGCTCGACCTTCCTGATCGATGCCCAGGGCATCCTGCGCGAGGAGTGGCGCGGCATCAAGGTCGCCGGCCACGTCGACGAAGTCCTCAAGGCCGTCAAGGCGCTCAAGAAGGAAGCCGCCTGATCGTCGCATCGGACGGAAACCCTGGATCGGACCACCGCGGCCGGCATTGCGCATCCCGGGTTTTCACCGACCGCGACGAGGCGCCGTCCGACAGCAACGCCGCCATCCGTCCGTCACGGGCACACACGGTGAGTTGTGCATAATCGGCCGCATGCCCCTGTGCCTGATCGCAGCGATTGAATCCCGAAGGACGAGCCGCACCGCCCCCGGTGCGGCTTTTTGTCTTCTGGGGTCCGCTGGCGACTTCGAGGCCGCCGATGCCGCCGACACCTCCGGCATCGCCACCGCCCGTCAGGCCCGGGGCATGACCCCTGGTCCGCACCGACCCAGGCTCACCACGCAAGCCCGTCCTTCCCGCACATGCCACTGCCCAAGCCTCCGACCAAGCGCGCCAGCCGCCTAGATCCCGACGCCTTCGCGACCAATCTGTCGCCCAGCAAACGCCCTCCCGCGCTCGAGGCCCCCACCGCCGCTTCTCTCGGCTCGTCGAACCTCGCCTCAAACCTCGCCGAGGCCGGCCTCCCCGCCGCCCCCGCGGCGCAGCCGCCCTCGGTGAGCGCCCGGTCGCGCGCCGAGCCGGCCGAAGCGCGCGGCACCGGCTCACCATCGCTCGCCCTTGTGTCTCCGGCGGCGCCCAAGGCCCCGGCCAAGAAGACCGCCGCCAGCCGCGCGAAAGCGCGCAAGCCGGCCGGCGACGCCAAGCTGTTCGTGCTCGACACCAACGTGCTGATGCACGACCCGATGTCGCTCTTCAGATTCGAGGAGCACGACATCTACCTGCCGATGATCACGCTCGAGGAGCTGGACGGCCACAAGAAGGGCATGACCGAAGTCGCGCGCAACGTGCGCCAGGTCAGCCGTGACCTGGACGCGCTGGCCGCCTCGCTGAAGTCGAGCTCGATCGAGGAGATGTCCAAGGGCCTGCCGCTGGACCAGACCGGCCACCGCGAGGCCGGCGGCAAGCTGTTCTTCCAGACGACGCTGTTCGAGGCCCCGCTGCCGCAAGGCCTGCCGCAGGGCAAGGCCGACAACCAGATCCTGGGTGTCGTGCAGGCGCTCAAGGCGCAGCAGCCGGGCCGCGAGGTGGTGCTGGTGTCCAAGGACATCAACATGCGCATCAAGGCCCGCGCGCTGGGTCTGCCGGCCGAGGACTACCGCAACGACAAGACGCTGGAGGATTCCGACCTCCTCTACACCGGTGTCCAGGCGCTGCCGGCGGACTTCTGGGAGCGTCACGGCAAGACGATGGAGAGCTGGCAGCAAGGCGGCTTCACGTTCTACCGGATCAGCGGCCCGCTGGTGCCCACGCTGCTGGTGAACCAGTTGGTCTTCCTGGAGGCGCCCGGCGCCGCGCCGCTGTATGCCAAGGTGCAGGAGATCACCGGCAAGACCGCGGTGCTGCGCACGCTCAAGGATTACGGCCACCAGAAGCATTCGGTGTGGGGCGTGACCGCGCGCAACCGCGAGCAGAACTTCGCGCTGAACCTGCTGATGGACCCGGACTGCGACTTCGTCACGCTGACCGGCTCGGCCGGCACCGGCAAGACGCTGATGACGCTGGCCGCCGGCCTGTCGCAGGTGCTGGACGAGCGCCGCTACAGCGAGATCATCGTGACGCGCGTGACCGTCCCGGTGGGCGAGGACATCGGCTTCCTGCCCGGCACCGAGGAAGAGAAGATGAGCCCGTGGATGGGCGCGCTCGACGACAACCTCGAGGTGCTGGCGCGCGGCGACAGCACGGCGGGCGAATGGGGCCGCGCCGCGACCAACGACCTGGTGCGCAGCAAGATCAAGATCAAGAGCCTGAACTTCATGCGCGGCCGCACCTTCCTGAACAAGTACGTGATCATCGACGAGGCGCAGAACCTGACGCCCAAGCAGATGAAGACGCTGATCACGCGCGCCGGTCCCGGCACGAAGATCGTCTGCCTGGGCAACCTGGCGCAGATCGACACGCCGTATCTGACGGAAGGCAGCTCGGGCCTGACCTTCGCGGTCGACAAGTTCAAGGGCTGGGCTCACAGCGGCCATGTGACGCTGGCGCGCGGCGAGCGCTCGCGGCTCGCGGACTTCGCCTCCGAAGTGCTCTGAGCCTGACGCGCTCCGCGGCAAGGCCACCCCTCGGGGTGGCCTTTTTCATTCCGCGAGCGCGCCCTTGCCGCCCCGCGCCCTACTCTTCCGGCGTGAGCTTGGACTGCACGGTTTCACCGGCCGCGCCCTCGTCGACCCGCAGCTGATAGAAGATGAACGAAGCCATCGCCGCCATCGCGCCCAGCGCGAGGTAGGTGCCATGGAACGCGGGCACGACCGCGGCGCCCTCGGTGCGCGGCAGGCCGTGCGAGAACAGCAGCAGGAAGGCGCTCGAGGTCGCCACCCCCAGGCTCATCGAGAGCTGCATCACCACCGCCAGCAGGCTGTTGCCGGCGCTGGCGGTGCGCTCGTCGAGGTCGCCCAGCGTCAGCGTGTTCATCGCGGTGAACTGCATGCTGTTGATCATCCCGAAGGTCCCCAGATGGATCGCCAGCCACACATGACCGACGCCGCGCGGGATCAGCGCGAAGCTCGCGATCAGCAGCCCCAGCAGCAGCGTGTTGACGATCAGCACGCGGCGATAGCCGGCGCGCCGGATCAGGCGGATCGCCAGCGTCTTGGTGAACATGGCGCCCAGCACCGACGGGATCATCGACAGGCCGGCCTCGCTGGGCGTGAAGCCCAGCCCCACCTGCAGGAACAGCGGCGTCAGGAACGGCGTCGCGCCGCTGCCCAGCCGCGCGAACACATTGCCCAGCAAACCGATGCGGAAGGTCGGCACTTTGAAGAGCGCGGGCGAGAATAGCGGCTCCTCGGCGCGCGTGGCGTGCAGCCAGTAGGCCATCATGCTGGCCACGCCGGCCACCAGCATCACGAAGCAGACGGCCGTGCTGACGACGTGCTCGCCAAAGCCCTGCAGCGCCAGCGACAGCAGCATCAGCCCCACGCTGAAGAGTCCATAGCCGCCCCAGTCGAAGCGCCGCCCGATGGGCCCCATGATCTGCGGCATGTAGCGCCGGCAGGCGAAGGCGCCGGCCAGGCCGACCGGCAAATTGATCAGGAAGATCCAGTGCCAGCTGACGAACTCCGTCAGCACGCCGCCCAGCGTCGGCCCCAGCAGCGGCCCGACCAGCCCGGGCAGGCTGATGAAGGTCATCACGGCGAGGAACTCCGCCTTCGGAAACGCCCGCAGCACCACCAGCCGCCCCACCGGTGCCAGCAGCGCGCCGCCGACCCCTTGCACCACGCGCGCCGCGACCAGCACGTGCAGGCTGGGCGACAGCGCGCAGGCCAGCGACCCCAGGCTGAACAGCGCGATCGCCCACAGGAAGACGGTGCGCGTGCCGAAGCGATCCGCCAGCCAGCCGGAAGCCGGAATCAGCAAGGCCACCGTCAGCAGATAGGCCACGACGGCCGACTGCATCCGCAGCGGATCCTCGCCGAGATCGCGGGCCATGCCCGGCAGCGCCGTGTTGAGGATGGTCGTGTCCAGCGTCTGCATGAAGAACGCCAGCGCGACCACCCAGGGCAGCCAGCGGCGGGTGGCGTCGTCGAGCACGGGGCGGCCGAGGACGTCGAGCGGTGTCGTCGAGGAAGGAGGCATGGGCGGCATCCGGCAAGTATCGAACCGCGCCAGCGTAGGATGTGCGCCTATCGCGGTGATCACGATGATCGCCCGCCTCAAGACCCATGCGCTTCTACGTTTCCGACCTCGACGGCACCCTGCTCGACCCGCAGGCCCGCCTCTCCGACGCCACCCGCGCGGGCCTGACCGAACTCCTCGCCGAAGGCCTGGCCTTCACCGTCGCCAGCGCGCGGCACGTGGTGTCGATCGCCCGCATCCTGGACGGGCTGCCGATCTCGCTGCCGGTGGTCTCGTCCAATGGCGCCTACATCAGCGATCTGCGCACCGGCCGTCATGAGCTCGTCAACGCGATGGAGCCGGCGCTGGGCCAGTCGATCTTCGCGCTGGTGCGGCGACACGGGCTGATGCCCTTCATCGCGACGCATGGCGCCAAGGGCGACCAGCTGTTCTGGCAGGAGGTGCAGAACGAAGGCCAGCAGCGTTTCGTCGCCGAGCGCCAGCGCAATGCGGATCCGCGCCTGCGCCAGGTCGCCCGGCTGCAGGACCAGTTGAAGGATCCGATGGTCACGCTGCTGGTCGTCGGCCAGACCGAGGCGTTGCAAGCGCTGCAGGCCGAGATCCTGGCCACCTGCGGCGATCTCGTCACCACGCATCTGGCCGAGGACCTCTACATGCCGGGCTGGCCCTGGCTGAACGTGCACGACCGCCGCGCCAGCAAGGACCAGGCCATCGCGACGCTGGCCCAGCGCTACGCGCTGCACGAGCGCGAGCTGGTGGTCTTCGGCGACCAGGTCAACGACCTGACGATGCTCAAGTCGGCGCACCACGCCATCGCCGTGGCCAATGCCAGCGACGACGTCAAGCAGGCCGCGCACCGCATCATCGGCGCCCACCACGAAGACGCGGTGGTGCGCTTCATCCGCGACGACTGGCGCGCCATCAGCGCTCGACCGCTGCCTTGATCTGCTGCAGCGCGGCCGGATCGTCGAGCGTGATCAGGTCGCCGGGATCGCGCTGCTCGCAGACCGCCTGGATCGCGCGCCGCAGCAGCTTGCCGGAGCGCGTCTTGGGCAGCAGGCCCACGAAGCTCACGCTGGACGGCCGCGCGACCGCGCCGAGCTGCTGGTCCACGCGCCGCAGGATCTCGCCCTCGAGCGCCAGCGCCTGATCGGGCGTGGCCGTGCGGGCCGGATCCTTCAGCACCGCGAAGGCTCGCGCGACCTGACCCTTGAGCGCGTCGGCGACCCCCACCACCGCGACCTCGGCCACGGCCGGATGGCCGGCGATGCACTCCTCGATCTCGCGCGAGCCGAGCCGGTGGCCGGCGACGTTGATGACGTCGTCGCTGCGGCCGAGGATGAAGTAGTAGCCGTCCTCGTCGCGCAAGGCCCAGTCGAAGGTCGAGTAGACCTGCCGTCCCGGCACGCCGCTCCAGTAGGTCCGCACGAAGCGCTCGTCGTCGCGCCAGACCGTCTGCATGCAGCCTGGCGGCAACGGAAAGCCGAGCGCGAGCAGCCCCTTGCGGTTGGGCTCGGTGAGCAGCTCGCCCGTGCGCTCGTCCAGCAGCTGCACGCGATAGCCATACATCGGCTTGCCGGGCGAGCCGAAGCGAGGCGCCAGCGGCTCGACGCCGCGCGCCAGCGTCAGGATCGGCCAGCCGGTCTCCGTCTGCCAGTAGTTGTCGATGATGGGCTTGCCCAGGGCCTCGGCGATCCAGCGGGCGGTCGGCTCGTCCAGGGGCTCGCCGGCCAGGAACAGCGCGCGCAGCGAGCTCAGGTCATGACGCGTCAGGCACGCCGGGTCTTGCTTTTTCAGCACGCGCACCGCCGTCGGCGCGCTGAACATCACCGTCACGCGGTACTGCTCGACCAGCTTCCACCAGATCGCCGCATCGGGGCTGATGGGCGTGCCTTCGTACATCAGCGTCGCCATGCCCGCGATCAGCGGTCCGTAGACGATGTAGCTGTGGCCCACGACCCAGCCGATGTCGCTCGTGGAGAAGAAGGTCTCGCCGGGGCGGCCGTCGTAGATGTGGACCATGCTCGCGGCGAGCGCGACCGCGTAGCCGCCCACGTCCCGCTGCACGCCCTTGGGCTTGCCCGTCGTGCCGCTGGTGTAGAGCGTGTAGCTGATCGCCTCGGAGGGCAGCCACTCGCAGGGCACCCGCGTGCCGAGCAGGCGCGCCCGCTGCCCGGCGTAGTCGAGGTCGCGGCCGGCGACACGCTCGAAGGCGCTCAGCCCGCGATCAACCATCAGCACCTTGGCCGGCGCATGCGCGGCCAGCCGGATGGCCTCGTCCAGCAGCGGCTTGTACGGCACGATGCGGCCGTTGCGGCTGCCCGCGTCGGCGCTGACGATCAGCACGGGCTCGGCATCGTCGATGCGATTGGCCAGCGCGTGGCTCGCGAAGCCACCGAACACCACCGAATGGATCGCGCCGATCCGCGCGCAGGCCAGCATCGCGAACGCGGCCTCTGGAATCATCGGCATGTAGATGAGCACGCGGTCGCCGATGCCCACGCCCTGCTCGCGCAGCATCGCGGCCATGGCCTCGACCTCGGCCTGCAGTTCGGCGAAGCGGATCACGCGCTCCTGGCCCACTTCGCTCGACACCCAGATCAGCGCCGCGTCGCCGGGCCGCTGGGCGGCATGGCGGTCGACCGCGTTGTGGCACAGGTTGGTCCGCCCGCCAACGAACCAGCGGGCGAACGGCGGATGGCTCGCATCGCAGACCTGGTCGAAGGGCCGCTCCCAATCGATCAGCCGGGCCTGCTCGGTCCAGAAGCCGTCCGGATCGTCGATCGAACGCCGGTAAAAGTCCTCATGGCTGGAGGTCATCGCGGTCTCCTTGTCGTGTGGGTTCGGCGGCGGCAAGACCCGGCGCGCGAATTACGCACGCATCCTGGCACCGTGAGCTTTTCTGAAACTTTCGTTCACAACGCTGCGGCATGGGCGTGTGGTCCAATCCGGGTTTTTCCTGGGAAGGGTCCTGTGGCCACGCCCGGACTTTCCCTAGCCAAGCGCGATCCCCAGGGCATTCGCGCTTGACCGGTACGGAGATGGTGCCTAGTCTCCGCGCCCAACAACGATGAGAACTGTTCGTCCTTCCCGCTCGGCTCCCTCACGCAAACCGCTCCAGCGCGCCATGGCCGCACTGGGGCTGATCTGCGTCCTGGCCAGCGGCAGTTGCTGGGCGCAACAGGCGACCCCATCCGCTGGCGACAAACCCAAGGCGCACGCCAAGGCCGCCAAGCCGGCGGTGAAGAAGGCCGAGACGAAGACCTCCACCAAGCAGGCGAAGGCCGGCAAGAAGGCAGCGTCCAAGGACAGCGGCAAGGATTCGGCCAAGGAGGCCGCGAAGGACGCGGGCAAGGACGCCAAGGCCAAGCCGACCGAAGCCGAGAAGTCCGACAAGGCGCCCGTCACCGACAAGGCCGCGACGGCCAAGCCGGACGCGAAGACCGCCGACACCAAGACCGACGCCCGCAACGACACGCGCACTGACGCCGCGCCGCCGGCCGGCACGATGATGGGCGCGTATGGCCAGAGCCTGATGCGCGCGCCAGCGGGCACCGCGGCCGCGGCGGCGACCGCCGCAGCCGCTGGTACCGCCGGTGCCGCCGCGGCCCTGGCCGCCACGACGCCAGCGGCGACGACCGCCTCCACGACACCGGCCACCGCGCTGCCGCCCACCGCGCTGATGGGCGCGGCCGTCGGCAACGTGAACGCCAACGCGAGCGACTCGGTCGCCCGCTTCCTGCAGCAGCGCGGCATCGTCGCGCAGGCGCAGGGCCAGGCCTTGCCTGCGTCGGCCGAGACGGCCTCGCCCGGCCTGCTGAACCAGGTGCGCGACAAGGCTTCGGACCTGGTGCTGTCGGCGATGAACTTCCTGGGCGTGCCCTACAAGCGTGGCGGCAACTCGGTGAACAACGGCTTCGACTGCAGCGGCTTCACGCGCCACATCTTCGAGATGAGCGTTGGCCTGGTGCTGCCGCGCCGCGCCGACGAGCAGGCCAAGATGTCGAGCCTGGTCCCGATCAAGAAGGAAGACCTCAAGCCTGGCGACCTGGTCTTCTTCAACACGATGCGCGCGACCTTCTCGCATGTCGGCATCTATGTCGGCGAAGGCAAGTTCATCCATTCGCCGCGTGTCGGCGGCGCCGTGCGCGTCGAAGACCTGCGCGAGGCCTACTGGGCCAAGCGTTTCACCGGCGCGCGCCGCGCCGATCTGAACCAGGCGAACGCGGGCGGCTGAGCCCCGCAGCGCATGCGGCGCCGGCGGCTGTCCGGCCCCGGGCGCGCGAATCCAGAGACAAGTCCTGACCCGGCGGTCTGCCGATCCCGGCTATGCTGCGCCCCGGCTCGTCCGCCGCGGCCTTCCGCGATCCACCTTGTCCGCCGTCCTCGATCCCGCCACGACCCCGTTGCATCGAGCCCCCGACCAGATGGGGCAGGCCCTGCTGCTGGCCGTGCTCCTGCACGTGCTGCTGGTGCTGGTGGTGGGCAATGCGCCGGGCGGCTCCGCCAAGCCGGGCGAAGGCGCCTGGGGGCCGCTGAACGTGCGGCTGAAGGGGGATCGTTTCGAACCGGGTTCGGGCGAGCCGGCGACGGTGCTGCCCGAGCGCGGCCCGCCCGGCGAGGCGAAGCAGCCTCGAGCCGGCGGAGCGGTGCGGGAGCGGGCGCCGACGCCCGAGGAGCGCAAGGCTCCGGGCGCCGCGCGCCAAGGGCAATGGCGGCCGCAGCCGGGTGACGAGCTCACCGGAGATGCGCCTGCGGACCGCAGCGCGCCGCCTGTGAGCACGTCGCCGGCGGTGACACCATCGCCCGCGCCGCCCGCGCCTGCACCCACGCCCTCACCCACGCCTGCACCATCGCCGACGCCCGCTCCGGCGCCAGCGCCGGCCCCCGAGCCGCCTCCCGCGATCACGACGCTGACCACCCCCGGCGAGGCGACGATCGCTGCACCGACACGCATCGCGCCGTCGCGGGAGACAGCCACCGCGAGACCCGCCCCTGCCACCGAGGCGCTGCAAGCGCCCTCGCCCACGCTGCAATTGCCGGAGCGCCCGGCGCCGATCCTCAGCGAGACGCCGACGACGCTGCGCCGCATCGATCGCAATCCGATCGAGCGCATTCAGCCGCCGCCCGTGCCGACGGAGTTGAAGGCCCCGGCGGAGCTGCCCCCGCTGACGCCAGCGCCGGCGCCGGCGGCCGCTCCGGCGCCCACTCCCGCTCCGCCGACGCCTGCTCCCACCCCTGCACCGCCGACGCCAACGCCGGCACCGACGCCATCGCCGACGACGCCGGCCGCTGCCGCGACGCAGGCTCCCACGGCGCAGCCGCGCGCGACGGCCACGCCATCGACAACGCCATCGCCGCCGAATCGCGTATCGCTCGACGGCGCGACGACGGCGACGACCACGCAGCCGAGCGTTGGCGCGCCTGACGCCGGTGCGCGCACGGGCCACGACGTGGCGACGCCGGCGTCCGCCTCGCCGACAGCGCCGAAGCTCAATCTCGACCTGAACCCATCGCGAGGCCCGATGCGGCCGCGAGGCACGCCATCGGGCGTGATTTCGGCGGTGCCCAAGCCACCGGAGGACAAGGACGCGCTGGCCGAGGAGATGCGCAAGGCCGGGCAACAGGACTGCCGCAAGGCCTACGCGGACAAGGGTTTGCTGGCGGTGGTGCCACTGGTGCGCGATGCCGCGCGCGACAAAGGCTGCCGGTGGTGACGGCCGGCGCGTGCGATTCGCGCCCCGGTTCCATTCAAAACGCTGGCGAGCGAGAAATCTCTGCTATAGTCTGGGTCTTCGTTGGGGGGGTAGCTCAGCTGGGAGAGCGTCGCGTTCGCAATGCGAAGGTCGGGAGTTCGATCCTCCTCCTCTCCACCAACAGATCCAAGCCTCAGAGGGAAACCTCTGGGGCTTTTGTCTTTCTGGGGTGTAGCGCCGCTCGGCCAAGTGCGAAGCGACTTCCGGAGCCCTTCCCTCATTGGAGGCTCGAGATCCCCACAGCAATCAGTTCGACGCGGCGGCGGTCCATCCCCGGTTCCTTCAAAGCGCCTCGATACTCCTTGAGCGCATGCTCCGCTTCGGCGCGATGAAGTAGCGCCCGCCTCGCCCCGGCGCCCCACCTTCGCCGATGACCAGCTCGTCACCCAGCGAGGCACCCTTCGCGCCGCAGATGCTGCTGCAGGTGCTGTACTCGGTGAGGTCGGAGCGGCTGCTGATGGAGCAGGTGCAATACAACGTTCTGTTTCGCTGGTTCATCGGACTGTCGATGGTGCCCACGGTGTTCAGCAAGAACCGCCAGCGCTTGATCGAGCATGACGCGGTGGCGGCCTTCTTCAACGAAGTGCTGACGCAGGCCGAGCGTAAGAACTGGCTGTCCAAGGAGCACTTCAGCGTGGACGGGACGCTGATCCAGGCGTGGGCCAGCCACAAGAGCTTTGTGCGCAAAGGCGCAGGCGACGATAGCGACGGGGATGGTCAGGCCGGAGGCGAAGACTTCCGCGGCCAGCCGCGCAGCAACGACACGCACGAATCCAAGAGCGATCCGGACAGCCGGCTGTATCGCAAGGGCAAGACGGCCAGCGAACTGCGCTTCATGGGGCACACGTTGATGGATAACCAGCACGGCTTGATCGTGAACGCCAGGGTCGCAAAGGCCGATGGCCACGCGGAGCGGCAAGCGGCCTTGAGCATGGTGAGCGACACGCGCCAGATCGATCCAGGCGACGATCACGCTGGGGGCGGACAAGGGATATGACGCCAGGGAGTTCGTGCAGGACCTGCAGGAGTTGCGGGTCGTGCCGCATGTGGCGCAGAACAAATCGGGGCGCCGCTCGGCAGTGCCTGACGAGATCGCGCGAGAGCCGGGCTACGGGGTGTCGATGCAGTGCCGCAAACGCATCGAGCAAGGCATCGGCTGGGCCAAGACCATCGGCTCGATTCGCTAGATGATGGTGCGCGGGCTCAAGAAGCTGGACCAGCTGTTCGTGCTGAACATGGCGGCCTACAACTTGGTGCACATGCGCTCGCGGGGGCAAATCCGTCCGCAGGCCGCTGGATGAGCGGCAAGGGCGCGCGAAACGCCGTCAAACGGTCGTTTTGTGACCTGCAAGGGACTGGATCGGCCCCACTTTGAATCAGATTCTCCGAAGTGCCGCTGAGGCCAAGGCAGAGGCATGTGAATCGAGGCTGTATTTCAGCAGCCTGTTAGCCCTCTCACCCACATCACCGCTGATCAATCACTCAAGACGAAGTGAAACGTCATATGCGGCAGCCAGAGTAGTCAGATATGAACGGTCGAATGTGGCTGGGGCAAGCCGCCTGAGTTCCCGACCGACGGACGTCAGCTTCATGCTGCATAGAATCAGCTCGCGCCGCTTTTTCTCTATGCAGGTGAATACCGCCATACAGCCAGGGAAAGCCAACCTAAGTGACAGCGGATCAGTCGGCGACGAAGCTTGGGGGGACAACTTAGCACTCGCAAAAATGTTTACACCCTCCGCCAGCAGTCCCGTCTCCTGCAAGAGCTCCAGTGCCGTATCTGAAAGCCCCCATGGCAAGAACCATTGATGGCGTCGCTCGACAAAATCTGCCAAGCCCGTCTGCACCGGGGTCAGCACATTACCACTTCCATTACTGAGGCTACAAAGCCTTTGAAACGCCTCAATTTCGTCTCTGCTGAGCGTCGCCAGCGTCTGTAGCGAACGAATGGAGAAGCTACCAGGCTTCGCCACCTCAGCATTTAAGACGCTAGCCCAGAGCTTCTGCATCGTAGCGTCAGAAACCTCTTGCCCCAAGCGAAAAAGAGTGCGCGTCCAATCCGAATTAACAGGGTCATCTGCCACAATCTTAGGCGGGTCCTCCAGAGCCAAATGGACGATTGCCTCGACGTTGCGCTGGCGCTGAAGCTCAGTTTGAACTAGCCTCATCCGAGCGCGCTCAGCAAGTTGCTGCTCGGCGTCGGCCATTTGAATCTTCGAGTTGATGGCCGCAGCAAGTTGACATTCCGATTTGGTCCGCTCGATATGGATGTTAGCCTCACCGAGCACTCGAATTTCGTATGCGCGAGCTTCGGCTTCGGCTCGAATCGCCCGTGGCTTGTAGAGAACACCGATCCCTTTCGCTACGACATCCAATAACTTCTCGGTGGCCTTACCAAGCCCCGCCAAGTCTTCAATTGTGGTCATATCGCGAGACAGTTCTTGGGGTATCAGGAGGGATTTCGCAAAGGGACGTAGCGGCCATGCGGCGCTCCATTTATTATCCATGCTTCCCGATTACGCATCGACCTGAGAGGAAACCCGTAGGCCCACTCTGCATGTCTGCTTTAATCCGAGAACGGGTTAGGCCCAGGCGCCTGGGTCGATTCTTGCACAAGCTTCCCGCACCGGCATACCCGCCACTGACCCAGTTCGGCGACGATTACAGCACGCCCTAGCGACCGGCATGGTATCCCGCACCTTGCGCAAGAACAAGCAACAACGCGGGCGCTGAGACCGTGGCGACCTCACCCAAATTCCGCCCTGCGTGGAACGAAGCGATGTGCTGCTTGGTGCCTGCCGGGTGGTACCACGCCGGACTGGGAAACCGACACAACAGCTAGCGGCGCACACGGAGGGCCAATGGTCCCTCGTGCATGCTCACCGGAATCTGGAACGAGTGAGTCGACTCCGGGGACTGGTGAGCTGGTCCCGAGCTACAACATGTCAGGTGCCCATCGCCTTTCACCAGGGAATGGCTACATTCTGTCAGAATCCCGAATCAGCCTACTTCACGACTGCGCTCAACCAGAAGACTTTGCACGAGGCAATATGACGACCAACTTGGCTGCTGGAACGGTAATCCCTTTTCTTCGTCGCAAGGATTACGTTCTTGTGAAGCCATTGGGCCGGGGTGCCTGTGGCGAAACAGTACTACTTCGCGACGATCTGATCGATAGACTGCTTGTATGCAAGAAATATGCACCGTCTTCGAATCTATTGAAGCAAGAGCTTTACGCCAACTTCCTTCGTGAAATCAAACTCCTTCACGAAGTAAATCATCACAATGTCGTCAGGGTGTTCAACTATTTCGTCTACCCCGACAAACACGCCGGGTACATTCTGATGGAGTACATCGACGGGATGAATATTGAAGAGCATCTCCGCACGCAACCCGAGGCCATTAATGACGTCTTTCGACAAGCATTAGACGGCTTTACTCACTTGGAGCAGTGCAGCATCCTCCATCGCGACATCCGGCCCGGCAACCTTCTCGTCCGCCAGGACGGGATCGTCAAGATCATAGATCTTGGCTTTGGCAAGCGGATTCAAGCCAGCACAGATTACGACAAGAGCATCAGCCTTAACTGGTGGTGTGAACCTCCGAACGAATTCTCGATCGACACTTACGATAAATCTACTGAGGTGTACTTCGTTGGCAAACTTTTCGAAAAGCTAATTCAGGATCTTGGCATAGAGGAATTTAAGCATTCCGCACTTCTTGAGAAAATGTGCAAGCGAGATCCAGTCGAACGCATTGGCTCCTTCGCAGACGCGACAAATGAGTTGCTGATCAAGCGCGCCGACGACATCGACTTCTCTAAAGAGGAGCACGAGGCGTATCTACACTTTGCCAACGCGGTAATTTCGCATGTCAGCAAAATTAAGCGCGGAACGAGGTACACAACTGATCTCGACGTAATCAGGGCGCAACTCGAAGCAGCTTACCGCAACTGCATGCTGGAACCACAAGCCCCGGACTGCGCACCCATTCTTAGAACGATTTTAGCCGGTGCGTTCCATTACAAGACCAAAGGATTCCAGACGTGGACGCTCCTTGCCTTTCTGCGTCTCCTTCGCAGCGCGCCTGTTGAAAAACAAAGGGTTGTCTTCGCCAATCTTCATACGCGACTCGACGCAGTTCCCCGCTATGAGGATTTCGATTTCGACGACGACATTCCGTTCTAGTAACTCATTCGCTTGGCGGTGCGGCCTTGCTCCAATCACGAACAAGGCATCGGTTCACGGCGGGTAACAATCCCCCCTCCGCACATGCGACTGCGGTAGGCGGTGACCTGACCTTGGCTTTGGCCCGCCCAGTCTCACCGGCTCTATACCAAGGACCATGATCCAGTGTCGGAGTTGAGCCAATACCTGACGTTTCATCGCAGTTTCCCCACCCGCATACCATAACTCCACGCTAGCAATATACCCAGCTGTCCGTCGACTCGCCACAAAGCGATAACTCAGGAGCAACACCGATCAAGAGTTGCACTTTAGTTTCGAGTCCCACATCAACGCCGGATTGAATACGTCTTTGCCGTCCCTCTCGATGACCAAGCCCCACCGCCTTGTCGTCATGCCAAGAAGCCCTTTGCGCGTCTGGTCGTAGCAGATCGGTGAAGCCCCCCTTTGTCGCCACCCGGATGGCTGCCTCCGCCTCCAGCGGCGTTGGCTTCCTCCCGGGATCAGGGCGAGCACGCCCGGCACGACTCCGCAAACGCCGCCGCGAATCCCCCGAATCAGCGGTGGGTCACCGCTTCCCGCGATTGCGGCGCCCGCCGGGACAGGTCTAGTATTGATCGCTCCCACCCGGCGTTCCGGGCCTCGCGCCCGGGGAGCCGGGAGTCCGCCGCCATGCGGCCAACCGCCTTCCAGGAGCACCCCATGCTTGAACTGATCGGCGCGATTCTCGTGGGCGCGTTCGCCCTCACCTTCGGGGTCCTGTGCATCGGCCCCATGATGCTCGGCACCGAGGACCTCTGAGCCGCACGCCGGCCCAGAGCCCCTGACAGGCACAGGGCTTGCCGCTATGGCAGCCCATGAAGGTCACCGTCCTCACCGTCAATCTGCACAAGGGCTTCGGCTTCTTCAACCGCCGCTTCATCCTGCACGAATTGCGCGAAGCGGTACGCGCCGTGTCGGCCGACGTGGTGTTCCTGCAGGAAGTCCTCGGCGAGCATGAACTCCATGCCGCCCGCGTCCCGACCTGGCCGCAGACACCCCACTACGAATTCCTCGCGGAAAGCCTCTGGAGCGATTTCGCCTATGGCCGCAACGCGGTCTATCCGCAGGGGCACCACGGCAACGCGCTGCTCTCGAAGTTCGCGATCGCCCATCACACCAACCACGATGTCTCGGTCGAGGGCCCCGAGCGCCGCGGCCTGCTGCACAGCGTGCTGAAGGTCGCCGACGGCCGCGAACTGCATGCCATCTGCGTCCACCTCGGCCTGCGCGAGTCGCACCGCCAGCGCCAGTGCGAGCGCCTCTGCCAGCTCATCGACAGCCTGCCGCCGGACGATCCGGTGATCGTCGCGGGCGACTTCAATGACTGGCGTCAGCGCGCCCATCGCATGCTCAGCCGCTGCGCGGGTCTGGGGGAGGTTTTCGTGAAGGCCTACGGCGCCGCCGCGCGGACCTTTCCTGCGCGCTTCCCGCTGCTGCCGCTGGACCGCATCTACGTGCGCGGCGCGTCGGTTGAACATCCCATCGTGCTGCCGCGCCAGCCGTGGTCCCACCTCTCCGACCATGCGCCGCTGGCCGCGGAGATCCGGCTATGAGGCGCCCGCACTGGACCGGCGGCAACCAGCTCGCGCTGCTCGAGAACGGCGAGGAGTTCTTCCCCGCCGTCTTCGAGGCGATCGAGGCCGCGCGGCACGAGGTGCTGATCGAGACCTTCATCCTCTTCGAAGACAAGATCGGCCTGGCCCTGCGCGAAGTGCTGATCGCCGCGGCGCGGCGCGGCGTGCGCGTCGACATGACGGTGGACGGCTTCGGATCGCCGATGCTGTCGGAGGACTTCGTGCGCGGGCTCACCGACGCGGGCGTGCGGCTGCACGTCTTCGATCCGCCACCGCGTCTGTCGCGGCGGCTGCGCCCCTTCAGGCGGCTGCATCGCAAGATCGTCGTCGTCGATGGCGAGACGGGCTTCATCGGCGGCATCAACTTCTCGGCCGATCACCTGATCGACTACGGCCCCGAAGCCAAGCAGGACTACGCCGTGCGCGTGCGTGGACCCGTGGTCGCGCAGCTTCGGCACGCAACGGTCGAGACGCTCTCGGCGGCGCATCGCCACTGGTGGCCGAGCCGCCCCACGGCGCCCCGCGCACCGCCGCCGGGTGTCACCGCGACGCCCTCGCCCGCCGGCCATGCGAAAGCCGTGGTCGTCGTGCGCGACAACCACCGGCACCGCGACGACATCGAGCGCATGTACCGCCTCGCGCTGCACGCGGCCAAGCGCGAGGTGATCATCGCCAACGCCTATTTCTTCCCCGGCTTCCTGCTGCTGCGGAGCATGCAGCGGGCGGCCCGGCGCGGCGTCGACGTCCACCTGATCCTGCAGGGACAGCCCGACATCGCCTGGGCGCGATGGGCCGCGCGCATGGTCTATGGCCAGTTGATGCGATCAGGCGTGCACATCCACGAGTACTGCGAGCGTCCCATGCACGGCAAGGTCGCGCTGGTCGACGACGCGTGGGCGACGGTGGGATCGAGCAACCTGGACCCGCTCAGCCTGTCGCTGAACCTCGAGGCCAACCTGATCGTCGAGGATCGCGCCTTCAACCGCGCGCTGCGCGGGAAGCTGCAGCCGCTGATGCGCGACCAGTGCCGCCTGCTGACGATCGAGGAGACCGCGTCGCGGCGCTGGTGGTGGCGGCTGGGCGTGGGCGCGCTGGTCTTCCACGTGATGCGGCACTTCCCGCGCTGGCTGGCGCGGCTGCCCCGGGCGACGCAGCCGCTGATGCCGGTGGCGCAGACCCCGGTGGTGGTGAGCGCGCCGCAGTCCCCGCCCGCACAGGCCTGGCAATGGCACACCGAGAAACGATTGAGCGAGGAACCCGCGGAGTGACGCCACCCGCCCCTCGCGACGCCAGCGGCGATGCGGCGCGCCGCGGCGGCCGGCGCTGGAGCCGATGGCTGAGCGCGGTCTTCGCGGTGGCCGTGGTGGCGCTGCTCGCCTGGGCGGCGCACAAGGTCGACTGGGACGATGTCAGCGGCGCGCTGCGGCAACTGCCGGCGAGCGCGCTGGCGGCCGGCGCGGCGCTGTGCGCGCTCAGCCATCTGATCTACAGCGGCTATGACCTCATCGGCAAGCAGTGGGCGCGTCACGAGGTGCCTGCGCGGCGGGTGATGCTGATCACCTTCATCAGCTACGCGTTCAATCTCAATCTCGGCTCGCTGGTCGGCGGCATCGGCATGCGGCTGCGGCTGTATGCCCGAGAGGGCCTGAAGCATCCCGTGCCGACGAAGATCCTGGCGCTGAGCATGGCGTCCAACTGGCTCGGCTACGGCTTGCTGGCGGGCGGGCTGTTCCTGTTCGGATGGCTCTCACCGCCGCCGGACTGGAAGATCGGCGGCACCGCGCTGCGCGGCTTGGGCGCGCTGATGTGGGTGCTCGTCGCGGGCTACCTGGCGCTGTGCGCCTTCGCCCGCAGGCGCGAGCTCACGCTCAGGGGCCACGAGTTCTTCGTGCCGAGCCTGCGCCTCGCGCTGATGCAGCTCGCGATCTCGAGCGCCAACTGGCTGACGATGGGCGCGGTGCTGTGGGTGCTGCTGCAGCAGCGCGTGGACTACGGACACACGCTGGCGGTGCTGCTGGTCGCGGCGGTGGCCGGTGTGGTCACGCATGTGCCGGCGGGGCTGGGCGTGCTGGAGGGGGTGTTCGTCGCGCTGCTGGGGCCGGCGCTCGGTCCGGGCAAGGTGCTCGCGGCGCTGATCGCGTACCGGGCGCTGTACTACCTCGCCCCCCTGGTGATCGCGGCCGCCGCGTACTTCACGCTGGAGGCGAAGGCGAGGAAGTAGGCGGCGGGGACCACGCCGAGCGGGCGGGAAAGCAGCCTGATACCCTCGGCGCGTTTCAGTGATCCTCCAGGGCCGATGAAGATTCATGCGCACAGTGATCGCGCGTTCAGCGTGACAGGCTTTCTCTCCGAGTCGGAGTGCAGGGAGCTCATCCAGATCGCCCAGCGGAACACCTTCGTGGCCGCAGCCGTTCGCACCGACCAGGGCGAACGATTCATGCAGACGATCCGCAACAACGACAAGGCCTTGGTCGAGCACCCCCACTGGGTCGAGCGCCTGTGGCAGGGCCTGCGCTCACTGCCGCTTCCGGTCGTCCACGGCGAAGAGGCCCTCGGGCTGCCGAGGGCCTTGCGCTTCTACCGGTACTCTCCCGGACAGCGCTTCAAGATGCACAAGGATGGACCTTGGCGAGAGGACGGGCGGGTCAGCAAACTGACCCTGCTCGTCTATCTGAACGACGATTTCCAGGGAGGTGCGACCGACTTCCGCGACTTCGTCGTCCAGCCCGAGACGGGCCAGGCCTTGCTCTTCCTCCATGACACCTGGCACGAAGGCTGCCAGGTGATCGAAGGACACAAGTACGTCTTGCGCTCCGACGTCATGTACGGCCCGGCCGCCCCTGCCTCGAACTGAGTCGATCAGACGCCCTGCCGCAAGGTCCTCGCCGCGGCCACCATGTTGGTCAGCGCCGGGATCACCTCGCCCCATTGACGGGTCTTCAGTCCGCAGTCCGGGTTCACCCACAGCCGCTCGGCCGGAATGCGCTGCGCCGCCTTCTTCATCAGGTCGACGATGTGCGCCTGCGTCGGGATGTTGGGCGAGTGGATGTCATACACGCCCGGCCCGATCTCGTTGGGGTAGTTGAAGCTGTCGAACGCATCCAGCAGCTCCATGTCCGAGCGCGAGGTCTCGATCGTGATCACGTCCGCGTCCATGTCCGCGATCGACGCGATGATGTCGTTGAACTCCGAGTAGCACATGTGCGTGTGGATCTGCGTCTCGTCCTTCACGCCGTTGGCCGTGATGCGGAAGCACTCGACGGCCCAGTCGAGATACTCCTTCCACTGCGCGCGCCGCAGCGGCAGGCCCTCGCGCAGCGCGGCCTCGTCGATCTGGATCACGCGCACGCCGGCCCGCTCCAGGTCCAGCACCTCCTGGCGGATCGCCAGCGCCAGCTGCCGGCACGACACCGACCGCGGCTGATCGTCACGCACGAAGGACCAGTTCAGGATCGTCACCGGGCCGGTCAGCATGCCCTTCATCGGCTTGCTCGTCAGCGACTGCGCGTACTGGATCCATTCGACCGTCATCGCCTTCGGGCGGCTGATGTCGCCGAACAGGATCGGCGGCTTGACGCAGCGCGAGCCGTAGCTCTGCACCCAGCCGAACTGGCTGAACGCGTAGCCATCGAGCTGCTCGCCGAAGTACTCGACCATGTCGTTGCGCTCGGCCTCGCCATGCACGAAGACGTCCAGCCCCAGCGCCTCCTGCTCCTCGACACTGCGCGCGATCTCGGCGCGCATCGCAGCGCGGTAGCCGGCCTCGTCGAGGCGCCCGGCCTTGTACTCGCTGCGGGCATGGCGGATCTCGCCGGTCTGCGGGAAGGAGCCGATCGTCGTCGTGGGGAAGGCCGGCAGCTTCAGCAGCGCGGCCTGCTTGGACGCGCGCACCGCATACGCGGTCTGGCGCTGTCCGAGCCTGGCATCGATCGCGGCGACGGCCGCCTTGACGGCGAGCTTGTTCACGCGCGGCGACTTGCGGCGAGCGGTCACCGCCTGACGATTGGCCGCCAGTTCCGCCTCGACCGAGACGCGGCCACCCTTCAGCGCCCGCGCCAGCACGTCGAGCTCCGCCAGCTTCTGCAGCGCGAAGGCGAGCCAGGACTTCACCTCGCCATCGAGCTTCTGCTCGCTCGCCAGGTCGACCGGCACATGCAGCAGCGAGCACGACGGCGCGATCCACAGGCGGTCGCCGAGCTGTTTCGCAACCGGCTCCAGCCAGTCGAGCACGCTGTCCAGATCGGACTTCCAGATGTTGCGGCCGTTGATGACGCCCAGCGAGACCACGCAGTCTTCCGGCAGCGCCGCGATGAGCGCAGCCACCTCGTCACGCGCATTGATCGCGTCCAGGTGCACGCCCTGCACCGGCAGGCCGGCGACCAGCGGCAGGTTCTCCTTGAGCTGGCCGAAGTAGGTGGCCAGCAGCAGCTTCACGCCGTTGCCCGACAGCGCCGCGTAGGCGGTCTGGAAGGCCTGATCCCATCCGGCCTCCAGCTCGGTGACGAGGATGGGCTCGTCGATCTGCACCCATTCGACGCCCTCCCCGGCCAGCGTCCTCAGCAACTCGGCGTACACGGGCAGTAGCTTCGGCAACAGGGCCAGCTTGTCCGATTCATCCTTGACCTTGCCGAGCGCCAGATAGGTCACCGGACCGACGATCACCGGCTTGGCCTTGACGCCTTGCGCCTTGGCTTCGGCCAGTTGCTCCAGCAGGCGCGAGGCGTCGAGCGAGAAGCTCGTCGCCGCGTCGAACTCCGGCACGATGAAGTGGTAGTTGGTGTCGAACCACTTGGTCATCTCGCCGGCCGCGACGCCGCCGCAGCACTGGGCGTGGGCCTCGGCGCTCTCGGCCGAGCGGCCCCGAGCGACGCGGAAGTAGTTGTCGAGCGGATCGCCATGGAAGTCGCGCACGCGCCGCGGCAGGTTGCCCAGCGTGAAGCTCATGTCCAGCACCTGGTCGTAGAACGAGAAATCGCCCACCGGCACCAGGTCCAGCGCCTGCTGATCGGCCCAATGCCGCGCGCGCAACCGCGCGCCCAGGGCCTTGAGTTCATCGCGGCCGCTCTGGCCTTTCCAGTAGGCCTCAAGGCCGAACTTCAATTCGCGCTTGGCGCCGATACGGGGGAAACCGAGGTTGTGGATCTTGGTCATGGGAAAGCGCTCTTTCGAGATGGGAACTGCGAAGGGCGCAAGCGTAGAAACTCAAGTCCATGAAGTAAAACGGTATTAATTCAAAATTTCATGAACCACATTCATGCGTGAATGAGCGACTGGGTCTCTCTGTCCCACGGCGCCACCTCCCCGCCAAACCGCTCCGCAAGGAACTCGATGAGCAGCCGCAGCGGCATCGGCTGATGGCGCCGTGACAGGTAGACAGCCTGGATGTCCAGCGGCTCGAGCGCGTATTCCGGCAGCACGCGCAGCAATGAGCCTTGCGCCAGGTCCTCGCCCACGAAGTAGGTCGGCAGCATGGCGATGCCCGCGCCGGCCAGTACGGCGGCGCGGATCACCGCCGTCTCGTTGGCCGTGATGGCCCCGCCCACCGGCACCGTCACCGCCTCGCCGCCGCGCAGCAGCCGGTACTCCGGCGCGAAGCCGGTGGTGTGGATCAGGCATTGGTGTCCGCGAAGATCGTCAGGCGTCTGCGGCGCGCTGGCGCGCGCGAGATAGGCCGGCGACGCGCAAAGCACCGAATGGCAGAGCGCGAGCCGGCGCGCCACCAGACCTTCATCGACGCGGTTGCTCAACCGGATCGCCAGATCGATGCGGTCCTGCACGAGATCGACCGTGCGATCGACCATCACCAGATCGATCTCGACCTTGGGATGCCGCTGCTGGAAGTCCACCATCGCTGCCGCCAGTTGGGCCGTCGCGAACGACGGCGACGAGGTCAGCCTCAGCCGCCCCTGTGCCTGCGCGGCGCCATGCCCCGCCTGGGCGACCACGTCCTCGGCCAGGCCCACCATCTCGCGGCAACTCGCCAGCGCGTGCTGTCCGGCGTCGGTCAGCGCCAGCCGGCGCGTCGTGCGATGCAGCAGCCTCGCGCCGAGCCAGTCCTCGAGCCCTTCGAGGTAGCGGCTGGCCATCGCGCGCGACATGTCCAGCGCCTCGGCCGCAGCGCTGACGCTGCCGCGGTCCACGATCTCCACGAACACCCGCATCGCGGTGAGACGGTCCATGATCTGCTCGATTCAGTAGACAAATATTCAATCAAAATGGAGTTTATCGACGATTGGGTAATCAATAGAGTTCTCTCCATGGCAGATCCCTGCCCTCACCGGAGAACCGAATGTCCCTCGTCCGCACCCTCACCCACGTGGCCGCCGTGACCACGCTGACCGTCACCGCCGCCTCCGCCGAGGCCCAGACCCCGCCGGCCCCGCTGAGCCTCCAGGTCTATCAAGCCGACGCTGACAGCTTCAACGTCAACTCGGTGCTGGTGACCGGGAAGACCGATGCCGTGCTGCTGGATGCCGGCTTCACGCGTGCCGACGCGCTGCGCATCGCGGCCATGGTCCTGGACAGCCACAAGACGCTCAAGACCATCTACATCAGCCAGCCCGACCCGGACTACTACTTCGGCATCGACGTGCTGAAGTCCTTCTTCCCGGAGGCCAAGGTCGTGGCCACCGCGCCGACGATCAGGAAGATCGAGGCGACACTGCCCGCCAAGCTCGCCTTCTGGCCGCCCAAGATGGGCGCCAATGCCCCCAAGGGGGTGAGCCTGCCCGAGCCGCTGACCGGCAACACGCTGACGCTGGAAGGCCAGACGCTGGAGATCCGCGGCCTGGATGACCGGCTGCCGCATCGCAGCTACGTGTGGATTCCGTCGATCAAGGCGGTGGTCGGCGGCGTCAACGTCTTCGCCGGCCTGCATGTCTGGACCGCCGACGCCGCCAGCCCCGAGGACCGCGCCGCCTGGTCGAAGAAGCTCAGCGACATCGCCGCGCTGCAGCCGGCGGTGGTGGTGCCGGGCCATTCGGCGCCGGGCTCGGCGCGGGATGTCTCGCAGGTGGCCTACACCCAGGCTTACCTGCAGCGCTGGGACGCGGAGCTGAAGAAGGCCAACAACAGCGCCGAGCTGATCGGCGCGATGAAGGCCGCTTATCCGAGCGCCGGCCTGGGCATCGCGCTGGACATCGGCGCCAAGGTCGCCAAGGGCGAGATGAAGTGGTGAGCGGGCAATCGACGGCGCCAGCGATGAACCGGGCCGACCTTCCCGCCAGGGCCGTCGTCTACGTGATGGACGCCTACTGCGGCTGGTGCTGGGGCATCGCGTTGTGATGGCGATCCGCGGTGAGGGAATCGAGAGGACAGCCCCCACGCCTGCCTCTGAGAATTTGCGCACCCCTGGCTGGTTCCGCTCGCCGCGGCGCGAGCACCGGCCGCGTTTCCCAGGAGCCCTCATGTCCCCCCTCAGGAACTGGCGCGCGCAGTTGGCGCGCCTAGCCCTCGTCACCGCCGCCGTGGCCGTGCCACATGCCGCGATGGCGGCCTTCAGCCTCACCACACGCTGGGACGGCGGTCACCCGTCCAAGGTCCAGTACGAGATCGACACCAACGCCGGCCTCGTCCTCAAGATCCGCGCTTATGAGACCGGCGCCCACACGCAGTCCGCCGGCGACATCTCCAGCCTGGTCTTCAATGGCGTGCAGTACCAGGACCAGACGCGCGGCTCGCAACTGAACTCCGGATTCCACGGGCTCTACAGCAATGCCCCGGGCGTGAGCGTCTCGGCCGAGATGCTCTCCGCCGCCGGCATCGCGCAGCCCGCCTCGACGGCGCAGAACGGCACGCTCGGCGGCGGCGAGTACATCAAGGTCACGGTGACCAGCCGCAGCGCCAAGGGCGGCGTCCTCAAGCACTACTACCTGATCAAGTCGGGCGAGCCTCGTGTCTACATGGCCACCTATTTCACCGAGGAGCCCGACACGCTGGGGATGGTCCGCTACATCGTGCGCGTGCCCATCGGCGCGTTGCCCAATGGCCCCAGCGCCGGCGTGCCCGGCGGGCTGGCGTCCAACGACAGCTGGCCGCAGGACCGCCGCGGCGCCGACAAGGCCGTCGAGGCCAGAGACGTCTTCGGCTTCCCCAGCAGCAGCCGCTGGGCCGGCCAGACCCGTTCCAAGCACTACGCCAACATGCGGCTCAAGGACTGGACCTACTTCGGCGGCCGCAATCGCGGCGGCACCGCCGGTCTCTGGATCCATCGCGACAGCCAGGAAGGCGGCTCGGGCGGTCCGTTCTATCGGTCGCTGCTGAACCAGATCACGACCGAAGACAACGAGCTGACCTACATCGTCAACTACGGCGAGAGCCAGACCGAGCCCTTCCGTCTCGGCGTGCTCGACACCTACACGCTGATGTTCACCGACGGCAGCGCGCCCGCCGCGCCGGACACGCGCTGGTTCTCGCTGATGGGCATGCAGGGCTACGTGCCGGCGTCGGGACGCGGCGGCGTCTGCGGCATGGCGTTGAGCGGCACGGTGCCGGGCTATGACTACACCGTGGGGTTCTCGAATCACCTCGCGCAGTACTGGGCCACGGCCGACATGGCGCATCAGGGCGCGTTCCGCGCCACCGGCATGCTGCCCGGCTCCTATGTGATGACGGTCTACAAGAACGAGCTGGCGGTCGCCAAGACGCAGGTCCAGGTCACCGCGGGCGACGTCACCTCGCTGCACGCGGTCGCGATCGACGAGGACCCGGAAGCCGATACGCCGGTCTGGCGCATCGGCCGCTGGGATGGCGCGCCGACGGAGCTGCTGAACGGCGCCAAGGTGACGGTGATGCACCCCTCCGACGTGCGCATGGCCGATTGGTCGCCCGGCGTCTTCACCGTCGGCAGCTCGGAGGCGAGCAGCTTTCCCGCGTATCTCTGGCGTGACGTGAACGACCGGCAGATCGTGCGCTTCAACCTCAGCCGCGCCCAGCTGCGCGATGCCACGCTGCGCATCGGCATCACGACGGCCTTCGCCCACGGCCGCCCGGCGATCGAAGTCAACGGCTGGTCGTCGAGCATCCCGGCCGCCTCGGAGCAGCCCACGACGCGCTCGTTGACGGTGGGAACCTATCGCGGCAACAACAAGACCTTCACGTTCGCCATTCCCGCGAGCGCGCTGGTCGCGGGCACCAACACGCTGACGATCAAGGTCGCGGGCGGCAGCCCGTCGACGGGGTACCTGAGCCCCTCGTTCTCGATCGACGCGATCGACTTCCTGGAGTAACGCGGGCCCGGGCTCATCCAGCGCCACGTGCGAGCGCCTGCACGCACAGCGCTTCGCTCAAGTCCCAGGGCCCGTCCGCCAGGCCCTCGTCCAGCGCCTGCGTCCGCGTCTGCGGCCGCTGCACCTTGCGCTTGAGCGGCACAGAAGGCTGCGCGAGGCCTTCGGCGGTTGAGAGCCCCCCAGCCCCTCCCTGCCGAAGGCCCGCGCAACACCTGGTGCGGGCGGCTACACCGCCCAGCGCAGCATCGGGGCCGGCACCGGCTCCACGAGGCGCGCCTTGGATTCCTCGGGCTCACGGCCCGGCGTGCTCAGCACGCGGTCGAGCAGGCGCTGCTCCAGCGCCGCGAAGGCCGCGTCGCGGCGCCTCGGACGCGGCAGATCCACGCGCAGGTCGAGCGCCAGCCGGCCGTCCTCGATCAGCAGCACGCGGTCAGCCAGCGCCACCGCCTCGGCGACGTCGTGCGTCACCAGCAGCGCCGTGAAGCGATGCCGCGTCCACAGCGTCTCGATCAGGCGCTGCATGTCGATGCGCGTCAGCGCATCCAGCGCGCCGAGCGGCTCGTCCAGCAACAGCAGCCGCGGCGCATGCACCAGCGCCCGCGCCAGCGCCACGCGTTGCCGCTGGCCGCCGGACAGGCGCGCCGGCCATTCGCCCGCGCGATCCGCCAGCCCCACCTGCGCGAGCGCCTCGCGCGCCTGCGCATCGGCCGTTGCGCCGTCGAGTCCGAGCGCCACGTTGTCGAGCACCCGCGCCCACGGCAGCAGCCGCGCGTCCTGGAACATGAAGCGCGCGTGCGCCGCAGGGCCCGCGTGGAGCGCCCCCTGGCTCGGCGACTCGAGCCCGGCCAGCAACCTCAGCAGCGTGCTCTTGCCGCAGCCGCTGCGGCCGATGATGGCGACGAACTCGCCCGGCGCGATGCGCAGGTCAATGCCCTGCAGCACCGCCCGATCGCCGAAGGCCTTGCCCAAACCATCCAGCGCCACCGCCTGCCCGCCGCGAGGCGGCACGGCGACGGCGTTCTCGCGCTGCAGCGCCGCGGAACGATCGTCCCTCGCGGCGTCCTGCCGGGCGTCCTGCCGGGCGTCCTGCTGGGAGTCCTGCTGGGAGTCTTGCCACTCGGACAGCACATCGATCTCGGTCACGCTCATCATGTCTGGTACCCCGGATGCCAGCGCAGCCAGGCGCGCTCCAGCGCCTGCGCCGCGACGTCGGCGAGCTTGCCCAGCAGCGCGTAGACCAGGATGCCCACCAGCACCACGTCCGTCTGCAGGAACTCGCGCGCATTCATCGTCATGTAGCCGATGCCGCTCTGCGCCGAGATGGTCTCGGCCACGATCAGCAGCACCCACATCAGCCCCAGCGAGAAGCGCAGCCCGACCAGGATCGAGGCCGTCGCCCCCGGCAGGATGACCTGGCGGTACAGCGCCCAGCCGCTCAGGCCGTAGGAGCGCGCCATCTCGATCAGGTCGCGGTCCACGCCGCGGATGCCGTGGAAGGTGTTCAGGTAGACCGGGAAGAACACGCCCAGCGCGACCAGGAACAGCTTGGCCGTCTCGTCGATGCCGAACCACAGGATCACCAGCGGGATCAGCGCCAGCGGCGGGATGTTGCGCAGCATCTGCAGCGTGGTGTCGAACGCGGTCTCCGCCCAGCGCTGCGAGCCGGTCAACAACCCCAGCAGCAGACCGAGCCCGCCCCCCACCGCGAAGCCGAGGAAGGCGCGTCCGGTGCTCACCGCCAGGTGCCGCCACAGCTCGCCGGAGAGCGCCAGCTCCCAGGCCGCCCGGGCCACCGCCGAGGGCGCGGGCAGCACCCGCGTCGACAGCCAGCCGGCCTGCGCGCTGAGCTGCCACAGCGCCAGCACCGCCAGCGGCACGAGCCACGGCACCAGCGCGTCGAGCGCGCGCCGCCCTGCGGCCCCCTTGATCGCGGCGGCCGCCATGTCAGCTCGCGGACGCCAGCTTGAGCTGGCCCGGCACATAGCTGTTGGCGACGATCTCGCCGAACGGCCCGGTGAGCTTGGGCGCGCTCAGCTTCTCGCGGACGTCCAGCGGCAGCAGCGGGAACACCAGCTCCGCGAAGCGATAGGCCTCTTCCAGATGCGGATAGCCGCTGAGCACGAAGTACTCCAGCCCCAGCGCCGCGTATTCCTGGATGCGATCGGCCACCTGCTGCGGATTGCCGACCAGCGCCGTGCCGGCGCCGCCGCGCACCAGGCCCACACCGGCCCACAGGTTGGGCGAGATCTCCAGCCCGCTGCGGATGTCGTCCTTGTTGAACCGGCCCTGGTGGAGCTCGGCCATGCGGCGCTGCCCCACCGAATCCATCGCGGCGAACTTGGCCTGGGCCGCGGCGATGACGTTGTCGTCGAGGTGCTTCACCAGCTCGCCCGCGGCGGCCCACGCCGCTTCCTCGGTCTCGCGCACGATGACGTGCAGGCGGATGCCGTACTCCAGGCGCCGCCCCTTGGCCTCGGCGCGCTGCCGCACTTCGCCGAGCTTCTCGGCCACGGCGGCGGGCGGCTCGCCCCAGGTCAGATAGGTGTCGACCTGCTCGGCCGCCAGCTCGATCGCCGGCGCCGACGACCCGCCGAAGAACACCGGCGGATAGGGCCGGCTCACCGGCGGGTACAGCAGCTTGCCGCCCTTCACCCGCAGCTGGTCGCCGTCGAAGTCGATCGCCTCGCCGTCATGGCTGGCGCGCAGCACCTCGCGCCAGATCGAGAGGAACTCGGTCGACAGCGCGTAGCGCTCCTCGTGCGGCAGGAACAGCCCATCGCCGGCGAGCTCGTCGGGGTCGCCGCCGGTGACCAGGTTGACCAGCAGCCGGCCGCCCGAGAGCCGGTCCAGCGTCGCCGCCATCCGCGCCGATTGCACCGGCTGCACCAGCCCGGGCCGCAGCGCGACCAGGAACTTCAAGCGCCGCGTCGCCTCGATGAGGCTGGCCGCGACGATCCAGCTGTCCTCGCAGCTGCGTCCGGTGGGCAGCAGCACGCCTTCGTAGCCGAGGCTGTCGGCCGCGATCGCGACCTGGCGGTAGTAGTCGAAGTCCGCGACGCGCGCGCCCTTGGCGGTGCCGAGATACCGCGAATCGCCGTGCGTGGGGATGAACCAGAGGATCTTCATGGCCGGGTCTCCCTCACTTCGCGGCGGTGCGGACCGACTTCGGCAGCGCGTCGGCGATGCGGATCGGCTTGGGGATCAGCTTCAGCGCGTGGAAGGCATCGGCGATCTTCTGCTGTTCGGCCGCGATGGCCGGCGTGATCGGCTGGATGCCGTAGGCGAAGCGGCCCGCCGCGAGCTCGGTCGTCGCGGCGTCCAGCCCGATCTGCGGCCCCAGCAGCGCAGCCACCGCCTGCGTGTTGCCCTCGGCCCAGCGGTCCAGTCTGGCCAGCTCGTCGACGATCGCCTGCACGACCTGCGGATGCTTCTCCGCGTAGCCGCGCGCGGCCAGATAGAACTGATGATTCGCGACGACGCCCTTGCCATCGGCGATCACGCGCGCGCCAAGCTGGCGCTGCGCCGCGGCCAGGAACGGATCCCAGATCACCCAGGCGTCGACGGCGCCGCGCTCGAAGGCGGCGCGAGCATCGGCCGGCGGCAGGTAGACGACCTGGATGTCGGTGTACTTCAGGCCCTGCTTCTCCAGCAGCTTGACCAGCAGGTAATGGACGTTGGAGCCCTTGTTCAGCGCGATCTTCCTGCCCTTCAGATCGGCCAGCGACTGGATCGGCGAGTCCTTCTGCACGACCAGCGCCTCCGCGGCCGGCGCAGACGGCTGGTTGGCCACGTAGACCAGATCCGCCCCGGCGGCCTGCGCGAAGATTGGCGGCGCCTCGCCAACGGTGCCGAAGTCGAGCGAGCCCACGTTCAGGCCCTCCAGCAGTTGCGGCCCGGCGGGGAACTCGGTCCACTTCACCGTGATGCCCAGCGGCGCCAGGCGCTTCTCCAGATCGCCCTTGGCCTTGAGGACCGTCAGCGTGCCGTACTTCTGGAAGCCGATGCGGAGCTCGGCGGGATTGGCTGGGGCCTGCGCGAGCGCGGCGCCGGCATGCAGGCCGAGCGTCGCGCCCAGCGCGGCGGAGAGCGTGGCGGCGCGGATCAGCGCCGCCCGGCGATCGAGGAAGAGCTTCATGAGGAGGTCGCGGAGTGGGAGGAAGGGGGAAGAGCGACGGACGGTGCCGGCGCTCAGAGGACCAGCGCGGGACGTGCAAGCGGGGCCAGGGGCGCGGCGCGCTCGGGGGCCGGCACGCGGTCGAGCACCTGCGACGCGCCGGCCAGCAGACGGCGTGCGATGTCGTCGCCGACGCGGTACTCGCCGGCGGCGTCCTTGACGATCTGCGCGTCGCTCGCATAGACGCCATCGATGTGCGAGCGCGCCCCGAGCGCGGACAGCACCGGCAGCAGGCCGTAGTCCAGTGCCAGCAGATGCGCGAGGCTGCCACCCGTCGCGAGCGTCCACACGGTCTTGCCGGCCAGCCCGTCCTGAGGCAGCAGATCGAGGAAGACCTTCAGCAGCCCGCTGTAGGCCGCCTTGTAGATGGGGGTCGCCAGGACCACGACGCGCGCCTCGGCCACCGCGGCCAAGGCGCCGCGGATGGCGGGATCGTCGACATCCGCGTGCAGCAGCGACGCCGCCGGCAGCTCGCGCAGGCGCAGGGCGCGGGTGCCCAGGCCGTGGTGGTGGAGCTTCTCGGCGGCGGCGCCGAGCAGCGCGCCGGAGCGGGAGTGCAGGCTCGGACTCGCGGCGAGGAGGAGGACGGGAGAAGCGGTGGCGGTCATGGCGGGGGTTGAAGCAGGAACGGATCCATTCTGCGAATCAACCCCCCTCTCATGAACGAAGCAGAACGCCGATGGATAGGCGTAAAACGGCTATCCCACCGACTCCAGGGCCGACAGGACCCGGCTGCGCAGCGCGGAGACCTCGGCGCTGCCTCGGCCTCGCGGATGACGCAGGGCCACGCCGATCTCCCGCACGATGCGTCCGGGCGCCGAGCCCAGCACCAGCACCCGGTCGCCGAGCAGCACGGCCTCCTCGATGTCGTGCGTCACCAGCAGCAGGCTGGTGCCATGCGCGCGGGCCACGTCGCGCACCAGGTCCTGCAGCCGCATCCGCGTGAACGCGTCTAGCGCCGAGAACGGCTCGTCCAGCAGCAGCACCCGTGGCCGCGTGTACAGCGCGCGGGCGATCGCGGCGCGCTGCGCCTGGCCGCCCGAGAGCTGCCGGGGCAGCGCCTGCCCAAGATCGCCGAGCCCGACTTCGCGCAGCAGCGTCGCCACCCACGCCTCGTCATGCCCCTGGCCGAGATCGAAGCCGACGTTCTCGGCCACCGTCAGCCACGGGAACAGCCGCGGCTCCTGGAACACGACGCCGATGTCGCGGTCCGGCCCGCGCCGCGCGCGCCCGTCCAGACGCACCTCGCCGTCGAAGTCCGGATCGAGCCCCGCCACGATGCGCAGCAGCGTGCTCTTGCCGCAGCCGCTCGCACCGACCACGCCGAGCACCTCGCCCGGCACCAGCTCGAAGCGGACGTCCTGCAACACCGGTGGCCGCTCTCCGGCCTGCCCCTGGATCGCGTGAACCGCTTCGCGCGCGAAACGCTTCTCCCGCACCGTCACCGTCAGCAGGCTCATGCCGCCCCTCCAAAGCTGTCGCGCCAATGCAGCGCGCGCCGCTCCAGCGCCGCCATGCCGCCATCGCTGAGCTTGCCCAGCAGGGCCAGCAGCACGATCGCCGCCAGCACCAGGTCGGCGCGCCCGGTCTCCCGCCCATCCGTGAGCAGGTAGCCCAGCCCGCGGCTCGCCGCGATGAGCTCGGCCGCCACCATGAACATCCACGCCAGGCTCAGCCCGTTGCGCAGCCCCGTGAGCAGCGCCGGCAGCGCGGCCGGCAGCAGCACGCGCCGCGCCAGCGCCACGCGCCCCAGCCCGCGCAGCCGGGCCACCTCCACCAGCTTGCGGTCGACGTCCCGGAAGCCCGAGGCCACGCCCATGTAGACCGGGAAGAAGGCGCCAATCGCGATGAGGGCCACCTTCGACGCTTCATCGATGCCCAGCCACAGCAGCAGCAAGGGCACCCAGGCGAGCGAGGGAATCGCGCGCAGCGCCTGGAAGCTCGGCGTCAGCACGGCGGCCGCCGTCGCCGACAGCCCCACGAGCGCGCCGAACAGCACCGCCAGCGCCGCGCCAAGCGCGAAGCCGGCCGCCACCCGCAGCGAGCTGGCGAGCACATGCTGAGCGAGCTGGCCGTCCCGCACCATCCGCGCCAGCGCGAGGGCCACCTCGCTGGGCGCCGGCAGCAGATGCGGCGCGATCCAGCCCAGACGCACGGCCGCCTCGATCAGCGCCAGCGCCGCGAGCGGCGGCAGCGCGCCAAGCAGCCACGCGGGCCAGCGCCAGGACGGCGCGCCGGACAGCGCCGGCTGCTCCGGCAACACCGGCCCCAGCGAGGCGATCGCCCGCGCGATCAGATCAGGATCCGCGCTCATGGTCCGCTCATGCCTTGATCAGCCCATTCGCGAAGCGCGTGTCGACCAGCTCCGCGATCGTGCGGTTCAGGTCGACGCCGGGCCGCACCAGTTGCTCGGCGCTCAGGATCGGCGCCGCGGCCTGCAGCGCCTTCACATGCTCGTCCGAGGGCTGCGGATGCGAGAAGTCGGTGCGCAACTTCACCTGCAGCAGCGCCACCGGCAGGCTCACCCTGGCCTCTTCGGACAGGATCCTCGCGGCCTCGGACGGATTCGCCAGCGTCCATGCCCGCGCGCGCTCGTAGGCCGCGATCACGCGGCGCACGACCTGCGGATGGCGGGTCAGGAACTCCTCGCGCACGTTGAGGAAGCCATAGGTGTTGAAGCCGACGTTGCGATACAGCAGCCGCGAGCCCGCGTCGAGCTCGCTCGCCGCCATCAGCGGGTCGAGCCCGGCCCAGGCGTCCACGCGGCCCTGCTCCAGCGCGGCGCGGCCATCGGCGTGCTGGAGCGCCACGTGCTCGATGTCGGCGCGTTGAAGGCCGGCCGTGTGCAGCGCGCGCAGCAGGAACAGATACGGGTCGGTGCCCTTGGTCGCGGCCACCTTGCGGCCCTTCAGGTCCGCCAGTGAGCGGATGCCCGAGTCGCCGCGCACGACCAGCGCGGTCCATTCCGGCCTGGAGAAGATGTAGGGCGCGCGGATCGGATTGCCGTTCGCGCGCGCCAGCAGCGCCGCCAGGCCGGCGGTCGATCCGACGTCGATGCTGCCGGCATTCAGGTACTCCAGCGCCCGGTTGCTGCCGGCGCTCAACACCCATCGCACCGGAATGCCGTCCTTGCCGAGGTCCTCCTCCAGCCAGCCGAAGCGGCGCAGCACCAGGCTGGTCGGCGAGTAATAGGCGTAGTCGAGCCGCAGCTCCTTGGGCGCGCCCGCGCCCTGCGCGCGCGCCGGGCCCGCGGCCAGGCCGGCGGCGATGCCAAGTCCGAGGGCGAGCGCCTCACGGCGCGTCGGAGAAGTCTCACGGGTCATGCAACAGGCTCCGTCAAGGGAATGGTCAGTGAGGGCAAGGAGGCATCGACGGGGCCGCCCAGGCGCACCTGCCGACCCGCGTGATTCGCGGGCAGCCGGTCGCCGCGATCGAAGAGCCGGGCCCGCAGCGTCCGCGCGGCCGTGTCGTCATCGGCGCCCTGCCCCTGCCCGGGCCGGTAGCGTCCGCGCCGCCGCAGCTCCGGCACCACGAGATCGACGACGTCGCGGAAAGTCTCGTGCGCCAGCGCGTAGGCGAGGTTGAATCCATCCAGGCCCGTGGCGTCCTGCCACGCGATCAGCTGATCCGCGATCTCCGCCGGATCGCCAACGAACACCGGTCCGCGCCCGCCCAGGCCGATGAACGCGGCCGCCTCGCCCACCGTCCAGCGCCGCGTCGGATCCGCGCTGCTGAACGAGGCCAACGCCGTGCGGCCCGCCTGCGTGTCGAGATAGTCGATCGTCGCGTCGAGCGGATATCGGCTGAAGTCCACGCCGGTCCAGCCCGACAGCAGCGTCAGCGCCGCCTCGATGTCGACGTGCCGCTTCAGGTCCTCATGCTTGGCATGCGCCTGGGCGCTCGTCGCCGCGGTCACGATCAAGGCCTGGCCGTAGACGAGCACGTCATCGCGCGAGCGGCCGGCCTCGGCCGCCGCGGCGCGCAGGCCGTCGACATAGCCCTTCACCACCGCGACGCTGGGCCCGCTGACGAAGACGCACTCGGCGTGGCGGCCCGCGAAGGCCCGGCCGCGGCTCGAGGTGCCGGCCTGGAACAGCACCGGCGTGCGCTGCGGCGAGGGCTCGCACAGATGCACGCCAGGCACGCGGTAGTGCTCCCCGCGGTGGCCGATCGCATGCACCTTGGCCGGATCGGCGAACACGCGGCCGGTCTTGTCGCGCTTCACCGCGCCGTCCTCCCAGCTGAGCTCCCACAACTTGTAGACGACGTCCAGGTACTCGTCGGCCAGGTCGTAGCGCTCGTCGTGCGCGCGCTGCGCGTCGTGGCCCAGGTTGCGCGCCGCGCTGTCGAGGTAGCCGGTCACGATGTTCCAGCCAACACGGCCGCGCGTCAGGTGGTCCAGCGTCGACATCCGCCGCGCGAAGCTGTACGGCGGCTCGTAGGTCAGCGCCGCCGTCACGCCAAAGCCCAGGTGCCTGGTGACCGCCGCCATCAGCGGCACCAGCGCGAGCGGGTCGTTCAGCGGCACCTGCACCGCATGGCGCAGCGCCGCGTCGGGCGTGCCGCCGTGCACGTCGTACACGCCGAGCACGTCGGCCAGGAAGACGCTGTCGAAGCCGCCGCGTTCCAGCAGGCGCGCCAGCTCGATCCAGTAATCGGGATCGGTGTAGCGGTGCGACTCATCGCGCGGATGCGTCCACAGCCCCGGCGACTGATGGCCCACCGTGTTCATCGCGAAGGCGTTGAAGCGCACGGGCTTGGGCGCCCTCGCCCCGGCGGCGCTCATTGCAGGAACGCCGGCCGGGCGTAGCCGGGGAACTTCTGGTCCAGCACCGTCTTGAACTCCGGGGCGCGGAACGCGTCGGCAAGCGCCTGCGTCCAGGGCTGCGCGCGGTCCTTGCCCTTCACCGCCAGCACCAGCATGTAGTGATCCGGCGTCTTCTCCAGCAGCAGCGCGTCGGTCAGCTTGAGCCCGCTCGAGATCGCGAAGTTGCCGTTGACGATCGCGTACTCCGCGTCGTCGAGCGTGCGCGGGATCTGCGCCGCCTCGATCGGCTGGAGCTTCAGATGCAGCGGGTTGCTGGCGATGTCCTTCTCGGTGACCCGGATAGCGTCGGCGCCGGGCTTGAGCGTCAGCAGCTTCTGATCAGCCAGCAGCGCCAGCCCGTGCGCGAGGTTGGCCGGATCGTTGGCCAGCGTGATGCGGTCGCCGGGCTTGACCTCGGCCAGGCTCTTGCGCTTCTTCGAATAGATGCCGAACGGCGCCATCGGCCCCTGCACCACGTCCACGATGTCGAGGCCGCGGTCCTCGCGGAAGCGGTTCAGGTAGGTGATGTGCTGGAAGAAGTTGGCGTCGAGCGCGCCCTGCGCCAGCGCGATGTTGGGCTGCACGTAGTCGTTGAACTCGACCAGCTTGACCTTGTAGCCGCGCTTCTCCAGCAGCGGCTTGATGCCGAGCCTCAGCACCTCGATGTTGGAGCCGGCGGTGGCGCCGATCGTGAGTTCCTTCTTGTCCTGCGCGTGAACGGCGGGCGCGGACAGCGCGGCGGCGGACAGCGCCAGGGTGAGCAGCGCGCGGCGGGCAATGGTCATGGGGGTCCTTGAGGTCCGGAGGAAGGGAAAGCGGGAAGCTGGAAGCGGAAAGGGAAGCTGCCGGCGCTCGCGGCTCAGCGCTTGTCGAGCCGCCGCGCGATCCGGTGCCCGGTGAACTGGATCAGCTGCACGAGCGCGACGAGGATCGCGACGGTGAGCACCATCACGTCGGTCTGGAAGCGGTAATAGCCGTAGCGGATCGCGAGGTCGCCGATGCCGCCGCCACCGACGACGCCAGCCACCGCCGAATAGGACAGGAAGCTGATCGCCAGCACCGTGAGCGCGCCCACCAGTCCGGCGCGCGCCTCGCGCACCAGCACGCGCAGCACGATCTGCGTCTCGGACGCGCCCATCGCCTGGGCCGCCTCGATGACGCCGCGCGGCACCTCGCGCAGGCACTGCTCCACCAGGCGCGCGAAGTACGGGATCGCCGCGAAGGACAGCGGCACCGCGGCGGCCAGCGGACCGATCGAGGTGCCGGCCACCACGCGCGTCAGCGGCACCAGCGCCACCAGCAGGATGATGAAGGGGAAGCTGCGCACGGTGTTCACCACCGCATCGATCAGGCGATGCGCGATCGCCGCTCCACGGTGGCCCGACAGCGACTGGCCAGGACTCAGCAGGAACAGCAGCACGCCCAGCGGACCGCCGAGCAACACCGCCGCGCTCAGTCCGATGCCCAGCATCAGCGCGGTCTGGCCCAGCGCGAGTCCGATCTCGGGCAACAGCTCGACAAGGTTTTCAAGCATGGCGGACCTCGCGGCGTCCGATGGAGGCGATGACCTGCGAGGTCTCGCGCGCCGAGGCCTCCAGCGCCGCCAGCCGCGCGGCCTGCTGCTGCAGCCGCACCAGTTCAAGCCCCAGCGGCGAGCGCGCGTGGCGCGAGGCGTCGGCGACGTCGAAGGTCTCGACCAGGCGGCCTTGCGCGATGACCGCGGCGCGCCGGCACAGCGTCTGCACCACCTCCAGCTCATGCGTGACGATCACGATCGTGACGCCGAGCCGCGCGTTGATGCCGGCCAGCGTCGCGAGCAGCTCGCGCGTGGTTTCCGCGTCGAGCGCGGACGTCGGCTCGTCGCACAGCAGCACGTCGGGCTGCGGCGCCAGCGCCCGCGCGATCGCCACGCGCTGCTTCTGGCCGCCGCTGAGCTGCGCCGGATGGTGGTCCGCCTTGTCGGCCAGGCCGACCAGCGACAGGCATTCCTCGACCCGCTCGGCGATCTCGCGCCGCGAGCGGCCCGCATGCAGCCGCAGCGGGAACGCGACGTTCTCGGCCGCCGTGGCGTTCTGCAGCAGATTGAACTGCTGGAAGATCATGCCCAGCCGCTGACGCTCGCGGCGCAGTTCGGCCGGATTCATCGCGGTCAGGTCCCTGCCCCCCACCTGGACGCGGCCCGCATCGGGCCGCTCGAGCAGGTTGATCAGCCGCAGCAGCGTGGACTTTCCCGCGCCGCTCTTGCCGATCAGGCCGAGGATCTCGCCCGCCTGCACCGACAGGCTGAGCTCGCTCACCGCGTCGAAGCGGCCGCAGCCGGGCAGCGCGAAGGACTTGGAAACACCGTCGAGGCGGATCAGCGGATCGCTCATCTGTCCCTCCGCGATCAGGAGTAGGCCGTCGGATCGGGGATCCGGCCTTCGAGCGCATGGCGGCCCAGGTCGCGCAGCTTGTAGTCGACCGGGTCATGCAGCGTGTGCACCCGCGCGTTGCGCCAGAAGCGGTCGAGCCCGAAGGCCGCCGCCGTGCTGCGCGCGCCGGTCAGCTCAAACAGCTGGCTGCTGACCTCGACGCCGGCGCGATGCGCCAGCACCTTGGCCTCGGCGACCGCGATGGCGACCTCGCCGCGCTCGCGCGCCGTCAGGGCGTCGCCGCGATCGAGCGCCGCGCGCAGCCGCCCGATGGCCTCGCCGGCCACTGCCTGCGCCGCCCTCACCTTCAGCCACAGGTCGCCGTAGCGGTGCTGCAGCAGCGGATCGTCGACCGCACGGTCCACGCCCGACGCGAACCAGGGACGGCCGCGCGTGGCCGTGTAGCGGCGCGCCTCGTCGAACGCGCCTTCTGCGATGCCCAGGTACAGCTGGGTCATGATCAGTTGAGCGATCTGCGAGCGCAGCGTCGCGCGCGGCGTGGGTCCGTGGCCAGGCTGCTGCAGCAGCTCGTCGTCGTCCAGCCGCACGGCCTCGAAGCGCACCGTGCCGCTGTCGGTCTGCCGCTGGCCGAAGGCATCCCAATCCTGCTCGACCTGCACGCCCTCGCGCCGCGTCGGCACGATGCCGATCAGGAATCCGCCGTCGTCGGTGGCCGCCGACACGGTCAGCCGGTCCGAGCCCAGCGCGCCGGAGCAGAAGCTCTTGACGCCCTCCAGGCGCCAGCCGGTGCCCTCGCGCACCGCCGTCAGCCGCGTGTCGGCCGGGTTCAGCGCATTGCCCCAGAACAGGCGCTGCTCGGCGGTCTCGCGCAGATGGCGCGCGCCATGGGCCGTCGCGGCGGGTCCGCCATACAGGCTCACGCCATAGAGCTGAAGGTGATGGAAGGCCAGCACGTGAGCGAGCGCGCTGTCGACGCGCGCGAGCCGGCGCACGACCTCGTAGAACTCTGGGAGGCCGCCGCCCAGACCACCGTGGGCCTCGGGAATGGTCAGCGCGAGCAGACCGCTGGCGCGGATCAGTTCGCGCTGCTCCGCGGCGTGGCCGCCCTGCCGGTCGCGCTGCACCGCCGTGGCGGCCAGTTGATCGGCGAGCTGGTCAAGGCCCGGCCCCAGGACCTGCGCGAGCGAGGGCGATGCGGGGACAGCGGGCGCGTCATCGGGACGCTGCAGCGTGGAGGCGGTCATCGGCGGTGGCAATCAGGCGCGGAAAGCGCGATGCCGCCGAGTGTTCCCGCCGCCCGGCGTGAACCGAAGCGAGATATTCGACTGTGCTTATGCGGGCCGCGAGGTCCTGGGGTCTTTCATCAGCCCTGCGAGGGCCAGGTCGACGCGTTCTTGGCCGCCTGCGCATTGCTCTGGATGCCGACCTCCTGCGCCAGGCCTTGCAGCAGCCGGGCGCATTGCTCGATGTGCCGCCTGTCGGGATGCCAGGGCCCCGCCGCGTCCCCTGCGCTCTGCAGGTTCGCGTTCTTCGTGTAGACGACGCGCCACAGCGTCTGCTTCAGGTCGGCGGCATTCATGGTTGGGCCGGAGTATTCCGAAGCGCCCCGCTCCCGCGCGAGAGGTGTTCTTCGCCAGCGCCTGTCGGGCATTGCCCTACATCCGCGGGCCCCGTGCAGGACTGCCGACCCGGGCTTGCCCCAGGGAGGTGCCCCGCGGCGCCCTGTTAATCTTCCTTTCATGAACCTGTTGCTCGCCGAAGACGATGCGATCCTGGCCGACGCCCTGTGCGAACAGATGCGCGCCAGCGGCTTCACCGTGGAGCACGCGCCCAACGGCGCGGTCGCGCAATACCTGCTGGCCAAGCAGCAGTTCGACGTGGTGGTGCTCGACCTGGGGCTGCCGATGGTCGGCGGCATCGAGGTGCTCAAGCAGCTGCGCCAGACCGACGCCTCGCTGCCGGTGCTGATCCTCACCGCGCTGGACAGCCTGGAGGACCGCGTCGCCGGCCTGAACGCCGGGGCCGACGACTACCTGACCAAGCCCTTCGACTTCCCCGAGCTCGAGGCCCGGCTGCGCGCGCTGCTGCGCCGCAGCCGCGCCTCCAAGGCCAGCACCGAGCTGGGTCAGCTCAGCATGCAGCGCGAAACCCGCAGCGCCCAGGTGCGCGGCGAGATGCTGGAGCTCAGTCCGCGCGAGTTCGACCTGCTCGACCTGCTGCTCACGCACCAGGGCCGCGTCATCACGAAGGAGCAGATCAACCAGGCCTGGTCGGGCGACCGCGCCGGCAACGCCGTCAGCGACAGCGGCGCGGCAACCAATGCCGTCGAGGTCTACATCCATCGCCTGCGCCGCAAGCTCGAGGGCGCGCAGGTGGCCATCCGCACCGTGCGCGGCCTGGGCTATCTGCTGGAGCTGGAACGCGCCTGACGGCGCGCGCCCCGCCCCTGGCCCACGCCCCGCTCCGTCCGCCCCGTCCGCCCCGATCGACCCATGGCCCCCTCGCGCTTCTCGCTCAAGCGCCAGCTGCTGCTGTGGCTGCTGCTGCCGCAGATCGTGCTGTGGCTGGCCGGCGCCGTCTTCAGCTACCGGCTCGCCGGCCGCTATGCCAACGAGGCCGTCGACGCCGCGCTGCTGCAGGCCACGCGCTCGCTCGCGCGCCAAGTCAAGCCGATGGGCAACGGCCTGCTGATCGACTTCCCGCGCGCCGCGCAGGACGTGCTCGAGGCCGATCCCAGCGACAAGCTGCTCTACACCGTCAGCTCGCCGCCCGGGCAGTTCATCCTCGGCAACCGCAACCTGCCCAGTCCGCCCGCCATGCCGGCGAGCCCTCCGCTGGGCCAGGCGCAGTTCTATGACGGCGAGCTCGACGCCGATGACGGCCGCCCCGCCGCGCCGGTGCGCGTGGCCGCGCTCTATCTGCAGTTCGGCGAGAACCCCAAGGCCCAGCAGACCATGCTGGTGCAGGTGGCGCGCTCCAGCGCCAACCGCGAGCTGCTGGCGCGCCGGCTGCTGATCGACACCATGCTGCCGCTGTCGGTGCTGATCGTGCTGATGAGCATGATCGTGTGGGCGGGCGTGGGCGCGGGCCTGGCACCGATCATGCGGCTGCGCCGCCTGGTCGAGGGCCGCAAGCCCAACGACCTGCGTCCGATCGAGCTCGACGCGGCGCCGCAGGAACTGCGCTCGCTGGCGCAGGCGATCAACGATCTGCTCGAGGCGGTGCGGCACAACGTGCAGGGCCAGCGCCGCTTCATCAGCGACGCGGCGCACCAGCTGCGCACGCCGCTGGCCGGCCTGAAGAGCCAGAGCGAACTCGCGCTGGCCGAGGCGCCGCCCGGCCCGCTGACGATGCGGCTGGCCCGCGTGCACGAGAGCGCCACGCGCAGCGCGCACCTGGTGAATCAGTTGCTGGCGCTGGCGCGCACCGAGCCGGAGTCCGTGACCCGGCAGACGCCGGTCCGCGTGGACCTGGGCCGGCTCGCCCGCGAGGTCACCGCGGAGCTGGTGCCGCGCGCGCTGCAGCAGAACGTGGACCTCGGCTACGACGGACCCGACGGCGACCCGGACTGCCTGTCCGCCTCGCAGCTCGAGGAACGTGCGCGCGAGGCCGGCATGCCGCTCGACGACGCGCCCGAGCGTCCCGTCGAGATCGTCGGCATCCCGCTGCTGCTGCGCGAGGCGCTGGTCAACCTGGTCGACAACGCGCTGCGCTACGCCGGCCGCGGCGCGCGCATCACGGTGCAGGTGCACCGCGCGCGCGGCCGCGCCGAACTGGTCGTCACCGACAACGGCCCCGGCATTCCGGAGGCGATCCGCGAACAGGCCTTCGAGCGCTTCTTCCGCGGCACCCATGAGGGCAACGGCTGCGGGCTGGGGTTGGCGATCGTCAAGGAGATCGTCGAGCGCCATGGCGGCCACATCGCGCTCTCCGGCGCCCAGCCGCGCGGCCTGCGGGCCTCCATCAGCCTGCCGCTGGCGGGCTGAGCGGCGCTCCGCCGTCTCTGCCTGTTTCTTCCGGCCTGCTTCTTCTTGCCTGGATCTGCCCCGGTCCGCCTGGGCCGGCTTCCCACCGCCTCATTCGCAGATCGCCCACACGCCCCAAGGCGGCGCGGCGCGCGTGCGTTTCGCCCGGACGACATCCCTTTCAGGGGCGACATCGCTAGTGGTAAGCACCAATATAGTTTCATTAATGGAAAATTAAAGTTCAGCCCGCATGCAAGAAAAATGAACGTCTGATTAACGGCTGCACGCCCGGAGCGCCACTGATCGGACACCACACCGGAGACTGAACATGACTCGCACCCCGCGCCTGCGCGCAACGCTTTCCACGGCTGCCGGCCTGCTGCTGGCCGCCGGCTCCGCCCACGCCGTCGACTTCACCGGCTATTTCCGCGCCGGCCCCGGCGGCACCACCGACGGCGGCGTCAGCCGCGCCTGCTACGCCCTGCAAGGCGGCACCAGCGGCATGAAGTACCGCCTCGGCAACGAGTGCGACATCTACGGCGAATTCCAGCTCGCCCAGGGCTTCAAGAAGGACGGCATCGACTACAAGGTCGTGCTGATGACGGACTACTGGAACCCCCACTCGGACGCAGACGACGCCAAGCACATGCGCCTGGCGCAGATGTACGCCGAGGCCAAGGGCTTCGACTTCGCTCCCGAGGCCACCGTCTGGGCCGGCAAGGAGCGCGGCCGCCGCGGCGACGTGCACATCGTCGACACCTACTTCACCGAGATGGCCGGCATCGGCGCCGGCATCAAGGGCCTGGCCCTGGGCCCGGGCAAGCTCGGCGTGGCGTACTACACCAACGACAAGGACAACAACCAGCGTCCCGGCCATCGCGGCAACGTCGAATACGTCGACCTGCCCACCAACCCGGGCGGCACGCTGAACTTCTTCGGCACCGTCACCAAGTCGCAGTTCAGCGGCGGCACCAACGGCTGGGGCCTGACCGCCAAGCATGTGCAGGAGAAGCTCTTCGGCAGCTCCCTGAACAACGTGCTGTGGGTGCAGTACGCCCAGGGTTCGGCCGGACTGAACTCCAACTTCGGCAATCAGACCGATACCTCGGCCGCCAAGAAGTTCCGCATCGTCGAATCGGTCAACTTCCAGCAAGGCGCCTGGGGCGGCATGGGCATGCTGCTGTGGGCGAACGAGAAGGACAACGCCGGCAAGGCCACGGTGTCCACCTCCATCGGCGGTCGCGTGTCTTACGGGGTCACCCGCAACTTCAAGCTGCTCACCGAGGCCGGCGTGTCGCAATACAAGCCCGATGGCGGCCAGCGCGCGCGCCTGACCAAGGTGACCTTCGCCCCGACGCTGTCGACCGGTCCGGGCCTGATGGACCGACCCGAGTTCCGTCTCTACGTCACCCACGCCAAGTGGAACAAGGCCGCCGGCAACGTGACCGGCGAGCCCGGCTACGACGGCCAGACCTCCGGCACCAGTTTCGGCGCCCAGGTCGAGGTCTGGTTCTGACGCTGCGCCGCGCGAGTCCGATGGGCGGCCTCCCGCCCCGGCTCGTCCGACATCCCATGACAACATTCGCTCCAACCCCCCGACGACACGGAGACAACGGCATGCACCAATTCAAGCAACTTTCCCGGGCCGCCGCGCTGTGCGCGCTGATGGCCGCCGGCGCGGCGCAGGCCGGCGAGGTCGAGGTCCTGCACTGGTGGACCAGCGGCGGCGAGGCCAAGGCCGCCACCGCGCTCAAGGCGACGCTGCAGAAGCAGGGCCACACCTGGAAGGACTTCGCGGTCGCCGGCGGCGGCGGCGACTCGGCGATGACGGTGCTGAAGTCGCGCGTGGTCTCGGGCAACGCGCCCGCGGCGGCGCAGATCAAGGGCCCTTCGCTGCAGGAATGGGCGGCCGAGGGCGTGCTGACCAACGTCGACAGCGTCGCCAAGGCCGGCAAGTGGGATGAGGTGATCCCGCCGGTGGTGGCCAGCATCATGAAGTACCAGGGCCACTACATCGCCGCGCCGGTCAATGTGCACCGCGTGAACTGGCTGTGGGTCAATCCCGAAGCGCTCAAGAAGGCGGGCGCCAAGCTGCCCACCACCTGGGACGAGTTCTTCACCACCGCCGAGGCGCTGAAGAAGGCGGGCATCGTGCCGGTCGCGCACGGCGGCCAGAACTGGCAGGACTTCACCACCTTCGAATCGGTGGCGCTGGGCGTGGGCGGCGTGGACTTCTACAAGAAGGCGCTGGTGCAGCTCGACCCCGCGACGCTGTCCGGTCCGCAGATGGAGAAGGTGCTCACCACCTTCAAGCGCATCAAGGACTACACCGACAAGAACGCGCCCGGCCGTGACTGGAACCTGGCCACCGCGATGGTGATCAAGGGCGAGGCCGGCATGCAGCTGATGGGCGACTGGGCCAAGGGCGAATGGGTCGCCGCCGGCAAGACGCCGGGCAAGGACGTGCTGTGCGTCGCCGCGCCCGGCACGCAAAAGTCCTTCACCTTCAACATCGACTCGTTCGCGCTGTTCAAGCTGAAGAACGCCGCCAACGAGAAGGCGCAGCAGGACCTGGCCACGGCGATCATGTCGCCGGAGTTCCAGGAGCTGTTCAACCTGAACAAGGGCTCGATCCCGGTGCGCACCGGCATGAAGATGGACAAGTTCGACGACTGCGCCAAGCAGTCCGCCACGGACTTCGCCGCCGATGCCAAGTCCGGCACGCTGGTACCCTCGATCGCGCACGGCATGGCTGTCCCGGCCGCGGCCGAAGGCGCGATGAAGGACGTCGTGAGCCAGTTCTGGAACAGTGACAAGATGAGCGCCAAGGACGCGCAGGCCCGCCTGGTGGCCGCCGCCAAGACGAAGTAAGGCCCCCTGCCCTCTCCCGCGCGCGGGAGAGGGCGTTCACGGGCCCGCGCCCGTATCTCGCCGCGTTCGGCCAGGTTTGGCCGCGTTTCGCCACGTTCCTTCCCACGCGCCACGCCGGCGCCCTTGCAGGCCCGCTCCGCATGTCCGCCTCCCGAGCCCCGCGCAGTCCCTGGCTTCCGAAGCTGGTGGTCGCGCCGACCTTCCTCGTCTCCTTCCTCTTCATCTATGGCCTGATGGCCTGGAACGGCTACCTGTCGCTGTCCGCGTCGCGGCTGCTGCCGAACTACGAGTTCGTCGGCCTGGCGCAGTACCGCGCGCTGTTCGACAACGAACGCTGGTGGCTGGCCCTGACCAACCTGGGCCTCTTCGGCGCGCTGTTCATCGGCGGCGCGATGGCGCTGGGCCTGCTGCTGGCGATCCTGCTGGATCAGAAGATCCGCGGCGAAGGCGTGCTGCGCACCGTCTACCTGTACCCGATGGCGCTGTCCTTCATCGTCACGGGCACCGCGTGGAAGTGGATCCTCAACCCGGGCCTGGGCATCGAGCACCTGATGCAGCAATGGGGCTTCGAGCACTTCAGCTTCGGCTGGCTGGTCGATCCCGACATGGCGATCTACTGCATCGTCATCGCCGGCGTGTGGCAGTCGTCGGGCTTCGTGATGGCGCTGTTCCTGGCGGGGCTGCGCGGCATCGACGATTCGATCATCAAGGCCGCGCAGGTCGACGGCGCGTCGCTGCCGCGGATCTACTGGCGCATCATCATCCCGACGCTGCGGCCGGTGTTCTTCTCGACGCTGATGGTGGTGGCGCACATCGCGATCAAGAGCTTCGACCTGGTGATGGCGCTGACGGCCGGCGGCCCCGGCTACGCCACCGACCTGCCGGCGACCTTCATGTACACGATGGCGTTCTCGCGCGGCCAGATCGGCCTGGGCGCGGCCAGCGCCACGATGATGCTGGCCACCATCGCGGCCATCGTCGTCCCCTATCTCTATTCCGAGCTCCGCTCGAAGCAGTAAGCCGGAGCGACGCGACATGAGTGCCTCTGTTTCCTCTCCCGTCCGCGGCCGCGGCCTGACCGCGCAGCGCCTGCTGCTGTGGGCAGTGCTGCTGGTGTTCGCGGCCTTCTTCCTGGCGCCGCTGTACGTGATGCTGAGCACCTCGCTCAAGAGCATGGACGAGGTGCGCAATGGCACGCTGCTGTCGCTGCCGCTGAGCCCGTCGCTGGAGGCCTGGTCCAAGGCCTGGACCAGCGCCTGCACCGGCACCGACTGCGGCGGCCTGAAGCCCTTCTTCATGAACTCGGTGCTGATGGTGGTGCCGGCGGTGCTGATCTCGACGGCGCTGGGCGCGATCAATGGCTACGTGCTCACCAAGTGGCGCTTCCGCGGCAGCGAGCTGCTGTTCGGGCTGCTGCTGTTCGGCGTGTTCATGCCGATGCAGGTGGTGCTGCTGCCGATGAGCCAGGTGCTGGGCGCCTTGGGCATCGCGAGCTCGGTGTGGGGCCTGATCCTGGTCCACATCCTGGCCGGCATGCCCTCGACCACGCTGTTCTTCCGCAACTACTACGCCGGCCTGCCCGACGAGCTCATCAAGGCGGCGACGCTGGACGGAGCCTCGTTCTGGCAGATCTTCTGGCGCATCGTGGTGCCGCTGTCCACGCCCATCCTCGTGGTGACGCTGATCTGGCAGTTCACCTCGATCTGGAACGACTTCCTGTACGGGGTCGTGTTCTCCGGTGCCGACAGCAAGCCGATCACGGTCGGGCTGAACAACCTGGCCAACACGTCCAGCTCGGTCAAGGAATACAACGTGGACATGGCCGCGGCGTTGATCGCCGCGCTGCCGACGCTCGTGGTCTACGTGGTCGCGGGCAAGTACTTCGTGCGCGGGCTGACCGCCGGCGCCGTCAAGGGTTAAGAGGAGTCAACGCATGGGCGCGCTCACCATTTCTCAGGTCCGCAAGAGCTACGGCGCGGCGGACATCCTCAAGGGCATCGACCTGTCGATCGAGGCCGGCGAATTCCTGATCCTCGTGGGCCCGTCGGGCTGCGGGAAGTCGACGCTGCTGGCGATGATCGCCGGGCTGGAGCACCCGACCTCGGGCGCGATCCACATCGGCGACCGCGACGTCACCTACCTGCCGAGCAAGGACCGCGACATCGCGATGGTGTTCCAGAGCTATGCGCTCTACCCCAACATGAACGTCGCGCAGAACATCGCGTTCGGGCTGGAGATGCGCAAGGTGCCCAAGGCCAAGCGCGACGAGACCGTGCAGCGCGTGGCCAAGATGCTGCAGATCGGCCATCTGCTGGACCGCAAGCCGGGCCAGCTGTCGGGCGGCCAGCGGCAGCGCGTGGCGATGGGGCGGGCGCTGGCGCGCGATCCGAAGCTGTTCCTGTTCGACGAGCCGCTGTCCAACCTGGACGCGAAGCTGCGCATCGAGATGCGCGCCGAGATCAAGCTGCTGCATCAGCGCACGCGCACCACGACGGTCTACGTGACGCACGACCAGGTCGAGGCGATGACGCTGGGCGACCGGATCGCGGTGATGCGCGACGGGCTGGTGCAGCAGTTCGGCACGCCGGAGGAGATCTACACGCGCCCCGCGAACCGCTTCGTGGCCGAGTTCATCGGCTCGCCGACGATGAACTTCGTCAGCGCCGCGCGCAGCGCGGACGGCCTGGCGGCGCAGGGCGTGGCGCTGCCGGTGAACGCGGCGCAGCAGGCCCTGCTCAAGGGCGACGGCGTGCTCTACGGACTGCGTCCGGAGCACATCCGGCTGAGCGACAGCGGCGTGCAGGGGCGGCTCAAGATGATCGAGCCGACCGGTCCGGAGACCTATCTGCTGGTGGACACGGCGATGGGCCCGATCACCTCGCGGGTTGCGGGCAATCCGCACCTCAAGGTCGGGGACGCGGTGAACCTGCAGTGGGCGGCGGAAGCGGCTCATCTGTTCGACGCGAAGGACGAGCGCCGTCTGGCGTGAGGGGCCGCAGGCGCAGCCACAGGGTCTGCGCCGCCAGCACGGCGGCCAGGATCAGCGCGATCCAGGCCGAGCCGGCGGCCCCTGGCATCGGGGAGGCGCGCTGCTTGACGTAGACGCCAGCCAGTCCCCAGATCGCGGCGGCGGCATAGCCCAGCGCGGCCGCTCCGGTGCCGGGCGCATGCAGCCGCGCATTGGCCACCAGCAGCAGCAAGGCGGCGAGCGCCCACAGCACCAGCGTCCAGGGCAGTTGATCGACGGTGGGCAGCAGTTGCTGCGCGACGGCGGTCTGCGCGGTGTCGAGGAAGGCGGCCAATGAGAGCCAGCCGGTGTGCAGCGCGAGCGGCAGCACGGCGAGCCAGGATTGCGCGCCACGCGGCACGGCGCGGGCGACGAGCATCAGCGCCCACAGCAGGCAGATCAGCGATAGCCAGATGATGGCCAGCGCGAGCCAGAACCACTGGCGGGAGAACACGATCATCCAGCTCGCCGTCAGCGCGAATCCGGCGACGACGAGCCAGTGGCAGCGATGGGAATCGCGATGGCCCTCGCGATCGGGGACTGGACGTTGACCGCGCAGCAGCCAGACGGCGAAGACCAGGTCGAGCAGGAAGATCACGCCCCAGATGGAGAGCGCGTAGCCGTCCGCGACCAGCAGGGTCGGATAGCGGTCCGAGATCGTGCCGTTGTCGGGGCCGAAGACGCCGCGCTGAGAGGCCCAGGCCACGAGGGGCATGGACAGGGCGGCGAGGATGACGAGGACTTGAAGCATGGCAGTGGCAGGGAGTTTGCTCCCGCTTGGCAATACGCGTACCCCTTCAACAGATATCCCCATCGCGGGCCGCCGCTGGCGCAAGAAGCGCGCCGCCGGCAGGGGGCGAGGGAGTTCGTACAGGCGCACTGAGCGCTTCGCAGCGATCAGCGTCATTCACTGTTTTTGCATACAGCTATGATGCCGCCCCATGTCCTCCGCCCTTGCCGACGCCCCGCCCCGCGCGGCCGACGTTTTCGCCGACCTGAACCCCGAGCAGCGCTCGGCGGTCGAGCACGGGCTCGATGAACACGGCATCCGCGCGCACGGCCCGCTGCTGGTGATCGCCGGCGCCGGCTCCGGCAAGACCAAGACGCTGGCCGCACGCGTCGCGCGCCTGATCCAGTCCGGCGCCGACCCGCAGCGCCTGCTGTTATTGACCTTCTCGCGCCGCGCCGCCGGCGAGATGGAGCGCCGCGCCGGCCGCATGCTGCATCGCGCGCTTGGCCTGAGCGGCACGCAGGCGTCGCCGCGCTTCCCCTGGGCGGGCACTTTCCACAGCATCGGCGCCCGCCTGCTGCGCGAATACGCCCCCCGCATCGGCCTGGCGCCCAACTTCACCATCCTCGACCGTGCCGACGCCGAGGACCTGATGGGCCTGCAGCGCCAGGCCCAGGGCCTGGCCGAAACCACCGAGCGCTTCCCGCTGAAGGCCACCTGCCTGACGATCTATTCGCGGGCCGTCAACAGCGAAGCCCGGCTCGACCAGGTGCTGCAGGAGCACTTCCCGTGGTGCTTTCCGGTCCACGACGAGCTCAAGCGCCTCTTCAAGGCCTACGTCGAGGAGAAGCAGCACCAGCAGTTGCTCGACTACGACGACCTGCTGCTCTACTGGGCCGAGCTGATGAGCGACGACACGCTGGCGGCCGAGCTCGGCGCGCGCTTCCAGCACGTGCTGGTCGACGAGTACCAGGACACCAACCGGCTGCAGGCGACCATCCTCAGACGCTTGAAGCCGCGCGGCGACCGGCTGACGGTGGTCGGCGACGACGCGCAGGCGATCTACTCGTTCCGCGCGGCCGAGGTGCGCAACATCCTGGAGTTTCCGGCGCAGTTCGAGCCGCCCGCGCGCGTGGTCGCGCTCGAGCGCAACTACCGCTCGACGCAGACCATCCTCGACGCTTCCAACGCGGTGATCGCGATGGCGCGCGAGCGCCACGACAAGCGGCTGTGGACCGACAAGGCCTCGAGCGAACGGCCGCAGCTGGTCACCGTCGACGACGAAGCGCGCCAGGCGCAGTGGGTCGCGGACAAGGTGCTCGAACGCCGCGAGCAGGGCCTGACGCTGAAAAGGCAGGCGGTGCTCTTCCGAACCTCGAGCCACAGTGCGCCGCTGGAGCTGGAGCTGACTCGCCGCAACATTCCGTTCGTGAAGTTCGGCGGCCTGAAATTCCTCGAGAGCACCCATGTGAAGGACGTGCTCAGCGTGCTGCGATGGGCCGAGAACCCGCGCGGGCGGCTGGCCGGCTTCCGCGTCGCCCAATTGCTGCCGGGATTCGGCCCGGCCAGCGCGCGCCGCCTGCTCGATGCGATGTCGCCCGCGGTGGACCCCGCGCAGGCCCTGCGCGACTTCGAGCCGCCGCGCGCGGCGGCCGCGCCGTGGGCGGGCCTGCGCGCGCTGATGCTGCGCCTGCTCGCGGGCTCGCAATGGCCGCTGGACCTGGAGGAGATCGTCGAGTGGTACGCCCCGCACCTGGAGCGCCTGCACGACGACGCGCCGGTGCGGCTCGCCGACCTGGAGCAGGTGGCGCGGATCGCGCAGGGCTACGGCTCGCGCGAGCGCTTTCTGACCGAGCTGACGCTGGACCCGCCGGAAGCCAGCAGCGACGAGTCCGGCGTGCCGCTCAAGGACGAGGACTACCTGATCCTGTCGACCATCCATTCGGCCAAAGGGCAGGAGTGGAACGCGGTCTACCTGCTGAACTGCGTGGATGGCTGCATGCCGTCGGACCTGAGCACGGGCGCGCAGGCGCAGATCGAGGAGGAGCGGCGGCTGCTGTACGTGGCGATGACGCGGGCCAAGGACCACCTGGCGGTGATGGTGCCGCAGCGCTTCTACGTGACGCAGCAGACGCGGCATGGCGACCGCCATCTCTATGCCAGCGTGTCGCGTTTCCTGCCCGGCAAGGTGGTGCGCCACTTCGACAAGGTCGGCCCCGCCAACCAGACCCAGGCGGCGCTGCCGGAGCTGCTGAAGCCGGCGATGGACGTCGCGGCGAAGCTGCGCAAGGCCTGGGACTGAGATCCCCCTTCGGGGCGACGCAATCCCTCATCGGTGCTCCCCCGCCGGGTTCGTCGCTCGGTTGCAACTCGGTGCACGGCGGCCAGCTCGAGCGCTCCTAGCATGGGCGCATGCAGTGCCCGCTCATCGCCATGGCCGCCGCGACTCTCGCAGTGGTTTGCCCTCCCAGCCTGATCCCGCAGTGGATCCAGGACATCAACACGGCCGCCGGACTGATCAGCTTCGCGATCACGATCGGCGTGTGGTGGCAGGTGCGGAACGTCCGCCTATCGTTTCGATCGCGCGCACAGTTGCCGTCCATCACGGAGAAATTGACGCTCTCCCTGGCCGCTCTGGACCGAATGCTGGAAGAGCCAGCGGTGCCATGGCCGCCCTTGCGCCAAGAGCTGCTCTCTGCATCTGCAAGGCTCGAAACGGCGCTGCCATTCGCAACGCCAGAGTCGCGCGAGATCGCGAAGGTGGCGATTCGAGACATCCGAGAGACGGTAGGACGCGTCGACCTCGATTCGTCCCGGGTCGCCGTCGGTGCCGACGACGCGCGCAACGCGCTCAATCGCGCCTTGATTCATTTGTCCCAGGCTTCCGCCGATCTGCAATGGGGGTGAACATGTCCGTCAACATCGAAGCGCAACTGCTCGCATCTTCCCTTCACACGAAGACACTGCTTCGACAACTCGAGTGGCGGATCTCGCCGCCCGTTCCGGGCGACGCGAATCGCCCGCCCACTGCGTTGCGATACGAAGCGACCCACATGGGCTTTCGCTTCGCCCTCCATCAATGTCAACAGCTGTGTCCGTTCCAGGGAATGACTCCCGACCCATGGGTCACCCGCACCGTGCTCTCCATCCTGGACGACCAGGGGCGCGAGATCTGGCGGGAGACCGACTCCAGGATGAACGTGAGCGGCCTCTATCGTTTGGTGCAGCGGCGTCTGACCTGCGTCGGAGACGTCTTCGCCACCCTCGTTCCGCCACCCCACGATGAATCGCGCCATCGGACGGCGAGTCGTCGTGAAGATGAACGCGGGTTCGTCGCCAAACTCCGCCGCTACAGGGACTCCTTCGTCGCACGCTTCACCTGAAGGCTTCGCTTGCGTAACGCACGTTACGGCAACCCCCGATGGACGCCGATCCGGAAGAATTTAAACTTCGCGCCAGTCAACACATGACCCCTGGGGCAGCGCGCCGCTGCCCTTTCTCCGCCGCCAGCCCGCCCGACCGCCGTGACGATCCGCGACACCGTTTTCCGCACCCTCGCCCACACGAACTGGCGCCTCGCCCTGCCGGCGCTGCTGCTGACCTGCGGCAGCCTGATCGTGCAGGCCGCCAGCAGCGACCCCGAGGTCGTCGTCCCCACCACCTCCCCCACCACGGCCGCGATCAGCCCCTCGGGCGTCGTGACGCCGGACCCGCACGCCGCGTCTGCCTCCGCGCCGGCGCCCTCGGCCTCCGCGGTCGCGCAGGCGCCGCAACCCGATGTGATCCCGCCCCTGCAGTCCCCCGCCCCATCCGAGGCGCCGCTGATGAAGCTCCCGGTCAACGCCCGCCACATGCTGGTGATCGACGACAGCGGCCGGGTGCTGATGGCCAAGGACGCCGACACCGTCGTGCCCATCGCCTCGCTGACCAAGCTGATGACGGCGATGGTGGTGCTCGACGCGAAGCAGGACATGGACGAGGAGATCCGCATCGATGACGCCGACGTGGACCGGCTCAAGCACAGCCGCTCGCGCGTGAAGGTGGGCGCCACGATGACTCGCGAGGCGGCGCTGGAGCTGGCGCTGATCTCGTCCGAGAACCGCGCCGCGTCGGCGCTGGCGCGCCACTTCCCGGGCGGCCTGCCGGCCTATGAGGCGGCGGTGGCCGCCAAGATCCGCGCGCTGGGTCTGAGCCACACCGCGCTGGCCGACCCGACCGGGCTGTCCCCGGCCAACACGTCCACGGCCACCGAGGTCGCCCGCATCGCCGCGGCGGCGGCCCGCTACCCGGTCATCGCCAGAATCAGCAGCGACAAGTCCAGCGAGGTCGAGGTCAACGGCCGGCCGCGGGAGCTGCGCAACACCAACCACCTGGTCGGCGCCAAGGGCTGGGACATCCGCCTGTCCAAGACCGGCTACACCGAGGAGGCGGGCCGCTGCCTGGCGATGCGGATGAAGAGCGGCGGGCAGACCATCACGGTCGTGCTGCTGGACGCCGATGGCTCGGCCCAGCGCCTGCGCGACGCCGCGGCCATCCGCAAGTCGCTCGCCAAGCTGAGCTGACGTCCATCTGATCGCGGGCGCAGCCAGCCGGCCAAGCGTCCCATCCCTCCGGCCTCGAGCCGGTGACACGAGGAGTTCCCCATGAACCGCCGTCACTGGCTCGGCGCCGCGAGCGCCTGGGCCGCCGCATGGCCGCTCGCCGGCCATGCCCAATCGCCCGATTCGGCGGCGCCGCGCGCCGAGTCGGTCGCTCCGGGCTCACTCCCCTTCGCCGAGCCGCCGCGCCCGGCTCGCATGCGGGTCTCGGCGGACCGGATCGTCGACATCACCGTCTGCACCCGCCCCTTCCGCGCTGAAGGGCCTCGCATCGAGGCGCAGCGGCTGCATGGGAAGACGGTCATCCATCACTATGGCCATGGCGGCGCCGGCTGGTCGCTGTCGTGGGGATCGGCGACGCTGGGCGCGCTGCCCTTGATCCGCGAGACCGGCGCCAGACGGATCGCGATCATCGGCAGCGGCGCCGTCGGCCTGACGACCGCGCGCGTGGCCCAGCGCGCCGGGCTGAAGGTCCGCATCTATTGCCGCGAGCGTCCGCCCGAAGTCGCCTCGACCTTCGCGACCGGCATGTGGTCGCCCGACTCCCGCATCGTCACCGAGGCGCATGCGACGCCGGCCTTCAACGCGATGTGGGAGCGGATGGCGCGCCACAGCTTCCGGGCCTGGCAGGACCTGCTGGGCCTGGCCGGCTCGCCGGTCGAGTGGCGGGACGGCTATGTGCTGTCGGACACGCCCTTCGACCAGCCGCTGCCCAATGCCAACGCGCACGGCGGCTCGACCGAGCCGGACTATCCCGACCTGCTCGAGCTCATCCCCGACCTGCATCCGCACTCGATGGCGCTGACGCCGGCGCAGCACCCGTTCCCGGTGCCGCACGCCCGGCGCTTCACGCAGATGACCTTCAACATCCGTCCGTACCAGCGTCTGCTGCTGGAGGACTTCTTCCGCGAAGGCGGCGAGATCGTGACCCGCGATTTCACCCACGCGCGCGAACTGGCCGGACTGCCCGAGCGCACGATCGTCAACTGCACCGGCTATGGCGCGCGGGCGCTGTTCGGTGACGACTCGCTGATCCCGGTCCGCGGCCAGATCGCGCGCCTGGTGCCACAGCCGGAGGTGGACTACATGGTGGCCTGGCGCGGCCACAACCTGATGGTCGTGCCGCGTCGCGACGGCCTGCTCGTGCAGGCCCAGGGCGAGCATGACTTCAACAACCCCGATCGCAGCATCGATCGCGCCATGAGCGAGGACGCCGTGAAGCGGCTGGCGGCGTTGTTCGTGTGAGTCGCAATGGTGGTCGCCACGCCCAGTGGACCCGCAACACGGGAACCGTTGAGCGAGATCAAACCTCAGTCGGATTCGGGGTTCTCGCCACTCTCCGCAAAGCCCGGAACTCCTAGCATTCACGGCTCCTTCATCGCATGTCCAGGAGTCCACGCATGCACGCACACCCGACCCCGCCCACGCTCGTCACGCCGCTTCACAACACGCCGCCGGATCTCAATCTGGTGATGTATCGGCTCGATCAGAACGTTGCCGAGACCCACAAGCTTCGGGAAGAGATGCGAGAAGGCTTCGCCTTGATTCGCGCCGACATCCACGCGATGAGGAAAGACCAGGAGGTCTTCCGCAAGGAACTGAGCGACCAACGCCTCGAGTTCGCGAAGGCGCTTCACAGTCATCGCGACGAGTTCAAGGCGGAGCTCAATCACCATCGCCATGAGTTCAAGGCCGAACTCGATCACCACCGCCATGAGTTCAAGACCGAACTGCAAGCGCTGCGCCAGGAATCGCTGGCCGCCATGGAAGCCCATCGCGAGAAGTCGCGCAAGGATTTCGAGGCCATGCTCGACCGGACCAAGAGCGACATGAAGGAGTTCTTCGCCACCGTCATCGCCACCGTGGACGACCGGATCAAGTTGAGTGGCCAGGATTCCGACATTCGACTGCTCAAGTGGTGCGTGCGGTCGGCCGCCGGGTCGTCTGCGGCGGCAGGCGGTCTCACCTATCTCCTGTCCAAGTTCATGGCATGACTGCCAGTTGGAGGAAGGCGCCGCTCGCGCCTCCCTCCGTCACCACCAGTAGGCCTCGTCCTACCCGCCGCATGAGCCGGCGGAGCTACTGTCGAGCCATCTCGGCAGACCGCGTCCGTCTCTCATGGTTCCACCCTCCTCTTCCGCGACGGACCTGCCGCCGTCCGGCGCTTCCAGCCCGTCGCCGTCCTCGGCGGCCCCCTCCGCCACGCCCCCCGCGGCCCCGGCGCCCCCCAAACGCAAGGCCCGCCGCCGGCGCCCGCCACGCCTGTCCGCCGCGGCCTGGCGCCAGTTCGTGCAGATCGCCCGGCCCTACTGGCTCGGCGACCAGCGCAAGGCGGCCTGGGGGCTGCTCTTCCTGCTCGTGGTCCTGATGCTGTGCGAGACCCAGCTCGCCGTGCTGCTCAACGACAAGACCGGCGAGCTCACCTCCGCGCTGGCCGCACGCGACCATTCGCGCTTCTGGCTCGCCGTGCGCGACAGCCTGATCGTGCTGGCCTTCGCCGTGCCGGTGTACGCCTTCTACTACTACATGCGCGACGCCTTCTCCAACCATTGGCGGCGCTGGCTCACCGGGCGCTTCCTGGATGGCTACCTCGACGGCCGCCGCTATTACGAGATCGGCAGCGGCAACGCCGGCGACATCGACAACCCCGACCAGCGCATCTCCGAGGACATCAACACCTTCACCGGCCGCTCGACCCACTTCTCGCTGCTGATGCTGGGCTCGGCGATGCAGCTGATCGCGTTCTCCGCGGTGCTGTGGTCGCTGTCCAAGATGCTGGTGCTGTTCCTGGCGATCTACGCGACGGTGGGGACCTTCCTGGCGCTGTATGTCTTCGGCTCGCCGCTGATCCAGTTGAACTTCTGGCAGCTGCGCCGCGAGGCCGATTTCCGCTTCGGCCTGATGCGCCTGCGCGAGAACGCCGAATCCATCGCCTTCTATCGCGGCGAGCCGCAGGAACGCGCCCAGATCAACCAGCGCTTCGACGCCGTCTACGGCAACTACTGGCAGCTGATCCGCAAGCAGCGCGCGCTCAATCTGTTCCAGCGCGGCTTCAACCAGCTGACGCTGGTGGTGCCCAGCGTGATCCTCGCGGACAGCGTGCTCTCCGGCGAGCTGGAGGTCGGCGCGGCCGTGCAGGCGGCGGGCGCCTTCGCCGCGGTGCTGACCGCCGTCTCGCTGATCGTCGACAACTTCGAGAGCCTGAGCCGCTTCGTCGCCGGCATCGACCGGCTGCATGCGCTGTCCGAGGTCATGCGCCAGCGCAAGCCGCGCGACGAACGCGCGCGCGAGCGCATCCGCAGCGCCCACGCCGAGCAGCTCGCGCTGCGCGACCTGACGCTCTACACGCCGCAATTCGATCGTCTGCTGGTCGAGCGCCTGAACGTCGCGCTCCAGCCGGGCGAGAGCCTGCTCATCACCGGCATGAGCGGCTGCGGCAAGAGCTCGCTGCTGCGCGCCATCGCCGGTCTGTGGCGCTGCGGCGAGGGCACGATCGAGCACCCTCCGCTGGAGGACGTGTTCTTCCTGCCGCAGCGCCCCTACCTCCAGCACGGCACGCTGCGCAGCCAGATGATCTACCCCGACACGCGCACCGAGCTCGATGACGACGCGCTGCGCGCCATCCTCGCCGAGGTCTGCCTGCCCGAGCTCGCCGATCGCGTCGGCGGGTTGGACGCGGTACAGGACTGGGAGAAGCTGCTCTCGATGGGCGAGCAGCAGCGGCTGGCCTTCGCGCGCGTGCTCGTGCGCCGGCCGCGCATGGCGATCCTGGACGAGGCCACCAGCGCGCTCGACAGCGGCAACGAGCGCCGCCTCTACGAGCGCCTGTGCCGTGACGGCATCGCGCTGGTCAGCATCGCCCACCGGCGCGGCGTGCTGCGGCACCACAGCCACGTGCTCGAGCTCAAGGGCAACGGCGAGTGGGCGCTGCACCCGGCGGACCGCTACGATTTCGACGCGGCCGAGGCCGGCGCGGAGGCGGAGCCCCCTGCGCCAGCCGCCGCGCGAAAGGACCCCGCATGACCCCTTCCTGGACCGACGCCGTGCTCGCCACGCTGCGCTCGGAGTTCTCGGACATTCCCGATGTCGAGCAGATCACCCGCATCACGGTGCGCCTGATGCTGGCCGCGTTGCTCGGCGGCATCCTCGGCTTCCAGCGCGAGCACCACGGCAAGGCCGCCGGCATGCGCACCCACATGCTGGTATCGCTGGGCGCGGCGCTGTTCGTGCTGGTGCCGCAGCAGGGCGGCATGCACCTGACCGACATGAGCCGCGTGCTGCAGGGCGTGATCGCCGGCATCGGCTTTCTCGGCGCGGGCGCGATCCTGAAGCTGGAGAACGAGGAGCAGGTCCACGGCCTCACCACCGCCGCCGGCATCTGGATGACGGCGGCGATCGGCGTCGCCTGCGGCCTGGGGCGCGAAGCCACGGCGGTGCTGAGCATGCTGCTGGCGCTGGGCATCCTGGAGCTGCTGCCCAAGTTCGCGCGCAAGCGGCGGCATCGCCGCCGCCCCGCGCCGGATCAGGCGGCGGCGCGCGACGAGCCGCGGCTCGACTGAGCGCCGCCGAAGCGCCCCCTCTCCCCTGCCCTCTCCCCCCTCGCGGGGGGCGAGGGAGTTGGTCAGCAGCAGCGCTTGACACGGTTGCTCTCCCCGCCCCTGTCCCCCCTCGCGGGGGCGAGGGAGTCCGTCGCGCGGTGATCAGGCGGTGACACACATCACCATGACCTCACCCCGGGGCGCGCGTCGCCCTGATCCGCGACGCGGGTATGACAGTTGCCTCAAGGTGCGATAGGGTCGGCGCTCGGAGCGCCCGGAGCCCAGCATGGACCTCGACACCATCACCTACGTATTTCAGAGCCTGGACGGCACATTCACGATCAAGCCTCGCCTGTCGCGGCGCTGGCGCGTCAAACACGACAGCATGCCCTGGGGCGATTCCTTCGCCACGGCGGAAGAAGCCGCCAAAGCCTTGTCCGAGCGCTTCGCCGTGCCGGCCGACCTGCGCGAATGGACCGAGGTCGGCGACTTCCACACCGACGTGGGCGGCTTCACGATCTGAGCCGGCCCCCTCAAGCGCCGACGACCACGTTCAAGCCAGGTCCAGGTCCACAGCCACGCCCGCGTTCATGTCCATGTCCGCGTCCAAGCCTGCGGACGCGTCCGTGCCCGCCTCCATGCCCGCGTCCGCGTCCGTCCGCTGACCGCGCGGCGCTATGGCGCCGCCCACACCGCGCCGCCCCCCACGGCATGGCAGCGCGCCCCGGCTGGCAAGCCGTCGAGCGTCGTCCCCGTGAACGCGCCGAAGGCCGGCAGGATCATCAGCCCGTCGGCCTCGCAGAAGCACGGCAGGCGCTGATGCTCATGCGCGCGCCCCCGCAGGACCATCGCCGGATGCAGATGCCCCGCCAGCGCATGGGCGCCCTCGACGCGGCGCGGATGATGGCAGGCCGCGAACGGCCCCATCCGATGCGGCTCATCGACGATGTCGAAGCGCAATGACGGCGGGGGGTCACCGGCCCGGCTGTCGTGGTTGCCGCGCACCAGCAGGCACTCGACGGCGGCATGGCGCTCGCGCCACCGATGCACCGGATCGAGCACCTGCGCCTGCTGCGCCGCGGCCGCATGCAGCAGATCGCCCAGCACCACCAGTCGCGACGCGCGCACGCCGTCGATCAGCGCGCTCAGCCGGTCCAGGTTGTCGCGCGTGGTGCCCGCGGGCACCGGCTGTCCGAGCGCCCGGAAACTCGCCGCCTTGCCCAGATGGACATCCGCGACGAAGACGGTGCGGGCCGCCGGCCACCACAGCGCGCGGGCCGGCAGCAGCCAGACCCGCTCGCCCGCCAGACCCAGCGCGAGCGCCCCCGCCGGCGCATCGGCATCTCCCTGGGCATCGACATTTCCCAGCGCATCGGGCCGCCCGCCCCGCGCTTCATTCGACGGCATGCTCATCCGCTGATCTTCGCACCCAGCCCGGCGCAGGCCTCACCGGCGCTCTTCTCGAGCTGCGCCACCATGCGCGCGATGCGGTCGGCGAAAGACTCGTTGCTGAGCTTCTCGCGGAAGCGCTCGACCATCAGCGGAAACGCCAGCGGCGTGGGCCGCTTCAGCGCGTGGATCTGCAGCGTCTGGCGGCTCATGCGCTCCAGCGCCGCCGCGAGGTGCCGCACGTCCAGCTCCTGCGTGAGCAGTTCCTGCTCCGCCTGCGCGAGCAGCCGGTTGCGCGGGTCATGCTGCTGGAAGACCTCGAAGAACAGCGTCGCCGAGGCCTGCAGCTGGCGGTTGCTGCGGCGCTCGCCCGGATGGCTCTGGAAGATCAGTCCGGCGATGCGCGCGATCTCGCGGAAGCGCCGCCGCGCCAGCTCGGTCGCGTTCAGGCTGGCGAGCACCTCGCGCAGCAGCGTCTCCAGCGGCCGCAACGCCAGCAGCTCCGGCAGCCGCGCGGCCCAGTCGATCGGCTTGGCGCTCAGCAGCTCGATGCCGTAGTCATTGAGCGCGATCGAGAAGGTGCCCGTCTCCGGCTGCGCCGCCCGCCACGCGATCAGGCCGGCGAGGCCCAGATGCACCTGCCGGCCGGCGAAGGCATGCAGGAAGAGATGCCAGCCCTCGCGCGACTTCATGGTCTCGGCGATCAACACGTCCGGCGCCGGCACGCCGGACCAGCGGCGCTGGACATCGATCAGCGGCTTCACGCAGCGCATCTCCGGCGAGTCGAAGCGGCCCGCGTCGGCGGCCGCGAGCTCGCGCAGCACCGCGTCGGCCAGCGTGCTCGACAAGGGCATGCGCGAGCCGTTCCAGCGCGGCACCGCGGCGCGTCCGGCGGCGGCGCGGCGCACCAGCGCGGTCATCTGCTCCACGCGCACCAGCTCCAGCAGCCGGCCGCTGAACATGAAGACATCGCCGGGGCGCAGCCGCGCGATGAAGCTCTCCTCCACCGTGCCGAGCCGGCCGCCGCCCATGTACTGCACCTGAATGGCAGCGTCGCTGACGATGGTTCCGATGTTGACGCGATGCCGCCGCGCCAGACGCGCGTCCGGCACGCGCCAGACGCCTTCCTCGTCGGGCACCACGCGCTGGTAGTCCGGGTACGCGGTCAGCGATGGACCGCCGCGATGCACGAAGTCCAGGCACCACTGCCAGGCCTCGCCGCCGAGCGTCTCGTAGGCCACCGTGCCGCGCACCTCGTCCAGCAGCTCATCCGGCCGGAAGCCGCCGCCCAGCGCGACGGTGACCAGATGCTGCACCAGCACGTCCAGCGGCTCGCGCGGACTGTGGCGGGCCTCGATCTGGCCGGCGCGCACCGCGGCGCGCGCGGCGGCGGCCTCGACCAGTTCCAGGCTGTTGGTCGGCACCAGCGTGATCCGCGAGGGCCGTCCCGGCGCATGTCCGGACCGCCCGGCGCGCTGCACCAGCCGCGCGACGCCCTTCGCCGAGCCGACCTGCAGCACGCGATCGACCGGCAGGAAATCGACGCCCAGGTCCAGGCTCGACGTGCACACGGCGGCCTTGATGCGGCCTTCCTTGAGCCCGAGCTCGACCCACTCGCGCACCCCGCGATCCAGCGAGCCGTGATGCAGCGCGAGCACGCCGGCCCAATCGGGCCGCGCCTCCAGCAGCGCCTGGTACCAGCGCTCCGCCTGCGAGCGCATGTTGGTGAAGACCAGGCAGCTGGCGCTGGCCTCGATCGCCTCCACGACCTGCGGCAGCATCGACAGCCCCATGTGGCCGGCCCAGGCGAAGCGCTCGATGGACGCGGGCAGCAGCGTGTCGATGACCAGCGTCTTGTCGGTCTCGCCCTGCACCAGCCGGCCCGGGGCGTCGTCCGCGGCGCCGAGCAGCGTGCGCAAGGCCTCATCGAGGTTGCCGAGCGTGGCCGACAGGCCCCAGGTCATCAGCGCGCCGCCGCGCTCGCGCCGAAAGCGCCGCAGACGCGCCAGCGCCAGCTGCGTCTGCACGCCCCGCTTGTTGCCCATCAGCTCGTGCCACTCGTCGACGACGGCCAATCGCACCCGCCCGAGCTGCTCCCGCGCGTCGGCGCGCGACAGCAGCAGCGACAGGCTCTCCGGCGTCGTCACCAGCACGGTGGGCAGCCGCCGGTCCTGCGCGGCGCGCTCCGAGGACGAGGTGTCGCCGCTGCGCAGGCCCGCGGTCCAGCCGGGGCACAGCGCCGCCATCGGCGCCTGCAGCGCGCGCAGCGTGTCGGCCGCCAGCGCGCGCATCGGCGTGATCCAGAGCACGGAGAACGGCGGCGCGATCGGCTTGCCACCCGCTTTTCCTTCCCTGCCCTCTTTGTCCTCCTTGCTTGTCTGGCGCGCCTCGGCGCCGATCTCCCCGCGCAGCGCGGCCAGCGCGCCCAGCCACACCGCCAAGGTCTTGCCGCTGCCGGTGCTCGAATGCAGCAGCCCGCTGCGGCCGGCCGCGATCTCGGCCCAGACCTGGCGCTGAAAGGGGAACGGCGTCCAGCCCTGTGCGTCGATCCAGGCGTCCACCGGCGAGGCCGTCATTCAGCCACCCCTTCACCGGCCCCTTCACCGGCCTCTTCACCGGCCCCTTCACCGGCCCCTTCACCGGCCCCTTCGCCCGTGCCCGCCGGCAGCAGCGCCTGCAGCGACTGCAAGGTGTCGGCTTCCTCCACCGGCTTGTCCTCGCGCCGGCGCAGCATGCGCGGGAAGCGCACCGCGATGCCGCTCTTGTGGCGTGCGCTGCGCGCGATGCCCTCGAAGCCCAGCTCGAAGACCAGCGTCGGCGTGACGCTGCGCACCGGGCCGAAGGTCTCGAGCGTGGTCTTGCGGATGATGGCGTCGACCTCGCGGATCTCCGCGTCGGTGAGGCCCGAGTAGGCCTTCGCGAAGGGCACCAGCTGCCGCGCCGGATCGTCCTGCGGGCCGTTCCAGACCGCGAAGGTGTAGTCGGTGTAGAGGCTGGCGCGCCGACCATGGCCGCGCTGGGCGTAGATCAGCACCGCGTCGACGGAGAGCGGATCGATCTTCCACTTCCACCACACGCCCACGTCCTTGGTGCGGCCCACGCCGTAGCGCGCGTCCAGGCGCTTGAGCATCATGCCCTCGACGCCCAGCGCCCTGGCCTGCTCGCGCTGGCGCGCCAGGTCGGCCCAGTCCTCGCCCCGGATCAGCGGACTGAGCTCGAGCCCCGGCAGCGGGTGCGCCGCCACCAGCCGCTCCAGGCGTTCGCGGCGCTCGTGCTGCGGGCGCCCGCGCAGGTCCTCGCCGGCTTCCTCGAGCAGGTCGTAGACGCACAGCGCGGCCGGCAGCTCGCGCAGCAGCCTCGCGCTCAACGTCTTGCGGCCGATGCGCTGCTGCAGTTCGGCGAAGGGCCTCGCGCGGCCGTCGCGCCAGATCAGGATCTCGCCGTCGAGCACCGTGCCCTCGGGCAAAGCCTCGCCCATCGCGCGCAGCTCGGGAAAGCGGTCGGTGATCAACTCCTCGCCGCGCGACCAGATCGCGACCTCGCCGTCGCGATGCACGACCTGCGCGCGGATGCCATCCCACTTCCATTCGACCAGCCAGTCCGGCGCCGGCCCGAGCGCCGCGTCGAATTGCGCCAGCGGCAGGTTGAACGGATGAGCAAGGAAGAACGGATAGGGCTGCGCGCCGCGCGCCGCGGCGCCGTCGCCGGCGGCGGGCGCGATGAGCGCGGCGTAGTCGTCCGCGGTCGGCGTCGCGCCGATGTGCGTGTAGCCGATGAGGCGCTGCGCGACGAGCTTGGGATCCAGCCCGCTCACCGCCGCCAGCGCCTGCGTGACCTGCAGCCTGGACACGCCGACGCGGAAGGCGCCGGTGATCAGCTTGAAGTAGACCAGGCGCTGCTCCGCCGCCAGCGCAGCCCACTGGGCCTGCAGTTCGATGGCCAGCGCCTCGGGCGGCCGGCCGCGCAGCGGGAGCAGGAACGCCGTCATCCATTGCGACAGCGGGCGCTCGACCACCTCCGCGGGTTCGGGCAGCAGCAGCGAGATCGTCTCGGCCAGATCGCCGACGGCCTCGTAGCTCTCGTCGAACAGCCATTCGGGCAGCCCGGCGGCCAGACGGGCCTGCTCGCGCAGCAGCTTGGTGGGCACGAGCTGACGCGGCTTGCCGCCAGCGAGGAAGTAGACGGCCCAGGCCGCGTCCTCGGGCGGCGCGTCGCGCAGGTAGGTCTGCAGCGCCGACTGCTTGGCGAGGCTGGACGTCGATGCGTCGAGCTCCCGATAGAGCGCGGCAAAGGCTTTCATGCGGACGCGTCTCCGGCGGGCGAGCTGCCGGCTTGGGGCTGCGCGGCGTCGCTGGCGTCCTCCTCGCCGTACTCGGTCGTGAAGGCCTGCGCGCGCAGGCCCTGCTCGTTGAGCCAGCGCACCATGACCGGCACGCTGCCGTGGGTGACGATCACGCGCTCCGCGCCGGTGGCGCGGATGGCGGTCATCAAGCCGGGCCAGTCGGCGTGGTCCGAGACGACGAAGCCCCGATCGACACCGCGCCGCCGGCGCGTGCCGCGCAGCTGCATCCAGCCGCTGGCGAAGGCATCGGCCGGATCGGCGCCGAAGCGGCGCAGCCACGGCGAGCGCGCGGCCGATGGCGGCGCGATCACCAGCGCGCGCGCCAGCGCCGCCTTGTCGAGCGCCGGATCCATCGCGTTGAAGGTCGGCGGCAGCGTCACGCCGGCGTCGCGATAGACGGCGTTGAGCGGTTCCACCGCCCCATGCGCGACGATGGGCCCGATCGACGCATCCACGCCATGCAGCAGCCGCTGCGCCTTGCCCAGCGCGTAGGCGTAGAGCACCGACGCGCGCCCCGCGGCGGCATTGCGGCGCCACCACGCGTCGATCTCGGCGAACAGCGCCGCCTGCGAGGGCCAGCGGTAGATGGGCAGGCCGAAGGTCGACTCGGTGATGAAGGTGTCGCAGCGCACCGGCTCGAACGGCGCGCAGGTGCCGTCGGCCTCGAGCTTGTAATCGCCCGAGGCGACCCAGACGCGCCCGCCGTGTTCCAGCCGCACCTGCGCCGAGCCGAGCACATGGCCGGCCGGGTGCAGCGACAGGCGCACGCCACGATGCTCGATGAACTCGCCATAGCCGAGCGTCTGCAGCGTGATGTCGCCGCCGAGCCGCCGCCTCAGGATCGCGGCGCTGTCGCGGTGAGCCAAATAGTGGCCGTGGCCCATGCGCGCGTGATCGCTGTGCCCGTGCGTGATCACCGCCCGGTCGACGGGCTTCCACGGATCGATGAAGAAGTCGCCGGGCGGGCAGTACAGGCCTTCCGGGCGGGCGATGACGAGGTCCTCATCCATCGTCCGCGATTCGGGGTTCGTCGTACGCATGCGCGTCGATGCTAGTCCTGCCCTCGCACATCGCTTGTAGGACGAGTCCGCGTCCGCGCGGGATCGGCAAGGCGTACGAGGTCGTTCGAGAACCATTCGCGGACAAGCGCAACTGATGGCTTGCTTCTTGAAAGGACCCGCCTTGTACACCTCGTCCAGTTCTCAACGATCCGGCTTGCAGCCAGACGCCTATGACCCCTTCCTCTGCAAGTACCGTTCCATGGCTGGCCCAGAGGGGCGATTGACTCCCTCGGACCTCCACCGCGCAGTTAACGATGGCGATGTTTCCGCAGTGAAGCGGATGTTCGAGCGATTGGTGCGCGAGCAGAGCGAGCCGCAACCTCTCTCGGCCGAAGGGCTTGAACGAATCGTCCTGGCCGACAACGGGCACGGCAGGACGGCGTTGGACAACGCCTCTTCGGCGGGCGCTGCAACGGCCTACATGGAGGGCGTCCACACGCTCGCGGCGTCAAAGCATCTGTCCGCGGCGGCCCTCATGCGCATCCTTGCCCACCTCCCGCCCGGAAGCGGCATGAACCGGAGTTCCACGCTCGCGGGCCTCGCCGTAAACCGTAGCGCAGGCGCTGCGTTGGGCGTCGTGCTGGCGTCGATCCGATCGCTTCGGGAGGCCGACCTGATCGGCAAGGACGACGTTCGGCGGCTGCTGTGCCGGGAGGAAGACGGCGTGTGGCTCACGGCGCTCGATCAAGCCCTGGAGGAAGGCGGCAAGAACCTGGAGTTGATGCTTCGGGCCTGCATCGATGCCGCCAAGAACGACGAACTGACTTTCCAGGACATTGCCGAGGGGCTGGGCTTCCATCGAGAAGGCTGGATTAAGCGGCAAGTTCATTACGCGGGGAAGCACGGAACGGACTTCCATCCGCTGGGCGTGGCCGTTCGATATGGCTATATCGAGCCTCTCACTACGGTCCTGGATGCGTTCGATCAGATGTATGTGAACGAGAAGGCGACGCGGCAGGACATCGAACCGCTCTTGAGCCCGCTCCTGACGTGGCAAACGCAGGGCCTGAGGGGCGAGCAGTGCAAGGAACTGCTGAGGAATCGCCTGGACAGTTGGAAATGATGTTTCGCATGAAGCGCTGAATCGGATCGGAATGCCCGGGAGGCGGGGGAGCGACACGCTCCCCCGCAAGCCGCCCCAACTCCCCTACACTGCCCGGACGTTCATCCACCACGGTCCGGCGGCCACCGACCGGGCCTTCCGGGGAGGGAAAGGGATGGGTCGTGTCTCCGACTGGCTGCTGCGGCATCGCCCGATCGCCTGGATCGCGGCCGCCGTCGCGGCGCTCGCGCTCGGCATCGCGGTCAGCGAGGCGCATCGGCGCTCGCTCGAACGTGACTTCCACCGCACCCTGTCCAACGCCGCCCAGCGCGAAGCGCTCGCGCTCCAGGGCCTGACCCTGACCGGCAAGGGCATGGGCGCCGTCGTGCTGGCCGGCCAGGTCAACCCCGCCCTCAAGGCCGCCGCCCAGCTCACCGACACCGACGCCGCCCGCCGCACCCGCCCCGCCGCCGAGACGCTGGAGGTCATCGCCACCAGCGTCGGCGCCCAGCAGGCCTATGTCGTCAACCGCGCCGGCCGCATCATCGCCAGCTGGGACGACGAGGGCCTGATCAACATCGGCCTGGACGTCAGCTTCCGCCAGTACTTCCGCCAGGCGCTGCGCGGCCAGCCCAACGTCTTCGCCGGCATCAGCATCACCACCGGCCAGCGCGCCTTCTGGCTGACCGCGCCCATCTACCGCGAGCCCGGCCAGAGCGGCGAGATCGTCGGCGTCGTCGCCGCCCGGCTCTACGCCGACGCGCTCGACCGCTTCCTCGACACCCGCAGCTACGCCGGCGCGCTGCTCGTCTCCCCGCAGGGCGTGGTGCTCGCCGCCAGCCGGCCCGACTGGCGCATGAGCCTGGACGGCGCCGCCACGGCGGCGCGCTCGCGGGCGCTGACCGCCTCGCGCCAGTACGGCAAGCTGTTCGAAGACGCCACCCGCGCCCACAGCCTGAGCTTCGACCCCGCCGCCCCCGTCGTCGAGATCGACGGCGTGCGCCACGCCGCCGTCCAGGCCGAGGTCGCCTGGAACGATCCCGCCGGCCCCTGGCGCCTGGTGCTGCTGGGCGACCTGGAGGCGCTGGAGCCCCTGTCCACGCGGCTGACCATCGCCGCCCTGGTCGCGCTGCTGGCCTTCGGGTTGCTGGTGGCCTCGATGCGCAGCCTCGCGCACGGCGTGGCCCGCGACCGCAAGGACCTCGAGCTCCAGGCGCAGCACCGCCAGCTGCAGGCGCTGCTGGCCGAGCGCGAACGCGCCCAGGAGGCGCTGCAGCAGGCCAAGGACGCCGCCGAGGAGGCCACCCGCGCCAAGTCCGATTTCCTGGCCAACATGAGCCACGAGATCCGCACGCCGATGAACGCCATCATCGGCATGTCCCACCTCGCGCTGCAGACCGGCCTGGACGCGCGCCAGCGCAATTACATCGAGAAGGTCCACCGCTCGGCCGAGAACCTGCTCGGCGTCATCGACGACATCCTGGACTTCAGCCGCATCGAGGCCGGCAAGCTGAGCCTGGAGTGCGTGCCCTTCCGCCTGGAAGACGTGCTCGACCACCTGGTCAACCTGATCGGCTTCCGCGTCGAGGACAAGGGCCTGGAGCTGCTGCTCAACATCCCGGCCGAGCTCCCGACCGCGCTGGTCGGCGATCCGCTGCGGCTCGGCCAGGTGCTGGTCAACCTGGGCAACAACGCCGCCAAGTTCACCGACCGCGGCGAGATCATCGTCGGCATCGCGGCCAGCCCGGCCGCGGCGCGCGATGCCTCGACCTCGCTGGACGCGGTCTGCGCGCCGGAGGCCGAACTGCACTTCTGGGTCCGCGACACCGGCATCGGCATGACGCCCGAGCAGCAGGCCCGGCTGTTCCAGAGCTTCAGCCAGGCCGACAGCTCGACCACCCGCAAGTACGGCGGCAGCGGCCTGGGCCTGGCGATCTGCAAGCAACTGGTCGAGATGATGGGCGGGCGCATCTGGCTGGAGTCGGCGCCGGGCCAGGGCTCGACCTTCCACTTCACGGCCCGCTTCGCGCTGCAGCCCGAGGGATCGGACCTGCCGGCGCGGCGCGCGCTGATGGCCCACGAGCTGGCGCGCCTGCGCACCCTGGTGGTCGACGACAACCGCGCCGCGCGCGAGATCCTGTCGACGCTGGGCGCGAGCTTCGGCCTGGACGTGAGCACCGCCGCCGACGGCGCCGAGGCGATCCGCGACGCCGAGCGCGCGCAGGCCGACGGCCGCCCCTACGAGCTGGTGCTGATGGACTGGCAGATGCCGGTGATCGACGGCCTGGAGGCCACGCGCCGGCTCGGCGATGGCCGGCTCGAGCGCGCGCCGGCCATCGTGCTGGTGACCTCGTTCGGGCGCGATGACGCCCTCACCGCCGCGCTGGCCGCCGCGGGCGGCGAGCGCCGTCCGGTGCTGCTGACCAAGCCGGTGACCGCCTCGTCGATGCTGGGGGCGATCGGCGAGGCGCTCGGCCATGCCGACCTGCCCGCGCCGGCGGCGCAGCGCCGGCGCGACTCGGCGCGCGAGGCGATCCAGCGCCTGGCCGGGGCGCGCATCCTCGTCGCCGAGGACAACGACCTCAACCAGGAACTGGTCTCCGCGCTGCTCGAGGACGCCGGCCTGCACGTCACGCTGGCGGTCAATGGCCGGGTCGCGCTCGAGCTGCTGGCCAGCGCGCCGGACGGCTTCGACGGCGTGCTGATGGACTGCCAGATGCCGGTGCTCGACGGCTACGCGGCGACGCGCGCGCTGCGCGCCGATCCGCGCTGGCGCGCGCTGCCCGTGATCGCGATGACCGCCAACGCGATGAGCGGCGATCGCGAGAAGGTCCTCGAGGCCGGCATGAACGACCACATCTCCAAGCCGCTCAACGTCGACCTGCTGTTCGAGACCCTGGCGCGCTGGGTCGAGCCCGCCCTGCCCGCGGCGCGCATGCCGATGGACACGCGCTCCGGCTCCGGGCGGCGCGTCGACACCCGCCGGCCGCGCGCGGCGGCGCTCGATGAGGACGGCGGCCTGGACACCGCCGGCCTGGACGCGGGCGAGCCGCGCGCCGCCGGGCCGGACGGGCTGCCTCAGATCGCCGGGCTCGACGTGCAGGCGGGACTGGCGACCGCCGCCGGCCACCTGCCGCTCTACCGCAAGCTGCTGCGCACCTTCCACGACTCGCAGACCGACTTCGCCGCCCGCTTCGCCGCGGCGGCGGCGGCGGCCGACTGGACCACGATGACGCGGCTGGCGCATTCGCTGCGCGGTGCCGCCGCCACGCTCGGCGCGCGGCCGCTGGCCGCGGCGGCCGGCGCGCTCGAGCAGGCCTGCGGCCAGCGCCTGCCCGCCGCCGAGCGCGATCCGCTGCTGACCCGCACGCAGTCGCTGCTGGCGACGCTGCTGCTGTCGCTCGGCCGGCACCTGGCGCGCGAGGCGATGGCACAGGACGCCGCCGCCAGCGCGCCGGCGCGGCCCGCCCGGATCGACACCGCCGCCCAGGCGCGGCTGGAAGCGCTGCTCCAGCGCCTGGAGCGCCTGCTCGACGACAGCGACTCCACGGCGGCGGACACGGCCCAGGAGCTGTCGGCGATGCTCGACGGCCTGCCGCTGCCCACCGCGCGGCTGCGCGCGCTGCGCCGCGCGGCGGACGCCGCCTCGCGTTTCGACTTCGACGCGGCCCTGACGCTGCTGCGCGAGGACGCGCATCAGGCCGACACCGATCCCACGTCCTCCGGGAGCACTGCATGAACGCGACCGCTGCACCGATGGCCTCACCGATGGTCTCTTCCCCGGCGGTCCGCGCGCCGGAGACGGACCCCGATCCGACCGATGGCGCGACCGTGCTGGTGGTCGACGACACGCCGGACAACCTCGCGCTGATGAGCGAGCTGCTGCGCCCGCGCTACCGCGTGAAGATCGCGAGCAGCGGCGAGAAGGCGCTGCGCATCGCCGGCGCGGATCCCCGCCCGGACCTGATCCTGCTCGACGTCATGATGCCGGGCATGGATGGTCACGAGGTCTGCGCGCGGCTCAAGGCCGAGGCGGCGACGCGCGACGTGCCGGTGATCTTCCTGACCGCCCGCTCCGACGTGGCGGACGAGACGCGCGGCCTGGCGCTCGGCGCGGTGGACTACATCACCAAGCCCATCAGCCCGCCCATCGTGCTGGCGCGCGTGCGCACGCACCTGCACCTGAAGGCCAGCGCGGACTTCCTGCGCGACAAGGCCGGCTTCCTCGAGACGGAAGTGGCGCGCCGCACGGCCGAACTCGCGGCGATCCAGGACGTGACCATCCTGGCGATGGCCTCGCTGGCCGAGACCCGCGACAGCGACACCGGCAACCACATCAGGCGCACCCAGCACTACGTGCGCGCGCTGGCCGAGGCGCTGCGCGGCCATCCGCGCTTCGCCGCCATGCTGACGCCCGAGTACATCGCCACGCTGTACAAGTCCGCGCCGCTGCACGACATCGGCAAGGTCGGCATCCCCGACCGCATCCTGCTCAAGCCGGGCCGCTACACGCCGGAGGAGTTCGAGGTCATGAAGTCCCACCCGCGGCTGGGCCGCGACGCCATCGCGCAGGCCGAGGCGCAACTGGGCAGCTCGGTGGGCTTCCTGTCGACGGCCAAGGACATCGCCTACTCGCATCAGGAGAAGTGGGACGGCTCGGGCTATCCGCAGGGCCTGCGCGGCGACGCGATCCCGCTGTCGGCGCGGCTGATGGCACTGGCCGACGTCTATGACGCACTGATCTGCCGGCGCGTCTACAAGGACGGCATGCCCCACGCGCAGGCGGCGGGCATCATCGCCGAGGGCGCGGGCCAGCACTTCGACCCCGACATCGTCGAGGCCTTCCTGCGCATCCAGCCGCAGTTCCAGGAGATCGCCCGGCGCTTCGCCGATGACGACGAAGCGCTGGCGCGCAAGCGCGAATGGATGGAGACCGTCAGCCCGCCCCCTTGACAAGACCTGCCCCTCGGCCGAACACTCTCCGGCACCGTCCGACGGCGAGCGGCGCGCGATGGGAGCGCCCGACCAGACCCGACAAGCTGTCGCCGCGGACGACGTGCAAAGGACAGGATGCGTCCGTCGATTCCGAGGGAGGGGATACGGCAGGCGGTGGCGTGGACCGGCATTGCCCTGGCCGCGATCGCGGCCGGCATCGGGGTGAGCGCCACGCAGAGCTGGCTGCTCGAGCGCGACCACCATCGCGCGCTGCGCACGGCCGCAGATCGCGAGGCCACCGCGCTGCTCCAGGAGACGCGGTCGGGCAGGGAGATGGGCGCGATCGAGATCAGCGGCCTGCTCGATCCGGTCGTCAAGTCGCTGGCCCTGGAGACCGATGCGCAGCAAGCCCGCCAGCACCGGCCCGGCGAGGCTCAACTGGCCGCCATCGCCGCCGCGATGGAAGGCGACGAGGCCTTCGTGATCAACCGCGACGGCCTCATCGTCGCCGAATGGGTCAAGCGCCCCGAGCAGCAGGCCATCGGACTGGATCTGTCCTACCGCCCCTATGTCCAGCAGGCGCTGCAGGGGCAGGCCTCCATCTTCACCGCGCTCAGCGCCCGCCTGGGTCAGCGCGCCATCCTGTTCGCGGCGCCCATCTACGCGGGCTACCAGCAGTCCAGCGGCATGATTGGCGTGATGGTGGGGCGCAAGCTGCCGCAGATGCTGGACCGGATCATCAAGTCGCCGCGCCACGCCGGCGCGCTGCTCGTGTCGCCGCACGGCGTGGTCTTCGCGGCCAGCCAGCCCGATTGGGAAATGACGCTGATCGGCCCGGTGAGCGCGGAGCGGGCGCGGCAGCTCACGCAGGAGCGGCGCTACGCCACGCTGTTCCAGGACCCCGCCGCCACCCGGCGGCTGCCCTTCGACCCGGACGCCGGGCCGGTGGCGGTGATCGGCGGCCGCCGCCTGGCGGTCGCGGCCGCGAATGTCGAATGGAACGACCCGGCAGGCCCGTGGCGCCTGGTGCTGCTGGACGACCTCGCCGGCGTGGTGCCGGCGCGCCAGCAGGCGCTGGCGGCGGCCTTGACCGCCATCCTGGTGCTCGCCGCCGCCGCGCTGTCCCGCTTGATGGCTGCCCAGCGGCGCCAGAGCGCCCGGCACGTGGCGGAGATCCAGGCCCGCGCCGACCAGTTCCGCGCCATCTTCAACATGGCGCCGATCGGCGTGGGCCTGCTGCTGGACGGGCGGGTGGAGTTCGCCAATCCGGCGCTGGCCTCGCGGCTGGGCATGCGGCTGCAGGATCGCTGGCCGGACCGCGCCGCGGACGACGCGAGCCGCGCCGTGATGGCCGAGGTGATGGCCTACCGGCTCGAGCGGCGTCATGTCGACGTGCGCCTGATCGACACCGCGGGCGAGCCGCGCGACTTCCTGCTCTCGACGATGCCGCTGGACTACGAGGGCGACAAGCCCGCCCTGCTGCTGTGGCTGGTCGACATCACGCGGCGCCGCCAGGCGGCCCGCGAAGCGCTGCGCGCCAAGGAGGCCGCGGAGGCCGAGGCGCATGCCAAGTCCAGCTTCCTGGCCAGCATGAGCCACGAGATCCGCACGCCGATGAACGTGATCATCGGCATGTCCGATCTGGCGTTGCAGACCGGCATGGACGCCCGTCAGCGCACCTACCTGGAGAAGGTCAACGACGCCGCGGTCAGCCTGCTCGACCTGATCGACGACATCCTGGACTTCAGCCGCATGGAGTCCGGACGGCTGACGCTGGAGGCCGTCCCCTTCGACCTGGACCAGGTGCTGGACCACATGGTCAACCTGATCGCGCTGCGCGCCGAGGACAAGGGCGTGGAACTGCTGCTGCACCTGCCTCAGGACGTGCCGACCGCGCTGATCGGCGATCCCGTGCGGCTCGGGCAGGTGCTGGTCAACCTGGGCAACAACGCGGTCAAGTTCACCGAGGCAGGGGAAGTGGTGGTCGCCGTGGAGCGGGTCGTCTCCAGCGCCTCCAGCGCCTCGCCCGGCCAGGTCGAGCTGCGCTTCAGCGTGCGCGACTCCGGCATCGGCATGAGCGAGGAGGCCGCGGCGCGGCTGTTCGCCAGCTTCGTGCAGGCCGACACGTCGACGAGCCGCAAGTACGGCGGCAGCGGCCTGGGCCTGGCGATCAGCCGCCAGCTCGTGGAGCTGATGGGCGGGAGCATCGGCGTGGATTCCCGCCCCGGCCAGGGCTCGACCTTCAGCTTCAGCGTCCGGCTGGGCCTGCAGCCGGCAGCCCACGCGGCGCAACCGGCCGTGCCGGTGGACGTCTCGCGGCTGCGGGTGCTGGTCGCCGACGACAACGACGCCGCGCGCGACATCCTCGGCGCCCTGTGCGCGGGCTTCGGCATGCGCGTGGACCGCGCCGCCAATGGCGCCAGCGCCGTGCAATGCGTGCTGGAGGCCCAGGCGGCTCGCGACCCCTACGACCTGGTGCTGATGGACTGGCAGATGCCGGTCCTGAACGGCCTGGAGGCGGCGCGCCTGATCGCGGACGGCCGGCTGGCCGCCCCGCCGCACGTGCTGCTGGTGACGGCCTTCGGCCGCGACGAGACGCTGACCGCGGCGCTGGCGGACTTCGACCCGCGCGACCGGCCGGTGCAGCTGAACAAGCCGGTCACCGCCTCGACCCTGCTGCAGGCCGTCGCGGCGGCCAGCGGACACGCCAGCCAGCGCCCGCCCTCGGTGCCGCGGCGCCGGACCGCGACGCGCCTGGCGATGATGCAGCTCGCGGGCGCGCGGCTGCTGGTCGTCGAGGACGATCCCGGCAGCCAGGAGCTGGCCGCCGAACTGCTGCGCGCGGCCGGCCTGGAGGTCACGCTCGCCGGCGACGGCCAGCAGGCGCTGGACCTGCTGGCGTCCACGCCGCAAGGCTTCGACGCCGTGCTGATGGACTGCCAGATGCCCGTCATGGACGGCTACGAGACCACCCGGCGCATCCGGCGCGAACCGGCCTGGCGCGAGCTCCCGGTGATCGCGCTGACCGCCAGCGCGATGAGCGGCGACCGTGAGCGCATCCTGGCCGCCGGCATGAACGACCACCTGCCCAAGCCGCTCAACGTCGAGCGTCTGTTCGAGACGCTGGCGCGCTGGCTCGTGCCGCGCGGCCCGGAGACCGCCGCCCAGGCCGCGTCCGCCCTGCTCCGCCCCGCGGAACCGGCCGCCCGGCTCGAGGCCTTGCTGCGCCGGCTCACGCGCGAGCTTCACGCGGGCGACGCCGGCGCGCTCGAGTCGGCCCAGGCGCTGCTGATGGACCTCGAGGTCCGCCCGCCGCCGTCAGCCCGGGCGGTGCTGCTGCGGCGCGCCGCCGCAGCGGTCGCGCGCTTCCAGTTCGACGAGGCGCTGGCCCTGCTGCGCTGGGACGGCGGCGCGGCCGCCGGACGGAGGGCGCGATGAACCGCGTCGCCCGGCTGCTCGCCGGCCATCGGCCGCTGTACTGGCTGGCCGCGGCCGTGCTGGCGCTGCTCACCGGCGCGCTGGCCGCGGACCTGGCGCGCCGCCATGAGGAGGCGGCGCTGCGCGCCGGCCTGAACACCTGGAGCGACCGCGAATGCCTGGTCCTCAGGGGCACGACCGAGGACAGCCGCGCGATGGGCGCCGTGCGCCTGGCCGGCCGCGTCAACGCCGAGGTGAAGATGGCCACCGGCGTGAGCGACGTCAACGTCGGGCGCCTCACGCGCCCGGCCGCGGACGCCCTGGCGGTGCTGACCGACCATGTCGGCGCGGAGTTGAGCTTCATCGTCAACCGGGAAGGCCGCATCGTCAGCGACTGGAACCGCGGCGACGTGCAGCCCACCTCCATCGGGCAGGACGTGCGCGGCCGCGAGTATTTCCGCCAGGCGATGCGCGGCCAGCCCAGCGTCTTCATCGCGACGAGCCTGACCGCCGCGCGGCGCTCGGTGTTCCTGAGCGCGCCGATCTACGCGGACACCGGTGAGCAGGGGCCGATCATCGGGGTGATCTCGTCGCGCTACCTGGCGGATCAGATCGACCGCTTCCTGGGCTCGCGCGCGGATGCGGCCGGCCTGCTCCTCTCGCCCCATGGCGTGGTGATGGCCGCCAGCGAGCCGGCCTGGGTGATGGCGCTGGCCGGTCCGGCGCTGCCCGAGCGCACGCAGCGGCTCGCCGCGAGCCGCCAGTACGGCCACAGCTTCGACGACCCGGCCCGTGTGGTGCCCCTGCCCTTCGACCCGGCCCAGCCGACGGTGACCGTGGCGGGCCGCCGTCATGCCGCCGTGGCGCGCGCGATCGACTGGGGCGATCCCGCCGGCCCGTGGCACCTGGTGTACGTGGCGGACCTGCGCCACGCCTTGAGCCTGCCCGCGCAACTGGCGATCGGCGCGCTGGCCGCGTTCATCGCCTTCGCGCTGCAGGCCGCGCTGCTGCGCCATCTGGAGCAGCGGGTCGCGCGCCATGCGCTGGAGCAGCGGCTGGTGGCGCAGGAGCACCGCTACCTGACCATCATCGCCCGCACCCCGGTGGGCATCGGCGTGATCGCGGACGAGCGCGTGCAGGTGGCCAATCCGGCGCTGCGGCAACTGATCGGCGTGCGCGTCGGCGAGCCCTGGCCGGACGTCTACGCCGACCAGGCCAGCCGCGATCGCGCCACGGCGATGCTGCGCGGCGGCGAGCCGCGCGAGGGCGACATGGAGCTGGCGCTGCTCGACCCGGACGGCCAGCGGCACGATTGCCTGGCGATCTTCCTGCCGGTGGCGCTGCAGCAGCGGGGCCTGCTGCTGTGGCTCACCGACCTCACCGACCAGATCGAGGCGGAGGCCGACATCCGCCGCGCGCGCCAGGCCGCGGAGAACGCCACGCGGCTGCGCGCCGATTTCCTGGCCAACATGAGCCACGAGCTGCGCACGCCGATGAACGCGATCATCGGCATGTCCGAGCTGGCGCTGGAGACGGAACTGGATGCGCGCCAGCGCAATTACGTCGAGAAGGCCCGCGACGCGGCCGGCAACCTGCTGGGCGTGATCGATGACATCCTGGATTTCAGCCGCATCGAGGCCGGCCGGCTGACGCTGGAACACATCCCCTTCGAGCTGGGCGAGGTGCTGGACCACGCGGTGCAGGTGCTGGGCCTGGGACTGGAGCAGAAGGGCGTCGAACTGCTGCTGAACGTGCCGCCGGAGGTGCCCGCCGCGCTCGTGGGTGATCCGCTGCGGCTGGGACAGGTGCTGACACAGCTGGGCAAGCAGGCCGCGCGGGTGACCGGCGAAGGCGAAGTGGTGATCGCCGTGACGCTCGCCGCGCCCGGGGGACCCGAGGGACCGGGCGAACCGGGCGAGGTCGGCGAGGCCGGCGATGGGATCGGGCCAGGCCTGGCGCCGGCGGGCGGCGAGGTCCTGCTGCAGTTCAGCGTCAGCGATGGCGGGCCCGGCCTGACGCCGGCGCAACTGGCGCAGGTGCGCCGCCAACTCGACGAGGCCGAACCGACCTCGCCCGATGGCAGCGGCCTGGGGCTGGCCATCTGCCGGCAGCTCGTGGACATGATGGGCGGGCGCCTGTGGGTCGAGACGATGCCCGGCGTCGGGAGCACCTTCCATTTCGCGGTGCGGGTCGGCGTACAGGACGGGGATCAGGGTGAGGACGCCGGTGCCGGCCTCGCCGCCGCCGCCAGGACGGGCGCGCGCGTGCTGGTGGTCGACGACAGCCGCGTCGCGCGCGAGTTGCTCGCGGCCCTGTGCCGGGCCCAGGGGCTGGTGCCGGAGATGGCCGCCAGCGGGCGCGCTGCGCTGCGGATGGCGAGCGCCGCGGCGCTCGCCGGGCGCCCCTTCGACTGGATGCTGATCGACTGGCGGATGCCCGAGATGAACGGCCTGTCCACGGCGTCGCTGATGCTCGATGAATTCACCCGGCCGCCGCGCATCGTGCTGGTCACCGCGTTCAGCAACGACGAGACGCTCTACGAGGCGATGTCGCGGCTGCCCACCGGCCACCGGCCGCCCGTGCTCGCCAAGCCGGTGACGGCGGCAATGCTGCGCGGCGTGCTCGGCGCGTCCCCGCCCGCCGAGAGCCCCGGCGCCGTCCAGGCGCGCCGTCAGGCGGCCACGCGCGCCGCGATGCGCGCGCTTGCAGGCGCGCGCATCCTGGTCGTCGACGACATCGCCGTGAACCGCGACCTGGCCGAGGACCTGCTGTCGCGCGCCGGCGTCGCGGTGACGCTGGCGGCCAACGGCGCCATCGCGCTGGACCTGCTGCGCGCGTCGCCCGGCGGCTTCGATGGCGTGCTGATGGACTGCCAGATGCCGGAGATGGACGGCTACGAGGCGACGCGCCGCCTGCGCGAGGACCCGCGCTGGCGCGCCCTGCCGGTGATCGCGCTCACGGCCAACGCGACGGGCGCCGACCGGGTCCGCATCCTGGCCACCGGCATGAACGACCACATCGCCAAGCCGCTGCATGCCGACGCGCTGTTCGAGACGCTGGTCCGCTGGGTGCGCCCGCGCGCGGCCGATGCCATGGACGTCGCGGACGCTGCGGACGCGGCCGGCGAGGCGCTGGAGCCGCCCGCGGACCCGGACGATCCGGCGGCCGGCGGCGGCCCGCTCTGCGCCGAGGCGCCCTCCCCCGTGCCGGCGATCGAGGGGCTGGAAGCGCGCACCGGCCTGGCGACGGCGGCGAACAACACCGCGCTCTACCTGAGACTGCTGCGCGTGTTCCACCACACCCAGCAGGCCACGGCCGCGCGGCTGGAGGAGGCCGCGGACGGCGAGGATCCGCAGCCGCTCGAGCGGCTGGCGCACGCGCTGCGGGGCGCCTCGGCCACCATCGGCGCGATGACGCTGTGCGAGGCCGCCACGGCGCTGGAGGAAGCGTGCCGCGCCGAGGCCTCCGCGCCGCGCCGGCGCGAGCTGGCGGCCACCGCCAGCGCCGCGCTGAGGCGGCTGCTGCAGGGGCTGGATCAGACGCTGCAGACGCTGCCGGTGCCGCCGGCCCCCTCGCTGCCGCCGGGCGTGACCCTGCCGGGCGCGGATCTTGCCGCGCCCCCGGCGGACCAGGTCGAGCGGCTGATGGCGGACCTGGCACGGTGGCGGCGCCAACTGGCCGGTCACGACGGCGTGGCGGCGGAAACCGCCGACACGCTGGCGAGGACGCTGGACCAGATGGGCAGCGAGCTCGATCCCGCGCGCGCCGCACGGCTGCGCGAGGCCGCGCAAGCCGCGGCACGCTTCGATTTCGAGGCCGCGTTGCGGCTGCTCGATGCGGCCGAGCCGCCCGGCGACGACGAACCAGCGGCGGGTCGCACCAGCCGCCCAGGAAACACGCCATGAACGACCACCCTCCCCCTTCCAATCCCGAAGCCAACGCCGAAGCCAGCGCCGAAGCGGGCGCCGCGGACGCTGACATCGCCGACACGCGCCCCGTCCTCCTGGTCGTGGACGATTCCCCCGAGATCCTGTCGCAGCTCTACGAACTGCTGAAGGACCGCCACCGGGTCAAGGTCGCGACCACTGGTGACCGCGCGCTGCGCATCGCCGCCCAGACGCCGCGCCCCGACCTGATCCTGCTGGACGTGCTGATGCCCAACATGGATGGCTACGAGATCTGCCGCTGGCTGAAGGCGGATGCCGCCACGCGCGACATCCCGGTGCTGTTCCTGACTTCGCGCTCCGACGTGGCCGACGAGAGCCATGGTCTGGCGCTGGGCGCGGAGGACTACATCAGCAAGCCCATCAGCCCGCCCATCCTGCTGGCGCGCGTGCGCACGCACCTGCGTCTGAAGGCGGCGGCCGACCTGCTGCGCGAGCGCGCGGCCCAGCTGGAGGCCGAGATCGCGCGCCAGTCCGGCCACGCGCCGGCCTCGTCATAATCGCGCGCATCGCCTCGATGCCCCTTTCACCGCCATGCCCGTCCGACCGCGCCAGGTCTTGCGCGCCACGCGCCTTCCCGCCACCTTCGCCCTCCTGCTCACCGCCCTGACGCTGGCTGGCGCCCAGCCCCGCCCGGTGACGCCGCGCGGCCCGCTCGACGCCCAGGAGCAGAACAACATCGCGGTGTTCCGCAAGCTGTCGCCGTCGGTGGTCCACATCACGACGCTGGCGCAGCAGCGCGACTTCTTCTCGCGCAACGTGACCGAGGTGCCCAGCGGCACCGGCTCGGGCTTCCTGTGGGACGAACAGGGTCACATCGTCACCAACTTCCATGTGATCCGCGGCGCCTCGGCCGCCAAGGTCACGCTGTCGGACCAGTCCTCGTACGACGCCGCGCTGGTGGGCGTCGATCCCGACCGGGACCTGGCGGTGCTGCGCATCGCCGCGCCGCGCGAAAAGCTGCAACCGGTGCCCATGGGCGCCAGCAAGGACCTGCAGGTGGGCCAGACGGTCTATGCGATCGGCAACCCCTTCGGACTGGACCAGACGCTGACGCGGGGCATCGTCTCGGCGCTGAACCGCGAGATCGAATCGATGACGCAGCGCACGATCCGCGGCGCGATCCAGACCGACGCCGCGATCAACCCCGGCAATTCCGGCGGGCCGCTGCTGGACTCCGCCGGCCGGCTGATCGGCGTGAACACCTCGATCTACAGCCCCAGCGGCGGCAGCAACGGCATCGGCTTCGCGATCCCGGCCGACGAGGTGAACCGCGTCGTGCCGCAGCTGATCAAGCATGGCCGCGTGATCCGCCCGGCGCTGGGCCTGACCGCCGGCACCGACCAGCTGCGCCAGGTGCTGCGCCTGCCCAAGGGCGTGGTGCTGATCGGGCTGCGGCCCGGCGGCGGCGCGCAGCGCGCGGGGCTGCAGCCCTTCATGCGCGGCCGCGACGGGCGCATCGTCGGCGGCGACGTGATCACCGCGGTCAACGGCAAACCGGTCGGCGATCTGGACGAGCTGCTCAATGAACTCGAGGAGCGTCAGGTCGGCGACAAGGTCACGCTGTCGGTCTGGAATGGCGGCAAGACGCGCCAGGTCCAGGCCCAGCTCACCAGCGATTGATCGCGATAACCCTGACGCCGCCCCGGTCCCGCGAGCGCGCCTAGACTGCGCGCCCATGCAAGCCCGACTCTCGATCCTCGACCTCGCCCCCATCGTGGAGGGCGGCAGCGCCGCGCAGGCGCTCCATGACAGCCTCGCGCTGGCGCGCCATGCCGAGCGGCTCGGCTACACGCGCTACTGGGTCGCCGAGCATCACAACATGGACGGCGTCGCCTCGTCCGCGACCGCGGTGCTGATCGGCCAGATCGCCGCCGCGACGTCGACGATCCGCGTCGGCTCCGGCGGGATCATGCTGCCCAACCACGCGCCGCTGACGATCGCCGAGCAGTTCGGCACGCTGGCGACGCTGTTCCCCGGCCGCATCGACCTGGGCCTGGGCCGCGCGCCCGGCACGGACGGTCCGACGATGCGCGCGCTGCGCCGCCACCTGGCGACCGCGCACGAGGACCGATTCCCGGAGGACGTGCTGGAGCTGATCAGCTACCTCGCGCCGGAGCAGGAGGGTCAGGCCGTGCGCGCCATCCCCGGCCAGGGCACCGAGGTGCCGGTATGGCTGCTGGGCTCCAGCCTCTACGGCGCGCAGCTGGCCGCCTATCTGGGCCTGCCCTTCGCGTTCGCATCGCACTTCGCGCCGGCGATGCTGATGCAGGCGCTGGAGATGTACCGCGAGCAGTACCGGCCCAGCGCGCGCCATCCCAAGCCGTATGCGATGGTGGGGCTCAACGTCGTCGTCGCCGACACCGATGCCGAGGCGCAGCGCCTGTTCACCTCGCTGCAGCAGCGCTTCCTGGGCATGCAGCGCGGTCAGCGCGGACCGCTGCCGCGCCCGGTCGACAACATGGACGCGCTGTGGACGGCCGGCGAGAAGCTGGCCGTGGAGCGGATGCTGGCCGAGGCGATCGTGGGCTCGCCGCGCACGGTGCGCGAGGGGCTGCGCGAGACGCAGGCGCGCACCGGCGCGGACGAGTTCATCGTCGCCTGCGCGCTGCATGACGCGGCCGCGCGCCGCCGCTCGTACGAGCTGCTGGCCGGCGTGGCGGCGGAGACGGCGCTGGCCTGAATCCGGCGCTGAAACCGGCACCGAAGCCGGCTGGCGTGCGCCGCGCGCAGCGCAACCACGGCCTTCAGGCAGGCGGCCACCGCGATCGGGGAGCGTCCGCGCCGCCGGCGCTCAAGCGCGCGAATTGCCGCGCGCGCGCCGGCTTGCGAGCATGCCGGGCTCCGTCCTTGACGCCAGGAGCCCCTTCGCATGTCCGCCCGAGTCCGATCACGCACCGCCCGCCGGCGCGTTCCCGCCCGCCAGTCCGGGTTCAGCCTGTTGGAGCTCAGCTTCGCGACGCTCGTGTCGATCGTGTTCTATGTTGGCGCGACGCGTCTGCGGCAGTTCGACCAGATGGTCGACATCGGACGCCATGCCGGCCAGAAGCTGGCGGCCTTGAGCGACGGCGCGCGGCGCTACGTACAGGCGCACGGCACGGCGCTGGCGGGGCGGCCGGCGCGCTGCGCGGAGCTGGCGCTGGCCTCGGCGACACGGGCCGCGCCGCCGCTGCCGCCGGACTGCGGCCTGCGGATCGGCGACAAGCCGCCGGTGGCCAACGCGTTGCAACCCACCGCCCGGGAACTCCAGGGGCTGGGCTTCATGGACGTCAATGACGCGCTGCCGTTCAGGCATGGCAACCAGGTCATCGACGGACGCACCGGCGAGCCCGCGGAGCCGCGCTGGGCCGTGTCCATCCGCTGCATCGAGCATTGCGCCCCGGCGCCAGCCGCGAGTGGCGCTTCGGCGCCGGCGTTCTCGGTCACGGTGTTCAACACCCAGCCCTTCTTCGCCGCCGGCGACCTGCCCTATGGTCACGGCGCGCAGCTGAACGCGGCGCTACGCGCGGCCGGGCCGTATGGCGTGGCCTCCTGGCCCGGCGACACACCGCAGGCCGCGAGCCGGTTGCGCGGGCCGAGCAGTCCCGCGGCGAGCAACCCGCTGCACGGGACGGCACCGGGGGATGGCGTGCCGGGCGTGCTGGCCACCTTCCAGCGCGTCGGCCCGGGGGGATCACCGCACACGCCGAAGTGCGGCAACGTCATCGGCGCCACCTGCCAGGACGGCTCGGCGAAGCCGACGGAGAACTGGGACTTCAACGCAAAGGACCTCCTCAACGTCGGCAAGCTGGCAGTCACCGCCGACGCCCGCTTCGACCGCCGTGTGGATGTCAGTGGCGACGTCCAGGTGGGTGGCGCCGCCGGCCGCAGCGCGAACCTGGTCATCACGCGCGGCGACGTGGAGCTCCGGGAGGGGCGGATCGCCGTGCGCCACGGCTTCGGCGATTTCAGCGATCCGCGCTCCATTGGCGATTCGCGCCTGGGCGGCATCCGTCTGCCCACGACCCTGGCGCCGGGGCGCGCCTGCGATCCGACCGGACTCAATCCGGACCACTCGGGAGGCAACCTCGGCCTGTACTTCGACGGCACGGCCATGCATGTGATGGTGTGCCGTCCCCATCAGATCTCGGCGCGCGGCGGTGGCGCCGAAGGGCGCGCGCGGCAGATGCAGGGCATCTGGACGCACGCCGGCGATCCGCGCGGCCAGGACCGCATGCAGGGGCCGTGGCCCCTGCAGCCCTGAGCGAAGCGCCGGCCTCGCCAGCGGGCGCCCTCTTCAGGCGGTGGAGTTCAACCCACCCACTTGCGCGCGTTGCGGAACATCCGCATCCAGGGGCTGAACTCGCTGGCGTCGCCGCCGGTCCAGCTCATCTGGATGTTGCGGAACACCCGCTCCGGGTGCGGCATCAGCGCGGTGAAGCGGCCATCGGCCGTGGTCACCGCGGTCAGCCCCTGCGGGCTGCCGTTCGGGTTCAGCGGGTACTGCTCGGTCGGCTGGCCGTCGCCGTCGACGTAGCGCATCGCGCGCAGCACCTGCTCCGGATTGCCGCGCTGCGAGAAGTCCGCGAAGCCCTCGCCATGCGCGACCGCGATCGGCAGCCGGCTGCCGGCCATGCCGGTGAAGAAGATGCTCGGCGAGTCGACGATCTCGACCTGCGCCAGACGGGCCTCGAACTGCTCGCTGCGGTTGCGCACGAACTTCGGCCAGTGCTGCGCGCCAGGAATCATCGGCGACAGCGCGGCCAGCATCTGGCAGCCGTTGCACACGCCCAGCGCGAAGCTGTCCGGGCGCGCGAAGAAGGCCTCGAAGGCCGCCTTCAGCACCGGGTTGAACAGGATGGAACGCGCCCAGCCCTCGCCGGCGCCCAGCGTGTCGCCATAGCTGAAGCCGCCGCAGGCGATGAAGCCCTTGAAGTCCTTGAGGTCGACGGCGCCGGCCTGCAGGTCGCTCATGTGCACGTCGTAGGCGTCGAAGCCGGCCTGCGCCATCGCATACGACATCTCGACATGCGAGTTGACGCCCTGCTCGCGCAGGATCGCCACCTTGGGACGCACGCCGCTGGCGATGAACGGCGCGGCGACGTCGTCCTTGACGTCGAAGCTGGGCAGCCAGTGCAGGCCCTTGCCGGGGGCGCCGGCCAGCGCGTGTTCCTGATCGGCGCAGGCGGGGTTGTCGCGCTCGCGGGCGATGCGCCAGGAGACCTGGTCCCATTCCTGCTGCAGCTCGTGCAGCGGCGCGGCGAAGACCTTCTTCGCATCGCGCCAGACCTCGGCCTGCTTCGCGTCGTTGGTCTTGCCCACGACATGCGAGACCTTGGACAGGCCGTGCGCGCGCAGCGTCTGCAGCACGGCGTCGCGGTCGCCCGTGGCGACCTGCAGCACGGCGCCCAGCTCCTCGTTGAACAGCGCCTTGAGCGTCAGCTCGTCGCGGCGGCCGCTGACCTGCGCGGCCCAGTTCTTGGAGTCGCCCATCTCGGCGCGGCTGTCGCTGATGCCGTCGCCCTCGGTGACCAGCATGTCGACGTTGAGGCTGACGCCGCGCTGGCCGGCGAAGGCCATCTCGACCGCGGCGGCGAACAGGCCGCCATCGCTGCGGTCGTGGTAGGCCAGCAGGCGGCCCTGGCCGCGCAGCTCGTTGACGGCCGCGACCAGCGACTTCAGCAGCGCCGGATCGTCGAGGTCAGGCACCTCGGGGCCGAACTGGTTCAGCGTCTGCGCCAGGATCGAGCCGCCCATGCGCATGCGGCCCTGGCCGAGGTCCACCAGGATCAGCGTCGTGTCGCCCTCGCGCAGCTGCGGCGTCAGCGTGCCCCGCACGTCGCCGAGCGAGGCGAAGGCGGTGACGATCAGCGACACCGGCGCGGTGACCTGCTTCGCCGCGCCGTCCTCGGTCCAGCGGGTGCGCATCGACAGCGAATCCTTGCCGACCGGGATCGACACGCCCAGCGCCGGGCAGAGCTCCATGCCCACGGCCTTGACGGTGTCGTAGAGCGCGGCGTCCTCGCCCGGCTCGCCGCAGGCGGCCATCCAGTTGGCGGACAGCTTCACGCGGGACAGCTCGATCGGCGCGGCCAGCAGGTTGGTGATGGCCTCGGCCACGGCCATGCGGCCGGACGCGGGCGCGTCGACGGCGGCCAGCGGCGTGCGCTCGCCCATGCTCATCGCCTCGCCGGCGAAGCCCTTGAAATCGGCCAGCGTGACCGCGCAGTCCGCCACCGGCACCTGCCAGGGACCGACCATCTGGTCGCGGTGGTTGAGCCCGCCCACGGTGCGGTCGCCGATGGTCACCAGGAAACGCTTGCTGGCCACCGTCGGGTGGCGCAGCACGGTGCGCGCGGCCGTGGCCAGTTCGACGCCGTCCAGCGTCAGCGCGCCGCCCGAGCGCGCGACGCGCTGAACGTCGCGATGCATCTTCGGCGGCTTGCCCAGCAGCACGTCCATCGGCATGTCGATGGCGCGCTCGCCGCCGGCGCCGTCCTCCAGCACCAGTTCCCGCTCCGCGGTCGTGACGCCGACGACCGCGAACGGGCAGCGCTCACGCTCGCACATCGCGGTGAAGAGCGCCAGACTCTCCGGCGCGATCGCCAGGACGTAGCGCTCCTGGCTCTCGTTGCACCAGATCTCCTTGGGCGCCAGGCCGCTCTCCTCGAGCGGGACCCGGCGCAGGTCGAAGGTGGCGCCGCGGCCCGCGTCGTTGACCAGCTCGGGGAAGGCGTTGGAGATGCCGCCCGCGCCGACGTCATGCACGGCCAGGATGGGGTTGCGCTCGGCCAGGCCCCAGCAGTGGTTGATGACCTCCTGCGCGCGGCGCTGGATCTCGGGGTTGCCGCGCTGGACCGAGTCGAAGTCCAGGTCCGCGGTGTTGGTGCCGGCCGCCATCGAGCTCGCCGCGCCGCCGCCCATGCCGATGCGCATGCCGGGGCCGCCCAGCTGGATCAGCAGCGTGCCGGCGGGGAATTCGATCTTCTTCGTGAGGTCCGCGCGGATCGCGCCCAGGCCGCCGGCGATCATGATCGGCTTGTGATAGCCGCGGCGGATGCCGTCGACGTCCTGCTCGAAGACGCGGAAGTAGCCGGCCAGGTTGGGGCGGCCGAACTCGTTGTTGAACGCGGCGCCGCCCAGCGGCCCCTCGGTCATGATCTGCAGCGCGCTGGCGATGTGGGCCGGCTTGCCGATGGGGTCCTTCTCCCACGGCTCGGACAGGCCCGGCAGGTGCAGGTTGGACACTGAGAAGCCGGTCAGGCCGGCCTTGGGCTTGGAGCCGCGGCCGGTGGCGCCCTCGTCGCGGATCTCGCCGCCGGCGCCGGTGGAGGCGCCCGGATGGGGCGAGATCGCCGTCGGGTGGTTGTGCGTCTCGACCTTCATCAGCACATGGGCGGTCTCGGCGCGGGCCTCGTACCGGGGCGCGCGGCGGTCGCCGGCGGGGATCCAGCGCTCGATCGCGTGGCCTTCCATCACGGCGGCGTTGTCGGCGTAGGCGATGACGGTGTGCTGCGGCGACACCTTCTCGGTGTTGCGGATCATCCCGAACAGCGACAGCGGCTGCGGCTGGCCGTCGATGGTGAATTGCGCGTTGAAGATCTTGTGGCGGCAGTGCTCGCTGTTGGCCTGGGCGAACATCATCAGTTCGACGTCGCTCGGATCGCGGCCCAGTTTCTGGAAGGCGGCGACCAGGTAGTCGATCTCGTCGTCGGACAGCGCCAGGCCCCAGGCGGCGTTGGCTTCCACCAGCGCCGCGCGGCCGCGGCCGCTCACGTCCACGTGGGCCAGCGGCTGGGCCTGCTTGTCGTCGAACAGATGGGTGGCGGCCTCGCGCGACAGCAGCACGCTCTCGGTCATGCGGTCGTGCAGCAGCGCGGCGCAGGCCAGCAGTTCCTGCTCGGACAGCGGCTTGGCGCCGCCGGTCAGGCCGGCCAGCAGGCCCGACTTCAGCGTCAGGCGGAACTCGGTGACGCGCTCCACGCGGTGGATCGCCAGGCCGCAGTTGTGGGCGATGTCGGTGGCCTTGGAGGCCCAGGGGCTCAGCGTGCCCAGGCGCGGGGCGACGACGATCAGCGCGCCGTCCGACGGGCCTTCGTAGCGGTCCCCGTAGTCCAGCAGCGAGGCGAGCTTGGAACGGCCCTCGGCGTCGATCGCGGCATCGGTCCAGACCCAGTGCACGTGGCGCGCGTGGACGGCGGCGATGCGGTCGCTGACGGCCTGCAGGCGCGCCAGCAGCGCCGCGGACCGGAAGGACGAGAGGGCATTGCCCCCCTCGAAGTGAATCAGATGCTTGGACGAGGTGGTGCTGGCCATGGGATCCCGGGGGGTTTGCGCCGCGCGCGCCGCGGCGGAGAGCCCGGCATTCTAGCCAGCGCGGCCGCACGGCCCGGGTTTACCCCCTGCGGGCCGCGCTCCTGGGCGCTGGCCGGCGGTGGCTCCGCGCGGCCTTCTGCGCAGGTCCGGGCCCGTTCAGTGGCACTCCGTCAGGCGGTCGAGCGCCAGGTGCAGCTGCTGGTCCGCGAGCTTGCCGCGCAGCGGCTGGACCCAGGCGCCCGGCGCGCCGGTGACCAGCGACTTGAGCGCCAGCACCTTGACCGGCTCGGGCTGGGTCGGGCGGTCGCGATCCAGCGACCACCAGCCGTCCGGGACCGTGCAGGTCATGCCCTCGGCGACGGCGGCGTTGACCGCCCCGGGTGCCGCCGCCACGGTGGCGGCCAGTGCAAGAGTCGCCGGGCCTGATGACAACAGGCCTGCCAAAGCACGCAACATCTCGTCTTCTCCCTGACTGTTGAAGTGACCGAATGTATCGAGGTCCCATGACGTAACCGGGCGGGAACACCACCCTTCGCCCAGTTGCCGCACCCTCATTCGCGGGGGTGGCGCGCGTGGCGGGGGCGGGGCTCAGCCCCGGTGCCGGCGGGCTCTTCCGGATGGCGGATGGCGGCTGTCATGGCTTGTCGCTACATTGACCGGTTTTGGACCGGCGCGCGACTGCGAGGAGAGCAGGCGCGCGGGTCGTTCATCGCCACTGGAGACCAGCATGTCCCGCAAGACTCCCATCGAGCACTACCGCAACATCGGCATCTCGGCGCACATCGACGCCGGCAAGACGACGACGACGGAGCGCATCCTGTTCTACACCGGGGTCAATCACAAGATCGGCGAGGTGCACGACGGCGCGGCAACGATGGACTGGATGGAGCAGGAGCAGGAGCGCGGCATCACCATCACGTCGGCCGCGACGACCTGTTTCTGGAAGGGCATGGACCTGTCCTATCCGGAGCACCGCATCAACATCATCGACACCCCGGGGCACGTGGACTTCACGATCGAGGTGGAGCGGTCCATGCGCGTGCTGGACGGCGCGGTGATGGTGTACGACTCGGTGGGCGGCGTGCAGCCGCAGTCCGAGACGGTCTGGCGTCAGGCCAACAAGTACAAGGTGCCGCGGCTGGCCTTCGTGAACAAGATGGACCGGATCGGGGCGGACTTCTACCGGGTGCGCCAGATGATGGTGGACCGGCTCAAGGCCAACCCGCTGCCGATCGTGCTGCCGATCGGCGCGGAGGACCAGTTCAAGGGCGTGATCGACCTGCTGAAGATGAAGGCGATCATCTGGGACGACGCGTCGCAGGGCATGAAATTCGAGTACCAGGACATCCCGGCCGATCTGAAGGCCAAGGCGGAGGAATGGCGCGAGAAGATGGTCGAGGCGGCGGCCGAGGCGGACGAGGAACTGATGAACAAGTACCTCGAGAGCGGGGAACTGGACGAGGCCGAGATCAAGCGCGCGATCCGTCAGCGCACGATCGCGGGCGAGATCCAGCCGATGCTGTGCGGCACGGCGTTCAAGAACAAGGGCGTGCAGCGGATGCTGGACGCGGTGATCGACTTCATGCCGTCGCCGATCGACATTCCGCCGGTGCATGGCACCGACGACGACGAGAAGGACACGACGCGCCGGGCCGATGACAACGAGAAGTTCAGCGCCCTCGCCTTCAAGCTGATGACCGACCCCTATGTGGGTCAGCTGACCTTCGTGCGGGTGTATTCCGGGATCCTCAAATCGGGGGATTCGGTGTTCAACCCGACGCGCGGGAAGAAGGAGCGGATTGGCCGGATCCTGCAGATGCATGCGAACCAGCGCGAGGAGATCAAGGAGATCCTGGCGGGGGACATCGCGGCCTGCGTGGGCCTGAAGGACGTGACGACGGGCGAGACGCTGTGCGATCCGGAGTCGATCATCACGCTGGAGAAGATGGTGTTCCCGGAGCCGGTGATCTCGCAGGCGGTGGAGCCCAAGACCAAGGCGGACCAGGAGAAGATGGGCATCGCGCTGGGCCGGCTGGCGGCGGAGGATCCGTCCTTCCGGGTGCGCACGGACGAGGAGTCGGGGCAGACCATCATCTCGGGCATGGGCGAGTTGCACCTGGAGATCATCGTCGACCGGATGAAGCGCGAGTTCGGCGTCGAGGCCAATGTCGGCAAGCCGCAGGTGGCGTACCGCGAGACGATCCGCAAGTCGGTGAGCGATGTGGAAGGCAAGTTCGTGCGCCAGTCCGGCGGCAAGGGCCAGTACGGGCACGTGGTCTTCACGGTCGAGCCGCAGGAGGCGGGCAAGGGCTTCGAGTTCGTGGACGCCATCAAGGGGGGTGTGGTGCCGCGCGAGTACATCCCTGCGGTGGAGAAGGGGGTGATCGACACCCTTCCCAATGGGGTGCTGGCGGGGTATCCGGTGGTGGACGTGAAGGTCACGCTGACCTTCGGCTCGTACCACGACGTGGACTCGAACGAGAACGCGTTCAAGATGGCGGCGTCGCTGGGCTTCAAGGAAGCCTGCCGCCGCGCCAGCCCGGTGATCCTGGAGCCGATGATGGCCGTGGAGGTCGAGACGCCGGAGGACTATGCGGGCACGGTGATGGGCGATCTGTCCAGCCGGCGCGGCATGGTGCAGGGCATGGACGACATGGTCGGCGGCGGGAAGATCATCAAGGCGGAGGTGCCGCTGTCGGAGATGTTCGGGTACTCGACCTCGCTGCGCTCGGCCACGCAGGGCCGCGCGACGTACACGATGGAGTTCAAGCACTACTCCGAAGCGCCGAAGAACGTCGCGGACGCGATCATGACGGCGCGGGCCAAGTGATCCGAATCGACGAGCAGATCGGCGCTTGACGCGCCGAAACAGACGGGCCGCATGCGCGGCCCGTTTTTCTTTTCATGGTCTCGGTGCCGGCGCCTTGCGGCTGGTCCGCCGGAATCCCAGCACGCCGCCCGCGATCGAGCACAGGACGATGAGTCCCAAGGCGGCCATGAAGGAGTTGCCTATGTCCGAATCGGACTTGATGTAGCGCGGGGCGTACCAGAGCGCGAAGAGCTCCACCAGCGCGTAGGAGACGCGGTCAAACAGCGCTGCGCCAAGGATCGTGAAAAGAAGTCGCTTCATTGCATCAGCCAGAACCAGATGGCCTTGGCCCTTTTGTAATCGCCCAACATCGCGGCAAACGTGGGCTTGTCATACCTCCCAGCCGAAGAGGTGAGCATCATTCTGAAAATTTGCGAACGCGGCGGGACCATGACCAAGGTCAGGTCCGACGCCAGTCCGTGGCGAGCTACGGGCGAGTGAAGGTCTGCAGTTTCCCGGGCCCGCAGCAGCTTCAAGTTCCTTGCCGATTTACAACGCAAGCCATAGCTTACAAAAGGTGCAGTTCTTCGCTGAAATGCAAGCCATAGCTGACGATCGAAAGACAGCGATCGCAAGCTATAGCTTGCAAAAATCCAAGTTACAGCCTAAATTGCAAGCCATGCCTGACACTGCAAGCTTTCCCGAAGACATCGGACTGATCCTGAAGGAACAACGGGAGGCCAAAGGCCTCTCGAAAACGGAGCTGGCCGCCCTGTCGAACCGCGTGCGCGAGGTCATCTACCGCCTTGAGGCAGGGCAAGAGTCCACCGTGTCCTCGCTCATGGCTGTGGTCAGGGCCCTGGGCCTGCGCATCCGTTTCGAACGGGCAGGAATGCCGACGATGGAGGAACTCGCGGAGCGATTCGCTCGGGATGACGACGATGCTGCCTGACAAATTGCCCGTCCTGGACGTCAGCATCGGCGCTCTGCGTCAGGCGGGACAGCTCGTCAAGGGCTCTACCTACGAGTTTCGTTACCTCGATCCATCGCTCGAACAGCCTTCCGTATCACTGTTAATGCCACCTAGCGCGAAGCTGACGTGGCAGTCCGGAGATCTATTTCCCTCCATGGACCAGAACCTCCCGGAAGGCGATCTGTTCATGAGAATCCGGCAGCTGTTCCCCAAACAGCCGACGACGCCGATGCACTTGCTCGCGCTGATCGGGGAGAACGGCATCGGACGTCTGGGATTCACGATGCCGGGAGCGGTGCCCTCCCCTCGCCCCCAGACCTTGAGTCGGGATTCGCTGCTCCGGATGCGCTACACGCCGGAGTTGTTCGACGAGCTTGTTCGCGCCTACCTGAACACGGGTGCTGGGATCGCGGGCATGCAGCCGAAGATCATGGTGCCGGACCGGCCGACGGTTCCCATTCCGTCACTTATCGTCAAGGCGGCCAGCCCCGCGTACCCTGGCCTGGCGGCCAACGAGTTCCTGTGCTTGAGCGCAGCCAAGCGGGCCGGTATCGAAGTGCCGGGCTTTGACCTTTCCGATGACGGGCAACTTCTGCTTGTTGATCGCTTCGATGTGATTTCGCACCCGGGCGGCAATATCGAGCGCCTTGGTTTCGAGGATCTGGCCGCGCTGTCGGGTAAACGGGTGCGGGACATCCTGTCCGACCGCAAATATCACGGCAGCTATCAGCGCATCGCCGAGTTACTGGTGCTGATCAATCTGCCGCCATCGCAGTTGCACCGGTTCTTCGAGCAGGTTGCCTTCTCGGTGATGGTTCATAACGGGGATGCGCATCTCAAGAATTTCGGCGTGCTGTACCGGTCGGCCGAAGACGCCTGGCTCGCGCCCATGTTCGACGTCGTGACGACATCCGTGTACCGCTACACGCAATACGCGGGCGGGCCCGAATTGGTGGACCGCACGATGGCGCTCAAACTCTTTTCCGGTCGCCATGCAACGAAGGCTTATCCCACGACGGAAGAGCTGATCGAGTTCGGCAGGTTGTGCGGCACCTCGGATCCGAAGGCCGTGCTCTCGCGCATTGCTGAGGCAATGCAAGCCACCCTCCAACAGGCAGTTGGGGACGCGCGCATTCCGAATACGTTGTTGAACGAGCTTTCCGCGGTTTGGGAAGAGGGGCTCATGCACGGGCGCTGAGCTAGGTCTCCCATCAGCAGTTCACCGCCGTCGAGGAATCAATCAACGGACGACCACGTAAGATTTTGAATTGGCATACGCCCCAGGAGTCTTCTCAATGTTGACCCTGGACCTCGTCAGAGGTGTTGCACTTGAAGCTTGAAACCGCCCTGCAAGCTTCCCCGAGGACGTCGGACTGATCCTGAAGGCGCGCCGTGAAGCGCGCGGCATGTCCATATCAGCGCTCGCGCGAGATGCCTTCAGAGTCCGGGAAGTGATCTATCGACTAGAAGCGGGTCAGGAATCCTCCGTGAGCTCGCTCATGTGCGTCACGCGAGCGCTCGGGCTGCGCTCCGTCCGAAAAAGACACTCTACATACCTCCCAACCGCGGGAAACCCCCTAGTATCTAAGCGCTCGGAGCACTACCAAGGGCGGCGCGCTCAACGTTTTGAGCGACAGCTATCCTTCGGAGGTGCGAGTGAAGACTGAACTCCTTTGTGGAAAAGCGCTGGCCATTCTTTTGACGTTTTGTCTGCTGGCCCCTCCTGCGCGATCAGATCCAGCAGAGAATCGCCAGCCAGAATGCCAACGCGAAGCAGCCGTGTATGACAATCTCAATTACATGCTCGGCGTTCGTAAAGTGCCTATCGGCCCCGTGATCGTTCGAGCCGCCGATATGCGCGATCCTCGCTACCCGGGCAGCGAAGGTTGGGAGAAGTACGAATTCACCGAATACCAAAATGATTGGAGCCGTGCAAACGAAGCCACCGAGCAAGAATACAAATACGTCATCCACTACCTCTTCAACAAGGTGACCGGTGCATGGGCTCAGATGAAATTGAAGAACTCATATCAGGAAGGTTGTACCGGCAAGACGATCCCCCGGCGCACGGCCAATTCCGGAAGCGGCGGAAGCAATTCAGGGGGCGACGGAGAGTCCGGTTCGAGAGATGGGACGAACGCTTGCTCCGCTGGCTCGGTCACTCGGGAAAACACGTGGGTCCGTTGGGAAGCTTGCGGCGGCGGAAGCTGTGAGACTGGCTCCGGATACGTCGGCGGCGATATCATCTCGATGGAGGCGGGGAGTTGCGGATGAGAAAATTAATCTACGGCATCCTCTTGCTTGGCACCATCGCGGTAACGGCGGGATATTTCGCTGCTGATCGCAACGCCGACACGAATATTCCTAAAACCAGGCCGGATGTCAGCGCTCAATATTATGAAGCGCCGCCAACTGGTGCCGCATCGGCACAATCCCGGGAAAAGCCAATTCCCAAGATCCCAATCCAAAACTCCAGCATGGAAAGTCCGGAAAATAAGCGATTCCAGGAGCAAAAAGCCGCCGCCGACCGGTGGCTGCCTCAGGCATTTTCCGAGCCGCAGAAAATACTGGACAGGGCCCGCAAGGGAGAATCCGGGGTCTCGGCTGCTGCCTTCCTCGCTGTCGCCAATCGGGCGCCAAGCCTCTGGGGCACTCCGTCCCATTCGGCCGACGACTGGATTCCCAACCGGATTCAGTCATTCGACTGGCTCGACAAAGCCGCCAGGAATGGTGATTTCTACGCCATGTGGCTCTACGGTGGCCAGGCAGAGGTGCTCTTTTCTCAAGCCCCCGACCTCTCCGACGCCGACCGACAAGCCATCGAGTCAAAGGCGCGCGGCCATCTCTTCTCGCTGATTTCGAGTGGCGTCCTCGAAGCGTTTCCGACAACGGCCGGCTATTACTTCGACGGAACACTCGGCAAAAGAGACCTTGCGATGGCACTGGTGGTCGCGGAGCTCTACGTAGATATGGGAGGCCCCGCAGAAAATATGGCGATGATTAGGTCGGATATCCTCCGAGCCGCGACGACAAGCGATATCGCCGAGTCAAAAAGGCTTCTGGAGATACTGAAAAAAGACCCGCTGGCTCCAACGATCGGAGTCCGAATCTGATAGCGGGCCCACCCTGGTCATACCTGCTACCAGCAGATTGATCCAAACCGGACACAGCCATCGGCGCGTTCCTCGCACCGCCATTCGTCACGCCCTCGCAAACCCTCCCGGGTTGGCCCGGGGCCGCCGAATATGCTCCCGGCACTCTTCATCCCAGGGTGCCCCATGCCGACCAAGACGCTCACGAAGCCGACCTCGCTCCCCAGCCTCTTCACCGTCACGCCCGCCCGCGCGGGCGTGATCGCTTTCGGTCTCGCGCTGCAGGCTGCGGCGTTCGCCGCCGACGCCCCCGTCCCCACTCCCACCGCTGCGCCCGCGCCCGCCGCCTCGGCCTCCGCTCCCAAGTGGGACGTCAACCAGCCCCCCGGCGACAAGAAGACCGCCACGCTCGACGTCCGCTCCGGCACCTGGATGTCCGTCGACGTCAGCCCCGATGGCAAGCGCGTCGTCTTCGACCTGCTCGGCGACCTCTACGTGATGCCCATCGACGGCGGCGAAGCCAAGGCCCTCACCCATTCCATCGCCTGGGAGATGCAGCCCCGCTTCTCCCCCGACGGCAAGCAGATCGCCTACGTCTCCGACGCCGGCGGCGGCGACAACATCTGGGTCATGGATGCCGACGGTGCCAACGCCCGCGCCCTCACCACCGAAGACTTCCGCCTGCTCAACAACCCCGTCTGGCACCCCAGCGGCAAGTACATCGCCGCCCGCAAGCACTTCACCGGCACGCGCTCGCTGGGCAGCGGCGAGATCTGGCTCTATCACCTGGACGGCGGCAAGGGTCAGCAGCTCAACGAGAAGCCGAACTGGCAGAAGGACCTCGGCGAGCCCGCGCTCTCGCCCGACGGCAAATACCTCTACTACTCGCAGGACAGCACCCCGGGCCGCCAGTTCGAATACAACAAGGACAGCAATGGCGAGATCTTCCGCATCTATCGCCAGGACCTGACCGACGGCACCACCGAGCCCTTCGTCACCGGCGCCGGCGGCGCGATCCGCCCCACGCCCTCGCCCGACGGCAAGTACCTGGCCTTCATCCGCCGCCTGCGCGACGCCTCGGGCAGCCGCACCGCCCTCTTCCTCAAGGACCTCAAGACCGGCCGCGAGTTCCCCGCCTGGACCGGCATGGAACGCGACCTCCAGGAGTCCTGGTCCGTCCACGGCGTCTACCCCGGCATCGCCTGGATGCCCGATGGCAAGCAGGTCGTCGCCTGGGCCCAGGGCAAGCTCTGGCGCATCGATCCGTTCAAGGCCTCCGCCGCCGAGATCCCCTTCCACGTGAAGGACGAACGCCAGGTCTCCCCCGCCGTCCGCTTCGCGCATGAGGTGGCGCCAGCGCGCTTCGACTCGAAGATGCTGCGCTGGGTGAAGGTCTCGCCCGATGGCCGCCGCGTCGTGTTCTCGTCCGCGGGCTACCTCTACGCGAGCGAGCTGCGCGATGGCCAGCCCATCGGCGAAGCGAAGCGCCTGACCGCGCAGACCGATCGCTTCGAATACTTCCCCTCGTTCTCGCGCGATGGACGCCAGCTCGTCTACGTCAGCTGGAACGATGCCGAGCAAGGCCGCGTCCGCACGCTCGACCTTGCAAGCGGCCGCGACACCGTCGTCACGCCCGAGCCCGGCAAGTACCTGTCGCCGGCGTTCTCACCCGATGGCAAGGCCATCGCGTATCAGAAGGCCAAGGGCGGCTACCTGACCTCGCCCTGGAACAGCCTGGAACCCGGCATCTACGTCGCCTCGGCCGATGGCAAGGGCCAGCCGCGCCGCGTCACCAAGGACGGCGAGGCGCCGCAGTTCGGCGCCGACAACGACACGCTCTATGTCACCCGCCGCCAGCAGACCGGCGAGGTCGACAGCAACCACCAGCTCATCCGCCTGAGCCTGGCGGAGCACAGCGAGCTCGCCGTCGCCAAGAGCGAATTCGCGACGCGCTTCACCGTGTCCCCCGATGGCCAGTGGCTGGGCTTCACCGAGCGCTTCCACACCTACGTCACGCCGCTCGCACCAGCCGGCAAGCTCCAGACCGTCGGCCCCAAGGCCGACGCGATGCCGGTCAGGAAGCTCGACGTCAACGCGGGCGACGACCTCGACTGGTCCGGCGACGGCAAGTCGCGGCCCTATGCGCTGCATTACGCGCTCGGCAACGAGCTCTTCACCGTGCCGCTGGCGCAGGCGCTGCAGCCCGGCTTCAAGCCGGCCGAGCGCGGCGCGCCGATCACGCTGACGCTGACCGCCGACAAGCCCAAGGGCCGCATCGCGATCGTCGGCGCGCGCATCGTCACGATGAACGCGAGCAAGCCCGACGAGGTCATCGAGGACGGCGCCATCCTGGTTGACGGCGACCGCATCGCCGCCATCGGGCCGCGCGCGTCGGTGGCCATCCCCGCCGGCACGCAGACCATCCAGGCCAGCGGCAAGACCGTGATCCCCGGCCTCATCGACGCGCACTGGCACGGCACCATGGCCGAGAGCGAAATCATTCCGCAGCAGAGCTGGGTCAACTACGCGTCGCTGGCGTTCGGGCTCACGACGCTGCATGACCCGTCCAACCGCACCAGCGACATCTACACGCAGTCCGAGATGCAGCGCACCGGCCGCGTCGTGGGACCGCGGATCTTCTCGACCGGCACGGTGCTGTACGGCGCCAAGGCCGACTTCAGCGCGGTGATCAACAGCCTGGAGGACGCGCGGACGCATCTGAAGCGGCTGAAGTCGGCCGGCGCGATCAGCGTCAAGAGCTACAACCAGCCGCGCCGCGATCAGCGCCAGCAGGTGCTCGAGGCCGCGCGCGAGACGCAGATGATGGTCGTGCCCGAGGGCGGCTCGCTGTTCCAGATGAACATGAGCATGGTCATCGACGGCCACACCGGCATCGAGCACGCGCTGCCCGTGGCCAAGGTCTACGACGACGTGAAGCAGCTCTGGCCGCAGACGCAGGTGGGCTACACGCCGACGCTGAACGTGGCCTATGGCGGCCTCGACGGCGAGCACTACTGGTACGCGCGCACCGACGTGTGGCGCCATCCGATCCTCAGCCAGTTCGTGCCCAAGGCGGTGCTGGAGCCGCGCAGCGTGCGCCGCGAGACGGCACCGGAGGAGGACTTCAACGTGATCCAGGTCGCCAGGACCGCCACCGAACTGCAGCGCGCCGGCGTGCCGGTGAACATCGGCGCGCACGGGCAGCGCGAAGGGCTCGGGGCCCACTGGGAGATGTGGATGATGGGCATGGGCGGCATGACCCCGCTCGAGGCGATCCGCACCGCGACGCTGAACCCGGCGCGCTACCTGGGACTGGACAAGGACATCGGCTCGCTCGAGACGGGCAAGCTCGCGGATCTGGTGATCGTCGACGGGGACCTGCTCAAGGACATCCGGCAGAGCGACCGCATCTCACAGGTCATGCAGGGCGGCAAGGTCTTCGACATCCCGTCGATGAACGAAGTCTGGCCGGCGAAGAAGGCGCGCAAGCCGTTCTTCTTCGACGGCGTGAATGCGAGCGCGCCGGTGGATGCGGCGGCTGCGGGCGTCGAAGAGGGGCATGGGCACGGGGATTGAACGACGGAAGGGGCGCCGGGACGCCCCTTCCTCACCCGGCCCTGTCATTCCAGGCCAGCGCCACCGCGCTGCGCGAGCAGCGCTTGACAGCGGCTCAGCGCCCGCATCATGCCCAAATATAGCCAGGGGTGCACGCAGTCAACGAATCCTGCGTCCTCGATCGGCCTCTGGCCCGCCTGTTGAAGCGCCCGCCAAAGGGCATGCTCCTTCCGGACGTACAAGAACGTGTTCTGCCGATACCACGGCTCAACGGCCTCATCGGCCCAGAACCGCGGACGAAACAGATCGAAGAGGTCGAAGCCCCGTTCGGCGAACTTTCGCGCCCAGAAACTATGGGGCCGGGTGTTGACATGATGTTGGCCGGGTTGACCGGTGAAGGCCGCACCGAACAGCAACGCGCCTCCATGAGCGGCCAGCGTGTCCACGAAGCGATCCGACGCACAAGCCGGCAAATGCTCCGCCACTTCCAGCGAAATCACCAAGTCGAAATCGGCGTGGGGCGTGAGGGGGGCCTGGAGATCCGCTTGGCGGAACTCGATGCGCGGGTCCAGCATCATGTCCTGGCGAACCCAGCCTCCATCCACGCCCACCAGCTCGCGAACGCCATGCTCGCCGCATACCGCCAGCCACGCCCCTCTTCCACAACCGAGATCGACGACGCGCTCTGGTCGCCAGAAACTGAACAGGTGATCGAGATACCGCCGAGCCGAGGACAGACTGCCAGCGACCTGACGGGCGTAGAAATCGCCGTCGTACGGCTCGGACGTGCTCAATGCCTGACTCTGGCGCTGGTCCATCTTGCTTCCCTCAGTGCAACCGCAGCAGCCCCAGCGCCGCCTCGGCGATCGCCTCGATCTGCGCCTGCTGATCGAAGGTCGCATGCCGCTCGGCGAAGGCGCGCGCCTGTGCGGCGAAGGCGGGCTCGTGCAGCAGCCGCCGCACGGCCGTCGTCAATGGGCCGGGGCCCTTCATGCCATTGGCGTCGATCGCCGCGCCGCTGCGCGCGACCTGCGCCGCCATCAGCGCCTGCTCCAGGTGCATCGGCAGCATCAGCACCGGCACGCCGGCCATCAGGCCCTGCACGACGGTCGCCTCGCCGGCATGCGTGACCATCAGCCGACAGTCCTTCATCGCCGCAGCGACGTCCACCGGCGCCTTCGCGTAGCGGATCAGCGGCGAACTCACGGGAGGTGCCCGTCCCGCAGCCACCTCGGGCATGTAGCACAAGGTTTGGCATCCCGCCGCGACCAGCGCCCGGAGCGCGTCGGCGCTGGCCAGGTGCCCGGCCTTCAGATAGGCGAAGGCGCGGGGGCCGTCTCCGTCGTTCCACGCGGGCGGCTCGCCGCCCCGGGTCATGAAGCTCGGCCCCAGCCATCGCTGTCCGGGCGGCAGCGCGCCGCGGCCGTAGTGGTCGAGCTCCGGCCATGTGCACAGCAGCGGCGCATCGCCGCGGAACAGCGTCGATACGCGCGCCAGTGGCGCGCGCCCAGCCGCGTCCAGTACCGCGTTGACGGTCGTGAGCACTCGCGCGTCCGCCTGCTGCAGCCGCTGCGCAGACACGGCCGCGCCGGTCAGGAAGGACGGCATCGGATGCGCATCCGGCGGCATGTAGAAGCCGAGTCCCACCGTGATCGACGGCAAGCCGAGCACGCGCGCCGCCAGCACCGCCGTGGGCGCGTAGTCGCCGATCACCGCGTCCGCGCCGATCGTCTCCAACGCCGAGGTCCAGCCGCCCACCAGACCGGACAGCGTGGCGGCGAGCAGGTAACCCTGACCGAGCAGGATCTCCGGCAAGCTCACCCGCGGATCCGGCAGACCGGCGACGTGGTGCAGCCAGACCGGCGCCTGCAGCGCCGGCAGTCCCAGCTCCCGCAACAGCCCGCCCGACTGGACCAGGTCCCGCACCATCAATACGCAACGATGGCCGCGCGCCTCCAGGGCTTTCGCGATCGGGACCAGCCGCCCCACGTGACCCAGCCCTGCCCCGAGCTCCCAGCACAACACGAACGTCTTCACGCCGAGGACTTTCCCCGCCTGAACACCTGCGCATCGCGGGCATGGGCACGGAGATTCATCCTGGAAATATCGAATCGGACGGGGGAACCATCAAGCCCGGCTTGCCCGCGTCAGGCGGAGCGAAAACAAAGTAAAACTCGGGCGCGTATGGCGACCTGTTACCCGCGATGTCCGTTTGGATGACTCCACTCAGTCCAACTTCGCCCCCCGGCAGCTTGCCAACGAAGGAGACTTCTGCTGTGGGGCTGGAGCCGGGACCGGGTGTGCCGCCGTACATGTACCAATTCGCCACAGCCCCCTCTTCATATCCGTCGAACACGATCACCGGCTCCGAGGTGACCGGACGATTCTCCCGGTCCCGGGAGTCGACGGACTTCAACCTGGGGAGGAGCTTACCGGCGTGGGTGTCGAGGACAAAGGAGAACGTCGACACGCCGCTTTCTCCGTCTTCGTCCTTTTGCCTGACCCACACCGTCTTCCTGCCGTCGGCGCCCAGCTCGCCTGACGCGATCTCGTCCCCGGCACCGGCTGTCCAATGCTTGCCTTCGTCCAGGCTGTACCGCCAGCTCGCGCCCTCCTTGAGGCCGGAGACGATCAGCGTGCCGTCCTTGGTCACGCCATCGCGCCCGTAAGCCTCGTCCTCGAGCAGGAATTCCTTCGCCGCCCGGTCGTACTTCATGCGCCCGGTATCGCTCTTCAAGGACAGGGTCGGCGCGCCGGTGTCAATCAAACCCGGCTTGCCCGCGTCAGGCGGAGCGATAACAAAGTAAAACTCTGGCGTGCCTGGCGAGCTGTTACCCGCGATGTCCGTTTGGATGACGTCATTCAGTCGAACTCTGCCCGACGGCACGTCGCCAACGAAGGAGAATTCAGCCGCGTGGCTGGAGCCGCTAGGGCGCCCTTCCCAGGGCTTGCCGCCGTACATCTTCCAACTTGCCACAGCCCCCTCTTCAAATCCGTCGAACACGATCACCGGCTCCGAGGTGACCGCATGATTCTCCCGGTCCCAGGAGTCGACGGATTTCAACCTTGGGACGACGCGATCCGCGTGGGTGTCGAGGACGAAGGAGAACGTCGACACACCGCTCTCCTCACCGGCAACGGCTTGGCTGACCCACACCGTCTTCCTGCCGTCGGCGCCCAACTCGCGTGACTCGATCTCGTTCCCGGCACCGGCTGTCCAATGCTTGCCCTCGTCCAGGCTGTACCGCCAACTCGCGCCCTCCTTGAGGCCGGAGACGATCAGCGTGCCGTCCTTGGTCACGCCATCGCGCCCGTAAGCCTCGTCCTCGAGCACGTCTTCATCCGCCGCCTCGTCGTACTTCATGCGCCCGGTATCGCTCTTCAAGGACAGGGTCGGCGCGCCGGTGTCAAGCGTGAATGTCAACGACGTCGCCTCGCTGACATGCCCCGCCCGATCGGTCTGGACCACTTGCACCGTGTGGGCGCCATCGAATCTGATGTCCGAGATCTCCGACCCGAGGCCATCCCGCCAGGTCTTGCCGTCATCCAGGCTGTAGCGCCATGTGGCGTCCTGCTCCAGTCCCGAGACCGTGATCGTCGAGTCGCTCGTGATGCCGTCCGTGGCGCTGACGCCGGTGTCGTGCTTCAACGCGACGGTGGGGCGAGCAGGCGGCGAGGTGTCGACTTCGACCGGCAACACGAACTTCGGATCAACCGTGGGTTCGATCTTCGGATCAACCGTGGGTTCGATCTTCGGATCAACCGTGGGTTCGATCTTCAGATCAACCTTGGATTCGATCTTCAGATCAACCTCGGGTTCGATCTTCGGCTCGGTCTTCGGCTCGACGACGCCCGGCCGGTTGGCTCCGGGGACCTTCGCATCCGTCTCCTCCACCGGGTCGAGCGACTTCGTCGTCGAAGTCACAGGCTGCGAGACCGAAGGTTCCGGGCGCCCCGGGATCGACGTTCCAACGGCGGGCAACAGGGCGTTCGTTGCGACGGCTGCGGTGGCCGGGACCACTTCCCCACCTCCTGAGCCGCCGCCACGCAGTCCCGCTGCGGCCGCGCCGACGACGCCCAGGCCCGCCAGGCCGATCAAGCCCTCGATCGCCTCAAGACCTCGGCCATCAGGCTCGAGACCTCGGCCATCGGGCTCGACGTCCGCCCCATCCTTATGCGGGGATGCCTGCGCGGCACTGTCCCCCGCGTCTGCCACCACGGCCACATCCTCCCCGCTGTCCGCCGACTTGCGCTTGCGCACCTGCTTGGCGCGTTGGGAGGGCGGGTTCACTGCTTGGCGTTCTGACATCGACATCGGATCTCAACGATTGGAAAGTCGATGAGTTTGTCGATGAGCACGTCATCCGGCACTCGCTTGAAACGGATCTCCGTCGGCACGGCCATGGCCCATCTTGAACAGACCGGCCCATGGAGAAGGGAGCCGTGTTCGGGGTCAGGCCTTGCCCGTCGACCCGAACCCGCCCTCGCCGCGCGAGGACGCGTCGAAATCGTCGACGACGCGGAAGGTCGGCTGCACCACCGGAACGATCACCATCTGCGCGATGCGTTCCATCGGCTGGATCGTGAACACGTCCTTGCCGCGGTTCCACACGCTGACCATCAGCTGGCCCTGGTAGTCGGAGTCGATCAGCCCCACCAGATTGCCCAGCACCACGCCGTGCTTGTGACCCAGGCCCGAGCGCGGCAGGATCATCGCGGCCAGGCCCGCGTCGCCGATGTGGATCGCCAGGCCCGTGGGCACCAGCACGGTGTCGCCGGGCGCCAGCGTGATCGCCTCGTCCAGGCAGGCGCGCAGGTCCAGGCCGGCGCTGCCGGCCGTCGCGTAGGCGGGGAGCTGCTCGGCCATGCGGCGGTCGAGCACCTTCAGATCGATGGTGGTCATGGAATCAGTCGAAAGAGGAATCGGGATGTCTGAAGGCCGGCGCCGGGCTCAGGCGCCGTAGGTCGTCAGCCGCTGCGCGATCTCGCGCACCAGCTCGCGGGCCAGCGTCAGCTTGTCGGCGCGCGAGAGCTCGCGTTCGCCGCGCGCGTCGACCAGCGTCAGCGCGTTGTCGTCCTGACCAAAGGCCGCCGGGCCGACGTTGGCCACGATCAGCGGCACGTTCTTGCGCTGGAGCTTCTCGCGCGCATGCTTGATCAGGTCCTGGCTCTCCGCCGCGAAACCCACGCACAGCGGCGGATGCGGCAACGCGGCGACCGTCGCCAGGATGTCGGGGTTCTCCGCCAGCGTCAGCTCGGGCGCGACCGCCTCGCCGGCCTTGGCGTTCTTCTTGATCTTGTGTTCGGCCGTCTGCGCCGGACGCCAGTCCGCCACCGCCGCCGTCGCCACGAACACCTGGTGCGTCGCCGCCCGCGGCAACACGGCGTCGAGCATCTCGCGCGCGCTCTGCACGTCGATGCGCGTCACGCCCAGCGGCGTCGGCAGGTGCACCGGGCCGGCCACCAGCGTGACCTCGGCTCCGGCCTCCGCGGCGGCGCGCGCGATCGCGAAGCCCATCTTGCCGCTCGAGCGGTTCGTGATCCCGCGCACCGGATCGATGGCCTCGTAGGTCGGGCCCGCCGTGATCAGCAGCTTGCGCCCCGCCAGCACCTTCGGCTGGAAATGCGCGATCACGTGCTCGAGCAGTTGCTGCGGCTCCAGCATGCGGCCGTCGCCGACCTCGCCGCAGGCCTGGTCGCCGCTGCCCACGCCCAGCACGCGCGCGCCATCGGCCTGCACCTGCGCCAGGTTGCGCTGCGTCGCGGGGTGGGCCCACATCTCGCGGTTCATCGCCGGCGCGAGCAGCAGCGCGCAGCGCTGCGCCGGGCGCGCCAGCGCCGTCAGCGACAGCAACTCGTCCGCGCGCCCCTGTGCCAGCTTGGCGATCATGTCGGCACTCGCCGGCGCGATCAGCATCACGTCCGCCTCGCGCGTCAGGTTGATGTGCGCCATGTTGTTCTCGGGGCGCGCATCCCACTGGCTGGTGAACACCGGCCGGTTCGACAGCGCCTGCATCGTCACCGGCGTGATGAAGGCCTCGGCGGCCTCGGTCATCACGACCTGCACCGTCGCGCCAGCCTTCACCAGCAGCCGGGTCAGCTCGGCGATCTTGTAGCAGGCAATGCCGCCGGACAGGCCCAGCAGCACATGCCGACCGGCGAGGGAGTTGGATTCGGACATGGGGCGGAACTCTACCAGCGCGGCTGCGCAAGCGCGGCTCAGCCCTTGCGCTTGAACACCAGGTCCCAGACGCCATGGCCCAGCTTCAGGCCGCGGTGTTCGAACTTGGTCAGCGGACGGTATTCGGGCTTGTCGGCGTAGCCGTCGGGGCGGGTCGAGGCGTTGACCAGGTCCGGATCGGCGGACAGCACCTCGAGCATCTGCTGCGCGTAGGGCTCCCAGTCGGTGGCCAGATGCAGGTAGCCGCCCGGAGCCAGGTGCCGCACCAGCTTGGCCACGAACGGCGGCTGCACCAGGCGGCGCTTGTTGTGCCGCTTCTTGTGCCAGGGATCGGGGAAGTAGATGTGCACGCCGGCCAGCGAGGCCTTCGGGATCATGCTGTCCAGCACTTCGACGGCGTCGTGCTGGAAGATGCGGATGTTGGGGATGTCCTGCTCGCCGATCAGCTTCAGCAAGGCGCCGACGCCGGGCTCGTGGACCTCGCAGCCGATGAAGTCGACATCGGGCAGCGTGCGGGCGATCTGCGCGGTCGGGCCGCCCATGCCGAAGCCGATCTCGAACACCACCGGAGCCTTGCGGCCGAAGACGGTTTCGTAGTCGAGCGCCTCGGGCTTGAACGGCAGCACGAACTTCGGGCCCAGTTCCGCGAGCGCCTTGATCTGCCCCGTGCCCATGCGGCCCGCGCGCACGACGAAGCTGCGGATGCGGGCGCGCGGGTGCGCCGCGCTCTCGCCTGCGGGCGAATCGCCAGCGTCGTCGCTGTCGATGGGATCGTCGATGGGGGCGATGGAATCGGACATGTCGGGAATCAGGGAACGAGGGGCGGGATTCTATCGGCCGGCATTGATGTACTTCGAAGACCCCTCTCCCCTGCCCTCTCCCCGCAAGCGGGGCGAGGGAGTTGAATTCGTTCCCTCGCCGGAATCATTCCCTCACCGGAATCGTTCCCTCGCCGGGCTCATTCCCTCGCCCCCGCGAGGGGGAGAGCAACCGTGTCAAGCGCTCTCGATTTGCCTCCATGGTTGACCGGACTTGAGGATGGCGTTGAGGATGATCAGCAGCTTGCGCATGCACGCGGTCATGGCGACCTTGTAGGCCTTTCCC
>NZ_JBCNLG010000014.1:0-135505 GCF_039595595.1 Roseateles sp. | reverse complement strand
ACCGCCATCGAGGAATCAATCAACGGACGGCCACGTAAGATTCTGAATTGGCATACGCCCCAGGAAGTCTTCTCAATGTTGACCCTGGACCTCGTCAGAGGTGTTGCACTTGAAGCTTGAAACCGCCAAGCCGAATGAGAGCCCCGCAGTGACAGCGAGCATGACAAACATTTTCATGGAACCACTCTAAGAGAGTTACCAACGCCGCGCTCCCATTCGGATTCGAGAAACTCATTGAGAGCCGTCTCGAGCCAGAACACATGCGGAGGAGACTCCGCCAAATGCGAAAATTCCAAGAAGCACGAAGCGGTTCATGAACGTTCAGTCCCGTCGATACAGGATTACTGCATTCTCACGCTGGTCTTGATACTCCTCCACAGCACTGCTCAGCTCCTCGATGTCCTGGTTCTGGGCTCTCGTGCACCCCTCGGTCGGATACCCCCTCGTTCTGGGGCACGAGGATTGGGAGCGGCTACCACCGCGATGAACCAATTGACGGCGTGAGTCGGCCTCCGCGTCGCTCTTCTTATTTGTCTGCGGTGAAGCGGGGCAAAGGCTGCACTAACTCATCGCGAACGAAGCTAGTGGCGTGATCTGCAATCATCTCGATGCAGTCCACGCAAATTGGCGAACGCTGCTCCATATAAAGCGCCTGTCTTAAATACTTGGCACTTAGGAGGCGGCAACACAGGGAACACTTCCCCCCCTTATCTACGGAAAGTGCTTCGCCTGACTTTTCACATCGAAATGGGGTTGTTGTCATTTTCCTGACTCAATAGCTCTAGTAACTCGATGGATCCGCACCGCAACTAGCCATGCAACCATATGAAGTACCTACCGTCCAAGCAACGCAAGCCCCCGCCACCCATGCCGATTTCTTACCAACCTGCAGCAAGCGGCTCGCATACTTGGGCGACTGATCCCTAAGTACTCTGAAAGCAAGACTTGTATCGCGCTCGAACCCCCTAAGCCTTCCGGATTCATAATCAAACACCGGGACAAGTTCATAGGGCGCGCCTGCAACTGCGTTTGCTCCAATAGCAACGTTCCATGATTCATTTGTGCCCAGAGTGGAAACGCACGAGGAGTAGCAGGCCAAGAACTCACCCTGCGGGCGAACCCATGGTCGAGGCCTCATCCATTGAATCGCTCCTGAGTTCGCGAGGCCCAGTTCATCAGTGTGCGCAGTCGGTTGCCCTTCTACGTATGTGTAAGTGTTGATACCACCATTGAGTCCAATCGGGTCGGATTGCACGAATCTACCGATATCGCCGTCATAGTCCCGAGCCATGTTGTAGAAAAGTCCAGTTTCGGCATCGGCGTACTGACCCGGGAAGCGCAGGTTCTGCGTGAAGAATCCAAGGCTGCTGGGATCGGACTCCGGTGCGGTCGTCCCGAAGGGTTCCGCAAGCCACCGCCAGCGGACTGCATTGTCCAAGTCGACGACGACGCGCGGCGTGTTTAGGTGATCCGTATGAATGTAGTAAACGAGCGGCGGATTTGCACTGTTCGCGGGATCTGGCATGAAAACTGCGACTGGCATGCCCCCGAGCCAGACGTACTCGCGGATCGCCTGTCCGCTGCCGTCGTATTCGCCCAGCAGCTGTCCGCGTTGGTCGTAAACGAAGATCGCCGTGCTGCTGGATCCTGAGGAGTTGAACTTGCGCACGCGTCGCCCCAAGGCGTCATAGCTGAAGGTCGCGGTTAGGCTGCTGGTGCTCAGGGTCGTCAGCCTTCCCGACAGGTCATACGTGCTGGTGTAGCTCGCACTGTCGCTGGTGGTGTTGCCTGCACTGTCGTAGCCAAAGCTCCTGGAAGGGTTGGTGATGCTGCTGAGCCGGTTGCTCGTGGCGCTCGTCGTGTAGGCGCTGGTCGTACCGTTGAACGTCACGCCGGTTCGGTTGCCATTGGCGTCATAGGTGATCGCCCAGGTGTTGCCGCCCGCAGTAATGCTGGTGAGCCGCCCGAGCTCGTCGTAGCCGAAGCTCTGATCCAGGCTTGAGGTCGCAGCACCGGTGGTGGCGTCGTAGTGCGTGTAGCTGGCGATGCGGTTGGCCGCATCGTAGGTGAGGTCTCGGATGGTGTTGGCCAGCCGGTAGCGCACCAGGCGGCCAGTGGTGTCGAAGACACGGACGTTGGCCTGTGCCCCGCCGCTCGTCTGCCAATTCCAGCTCAGTGGGCCGCCAAACGGCGTGTAGGCGATCTGGTCCAGCAGCGTGCTTGCGCTGCTGCTTGCGTTCTTGGCCAGCGCGATTGCGGTGGCATGTCCGCCGCTGTAAGACATGGTGAGCACGCGCCCAGATGGGTAAGTGATGCTGGTGATATTGCCGGCCGCGTCGTAGCCATAACTCACCGCGGTGGTCACCGCGCTGAGATTGGCGCCGCTTTGCGCGTTCACCGTCTGGGTCTCGGTGAGCAAGCGCCCTTGCGGGTCGTAGGCGTACCGAGTCGCGCCGCTGGGGTGGTTGGTGGAGGTCAGGCGCCCAATGCCGTTGCTGAAACCCGTGCCCGTCTCGTCATAGGTCCAGCTGTAGGTGAGACTCGCTTGGCCGCTCTTGCTGAAGACGACGCCGATGAGGCGATTCAGCGCGTCATACGCATGGGTCGCCAACACGCCGCGGCTGTCGGTGCGAGTCATGATGTTGCCCGCGGCGTCGTAGGTGTGCGTGGCCGTGCCGGTATCGGGACTGATCAGGCTGGTCACGTCTCCCAGGCCATTGCGCGGATATTGGGTCAGCAGGCTTCTCGGGTCTGAGACGCTGGTGGTGCGGCTCATCGCGTCGTAGCCGATTTGCGTCAGCCCGCTCTTGGCGTCGGTGACGGTCTTGCGCCGATTCAGCGAGTCATAACTGCTTTGCGTGACGAAGTTGTAGCCGCTCACGCCAGGAGCCAGCCTGATCTTTGTCTGGTTGCTCTGGGCGTCGTACTCGTAGCTCACCACGGGCGCCGGCGAAGCCGGCGGGGCGGGCAATCCCTGTGCGCTCGCATGCGGCGCCAGGACGCTCAAGGTCAACACGACCGGCATCAGATGGAGGCCGTCTCTCGAGTGCCGTGCTTGATGGGTGCTCATCATCACTCCCGGCCTGTGGTCTGCTGTAGCCGCCCGAGCCCGTCCATCGTCCTGCTCAGGCTGCGGGCCAGAGCGCCCGAGGGGTCCTTGGCGCTTTGCCCCGTCACGTTCCCGGCGTTGTCCAGCACGAACTCGATGCGATTCCCCAGGTTGTCCTTCACCGCGGTTCGGCGGTGCGCCACGTCGTATTCGTAGCCGATCCAGCTCGAGTCCGGCGCCGTCACCTTGAGTAATTGACCCGCCGCGTCGTAGCTGTAGCTCGCCCCCTGCCCGCCTACGATGGTGCTCAGGAGCCGTCCCCTGAGGTCGAAGCTGCTGGCCGACACGACACCGTTCGGGTCCACGCTCTCCAGCAAGTTGCCGCGTCTGTCGTACTTGGTGAACGTGGTCACCTGCCCCTTCGCATTGGTCACGCTTTGCAAGTCGCCCAGCGTGTAGCCCACCGCGTTCGGATCGGTTCCAGTGAAGCTGGTGGCCGCGTAATACGCGTAGCTCGTCGTGTGGTTGATCGGATCGGTCTCGCTCAGCATCTGGCCGAGGCTGTTGTAGGTCCAGCTCCAGACTCGATTGGCCACGCCGCTCTGCAGGCTCGCGTTGAAACCCTGGCCGCCGTTGGCGTCCGTCGTCGCCTGCTCGACCTGCTTGCACAGCACGGGGATCGGCTTGCCGCTGGGCAGCAACGCGCCGCCGGGTGCGCAGCTCGCCGTGGCGTTGCCATTGAACGGATCGGGCTGCCCGTTGTAGACCTTGGTCGTGATGCGGCCCGGCTCGGCGACCTTGGTCTCCAGGCGCCAGTCCGGGTGCCATTGGGTGCTGATCCGGCGGGCACCCGCCGGCGGCGTGAAGAACGGGTACGGATAGCACGACGAGCCGGGCGGGACGCCCTCCTGGCGAAGCGTCTCCAGATAGATGCGGGTGGAGTCGTATCCATAGCAGGCCTGATTGCCTAGCCTGTCCGTCTTGCCATCGAGGAAGCCGTATCCCGAATAGGTCTGGGTGTACGTGAGGTTGTCGACAGAGTTCTTCTTCGTGCGAAGCACGAGTTCGCTGAAATAGGTCGCGTATGTCAGGATCCACACGGTGCCAAGCGGATCCGTGACTGCGGTCGTGTAGCTGGACGGTGTGTAGGAGAAGGTGTGAACGTCCACGGGGTTGGCGCTGCCCGGGGCGCGCTTCGAGGATGCGACCCGGCCGGCGCTGTCGTAGGTCCACGCCACATAGGCGACGGCGTTCTCGTCGGTGATCCCAGTCAGGAGGGCACCTCCGACATTGCCGTTGTTCGCAATGACTTGATAGCTGTAGAGACGAGCGCTGCCATCCGGATAAGTCACCTGGGTCAGCGCCCCATTGCTGTCGTACTGGTAGCTCGTCGAGTACCCGTGTCCGTCGGAGATCGAAGCGATCCGAGGAGAAGCGCCGACATAGGAGATCGTTGACGTCCTTCCGAAGGGATCGGTCCACATTGTCAGGCGATTGCTGCTGTCGTATTGATAGACGTTGGTTCGGCCATTCCGGTCGACCTCGTCCAGCAGCAACCCAGCCGCGCTGTAATGCTCGACGCTGCCGTCCACCAGCGAGATGGCATAGCCCCCGTTGGCGCCATTGGCCACCTTGTAGCGCGTGACGGTGTCACCGCTCCAGACGCCGCTGCTGAGCGTGAAGAGCTCACTTTCGCCGGTGCCGCGCTCGATGATCAATCGGCTATTGCCTCGGAATACGCGCCGCAGGAGCGGGCTGGACCAGCCATAGCCGAAGCCGACGTCAACGTAGGCCGAATCGCTGCTGTATGTCCGGACGACTCTCTGCGCCGGTCCGGGCCAATCCACCTCGGTCTGGGTCTTGTTGCCCGTGAGCGCGTTGCAAGGGTTGCCGAACAGAACACTCTCGTCGCCGCTGGTAGCTGGGCAATAGCGTCGTGGATGCGCTTGACGCGCGTACAGGACGATGGGCTGCGCCGAGATGCTGTCTGGCGCGATATTGCATCCCGTGACGTTGATGAGATTGGCCGTGTAGAAGGTGTAGGCGCCTTCAGAGCTGAGGCCCACCGTACTAGGCCCGCCGGAGTGGGCCGCGTCCAAAGTATCAAGGACGTTGTAGAAGGCAGTCCCGCCGGTGGCGGGATCGCGGCCGAAAGTCTTTACATACGGCTGGACCCCGTTGGGTGCGTAGTAGTAGGTGCGGTCGATGTTGTTGACCGTGCGATTGTCCGTACGGACGTAGACGCAATTGACTCCCTGATCGAGGACATACACATCGCACAGACTGCGCGCTTCCGCATGGCCGTGCAGGAGGACCGTCGTGTTGATCGGCACGACTTGTCCGCTCGTCAGCGTCTGCCCGGTCGACTGATCCACGATCCAAGCCGAGATGAGCTCCTTCGGCGTCTGGATTTGTGGCTGGTTCTGACAGCTCTGCGCGTGTGCTGTGATGCAACTGCTCGCCATCAACGTCGCAACGGCCGATCGCCCAGATGCTTGTCGAAGGCGCCTCGCGGACGAAGAAGGCATGGATGCTCTGTGCACAACTGTCCTCCCTTCAAGTTGTCGTCAGTCCTTTCGGATTCTGAAAGGGTCACCCCAGCGAGCAATCATCAGTTTTGATGACGCTCCAAGCTTGCGGCACCTTCCTCCCTTCGCCTGTATGCTGCGCGCCGACAACCACGCGACGCATGCCCTCTGGAGACGCCCCTTCGAAGCCATCTCATCCGCGCCAGCGCTCCTGGCGCGGATGGGTGATCGCCGCCGCCGGCGTTGCGCTCGTCGTGGCCGTGGTGCTTGCCGCGTCGTTCGGCGCCTTGCCGTTGGAGGGCGTTCGCTCCGCCCTCGACACCCCGTCCGAATCGGCGCCCGCCGCCCCGCCCTCCTCTTCCGCCTCCGGCACGCTGCTCGCCGATGCCGGAACGGCGGGCACCACGGACCACGACCTGGCGGACGAACTCCAGCTCTTCGACACGGACGCCCTCGACGCCTTGGACGCCCTCGATGACACGGGCCCCGAGGACCACGACACCTACGCCTCGTCGGACGAGACGCCCTTCATCGACGGCATCCACACGCTCTGCGGCGACGACACGCCCGTGAACGAGCGCAGCGGCAACTCCATCGACGAACGCCTCTCCCGCAAGGGCACCCCGCTGCAGCGCCGCATCGAAGCCTTCGCCCAGCGGCTCGACGGCGCCACCGACGAACCCGGCCGCCTCATCGCCGCGCTGCTGCGCGACGACTGGCCGCGCGCGATCTCGATCGCGGAGGCGACCACCGATCCCGCCGTCTTCGGCATGGTCGCCTCGCGCTGCTCCGCCGGCCATCCGGAGATCTGCGCGCGCGTGCCGGCCTCGCGCTGGATGGCCCTGGACCCGGGCAACCTGCTCCCCTTCTGGATGGCCGCCGGCCAGAGCCCGGACACCGCCGCCGCGCGCTCGATCATGGACGCCAGCCGCGGCGCCACGCACGTGGGCACCGGCGATGAACTGGCCCTCAGACGATTCGCCCGGATGGGATTCGCCAGTCCCGAACAGGGCGGCGCGGTGCTGCTGAAGATGAGCCCGCCGCCGATCGGACTCACGGTGCTGGACGCCGCGCGCAAGGTGTGCCCGGAGGGCAGGCACAGCGCCGACCCGGCCTGCCAGGCCTTCGCGCTCCAGGCCGTGCACTCGGACCTGTGGCTGGCCATGCGCGTGTACATGGCCGACTGGGCGCGCCCCGACGACGCGCCGGACGACAGCGAGCTCCCGGGCCTGCCCAGTGACGTGCGGCAATTGCTCGACGCGCTCGATCGCCGCTCCGGCGCGGATCGCGCGCGCCTGGCCGAGTGCGACGGCCTGATGCAGGACTTCCGATATCAGCTCGACCGCCTGGATCGCGGCGACATCGATCTCGCGCGCGAGCAGCTGGCCCGCGAAGCCGAGGACCAGCGCAAGACCGCCGGGAAGCGCGCGCCCGAGGCCTCAGGCGCCAGCGCGCGGCCGCCCGCCGGCTGACGGCGCCGCCTCGCTCTCCAGCGCCCGCAGCCCCGCCAGCACTGGCGCCAGCAGGCGGTCGACCTCCCCGGCCAGCGAATCGAGCGCAGCTTCGTCCGCGCCGCGCAGGCAGGCCTGCTCGAGCGCCTGCGCCGCCGCGTGGACCTCCTTCATGCCCAGCGCCGCCGACGCGCTCTTGAGGTCGTGCGCCATCCGCATCGCCGCCGTGTCGTGCGCGGCCTGCAGCGCGCGAAAGCGCGTCAGGAAGTCCGTCTGGCGCTCCTGGAACATCCGCAGCAGCCGCCGGTAGAGCGCGCCATCGCCCATCATCCCGGCCAGCCCGGCCTGGAGATCGACGCCCGGCAGCGCCGGCAGGCCGCCGAAGCCCGAGTCCCCGCCCACGCCCTCGCGCGCGTTCGCGCCACGCGCCGCCGCGCCCGGGACCGCCGCCCCCGGCCGCACCCAGCGCGCCAGCGCCCCGAACAGCTCCTCCATCCGGATCGGCTTGGCGACGTGATCGTTCATGCCGGCGTCCAGCGCCTTGTCCCGGTCGCCGACCATCGCGTTCGCGGTCATCGCGATCACCGGCAGCTCGCGCCAGCGCGGGTCCTGCCGCAGCGCCCGCGTCGCCGAATAGCCGTCCATCACCGGCATCTGGCAGTCCATCAGCACGCCGTCGAAGACCTGCCGCTCCAGCATCGCCAGGGCCTCGCGCCCGTGGCCCGCGACGCTGACCTCGATGCCGGCCCGGTGCAGCACGTCCAGCGCCAGTTCCTGATTGAAGGCGTTGTCCTCCACCAGCAGGATGCGGGCGCCCTGCAGCGCGGCCCGGTAGCCCTGCATCGACTCCTCCCGCTGCGCGCGCCGCGTCGCCGGCGTGCCCTTCAGCCCGAGCGCGGTCGCGCAGGCGTCGAACAGCGTCGACGGCGTCACCGGCTTGGTCAGCAGCGCCCCCACCGTCACCCGCTGATCGTCCAGCCGCTGCTGCACCTCATGCCGGCTGAAGGCCGTCAGCATCAGCACCGGCGGCATCGGATGGCGCGGATGCCGGCGCTCGGACAGCGCGCGCGCGCAGGCCACGCCGTCCATGCCCGGCATGCGCCAGTCCAGCAGCAGCAGGTCGTAAGGCTCGTCGCGCGCCTCGGCGAGCGCCACCTGACGCAGCGCATCCAGGCCGTCTACCGCCGTCTCGACCTTCAGGCCCAGCGCGCCCGTCATCTCCGCCAGCAGCTCGCGGGCGCTCGCGTTGTCATCCGCGATCAGCGCCCGCGCGCCCCGCAGGCGTCCGAGGTCGAGCCGGGCCCGCTCCGGCGCCGCGGCCTGCGCATCAAGGCCCAGCCGCACGCTGAACCCGAAGCGGCTGCCGCGCCCCGGCGCGCTGTCGACCTCGAGCTCGCCGCCCATCAGCCGCACCAGCTGGCGGCTGATCGCCAGTCCCAGGCCGGTGCCGCCATAGCGCCGGCTCGTCGACGCATCCGCCTGCATGAAGGGCTCGAACAGCCCGCGCTGCTGCTCGTCGCTCATGCCGATGCCGGTGTCGCGCACCTCGAAGCGCAGACGCACCCAGCCGGCCTCGCGCTCGAGCACCGACACCGCGATCACCACCTCCCCCTGCTCGGTGAACTTGGCGGCGTTGTTGCCCAGGTTCAGCAGCACCTGCCCCAGCCGCGACGGATCGCCCACCAGCGCGGTGGGCAGGTCGGGCGGCTCGTCGAACAGCAGCTCCAGCCCCTTCTCCTCCGCCTTCAGCCCGACCACGTTGGCCAGGTTGTCCATCACGTCGGACAGGTCGAAGGGGATCGCCTCCATGTCCAGCTTGCCGGCCTCGATCTTCGAGAAGTCCAGGATGTCGTTGATGATCCCCAGCAGCGACTCCGCCGAGGCATGCACCTTCTGGATGTAGTTGCGCTGCTGCGGGTCCAGGCGCCCCTGCAGCGCGAGATACGACATGCCCAGGATCGCGTTCATCGGCGTGCGGATCTCGTGGCTCATGTTGGCCAGGAACTCGCCCTTGGCCTGGCTGGCCGCCTCGGCGACGCGCCGCGCCTGGCGGTCCGCTTCGGCCTGGCGGCGCTCGGTCAGGTCGACGATGAAGGCCACGCCCTGCTGCGTCGAGTCGCTCAGCAGCGCGCCGCCGATCAGCACCGGCACCCGCCGCCCGTCCTTGCGGACGTAGTGCTTCTCGTAGGACGGGCAGCGGCCCGTGGTCCGCAGCAGCTCGACGGCGCGGCGGTCGGCCTCGGCCTCCTCGGGCGGCGTCAGCGCGGTCCAGTCGACGCGCCCCGCCTCCAGGTCCTCGCGCGTGTAGCCGATGATCTCCAGGAAGGCGTCATTGGTCTCGGTCACCGCGCCGGACACGTCCCAGAAGAACACGCCGATCATGCTGGACTCGATCACCCGGCGCAGCCGCGCCTCGCCCGCGCTCAGCGCCTGGCGGGCCTCGCGCTGCTCGGCGGTGCGCGCCTCGATGCGGCTGGCCATCGCGTTGATGCCGCGCTGCAGGTCGCCGATCTCGTCGTCGACCAGCGCCTGCGGCACGCGCGCCGACAGGTCGCCCTGGCCGATCTGCTGCACGCACAGCAGCGCGGAGCGCACCCGCCGCATCAGCCAGCGCCCGAACAGGTTCACCGCCAGGCCGCTCAGGCACAGCGCCACGAAGGTGATGCCGCCGATCGCGCGCATGAACCGGAACATCGGCGCGTACATCTCGCGCTGCGACACCGCCACGCCGATCAGCCAGCCCACCGGCTCCAGCGCGTGGAACACCGCCAGGCGCCGCTCACCGAGGTACTCGTACTCCAGCGTGCCGGTGCCCCGGCGCACCATCTCCTCGACGAAGGGATGCCGCGCCCGCTCGCCGATCGGCCCCTGCGGGTGATAGACGACGCGCAGGTCGTTGCGCTCGACGATGAACAGCGTCGCCGTGGCGAAGCCCTCCTTCCCGCGCAGCAGCCGCAGCTGCTCCTGGGCCTCCTTGGCCGCGGCCAGCACGCCGGAGCGGTACAGCTGCTGCCGGATGGCCTGGGTCGCGCCCTGCAGCTCCAGCTGCATCAGGCGCTCGCGCGACTGCTTCAGGTCGGCCTGGAGGAAGGCCACTGCCGCGCCCAGCACCAGCGCCGTCATCACCAGCACGGTGAGCAGCGAGAGCAGGTTGAGTCGCGTCGAGACCTTCACCGCGGGCCCCTGGCCTCAGAACTTGAACTGGTCCACGTTGTCCTTCGTGAACACCAGCACCGGCAGCGCGACCTGCAGGTTCACCGCGTCCCTGCGCGGCGTGAAGCGGCCCAGGCGGCCCGCCTCGAAAGGCTGGCCGGCCTTCAGGCCGCCGGCGAGCAGTTGACGCGCGCAGTAGACGGTCAGATAGCCATGGTCCGGCGCGTTCCACAGCAGCACCGTCTTCACGGTGCCGTCCTTGAGGAAGCCGCGCATCAGGTTGGGCGTCGAATTGCCGATCACCGCGATCCGGCCCGCCAGCTGCGCGTCCTTGACCGCGCGCGCGACGCCGGGAAGATTGGGCGCGCCCAGCCCGACGATCGCCTTCAGGCCGGGCATGGACTTCAGGTAGTCCTGCGCGATGCGGTAGGCCTCTTCCGTGCTCTCGCCGGCGGGGCGGATGTCGACGATGCGCAGGCCGGGATGGCGCGCGTAGATCGTCTTCTTCATCGCGTCGATCCAGCTGGTCTGGTTCGGCGCGGTGAAGCTGGTGGTGACGATGGCCAGCTCGCCCTTCTCGCCGATCTCCTTCACCACGGTCTCGACCAGCCGGGCGCCGAACTCCTCGAAGTCGACCAGGTTGACGAAGAACTCGCGCTGCCGGCTGTCGCCGTCCCAGCTCATCACATGGATGCCGGCGCGCTGCGCCTTCGCGAGCACCGGCGCGATCGCCACCGGATCGTTCGCGGCCACGGCGATCAGCGCGGGCCTGGTCGGGATGAGCCGCTCGATCATCTCGATCTGCTTCTCCACCTGGTCCTGCGCGGGACCGGTCCAGGTCAGCTCCAGCTCGGGGAGCTCGCGGGCGGCGGCGTCGATGCCCGACTTCACCGCGTCGTAGTAGGTGATCCCCACCAGCTTGGGAATGATCACGACGCGCTGGCGCGGTGCCGGCGCGGGCTGCGACAGCGCCAGCGGCGCCACCGGCATCAGGAGGGCGCCGACGACGAAGGCGCGGAGCAACAGGACCATGGCTCGCTCCCCGGTGAGGACGGGGCGCCGCGCCGCGGCGTGCGGGGCGGGGCTCCGTGCGCAATGCTGCGCCGATCGGGACGGGAGCGGGCCACCTGTTCAGGGGGCCAGCGCGCGGCTCAGCGCTTCTTGACGACGACGCTGCCCACCGAATATCCGGCGCCGAACGAGCAGATCACGCCCAGGTCGCCCGGCTTCAGGTTGGCGCGATGCTCGTGGAAGGCGATCACCGAACCGGCCGAGGCCGTGTTGGCGTAGGTGTCCAGGATCAGCGGCGCGATCTCCGCGCCCGCCTCGCCGCCGACCAGTTTCTTGATCACCAGCTGGTTCATGCCCAGGTTGGCCTGGTGCAGCCAGTAGCGGCTGACGTCGGTGGGCTGGATGTGCAGCGCGGCCAGATGCTGCTCGATGTGCGCGGCGGCGATGGGCACCACCTCCTTGAACACCTTGCGGCCCTCCTGGCGGAAGGTCTTGTCGCGCGCATCGGGATCGCTGTCCTCGGCCTTGTTCATGAAGCCGAAGTTGTTGCGGATGTTGTTCGAGAACTGCGTCGCCAGCTTGGTGCCCAGGATCTCCCACTGCTCCGGCGCCACCGCCAGGTCGGCGCGCTCGACCACGATGGCCGTGCACACATCGCCGAAGATGAAGTGGCAGTCGCGGTCCTTCCATTCCAGGTGGGCCGAGGTGATCTCCGGATTCACGATCAGCACGCACTTGGACGCGCCCGAGCGCACCGCGTTGAAGGCCTGCTCCAGCGCGAAGGTCGCCGACGAGCAGGCCACGTTCATGTCGAAGCCATAGCCGCCCGCGCCCAGCGCCTGCTGGATCTCCACCGCCATGGCCGGATAGGCGCGCTGCATGTTGGCGGCGGAGCAGAACACCGCGTCCACGTCCTGCGGCTGGCGCCCCGCCGCGGCCAGCGCCTTGCGGGCGGCGTCGACGGCGATCTCCGCCATCAGCGACAGCTGGTCGTCGGCGCGCTCCTCGAAGCGCGGGTACATGCGCGCCGGGTCGAGCACGCCCTCCTTCTCGATCACGTAGCGCTGCTTGATGCCGGAGGCCTTCTCGATGAACTCCACGCTCGAGTGCACCAGCGGCTGGCGCGTGCCGGCGGCGATGGCTTCGGCGTGCTCGGCGTTCTGCAGGTCGACGTAGCGGTTGAAGGCCTCCACCAGTTCGGCGTTGGTGATGACGTGCGGAGGTTGGTACAGGCCGGTGCCGCTGATGACGACGGAATGCATGTGGCTGGTCTTCTGAGGTCGCCCGGTGAGGGGCCAAGGGGGCGAAGTTTAGCGAACTGCGCTCAAAAGCCCCCGATCCGTGCATGCTGCACCGCAAGGTGGCGAGGCCGTCGCCGGGGCATGCGTAGAATGAGCCACCGGGCCCAAATTTTGGGACCCGGTTTTTTTTTGGCCGGGTCCCAAGTCAAGCGCTCGCAGCCCAGGGCATGCACTGCATCAACGCAGCCCGACTTTGCGACTTTGGACCATGGAAATCTTTGACTACGACAACATCCTGCTGCTGCCGCGCAAGTGCCGCGTGACCAGCCGCAGCGAGTGCGACACCTCGATCGACTTCGGCCCCCGCCGCTTCAAGCTGCCGGTGGTGCCCGCGAACATGAAGACGGTCGTCGACGAGTCCATCACCGAATGGCTGGCCGCCAACGGCTACTTCTACGTGATGCACCGGTTCGACCTGGACGCCCTCGCCTTCGCCCGCGCGATGCGGGACAAGGGGCTGTTCGTGTCCCTCAGCGCCGGTGTCAAGGACGCCGATTACGCGCTCATCGACCGCCTGGCCGCCGAAGGCGTCGGCGCCGACTACATCACCATCGACATCGCGCACGGGCATGCCGACTCGGTGCAGCGGATGATCGCCCACATCAAGCACAAGCTGCCCAAGACCTTCGTGATCGCGGGCAACGTGGGCACGCCGGAGGGCGTGATCGATCTCGAGAACTGGGGCGCGGACGCGACCAAGGTTGGCATCGGTCCGGGCAAGGTCTGCATCACGCGGCTCAAGACCGGCTTCGGCACGGGGGGCTGGCAGCTCTCGGCGCTGAAGTGGTGCGCGCGCGTGGCGACCAAGCCCATCATCGCGGACGGCGGCATCCGCCATCACGGCGACATCGCCAAGAGCGTGCGCTTCGGCGCGGCGATGGTGATGATCGGCTCGCTGTTCGCGGGGCATGAGGAGTCGCCCGGCAACACCGTCGAGGTCGACGGCAAGCGCTACAAGGAGTACTACGGCTCGGCGTCCGACTTCAACAAGGGCGAATACAAGCACGTGGAAGGCAAACGCATCCTCGAGCCGGTGAAGGGGCATCTCTCGGAAACCCTGCGCGAGATGGAAGAGGACCTGCAGAGCTCGGTGTCCTACGCCGGCGGCCGCAGCCTGGCGGAGTTGCGCAAGGTGAATTACGTGGTCCTCGGCGGGGAGAACGCGGGCGAGCACTTGTTCATGTAAACGCCGCAACCCTGAACAAAAAAAACCCGGCCGAGGCCGGTTTTTTTCATCAGGACTTATCTGAATGGAAGAATACCCCGCCAGAATATAGCACCGAAAATACGGTATAGTCACCACCCCCAGCTGCCACCAGAGCAACCGTCAAGTCAGGGCCTTTGTCAATTTCTCCTGAATAACTAACCGACAATGCTCTCCCACCCCCTCCAGCAACAGAAAAATAGTCCGAGAGCTGCTTCCCCTCGTCCACCTGAAAAAGCCCGCGAAGGTCTATGACGTCCCCCTCGGAATACCTATACCCTTCCACCCTCGCTGCGCCTTTTTTGCCGACACCCACGACGAACCGGTCAGCACCGGCAGTCCCCAACGTGTTTTCCACCTGCCAATCCGTTCCGATCGTTGCAGCAATCGCTTGGCGCTGAAAATTGAATTCGTAAGTGCGGATGGCGCTTTCGCTTGCACCCTCAAACGGCTTTGATCCATCGGTCGAAAATTGTTGTACCAAGACCGACCTCGCGCCGTCCTCGAATCCGAATTCCGAGGCAGCGATTTCTTTCGTCGCGCCACCGCCCTTCCAGTTCCGCCCCCCGTCCAGGCTGTACCGCCAACTCGCAGTCGGTTCCAGATCCCCAATGACGACCGTGGAGATATTGGTAACGCGATCGTCCGCATGCTCGCCGGTGTCGTACTTGAGGGAGACACTCGGACCGGTGGTATTCAGCGTGAACTGATAGTCGAGCGCATCGCTGGCATTCCCGGCCTTGTCGACCTGCCGGACGAGCACGTCACGTGCGCCGTTATTCCCCACCAGCATTCCCGCGGAGATTTTGTCGTCGACCCACGTCTGACCGCGGTCGAGACTGAACTGCACATGGCTGAAATCGGCGTCGCGATTGGCGATCAAATTCACATCAAGCGAGCCTTGGTCGTGAATTTCCATGCCTGCCTGGGCGGCAACAATCTTATCTGGCGCAATGGTGTCGAGCCGGAATTCGAAGGTCGCCTGATCGCTTGCGCCAGCCGCATTTGATTGTTCGACCCGCACCTGCCGGGTGGCGCTGATTCCGGCGAACTCCGACGCGGAAATAACGCCAGCCGCATTTCCATCCTTCCACTCGCCACCGTCGACGCTGTAGCGCCAAGTGGCGCCCGCCGCGAGGTTTCCAATCTTGAGCTCGGCGTCGCTGGTGATGCGATCGTCATTCTGGGAGCCGGTGTCATTGACCAGTGTCACGGTCAGTGCCGGCGGCTTGGTCACGGGTTTCTCCGGCTCCGGCGTCGGTTTCTCAGGTGACGGCGCCGGCTTTTCGGGTTCGGGCGTCGGCTTTTCGGGCGTTGGCGTGGGCTTGTCCGGATCGGGCTTCGGCTTCCCAGCGTCCGGAGCAGGCCTGTCAGGATCCGGTGCTGGCACATCCGGACCCGGCGCCGGGCGCTCTGGCTGGGGCGTCGGCGTCGGCTTCTCCGGCTTTGGCGTCTCGATCACGGGCGGCTTGAAGTCTCCCGACTTCGACCCACCGCCGCTCGCCACCGCGGCCAAGCCCGCGAGGCCCAGCGCTCCCGCGCCAACCACGGCGCCCGGTACGCCACCGCTTGCCGCCGCTTCCCCGGCCAGTTGCGCCGGCTGCTGACTCTGGCTGTCGATCGCCTCATCGGAGGTAGCCCCGGGCGGCTGCGTTTCCGGTGCGTCGGGCGATGCGCCATGAATGTCTTGCGTCTGCTGCTCGTCCAGATCCTCCGGACGCTTCCCTCGCTCCGACGCTTGAGCGGGACTGTGTTGCGCGGCGATCTGCCGCCGGTGTCTGGAATCGATCATGGTTTCAGAGGCCGGAGCCCGCAGAGTGGAGAGGTGCACGAGTCTCTTCACGCTGCTCGACCGTCACACTGACTCCGATCGATGTCAGATGCCGCCGACTCCCCTTGCTTTGCAGCAGTTCACTCCCACTTCGAGGCCATCCCGTGCAGCTCGACCTACGGATCCCGGTCAGGCGCGCCGGCCCTGCGCGGCGAGCCACAGCCGGCCGCCGCGCATCTCCCGCACGTCACCGACGGCCGCCAGCGCCGCAGGCAGATCACCGGGCCGGATCACCGCCGCGTCGACCACGCCCGCCGAGAGCTCCCGATCCCGCGGCAGGCGGCGAGCGATCTCTCGCAATTCCTCCGGCGCCCGCAGCGCGTCCACGTGAAGGCCGCCGGCCGGAAGCTCGCAGGCCAGCGGCAGGTTCGGCCCCAATGGCGACGCATCCGCCGCCAGCAGCAGTTGCGGATCGACCTGCGCCAGCCGCGCGTAGGTCTTGCGCAGCGCCGCCTGCCAGTCGTGCGGCAGCGGCTCGCCGAGGATGGGCTCGTCGAGCTGGATCCAGGTCACGCCGCGCGCGGCCAGCCGGACCAGCAGCCCTTCGTAGACCGGCAGCAGCCGATCCAGCAGTGCCAGACGATCGACGCCCGGCTCAACCGGCACCAGCCGCAGGAAACTCACCGGCCCCAGCAGCACGGCCTTCGGACTGGAGGGCAGCGCGATCGCCGCATCGACCGCGGCCAACAGCGCGTCCGCGTTCAGCGCGAACGCCGCGCCCGCGCCCAGCGCGATGCCCGGCTCCCAGCCCAGCATCCGCGCCAGATCCTCCACCCGCCGTTCCGGCGAAACCGCGCCCACCGTCACGTAGTCCAGCCCGGCAGCGCGTTGCTCCACCAGGGAAGCCCCGCCAATCGCATGAGTCCGAATCATGATTTTCTTCTTCAACATGAACTTGATTCGACATCATGAGCAGAGCGCCTCTATGATTCAAACGAATCTTTTTCGGATTGATCATCGGAACGGCTCATGTACACACCGTTGGAACTCCGCCACCTGCGCACGCTCATCGCGCTGCGCGAGGCCGGCAACGTCTCGCGCGCCGCGCAGTTGCTGAACCTGACGCAGTCCGCGCTCTCTCACCAGCTCAAGGGCCTGGAGGAGCATTACGGCATCGAACTCTTCGAGCGCAAATCCAATCCGCTGAGCTTCGGTGCCGCGGGTCAGCGGCTGCTCAAGCTCGCCGAGCAGGTGCTGCCGCAGATCGACGAAGCCGACCGCGACATGCGCCGGCTGGTCGAGGGCTCGGCCGGGCAGTTGCGCATCGCCGTCGAATGCCACACCTGCTTCGACTGGCTGATGCCCGCGATGGACGCCTTCCGCGAGCGCTGGCCCGAGGTCGAGCTGGACATCGTGTCCGGCTTCCAGGCCGATCCGGTCGGGCTGCTGCATCAGGATCGGGCGGAGCTCGCGATCGTGTCCGACGTGGACGCGGACGAAGCCAGCGTCGCGGTGCATCCGCTGTTCAGCTTCGAGATCGTCGCGCTGCTGCCCAAGGGGCACGCGCTGCTGGCCAAGCCCTGGCTCGAGGCCGAGGATTTCGCCGGCCAGGCCTACATCCATTACCCGGTGCCTGACGAGATGCTGGACCTGGTGCGCAGCGTGCTCAAGCCAGCCGGCATCACGCCGCCGCGGCGCACCAGCGAGCTGACGGTGGCCATGCTGCAACTGGTGGCGAGCGGCCGCGGCTTCGCGGCGCTGCCGCTGTGGGCGGTGGAGAGCTATCTGTCGCGCGGCTACGTGGCGCGCCAGCGCATCGGCCAGGCGGGCCTGACCGGCCGGCTCTACGCGGTCACGCCGGCCCGCCTCGCGGGCAAGCCCTTCCTCGCCGATTTCGTGCGGATCATGCGCGAGACCTCGCTGGTGAACCTCAGCGGCGTGAGCCTGCTCTGACGCGCGGCGCAAGCCCCTCCATGCGGCATCCGCGCAACGCACGCGCCGCTATGATGCCGCCCGTTGGTGCTCGCGCCCGGTCCTCCGCCGGCGCAGTTCAACGGGAATCAGGAGGGACCGCGCGCCACGCGATGCGGACCCAACCTGAGCTGCCCCCGCAACGGTAAGCGGAAGGCGCGCCCCGCCGAGATCGTCGCCCCCCCGATGTCATCGGCCCTCGCGGCGCGCGGCTCGTGTCTGAGACCACTGGACGTCCGGTCCGGGAAGGCAACACGGGCTCATTCTTCCGACAGCCCGGATACCGGCCAACAGGCGGACGCATCGCGTGGCGACGCGTCCATTCCGCATGCGGCCGCGGGGAAGCGGCCACATGCCGCCGCTTTGTGAATCCGACATGCAAGTCTCCCGTCCCCGCGCCGCGCTGCGCGCCGTCGCCCGTGCCGCGCTGATGGCCGCGCCCGCCCTCTCCCTCGTTCCGTCGATCGCCGCGGCGCAGTCCTCGCTCGATCCCGTCATCGTCGTCGGCACCCGCGAAGCGCAGCCGCTGAGCAAGAGCGTCGCCGACGTCGTCCTGATCGATGCCGACACGCTGCGCAACAGCGGTGCCGGCAGCGTCGGCGACGTGCTGCGCCGCTACGCCGGCGTGCAGCTGACGTCCACCGGCGGCCCCGGCCAGAACACCGGCTACTTCCTGCGCGGCGCCAACACCAGCGCCACCGTCGTCATGATCGACGGCGTGCGCGTGGGATCCGCGACGCTGGGACAGGCCTCGCTCGAATCGATGAGCCTGTCCAACATCGAGCGCATCGAGGTCCTGCGCGGCCCGGCGTCCGGCCTGTACGGCGCCGACGCGGTGGGTGGCGTGATCCAGATCGTCACGAAGAAGGGCCAGGGCCCGCTGAATCTGAATGCCGGCGTGGCCGTCGGCGACTACAGCTCGCGCCTGGGCGACATCGCCGTCAGCGGCGCGCAGGCCGGCTTCGACTACGCGGCCAGCCTGAGCCGCGAGACCAGCGACGGGATGACCGCCATCCGCGGTGATCGCGGCAGCCCGTCCTACAACCCCGATCGCGACGGCTTCGCCCGCACGGTGGCCTCGGCGCGGCTGGGGTTCACGCCGGCTGAAGGCCATCGCATCGGCATCAGCGCGACGCAGAGCCGCCTGAACGCGCAGTACGACAGCTATGAATTCGGTCCGCCGGCCGATCCGTCGGGAGACTACCGCAACCGTCTGAAGACGCGCGAGGCCGCGATCGACTACCGCGGGACGCTGTCGCCGATCTGGACCACGACGCTGCAGTACGCGCGCTCCACCGACGACTCCATCAGCGGTCTGGCCGACGCGCCGCGTTTCAAGACCACGCGCGACCAGGCGACCTGGCAGAACGCGTTGCGCCTCGCGCCGGACCAGCAACTGGTGCTGGCCTATGAGCGGCTGGAGGAGAAGGCCGACGGCGTGCTGACGGACACGCTCAAGCGCACCAACAACGCCTACATCGCCGGCTACAGCGGCCAGTTCGGGCCGGCGGCGCTGGAGGCCAACCTGCGCCGCGACGACAACTCGTCCTATGGGGACAACACCACCGGCAGCATCGGCGGCAGCTACGCGCTGAGCCCGACGCTGAAGCTGCGCGCGCTGGCGGGCAAGACCTTCCGCGCGCCGACCTTCAACGACACCGACTTCCCGTTCTACGGCCACCACGACATCCGGCCGGAGAAGGGCCGCAGCATGGAGCTGGGGCTGAACTGGCGATCGGGCGCGAGCAGTGCGTCGGCGACGATCTATCGCAACAAGGTCAAGGACCTGATCATCTACAACCCGGATCCGGCGCTGTGCCCGCCGACCGACGACTTCGCGTTCGGCTGCGCGGCCAACGTCGGCCGGGCGACGCTCAAGGGCGCGACGCTGACCGGCGCGCACCGGATGGGCAACTGGAACGTCGCGGCCAACGTCGATTTCCTCGATGCCAAGGACGACGTCACCGGCAGCCGGCTGGTGCGGCGCGCGGCGCATCAGGAGAGCGTCTCCGTCGATTACGACACGGGCGTGTGGAGCGCGGGCGCGACGCTGACCGACATCGGCAAGCGGCCCGATGTCGGCGCGACGCTGGGCGGCTATGCGCTGCTGGACCTGCGCGCGAGCTGGCGCTTCCTGCCGCAATGGCGCCTGGAGGCCAAGGTGCTCAACGCGGTGGATCGCGACGTCGAGCCGGTGTTCGGCTATCAGGGGCTGGGCCGGCAGGCGTGGGTCGGCGTGCGCTATGACATGAAGGGGTTCTGAGGCCTGCGGGCCTGGCTCTACCGCTGTACTTGCACGGCCCCTCTCCCCTGCCCTCTCCCCGCAAGCGGGGCGAGGGAGTTCTTTCCGGGCAGCGCTCGCTGCTTCTTACAGCGTCGCCCTGGAGCCCTCATCGCTTGGCTATTCCGCCCGGTCGGCGCCGACGAGACGAAGGCCCGACTCCGACTCCTTTGCCAGCACAGTCTGAGAAGACGAGCTCGGCCAGCTCAAGTTGGCGTACCAGCATCCGTGCAGAAACGTCGTGGTCGATCTTGTAGTCGGCCTTGACGCGCAGCGTCCGCTGCTGCGCCAGGTGCTCGCCAATGCGGCGCGAGCGACTGGCCAGCTCCGCTCGACACGCCCCGTCCGGATTCAGTAGTCGAGCGATCAGGCTCTCATGCACGCCTCGCCTGCCTTGGTCATCGCCGCTTTTCGGAAGCTGCCGCTCCCAGATTCGCGAGCAGTGATAGGACGCGTAATAGGCGCGGCTGGCCGCGACCCGCCACCAGGGCTCACTATCGCTATGCCTCAAGACACGAGAAACCTTCAGAAAATCTTCAGCGCTGACGCTCATCGCGGCACCTCCCAAGCACGAGCCACACGAGCTTCTCAATCGGCCTGGCGGCCGCAAAAGCTGACCATGAAGAACCCCTTCAACAGGTCCTGGTCGGCGAGTCGCGAGAGAAATCGCTCATCCCAGACCAGCGACTTCTTGGGACTCATGTCGAGGGGGACGACATACATCGCGCCGGCGGCGACGTCGTCCACGCACGTGATGTCGAGCCACGGCGGCCCAGCCAGCCGCAGCGAATGCCGCCGCGCGAAGCGTGCTGCTCGCTTCAGGATCAGCAGCATGTAGTCCACCGAGCCACGGTGATGAGCAAGCACGCGCCTGAGCTCGTTCGGCACCTCCTGCCAGTCCGCGTCCTCGCATCGCGCCTCGACATCCTCGTCCGCCATCGCGCCGAAGATCGTGCTGGGAAATCGCAGCGCCCTCGAAAGATCCTCGAGACCCGCCTGCTCGTCACTCGCTTTCATTGCCATCAACTGCTCCTTCCTGGTCAGGTTCTCGACCTGAAGGGCTGCAGTCTCCGCATGAATGACGCGCTTGTCCTTCCTCCGAAATGCGGTCTTGATGGGGGAACTGATCGAGGTGGGTCAGTCCCCCTGTCGATACTGATCAGAGCTATTGGCGGCTCGCCTTTCGCCCAGCTCAGGTGTACTTCTTCTCCAGCGCATCCCACCCTGCCTTGCCAACCAGGCGCTGGCGTTCCGCGAAGGGCGCGACCAGCGACGGGTCTTCATCGATCCGGCGCTGCGTCTTCAGCAGGCCAAGCGCCTTCTGCATGCCCGCCACCGCGCCCTGCAGCGCCGCGTTGGCATACAGCACGACGCCATAGCCCAGCTCCTGCAGCTCGGTCGAATCGGTGATCGGCGTCTTCCCGCCGATCACCATGTTCATCAGCTGCGGCGTGGACAGGCGCCGCGGCAAGTCACGGATCTGCTCCGGCGTCGTCACCGCTTCGACGAACAACAGATCCGCTCCCGCCTCGGCGAAGCGCTGCGCGCGCTCGACGGCCGCCTCGAAGCCCTGCGTCGCGCAAGCATCGGTGCGGGCCATGATCAGCAGATCCGGATCCCGGCGCGCGTCGACCGCCGCCTTGATCTTGCTCACCGCCTCCTCCGTCGAGATCACTTCCTTCCCGTTGAAGTGCCCGCAGCGCTTGGGCGCGACCTGGTCCTCCAGCTGAATGCAATCGGCCCCCGCCCGCTCCAGCGTCCGCACCGCATGCCTCACGTTGAGCGCATTGCCGAAACCCGTGTCGGCATCGACGATCAGCGGCAGCTCGACCGCGTCGCGGATGCGGGCCGTGTGGTCGGCGATCTCCGCCAGGCCCATGAAGCCCTGGTCCGGCAGGCCGAACCACATGTTGGTCACGCCGGCGCCAGTGACGTAGAGGGCCTCGAAGCCGAGATCCTCGACCACCTTCGCCGACAAGGCATTGAAGGCGCCGGGCACCAGCACGCCGCGGCGCGCCTCCACCAGCGCGCGCAGCGTCTTGCGGGTCGATGTCATGGGAGTTCTTTCGTGTCGATCAGGGACTCGGCGGGCACGCGCACGGCGCCCTCCATCAGGATGCGGGCGCTGCGGCTCATCACCGCGCGCGTGACGCGCCATTGGCCGCCGTCGAGCACGGCCTCCGCGCCCACGCGCAGCGTGCCGGACGGATGACCGAAACGCAGCGCCGCGCGCGGCGCGCCGCCAGCGGCTTCGCAGACCAGCGTGCCGGGAATGGCCGCCGCGGTGCCGATCGCCACGGCCGCGGTGCCCATCATCGCGTGGTGCAGCTTGCCCATCGAGAGCGCCCGCACCAGCAGGTCGATGTCGCCGGCCGCGACGGCCTTGCCGCTCGAGGCGCGATAGGCCGCCGGCGGTGCGACGAAGGCCAGCTTCGGCGTGTGCTGGCGGGTCTTCGCCTCCTCGAGCGTCCGGATCAGGCCCATGCGCAGTGCCGCATGCGCGCGTATCGCCTCCAGCCGCGCAAGCGCCGCCGCATCGCCATTGATCGCGTCCTGGAGCTCGGTGCCCTCATAGCCCAGCGCCCTGGCCTCGACGAAGGCCGTCGGGATGCCCGCGTTGATCAGCGTCGCGCGCAGCCGGCCGCCCGGCACGAGCGCCTCGGGCAGCGTCAGATCGTCGACCACCTGGCCGGTCGGGAACAGCGCTGCGCCCTCGCCCGTGTCGCCCGCGTCATCACCCGGATCGAGAAAGGCCAGCTCGATCTCCGCCGCCGCGAAGGTCACGCCATCGAGCTCGAAGTCGCCGCTCTCCTGCACCTGTCCGTCGCGCATCGGCACCTGGGCCACGATGGTCTTGCCGATGTTGGCCTGCCAGATCCGGATCGTCGCGCGTCCGTCGCGCGGCAGCGCGGCCGCGTCGATCAGCCCCGAGTGAATCGCGAACGGCCCCACCGCGGCGGACAGGTTGCCGCAATTGCCGGACCAGTCCACCAGCGCCCGGTCGATCGCGACCTGGCCGAAGAGATAGTCGACGTCATGCCCCTGGCGCTTGCTGCGCGACACGATCACGACCTTGCTGGTGCTGGACGTGGCACCGCCCATGCCGTCGATCTGCTTGCCGTAGGGATCGGGGCTGCCGACCACGCGCAGCAGCAGCCGGTCACGCACCGGGCCCGCCTCGCGGGCCGCCTCGGGCAGGTCCTCGAGGCGGAAGAACACGCCCTTGCTGGTGCCGCCCCGCAGGTAGGTCGCGGGAATCTTCAATTGCGGAAGAAAGCTCATGACGTCACTTCGAGATCGCGCGGCGCCGCGGCCGCGAGGAAGTCCTGGGCGAAGCGCTGCAGCACGCCGCCCGCCTGGTAGATCGCCATCTCCTCGGCGGTATCGAGCCGGCACCGCACCGGCACCTCGGTGCGGACGCCGTCGCGGCGATGGACGACCAGCGTCATCGTCGCACGCGGCGCCGGCGTGCCGGCCACGTCGTAGACCTCCGTACCGTCCAGCCCCAGCGTCAGACGCGTCACGCCGGGCAGGAACTCCAGCGGCAGCACGCCCATGCCGATCAGGTTGGTGCGATGGATGCGCTCGAAGCCCTCGGCCGCGATGACCTCCACCCCAGCCAGCCGCACGCCCTTGGCGGCCCAGTCGCGTGACGAGCCCTGCCCGTAGTCCGCGCCGGCGATCACGATCAGCGGCTGCCGGCGCGCCATGTAGGTCTCGATGGCTTCCCACATGCGCATCACGCGGCCGTCCGGCTCCAGGCGCGCCAGCGAGCCCGCGATGACGCCGCCATCGGCGCCCCGGACCATCTCGTTGCGCAGCGTTGGATTCGCGAAGGTCGCGCGCTGGGCGGTCAGGTGATCGCCGCGGTGCGTCGCGTAGGAATTGAAGTCCTCCTCCGGCAGCCCCATGCGGGCGAGGTACTCGCCCGCCGCCGAGTTCGCCAGGATCGCGTTGGACGGCGACAGGTGGTCGGTGGTGATGTTGTCCGGCAGCAGCGCGAGCGCGCGCAGGCCGCGCAGCGTGCGCTCGCGGGCCAGCGCGCCTTCCCAGTACGGCGGACGGCGGATGTAGGTCGAGCGCGGACGCCAGTCGTAGAGCGGCGCGGCGGCCGCCGCCGCGGCGGGCGCGATCGCGAACATCGGCTCGTAGAGGCGGCGGAACTGCTCGGGCTTCACGCACTGGCGCACCAGCGCGTCGATCTCCGCATCGTCCGGCCAGAGATCGGCGAGCCGGATCTCGCGGCCGCCGGCAACGCCCAGCACGTCGCGCTCGATGTCGACACGGATCGTGCCCGCGAGCGCATACGCGACCACCAGCGGCGGCGACGCGAGGAAAGCCTGCTTCGCCCGCGGATGGATGCGGCCATCGAAGTTGCGGTTGCCGGACAGCACGGCGGTCGCATAGAGCTCGCGTTCGACGATCTCACGCTCGATCTCGGGATCGAGCGCGCCGGACATGCCGTTGCACGACGTGCACGCGTAGCCGACGACGCCAAAGCCCAGCGCTTCAAGATCGCCGAGCAGGCCGGCCTCCTCGAGGTACAGCGTCACGGCGCGCGAGCCCGGCGCCAGCGAGGACTTCACCCAGGGCTTGCGCGCGAGCCCGAGGCGGCGCGCATTGCGCGCCAGCAGCCCGGCGGCGATCACGTTGCGCGGGTTGCTCGTGTTGGTGCAGCTGGTGATGGCCGCGATGATCACGGCCCCCTCGGGCATGCGGCGCGGTGCCTCGGTCCAGGGCCCGGCGATGCCGCGCGCCGCCAGCGCGGAGGTGGGCAGCCGCCGATGCGGATTCGACGGCCCGGCCAGCGTGCGCTCGACGCTGCCGAGGTCGAAACGCAGCACCCGCGGATAGACCACGCCAGCCAGCGTGTCGCCCTCGCCCGACCACAATCCCGCCGCCTTCGCGTAGATCTCGACCAGGCGCACCTGCGCGTCCTCGCGGCCGGTCAGGCGCAGGTAGGCCAGCGTCTGCTCATCGATCGAGAACAGCGCGGCGGTGGCGCCGTACTCGGGCGCCATGTTGGCAATGGTGGCGCGATCGCCGAGCGTCAGCCCCGCGACGCCCTCGCCGAAGAACTCCAGATAGGCGCCCACGACCTTCTGCTGGCGCAGGAACTCGGTCAGCGACAGCACCAGGTCGGTGGCGGTGATGCCGGGCGCGCGGCGGCCGGTCAACTCGACGCCGACGATCTCCGGCAGCCGCATCCACGAGGCGCGGCCCAGCATCACGCTCTCCGCCTCGAGTCCGCCGACGCCCACCGCGATCACGCCGAGCGCATCGACATGCGGCGTGTGGCTGTCGGTGCCGACGCAGGTGTCGGGGTACGCGAGGCCGCGCGCGCCCTCGCGCTCCACCTGCACCACCGGCGACATCCGCTCCAGATTGATCTGATGCATGATCCCGTTCCCTGGCGGGATCACGTCGACATGGCGGAACGCGGTGCGGCACCACTCGATGAAGTGGAAGCGATCCTCGTTGCGGCGATCCTCGATGGCGCGGTTCTTGTCGAAGGCCTGCGGGTCATCGCCGCCGCACTCGACGGCCAGCGAGTGATCGACGATCAACTGCACCGGCACGACCGGATTCACCTGCGACGGATCCCCGCCCTGCGCCGCGATCGCGTCGCGCAGGCCGGCCAGGTCGACCAGCGCCGTCTGGCCCAGGATGTCGTGGCACACCACGCGCGCCGGATACCAGGGGAAGTCGCGCTCGCTCAAGCCGTCGGCGAGCTGCAGCAGCCCTTGATCGAGGATCGCCGGATCGCAGCGGCGCACCAGGTTCTCGGCGTGCACGCGGGCCGTGTACGGCATGCGCGCCCAGGCGCCGGGCCGCAGCGTTTCGACGGCGGCGCGCGCATCGAACCAGTCGAGCCCCGTGCCCGGCAAGGGCCGGCGCCAGGCGGTGTTGCAGCGGGTGGAGGTGGAGAGGGTGGCGGCGGGCGTCATCACTGGCGGGCGGCAAGCGGCACGAAGGGCTGGTCCTCGGGGCCGGTGTAGACGGCGCTGGGGCGGATGATCTTGTTGTCCTGGCGCTGCTCGATCACGTGGGCGGCCCAGCCGCTGGTGCGCGCGATGACGAACAGCGGCGTGAACATCGCCGTGGGCACGCCCATCAAGTGGTAGCTCACCGCGCTGAACCAGTCGAGGTTGGGGAACATGCGCTTGATGTCCCACATCACGCGCTCCAGCCGCTCGGCGATGTCGAACATCTTGGTCGTGCCCGCGTCCACGGACAGCTGCCGCGCGACCTGCTTGATGACCTCGTTGCGGGGATCGCTGACGGTGTAGACCGGATGACCGAAGCCGATCACGACCTCCCTGGCCTCGACGCGGCGGCGGATGTCGGCCTCGGCCTCGTCAGGCGAGTCGTAGCGCTTCTGCACCTCGAAGGCGACCTCGTTGGCGCCGCCATGCTTGGGGCCGCGCAGCGCGCCGATCGCGCCGGCCACGGCGGAGTACAGGTCGCTGCCCGTGCCCGCGATCACGCGCGCGGTGAAGGTGGAGGCGTTGAACTCATGCTCCGCGTACAGGATCAGCGAGGTGTGCATCGCGCGTTCCCAGCGGGCATCGGGCTTGCGGCCATGCAGCAGGTGCAGGAAGTGGGCGCCGATGGAGTCGTCATCGGTCTCCACCGTGATGCGGCGGCCCTGCGTCGCCCAGTGGTACCAGTACAGCAGCATGGACCCGAGCGACGCCATCAGCCGGTCCGCGATGTCGCGCGCGCCAGGCAGCGCGTGGCCGTCCTTCTCCGGCAGCACGCAGCCCAGCGCGGACACGCCGGTGCGCATCACATCCATCGGATGCGCGCCGGCGGGCAGGCGCTCGAGCGCCTCCTTCACGCTGGCCGGCAGGCCGCGCAGCGCCTTGAGCTTGGCCTTGTAGGCGCGCAGTTCGGCGGCGTTGGGCAGCTTGCCGTGCACCAGCAGATGGGCCACTTCCTCGAACTCGCAGGCCTGGGCCAGGTCGAGGATGTCGTAGCCGCGGTAGTGCAGGTCGTTGCCGGTGCGGCCGACGGTGCACAGCGCGGTGGTGCCGGCGGCGACGCCGGACAGGGCCACCGATTTCTTCGGCTTGAACGGCGGGGCGAGGGTGTCGGTCATGGGGTCTCCTCCTGGGAATCCTTGGAATCCTGTGAATCCTGGGCAATGGCGGACGGCACCTGGGGCAGCGCCGCGCGCGGTTCGCGCGGCTCGATGGGCACGGGGCGGCCGTGCGGATCGACGGCGACCATCTCGAAGCTGGCGCGCAGCACCTCGCGGGGCTGCAGGCCCGGCGCGGCATCGAGCGCCGCGCGCACGTCCACCGTCATCGAGGTCCGGCCGAGCCGGGCGACGCGCGCATGCAGGTGCAGCAGCGCGCCGATGCCGATGGGCGCGAGGAACTCGACGCCGCGCGCCGCGGCCATCACCACCGGCTGCCGACTGAAGCGCGCGGCGGCAAGGTACGCGGTGCGGCCGAGCAGCGCCAGCGCCTCGGGCCCGAACAAGGTGCCGTAGTGATTCGATTGATGGGGCAGCACGAGCTCGCTGCGGGTGAGCTCGTTCAGCGGCGTGGCGGCCAGGGCCTTGATCCAGTCCATGGGGGCATGGGATAGTCGCGTCATTCGCAATCTTTGCAGCACGGCCAGCGGCACTCAATGGCTGAATTAGCAATGAAATGCGAAGTCGATTCGCCACATTTGCGAATCTTGCGAACCTTATGGAAGCCTATGCGCAAGACCTTCCTCGGCGTGAAGCTCAAGACCCTGCGCGAGCAGCGCGGCCTCACTCAGGCCGCGCTGGCGCAGGCGCTGAAGCTCTCGCCCAGCTACGTGAACCAGCTCGAGAACAACGAGCGCCCGTTGAGTGTCGCGGTGCTGCTGCGGCTGCAATCGGCGCTGGGCATCGACCTGCAGTTCTTCTCCGAGGACGACGAGGCGCGGCTCTTCGCGCAGCTGCACGAGATCGTCGCCGAGACACCGGTGCCGGGCGGCGTGCCCGAGTCGGAGCTGCGCACGCTGGTGCAGCAGATGCCGGCGATGGCGCAGCTGATGCTGCGCCTGCACGGCCGCGCGCGCGGCGCGGAGCAGCGCGTCAGCAACCTCGATGGCGGCGAGCGCGGCACGCCGCTCGCGGCGGGACCGGGGCCGCACGAGGAGGTGCGCGACTTCTTCTACGCGCATCACAACCACATGGACGCGCTGGACCGCGCGGCAGAGGCGCTGGCGATCGGCCTTGGCGGCGAGGAAGCCGGCATCACGCCGCTCTCGCAGCAAGACCTGGCGCAGCGGCTGGAGGCGCACCTGATCACCGCCCATCGCATCCAGGTGCAGCTCGTCGCGGACGAGCGCCTGCGCCGCTACGAGCCGGCGCAGCGCCTGCTGCTGCTGTCGGCGTCGCTGTCGCCAGGCCAGCGCGCGTTCCAGCTCGCCACGCAGCTGGCGTATCTGGAATGCGGCGCGGAGATGGACCGCCTGATCGCCTCGGCGAGCTTCAGCAAGGAGGCCGCGGCGTTGGCGCGCATCGGGCTGGCGAGCTACTTCGCTGGCGCGGTGGTGCTGCCGTACCGCGCGTTCCTGTCGGCGGCGCAGGCGCTGCGGCACGACATCGCGCTGCTGGCCAAGCGCTTCGGCGTGAGCTTCGAGACCGTGTGCCACCGGCTCTCCACGCTGCAGCGCCGCGAGGCGCGCGGCGTGCCCTTCTTCTTCGTGCGGGTGGACCGGGCGGGGAACATCTCGAAGCGGCAGTCGGCGACGGACTTCCACTTCTCGCGCAGCGGCGGCACCTGCCCGCTGTGGAACGTCTACGAGGCCTTTGGCCAGCCGGGCCGCGTGCTCACGCAGGTGGCGCGGATGCCCGATGGGCGCAGCTATCTCTGGATCGCGCACTGCGAGGTGCGCGCCACCGGCGGCTACGGCTCCCCGGCGCGCGAGTTCGCGATCGGCCTGGGCTGCGACCTGCGGCACGCGGAGCAACTCGTCTATGCGAAGGGGCTGGACCTGGGCGATCCGGACAGCGCCACGCCGATCGGCCCGGGCTGCAAGCTGTGCGAGCGCGAGGGCTGCGCGCAACGGGCGTTTCCGGCGCTCGGGAAGCACCTGCGCATCGATGAGAACGAGCGCACCGCGGAGCCGTATGGGACCCGCTGAGGGCGTGCGGCTCAGCCCAGCGGCCCGCCGTCTCCAGCGACGAGCTGCTGCACGCTCGAGAAATCCAGCCTGCCCCGCCCTGCCCGGCTGTTGAGCGCGTACAGATTGCGCGCCAGCTCGCCGAGCGGCACCGCGGCGCCGACCTGCAGCGCCGCCTCCACGGCCAGGCCGAGGTCCTTCAGCATCAGGTCATTCCCGAAGCCGCCCGCGTAGCCGCGTGAGGCGGGCGCTTCCGGCTTCACGCCCGGCCAGGGATTGCAGACCTCGGTCGCCCAGCTCCTGCCGGTGCTGACGGCCATCATCGCGGACAGCGCCTGCGGATCGAGTCCGTGCGACACGCCCAGCGCCAGCGCCTCGCCGGTGACCGCCATGATCACGCCCAGCGCCATGTTGTTGCACAGCTTGGCCACCTGCCCCGCGCCGGAGACGCCCATGTGGAAGACGTTCTTCCCCATCGCGCCGAGCACCGGCCGCGCGCGCTCGAGCGCCTGCGTCTCGCCGCCGACGATGAAGGTCAGCGTGCCGGCCGCCGCGCCCGCCGTGCCGCCCGACACCGGCGCATCGAGCATCGCGACGCCGCGCGTCTCCGCGGCCAGCGACACGCGCTGCGCGCTCGCCGGCGCGATGGTGCTGCAGTCGATCACCAGCGTGCCCGCGGCCAGATGCGACAGCAACCCGCCCTCGCCCAGGTAGAGCGCCTCGACATGCCGGCTCGCCGGCAGCATCGAGATCACCACCGTCGCGCCCTCCACCGCCGCGGCGGCCGACGGCGCCGCCATCACGCCGGCCTGGCCGGCGCGCTCCAGCGCGGCCTGGCTCACATCGAACGCCGTGACCGCGTATCCCGCCTTCGCGAGATTCATCGCCATCGGTCCGCCCATGTGGCCCAGGCCGATGAAGGCGATGCGTTCCTCCACCGGGTTCGTGTCGTTCATCGGGCTGTTCATCGGGCTGTTTGTCGCGCTGTTCGTCGCGCTGCTTGTTGCGCTGCTTGTTGCGCTGTTCCTCGGGTTACTCATCGCGTTGCTCATTTGTGTGGGTCCTCGAAGTCGTTGAAGGATCAGCGCAGATCGGCGAGCGGGTGTGCGCCCTCGAAGCGCGGCGCGAGCAGCGCATCCACGCGCGCCTCGCCGGTCCCGTCGATCGCCGCCGGCTGCCAGCGCGGCGACCTGTCCTTGTCGATCAGCAGCGCCCGCACGCCCTCGGCGAAGTCCGGATGCACGCAGCAGCCCACCGACGCCTGGTACTCGAGGCGCAGCACGTCCGCCAGCGAGGCGTGCCGCAAGCGCCGCTGCAGCGCCAGCGCCAACGCGGCCGAGGTCGGCGAGCCCTTCAGGAAGGCCGCGCCGGCCGCGGCCAGCCAGGGATCGGCGTCGCCCGCGAGCGAGCGCAGGCGCGGCGCGATCGTTGCCAGCGCGTCGTGAGGACCGATCAACGCGTCGATGCGAGCGCGATGCGCGGCCAGCGCCGAGGGCGCCAGTTCGGCAGCGGGCAACGCGCGCAGCAGGTCGTCGAGCGCCTCGGCGTCGCTGGCGCGCTCGCCGGTCCAGCGCGTGCGGGCGATCGCTTCGAGCAGCACGCCGCGATCCTCCGCGCGGGCCGCCCGGTCCGCGAGCCCGGCCCACAGCGCATCGGCCGCGCTCAGCGGCGCGCCGGTCAGCGCGAGGAACAGGCCCACGCGGCCCGGAAGGCGCGACAGGAACCAGCTCCCGCCCACGTCGGGATACAGCCCCAACGTGATTTCCGGCATGGCGAGCCGGCTGCGCGGCGTCACCACGCGATGCGACGCGCCCGCCATCAGACCGATGCCGCCGCCCATCACGATGCCGTGGCCCCACACGAGCAGCGGCTTCGGATAGCGATGGATCGCGTGGTCGAGGCGGTACTCGCGCTCGAAGAAGCCCGCCGCGTCCTTCGGCACGCGGCCGGCGCCGGCTTCGAGCATCGCGCGGTACAGGCCGACGACGTCGCCGCCCGCGCAGAACGCCTTCTCGCCGCTGCCATCGAGCAGCACGCCGGCGATGGCGGGATCCTCCGCCCATTGGTCCAGCTGCAACTGCAGCGCGTCGACCATCGTCAGCGTCAGCGCATGGAGGCTGTCCGGCGCGTTCAGCGTCGCGTGGCCGAAGCGGTGTCCCGACGCCGTCACCAGCGTGCGCAAGCGCACCGGCGTGTCGTCCACGCTCTTCATCGAAGAAGTCATCATCCGCTCCTCACGCGTTGCGCCATTGCGGCTTGCGCTTGTCGAGGAAGGCCTGCACGCCTTCGCGCTGATCCTGCGAATCGAACAGCGCGACAAAGGCTTCACGCTCGGCCGCCAGCTGCGATCGCGGCGGCGCCGTGCGCGCGCCCTGGATCAGCCGCTTGCATGCAGCCACGCTGGTGGGGCTCTGGGCCTGCACACGCTCGGCCCATTGCAGCGCGAGCGCCAGGGCGCCGCCTTTGGGCGCCAGGTCATCGATCAGGCCGATGCGCAAGGCGGTGTCGGCGTCGACACGCTCGCCCAGCAGCACCAGGCGCTTGGCCCAGGCCTCGCCCACCGTCCAGCTCAGCCACTGGGTGCCGCCCGCACAGGGCAGCAGGCCCACGGCCGCCTCAGGCAACGCCATCACCGCATGCGGCTCGGCGATGCGCAGATCGCAGGCGAGCGCGCATTCGAGGCCGCCGCCCATCGCGTAGCCATTGATGGCCGCGATGCTCACGCCACGGAAACCGGCCAGCGCCTCGAAAGCCTCGCCGAAGCGGCGGGCCATCGTCGCGGCGACGCCCTTGTCGCCGTCGGCGAAGAGCTTCAGATCGGCACCGGCGCTGAAGAACTTCTCGCCCTCACCCGTGATGACGAGCGCGTAGACGTCGCGATCGGCGTTGAGGCCAGCCACCAAGCGCGTCAAGGCGGCGAGACTGTCCGCGGTCCAGGTGTGAGCCGGCGGATTCGTCAGCGTGACGATGGCGGTGTGGCCGCGCCGCTCCAGGCGCAGGCCGGCGTACTGGATATCGATTTCGGTTGAAAGAGGCATGGTGATGAATGGAAGAAGAGATGTGGTTGGCGAAGGCCGCTGGCCCTCACCCCTCTCCCGCAAGCGGGCGAGGGGGTAAGAGCCGACCGTCGTAGTAAACCCCCTCGCCCCAGCGGGGAGAGGGAGGGGAGAGGGGGCTCGTGCCACAGCGCTGCTGCCCTTCGAAGCACCCCCTCTCCCCTGCCCTCTCCCCCCTCGCGGGGGGCGAGGGAGTTGGTAAGCAGCAGCGCTTGACACGGTTGCTCTCCCGCAAGCGGGCGAGGGTGCAAGAAGGAGGCGGCTGCACTTTGCCGGGGGCGAGGGTGTAAGAGCGGCGAGCTGTGGTCAGCGGATCGCCTCCGGCGCGTGGTCCTGCAGCATCCGCCGCGCGACGATGACCCGCATGATCTCGTTCGTGCCTTCGAGGATCTGGTGCACGCGCGCATCGCGCAGATAGCGCTCCAGCGGGTACTCGCGGATGTAGCCGTAGCCGCCATGGATCTGCAGCGCCTCGTTGCACACGCCGAAGCCGATGTCCGTTGCCAGCCGCTTGGCCATCGCGCAGTACACCTGCGCGTCGGGCGACTTCGCATCCAGCTTGGATGCGGCGAGCCGCACCATCTGCCGCGCGGCGACCAGCTCGGTGGCCATGTCGGCGAGCTTGAACTGCAGCGCCTGCATGTCCGCCAACGCCCGCCCGAACTGTCGCCTCTCGTGCATGTAGCGCTGCGCCGCGGTCAACGCGCCCTGCGCAGCGCCCACCGAGCAGGTCGCGATATTGATGCGGCCGCCGTCCAGCCCCTGCATCGCGATGCGAAAGCCCTGCCCTTCCTCGCCGAGCAACTGCGCCGCCGGCACGCGCACGCCGTCGAAGGCGATCGCGCGCGTGGGCTGGCTGTTCCAGCCCATCTTGTCCTCCTTGCGGCCGTACTCGATGCCCGGCGCCCGCGCGTCGACCAGGAAGGCGGAGATGCCCTCCGCACCCGGTCCGCCGGTGCGCGCCATCACGACCAGCACGTCGGTCGCGCCCGCGCCGGAGATGAAGGCCTTGCCGCCATCGAGCACGTACGCATCGCCGTCGCGCCGCGCCGCCGTGCGCAGCGATGCCGCATCCGACCCCGCGCCCGGCTCGGTGAGGCAGTAGGACGCGAGCTTGCTCCCCGCGCACAGCGCCGGCCCCCATTGCGCCGCGACCTCGGGCCGCGCGAACGCCGTCACCATCCACGTCGCCATGTTGTGGATGCTCAGGAACGCCGTTGTCGACGGGCAGGCCGCGGCCAGCTCCTCGAAGACCAGCGTCGCGTCCAGCCGCGGCAGGCCGAGACCGCCCGCCGCCTCGTCCGCGTAGAGCCCGCAAAAGCCCAGCTCGCCCGCATGCCGCAGCGTGTCGCGCGGGAAGATCCCGCCCGCGTCCCACGCCGCCGCATGCGGCGCCATCTCGTCGCGCGCGAAGTCCCGCGCCGCCTGCTGGAAGGCGCGCTGCTGCTCGTTCAGCTCGAAGTCCATGGGCGGCTCCGCCTCACTTCAGGCTGATCGTCGTGTTGACGCCGCCGGTGGACGCATCGTCGAACCAGCGCGCCGTCACCGTCTTCGTCTGCGTGTAGAAGAGCACCACCTGCTTGCCGTAGGGCCCCAGGTCGCCCAGCTTGGAGGCGCGCGATCCCGTGAACGAGAACAGCGGCACCGGCACCGGAATCGGCACGTTGATGCCGACCTGGCCGACGTCGATCTCGTCCTCGAAGCGCCGCGCCGCCGCGCCGGACTGCGTGAACAGCGCCGTGCCGTTGCCGTTCGGGTTGGCGTTGATCATCGCGATCGCCTCGTCGAGCGTGGCCGCCTCCGCGACGCACAGCACCGGGCCGAAGACCTCCTGCTCATAGATGCTCATGCCGGGCTTCACGCCGCTGAACACCGTCGGGCCGACGAAGTTGCCCTCCTTCAATTGACCGCTCAGCGGCGGCAGCCGGCCATCGAGCGCCAGCGTCGCGCCATCCTCGATGCCGCGCGCGATGAGCCGCTCGACCCGGTCGCGCGCCGCGCACGAGATCAGCGGCCCCACGTCCGTCGTGGCCGAATCGCCGGCGCCGACGCTCAGGCCCTTGGCCTTCTCGATCAGCTCGGGCAGCCAGTCGCGCGCCGCGCCGACCAGCACCGCCACCGACACCGCCATGCAGCGCTGCCCCGCCGCGCCGAAGGCGGCGCCCACCAGCGCGTTGAGCGTCTGCTCCTTGTGCGCATCGGGCAGCACGACGGCGTGGTTCTTCGCGCCCATCATGCATTGCACGCGCTTGCCGGCCTTCGTGGCGCGGTCGTGCACCAGCGTGCCCACGCGCGTCGAGCCGACGAAGGACACCGCGCGGATGTCGGTGTGATCGCACAGCGCGTTGACCACGTCCTCGCCACCATGCACGACGTTGAGCACGCCCTTGGGGATGCCGGCCTCCAGCGCCAGCTCGACCAGCCGCATCGTCACCATCGGATCCTGCTCCGAGGGCTTGAGCACGAAGGTGTTGCCGCAGGCGATCGCCATCGGGAACATCCACAGCGGGATCATCGCGGGGAAGTTGAACGGCGTGATGCCGGCGCACACGCCCAGCGGCTGCAGCAGGGTGTAGGTGTCGACGCCGCTGGCGACGTTGTGTGCGCGCTCGCCCATCTGCAGCGAGCCGATGTTGGCCGCGTGCTCCACCACCTCCAGGCCGCGGAACACGTCGCCCTCGGCATCGGCCAGCGTCTTGCCCTGCTCCGCCGTCAGCGTCGCGGCCAGCGACTTGAGGTGGTCGCGGATCAGCTGCTGGTACTTGAGAAAGATGCGGGCCCGCGCGCCGATCGGCGTCTTGCGCCAGGTCTTGAAGGCCTCGCGCGCGGCGGCGATGGCGGCCTCCACTTCCTCGGGCGTGGCCATCGGCACGCGCGCCAGGCGCTGCTGCGTCGCGGGATTGATCACGTCGCGCCATTCGGCGCTGCGGGATTGAACGAACTCGCCGTTGATCAACAGCGGAATGCGCGGCACATCGTCGCGGGTCATCGTGTCTCCTGGTACTCCCCTCGGTCAGGGGCTCCAGAAGAATCTATCGGCGAACGGCCCGCGTGGCGCGTCCGCGCCCTGCTGTGAAAAGGAAAAGTGGCGAAGCGCTTCGCAGGCCGGCGGCTCGACCCGCGAAGTTTGCGAAGCGGCGAACCGCGCGGCGGGCCGCGTCGAGAGCGAGGCTCAATCGGCCAGGCGCCTCAGCTCAACGAGGAATCGCGCCGCCGCCACGTCCGACGGCCACGGCTCCCACGGCGTGCCGCCGTACTGTGCCTGCAAGGGATCGGTGTCCAGCACGGGATGCGTGATGCCGAGCACCTCGCGCACCTCGCGCTCGGACCAGCCGGTGCAGTGCACGGCCTCGGTCGCGGCGGCGGTGCTGTCGGCGCGCTTGTGCAGCGCATGGGTGTCCGGCGTCCAGTCCGGCATCCGGTAGCGCGTAGCGATGGCCTGCATCAGCCGGTCGCCGACGATGCGGAAGGGCTCGCCCAGCACGCGCTTGAGCGGCGAGATGCAATCGAAGCCGAGGAAGCCCTCCTCGGCGTCATGCAGCAGTTCAGCGCGCTGCAGCGCGAGGGAAAGCGAGGTGCCGGCCTCCCGCGCCCATTGGCGGCGCAGCGCCAGCACCAGCAGCGAGTGCTGCGCCACGGACAGCGGCCAGGGCCAGGTGGATTCGCCGCCCCAGCGGTAGGTGCGCGCCAGGCGCAGCGCGAGGTCCTGGTCGGTCCAGGCCTGCGGCGACGGATTGATCAGGTCGAGCGCCGCCCCGGAGGGCAGGCGGATCCAGGCGCGGGGATGGTCGGTCATGCGGCCGACTGTAGCGAGCCGCCCCCGCCAGGATTGGCAGCAGCGGCGGCTGGGGTTCAATCCGTCCGGCGTTCAGGGCAGCCGGCGTTCAGTCCATCTGGCGTACGGTCCAGCCGGCGTTCAGTCCATCTGCTCGCGCAGGGCCTTGGCCTTGGCGCGATAGAACTTCGCGGAGCCGGCGTTGCCAGCCTTCTCGAAGCGGTCCGCCGCCGCGGTGGCGGCCTTGGCCGCCTCGTCGAAGGCCTGGATGATCAGTTGGCGGTCATCGGTCGGCTGCAGCTTGCCCGCCGCGAAGCGGCCGGCCATGTAGCCCTCGTCCGGGATGTCGACGACGCCCAGCGCCAGTTCGCCCTTGGCCGCGCGGCCCAGGAACATGCGCTTCACCGCCGCGCCCTGCTGCTCCTTGAGCACGCCCAGGCCATCGGCCTGGCTGCCGGCGCAGGCGCCGTCCCAGCGGGCCGAGCCGGCGGCCCAGCCTTCGGGCGGGGTGGTCACGGTGCAGGCCGCCAGCGTCGGCTGGCAGGCGGCGGTGAGGGTCAGGCCGGCCAGCGCCAGCACGCGGAGAAGAGCGAAGGAACGGAGCTTCATGACGGCGAAGTATCCATGTCCACCGGCGCGCCGTCCGGCACGCGCGGCGAAGTTTGCAACAACGGGTGACGCGCCGGAGGATGCGCCCAGGGATGAGCCGGCGATCAGACCAGCCGCGGCGCCCACTGCGAGATCAGCAGCTTGCTGGCCTCGAAGTGCATCGCGTCCTCGGTGCGGAAGGCCGCGCCCCAGTACCAGCCATGGCGGTTGAAGATCGGCGCGATCAGCGTCAGGCCGACCTGCACCTGGTTGTCGCCGCGGCGGTCCAGCACGCCATTGAGCGTCAGGTCGATCGCGGTGCCCCAGGAGTGGTTGGAGATGCCGGTGCTCGAGCCGCGGATGTTGCGGCAGCACAGCATGCCGGCCGTGCCCAGCGCCTCGTAGACGGCGGGCTGCTCCTTGCGGATGTCCTCCATCACCTGGGCCAGGCTCTCGACGGCCAGGTCCAGGCCGGTGGCCTTGAACGGGCCCACCGAGCGCGACACGATGTGCTTCTTCAGCTTCAGGTTGGTCAGCGGCTGGCAATCCTGCGAGTAGGACTCGCGCGGCTGGCCCAGCGACTGGACCATGTAGGACGGCGACACCGCCACCAGGCCGGGGTTCATCGTGTGGGCCTCGGGACGCGGCACCAGCTTGCTCAGCAGCTTGCGGGCCTCGGCGTTGGTCGAGACCGTGGTCGAGGCAGCCGGAGCCGGCGCGGCCGCGGCGGCCGATACCGCCGCCACGGGACGCGGCGCGGCGGTCACCGCGGCGGCCGGGCGCACGGCGGCGGGCGCGGGACGCGTGGCGGGGGCGGCGTGGGCTGCCGGGGCGGCGCCTTCGGTCAGGCGGCGCAGCGTGCGGCCATTGGGGTCGATGCGGCCGTCGGGCTTGCCCATGAAGGCGCGCTGGAAGCGCAGGATGCCGTCGACGGTCAGCGGCCCGCACAGGCCGTCGACGCGGCCCGTGTAGAGACGGTGCGCGACCAGCAGGCGCTGCACGGATTCGACATCGGGCTTGCGGTTCGCGCCGGCGGCGCCGACGGAGGCGGTGAGATGGGCTTGCACGCGGAGATCCTTTGGCTATCGGGAATCGGATGGCCGTCGCATTCTGGGCGCCCGGCCGGCGCAGCGGCATTGACCAAGGTCACCCCGCCCCTCGGGCGTCCCCCGCGCCCGCGACGCGACCGCGCGTTTCCCCTCGATGCCGGAACCGGCATCGGCGGCCCCGCCGATTTCATTGGTGCGGCCAGCGCCCGCTTCCTAGCATCCGCCGCGGGTCCGAAGACCGCCGCGGCGCGACCCGCGGCGGGTCGGACCCGGTCACGACAACCACAAGACCGGAGACAAGACATGACCCTCGCCTTCCCGCGCCTCACGCGCCTCCCGCGTGGCCTCACGCGCGGCATCACCCGCGGCCTCCTCGCCCTGGGCGCCGCCGCGCTGGCCACCGCCGCGGCCGCCGCGCCCTGGACCCTGAGCGGCTCGCTCGGCACGCACGATCCCAACATCTACAAGACCAGCACGACCTGGTGGATCTTCGAGACCACCGACAACAACGGCATCGGCGTGAAGTTCTCGAACGACGGCCACGCGTGGACGCAGGGGGTGCCGATCTTCGGCAGCGGCCTGTCCTGGTGGCAGCAGTACGTCGCCGCCGGCAAGCCGGCCCAGGTCTGGGCGCCCGGCTGCGGCGAATGGGGATCGATGGGCTACTGCTACTACGCGGTGTCGAGCTTCGGCTCGCAGAAGTCGGCGATCGGGCTGACCACCTCGGCGGGCGGCATCGCCGCCGGCAAGTGGGTCGACCAGGGCGCCGTGATCACCTCCGCGCCCGGTGACAACTTCAACGCGATCGACCCGGCGCTGGCCAGGACCACCGGCGGCAGCCCCTATCTGGTCTACGGCTCGTTCTGGAACGGGATCTTCATCCGCCCGGTCAGCAGCACCACGCTGAAGCCCTCGGGCACGCCGGTCAACATCGCCCGCGACACGGCGAACGGCATCGAGAACGGCTTCGTGATCTCGCATGCGACGAACGGCACGACCTGGTACTACCTGTTCGCGTCCAAGGGCGCCTGCTGCAAGGGCGCCAACAGCACCTACCGCATCGTGGTCGGACGCTCGAGCTCGATCACTGGCCCCTACACCGACAAGTCGGGCGTGGCGATGATGTCGGGCGGCGGCACGGTGCTGGCGTCCAGCGGTTCGCGCTTCAAGGGTCCGGGCGGGCAATCGCTGCTGGCCGACGGCTCGGTGATGGCCTGGCACGCTTATGACGCGCAGAACAACGGCGCGCCGGTGCTGTTCATCAACAACGTGACCTGGGGCTCGGACGGCTGGCCGCAGGCGGTCTGGTGAGCCCCGCCCGCGTCGCGGTCCTGGCGGCCGTGATGGGGGCGCTGACCGGCTTCGCGGCGGGCTGGCTCGCCGGTCCGGGCCGCGAGCCCGTCACGCTGGCCGAGGGCGGCGCGGCGCAAGCCGCGTTCCAGGCGCTCCCGAGACCGGAGACCGGGGCGAGCGCCGCTCCGGCGCCGCCCGCCGCGCGGCTGGCGCTTGCCGGCGGCGGCCCGGTCGATCTGGGCGCCCTGCTGCGCGCGCCGCTGTCGGAGCTCCGCAGCAGCCTGCTGACGGCGCTGCGCCACCGGTCCGAGGGCGGCTGGCTGTACGCCCGCGCGCTCGCGCGGCAGTGCTCGGCGCTGGAGATGATCGCGATGCGCGAGCAACTGATGCCCGCCACCTTCCAGCCGGTGGTCGACATGAACCAGCCGGGCGTGCAGCGCGCGCAGGCGATCCGCGACCAGCTGTCGGCGGGCTGCTCGCAGTTGCAGCCCGACGAGTTGCGCGAGGCGATGAACGTGCCGCCGGGCGCGGTCGATCCGTTGATCGCGGTGATGGACCGGCCCGCCCGTCCCGGCAGCGCCGAGGCGCGCGAGCGTCTGACGGCGATCCTGGCGCGCCCCGATCCGCTGATGCTGGCGGAGCTCGGCCCCGGCCTGCTGGCGCGGGAGGGCGAGTCCCTCGTCTTCGACGGCAAGCGCATCGACGGCGACGAACGCCTGCTGCTGGAGGGCGCCGCGATGCTGCTGCCCTGCTCGCTCGGGCTGGTCTGCGACGGGCGGGACGTGATCGTCTGGGGGCCTTGTCTCACCGACGGTGTGTGCGAGGCCTCGTCCCGCGAGGAGGCCGTGATGAACAGCCTCCAGGCCGGCGAACATCCGGAGCGCCGCGCGGCCGTGCTTGCCTGGGTGGAGCGGCTGCGCGCCGCCGTCGTGGCGCGCGACGTCGGCCGCTTCCTCAGGCCGCCGGGTTGAGCCCGTCCCCGGCCCCGCCGACCAGGTCGCACAAGCGCGCGATGTCGACGTTGCCGCCGCTGATGACGATGCCGACGCGCTGGCCCTTGAGCTGATCCTTCATCGCCCGCGCGGCGGCGAAGCCCAGGCAGCCGGTCGGCTCGACCATCATCTTCATCCGCGTCGCGAAGAAGCCCATCGCGTCGACCAGCGCGGCATCGGGGACGGTGACGACGTCATCGACCAGACGGCGGATCAGCGCGAAGGTCAGGTCACCGAGCTGCTGCGTCTGGACGCCATCGGCGATGCTGCGCGGCGTGTCGATGTGGACCAGCCTGCCGCTGCGGAAAGACTGCTGGCCATCATTGCCGGCCTCCGGCTCGACGCCGTAGATCTTCGCGGCCGGCGACAGCGCGCGCACCGCCAGCGCCGTGCCCGACAGCAGGCCGCCGCCGCCCAGCGGCGTGAACACGGCGTCCAGCTGGCCGACCTCCTCGATCAGCTCCTTCGCGGCGGTGCCCTGGCCGCAGAGCACGTCGGGATGGTCGTAGGGCGGGATCAGCGTGAAGCCATGCCGCTCGGCCAGGTCGCGGCCGATCTGCTGGCGGTCCTCGGTGTAGCGGTCGTAGAGCACGACCTCGCCGCCATAGCCGCGCGTCGCGGCGATCTTGGCCGCGGGCGCATCCTTGGGCATCACGATCGTGGCCGGCATGCCGAGCAGCCGCGCCGACAGCGCCACCGCCTGCGCGTGATTGCCCGACGAGAACGCCACCACGCCGCGCCGGCGCTGCTCCGGCGTGAAGCGCGACAGCGCATTGAAGGCGCCGCGGAACTTGAAGGCGCCCATGCGCTGGAAGTTCTCGCACTTGAAGAAGACCTGGGCGCCAAGCTGCTCGTCGACGGTGCGCGAGGTCAGCACCGGCGTGCGATGCGCGTGACCGTCGATGCGGCGGGCGGCGGCCTCGACGTCGGCGTAGGTGGGCAGGGTCTCGGGCGTGGCGGTCATGGGAACTCCTGAAGCGGATCGATGGGCCGCGCCATCATCCCCGCAGGCTGTACCGGAACAGCATCAGGCCTGCCACACACCGTAGCCGGCTTCGCGCAAGCCGATGGCGAGCTCGACTTCCATCTCGCGGGCGGCCTCGTAGGGCATCGGGTTGTAGACCTCGTAGAGCTGGGGCAGCAGGCGCAGGCCGTAGTCGAAGACGAAGCGGTTGGCCTGGATGCCGGCCTTGTGCTTGTCGAAGCGCAGGTCGGGGTCGAGCCCGGTCATGCCGACGTAGACGAAAGGCATGCCCAGCCGGTGGTCCGGATTGGCCTTGCGAAAGCGCGGCTCGTTCCAGACCCGATCGGCGAGCTCGACGACGTAGACGTGATGGTGATGGCGCGCCGCGCGCGGCGCCCTTGCCGGCTTGGCCGGCTTGGCTGCCTCCTTGACCGTCCTGGCGGGCGCGTGCTCGCCGCCTGCCGCCACAATCGCCTTCTTCTTCCGTTTCCGGACGCCATCCGCCATGCCCTTGTCCTCTTATCTCTCCGCCTCGCCAGCCATTGCCCAGCGCGTGTTCATCCACGAGTCCGCCCAGGTGATCGGCGACGTGACGATCGGCCGCGACAGCTCGGTCTGGTGCAACACCGTGCTGCGCGGCGACGTGAACCGGATTGTCATCGGCACCGGCAGCAACATCCAGGACTTCACGATGGGGCATGTCTCGCACAAGTCGGCGAAGAAGCCGGAGGGCTCGCCGCTGATCATCGGCGACCACGTGACGGTGGGCCATTCGGTCATCCTGCATGGCTGCCGCATCGGCAACGAGTGCCTGATCGGCATGGGCTCGATCGTGATGGACGACGTGGTCGTCGAGGACCGCGTGATGATCGGCGCCGGCAGCCTGGTCTCGCCGGGCAAGGTCCTCAAGGGCGGGAACCTCTACATCGGCCGGCCGGCGGTCGCGGTGCGCGAGCTGACGGCCGAGGAGATCGCCTACCTGAAGTACTCCGCCGAGCATTACATCCGGGTCAAGGACAACTACCTGGGCGGCTGAAGACGGCGTGCGCCAGCGCGGCCGCGCGGCGGCGGCTCGGCGGCGCCGGCATGGACATATCGCGACGCGATGCATATATATCGCGACGCGACATATACTCGCGACTTTTTCGCGCCGTCGACGACATGCCGCCTTCCTCCCGGACGCCTTCCAAGAAGGACTTCGAGTCCCTGTCGGACTTCCGCTACCAGATGCGCCGTTTCGAGCGCTTCTCCGAGCGCGCCGCGCAGTCGGAAGGCCTGACGCCGCAGCAGTACCTGGTGCTGCTGCACATCAAGGGCCAGCCCGGCCGCGAATGGGCGACCGTGGGCGACATCGCCGAGCGGCTGCAGGTGCAGCCCCATGCCGCGGTGACGCTGGTCACGCGCTGTGAAGCGCTGTCGCTGGTCGAGCGCCGCCCGAGCGACGTGGATCGGCGCCAGGTCCAGGTGCATCTGCTGCCCGAGGGCCAGCGGCTGCTGGAGCGCCTGGCGGCGCTGCACCGCGCTGAACTGCGCTCGCTCAAGGGCGTGTTCAAGGTGCCGCAGATCGACCTTCCGGAGCAGCCATGAACGCACACGCCAAGTCCGGGGCCCCGGCCGCGCGCCACGCGCGCACGCCGCATCGCGGCGATTTCTCGCTCGACGCGCGGCTGCTGCGCATCACCGCGATGGCCATCGGCATCGGCGCGCTGAGCACCGTGGCGGCGCGCGTGCTGCTCGACCTGATCCGCTTCTTCACCAACCTGTTCTTCTTCCAGAGCTTCTCGCTGGCGGAGCGTTCGCCGGCCACGCACACGCTGGGCGCGTGGGTGATCGTGGTGCCGGTGATCGGCGGCCTGATCGTCGGGCTGGTGGCGCGCTACGGCTCGGAGAAGATCCGCGGCCACGGCATCCCGGAGGCGATCGAGGCGATCCTGTTCGGCAAGAGCCGCATGTCGCCGAAGGTCGCGGTGCTCAAGCCGCTGTCCTCGGGCATCGTGATCGGCAGCGGCGGGCCTTTCGGCGCCGAGGGGCCGATCATCATGACCGGCGGCGCCATCGGCTCGCTGATCGCGCAGCACTTCCACCTGACGGCGGCCGAGCGCAAGGCGCTGCTGGTGGCGGGCGCCACCGCGGGGATGACGGCGGTGTTCGGCACGCCGGTGGCGGCGGTGCTGCTGGCGGTCGAGCTGCTGCTCTTCGAGCTGCGCCCGCGCAGCCTGCTGCCGGTGGCGGTGGCCTGCGCGGCGGCGGGCTTCCTGCGCCCGCTGCTGATGGAGCCCGGGCCGCTGTTCCCGCTCCAGACGCTGGTGCCTGGGCCGATGACGCTGGTGTGGTGCGTGGTCGCGGGCGTGCTGTGCGGCGCGCTGGCGGCGTCGCTGTCGCTGTCGCTCTACAAGGTCGAGGACGCGTTCGGGCGGCTCCCGATCCACTGGATGTGGTGGCCCGCGATCGGCGGCCTGGCCGTCGGCATCGGTGGCTGGCTGCAGCCGCGCGCGCTCGGCGTGGGCTACGACGTGATCGGCGACCTGCTCAACAACCGGCTCGCGCTGGGCGTGGCGGTCGCGCTGCTGGCGGTCAAGGCGGTGATCTGGGTGATCTCGCTGGCCTCCGGGACCTCGGGCGGCGTGCTCGCGCCGCTGCTGATGATGGGCGCCGGACTGGGGGTGGTGCTGTCGCACGTGTTCCCCGGCAACGATCCGATGCTGTGGCCGATGGTCTGCATGGCCGCGACGCTGGGCGGCACGATGCGGGCGCCGCTCACGGCGACGCTGTTCGCGTTCGGGCTCACGCACGACAGCAATGCGCTGCTGCCGCTGCTGACGACCTCGGCGGTGGCCTACGGCTTCACGGTGCTGACGATGCGCCGTTCCATCCTCACGGAGAAGATCGCCCGGCGGGGCTATCACATCTATCGCGAGTACGGCGTCGATCCGCTCGAGCGGCACAGCGTCGATGAAGTGATGACGCGGGAGGTGCAGACCATCGATGCACGCTCGACGATCCAGGAGGTGCTGGCCGAGCGCTTCGGGCCTGGGCAGGCGCATCGCGGGTTCCCGGTGCTGCGCGACGGCGCGGTGGTGGGCGTTGCGGATCGCGCGCTGCTCGCCACGGGCGAGTCCAGACCGGCGCTCACGGTCGGCGAGGCCTGTTCCGGCTCGCCGGTCCGGTTCGCACTGCCCACGGAGAACTGCCGCGCGGTGGCGACGCGCATGGCGCGGCACCGGCTCGAGCGGCTGCCGGTGGTGCGGGATGCCGAGTCGATGGCGCTGGTGGGCATGGTGACGCGCAGCGACCTGATCAAGCCCTCGCTCGCCCATTTCGACGAGGAAGAAAAGCGCGAGCGGCTGCGCGGGCTGCCGTGGAGGTCGGGCTGAGGCCTCAAGACGCCTTCGCTTCGCGGCCGATGGACGGCAAGCCGCATGCCGGACAGGGCTTGCTGGCTGTCGCTCGAATCGTGGCGGCGTGTCCCTGCAATCGCCAATGCGCGTGATGGCCCCAAGGTGGTGCCTCGCCTAATGTTTCGGCGGCAGTGCTGCTGCTGCCGGATCGATCAGGGAGATCACCATGACATCGCTGCTTTCGCGGGCGCTGGTGCGCCTGTGCGCCTGCGCGTTTTTCGGGCTGGGCGTCAGCGCGCCGGCCGCTGCCGAGGAGTTCCGCTACGTCTACCTCGGCAACACCATCCCGATGTCGTTCTCGCATTACCTGGTGCCGCCGGATTCGCCCTACTACGACTACACGACCACGGGACGGATCGTCGTGGAGGTGATCGACGATGCGCCGTTGACGGCAGGCACGTCGCTGAGCGATGTGAAGTGGTTCCGGATGTCGGTGCAGGCGGCGAAGGATCCGGGCCATCACTTCTCGATCCAGACGCCCCTGATCCCGGGCGATACGGTCTGCTGCTGGGTGTGGCACGAGTTGAGCGGCGACCTGAAGATCAACAGCGTCGACGCCCACGGCCTGCCCACGGACTGGAACATCTGGCTGCAGGACTACTGGATCCTTCCCACCGGCCGCCACGACGTGACCGGGATCACGAGCACGACGGGGCGGGACGGCTTCACCGCCGGCAATGAGGATGGTTTCGCCGCGGGGGGCTCCGGTCCGGGCGGCGGCACCTGGCTGGCGATGCCGATACCGGAACCGTCGACCTACGCGCTGATGATGGCGGGCGTGGGGCTGCTGGCGGTCATCGCGAGACGGCGGTCACGCGCGGGCCAGGTTCCCGGCGGCCGCGAGCCGCCATTCGCGACGGGTCACCGCGTCGCTACGGATTGCTGAGAGGCCTTCAGGGATTCAAAGGGTCGCCAATGCACGAAGCGACTTCACGCAGATCCACGCAACTGGTCTTGGGCAGCTCCGCGTACTTGGCCTGAATGCCGGTCAAGCAGGCCGCGGCAGCTCGCGACCGCTCGTAGAGCGCCGCCACGCCCTTGTTCCTCGCGTCGTCCTTGTCGGCCAACGCCAAGCCTGGCCGGTAGTGCTGCTCCAGGCTGCGTTGCGCGTCGCTGGCGAAGTGCGTATTGCTGAGCGGGCACGCGTCCTTCGGCGTCTCGGCGACAGGGGGCTGATTGGCTGCGAGCACGGCACGCCAATAGGCGTCCCCGGCCATCAGATAGGCGTGCGCGTTCGGGTGATTGGGATAGGAGTTCATGTAGGCCTTCAAGGCCTTGTCGAATCGTCCTTCCCGGTAGGCGCGATCGCCATCCTGGTTGAGCGCGGCTGCGGCCCGCCGGTCTTCATCGGTCGACGCGTGTGGCCCGGCCGCATATGCGACCAGCGGCCCGGCGATCGACGCGAGACACACCACCGCTCCGATCCGCGAGCGGGCCGCGATTCCCCTCACTCGTCCTGCGCAATTGCTCACGGCAACTCCAGCGGTTCCACCATCATCTGCGCCATCGCGGCGCAGGTCCCCGCCTGACCGGCGTGGATCTTCTCGGGGTGCGCGCCCTCCTCGGCGGCGACGCGCGTCATGACCGCGCACATCTGGAGGTAGTGCTTCGACATCACCGTGTCGCGCCCATAGACCGCCTGGTAGCGCTTGAGGAAATCCGCCGCGCGCGGCGAGGCCGCGGCCAATCCGGCGACGTAGGCCCTGTACGGCTCGACGATGGGCTGATCGGCCTGATGCTCCGTCCACATGCGAAAGCCGCCGATCGTGGCGATCCCCACGGCGGCGAAGGCGATCAACACGCCCCATTGCCGCAGGAACGGCTTCTTTCCGTCCAAATCCTTGCCGGCACCGATCCTGCCGCTGGCATTGCCGTCGCTCATCGCTTCCCTCCCGCTTTCGACTATCCGCGCCGCTTGTGATGAAGAGATGTCGTCACCGCGCGAAGGCGCGAGCATAAGGCGCCGCCCGCCACCTGCAATACTCGCCCGCGTGTCTCCCAACGCCGATCAGCCCGCCCTCTTCGACGACTTCGACCCGCCGGCCGACGCCCTGCCCGGCGGCATGCGCTACCAGTCCGCCTTCCTGTCATCCGAGGAGGAGCGCGCGCTGATCGCGCTCATCGGCACGCTGCCGCTCGAAGCCGCGCAGTACAAGGCGTACACCGCGCGCCGCCGTGTCGTCAGCTATGGCGGCAGCTTCGACTACGACACCAATCGCCTGCGCCCCGCGCAGCCGCTCATCGAGGCGCTGCATCCGCTGCGCGAGCGCGTCGCGCACTGGGCCGGCATCGCGCCCGAGGCGCTCGTCCACGCGCTCGTGGCCGAGTACGCGCCCGGCACGCCGCTGGGCTGGCATCGCGACGTGCCGGACTTCGAGGACGTGTTCGGCGTGTCGCTCGGCGCGCCAGCGACGCTGCGCTTGCGTCCCTACCCGCCCGAAGCGCCCAAGCGCGCCGACGTCCTCAAGCTCACCGTCGAGCCGCGATCGATCTACGCGTTGCGCGGTCCCTCGCGCTGGGCCTGGCAGCACAGCGTCGCGCCGGTCGAGCGGCTGCGCTGGTCGATCACTTTCCGGACCGCGCGCTCGAAGTGATCGATCAATCCGGCCTCCGCATCGATGGCCCCACGCGGCGCCGGTCCTTTGAATCGCGCCGCTTGACCGGCCGCGCGGCCCGCCACTACGATCGCGCCCGCTTCGCAGTGATCGTCATGACCTGCACCGAGCCGTAAGCGTTTACGTCAGCCAACGCGCAACCCCGCCGGTTTTCCGACGCAGCAGCGTCACGCCGGCTTGCGCATAGGCATTGCCATGACCACGCACACCACCACGGTTCGTTCCACCTTCAACCACCTGAGCTTCCCCTCGCCCGACGCGCCCGCGACGGCCGCGTTCTTCGAGCGCTTCCTCGGCTTCTCGGTGGCCTCCTTCGGCCACAGCCGCATCGTCAAGAAGGACCAGCTCGACATCGTCATCGAGGACGGCCGCGACCGCGATTGCACCTGGCCGCGCAACTTCCATGTCGGCGTCGAAGTGGCGACGCGCTCGGACCTCGAGCGTATCCACGCCGACATGCTGGCGGCTGACATCCGCATGGAGACCGAACTGATCACGCACGTGCGCGGCTCGCGCTTCTTCTGCTGGATGCCAGGCGGCGTGATGCTCGAGGTCAATACCCGCGAGGACGCGGCAGCGGAATTCCGCGGGACGTTCGCGAGTCAGCAGGGTTGAGGCGCATTCGGATCTGAAGCGGTACTTCCGGTCCTGGGTGGCCCCAGTGAGGCCGCCCGCTCGCGGGCCCTTCACATGGAGATCAGCGCACCTTGATCGTTGGTTTCCTGAGAGCCCGCACGCAGGCGGCGATTTCCTCCGCCTCGCGTGGGCTCAGGTTCCTGCGCATCAACCCCTCTCGCCACAGCTCGAGCGAGCTCATGAGCCGCTTCAGCAGGAACGATGTGGCCTTTTCCCTGTCGTCATAGGCATGCGGGTCGAACTCATTGAAATCCGCGGACTCGACGGACACGAGCACTTCGAACGATTGCTTCAGCTTTCTGATATGCGAGTAGTTGCGGAAGACGTCGTCGGCCTGACGCTTGATGGTTCGCGCCCACAGCGCTCGATGCAACACCTGCATGTCCGCTGACAGCAAAGCCTCCGATATCGGCAGCATGAACGCCACGCAGTTTCCAGATGTCCAGTTGGCCAGCGTCGCGCTCACCAGCGCCTCGAGCTTCATGTCCTTCAACCACCGGTCGCGCGTGATCTCCAGCGCCTGTTCAACACGCAGACTGCTGTCCAGGCCCATCGTTCGATGGACATCATCAAGAAACCGCGCAAGGCTCACAGGCAAACTTTCATGAGGGAAATTTCAGATGAAGGCCTGCCGCGACCGATTGAAACGTGCACCCGCGATCGGCGAACGCATCGGCCTCCAGCTGAACCAGACGGCGCGCTTCCGCGAGATTCCCGGTGACGTATCTGTACACCGCCGGAAAGCTCCATGGAGTCGCATTCAGCCAGCCAGTCGCTTCGAAAGCATGGGCCGATGAGACTTCATTGAGCGGCACGACGAAGGTACGCTCGACAGCCTCGGAGATCTGCTCCGCGAGCGCGTTGAGATCCGTGCCCTCGTCGACTTTGAAGAGGCCTGGAAGACTGGAATTCAAGCGCTCCAACCGCACCATGAATTGGCAGTCGGGGTATTTCGGAATCGCTGGTGGTTCCCCGCCCCGCAACGCGCAGATGTCATCGAACATGACACCGGCATTCAGATAGAAGCCGCCTTCGGAACCTCGATTCCATTGAGACAACTGGACATCGAAGTAGTGCCCGACGGAGCCTCTTCGACGGCCAAAGCTGAAGGCATTCTTCTTGAAGCCGTGGCGCTTGAGCATCGGCGCCAAACCGGTCTTCACCACTTCCTGGATCGCTTCGCGCGCTGTTCTCATGAATCACTCGTCAATGTCACGCAAGAGGTTCTACCGCCCCAGCGCTGCCAAGACCTGCTCGGCCGTGAGGCCGTAGAGCGAGAACCCCAGGTGCGGGGCCAAAGTGCCATCGCCAGGTTCAGGATCGTGATCGAACAGCACCCGCGCCCCGAAGCTTGCGCTGCTGCTCAAGCGCAGATGGCTGGGAGCCATCTCGATCACCTCTCGGATCTTGCTCACGCGAAACCAGACCGTTCCCCACAGCGGAGCCTCCACCGACACGACCTCTCCCGTCGCGCCAAGCCTGATCGCCAGCGCTTCAGGAGTGACCGCCCGAAGGTTCCGCTTGGTTTCCTTCTTCTTGAGCCCGTCATACAGCAGCACGAAAGGCGGCTCGGCGCTCGAAAAGCAACGTCCGATCACGAAGATCTGATGGGCGTCGATGGGGCGCTTGGCGCCGATGTCGATGTTCACGTTTGGGCTCGAGAGTCAGGGGCTGCACTGGCGCGGGAGTGTCCCCTACGCCTCCGCCAGCACAAACCTCGACTTCCCCGACTGCTTCGCGCGGTACATGGCCGCGTCGGCCTGTTCCAGCAGCGCGTCGCAGTCGGCCGGCTCGTCGACCGGCGACGACGGCGCCGACGCGCCGCCGATGCTCGCCGACACCGACACCCGCAGCTCGCCAAGCTCGAAGGGCTCGGCGAGCCATTGCACCAGCTTCGCCGCCACCTTCGCCGCGCCCCGCGGACCCGGGTGCACCAGCGCGATGGCGAATTCGTCGCCGCCCAGGCGCGCCACCAGATCCCCTGCCCTCACCGCCGCGCGCAGGCGCTGCGCGGCCTCCTTCAGCAGCAGATCGCCGACCCCGTGGCCATGGCTGTCGTTGACCTCCTTGAAGCCGTCCAGGTCCACGTAGAGCACCGCCACGCTCGTCCCGTTGCGCCGCGCGAGCGCCAGCTGCTGCTGCACCATCTGCCGGAACAACGATCGATTCGCCAACCCCGTCAGCGCGTCGTGATTCGCCTCGTGCTGCGCCGCGTCCAGCAGCCGCGCCGCATGCGTCAGCGCGCGCCCCACCCGGTCGACTTCCACCACGCCCAGCGGCGGCACCTCCACCGCCACGCCCGTCCCCAAAGCCAGCGCTGGCTGCGTCAAGGCCTGCACCGCGCCCGCGATGCGGCCACCGATCCGCCACGCCAGCAGCAAGCTGCCCGCGATCGTCAGCACGAATCCGCCCACCAGCCAGCCCAGCGCCTGCATCAGCGGCGAGTTCAAGCCCGCGCGCGGCACGCTGATGGCCACGGCCCATCCCGAGCCCTCCGACCGGACGAACGCCGTCTGCACCGCCACGCCGTCCAGGCTGGTCGTGTCGGCCTGCCCCTCCCACTGCCCGCGCAGCTTGAGCAGCAGATCCGGCGGCGCCTCGACGCCAAAAAAGCGCTCTGCACCCCGCGTGCGCGCCACGACACGGCCCTCGCGGTCGTACACCGTCGCCAGCCAGTCCGGATCCATCTGCTGCAGCGACAGCAGGTCCCTCAATCGGTCCGGCGACAGCCGCGCGCGCAGCACCGTCGCGCCCTGCAGCGGCGCCGCCTTGTCCGCCGGCAGCGGCACCGACACCTCGATCAACTGCTCGCGCGGCGCCTGGGCAAGCCGGCCAGACGCCGCGAGCTCGCCCGGCGCCGACACCGGCCTCGGCGCGACCGCGGGCGAGGACGCCAACGGCCCGCCGCGGACCACCATCGGGCCCTGCCGCGGCTGGCGGATGTCCATCACCAGATTGCCAGCAGCATCCTCGAGCTGCAGCGCCGACGCGTGCAGCAACGGCATCGCATCCCGCGCCTCGAGCGAGAACGCCGCCAGGCTGTCGCCCTGCGGCAGCTGAGAGGCCGCCAGCACGCGCAGGCCCGATTCAATGCCGCTCAGATCCCGGTCCACCGCCGCCGCGATGGCACGCGCCGTGTTCAAGCGGTCACCCGCCTTCGCGTCCCGCATGCGCTGGAAATCCAGCAGCACCAGCGCCAGCGTCATCAGCGCCAGCGGCATGACCGCGGCGATGACCAGGAACACCAGCCGCGAACGGATGGTCGGCGACATCGCCTCATAGACGGAGCTCAGCAGCGTGGTCAGCAGGAACAGCGTGGCCAGCCCCGCGATCACGAAACCCAGCCACGCGCCGCCCATCCCGCCCGCCAGCGCGCCGCAGACGCTGCCTTCCGGAAAGCTCGCAGCCGCCATGCCCGTGTAATGCATGCCCACGATCGCCGCGCCCATGACCACCGCGCTCGCGGACTTCTTCCAGGGCCCGGTGACGATGGTCTCGTGCCGCAACCGGAAGCAGATCAGCAGCGCCGCCGTCGACGCCGCCATCGCCAGCAGCACCGACAGCGCGAACAGCGCCGGGTCGTAGCGGATGCCGGGCTGCATCCGCATCGCCTCCATGCCCAGGTAATGCATGCAGGCGATGCCCAGCCCCATCAGCGTGCCGGCGATCAGCAGCCGCCGCCGTCCCAGGCTCGGGCGCGCGATCGTGTGCAGCGCCAGCGCCGAGGACAACGCCGCCACCGCCAGCGATGCCAGCGTGATCGGCACGTCATAGGCCAGCGCGATGGGCAGCGAGAACGCCAGCATGCCCACGAAGTGCATGGCCCAGATGCCGGTGCCCATCGCCAGCGCGCCGCAGGCGAGCCAGAACGCCGAGCGCCCCGGCGAGCCCGCCGCCGCGACGACACGGCTGGCCATGTCCAGCGCGACGAACGAGGCAATCACCGCCGTCACGATGGACAGCACCACCAGCAGCGGGTCGTAGACGCCCGTCACGATGTCAAGGTCCCGGAAGGCCGGGACGCCCGCGCAAACGATGCATGACTGGTTCCTCCCCCTGGCATGCCGCCCGTCACCGAGCCCTCGATGGTTGACCGGGGCTCAAGCCGGCGTCACGCCGTTCGCGTCGCCTTTTTCGGTTTCGCCGCCGCGTCGTTCAGCGCGGCGGCAGCCTTGAACAGCGCCTTCAGCGCCTGCTCGTCCACCACGTCGCCCTGACGGATGTCGATCGCCCGGCGCACGTTGCCGTCCAGGCTCGAATTGAAGAGCCGCGCCGGATCCGGCAGCTTCGCCCCTTTCGCGAAGGTCATCTTGACGACCTCCTTGTAGGTCTCGCCGGTGCAGATCTGGCCGTTGCGCTCCCAGACCGGCGTGCCCCGCCACTTCCACGTCTCCTCGACGCCGGGCACCGCCTCCTTCATCAGCCGGCGCAGCCGCGCCAGCATCTCGCCGCGCCAGTCGCCGAGCTCCGCGATGCGCGCATCGATCATTCGCGATGCGTCGACGGCACCGGCCTGATCCGTGGTCGTGGTGGGCATGTCGTCCTCCGCTCAGTTCTTCAGTTGCTGGATACGGATCATGTTGCCCGCAGGGTCGCGCACGCCGAAATCGCGCACGCCATAGGGCTGGTCGGTCGGCTCCTGCACGATCTCCGCGTCCCGCGCCTGCAGCCGCTCGAAGGTCGCGTCCAGGTCCTTCGCGCCCAGCAGCAGCATCGCGAAGGTACCCTTGGCCATCATCTCGGCGATGGTGCGCTTCTCCTCATCGGTGATGCCGGGCGTCGCATTCGGCGGGAACAGCACGATCGAGGTGTCGGGCTTGCCCTTGGGACCGATCGTGATCCAGCGGTTGCCGCCGAAGGCGACGTCCTTGCGGATCTCGAAGTCCAGGCCGTCGCGGTAGAAGGCCAGCGAGGCCTCGGCATCGGTGTGCGGCAGGAAGGTCGAGTGGATGGTGATGTCCATGTGAATCTCCAGATGAGTTGCGTCAGCGTGGTCGGCGGCCGTCGCCGCCGGGGTTCCGGACCCATGCGACGCAGTCTAGGTGGGCTGTTTCTCCGGCGCTTCTCGATTCCTGATCGGTCGCGTCACCTGCCGGGCAACGCAGGACGGAATGCCGTCGGCCTCGGCCGCGCAGTCGCGCCGGTAGACGCTGGGCGACACGCCGACCAGCTCGGTGAAACGGGTGCTGAAGGTGCCCAGCGAGGCACAGCCGACCTCGAAGCAGACCTCGGTGACGCTGAGGTCGCCACGGCGCAGCAGCGCCATCGCGCGCTCGATGCGCCGGGTCATCAGGTAGGCGTAGACGGACTCGCCATAGGCCAGCCGGAACTGCCGGCTCAAGTGGCCGGCCGACATGTGCACCCCCTGCGCCAGCGCGTCGACGTCCAGCGGCTGGGCGTACTCGCGGTCGATGCGGTCGCGCACGCGGCGCAGCCGGGCCAGATCGCGCAGGCGCGTGTCGGGGGCCTCGGCGCGGGCCTGGGCGGACGTGTCGGGAGCGGCGGCGGACATCCGGGCATCCTACCCAGCCCACGAGGCGCGGCGCCCCTCGCGGGATCGGGACCATCCCGGAGACCGGGATGCCGGAAGTCAGCGCACGCCGGCCCGCCGGCTCAGAACAGCGCGCGCCGCACCACCTGCGAGTAGCCGGCCCGCAGGCCCTCGCCCGAGGGCATTCGCAGCGCCCGGGCGGCCGGCTCGCGCAGCTCACCCGGCGCGTCATGAACGGCCGGCGCCTCCAGCGCGGCATCCGCCCTCATGTCGCAGCGCACCTCCAGTCCCGGCGAGCGCCGGTGGGCGCTGAGCCGCCACGCATGCGCTGCTGCAATCTCCGCGCAGATCGACAGCCCCAGCCCCGCGCCCTGTTCCCGACGGTCCGGACCGCGCCAGAAGCGCTCGAAGATGCGCGGCAGGTCCTCCTCCGAGACGCCCCTGCCCTGGTCCGTCACCGAAAAGCCCTCCGGCTCGACCGTCAGCGTGACCACGCCCTCCGGCGGGCTGTGCTGGATCGCGTTCTCGACCAGGTTCTTCAGCAAGGTGAACAGCGCGCCCCGGTCCGCCTGCCAGAAGCGCAGCTCCGGGCTCAGCCGCAGACCCAGCGTCACGCCGCGCTGCCCGGCCACCCGCTCCATGAAGTCGAAGACCTCGCGCACGGCGGGCTTGGGATCGATCGCCTCGACCCGGTAGTTGCGCTGCTCGCTGGCCTCGGCCAGCAGCAACAGCTGCTGCACCTGGCGCGCGACCCGGTCCACGTCCTCCAGGATCTGCTCGCGCCACGCGCCCGGCTCCGCCAGTTCCACCTGCGCGCGGATCAGCGCCAGTGGCGTCTTGAGCTCATGGGCCGCGTTCGAGAGGAACTCCTGCTGCGTCTTGAACGCCCCCTGCAGGCGGTCCAGCGCGGCATTGAAGGCTTCGACCAGCGGCCGCAGCTCGCGCGGCTGATCGGCCGCGGGCAGACGCTTGGAGAGCGTGCGCGGCGAGATCCGCCGCGCCGCGCTCGACGCCGCCCGCACCGGCAGCAGCGCCCGGCGCAGCGACAGGTGGATGGTCACCAGGAAGACCAGCACGAAGGTCGCGCCCAGCGCGATCAGCCCCTGCCGCAGCACGTCGAAGCCGATCGACTCCCGCATGCGCAGCACGATGCGGTCACTGACCGCGAATTGCACATACCAGCGCCGGCCGTCGTGGTCGTAGGGGACGGTCGCGCCATGCATGGCCACGCCGCCCCGCTTGAACACGAAGGAGTGGCGCACCGGCTCATAGGGCTGGCCGTCGCGCGTGATGACGGCCAGCTCGCCGTCGGTCGCGAAGACCACGCGCCCGCCGGCGTCGGCGACGCGTAGCACCGCCTCGCTGCGCAGGCTGTCGAACAGCCAGGGCTCGATCTTCGGATCGAGCCGCACCGGCATGCCGCGCGCATCGAACTGCAGGTGGCGCGCCAGCGCTTCGCTGTTGTCCTCGATCTGGTCCTGCAGCACCCAGCGCGTGAACGGCTCCCAGAACACCATCGAGGCCAGGCTCACCAGCAGCATGCTCGACACCATGCTCGCCGCCAGCACCGACAGCACCCGGTTGCGCAGGCTATTCGGCCATCGCGTCTTGAAGGGCATACCCGTGATTCCTGAGATTGACGATGCGCAGCGTCGAGCCGATCGACGCCAGCTTTTTGCGCAGCCGGTGCAGCGCGACATCCAGCGCGTTGGGCGTGACCGCCTCGGACAGCCCCCAGGCCGCAGCCTCGAGCGCCCCGCGCCGCACGGTCCGCCCCTGCTGCTGCACCAGCGCGATCGCGATCTGCAGCTCCGCCGGCGCCAGCGCCACCGACAGCTCGCCGCGCACCAGCAGCGCCTCCTCGGCCACGACCTCCAGGTCGCCATGGGTCACGCGCGGCGGCCGCACCGCCGCCGGCCGGCGCATCAGCGCCCGCACGCGCGCCACCAGTTCCTCCATCGGGAAGGGCTTGGCGAGGTAGTCATCGGCGCCGGACTCCAGGCCGTCGATGCGGTCATGCAGCGCGTCCCGCGCGGTGAGCATCAGGCAGGGCGTGCCCTGGCGCGCCGCGCGCAACCGCTTGACCAGCGCCAGGCCATCGCCGTCCGGCAGCCCGCGGTCGATGACCAGCGCGGCGTATCCGACCTCGCGATGCGCCGCCCAGGCGGGCTCCATCGCGTGGAAGACATCGGTCGGGATGCCGGCGGTCTGCAGGGCCTGCCGGATCAGTCCGGCAAGCCGGACGTGATCCTCGACCAGGGCGATTCGATTCATCGACAACGGATTCAGAAGCGGTACAGGTAGCCGACCGCCAGCCGCGAGGTGTCCTTGCGTCCAACGATCGGGCTCTGCCGGATCTCGTCCGGCAGGCGCGTGACACTAGCATCGATGAAGACCGTGTGCTGGCGGGCGATCGCGTAATCGACCCGCAGCCCCAGCTCGGTGGTCATCGCGGACTTGCCGGTGTACAGCGCGCGATCGGCGGTGACTTCGCTGGCGCGGACGCCGTAGTAGTAGTCGACGTACTTCTTGTCGAGCCACTGCGCCTTCACGCGCGGCGTCACGCCCAGCACGCCCCAGCCCAGGCGGTGCGAGGCCTGCAGCCCGAGCTTGCGGCCCTTGCTCTCGTTGGACAGGTCGGCCACCCATTCGGCGCCCAGATCGATCCACGGCGTCTTCCAGGTCAGCGCGCCGCCGCCCAGGAACGAGCCCTTGCGCTTGTCCATGCCAGCGAGCACCGGCGAGTCGCCCGCCTTGTAGCCCTCGTCCTCGTACTTGAGACGCAGGCCGGCTTCGAGGCTGTTGCCCGGCCCGAAGGCGTGGCGCCACAACTTGACGTCGGCCGCCGGACCGGCGAGCCGGAACCAGCGGTTCTCGACGGACAGCATCGGCAGCACGTTGTTCTTGCGGTCGGCGTCCGCGTAGGGGCGCTGACGGCTGGCCACGCCGATGCCCAGTCCCCATTGGGTGCCGGAAGACGCGGCGGGATCGACATCGCCGAACACCTGCGCATGGGCCGGCGCGGCGAGCGCGGCCAGCGACAGCGCGAGCAGCGCCGCGTGCGTGGCGTGCGTGGCGGCCACTGGGGGCGTGGGAGACGTGGAGGAGAAGGAACGGGACAGGGACCGAAGCGACAGAGAGGCGGCCATCGAGGCAACTCCAAGTGAAGACGGGGCGGATGGTCCCGTGGGACGACTTACCCGCTTCTTACTGCCCAGGTCTTGCCGGGAGCGCACTGCCGCCGCCGCTGGCCCTCATCCCTCCCTTGTATCTTTCGTTCTGTGAGTACACACAAGGTTTGTTTGGGCAGTTGTCCACAGCCCGTCCGCCCCGCAAAGCGGGCGAGGGAGTAAGACGAGCCGGACGGCGCAGTAAACCCCCTCGCCCCAGCGGGGAGAGGGAGGGGAGAGGGGGCTCGTGCCACAGCGCTGCTGCCCTTCGAAGCACCCCCTCTCCCCTGCCCTCTCCCCCCTCGCGGGGGGCGAGGGAGTTGGTCATCAGCAGCCCTTGACACGGTTGCGCTCCCGGGCGCCCGTGCCCGCCTTCACGTGCCATTCGGGGCGCCTCATGGCGCCCGCCCCGCATTCCGGGCGCCTCGTGGCGCCCCCCTCCACTCAGGCCGCCTCGGCCGGGACCGGCTCCTGGTATTGCACGACGGCCAGGCCTTCGCGCACCGCCTGCTCGTAGACACCGAGCATGCCCAGCGCCTCGCGCGTGGCGTCCCGGATCGCCGCGGCGGCGACGACGGCCTCGTCGTCGTTGCACAGCGCGCCCTCCTCCTGGTCCTCGCGCTTGAAGCGGCAGACCAGCTCGGCGATGCAGGCCGCGTGCTCGAGCCGCTCGCGCAGCGTGCGCATCGCCAGCCCGACGGTGATGTCGCGCCGCGGCACGAAGAACTCCACGCCGGCAGGCTCGAATCGGCTCAGCGACGGGTACATCCGCGAGACATAGAGGAAGGCCTCGAACTCCTCGCGGTTCATCCGCTGCAGCGGGCGGATGTTGTCGAGCACGCGCTGCATGAACAGCGTGCGCGCCGGGCGCGGCGAGGGCCCCGGCGGCGGCGCGGGCGGTTCGCCCAGGCCGGCATGGCCGTCGACGCCAAGGTCGGCGCGGTCGGCGCGGTCGGCAAGATGGGCCGCCGCCGAAGCGGCCGAAGCCGCCGTGGCGGAGGACGGGGTGCCGGAGGCGCCGGCGGCAGGGAAGGACATCGTGGACATGGACAGCTCCATTCGACTCGGAATCAACGCATAGGCATCACCTTCGATGGGATGACGACGGACCGCGCCGGGTGACGCGGGGAACGGATGATCCGCCTCGGCCGCGCAAGACCTGGCACGAAAAGATCAATGAAATCGATTCGATGAAGGCGTCGGCATCGGCGCCACACGGCTTCTGGGGAGGAGACCGACTTGTCCCGGTAGGAGGCCTTCCGGCTCCTACCTATTCGAATCTCACCACCGCCTCGAACCCCGGCTGCGCGTTGCGCAGCTCGAGCCGGCTGCCGTGCGCCTCCGCCACGAGCCGGCACAGCGACAGGCCCAGCCCCACGCCACCCTCGCTGCGCGCGCGCGCCTCGTCGGGCCGGTAGAACGGCTGGCCGAGTTGCGCGAGCGCCTCGGGCGGCACGCCGGCGCCGTGATCGCGCACCGTCAGGCGCGCGCCCTCGCCGTCGCGCTCGACCGACACCATCACCGGCCCCGCGTCCGGATCGTTGTGCCGCAGGGCATTGCTCACCAGGTTGCGCAGCAGCAGTTGCACCCGCATGCGATCCAGCTTCAGCAGCGGCAGGTCCCGATCGACCCGCAGCGCCACGCCGGGCTGGTCCTGCTCGCGGGCGAGCGCGCCAAGGTCGCAATCGTCGACCTGCAGCGCACGATGCCCGCTGCCCAGGCGCTCGCTTTCCAGCAGCGCCGAGATCAGCTCCCGCATCTGCGCGAGCTCCTCCAGCAGCGCCGCCTTCGACGGCCCGTCGTCGACCAGCTCCGCGTGCAGGCGCGCGCGCGTCAGCGGACTGCGCAGCTCATGGCTGATCGCCAGCAGCAGCGCGCGCTTGCCGTCGAGCATCCCCTGGATGTCCTCGGCCATCTGGTTGAAACGCATCGCCAGGTCGCCGATCTCGTCGTCGTGCCGCACCAGGATGCGGTGCGACAGGTCGCCGCGCCCGAAGGCCTCGGCGCCCAGCGCCAATTGATGCAGCGGATCGACCATGTGGCGGATGCCGGCGTAGGCGATGCCGGTCACCAGGAGCAGCAGCGGCACGGCCCACAGCAGGCCGTACTCGACCGTCATCGCGCCCCACAGGATCGCGCTGCCCAGACAGGCCAGGACCACGAACACCGCGATCAGCCGCGCCCCCAGCGAGTGCCGGAACATCGCGTGCTGGCGGTGCCAGCGCTGGTGCCAGCGGTTGCGCACCCGCAGGTGCCAGCGCCAGCCGCGCCGCCGCGGGAAGGGCAAGCTGCCCGCCTCCATCTCCGCCCAGCGGCGCATCTTCGTCAGGCGGCGCTGATGCTCCTTCAGCCGCGCCTCGTGCATGCGCAGCCACCAGGCGTCGCGGCGCGCATGCCAGCGCGGATCGCCGCAGCGGGGATCGAAGCCCTCGCCCGGACCGCCCGGCCCTTGCGGCTCGCGCCCATCGCCCCAGTGGTCGTAAGGATGGCGATGAGCTCTCGGTCCCCCCTTCGGCCCTTTCGGCCCTTTCGGACGCCCCTGCCCGTTCATCGCCCGCCCTCCGCCCGCTCGCCCGCCGGCGGCAGCGCGAAGCAGTAGCCCGCGTTGCGCAGCGTCTTCAACGCCTCCAGCGGCTCCAGCTTGCGGCGCATCCGGCTCACCAGGATGTCGACCGCGCGCGTGAACAGATCAGCCTCCTGGCCGCGCAGCCGGTTCAGGATCTCGTCGCGCGAGAACACCCGCCCCGGTTCCCGCGCCAGCATCAGCAGCAGTTCGTACTCGGTGCTGGTCAGCTCGACCAGTCCGCCCGCCGCGGTGACCTGGCGGCGCGCGGTGTCGATGTCCAGGCCCTCGAAGCGCAGCAGCGCCACCGGCGCTGCGGCGGCCGGCGCCAGTCGCGCGCGGCGCAGGATGGTCTGCAGCCGCGCGGCGAGCTCGCGCGGCTCGAAGGGCTTGGCGAGGTAATCATCCGCGCCCAGTTCCAGCCCCACCACCCGGTCGGTCAGGTCGCCCCGCGCGGTCAGCATCAGGATGGGGATCTCCCGCCACGGATCCTGACCGCCGCGCAACTGCTTGCAGAACGCGAAGCCATCCATCTCCGGCAGCATGCCGTCCAGGATCAGCGCGTCGAAGCGCTCCGCGGCGAGCCGCGCGAGCGCGGCGCTCGGACGCGTCACCGCGGTCAACTCGAAATCGAAGCGCGCCAGGTAGCTCGCCAGCGGCGCGGCCAGCGCCTCGTCGTCGTCAATCAGCAGCAGTCGGTGCATCGTGGCGCCCATTGTGCCCAGCCGCCTGGCCGGCGGCGTCCGCCGTGCGCGTGTGGCGGACCAGCGTGATGGCGCGCTCGGGGCAGGCCTTCACGCAGTGGCCGCAGGCCCGGCAGGCATCGGCGTTCGGGGTGAATGCCTGCTGCCAGCCATGCGCATAGCCGCGCAGCTTGCCGAACAGGCTCAACGCCTTGCGGCGCTCGACCGGCAAGGTGCCGACCGAGAACACGCCGTAGGGGCAGACCTCGACGCAATCGCCCTTGCCTTCGCAGCGGTTGCGGTCGATGACCGGACGCAGCAGCCCCGGCGGCTGCCGGCAATCGCGCGCCTCCATCAACGGCCCCCGCCATCGCGGCCCGCCCGGCGGCGCAGCCGCCGCATCAGGAAGCGCAGCATCTGCTGCTGATCGAAGTCCAAGGCGTCGAAGAAATCGCCGAAGGCCGCGACGAGCGCGGGGCCGGTCGCCCGCAGCGCCTCGACCTGGCCGTCGAAGAGCTCCTGCGCCTCGTGGCGGCGGAAGTTCTCGGACTCGATCAGCCGGGCCACCTCCGGCCCCTTGGCCAGCGCCTTCAGCGCCCGCCTGGCGGTGCCGAGCTGCTCCACCAGCCGGCCGAGCAGGTCCGACTGCTCGTCGCTCAGGTCCAGAAAGGCACGGGCCCGGGCTTGCAGCCTCTGGCCGCGGCCGGCGTGAGCGGCATCGGGTCCCAGGCCCCCGCCGAGGCCGCCCCACCCATCACCGCCGTGGCGACCAGCGCCACCGTGGTGGCCGTGGCGGCCGTGGCGGCCGTGTCCGCGGTGTCCGCGGCCGAGACCGCCCCAGCCGTAGGGGAAGCCGCCGAAACCGCCGAAGCGGAACCAGGGTCCATCAACGGGCAGCGGGCCGTAGAAGCCATCGTCACGCACAGGGCCGAAAGGACCGCGGTGGCCATCGTGGCCGAAGTGAGTGTCGTGACGTTCATGGTGGTGGCTCCAGCGTCGAAACAGGTGCATGGTGCAGTTCCTCGGTAAAGCCCGGGTGTCCGGGCGGTGAATCCATGTCGCCATGATTCCCATGCCCCGTCGCGAGGGCATCTCACCGCGGTATCGCTGCTTTTCGTTTTGTATCGCCGCTCCCCTGTCCGACGGAATGCCTCCGAGGGGGGATCGCGCGCCTCTGCTGACACGACGCGTCAGGGGGCCGCATTTCGACATCCCCCGTCCGGGCGACTGTTCTCCCTCTCTCGGCTGTCCCCCGTTCCACGCGCCCGGGACGGGGCTCGCCGGGGCCATGGCCCTCTACAATCGCCGGCTCCGTGTCCCTCGCCTAGATGACACCGCCTCGCGGCGGAGCGCCCCCATGACCGAACTCGCCAAGTCCTTCGAACCTTCTTCTCTGGAAGCCCATTGGGGTCCGCTGTGGGAGTCCAAGGGCCTCTACGAGCCGACGCTCGACCCGGCCAGGCCGTCGTTCAGCATCCAGCTGCCCCCGCCCAACGTCACCGGCACGCTGCACATGGGGCACGCGTTCAACCAGACCATCATGGACTCGCTGACGCGCTACCACCGGATGCGCGGCCACAACACGCTGTGGGTCCCCGGCACCGACCACGCCGGCATCGCCACGCAGATCGTCGTCGAGCGCCAGCTGCAAGGCCAGGGCCAGAGCCGCCACGACCTGGGCCGCAAGAACTTCGTCGCCCGCGTCTGGGAATGGAAGCAGCAGTCCGGTTCGACCATCACCCAGCAGATGCGCCGCATGGGCGACTCGGTGTCCTGGGGCCACGAGTACTTCACGATGGACGAGAAGCTGTCGGCCGTCGTCGTCGACACCTTCGTCAAGCTCTTCGACGAGGGCCTGATCTATCGCGGCAAGCGCCTGGTCAGCTGGGACCCGATCCTGAAGTCCGCCGTCTCCGACCTCGAGGTCGAGAGCGAGGAGGAGGAAGGCTCGCTGTGGCACATCCGCTATCCGCTGGCCCAGGGCGGCGAGTCGCTGGTCGTGGCGACCACGCGGCCCGAGACCATGCTGGGCGACACCGCCGTGATGGTCCACCCCGAGGACGAGCGCTACAAGCACCTGATCGGCCAGCAGGTGAAGCTGCCCATCACCGGCCGTTTGGTGCCGGTGATCGCCGACGAGTACGTCGACAAGGAATTCGGCACCGGCGTGGTCAAGGTCACGCCGGCCCATGACACCAACGACTATCAGGTCGGCCAGCGTCACGGGCTGCCGATGCTGACCATCTTCACGCTGGACGCGACCGTCGTCGACACGATGGACGAGATCCCGGCCGAGTACCGCGGCCTGGACCGCTTCGCGGCGCGCAAGGCGATCGTCAAGGCGCTGGACGAGCAAGGCCTGCTGGTCGAGGTCAAGAAGCACAAGCTGATGGTCCCGCGCTGCACGCGCACCGGGCAGATCGTCGAGCCGATGCTGACCGACCAGTGGTTCGTCGCCACCAGCAAGCCAGGCAAGGACGGCAAGTCCATCGCGCAGAAGGCCATCGACGTGGTCGCCAGCGGCGAGGTCAAGTTCGTGCCCGAGAACTGGGTCAACACCTACAACCAGTGGATGGGCAACATCCAGGACTGGTGCATCTCGCGCCAGCTCTGGTGGGGCCACCAGATCCCGGCCTGGTTCGGCACGGGCGGCGAGATCTTCGTCGCCCATGACGAGGCCCAGGCGCAGGCCAAGGCCACCGCCGCCGGCTACACCGGCCCGCTCAAGCGCGACGAGGACGTGCTGGACACCTGGTATTCGTCGGCGCTGGTGCCGTTCTCGACGCTGGGCTGGCCGGCCAAGACGCTCGAGCAGGACCTGTTCCTGCCCTCGTCGGTGCTGGTGACCGGCTACGACATCATCTTCTTCTGGGTCGCCCGGATGATCATGATGACGACGCACTTCACCGGCAAGGTGCCCTTCAAGCATGTGTACATCCACGGCCTGGTGCTGGACGCGCAAGGCAAGAAGATGAGCAAGTCCGAGGGCAACGTGCTGGATCCGGTCGACCTGATCGACGGCATCGAGCTGGCCCCGCTGCTGGACAAGCGCACCCAGGGCCTGCGCAAGCCCGAGACCGCGCCCAAGGTCCGCAAGGCCACCGAGAAGGAATTCCCCGAAGGCATCCCCGGCTACGGCGCCGACGCGCTGCGTTTCACCTTCGCGGCAATGGCGACGCTGGGCCGCAGCGTCAACTTCGACAGCAAGCGCTGCGAGGGCTACCGCAACTTCTGCAACAAGCTGTGGAACGCCACCCGCTTCGTGCTGATGAACACGCAAGGCCAGGACTGCGGGCTGGTCGAGCACACGAAGGAGGACTGCGCCCCCGGTGGCAAGGCCCATGGCTACCTGCGCTTCTCTCAGGCCGACCGCTGGATCGTCAGCGAGCTGCAGCAGGTCGAGCAGGCCGTCGCGCAGGGCTTCGCCGACTACCGCCTGGACCAGGTCGCCAACGCGATCTATTCGTTCGTGTGGGACGAGTACTGCGACTGGTATCTGGAGCTGGCCAAGGTGCAGTTGCAGACCGCGCAGGCCGAGGGTGACGAGGCCGCGCAGCGCGCCACGCGCCGCACGCTGATCCGCGTGCTGGAGACCATCCTGCGTCTGCTGCATCCGATCACGCCCTTCATCACCGAGGAGCTCTGGCAGACAGTGGCGCCGATCGCCGGCCGCAAGTCCACCGACTACCTGGTGACGGCGCCCTACCCGGTCGCGCAGCCCGAGCGCATCGACCCGCAGGCCATCGCCTGGGTCGAGCAGCTCAAGGCCGTGGTGGGCACCTGCCGCAGTCTGCGCGGCGAGATGGGCCTGAGCCCGTCCGACCGCGTGCCGCTGCTGGCCGGCGGCGACCTGTCCTTCCTGCGCGAGGCCGCGCCGGCGCTGAAGGTGCTGGCCAAGCTGCAGAGCGTCGAGCTGATCGAGGACGAGGCCGTGTTCAACCAGCAAAGCGCGATGTCGCCGGTGCTGGTGCATGGCGCGGCGCGTCTGGCGCTGAAGGTGGAGATCGACGTCGAGGCCGAGCGCGCCCGCATCGCCAAGGAGATCGCCCGGCTTGAAGGCGAGGTCAGCAAGGCCAACGCCAAGCTGAGCAACGAGAGCTTCGTGGCGCGCGCGCCGGCGGCCGTCGTGGAGCAGGAACGTCAGCGCATCGCCGACTTCAGCGCCACCGTGGCTCGGCTAAAAGATCAGGCAGCGCGCCTGGGTGCGTCGGCCTGAACTCAGGCTGCGCCGCGGGCGTGGACAGGATCTCCGAGATCCGCCGCGCCACGCTCCATGCGGCGCGCATCCGTGACTCCCGCGTCGTCGCCGCCACGCGCGGCGTGACTTGCAGACCGGGCGCGCCATGCAAGGGGCGCCCGGCCTCCATCAGACCGGGCTCCATCAGGTCCAGCCAGGCGGCCAGCAATCGGCCGCCATGCAGCGCGTCGGCCAGCGCCTGCTCGTCGAACAGCGCCGAGTGCGAGGTCGACACCAGCACCTGCGACGGCTTGCAGAAGTTCAGCACCCGCTCGCCGATCAGGCCGCGATAGCGCGGGAAGTAGGCCAACTGCACGCTGACCGCGTCGGCCGCCTGCATCAACTCGCGCAGCCCATAAGGTTCGATGCCCCATTGCGCCCACAGCGGATCGGCATGGTGCAGGCTGGGGTCGTAACCAATCACGCGCGCACCGAAGACGGGCAGCAGCGTCGCCAACTGGCGCGCGGCGGGCGTCAGGCCGACCAGGCCGACCGTCGCGCATCCGAGTTCACGCCCCACCCACTGGCCGTCCGCGCCCTGCACCGGCACGCGGCGCAGCAGCGCGAGCAAGGCGCCGATGACGAACTCCGCTTCGGCCGAGGCGGCTGCGGTGGGCGCGCGCACCACTTCGATGTTGGCGCCGCGGCAGGCTTCGAGGTCGATGTTCTCGGCGCCGGCGCCGATGCGGCCAATGGCGCGAAGCCGCGGCGCGCGGCGGACCATGTCCGCGTCGAGCGCAACCGAGGCGGGCAGGAAAATTGCCTGGGCCTGCGCAACCTGCTCTCTCAATGTCGCCGGTGCGTCCGCCAAATCGGGCGCGACCTGGATCGCATGGCGCTCCGCCAGCCATTCCAGGACGTCAGCCTCCAGCGGTTCCAGGACTAGCACTGACATGAGGGGTTTGGAGAGGATTGTTTGATTTTCTTTCAGTAGCGCCATGCAAGAATGCCGGCGCAATTACCGTTGGAGTGTACGTAAATGGCCCTCATCAACAAGGCAATCTTCCCGGTTGCCGGACTCGGCACACGCTTCCTGCCCGCCACGAAGGCGCAGCCCAAGGAGATGCTGCCGGTGGTCGACAAGCCGCTGATCCAGTACGCGGTCGAGGAGGCTTACGCGGCCGGCATCCGCCAGATGATCTTCGTGAACGGCCGCAACAAGCGCGCCATCCCCGATCACTTCGACACCGCCTTCGAACTCGAGACCGAACTCGAGGCCGCCGGCAAGAAGGAACTGCTCGCGCTGGTCCATTCGATCAAGCCCGACGACATGGAGTGCATCTACATCCGCCAGCCCAAGGCGCTCGGTCTGGGCCACGCGGTGCTGTGCGCGCAGTGCGTGGTCGTCAACGAGCCCTTCGCGGTGCTGCTGGCCGACGACCTGATGGTGGGCAAGCCGCCGGTGCTCAAGCAGATGGTGGATCAGTTCTCCGAATGGCAGGCCTCCATCCTGGCCGTCCAGGAAGTTCCCGCCGAGCACACCAAGCGCTACGGCATCGTGGCCGGCTCGGCCATCAGCGACCGGCTGATGGACCTGACCCACATGGTCGAGAAGCCCAACCCCGAGGACGCTCCATCGCGCCTGGGCGTGGCGGGCCGCTACATCCTGACCCCGGGCGTGTTCCGCGAGATCGCGACGCAGCCGCGCGGTGTCGGCGGCGAGATCCAGCTGACGGACGGCATCGCCGCGCTGATGCGCCGTGAGAAGGTGTTCGCGTTCCGCTACGACGGCAAGCGCTACGACTGCGGCAGCAAGGAAGGCTTCCTGCAGGCCAACGTCGAACTCGCGCTGGATCATCCGCAACTGGGCGCCAGCTTCCGCGAGTACCTGAAGACGCTGGAAATCTGACCGCGCTGAACTTCTGACGGCAGGACTTCCCGTCACCGCCCCGTCATGAAGCGCGAAGGCCACGCGATGCGTGGCCTTCTTCGTTTCAGGACGCAACCGGCGGCACGGCGCGCCGATCGGCGCGTGCCGCGTTCAGCGGCGCTTGAGCACGTGGATGAATTCGTCGCCGGCGCTGGTCTGCTCGACCAGTTCATTGCCGGTCTGGCGCGAGAAGGCCTGGAAGTCGCGCATCGATCCCGGGTCGGTGGCGACCACTCTGAGCAACTGGCCGCTTTCCATTTCCGCAAGCGCCTTCTTGGCCTTGAGGATGGGCAGCGGGCAGTTCAGGCCGCGGGTGTCGAGTTCCTTGTGAATGTCCATGAGAGCGTCCTTGCGCCAGCCCGCGCGGCGATGACCGGCAATGACCGGCAGAGCGGGCGATGAGGCGCGATTCTAGGTCCGGGGCGGCATCCACGCCGGTTCGATGCCGCGTCCGCGCAGCCAGTCGGCCAGCGCCTGACCGGTGCCGGCGGGCCAGCACTGGAGCTGCTGTGGCGGCGTCAGCGTGTACTCGACCAGCTCTGGCGACAACGTGATCTCGCCGCGCGCCGGCACGTGGTACGCGATGATGACCTGGCTCTTCTTCTGGAAGTCGTAGACGCCGATCAGCGTCGCGCCGAGCGCCTCGAGCGAGGTCTCCTCGAGCACCTCGCGCCGGATGCCTTCTTCCGGAGATTCACCGGCCTCCATGAAGCCGGTGATCAGTCCAAAGAACGGCATCGGCCACGCGGCATTGCGCGCCAGCAAGACCTGGCCCTCGCGATCCACGCACTCGACGACGGCGGCCAGCACCGGCGTGGGGTTGTTCCAGTGCGTGAAGTCGCAGTTCGTACAGCGCAGCCGAGTCTTGGGACCGCCGTCCTCGGGCAGCTCGATCCAGGCAAGCTCGGACGCGCATTGCGGACAGAAGCGGAACGTCATCGCGGACCTCCAGCGCAGGGGTTGGATCGGGGCGTGAGCCCGGGCGGGCGTTTCAGACCGGAAATTCAGGCCGGAAATTCAGGCGGGGAAGACGCCGGTCGACAGGTATCGGTCGCCGCGGTCGCAAACGACGAACACGATGGTCGCATTCGAGACCTGGCGCGCGATCTGCATCGCCACCCAGCAGGCGCCAGCCGCGGAGATGCCGCCGAACAGCCCCTCCTCGCGCGCGAGGCGGCGGGCCATGTCCTCGGCGTCGGACTGGCTGACGTGCAGCAGTTCGTCGACGGTTTCGGGGCGGTAGATCTTCGGAAGGTAGGCGGCCGGCCACTTGCGGATGCCCGGAATGCGCGAGCCCTCGGCCGGCTGCGCGCCGACGATGCGGATCTCCGGATTCTTCTCCTTCAGGAAGCGCGAGACGCCGGTGATGGTGCCGGTCGTGCCCATCGCACTGACGAAGTGCGTGACGCGGCCGCCGGTGTCGCGCCAGATCTCGGGGCCGGTGGTCTCGTAATGGATGCGCGGGTTGTCGTTGTTGGCGAACTGGTCCAGCACATGGCCCTTGCGGTCGCGCTGCATCTGCTCGGCCAGGTCGCGGGCGTACTCCATGCCGCCGGAGCGCGGCGTCAGGATCAGCTCGGCGCCGAAGGCCTTCATCGTCTGCGCGCGCTCCACCGACAGGTCCTCCGGCATGATCAGCACCATGCGGTAGCCGCGGATCGCCGCGGCCATCGCCAGCGCGATGCCGGTGTTGCCGGAGGTCGCCTCGATGAGGGTGTCGCCGGGCTTGATCTCGCCGCGCTCCTCGGCACGCCGGATCATGCTGATCGCGGGGCGGTCCTTGACGGAGCCGGCGGGGTTGTTGCCCTCGAGCTTGGCCAGCAGCACATTGCCGCGCGCCGCGAGTTCGGGACCGAGCACGCGCTGCAGGCGCACGAGCGGCGTGTTGCCGATCACGTCTTCCAGGGTCGGATAGGACGGGGGGGTGGCGCTGGATTCACTCATGGAGACGGATTCTCTCAGCGGCGGGAAGGCAGTGCGTGGCATAATGCTTTTCTTTCGCGGCCCCTCGCCTCTCCTGCAGACGAAGGGCCGTGTCGCTGATGAGCCCGGATGGCGAAATCGGTAGACGCAGGGGACTCAAAATCCCCCGCCGCAAGGCGTGTCGGTTCGAGTCCGACTCCGGGCACCACTCTCAGCGTTCTTCTCTCTCTTCCCCCCCGCTTCCCCGCCGCGTCAAGTCACGCCCCCCTTCGGCGGGTGTCAAGCCTTGCCTGCGTCCGTTCGGGCGCGGCGATTCGGGGGCGCGTCATCGGGACCGGCTTCACGGGATCGGCTTCAGCCCGGCCTCAGTTTCATGGGCGGCGAGACCCCGGGGCGCGGCTACACTCGCCCGAACGCATTGGCTGACATGACCATTGCGCCTTCCCACGCGCCGCACGGCGCCATCTGAAGACGCCGATCCATGCCCACCATTCCTCCGGTGACCAAGGCCCTCATGCTGTTCTGCGTGGGCCTGTTCTGTCTGCTCCAGCTGCTGCCCGGCGGCGCCTACGGCACGACCCTGGCCCTGGCGGCCTTGTGGCCGTTGAACTCGGGCCGCTTCGAACTGTGGCAGCCCGTCACCTATGCCTTCCTGCACGGCGACACGCTGCACCTGTTCTTCAACATGCTGGGGCTGTGGATGTTCGGCTCGGAGCTGGAGATCATCTACGGCCGCTCGCGCTACCTGCTGCTGCTGCTCGCCAGCGCGCTGACCGGCGCGGCCGCCCAGCTCGTGTTCACGCTGGTGACCAGCAGCTACGCGCCGACGGTCGGCGCCTCCGGCGCGCTGTTCGGCCTGCTGCTGGCCTACGGGCTGCGCTTCCCGGACCGGATCATCATGCCGCTGTTCCCGCCCATCCCGATGAAGGCCAAGATCTTCGTGGCCATCTTCGGCGCGATCGAGCTGATCCTCGGGTTCTCGGGCGGCAGCGGGATCGCGCACTTCGCCCACCTGGGCGGGATGCTGGGCGCCTGGCTGATGATCAACCACTGGCGCAGCGGGCGCAGACGCTGAGCGCGGCCCGCTCCGCCGGCGCGGGGGTCAGGTCTCGATCGCGAGCAGCCCGTCCGCCGGCGTCGGGTAGCGCAGGCGCTGGCGCAGCTCCCGTTTGAGGCGGCCGTTGTCCATGCGGCGCGATTCGTTCATGAAGCTCATCTGCATCGGCGAGAACACGCTCGCGGCCTGCGCGCGGGCCACGCGCGCCGGCCGCGGCAGGCCGCACAGATCCGCCGCGAGGTCGAAGTAGTCGCCCATCGGGAGCTCGCTGTCGTCGCAGGCGTGGATCACGCGCTGGGCGGGCCCGCGCATCAGCGCCAGCACGCAGGCGCGCGCCAGATCGTCCGCCTGGATGTGATTCGTGTAGACGTCGTCCTCGCGCGCGAGCACCGGCAGCCCTTTGCCGAGCCGCTCCTTCGGATGGCCGCCCTCGCGGTTCAGCGCGTAGATGCCGGGCACCCGCAGGATCGTCACCGGGCAGCCGGTCACGCGGCCCCACTGACGCAACTGCGCCTCGGCATCGACGCGCCGCCAGGCGCGGTCGTTCGAGGGATTGGGCCGCCGCGTCTCGTCGATGCGCGCGCCGCCGCAATCGCCGTACACGCCGCTGGTGCTCGCATACACCAGATGCCTGGGCGCTGCTGAACGCGACAGCGCCTGCAGCAGGCGCCGGGTGCGCTCGTCGGTGCGGCCCTGCATGGCGGGCGGCGCCAGATGGAGCACGCGGTCCGCGAGTCCGGCCAGCCGGCCGAGCGCGGCCGCGTCCTCCAGGTTGCCGATCAGCGGAATCGCGCCCGCGGATCTCAGCGCCGCCACGCGCGCGCTGCTGCTGGTCAGCGCGAAGACCGTCCAGCGCCCGGCCAGTAGCCGCAGCACCCGCATGCCGACGTCGCCGCAGCCGATGATCAACAGGCGGCCGCGGCGGGCGCGGCGAAGACGGGGGGGCGACGCGGGATTGGAACCTGGCATGAGGGCGCGCAAGACGGGCTGGGGCAAAATGGCGGATCAGTTTACGGCTCGCGCCCGGTCCATGGACCGCGCGGGCCGTGTCGCTTCCGCCTCCTTCACTCCTCGACTTCGCGCGGCTCACAGTCCGCGCCGACTCCGCATCATGAGCTTCCAGGTCACCGTCCTGCCCGCCGGCCGCAACTTCTCCGTCGACGACGACGAAACCCTGCTGGCCGCCGCCATCCGCCAGGGCATCGGCCTGCCATACGGCTGCAAGGACGGCGCCTGCGGCTCCTGCAAGAGCAAGCTGGTCGATGGCCAGGTCGTGCATGGCGAGCACCAGTCCAAGGCGCTGTCGCCCGAGGAGGAGGCCGCCGGCATGATCCTGACCTGCTGCGCGAAGCCGCAGATGGATTGCACGCTCGAGGCCCGCACGGTGCCGGGCGCCGGCGAGTTCCCGGTGCTGAAGCTGCCCAGCCGCGTGATCACGATCGAGAAGCCCGCCGTTGACGTGGCGGTCGTCAAGCTGCAGCTGCCGGCCAACCAGAACCTGCAGTTCCGCGCCGGCCAGTACGTCGAGTTCATCCTGCGCGACGGCGCGCGGCGCAGCTACTCGATGGCCAACGCGCCGAGCCGGCTCGGCACGCCGCCCGCGATCGAGCTGCACATCCGCCACATGGCCGGCGGCAAGTTCACCGACCACGTGTTCGGCGCGATGAAGGAGAAGGACATCCTGCGCATGGAGGGGCCGTTCGGCTCGTTCTTCCTGCGCGAGGACAGCGACAAGCCGATCGTGCTGCTGGCGTCGGGCACCGGCTTCGCGCCGATCAAGGCGATCCTGGAGCGCATCCAGGACCAGGGCATCACGCGGCCGGTGACGCTGTACTGGGGCTGCCGTTCCAAGGCCGACCTTTATCTGAACGACTGGGCCGAGGCCGCCGCCGCCGCGATGCCGACGCTGCGCTACGTGCCGGTGCTGTCCGAGCCCAAGGCCGAGGATGGCTGGACCGGCCGCACCGGTTTCGTCCATCAGGTGGTGATGGCCGACCTCCCGGACCTCTCCAGGCACCAGATCTACGCCTGCGGCGCGCCGGTGATGGTGGAGTCCGCGCAGCGCGATTTCGTCGCGCGCTGTGGTCTGCCGCCAGAGGAGTTCTATGCCGACGCGTTCACCTCCGAATTGGACAAACACGGCGGCTGACGCCACGCTTAACGCACGTCGAACTCCCTGCTCACGGCGTGACATGTGCCATCGGGCGCGCGCCGTTCCATACTGCCGGCCATGAAGCATTTCCCGCCGCCCTACTCCAGCGCCGCGCAGTTCGAGCAGCAACTGCAGGACCTTGGTCACACCGTCATCGCGCCGGAGAGCCTGACGCATTGGCTGCACTGCCAGACCGGTGACCTGCGCGGGCTGCAGCAGTACTGGAACGACCTGCCCCCCGACGCCTACCTGCGCGACGGCGGCCGCTACCGTTTCAGGCGGCATGCGAGCTTCGTGGTCGACTCGCAGGCCGACCCGGCAGTGCGCCTGGCGCCGCATCGCGCGCACTGGCAGCCGGTGGACTACAACGCGCTGCACGGCGGCATCGAGCGCTGGTTCGAGCCGATGGATGCGGCGGCGATCGACCTGCCGATCTGGCCGCGGCTGCTGCTGGGTCTGGCGGGCGTGGCGGACCGGCTCAAGGGCGCGCGGCCGTGGTTCGTCGAAGCGCATCAGTTCCGCATCGACACCGCCGGGGGCATCGGCCGCCCGACGCCGGAAGGCGCACATCGTGATGGCGTGGATCTGGTGGCGGTGTTCATGCTGGCCAGACATGGCATCAAGGGCGGCGAATCGCGCGTGTTCGAGGCTGACGGTCCGCGCGGCCAGCGCTTCACGATGATGGAGCCCTGGACGCTGCTGCTGCTCGACGATGAGCGCGTCATCCACGAGACCACCCCCATCCAGCCGATCGAACCCGCTCACGGGGGACATCGCGACACCCTGGTGGTGACGCTGCGCGCCGACGCCTTCATGGGCAAATGACGCCCTGCTGATCGCGCCAGGCCCGGCGACCCGGCGGCGCCTGGGGTTGTCGGCCGAGGCGGCCGGGGCGCGGCGGCTTACACTGTCGAACTTGCGCGCCACAAGCGCGCGACACCCCGCCGGCCCACGATGGGCCGGTTCTCATCAAGCATCACAAGTGCAGGCTCCGACATGAACGCCTTGACCGACATCGCCCGCGCGCTGGCCGCTGGCTCGTCCGACTCCCTCCCCTCCTCGCTCTTCGGTCTGCCCGACCAGGCCCCGCACGAACGCGTGCTGCTGGCCGCCGATCCGGTGACTGGCCTGAAGGCGATCCTGGCGGTGCACAGCACCGCGCGCGGCCCGGCCTTCGGCGGCTGCCGCTTCTGGAGCTACGACAACGAGCTGGCCGCGCTGAATGACGCGCTGCGCCTGTCGCAAGGCATGAGCCTGAAGAACGCGCTGGCCAACCTGCCCTTCGGCGGCGGCAAGGCGGTGATCCTGAAGCCGCAGGGCGAGTTCGATCGCGCGGCGCTGTTCGCGGCCTTCGGCCGCGCGGTGCAGTCGCTGCAAGGCGCGTACATCACGGCCGAGGACGTCGGCACGACGACGGCCGACATGAAGGGCATGATGGCCCACACCTCGTATGTGTCGGGGATTCCGCGTGACGGCGCCTTCGGTGGCGATCCGAGCCCGAAGACCGCGTACGGCGTGTTCGTGTCGATCGACGAAGGCGTCAAGCGCGTGCTGGGCCGCGACTCGCTGGAAGGCGTGCGCGTGGCGCTGCAGGGCCTGGGCGCGGTGGGCTGGCACCTGGCCGAGTACCTGCACCGGGCGGGCGCGACGCTGGTGGTGGCGGACGTCAACGCCGAGAAGGTCGCGCGCGCGCAGGCCGAGCTGGGCGCGAAGGCGGTGGGCGTGACGGAGATCCTGGCGGCCGATGTCGACGTGGTGGCGCCGTGCGCGCTGGGCGCGACGCTGAACGCGCAGTCGATTCCCGCGCTGAAGGCGCGGCTGATCGCGGGCGCGGCCAACAACCAGCTGGCGACGGCGGCCGATGGCGACGCGCTGCAGGCGCGCGGCATCACCTACCTGCCGGACTACCTGGTGAACGCGGGCGGCATCATCAGCGTGGCGCGTGAGTACCGCAACGAAGGCGAGGAAAGCGCGGTGATGGCTGAAGTCGGCCAGATCCGCGGCCGCGTGGCGGAGCTGCTGGAGCGGGTCAAGGCGAGCGGCCAGACGCCGGCCCGCGAAGCGGACGCCTGGGCGCGCTCGCTGCTGGTCAAGCCGGCCTGAGCGGACAGCTCATTCGTCAGAACGGCGCCCCGAGGGGCGCCGTTTTTCATGGTGCCGGCGTCACGCGCCGCCGCATTTCCGCCGCATCTCCGCCGGGTACTCGACGAACCCCAGCGATCGATACAGGCCCTTGCCCTCCGGCGTCGCGCCGAGGTTGAACTCGCGAACGCCGAGCGCCTCGCAGGCCGTCATCGCGCGCGCGACGAGGTCCGTCGCAATGCCCCGGCCGCGGAACGCCTCGTCGGTGAAGACATTGGCGACGCGCCCCATCTGGCCACCGGGATTCGCCCGCGTCGGCCCCCAGTCCAGCAACACGACACCCGCACCGCCGATCACCCGGCCCTCGTGCATGGCGAGAAAGCCGATGTAGCGGCGGCTGCCTATGCGAGGCCGCACCCATTCCGCATAGCCAGCGCGCCGCGCGGCGTCATCCTCCCGATAACACGCATGCGCGGCGATCTGCTCGGCATCCGACGGTAGCGCGCGGCGCACTGCCCAAACCTGCTGCTCCACGGCGGAGTCCATCTGAACCGTCATCTCACTCCTTCGGATGCCACCAGTCGAAAAGGCGAGGCAGTCTACGCGATCCGGCGCATCGATATCCAACCCATTGGTCACCGGGCGGGCGATCAATCACGACAACGACTTAACACCGAATATCGCCCTTCCGATTAGCATCCAGTCTCGGCAAAGAGCCAGCGATTCAGCAAGACGCCTTCCGAAAAGAGAATGAAAGCGCCGCAAAATATCCTTTTCCTGATCGCCCTTTCGATGCTTTCACCGGGAGTTTTCGCGACGCCGGATGACACAGCAAGAATTCATGTCGGACTCTGTGGCCAATCGCCACCGAACGAACTCGAAGTCGCCAGGAGGATTCACTCCTTCCAGCAATCGGCCGGTGGCGCAGCGGCCACACACGAGTATTTCCAAGCCGTTGGCCCGATCGCTCGTCTGAGTAGTTTCAAGTCTTCCGGAGGCGATGTCATCCGTCTCGAAGGCCGGATCGACGCGAGCACTCCGGAGGCGTTGATCCGCAGAATCCGTGAAACTCCTGAAATCAAGTTCATCGAAGTCAACAGCTTTGGCGGCGATGCGGTTGCCGCCATGCGCGTCGCCCACATTCTGGAAACCTCTCAGCTCTCATTGCGGATCGCTGGATTCTGCATGTCCGCCTGCGCCAATTACCTGCTGCCGGCGGCCAGAGAGGTCAGTTTGATCAATGCAACCATTGGATTCCACGGCAGCCCATGGGCGTGTTTCCAGCAGTCATCGCTCATTGACGGCGTCATGCAATGGGGGCTGTCCGGTTATTTGACGCTCTGGCGGGTTGCGCGCCTGGACGAAGAATACATGTCCAAGTATCCGCGCCTCAAGGAAATCATCATCCGTTCCCAGCATCCTGACCGTGGCGCCAAGGATGGAAAACCCCGGGATTGGCTGCTCGTGAGGCCTGAGGATTTATCGAGATACGGTATCCGGCTTCAGGCGTCGACAAACTCAGCGACCTTTGATCGGCTCGCCGCTGCCCCCTCGGACGGTCTACTGGGACCGGTCTTCGTTCCGTAAGGATCGCTTCAGCGCCTGAACCCCGCCGCCAGCGCCCCCAAGCCGCCGCGCGGCTCCGCCAGGCTCTCCAGATACCGCTCGCACACCGCCGCGGGCGTTTCCCCTTCGCCCCACGCCTGCGCCATCCGCCGCAGCCCCGACCTCGCCTGCCGCGAGAGCCCGCCTTCCAGCGGGTCGTCCGCCAGCGCCATCAGGCGCTCGATGTAGAGCCGCCGCGTGTCCGCGTCGCTGCCCAGCAGCCGAAGCAGAGCTTGGCCCTCGCGCCGGAAGCGCGCTTCGCTCCAGGACACCGCGTCCGGCGGCTCCTGTTGCGCGCACAGGTATTCCAGCGGCCCCAGCGAGCGCCACGCGCCGCCTTGCCGCGCCCCGCCCCACGCCTGCCGGCGCCCACTCGGAATCCGCCCGCTGCGCAATCCCTCCAGCAGCGTGGACGCCACGACCGCGCAGGCCTGCGCGTCGCCGTTCTCCCCCACATAGGCGAGCAGCGTCAGAAAGTCCGGATAGAGCGCATCGCCCAGCCCGCGGCAGACCTGCTCGAGCAGCGCCAGCCGCTGCCCCGCGTCGCCCAGGTCCACGCAGCCCGACAGCAAGGCCTGCGCGGCGCGGCGCCATTCGGGCTCGCGCACGCGCTCGTTCATGTCGAAGCCCGGCCCGCCTGCCCCACGTTCCATCAAGCGGGTTCGCCGGCCAGCGCCGCCAGCACCCGCGCCGCGTGCGCCTGCACGCCGAGTCCCCGCGCCTGCGGCTCCACGTCCGCCCGGAGCAGCGCTTCGCCGACCGGCAGCTCCCGCCTTCCCTCACCCGCCGCGCTGCCCAGCGCGCCAACACCGGCGCCCAGGCCGGAAGGAAGCGCGCGGTCGGTGGCGAGCGCGGCGGCGGCGGTCAGCGGTGAAGCGGAGGACAAGGACGTCATGGCGGCACTCGTTCAGGGGCGCTCGGGGCGCTCGAAAGTCGGCCCCCTTGATGGGGGTGCTCGAGCCAGTGGAACGAAGCCTACCCGTCCCCGCCCCCGCCGGGAACTGCGGCCGTTCCTAGTTGGGGCGAACCGCATTGCGAACGCTCCCAGCTTTCGCGCCCTCCGGCCAGCCGCTTCAATCTCGCTGCAGTTCCACCACCACCGGGCCGGCCGCCCAGCGGCGCCCGGCCCCATCACTGTCAGCAGAGGAGAGAGCGAGATGATCAGCAACACCACCGTGTCGGCGTCGCTCAGCGCGTCGGCCACCAGCGCGCAGACCGGCCCCGGCGGCGTCCTGTCCAGCAACCCCACCCATGCGAGCACCAGCATGCAGGGCGGCAAGGCCGTCTTCGAGAACGACAACTACCGCATCACCGCCGGCGACAACAACGAAATCAAGATCCACAACAAGAACACCGGCGAGGACTACCGCATTTGGGGCGACCCCCACGTCGACATCGACGGCAAGCACACGTTCGACTTCTGGGGCACCACCACCTTCCGCCTGGACGACGGCACCAAGCTCACCGTCGAGACCGTGCCCGCCAGCAACAACATGACGCTGGCCAGCAAGCTCACGATCACCAGCGGCGACTACGCCGCCCAGATCACCGGCATCGACACCAACAAGGTCGGCGACCTGCACGTCGAGGAAGCGCAAGGCTGGGGCCGCGTGCTCGACAACGCCGTCGCCGACGGCAACACGCTGCACGAGAACACCTTCGGCAAGGGCTTCATCGCCGTCGACAACAACGGCCAGTTCCGCCAGGTCGACCAGTCCTACATCAACGCCACCGACCTGCAGAAGGGCGGCGCCGCCGCGCAGGCCCAAGCCCAGATGGCCGACCTCTACCGCGCCGCGTTCTCGATGAGCGGCCTGGTCGGCATCGCCATGGCCGGCCTGCTGCTGCGCAGCCTCGGCGGCGACGACGCCGGCCACGGCGGCCGCGTCTACGCGGGCGGCAATCCCTGGTTCAACGAAGCCGGCTCGGCCAGCAACGCCTCGTCCTCCTGGACCAGCCGCCTGGATCTGAGCTTCAGCCTGTCGATGACGCGCTGGAACGCCTGATCCCCGGCGCCCAGACGGCTTCAGGCGCTTCAGGCGGACGGCCCTCGGCGAGCGCTAGGGCCGTCCCTAATTCCCGCGCGCCGCGGTCCGTCCGATTGCGGACGCCCCCGACTTCCACCGCGCGCGCCGGCGTCCTCCAATGGCCGGCAGACAAGGAGTCCGACATGAGTGCAGTGCAGAACTACCGCGTCCAGAGCGGCGACACCGTCACCGGCATCGCGCAGCGCCATGGCGTCTCGCCCGAAGCGCTGATGCGCGCCAACGGCATGGACGCCCGGCTGGCCGACGGCCACGCCGGCCGAAGCGCCGCCGACCCCGACCGGCTCCAGGTCGGCCAGCAGCTGAAGATCCCCGTCGCCACCGCCGGTCTGGAGCGCGACCATCGCGTCGTCGCCGGCGAGACCCTGGCCGGCATCGCCGCGCACTGGGGCGTGAGCGTCAAGGAGCTGCTCGCCGCCAACCCGCAGTTCGATGCTGGCAAGCTCGGCGCGCATCGGGGCAGCGGCCGCGGCCAGGACCCCGACCTGCTGAACATCGGCGACCTGATCCACCGCCCTTCTCCGCCGCCCGTGCCCGGCGAATCGGCCGCGCGGGCCTCCGTGGACACCGCCGTCGGCACGGCCGTCCAGCAGGCCGCCGCCCCCATCGCCGGTCACGCCAACGCGTCGATCGACCTGCGCCGCTTCACCGATCCGGCGCTGGGCTCCAACGCGCCCGCCGCGATCGTCATCGGCAACGCCGAAGGCACCCGCCGCCCCGATGGCGGCTTCACCGCGGCCTACGGCGGTCACACCGACCCGGGCAACGCGGCCCACAACCGCGGCTCCTTCTCGTACCAGCATGCGGCCTCGAGCCCCGCCGACGCCGACCGCCGCCAGCTGCAGACGCTGCAGGACCGCCTGCCCGCCTACGAGGCCGCCGCGCGCCAGGCCGGCCTGGACCCGAACAACGCGCGGCTGGCTTCGGCCTACCTCGACCTCTACAACCAGTCGCCCACCGCCGCACAGCGCTTTCTCAACCAGCTCGACACGCTGCGCGGCCAGCCCATCGATGCTGCCCATCTCACCGACCTGCGCGTCAACAGCTACGTCGACCGCGCCACCGGCGAGCGCTTCCACCTCAGCAACGGCGGCCAGGCCGGCAGCGGCTTCGTCACGATCGCGCGCAACCAGCTCGGCCGCACGCCGACGGAAGCCCAGGTGCAGCAGGTCATCCGCGCCGATCAGCAGCGCCGCACCAACGCCGTCGAAACCGCGCTGGTTCGCCAGGGCCTGCTGACCAACGCCCCCGCGGCCACGGCGCCCGCGAACGCCGCCGCGAGCCCGGCGGCCCCGGGCAACGCGCCGCGCTGGCTGGAGATCGCCCGCGGCGAACTCGGCACCACCGAGATCCGCGGCGCCCGCGACAACCCGCGCGTCGTCGAGTACCACCAGGCCACCTCGCTCAAGGCCAAGGACGACGAAACCTCGTGGTGCTCCTCGTTCGTCAACTGGTCGATGCAGCAGGCCGGTGTCCAGGGCAGCGGCAGCGCCGCCGCGCGCAGCTGGCTGAATTGGGGCCAGGCCGTGCCCCGCGACGCCGCGCATGTGCGCCCCGGCGACGTCATCGTGTTCCCGCGCGGCAACAACCCGGCGCAGGGCCATGTGGCGATCGTCGACGCGGTGCTGGCCAATGGGCAGGTGCGCGTGCTCGGCGGCAACCAGCGCGGCCAGCTGCAGGCCGACGGCACGCGGCCCGATGCGGTCACCTACTCGACCCGCGCGCTCTCCGATGCCATCGGGGTGCGCCGCGCGCCCTGAGCCCGCCCGGCCACTGAACGCCGCCCCCACTTCCCGCGACACGCGGTCACCCCTCGATGCCGGACAGGCGGCGCCTCGCGCCGATACTGCCCGGCATCGCCGCTTTCCGGCCGATGGGCCGGCGCTCTCCGATGCACGCTCGCCTGTCCCTCATCGCCCTGCTCGCCCCCCTGCTCGCCACCGCGTCCGCAGCGCCCGCGATCGCCGCCGATGCGCCGTCGAAAGCGGCGCCGCCGGCCGCTGGCGCCGGCGGCGCCGCGAAGCCGGCCACCGACATCGACACGCCGCCCACGCTGCTGTCGTGCTCAGCCGATGACATCAACCGCTTCTTCGTCCGGCTCGACGGCCATGGCGTGCCGCTGGCTGCCGGCGCGTCCGTCGCCGCCGGCACGCGCGACTGCGATGTGACCAGTTCAGGACCCGCGCACGCGCAGCCCGATGGCTCCTGGCGTTTCGCCTGGAATGACGCGCTGCTCAACCAGCCCTACAGGATGACTGTCGCGCGTTCCGGCGCGAGCTATCGCGTGACGGTGTCACCGGCGCAGTGCGGCGCGCTGGCGCTGGCGGCCTCCGCGACGCTGACGCCCGGCGCCAAGGGCTGCACGAGCTCGGTCGACCGCGAGGGCGCGCTGGTGCAGTTCTGGCGCGCGCTGCGCGAGGCCATCGCGCGCGATGACGGCGCGCTGCTGCAGCGGCTGTCGCTGCCCAAGGTCCAGTTCGCCGAAGGGCCCGACGTGATGGAGGCACCGGCCTCGATCATGCGCACCGGCGCGCGCTGCCTGCCGGACGTGATCGCGCCGGTGAAGGGCATCACGATCGGTCAGATGCTGGCCGATCCCGCGGATCCCCGCATCGACATGCCGCCGGTGAGCAGCATCAAGGGCGGCCTGAGCCTCGCCGACGCCATGACGCTCGCCTGGACGCCGCGCGGCTGGCGCATCGACTACCTGAACGCCTCGCGCAGCGTCTTCAGCCGCTGCAAGGGCTGAGCCTTCGCCGCGCCCGCGCTCAGGGTCCGACGGTCATCCCGGCCGGCCCGATCGTCATCTGCGACGGGTCGCGCTTGAGCGCCATGCGCAGGTTCGCGCGCGCCGAATCGCGCAGGTTGGCCAGCCGGTCGGCGGGCAGCGGCTGCTTCTCGTTGGACATCTGCGCCAGCGCCATGAAGGTGCCCACCATCGCCTGCTGCTCGTAGAAGTCGCGCAGCGCCTGCGGCGACTGCCGGCCCAGGGTGCTGCGCAGCTGCGGGCTCGCGCGCAGCTGCTGCGCGACGGCGACGAAGTCCTCGTCCGCCACCTGCGCGCCCTTCATCACCATGTAGTTGCCCACCAGGAAGGCCGCCACCGCGCCGGCCACGTCGTTGCGCGGCCAGCCGAACTTGGCCTCGAGCTTCTGATAGACCTCCAGGCTCTGCGCCAGCGTCGACTGCATCGCCGCCTGCTGCGCCTTCGGGAAGCGCTGCGCGATCTCGCGCGCGTTCTGCTCGACGCGCGGCGGTGCATTGGCGATCGGGGCCTGGCTGCCCACCGCGGCGCCCGCGCCTGGCGCCGGCCGGCCGAGCGCCTCGTCGAGCAGCTCCGGGAACGGCTCCAGCACCTGCGCCCGCGCGGTCAGCGGCGCCCCGCCCAGCATCGCCAGCATCGCCAGCAGCGCGGCGCCCGCCAGCGCCGCCTTCATGGCGCCGCCCGTCGTGATTCGAATGGATCGAATGGATCGTTGGATAGCCATCTCGGTCTCCCTGTTCAAGTCGTTCAAGGCTTCATGGCCTTCATGGCCTTCAAGGCAGCCAGCCGACGGTCCCGCAGGATTTCAGCGGCGCGCCCTCGCCCGCGACGCGGATGCCATAGCGGTCCTCATCACCGACGCCTTCGACGACATGCGAGTTGTCGTCGAACGGCAGCACGAGCACGGGACGGCAGGCGTCGTAGCCGCCGGCCATGCCGGGATTGACGCCGCGCACCACGAAGGCGATCCAGCGCCCATCGGGCGACCAGGTCGCGCCCTGCATGGACAGCCGCACGTTGCCGCGCGCCAGGCGCGGTCCCGGCTCGGTCAGCAGCTTGAGTCCGCCGCCATCGATGCGCGCGGTGAACAGCAGCCCCAGTGGCACCTCGCCGCGCGTCTGCAGCGTCAGCAGCACGTGACGGCCGTCGGGGCTGACCTTCAGGCGCGCGCCTTCGGGATCCACCGCGCGCGGCAACGCGAGCCGGCGCTGCGACACGATGCCGCCCCCCGGCCGCGCGACCACGAGCGTGTCGCCCGCCAGATAGACATAGCGGCCATCGGGCAGCCAGTCGATGGCCAGCGTCGCGCGCTCGGTCGGGTAGCGCAGCGGCGAGCCGTTGTCGACGAGCTTCAGCCCGCGCGTGATGACGAACAGCCGCGGCTTGCCATCGCCGTTGGGCCACCAGTAGCCGGCCAGCAACTGACCATCGGGCGACGGAATGGCCGATCGGAACTTGGGGTCGAGCCCGCGCTGGCGCAGCGGCTGCAGACCGATGCCGCCGTCCTCGCGCAGCGAGCGGGCATCGAAGAAGGACAGGTTGCCCACCGGGTCCGTGCGCACCAGCGTGCCGCTGCCGCCAGGCTGGCCCGTCTGCCACACATCGGCGCTGCTCTGCGCCTCGCCGGCGGGACTGCGTGGCAACACGCGCGAGCGGCCGCTGGACAGCTCGATCAGCCGCGTGTCGAAGGCCCGCCCGCGAGCGTCCTCGACCAGCAGCCGGCCCGGCAGGTTCGCCGGCTGGGCCGAAGCCGCCGAAGCGGCCGAAGCGCCCGGCATGGCGCCGCCAACGAGCGCGGCCAGCGCGGCGATCCCGATGAACACCGGCATCGCGGCTGCCGCCCATCGCCTGCCCCGATGTTCAGGGGCTCCGCGCGATCCCTGCATCATTGCCAGCTCATCCCCCAGCCTCCGCAATCGTTGATGACCTTCTTCGCGCCATCGGCGCCGGTGACGGTCAGCTTCGCGTCCGCGGCATCGGACAGCCCGTCGATGGCGAGCGCGTTCAAGTTGGACGGTATCACCAGCACTGGCTGGCACACCTCGTTGAAACCGGGGACACCGGGATTCACTCCTCGCACCGAGAACGCGATCCAGCGGCCATCCGGCGACCACACCGCGTTTGAATGCGCGAGCCGCGCGCCCGCAGTCGCCGCGCGGTCCGAGGGCCTGGTCACCTGGCGCCAGCCCGTGCCATCGAGGTTCACGACGTAGAGCAGCATGAAGGTGGTGCCGTTGATCGTCGTCGGCAACGTCAGCAACAGCTGCGTGCCGTCGGGGCTCGCGCGCAGCGAGCCGCCATCGGTCTCGACGCCCGCAGGCAAGGTCAGCGCCGTCGGCGTCTCCACGCCCGCGGCCAGGTCGGCCACCACGATGCGCGGTCCGGCCAGGTAGACGTAGCGGCCGTCGGGCAGCCAGTCGAACAGCTGGCGATGGGCGAAGCGGTCGTAGCTGTAGTTCGAGCCGGACACCACGATGCGGCCCGTGCGATCCATCACCGTGATCGACGGCGCGCTGTTGCGGTAGTTGGCCTTGAAGTAGGACAGCAGGTACTGGCCGTTTGGCGACACGCGCACCGGGCTCTGATAGTCGGGCTGATCGGTGTTGGCCAGGTCCGCGGCCTTGATGCCGCCGGCGTCGGCCATCGTCGCGGTGGAGAAGATCGTCAGGTTGCCCGCATCGTCCACACGCGTCAGCGTGCCGCCCCAGCCGCCATACCAGGCGTCGGGCAGGCTCGAATAGGACGCGGCGATCTGACTGCGCGGCAGCGTGTCGGCAGTGCCGCTGGCCAGCGTGATGCGCGCCGGACCGGCACCGCTCGTGTCGACGATGAGGCGGCCCTGATCGGTCGGTGTCGCCGCGGGTCCCGGCGCGGGCGCGGGCGCGGGCGCGGGTGCGGGTGCGGGTGCGGGTGCGGGCGCCGGAGCCGGAGCCGGAGCAGGAGCAGGAGCAGGAGCCGGCGCGGGCGCCGGCGCGTTCGGATTGGTGCCGGAGACCGGCGGCGGTGCCGGCGCGGCGTCCCCGCCGCCACCACCGCAGGCCGCCACGGCCACGGCGGCGGCCACGCCGGCCAGCGTCGCTTTCAGCGAGACGGTGTCGGTGCGGCGGGAACGGGTGTCGGTGCGTGCGCTCATCGTCTGGAACTCCTGGATCGGACCTGGTGAGGAAAAGCGGGGGAGGAATGCGAGGGGATGCAAGGGGGGATGCGAGGGCGCGGAAGAAACGGAAAAGGCGGAGGAGGCCCAGCCCCCTCCGCCATCGCGGCCGGCGCCCCGTTGCCGGGGCGCGCCGTCGTGCGCCTTACTGCTTGCGGGCCATCGAGCCCAGCGCTTCGCCCAGCGACTTGATCGCCGTGGAGAAGGTGTTGTTCAGCATGCTGTATTCCTGGCTGGTGGCCTGGAACTCGGTCATCTTCTGGTTGAAGGTCTCGGCGTTGGCCTTGTCGGTCTCCACGTCGCCGGTCTTCTTGTTCAGCTTGGACATCTCGGCCGACAGACCGACCAGGTGGCTGGCCTTGTCGCCCAGCACCTTGCCCATGGCCTTGGCGATGGCCTGCAGCCAGCCGCCTTCGCCGGAGTCGTCGTCGCCGGTGGCGGTGCGGCGCACCTGCGACAGGACTTCATCGACCAGGCTGCCTTGCAGGTTGGTCTTGAACTTGTCGAAGGCGCCGCCGGCTTCGGACTTCACCGCCGCTTGCAGATCGGCCGAGACGCTGTTGTCGCGCAGGCCGGCCAGCGTCGAGCGCGAGGCGTCCTTGATCTCGTCGCCGATGAACTTCGGCATGCCGTGCTTCTCTTGCAGCTCGTTGACCGCGCCGTTGACGGCGTCGCCGATCGCGTCCTGCAGCAGGTTGCCGACCGCCTGGCCGATCATGGCGCCGATGGGGCCGCCGAAGGCGCCGCCGACCAGACCACCGATGGCGCTCAGCAGACCGCCGCCGCTACCGCCGAGAACGCTGTTCAAAGCTCCAGACATTGCTTCTCTCCTGAATGTCGAGGCCGCGGTCCCGATGTCCGGGACTCGACGACTGCTCTGTTGACCATCACCCGTCGCCCCATGGCGGCCGATGAACTCGAAGCCCGCGCCGCCTGGTCCCGGAGTTCCGGAAGCCTTCGCGGCGCCGACGGAACGCATTTCAGTCCCAAGCGCCCTTCGCCGAAAGTCAGGACCGTCGGCAGTCAGGGCGCGTCCCGACTAGGGTTGTCCGCATTCACGCCGCCATGACGGCGCACCGTGAGGTCCTCGCCGGGCGCGGCGATGCCGTCCGCCCGGCCCTGCCCATCACCGTGCGTGTCGCGGCGCACCTCGCGCGCCCACAGGATGACCTCCGCGATGATGTCGAACAGGTCCGGCGGAATGGCCTCGCCGACCTCGGCCCGCGCGAGCAGGTCGCGCGCCAGCGGCACGTTGCGCACGATGGGCACGCCGGCCTCCTCGGCGGCCGCGCGCATCGCGGCGGCCACCTCGCCCTCGCCCTTGGCCGAGATCGACGGCACCGGACAGCGCTCGCGGTCGTAGTCGATGGCCACCGCGATGTGCGTGGGATTCACCACCAGCGCGCTGGCCACCCGCGCCGCCTGCGACGAGTTCTGCTGCGACCACTCCGCATGCGCCTGCTTGCGCTGCTGCTTGAGCAGCGGATCGCCCTCGTTGTCCTTGAACTCCTGCTTGATGTCGCGCAGGCTCATGCGCATCTTCTTCATGAACGAGTGGCGCTGCCACGCGGTGTCCAGCATCGCCACCAGCACGAAGGCGCCGAGCGCCCACGCGCCCAGCCGCCAGGTCGCATCCCAGAGCAGGTCCCCGAAGGCGCGCGCGCCGCCGCCGTCCTGGCGCAGCAGCGCGATCCACTGCGGCAGGCTGTGGCGCACCAGCAGCCATCCGAGTCCGAGCAGCACCGCCGACTTCGCCACGTTCTTGACCAGCTCCATCAGGCTGTCCATCGAGAACATGCGCTTGATGCCCTCGGCGGGGTTGAGGTGCTCGAGCTTGGGCGAGACCTTCTCCATCGCCCACACCGCGCCGACCTGCAGGAAGTCGGTCAGCAGGCCCACCGCCACCACCGGCAGCAGCAGCGCCGCGGTCAGCCAGCCGACGCACTCCAGCGCCGCGCCGCCCAGCGAGCGCGCCACCTGCGCGAAGCCGCCCGCGTCCCAGCCGCGCTCCAGCGCGATGAACAGCAGCTCGTTGAGCGCCCACAGCCGGTCCGCCGCGGGCCGGATCAGCACCGCGAACAGCAGCACCCAGACCAGCAGCGTGACCGTGCTGACCAGGTCGCGGCTCTTGGGCACATCGCCCTTCTTGCGCGCATCGAGCAGGCGTTTCGGGGTGGGTTTCTCGGTCTTGTCGCCACCGCTGTCGGCCATCCTCCCGGGTCCTCCTGGAACTGAGATTGACGCGGAGACAAAGCCCCGCCCCGGTCGCTCGCCAACCGCCGGGCAGGGTCATTCCGCGTGAAAGAGTTCACATTCGACGCAGATTCCATGGGACTTGGATGACCAACCAGTTTCAAACGTAAGCACCTGTTTCTTAGGGGGTGCCTCCCGGCATGCCGCGTTTTGACGCTTGCAACTACGCTTAATGGCAAGCGCCATGCCATCGCGACGCGGTTTGAAACACACCGTTACTTCTAACCGTTGGAGCTATTGGTGAATCGCGCCGGCATCGGAATAGTGCGCCCCGAACAGGGAGAACACGACCGATGCCTTCCACGCAGAACGGTCGGGCCGCAACGCAACGCTTCATCAGCGCTCGGGTGCGCTCGACGATTCCATTTCCACCGCTCCTGACCAGCCTGCTGGCACTGCTGCTGGGCGCCGCGCCGTCCGCGCGGGCGGCCGGCACGGTGCATTGCCAGGTGCCCGACGCCGCGCCGGGGTCAGGGCTTGCGGCGCTCGGGCAAGACCTGGCGCCGGCCAAGTTCAGCCTGGTCGCGCGCTACTGCAGCGGCGCGGCCGCGGCCGAAGCGGCCGCGCCCGTTCAAGCGCCGCGCGCCGCGCAGCTCGAGCTCTACGCGACCGGCTACCGCTCCGGCCGTCTGGCCCCGGAAACGGTCGATGCGCCGCAAACCCCGATGCCATCGGTGCTTCCGGCCGCGCGGGTGCCCTTCCCCGCGCCCGCATTCCCCGCGAAACAAAGCGCCACGCAGCGCATTCTTGCGATGGCGCAAACGTTAAACGCGGCGGCGGAGCGCCATGACATCGACCCCTTGCTGCTGCACGCGATCGCCCATGTCGAGTCGCGCCACAACGCCGCGGCGGTGTCGCCGGCCGGCGCGCGCGGCCTGATGCAGGTGATGCCCGCCACGGCGCGGCGCTTCGGCCTGCGCGATCCGCAGCGCGAGCTGATGGCCGCGCCGCTCAACGTCGAGGTCAGCGCGGCCTACCTCAAGACGCTGCAGGCGCGCTTCGGCAACGACCTGCCGCTGGTGCTGGCCGCCTACAACGCCGGCGAGGGCGCGGTGCAGCGCCACGGCAATCGCATTCCCGACTACCCGGAGACCCGCGACTACGTCGCGCAGGTCCTGCGCGCCTACCGGGCGCTGCGGGAGGTCACCGTCACGAGCCCGGGCGGCGCTGCGCCATGAGCCTGCACGCCTACTTCGATCGCGCCACCGGGAGCCGCGAGGGGCTGCTGTCGCGCTACGTCGACCTGCTGCTGGTGGCCGGCGTGATCGCCATCGTGGCGCTGATGGTGCTGCCGCTGCCGCTGTGGCTGATCGACCTGCTGGTGGCGGCCAACATGGCCTCGGGCGTCCTGCTGCTGCTGGTGGCGATGTACATCGCCGGGCCGATCGAATTCGCGGTCTTCCCCAGCCTGCTGCTGATCACGACGCTGTTCCGGCTGTCGCTGTCGATCGCCACCACGCGCCAGATCCTGCTGCATGCCGACGGCGGCCACATCATCGCCACCTTCGGCAAGCTGGTGGCCGGCGGCAACCTGGTGGTCGGGCTGGTGGTGTTCCTGATCATCACGGTGGTGCAGTTCATCGTGATCGCCAAGGGCGCCGAACGCGTGGCCGAGGTCGCCGCGCGCTTCTCGCTGGACGCGATGCCGGGCAAGCAGCTGTCGATCGACTCGGACCTGCGCTCGGGCCTGATCGACAAGGACGAGGCCAGGCGCAAGCGCCGCCATCTGGAGCTCGAATCCAAGCTGCACGGCAGCCTGGACGGCGCGATGAAGTTCGTGAAGGGCGATGCCATCGCCGGCATCGTCATCATCGCGATCAACCTGATCGGCGGCCTGGCGGTCGGTGTGCTGCAGCAGGATCTGGCGGTGGGACAGGCGCTGCACACCTACTCCATCCTGTCCATCGGCGAAGGCATGGTGGCGCAGATCCCGGCACTGCTGGGCGCGATGGCCGCGGGCCTGATCGTGACCCGCACCGCCGACGAGGACGAGCGCCATCTCGGCGACGCCATCCGCCGCCAGCTCGGCGCCAAGCCGCGCGTGCTGGTGGTCGGCGGCGCGGTGTGCGCGCTGTTCTCGATGGTGCCGGGCTTCCCGGCGCCGGTGTTCCTCTTCCTCGGCCTGCTGATGCTCTCGAGCGGCCTGCTGCTGATGCCGCTCTGGCAGCGCCGCCTGGAGCGCCTGCGCGGCCGGGCCCTGCCCGCCGGCAAGCGCGAGGCACCGCCCGCGATCCAGGAAGCGCCCGCCGCGCAGCTGCCGCCGGCGCTGCCGCTGCTCCTGCTGCTGCCCGCGCCCGCGCTGCGCGGCGACGATGGCCGCGCGCTCGGCGAGGCGCTGGGCCGCATGGTCGCGGACTTCCAGCTGCACCTGGGCGTGCCGCTGCCGCGCATCGCGCTGCATGGCCGGGACGCGAGCCACGGCCAGACCTGGGAGCTGATGGTCTACGAGACCCCGGTCGCCGCCGGCGCGATGCCGCCAGCCTCGGCCGGGCCCTGCGCGCCGCTGCTGGCCGAGGCCATGCGCCAGACGCTGCGCCGCCATGCGCCGCTGTTCGTCGGCATCCAGGAGACGACGGCGATGCTGACCCAGGCCTCGGCCGAGCTGCCCGACGTGGTCAAGGAAGTGCTGCGCGCGCTGCCGATCCAGCGCGTGGCCGAGGTCTTGCGCCGCCTGGTCGCCGAGGAGGTCTCGATCCGCAACCTGCGCGACGTGCTGGAGTCGCTGGCCGAATCGGGCCAGCGAGAGAAGGACGTGCAGACGCTGACCGAGTTCGCGCGCATCGCGCTCAAGCGCCAGACCAGCCACCGGGTCGCGCCCGACGGCGTGCTGCGCTGCCTGATGCTGGCGCCGGCGCTGGAAGAGACGCTGCGCCAGGGCCTGCGCGTGAGCGGCGGCGTGGCGCAGTTGTCCATCGAACCGGCGCTGGCGCAACAGATCGCCGGCGCGCTGCTGTCCGCGCAGGCCGCGCACGGCGCGGCCGCGATCGTCACCGCGGTGGACCTGCGCTGGCACGTGCGCAAGCTGATCGAGGCCGAGGCCTTCGACACGCCGGTGCTGTCCTTCCATGAACTCGTCGCCAGCCTGCGGCTGGAGGTCGTCGAGCGCGTCGAACTCCCCGAGCTGCCGATGCTGCGGGCCGCCTGAGCCCCGACCCGAACCGGAATCCGTCCATGATCCTGCCGCGTTCCCCGTCCTCGTCCCGGTCCCTGGACCGCCATGGGCGCTGCGTCCGCCCGCCCCGCCCCGTCATCACGGCGCTGATGGGCGCCATCGCCGCGATGGCCCTGTCCATCGGCCCGGACGCCCGCGCGATGCCCTGGGCCCAGGGCGCGCAGCCGGTGATCGCAACGGCGCGCGAGCAGCCGCTCGGTCCCTTCCTCGAAGGCGTGTTCGCGCAGATCGACTCGCCGGTGTCGCTGAGCCCCAACCTCAGCGGCCAGGTCAGCGGGCGCTTTCGCATGCCGGCGCAGACGCTGTTGCAGGAGATCGCGCGCGCCTACGGGCTGGTGGTCTTCCACGACGGCCTGGTCACGCACATCGCGCCGTCGCGCGAGACCCAGCAGCGCCAGTTTCCGCTCAGCGCGCTGGCCACGCAGCGCACGCTGCGCAATGCCGAGGAGCTCAAGCTCACCGACGCCCAGAACACGCTGCGCCGCGGCGCGGACGGCACGCTGGTGGCGCGCGGCCATCCCGCGTTCATCGACATGATCGCGGAGCTCACCCGCGCCAACGACCCGACGCAGCCGGTGTCGGCGGCCGTCGGCGCGGTCGGGCGCGAGGACTTCCGCGTCTTCTACCTGCGCTACGCCTGGGCGCAGGACGTCAGCATGTCGGTGGGCGGCCGGCCCTTCAGCGTGCCGGGCGTCGCGTCGATCCTGCGCACGCTGGTCGGCGCGCCGGGTGGTGGCGCGCAGACCGGTCCGCGCGATCGCGCCAGCACCGTGCCGGGTTTGCGCGGCCAAGGCCTGGCCGCGCAGGCCTCGCCCGCCGGCGTGAAGGGGGCGAGTGGCGCGGGTGGGGCGGGCGGCACGCTCGGCTACGCGAGCAGCTACGGCAATTACGGCGGCGGTGGCGGCGACGGCGCCCGTGGCGAGGCCGAACTCGTGCAGGCCGCGATGCAGTACCCCGGCGCGATGCGCGGCCGCGAGCCGCAGGCCGCGGCGCCGGTGGCGCTGGCAGGCCCGCGCATCGAGGCCGATCCGCGCCTGAACGCCATCATCGTGCGCGACCAGCCCGACCGGCTCGACCGCTACGGCTCGCTGATCCAGGCACTGGACATCGAGCCGCAGGCGCTCGAGATCGAGGCCACCGTCATCGACATCAACACCGACCGCATGCGTGAGCTCGGCATCAACTGGCGCTGGTCCAGCCCGGGCGGCAGCGAGTTCCTCTTCGGCAACGGCACCGCCAGCGACCTGAACCTGCGCGGCGGGCGCGACGTGACGCCCTCGGGACGCGGCGGCTTCATCTCGGCGGTGCTGGGCAGCCGCAACAACTTCGTCGCCCGCATCAGCGCGCTGCAGGACGAAGGCGCGGCCAAGGTCGTCTCCAGCCCGCAGGTGCTGACGCTGTCCAACGTCGAGGCCATCTTCGACAGCAGCTCCACCTTCTACGTGCGGGTCGCGGGGCGCGAGCAGGTGGACCTGTTCAACGTCACCGCCGGCACCTCGCTGCGGGTGATGCCCCATGTCTTCACCGATCGCGACCGCACCCGCATCAAGCTGCTGGTGCAGGTCGAGGACGGCAACCTCACGCCGGCCCAGGTCGACCAGATCCCGGTGGTGGAGCGCTCCACCATCCAGACCCAGGCGCTGATCACCGAGGGCGAGAGCCTGCTGATCGGCGGCATGGTGCGCGACAGCAGCGGCAGCGGCGTGAGCAAGGTGCCGGTGCTGGGCGACGTGCCAGTGCTGGGCCACCTGTTCCGCACCGACAAGCAGAACAACAGCCGCATCGAGCGGATGTTCCTGATCACGCCGCGCCTGGCGCCGGCGGGCCGGCCCGCCGGCGACAGCGCGCTGCGCGGCGGCGGCTCACCCCTGCCGCCCTCGCCCTCGCCCTCCCCCTCGCCTTCGTCCTCGCCTTCGTCCGGCGGCGCGGCGGCCTCGGCGCCCGACGCGCCGGCTTCGGCGGCCACGGGCGCGCCCGCCATCACCAGCCCCGCGCGGGAGCCGGGACGCGTCGACCCCGCGCCGCTGCCGCCGCCAGCGCCAGCGCGCGGCCCCGATGCCGCCTTGCCGGCCGACCTGCGCCGCCCCACCGGGAGCGCCTCATGAACGCGCGACATCCGCAAGCCCGCGCCGACGCCGGCGCCATGGCCCGGGAGCCCGAACTGGCGCCACAGCCGCCGGCCTCGCCGCTCGAACTGCGCGTTCTGGGCGGGCCTCAGGCCGGCGCGGCGATCGCCTGGCCGGAGCCGGGCCGCGCGCTGGTCCTCACGGTGGGCGATGACGCCGAGCACGGCGGCGAGCCCGTCGATCTGCAGTTGCTCGGCGAGGTCCCGGTGCGGCTGCGGCTGCGCGCGCTCGCCCACGGCGCGGCGCGCTGCGAGGTGCTGCGCGGCGAGGTCGCGATGGACGGCGACCTGCATGGTGCGGGATCTCGCTTCGACTGGCCGCGTCAGGTGCCCCTGCAGCTGGGCGATTCGCTCGCGATCGCGTTCGGCGACACGGACACGCCGATCTGGGCGCTGGCCACCGCAGACGAGCCGCCGGGCACTGCTTCCGGACTCGGCGAAGAGGACCGCGGGGACACCGGCGACAACGATCCCGGCGCCAAGGACGAGCCGCCGCTGCGCGGCCGCCTGGATGCATGGCTGGCCGGCAGTGGCGCGGTGCTCGGCGTCGCGGGGCTTGTCTGGTCGCTGCTGGTCACGCTGCCGACCGCGCCGCAGGCGGCGGTCCATCCGGCTCCCGCGCCCGTGGCCATGAGCGTGCAGAAGCCGCAGGACGTGCTGCCGCCGCCACCTGCGCCAAGCGCGCCCGCGCCGGCCGCGGCCGCCGCCAAGCCCGCGCCCGAGCCGGCACCTCCCGCCGCACCTCCCGCCGCGCCGATGCTGCCGTCCACCGGCAACGAGCCCGGCAAGCGCATCGTCACGCTGGTCAGCCAGGGCGCGCTGCCGCATCTGGTCACCGCGGACGGCGGGCGCTACTTCGTCGGCGCGACGCTGCCCAGCGGCCATCGCCTGGCGGCGGTGCTGCCGCAGGCCGTGGTCCTGGAACGCGACGGGCGCGAGACCCGCATCGATTTCTGACGCGCCGGCCGTCTTCACCCATCGGACACCGGCGCGATTTCCTCCTCCCACCACCAACCAAGGAGCATCCCATGAGCACGATCCAACGCAACTCCCTGCTCGGCGCGGCCACCGGCGGCACCGGCGGCGGCACCGGCAGCTGGTTCGAGGCGATGGCCGACGCCTGGGGCAAGGCCCTGGACGCCAAGGCGGACCAGATCAGCGCCAAGTCCGCGCAGATTGGCGACGCCTCGGCCGACAAGCCCGCCGACATCACCGAGCTGACCGCGATGTCGCTGGAGATGGGCTTCCTGAGCAACTCGTCGCACACGGCGCTCGCCTCGGTCGGCTCCGCGCTCGAAACGATGGCGCGCAAGCAATGAGCACGATCGGCACGCTGGGGCTGCCGTCGCTCGCGGCCAGCCCCCTCCCGCCCTCCGGCGAGACCGGGGCCGCGGCCTCGGGCGCGCGGGCCGGCTACGGCCTGTCGCTGGCGGACATCGGCGGCTTCGAGCAGGCGCTGCTGCGCGCCGAGGGACGCATCGGCGGTACCTCCGGTGCCGCGCGCGTGGCGCCGACCTCCGAGGTCGCCGCGCAACTGTTCAAGCCCTTCGACCACATCAACGCCGAGGCCGAGACCCTGGGCCGCCTGGCCGAGTCGGCCCGCGCCGCGGGCAACGACATGCGCCCCGGCGACGTGGTCCAGCTGACGCTGCGCTGCCAGGAGTTCATGTTCCATTGCCAGCTCACCGCCAACATCGCCAATCGCGGGTCGGACGGGCTGCAGCAACTCTTCCGTCAACAAGGCTGATGCCATGCGCCGACTGCACCGTTCCCCGCGCACCGTCCTGCTGATCGCCGCCACGGCGGCCTTGCTGGCCGCGTGCAAGGACCAGACCCTGTATGGCGACCTCAGCGAGCGGCAGGCCAACGAGGTGGTCGCCGCGCTGCGCGAAGGCGGCATCGCCGCCGAGAAGCTGCGCGAGGACAAGGTCTACGCGGTGCACGTCGGCGCCGATGATTTCCCCGCCGCCGTGCAGCTGATGCGCGCGCAGGGTCTGCCGCGCGAGAGCTACGACTCGCTGGGCCAGGTCTTCAAGCGCGAGGGCTTCGTGTCCACGCCGCTCGAGGAGCGCGCGCGGCTGCTGTACGCGCTGTCGCAGGAGCTTTCCAACACGGTCGCCAGCATCGACGGCGTGGTCGCCGCGCGCGTGCACCTGGTCGTGCCGGAGAAGCACCCGCTGGACGACAAGCCGCAGCCCTCGGCGGCGTCGGTGTTCATCAAGCACCGGCCTGACGTGGATCTGGTGGCGCTGACGCCCAAGATCCGCGCGCTGATCATCAACAGCGTCGAGGGCCTGCCCGCCGACAAGGTGACGGTGGCGCTGTTCCCCGCGCTGCCCGCGCCCGCGCCGGTGCCGGTGGCCAAGCCGGCGGCGGAACTGGCGCTGGCCTCGCCGTGGCTGCCGGCCTCGCTCGCGCTGGGCGGCGCGGCGCTGGTCGGCGCGGCCTGGCTGGTGCGGCAGCGCCGCGCGCGGCCGCGCACCGGCACGCGCGAGCCGGCCCTGATCGTGCGCTCGGAGACGACCCATGGCTGAGATCGCCGTGGCCATCGATGACGGCGGCATGCCGCCACGCGAGCGCCTGCGCCTGCGCCGCGAGCGCCGCGCCCGCATCGCCGAGCGCCTGCGCCGCGGCGCGCCCGTCGCCGCGGCCACGCTGACCTGGGAGGCGCTCGACGGCGCGCCCGATTGGCTGGGGGTCTCGGACGAGGCCCTGCTGCTCTGGCAGCGCCGCGTCGGCGCCGTGTTCTGCGCGCCGGCGCTGCGCCGCTGGATCGACGCCCGCCGCGTGCAGGCGCTGCGCGGCGCCATCGGCGACCCGTTCTATCGCGCGTTGCTGCGTGCCGGCGATCCGCTGCAGGCGGCCGCCATGCCGGCGGGCTTGCCGGATTGGCCGCAGGGACAGGGCGATGGCGGCCCGGCCGGTGCGATCGATCCCGCCACCGTCGCGCCCTTGCTCCGCGGCTGCGGCGCCGCGGTGCTGGTCTGCACGCTGCCGCACGGCGCGCTGCGCCATGCGGTCAGTCAGATGCTGGCCCCGCTCGCGGAACTCATGATGCCGGCGCCGCATGCCCTGGCCCTCGCGGAGCGCGCGCTGCAGCTCGGCACGGTGGCGCCGGCCGCCGCGCTGTCCGTCGCGGGTCACGCGCAGTCCGCCACCGAAGGGAGCGCCGCATGAGCTACCTGCTCTGGCATGGCGGCGATCCCTCGCTCGCGAGCCCGCGGCGTCTGTTCTCGCCGGAAGAGGTCGTCGCCTTCGACGAGGTGCACCAGCTCTGCGCGCGGCTGGCCGAGGAGCGCGCCGGACTCGCGCGCGATGCGCGGCGCGCGTGCGAGGAAGCGCGAGCCGCGGGCCTGGCGCAAGGGCTGGCGGAAGGCCGCGCGGCCGGACTGGCCGAAGCCGCGCGCGCCTCGGCCGCGGTGCTCGCCGCCGCGCAGCGGGCCATCACCGAGGCGCGGGACGCCGGCCGCGATGAACTCGCGATGCTCGCGTTGCAGATCGCGCGCAAGCTGCTCGGCCAGCTGCCGGCAGCCGAGCGCCTGGTGCGCCTGGCGCAGGAAGCCGCGCGGCAGTCGCTGCCCGGTGGCGGCGCGCTGGTGCTGCGCGTCCATCCCGCTCACGAGGACGAGGTGCGCGCCGTGCTCGCCGCGATGACGGCGCCGGACGCCGGCGCGCCGGGCGGCGCCGGTGCGCACTGGTCGGTGCAAGGCGACGCCGCCCTGCCGTTCGAGGCTTGCCGGCTGAGCGGCGCCAGCGGCGATGCGGACGCGACGCTCGACGTGCAACTCGACCGGCTCGCCCGCGGCTGGGGCTTGAAATGATCGACACCCCCTCCCCCGCCGCCGCGCGCCTGCTCCAGACGCTGCAGCATGCGCAGCCGCTCGAGGAGCGCGGCCGCGTGGTGCAGGCCGTCGGCACGCTGCTGCGCGCGCGCGGCCTGCGCGCCCGGATCGGCCAGATCTGCCACATCGTCGATCCCTCGCGGGACAGCGGCCCGGATCACCCGATGGCCGAAGGCCTGCTGCGCGCCGAGGTGGTCGGCTATGCCGATGGCGAGCTGCTGCTCGCGCCCTTCAGTCCGCTGCAGGACCTCCCCGTCGGCGCGCTCGTGATCGCTGAGGAATCCCGCGCGACCGTGCCCTGCGACGAGGCGCTGCTCGGCCGCGTGCTCGACGGGCTCGGCGCGCCGATCGATGGCCTGCCGCTGCCGCCGTGCGAGCGCGCGCCGCTCCATCGCGACGCGCCGCATCCGCTGTCGCGCCGCCCCGTCGAACACCCTTTTTCCACCGGCGTGCGCGCGATCGACGCCACGCTGACCGTCGGCGAAGGCCAGCGCGTCGGTGTGTTCGCGATGGCCGGCGGCGGCAAGTCGACGCTGCTGGGCATGCTGGCCCGGCACGCGCAGGCCGACGTCAACGTGATCGCGCTGATCGGCGAGCGTGGCCGCGAGGTGCGCGAGTTCATCGACGACGCGCTGGGACCGCAAGGGCTGGCGCGTTCCGTGGTGGTGGTGTCGACCTCCGAGCGCCCCGCGCTGGAGCGCGCCCGCGCCGCCGTGGTCGCGACCGCGATCGCGGAGGGATTTCGCGCGCGCGGCCGGCGCGTGCTGCTGATGATGGACTCGGTCACGCGACATGCCCGCGCGCTGCGCGAGCTCGGTCTGTCGGCCGGCGAGCCGCCCGTGCGGCGCGGCTATCCGCCCTCGGTCTTCGCGGAGCTGCCGCGCCTGTTCGAACGCGCCGGCAACGACGCGCACGGCTCGATCACGGCGTTCTACACCGTGCTCGCCGAGGACGAGTCCGGCGAGGACCCGATCGCCGAGGAGGTGCGCTCGCTGCTGGACGGTCACGTGCAGTTGTCGCGCAAGCTGGCGCAAGCGCAGCACTATCCGGCGATCGATGTGCTGGACAGCGCAAGCCGCGTGTTCTCGCGCGTCACCGACGCCGAGCACCAGCGCGCCGCGGGCCGGCTGCGCGCGCTGCTGGCGCGCCACGCGGACGTGGAGTTCCTGCTGCGCGTGGGCGAGTACCGGGCCGGCAGCGATCCGCTCGCCGACGAGGCCATCGAGCGCCTGCCCCGGCTGCACGCGCTGCTGCGCCAGCCGCCGCACGAGCACACCACGTGGGCCGACTGCCGCCGCGCGCTGCTGGAGGCGCTGGCATGAGCGCGCCGTTCGGCGCCCTGCCCGGCCTGGCCGACCTGGGCCGCGGCCTCGACCGGGCCGACGCGCGCCAGCTGCTGCGGCTGCGCGAGCTGCAGTTGCGACGCGCGCGCGGCGCGGTGGCCGAGGCCAGCGACCACGTGAGCCGGGCGCAGCAGGCGCTGGACCATCGGCAGGCGCGGGTGACGCGCACGCGCGCCGCGCGCGCCGAGCTGCTCACCGACATCGCTGGCCGGCTCGCCGCGCGGCTGCCGCAATGGGCGCCCTGGGCCTCGGCGCATCGCGCCTGGCTCGACGACCAACTCGAGCGCGAGGAGTACGCCTTGATCAATGACGAACGGGTGCTGGAGCAAGCGCAGGACCGGCTCGCCGAACGCCGTCGCGAATTGGCGCGCTGCGAGCATCGCGAGTCGCTCGCCGCGGCGCTGCTCGACCAACAGCGCCGCCATCGCGCCCGCGGCGAGGAGCGCCGTCAGGACGCGGAGCGCGAGGACCGCGCCACGGGAGACCGCGCATGGTGACCGGCCCTGGAGCCGCGGCGGGAGCGAAGGCGGCGGCGTTGACGGCGCGACGGGAGCCGGGCTCGCGCGAAACGCTCGAACTGGCCGCGATGCCGATGGCTGCGGCGTTCCGGCTGCGCTTGCGCGACGAGGACGCCGCGCGGGACGGGCACGCCGCGGCGGGCGCATCCGCCGACGCGCTGGCCGTTCCGATCCCGCTGATTGCGGCGCCGGCGCCGCAGCGGCTCGACGCCCCGGCGGCAGTGGCGCCGCCGGCACTCCCGTCCGCGCCACCCGCGCCGAGCCCCACGCTGCTCGCGCTCGCTCGCGAACCTGGCGCCTTGCCGCGCCAGTGGCAGCTCGAGATCAGCGCCCACGCCCACGCCGCGCCCTTGACGTTGAACGCGCAGCGCCAGCCCGCAGGGGCCGGCTTGCTCACGGGCGGCGGCGTGCAGGCGACCTGGTCGGTACAGGTGGGCCTGCCCGCGAACGCGATGCCCACGAGCCTCCGCGGGCCGGCGCCCGGGGCGGCCGCTGCGATCCCGCCCAGCGCGATGCCGGCAGTCACTGCCGCGCAGTTCGATCGACTTGCCACGCGGCTCGCCCGCCATGGCGTGACGGCGGGATCGCTGCAGGTCTCGATCGACGCGCCTCGTTCCACCATCGGCCGCCGCCATGGCGACCCTTTCGATGAAAGGTCCGACGATGACGCTACCGCTGATCGCCGCTGAGGCTTGCGCGCCGGCATCGGCGCCCCGCCTGCCCGATGCGCCGCCCGCGCCCTGGCTGCGCGGCGAGCGGCTGCGGCTGCGCGAGTTCTGCGCCGAGGACCTCGCCGACCTGATGCGCATGCATGCCGACCGGCGGCTGCGTGCGCACCTGCTCGATGACCAGCCGCTCGACAAGACACTGACCGCCGTGCAGTTCCTGGTCCACGTCAGCCGCGTCTACCGCCGCCACGAAGGCCTGGGCATCTGGCACGCCTCGGCCGGTGGCGGCGACGACGCGGCGCCGCGCTTCATCGGCTGGTTCAACCTGATGCCGCTGCCCACGCGCGGCGACGGCGCCATCGAGCTCGGCAGCCGGCTGGTGCCCGGCGCCTGGGGCGGCGCGCTCGCGATGGAAGGCGGCGAACTGCTGCTCGACCATGCGTTCGACCGCTTGCGCCTGCCCCGCGTGTGGGCCACCTGCGATCCGGACAACCGCTCGGCGCGCGCCTGCCTGGCGGCGCTCGGCTTTCAGGAGCAAGGGCTGGACGATTACGACGGCCGCCCCGGCGTGTATGCATTCGTCGAGCGCGCGCACTGGAGCGGCTGGCGCCGCCTTCCGCGCCGCGAGCGCCTGCGCGCCGCGCGGGCGGCTCGTCAGGACGCCGACGAGGCGCATGCAACCCATGCAACCCATGCGGCTCATGCAGCTCATGCAGCTCATGCGCACCGTGCGCCCGATAGGCCCAATGGATGCGCCACGCGCGTGGAGGCGAGCCCATGAACGGCTCCCCCTTGGGCATCCCGGCCATCGGCGCCTCGGAGGCGATGGGCGGTGGCGCGATGGCGCTCTGGCGCCAGGCACAGGCGCAGATGGCGCAGCAGGCGGCGCAGATCGCGCCGCCTTCCGAAGCGCGTGAGGAGGCCGCGCAACCGGCCCTGCCCGCCTCCGCGGTCTCCCAGCAGCCGGCGACGCCGATGCGTCTGAGCGAGCTGCGCCTGGATGCGACGCATCTGGCGATGACGCTGCCGCCGCGGCCCGATGCCTCGGCGGACGCCGAGGGGCGCTGGCATTTCCGCGACGGCGGGCGGCACCGCGCGTCCGAGGACGACTTCATGCCGCCCGACGACCGCTCCTCGTGCTGGGGCCACGAGATGGTCGACTCGCCGCCGGAGCACTGGCTCGCGGCGCTCGCGCGGCGATGGGCGCGCGCCGAATCGCTCGCCGCGCTTCGCGGGCTGCAGCTGGCGCGCACGCAGTGGGCCTGCGGCCGGCGCGTGCTGCTGGTCTGCGGTACGCGGCAGGCCAGTGCCGCCCCCGGCACCGTCACCGAGGTGCCCGCCTGGGCCGCGCTGCTGATGGGCCGCGCCGGTGCGGGCGGACTCGCGCTCGACGGCATGCGCTGGCCGGTGCGCCTGATGTGGACGGCCGAGCCGCCCGCCGCCTCGCGCTGGTTCTGCTCGCGCATGGTCAAGGAAGCCGCGCCGGGCCAGTCCTGGCAGTTGATCCCCAGCCTCGAACCGGGCGAGACCCGCGCCGCCACCGCGCTGCAGATCGGGCCGGGCCTGGCGGTCGAGCGCCGTTGGTCCGAACTCGGCGTGCGGCTCGACGGCGGCAACGCGTTCCGCGCCGCGCTCGGTCCGCAGTGGAGCCTGTGGCTGATGGCCACGCGTGGCTGCTGGATGGATGACTGATGCCGGAGGCCCGATGAGCGATCTCTCCCTTCCCGCCCGCGGCGTCCCGCCGTCCGCCAACATGCCGGACGCCATATCTAACGCCGTCTCTGACGCCAAGTCGGACGCCATGTCTGACGCCAAGCCGGAGGCCATGACGGCCGAGGACTGGCTCGATCTGATGGACGAGCCCGCACTGCTGCTCGCCGAGGGCGCCCCGCCGCGCGCCTCGGCCGCGTGGCGCCGGGCCTGCCCGGAACACGCCTGCCCATCGGCGATCGAGGCGCTCGAGCCCGTCTTGCCGGGCCTATGCGCCGCGCTCGCGAGCGTCAACGAAGGCGCTGAAGATGGCCCGGACGTCAGCCTGACCACCGCCATGACACCGCTGCCGCTGGGCGCCGACGCGGCCTGGGAGGCGCGCGCGCGGCGCTTGCCCGACGGCCGCCTGCTGGTGCGGCTGCGCGACCGCCGCGAACGCGTGCAGGCGCTGCAGCGCCAGCTCGACGACCGCGAGCAGTTGCTGTTCACCTCGCGCGTGATCTCGGTGGGCGAGATGGCGACCACGCTCGCGCATGAGCTCAACCAGCCGATCGGCGCGGCCAGCAACCTGATGCGCGGCCTGCGCATGCGCCTGTCGCGCCGGACCGGATCCGCCGCGATGACGCCGCAGGAGGCCGCGGCGCTCGATCAGTCGATCGAGCAGCTGATGTTTGCGTCGCGCGTCATCGCTCGCGTGCGCGAGTTCACCCACTCGCGCCGTCCGCGCCAGCAACTGATCGATCTGGCGGCGCTCGCGCGTGAGTCGGCCGCGCTGCTCGACTGGGACCTTCAACGCGGCGAGGTGCGGCTGCGCCTGGAACTGCCGCCAGCGCCGGTCCAGGTGCGCGGCGACGCGACGATGCTGCAGCAGGTGCTGGTGAACCTGATGCGCAATGCGCTCGACGCGATGCGCCAGTCGCCGCCGCGTCAACCGCTGCTCACCGTGACGCTGAGCCACGACGCCGGCGCGAGCGACGCCACGCTCACGGTTCGCGACAACGGCTGCGGCCTGTCCGACGACGCGGAGAGCCGCCTGTTCGTGCCGTTCAACTCGACCAAGCCCTCGGGCATGGGCGTGGGACTGGCGATCTGCCGGTCCTTCGTCGAGCTGCACCAGGGCCGGCTCTGGTTCAGCCGCAACGATGACCGCGGCTGCAGCTTCCACGTCGACCTGCCGGTGGCCGCGGCCAGCGGCGACGGGCAGGTCGACACCGCCAGCACCACGATGAACACGACAGCAAGGGAGATGTCCGCATGAGCGCGACCACTGCGAGCCCCGCCGCCGGCCAGACGCCGGCCCAGATCTACCTGGTGGACGACAACGCGGACTTCCGCGCGTCGGCGCTGTTCTGGCTGGATGCCGCCGGCTACGACGTGCTGTCGCTCGGCGATCCGGCCGAGGCGCTGGCCGCGATGGCGGCGCATCCGCCCGGCCGGCCCGGCTGCGTGCTGATGGACGTGCGCATGCCCGAGGTCTCCGGACTCGACCTGCACGACCGCATGGCGCAGCAGGGGCTGCGGCTGCCCGTGGTCTACATGAGCGGCCATGCCGACGTGGCGCTCGCGGTGAAGGCGATGCGCAAGGGCGCGATCAGCTTCCTCGAGAAGCCGCTGGACGAGTCCGCGCTGCTGGAGGCGCTGGAAGCGGCGTTCAGCCGCCCGGCCTCCGGCGCTGCGCCGCGGGCGGCCGCGCCGGACGGCGACGAGGCCGATGCCGCCACGCTGGCGGCGCAGCAGGAGTTCCGCCGCCGCGAGGCCTCGCTGGCCCCGCGCGAGCGCGAGGTGCTCGCGCTGGTCATCCAGGGCATCTACAACAAGAACATCGCGGACCGGATGAACCTCTCGGTCAAGACCATCGAGCTCTACCGCGCGCGCGGCATGGGGAAGATGGGCGCGAAATCGGTCGCGGAACTGACCCGGATGATGGTCAGCCGGCAGGCATGAGCGCGCTGCTCCAGCGCGGGGCCGCGCCAGCGGCCCGGGCCGGCTTCGAGCTGATCGCCTGGGCGGACGGCGTGCCGGTGCGCCTGTCGTGGGGCGACGCGGTCGGCGACGCGACCGGCGCTGCCGTGGCGCTGCGGGACGATGCCGCCTGGATCTCGGCGCTCGAGGACTGGCTCGCGCCGGGGGATGGTCTCGACTGGCGCCCCTTCAAGGCCGGGGAGGACGAGGCCTGGAGCGATTGGATTCCTGCGACGGTTGCCGGGCAAGGCCGCGCGCCGCGACTGGCGCTGCCCTGGCGGACGCTGCGTGGCCTGCCCCCGCCGCCCGAAGTCCTTGGCTTGCTCTGGCCCTCGCTCGAGGCCGAGCTGCTGCTGACGCGGCAGCGGCTGCCGCCAGAAGGGCTCGAGGGGCTCGTGGCCGGCAGCGTGCTGTTGATGGAGGCGAGCTTCGCGCGGCCATGGCCCGTCACGCTGCGCCGTCTGGGCGATGCCCATGACGATGGCGGCGAGGGCGACGATGCCGGCGTGCTTGAAGTCCGCATGACGCTGCCCGATCCGCTGCCCGTGCCGGTACTCGCCGGCTGGAGCGGGCATCCGTGCCGGGACACGCCGCCCGTGCTGGACGGCCCGCTGCACCTGCATCTGCGCTCGCACCCGGGCTCGCACCCGGGCTCGCACCCGGACCCGCACCCAGGCCCGCACCGGCGCGGCGCGGCTGACACGTGGCTGGCCGAGGGCCAGGCTTTGCCCTGGGGTCTCGGCCACGCGCTGCGCGTCACCCGGGCCGCCACTGTGCCGGAGCTTTCTCCTTCGCCCTCGACCGCCGCGCCGCGGCCCTGATCCCTCGCCATGGACCTGACCACCTTCTCGCCGGCCTCGGCGCTGCTGACCGTCGTCCTGCTGGCGCTGGCCCCGTTCGTCGCGGTGATGGTGACCTCCTTCACCAAGCTGGTTGTCGTCTTCGGCCTGCTGCGCAACGCGCTCGCGCTGCAGCAGACCCCGCCCAACATCGTGCTCAACGGCCTGGCGCTGGTGCTCAGCCTCTACGTCATGTATCCGGTGGGCGTGCAGATGCAGCAGCGGCTGGGCGAGCAGAAGATCGGCAACTCCGCGCAGGCCATGCTGTCCGCGGCCGACACCGCCAAGGAGCCGCTGCGCGAGTTCCTGATCCGCCACACGCGGCCGGTGGAGCGCGCCTTCTTCCTGAAGACCGCGCGCAATGCGCTGGATGCGGCCTCGGCCGATCTGCTCAGCGATCGCGACTTCATCGTCATCGTGCCCGCCTTCACGGTGAGCGAGCTGTCGGTCGCGTTCGAGATCGGCTTCCTGATCTTCCTGCCCTTCCTCGTCATCGACCTGGTCATCGCCAACATCCTGATGGCGATGGGCATGCAGATGCTCTCGCCCACCACCGTCTCGCTGCCGTTCAAGCTGCTGCTGTTCGTGCTGATCGACGGCTGGGTGAAGCTGGTCCATGGCCTGGTGCTGACCTACCACTGATTCCCGGACACCCCGATGCCATCGATGCCGCGCCCGCCCCGCCCCGCCGCCGAGAGGTCCCTGCCATGAACGCCGAAGTCATCCAGCTGACGCAGCAGGCGCTGTGGTTCGTGCTGCTGCTGTCGGCGCCGCCGATCATCCTGGCGGCCATCGTCGGGCTGCTGGTGGCCTTCGTGCAGGCGGCCACGCAGCTGCAGGAACAGACGCTGCCCTACCTGCTGAAGTTCGTGGCGATCGTGATCACGCTGTTCGTGACCGCCTCGCTGCTGGGCGGCGGGCTGTACCAGTTCGCCGACCGCGTGTTCAGCGACTTCGCCAGCCTGGTGACGCGGCACTAGCCGCGCCATGTCCCGCGCGGTCCTGGCGATGCAGCCCTCCGATTTCCTCGGCGCCTTGTCGCTCACGCAGGCGCTGCTGCTGTGGGGGCTGTGCGCGGCCCGCATCATCGGCGCCTTCCTGCTGCTGCCGCTGTTCACGCAGGACGTGGTGCCGCCGCTGGTGCGCAACGCCATCTTCATGAGCCTGGCCGCGCTCGCGCTGGCATTGCAGGGCCCGGCGCTGCTGCACGCCGCCATCCCCTGGGACGATGCCTGGGCGATGCTGCTGCGCTTTGGCCGCGAGGTCGTGATCGGCGTGGCCATCGGCTTCTTCTGGGCGGTGCTGCTGTGGGCCTTCGAGGCCGCCGGCCAGATCATCGACACCAAGGTCGGCGCGACGATGGCGCAGATCGTCGATCCGCTGGGCGGCCATCAGACTTCGCTGACCGGGGCCCTGCTGTCGCGGTTGGCGGGCTGGGTGTTCATGAGCTGCGGCGGCTTCATGCTGATGGTGGGCAGCCTGCTTGACAGCTACGCGATGTGGCCGCTGTCGACGCCGTCGCTGTCGCTGTTGCCGCGCGGCCAGTTGCTGTTCGAGACCGCCTTCGGCCAGTTGATGCTGCTGGCGCTGATCGTCGCGGCGCCGGCGCTGCTGCTGTCCTGGGTGATGGACTTGTCGCTGGGCCTGGTGAACCGCTTCGCGCCGCAGCTGAATCTGTCCTCGATCGCGAGCTCGCTGAAGATGATCGCCGTCATGTGGCTGCTGTGGGTCCAGGTCGCCTTCCTCGCGGACCTGCTCGCCGGCCGGCTGCTCGGCCAACCGCAGGTGCTGCGGCATCTGCTGGAGCGGATGTTCCAGTAGCCGCCCGGCCGCTTCGCCACGTCGATGAGAATTGCTCGCATTTGAGATAGAGTCGCATCTGACTCGCCGGACAGCTGTCCGCGGCCTCTCCTTTCAGGTGGCGCGATCCCCCGCCCCGCCGCCCGACTCCCCCTCGGAACCCTCGATGAAGCAGCAATTCCTGATGACCGCCTGCGCGCTGGCGGCGTCCCTCGCGATGGGCGGCACCGCGCTGGCCCAATCCACGTCCGCCTCTGCCACCGCCTCCGCGCCATCCCAGGCGCAGGACAACACGCTCGAGAAGATCGTCGTCACCGGCAAGCGCGCCAACCGTGTCTCCAAGGGCGCCACCGGCCTGCCGATGGACATCAAGGACACGCCCCAGACGATCAGCTCGATCGATCAGGACGACATGGCCAACTTCGGCCTGAGCGGCAGCAACGAGGCGCTCGCGCTGGCCACCGGCATCAACGTCGACCAGTACGAGACCAACCGCGCGACCTTCAACGCGCGCGGCTTCGAGATCCAGCTGACGCAGGTCGACGGCCTGGGCATGACCAACGCCTGGGGCACCGTCGTCGGGCGCGAGGACACCTTCCTGTTCGAGCGCATCGAGCTGATCCGCGGCGCCAACGGGCTGCTGACCGGCGTGGGCAATTCGTCCGGCACGATCAACTACATCCGCAAGCGGCCGAAGAACGAGGACGGCGGCGAGTTCAACGTCACGCTGGGCTCCTACGGCCTCAAGCGCGCGGCGCTGGACTACAACAAGGTCCTGACGCAGGACGGCAGCTGGGCCGGCCGCTTCGTCGTGGCGCAGGAGGACAAGGACTCCTACCTGCGCGACCTGCATGACAAGCGCAGCTCGGTTTACGGCGTCGTCGACGGCCAGATCGGCGCACGCGGCGTGCTGACGCTCGGCGTGACCGCGGTCGACGCGAAACAGGACTCGCCGATGTGGGGCTCGCTGACGCTGCGCCGCAGCGACGGCTCGCAGGCGGACTTCCCGCGCGGCTCGTCGACCTCGCAGAACTGGACCTACTGGAACACCAGGTCCTACAGCGCCTTCGCGGAGTACACGCACCAGTTGAGCAAGGACTGGGAAGCCAAGCTCACCTACAACTTCCGCCACAGCAACGAGGCGGCGCGGCTGTTCTACGCCTCGTCCGGCGTGCTCGACCCGGTCTACAAGACCGGCGTGCTGAACCCCGACGACACCGGCCTGAGCGGCTGGCCGTATCGCAGCCTGGGCAGCGGCGACAACCACGTCTTCGATGCCAACCTGAACGGCAAGTTCTCGGCGCTGGGCCGCGAGCACACGCTGCTGGCGGGCCTGAGCCAGTCGCGTCAGAAGACCGCCACCGACACCTATGCGGCGCTGACGCACACCTCGGATCCGCTGCCCGCCTTCCCCTACGGCGGCGACGTCTACACCGAGCCGGACTGGGGCCCGCGCACGCCGTCCACGCGCGGCGAGCAGACGCTGACGCGCTTCTACGCCGCCTCGCGCCTGACGCTGACCGACGCGCTGCACGCCGTGCTGGGCGTCAACGCGGTCAAGCTCGAGCGCAGCGGCCAGTCCATCTACGGCAATGCGGCGAGCAACGTCAGCTATCCCGACACGAAGAAGACCACGCCCTATGTCGGCCTGACCTACGACTTCACGCCCGAGCTGCTCGGCTACGTGTCGTACTCGGACATCTTCCAGAACCAGGACCAGACCGACGCCCAGGGCCGCTACCTCGCGCCGATGAAGGGCGTGAATGCCGAAGCCGGCCTCAAGGCCGAGTGGCTGAACCGGCAGCTGCTGACCACCGCCGCCGTGTTCACCGCGAAGCAGGAAGGCCTGGCCACGCTGGGCGGCACGGTCGAGGACCCGAACAGCCCCTTCTACAACCAGAGCTGGTACTTCCCGCAGGACGTGAAGTCCAAGGGCTTCGAGCTCGAGGCAACGGGCCGCGTCGCCCGGGACACCAGGCTCACCGTCGGCTACACGCGGCTGATCCTGACCGGCGCGAACGGCCAGGACGTCTACGAGTGGGTGCCGCGCCACACGCTGAACCTGCGCGTCGACACGCGCGTGCCCGCGCTGCCCGCGCTGCGGCTGGGCGTCGGCGGCCGTTGGCAGTCGCAGGTGAGCAAGCTCGGCGGCGCGAAGCAAGGCGCGTATGTCGTCGCCAACGCTTTCGCGTCCTATGAGCTGACGCGGGCCGCGACGCTGCGCGTGAACGTCAACAACCTGTTCGACAAGAAGTACGTGGCCGGGCTGGCCTATGGCGCGATCTACGGCGCGCCGCGCAACTTCGGCGTCTCGCTCGACTACAAGCTCTGAGCATCGCCCGGCCGCTCGCGGCGAGCGCGTATAACGCGGCGTGTTCCTCGACCGCCAGACGCCCTTTGCATGACGTCCACGAATCGCGAGCCCGCCTCCTGCCAGCAGACTGACCACACCGTGCGTTACGGCGGCGGCACGATCCACGCGCGGTGCTGGACGCCGGCATCGAGCCCGTCGGGCTCCTCGGACGACGAGGGCCTCGCTCCGATCGTGCTGATGCACGATTCGCTCGGCGCGGTGAGCCTGTGGCGCGGACTGCCAAAGGCGCTCGCGATCGCCACCGGGCGGCGGGTCGTCGCCTACGACCGGCTGGGCTTCGGCGAGTCGAGCGCGATCGCCGCCCTGCCCGATCCCGGCTTCATCGCGGCCGAGGCGCGCGGTGGGTTTTCCGCGGTGGTGGACCAGCTCGGCATCGAGCGCTTCGTCGTGATGGGGCACAGCGTCGGCGGCGGGATGTCGATCGAGATCGCCGCCCAGTGGCCCGGCCGCTGCGATGCGCTGATCACCATCGCCGCGCAGACCTTCCTCGAGGAGCGCACGCTGGCCGGCGTGCGCGCGTCACGCGAGGACTTCCGTGCGCCGGGGCAGATCGACCGGCTGCGCCGCTATCACGGCGACAAGGCGCCGTGGGTGCTGAACGCCTGGACCGAGCGCTGGCTCGCGCCCGACTTCGCCGGCTGGTCGCTGCGCGCGGTGCTGCCGTGCGTCGGGTGCCCGGTGCTGACGATTCACGGCGAGCTCGATGAATACGGCAGTCCCGCGCACCAGGACCTGATCGCGGCACTCGTGGCGGGGCCGGTCACCCGGCTGACGATGCCCGGCCTGGGCCATGGCCCGCATCGCGAGGCGCAGGCCGAGGTGATCGATGCGATCGCGGCGTTCCTCGCGCATCCGCGCTGACGAGGCTCGCCCCAGACGCCGGCGAGCGCCCCACGCCCGGACCGGTCAGGCCTCGTCGAGCCCCTGCTTCAGCTTCACCGCCGCCGCGACGATCTTCGCGCCGCTGCCGGTCGACAGCACCGCGAGGAAGTCCAGCACCTGGCCGAGCTTCTCGATCCGCTGCTTCCAGCCGGCGATCCGCGCGATCACGCCCTGCGCGTACGCCGTCGCCGCGTTGATGTGGGCCGCGGTGACCTGGGCTTCGCCAGCGATCAGGTCGATCTGGGCGCCGACCAGCGCCAGCGCCTGATCGAGCAGGTCCTGCTGCAACCGCGCCACGGCCTGTGCCTCCTCGACATCCGTGGCGCTCGCCACCGCGGCGTCCAGTTCCCTGGCCCACTGACGCAGGCAATCGATCGAGTCCTGGAGCCCCGCTCCGCTGATCGCGACCCCGTCGGTCGCGCTGGGCAATGCCTCATCGGCCATCTGTCGTCTCCCTCGTCGCTGTTGATTCGATGCCGGGCGCCTCGGCCTCACGAGCCCGAGCCCTGCCCCTTGATCCCGGCGGCTTGACGCGCCGCCTGCAGCTTCACGCGCAAGGCCTTGAGCCGTTCGAGCAGCACCGCCGGTTCGATCTTCAGCGCATCGGACTCGAAGACATCGAGCGTCTGCTGCCAGGCATCGATGGCCTCGGCAATGCGGCGCGGTACTTCCGGATCCGCACCTTCGGCGCGCGACCTCAGCAGCGCGGCATGCCGGCCGAGTTCGCGCCGCAGTTCGGCGGTTCGGATCGGTTCGGCCGCGCGCAGCGCGGGCCCGTTCAGCAACTTGCCGCTCTGCTCGCCGCGCTGCTGCAGGATCGCCGCGAAGTTGCGGTACGGCGGTTGCGCGCGGCCGGGTGGCGCGTCCGCCGAGGCGATGAAGAAGGACTTCAGCAACTGGCCGGTGACGCGCAGGTCGGGCACCTGCCGGACCATCTCGGCGATGCCCTCGGCCCGCTTGCGCTCCGTGGCGATGCGCAGCAGCGCCTGGGCCAGCTTCGTCAGCGCGCCGGCCTCGCGATCGCTCACCAGCGCGCGGCCTTCCTTGTCCTTCAGGCCCTGAAGTTTCTGGCCGAGCCCGTCGAGGTCCGGCGAGAGATCGAACGTCTTGTCGTCGGCCAGTGCGGCGAGCGCCTGCGCATAGCCGTCGAGCACCGTGACGGTCGCATCGGCCAGCCGCCCCTGCGCCGCCTGGTACTGGCGGCAGGCCTCGAGCGGGCGCTCGTCATCGCGGTTCGCGGTGACGATGTCCAGTTCGCCCTGCCAGACGCACAGGGCGTCGAGCTGCGTGAACTCGGTCTTGACGATGCCTGTCAGCGAGCTCGTCTGCGCGGCGAAGGACGACGCGGCCTGATGGTTCGCGCAGCCCTGGAACAGCGTCAGCCCGAGTCCGGCCGCGCACAACGCCCCCCAGGGCTTCCGGCGTGCGAGGGCGGTGCGCATGGCATCGGCGTGCAGGTCGATCGGAACGGTCGTCATCGGTGGTCTCCTCCCGCGACGATTCTCTCCATCGGCCCGCATGCGTGGCAGATCACAGGTGCGCTCGCCCCCCGCCTTCAGGGTCCCCTGAATGCGTCACGGCCTCCCCCGCAGTGGGGAGGCGCTCAGGAACACGGGAGGAAGCGGCTCGGCGGGCCCGGGTCGCGGATCAGTTGCACCAGGTGCTTCGCGCGTGACACGGCGACGTAGAAGCGATGGCGCTCGTCCTCGTCGTCGCCATCGAACTGGCCCTGGTTCAAGCCGGGGATGAGCACGTGTTCGTACTCCAGCCCCTTGGACTGCTCGATCGTCGACAGCACGAGGCGTTGCCGCGCGCTCCAGTCCTGCTGCTGACGCTCCTCCTGGGCCCGGATGACGCGCAGCATCTCGGTGATCGACAGGAAGTTCTCGCGCTCCACGAGGCGCTCCAGCGCCAGCACCGACGCCGCGGCGCCGCGGATCGCCTCGGCCTTCACCAGCACGTGCTCCGCGAGCCGGGCCATGCGCAGCGCCTTCAGCGCCGGCACCAGGTCCGGCACCCGGTCGCCGCGCGCGATGTTCATGGCTTCCCGCACGCAGGCGGCCGCCTGCGCGCGCGGCGTGCGGGCGAGCAGGTCCTCGAGCATGAAGTCCAGGAACGCGCCCGCAGGCGCGTTGATGATCTTGGCCATCGTGTCCGGGTCGTCGCCGCCGCCCGCCAGTGGCAGCGCGCCGCCGATGAACTCCCAGGCCGCCAGCTTCGCCGCCTGGAACGAGGCCTCGGTGAACGCGTCGCGGCTGCCCACCGCGGCCGCCAGCAACAGACGCACGAAGAGCATCTCCGGCCGGCTGGTGTAGCTCGCGAAGCCGGCGGTCTCGTAGTCGACGCCGGCGTTGAGCAGGCCGTATTCCAGGTCGAGCGCGGCGCTCGGGTGACGCAGCAGGACGGCCACTTCGCTCAGCGGCGCCTTGGCGGCTTGGCGCTCGTCGCGCACACGGCGCAGGTGCTGGACCAGCGCCTGCGTGCTGTCGAGCTGCAGGACCTCGAGCCGCCCACCCCGCTCGGGGTGGGACGGATACGGCTTGCGCGCGAAGACTTCCAGCGCCTGCGCGATGCCGGGCCCGAAGCGCTGCGCGTGCGTCAGCGTCATCCGCTCGGCGCGGCCGAACTCGATGTGGAAGCCGGCGCGCAGGAAGTACGAGTCCGCGCCGCTCTCGGCGTGGATGACCTGGTCGACGTCGCCGACGCCAGTGAAGGGCAGCTCCGGATACAGCGACAGCAGTTCGCGCAGCACCGTGGCCATGGCCCAGTTCATGTCGTGGAACTCGTCGACGACGACCGCGTGCAGCGGGCCGACGCGCAGCGGATGGTTCTCGTAGGAGAAGACGGGATCGGCGGCGCTGAGCGCGCACGCCATGTCGTAGGTCGCGTCGCCCGGCGTGCGGAAGCGCACCTCGTCGCGTCCCGGGCCGCCGCCGAGGCGATCGGCCTCATAGGCCTGGAAGATGGCGAGGGTCGTGAAGTCGAATCCGGTCTCCAGCGCCGAATCCGGCGTGAGGCGGAATTCCTCGTCCTGGCGCCGCAGCACCATCGCGCCCTTCAGGCGCTCGAAATCCTTCAGCAGGCGCTCGACGATCAGGTGGCCGCTGCCGTGGAGCTTGAAGTCGTCCTCGTGTCCGGATTGCAGCGCTCGATCGCGCGCCGCCTGGATGGCGGCCAGCACGGCGCCCTTGACCTGCTCGGGGCGCCGCAGGTCCTGCGCGGCCGGCTCGCCCATGCGGCGCAGCCGCACCGCGCAGAACTGGTCGAAGGTGCGCACGCCCAGGCGCTGCGCCAGGCTGGCCGGCGCGCCGAGACGCGCGATGGTCCGGCGGATGGCCTCGGCGCCGGGCTCGGTGAAGGTCAGCATCAGGATGCGCGCGGGATCGGCGCCCTCCTCCCGGATCATGCGCAGCACGCGCAGGCACAGCGCCGTCGTCTTGCCGACGCCGGCATTGGCCTCGACGATGACCCGGCGCGCCTTGGCGTGCTCGATGCGCGCCTGCTCGGCCGTCGGCGTGATCGGGGATTGCTTCCAAGCCATGCGCGCCTTTCCCGCAGCGGGACCGTCCAACGAAAAACGCCCAGGTGAACGAATCACTTGGGCGCTTGATCGAGCTCATGACGCGTCACGAGCCATTTGTATGGTGGAGCCGGCGGGAATTGAACCCGCGTCCGCAAGCCTTTGCCGGGCAGTTCTACATGCTTAGCTCTCTGATTTGAATCTCACGTCGTGGTCGCGCAGGAGCACGCTACCAAGACGCCAGTCACTAGATCTCGTCAGGCGCCGTGTGACACGGCTCAAGACCAGCCCACGTGAATAACCTCGCTGGTGTTGCCACCACAGCCCGTGGGCGAGCTGCTGCGAGGGGTCACCGCATTAAGCGGCAGCCAGGTACTTGCTATCGTTCGCAGATAGTTTGTTTCCAGTGGATTTACGAGCGGACTGGTGCTCGGCATGCCCTACTCCGACTCCGTACCCACGTCGAAACCAGGTCGGCCCCAGAGAGAGAAGTCTCAGATTATGCCAGCGCCCAGGACTTCAAGACCTCAACCGAGACATCTTTCTGAAGTTCGGCAGGCGTCGAAGGAACCAGGGCGCAACGCGCGCTCAGCGCGAGCGCCGCAGCCATTCAGTCAGAGCCGCCGGCGTGTCGAGGACCACGTCGGCGCCCCAGGCGTCGATGGGCTCGCCGTCCCCCAGATAGCCCCAGCGCACTGCCACCGTCGGCATGCCCGCCGCCCGGCCCGCAAGGATGTCGCGCGCATCGTCGCCCACATAAACGCACTCGGATGGCGACACGCCCGCACGGCGCGCCGCCTCGAGCAGCGGCGCGGGATGCGGCTTGCTGTGCGCCGTCGTGTCGCCGCCGACCACCGCCGCCGCCAGGGCCGTCCAGCCCAGCCCCTGCGCCAGCGGCAGCGCGAAACGCTCCGACTTGTTGGTCACGATGCCCCAGCTCAGGCCGTCGTCCGAGAGCGCGCGCAGCATCGCCGCGACGCCTTCGAAGGGATGCGTCTCACGCAGCAGACGCTGCTCATAGCGATCAAAGAACTCGTCGCGCAGGGCCGCGAAGGCCAACTCCGCCGGCGAGACGCCGAAGGCCACGCCCATCATCCCGCGCGCGCCCGCGCCGACCATCGGCCGCAGCCGCTCGAACGGCACTTCGGGCAGACCGCGGGCGGCGAGCATCTCGTTGGTCGCCCCCGCCAGATCGGGCGCGCTGTCCACCAGCGTGCCGTCGAGGTCGAAGAGCACCGTGCGGATCGTCGCCCGCACAGGCGCGCCGGTCGGCGCGTTCAGCGACACCGTGTTCATGCGGGACGGCGGCAGGCGAGCAGGTAGTTGACGTCGGTATCCGCGTTCAGCGCATAGCGCTGCGTGAGCGGATTGAAGGTCAGCCCCTTGGCGCCCTGCACCTCCAGACCGGCGTCGCGACACATCTGCGCCAGCTCCGACGGGCGAATGAAACGAGCATATTCATGCGTCCCGGCGGGCAGCATGCGCAGCACGTACTCGGCGCCCACGATCGCGAACAGGAAGGACTTGGGATTGCGATTCAGCGTGGAGAGAAACACCCAGCCGCCGGGCTTCACCAGTTGCCCCAGCGCCGTCACGACCGAGGCGGGATCGGGAACGTGCTCCAGCATCTCCATGCAGGTCACCACGTCGAAGGAGGCAGGCCGCTGCACGGCGAGGTCCTCCACGGCGATCTCCTGGTAGGCCACGTTGGCCGTGCCGGCCTCCATCGCGTGCAGCTCAGCGACGCGCAGCGATTTGGTCGCCAGGTCGATGCCCAGGACATTCGCCCCCTTGCGCGCCATCGCGTCGGCCAGGATGCCGCCGCCACAGCCGACGTCGAGCGCCGTCTTGCCGTGCAGGCCGCAAAGGCCATCGATCCAGTTCAATCGCAAGGGATTGATCTGGTGCAAGGGCTTGAATTCACTTTCGGTATCCCACCAGCGGTGGGCCAGCTCGCTGAACTTCTCGAGCTCTTTTGCATCGACATTCGCCATGGGGCGCAATGGTAGCCGAGCGAAACTCTCACGAGGCCGATTCCATCGGCACGAAATGACGCCGGACCACATCGGAACATCTCGCGATTCGTGACGTCGCCATGAAAAAACCCCGCGAGCCTGACGGCTGGCGGGGTTTGTCGGAAGGCGGCCGAAGCCGCCCTCTCGCACCGATTACTTCTTGACGGCGCGGGTACCGACCACTTCGATCTCGACGCGACGGTTCTTGGCGCGGCCTTCCGCGGTCTTGTTGTCGGCGACAGGCTGCTTCTTGCCCTTGCCTTCGGTGTAGACGCGGTTCTTTTCCAGACCCTTCGACACCAGATAGGCCTTGACGGCTTCAGCGCGGCGGACCGACAGCTTCTGGTTGTAGGCGTCCGTGCCGATGCTGTCGGTGTGGCCGACGGCAATGATCACTTCCAGGTTGATGCCGCCCGTCTTCGAGATCAGGTCGTCCAGCTTGGACTTGGCTTCCGGCTTCAGGACCGACTTGTCGAAGTCGAAGAAGGCGTCAGCGGCGTACGTGACCTTCTCGCTCGTGGGAGCAACGATCGGCGCGGGCGCCGGAGCCGGGGTGACCGCAGGAGCGGGTGCCGGAGCGGGCGCAGCGGCCGGAGCTTGGGCAACCGGCTTCAGGGCGCCGTCGCAGTCCTTGGCAGCCGTGGCCGGCGTCCAGGCGGTATCGCGCCAGCACAGCTCGTTGGTACCGTTCTTCCAAACGGTGCCATCCGTTGCGCGCCAGTTGTCCACGGTTTGGGCCATTGCGCCCGAGGTGGCCACAGCGGCGACAGCAAAGAGAGCTGCCACGCGGTTCAGTTTCTTCATGATTCTCCTCTCAAGGAAAGCCGCAGTTGCCCTGCGAAACGTCCAATGTCGGAACTAAAACCTCAGGAGTTCCCTGACCAAGGGTTTCTCCTAGGGACGAACCGATTGTGCCATAGGGCAACAGGACGCCTCCATTCTCGCGGCACGCCGTGCAACTGTTCATGAAGCTGTTGCGCAAGCACGACAAGCGCGCGCAATTAGAATCAGCGTCTTCCGTTCTCTCCAGAGGCCGCGCACGTGCGCGCGCGGCCCCATGCGCATGACCCAGTTCGCCAAGGAAACCCTGCCCATCAGCCTCGAAGAGGAGATGCGGCGCTCCTACTTGGATTACGCGATGAGCGTGATCGTCGGCCGCGCGCTGCCCGACGCGCGCGACGGCCTCAAGCCGGTGCATCGCCGCGTGCTGTTCGCGATGCACGAGCTGAACAACGACTGGAACCGCCCGTACAAGAAGTCGGCGCGTATCGTCGGCGACGTCATCGGTAAATACCACCCGCATGGCGACAGCGCCGTGTACGACACCATCGTCCGGATGGCGCAGGACTTCTCGCTGCGCCACATGCTGGTCGACGGCCAGGGCAATTTCGGCTCCATCGACGGTGACAACGCCGCGGCGATGCGATACACCGAAATCCGCCTGTCGAAAATCGCCCACGAAATGCTGGCCGATATCGACAAGGAAACCGTCGACTTCGGTCCCAACTACGACGGCTCGATGAAAGAGCCGCTGGTATTGCCCACGCGCCTGCCCAGTTTGCTGGTCAATGGCTCGGCCGGTATCGCGGTGGGCATGGCGACGAATATTCCGCCGCACAACCTCAACGAGGTCGTCGACGCCTGCATGCATGCGCTGAAGCACCCGGAGTGCTCCATCGACGAGCTGCTGGAGATCATCCCGGCCCCGGACTTCCCCACCGCCGGCATCATCTACGGCCTGTCGGGCGTGCGCGAGGGCTACCGCACCGGCCGCGGCAAGGTCGTGATGCGCGCGAAGGTCCATTTCGAGGACATCGACCGCGGCGCCCGCCAGGCGATCATCGTCGACGAGATCCCGTACCAGGTGAACAAGAAGACGCTCCTGGAGCGGATCGCCGAGCTGGTGCAGGAAAAGAAGATCGAGGGCATCAGCCACATCCAGGACGAGTCGGACCGCTCCGGCATGCGCATCGTCATCGAGCTCAAGCGCGGCGAGGTGCCCGAGGTCGTCCTGAACAACCTGTACAAGCAGACGCAGCTCCAGGACAGCTTCGGCATGAACATGGTGGCGCTGGTCGACGGCCAGCCCAAGCTGTGCAACCTGAAGGACCTGATCACGGTCTTCCTGGAGCACCGCCGCGAGGTCGTCACCCGCCGCACCATCTTCGAGCTGCGCAAGGCGCGCGAGCGCGGCCACCTGCTGGAAGGCCTGGCCGTCGCGCTGGCCAACATCGACGACTTCATCGAGATCATCAAGCGCAGCCCGACGCCCCCCGTGGCCAAGGCGGAGCTGATGGCGCGCGCCTGGGACTCGTCGCTGGTGCGCGACATGCTGCAGCGCGCCGAGGGCGAGACCGCCGGCGGCCGCAACGCCTATCGTCCGGAAGGGCTGCCCGCGCAGTACGGCATGCAGGAGGACGGCCTCTACAAGCTGTCCGACGAGCAGGCTGGCGAGATCCTTCAGATGCGCCTGCAGCGCCTGACCGGCCTGGAGCAGGACAAGATCGTCGGCGAGTACCGCGACGTGATGGCCCAGATCGCCGACCTGCTGGACATCCTGGCCAAGCCGGCCCGCGTGACGACCATCATCGGCGAGGAACTGGTCTCGCTGAAGCAGGAGTTCGGCCAGACCAAGCTGGGCGCGCGCCGCAGCGTGATCGAGCACAACGCGCAGGAACTCGGCACCGAGGACCTGATCACGCCGACCGACATGGTGGTGACGCTCTCGCACACCGGCTACATCAAGAGCCAGGCGCTGAGCGAGTACCGCTCCCAGCGCCGCGGCGGCCGCGGCAAGCAGGCCACCGCGACGAAGGACGACGACTGGATCGACCAGCTCTTCATCGCCAACACGCACGACTGGATGCTGTGCTTCAGCAACCGCGGCCGCGTCTACTGGCTCAAGGTCTGGGAAGTGCCGCAGGGCTCGCGCAACGCGCGCGGCAAGCCCATCGTCAACATGTTCCCGCTGCAGCCGGAAGAGAAGATCAACGTCGTGCTGCCGCTGACCGGCGAGTTCCGCTCGTTCCCGGAAGACCACTTCATCTTCTTCGCCACCGCGCTGGGCACCGTCAAGAAGACCTCGCTGAAGGACTTCAGCAACCCGCGCAAGGCCGGCATCATCGCCGTCGACCTGGACGAGGGCGATTACCTGATCGGCGCCGCGCTGACCGATGGCCAGCATGACGTGATGCTGTTCTCCGACGGCGGCAAGGCGGTGCGCTTCGACGAGGACGACGTCCGCCCGATGGGCCGCCAGGCCCGCGGCGTGCGCGGCATGATGCTCGAGCCCGACCAGCGCCTGATCGCGATGCTGGTGGCCGAGGACGAGACGCAGAGCGTGCTGACCGCCACCGAGAACGGGTTCGGCAAGCGCACCAGCATCGTGGAATACACGCGCCACGGCCGCGGCACGAAAGGCATGATCGCCATCCAGCAGAGCGAGCGCAACGGCAAGGTTGTCGCGGCGACGCTGGTCCGTCCGGAGGACGAGATCATGCTGATCACCGACACTGGCGTGCTGGTGCGCACGCGGGTTGCCGAGATCCGCGAACTCGGCCGCGCCACGCAGGGCGTGACGCTGATCTCGCTGGACGAGGGCGCGAAGCTCTCGGGCCTGCAGCGCATCGTCGAGAACGACGCGAACGAAACCACCGAATCGACCGACGACGCCGCAGGCGGCGCCGATCCCGATGCCGGCGGCGCCACGGGTGCCGCGGGCGATTCCACCCCCGACGTGAAGGAATGACCTTGTTGCTGAAGTCCATCCAAGCCGGCGCCATCGCCGCCTCGCTGCTGGCGAGCCCCGTCGTCTTCGCACAGAAGGCCGACAGCCCGCAGTCCAAGAAGGACGTCATCGCGAAGATCCTGAAGATCCAGCAGCCGGCCATCGAGGCGCTGACGATGGGCGTGCTGAGCCGCCCGGTCAACGAACTGGCCGCCAAGGCCGCGCCGGCGCTGCGCAACGTGCCCGAAGCCAAGCGCGAGGCCGTCGCCAAGCAGATCGACACCGACCTGCGCAAGTTCATGGAAGACAACGCCAAGCCGCTGGTCGACAAGGGCACGAAGATGGCGCCGTCGACGATGGGTGTCGCGCTCGACGAGAAGTTCACCGAGGACGAGCTCAAGCAGTTGCTGGCCTGGCTGGAATCGCCGGTGAGCAAGAAGTTCGCCGAGTCCTCGCAGGAACTGCAGCAGATCTACACGAAGAAGCTGATCGACGACAACGGCAAGCAGCTGGACGAGAAGTTCACCGCGCTGCAGCAGAACGTCGCCAAGCAGCTGGGCCTGGAAGCCGGCCCGCCCCCCGCCGCGCCGGCCTCGGCCGCGTCGGGCGCCAAGCCCGCCGCCAAGCCCGCGCCGAAGAAGTAAGCCCCTCGGGCACGCGGCGGCCTCGCGCCGCCGCGTGCTCGCCCGAGGCCTCCGCCCAGCCGGCCGAACCGGCCCGCTGGGCGGGTGCCCCGGAGCTCCCTGCCGCTGTTCCGTCCTCACCGCGCCGCCCATGCACCCCGTCCGCCCGTTCAACTTCTCCGCCGGCCCCGCCGCCCTCCCCCCCGAGGTCCTGAGCCTGGTGGCCGAGGAGATGCTCGACTGGCACGGCTCCGGCATGAGCGTGATGGAGATGAGCCATCGCGGCCGGGAGTTCATCTCGATCTACGAGGCCGCCGAAGCCGATCTGCGCGAGCTGCTGCAGGTGCCGCCCCACTTCCGCATCCTGTTCATGCAGGGCGGCGGCCTGGGCGAGAACGCGATCCTCCCGCTGAACCTCTCCCGCGGCGGCGCGGTGGACGTGGTGGTCACCGGCTCGTGGTCGAAGAAGAGCGCCGGCGAAGCCCGCCGCTACGCCGATGTGCGCATCGCCGCCGATGCGGCGTCGCTCGATGCCGGCGGCCGGTACGTCGACATCCCGGACCCCGCGACCTGGCAACTTCGACGTGAGGCGGCCTATGTCCACGTCTGCAGCAACGAGACGATCGACGGCATCGAGTTCCAGTCGCTGCCCGATCTGAAGGCACTGGGCTGCGACGCGCCGCTGGCGATCGATTTCTCGTCGCACGTGGCGTCGCGGCCGGTGGATTGGTCCAAGGTCGGCATCGCCTTCGCCGGCGCCCAGAAGAACATCGGCCCGGCCGGCCTGACGCTGGTCATCGTCCGCGAGGACCTGCTCGGCCACGCGCTCCCCATCTGCCCGTCCGCGTTCGACTACAAGATCGTGGCCGAGGCCCAGTCGATGTACAACACGCCGCCGACCTTCGGCATCTACGTCGCCGGCCTGGTCTTCCAATGGCTCAAGCGCTTCGACTACGGCGGCAAGACCGGCCTGGCGGCGATCGAGCAGCGCAACATCGACAAGGCCGCCCTGCTGTACACGGCGCTGGACGGCTCCTCCCTGTACGAGAACTGCGTGGCGGCCCGCTGCCGCTCGCGGATGAACGTCCCGTTCTTCCTCCGCGACGAGCGTCTGAACGACGCCTTCCTGGCCGGTGCCAGGGAGCGGGGACTGCTGCAACTCAAAGGCCACAAGTCGGTGGGCGGCATGCGGGCATCGATCTACAACGCGATGCCGCTGGAGGGCGTTCAAGCCCTGGTGAGCTACCTGAAAGACTTCGAGACCCGACATGGCTGACACGCCGACTCCTTCCGATGCCGACATCCCGGCCCCCGTGGCGCCGGTGGCCGATCCCGAACTGCTCGCGCTGCGCGGCCAGATCGACGCGCTCGACTCGCAGCTGCTGACGCTGCTGAACCAGCGCGCCCGCGTCGCCGAGCAGGTCGGCGAGATCAAGCGCCGCGATGGCACGCCCTTCTTCCGCCCCGACCGCGTCGCGCAGGTGATCGCCAAGATCAAGGCCGCGAACCAGGGCCCGCTCAAGGACGACCACGTCGCCGCCATCTGGCGCGAGATCATGTCCGCCTGCCTGGCGCTGGAATCGCCTCAGCGCGTCGCCGTGCTGGGCCCCTTCGGCACCTTCTGCGAGCAGGCCGCGATCGAATACTTCGGCGGCGCCGCCGACCTGATCTACTGCAACAGCTTCGACGAGGTCTTCCACGCGACCGCCTCCGGCAGCGCGCAGTACGGCGTGGTCGGCGTCGAGAACATGACCGAGGGCGTGGTGACCCGCTCGCTCGACCTGTTCCTGCACACGCCCACGCATGTCGTCGGCGAGGTGAGCCTGCTGATCCGCCACAACCTGCTGCGCAAGGAGAACTCGCTGGAGGGCATCGAGGCGGTGCTGGCGCACCCCCAGGCGCTCGCGCAGTGCCAGAACTGGCTCTCCAAGCACCTGCCGAACGCCGAGCGGCGCGCCGTCTCGAGCAACGCCGAGGGTGCGCGCCTGGCCGCGCAGAACCCGGCCTACGCCGCGATCGCCAGCGAGCGCGCGGCAACGCTGTTCGGCCTGCACATCACCGCGCACGCGGTGCAGGACGAGGCCTACAACCGCACCCGGTTCGCCGTGATCTGCCTGCCGCAGACCATGGCCACCCCCCCGGCCACGGGGCGGGACTGCACCAGCCTCATCGTCTCCGTGGCGAACCGCCCGGGCGCGATGCATGATCTGCTGGTGCCATTGAAGACGCACGGCGTGTCGATGACCCGCCTGGAATCGCGCCCGGCCCGCACCGGTCAGTGGGAGTACTACTTCTACATCGACCTGGACGGCCATCCGTCCCAGCCGCACGTGGCGGCGGCGCTGGCCGAACTGCGATCCCTGTGCGCGTTCTACAAGGTCATCGGCGCCTACCCGCTGAAGTCCTGAAGCAGAAGTCTTGAGCGAAAAAGGTTCCTCGCGATGTACAACCAACTCGGCGTGATCGGTTGCGGCCTGATGGGCGGCTCGTTCGCGCTGGCCATGAAGAAAGCCGGCCTCGTGCGCCGCGTGGTCGGCTACAGCAAGAGCCCGTCCACGACCGACACCGCCCGCCGCATGGGCGTGATCGACCTCGCCGCCGAGTCGGCGCTGCTGGCCGTGTCCGGCTCGGACATCGTGCTGGTGGCGGTGCCGGTCGCCGCGACCGAGTCCACGCTCAAGGCCATCCGCCATCTGGTGCGGGCCGACGTGCTGCTGATGGACGTGGGCTCGACCAAGAGCGACGTCGTCGACGCGGCCAAGCGCGCGCTGGGCAAGCAGTTCCCGAGCTTCGTGCCCGCGCACCCGATCGCCGGCAAGGAAAGCGCCGGCGTGCAGCATGCCGATGCCTCGCTGTACCAGGGCCGCCAGGTCATCCTGACGCCGCTGGAGCAGACCCGGCCGGAGATGGTGCAGAAGGCGACCGACGTCTGGTCGGCGCTGGGGTCGCAGGTGCTCAAGATGGCGCCGCACCACCACGACGAGGCCTTCGCCGCCGTCAGCCACCTGCCGCACCTGCTGGCCTACGCCTACTTCAGTTCGGTGGCGAAGCAGCCCTCGGGGCGCGACTTCCTGAGCCTGGCTGGCTCGGGCTTCCGCGACTTCACCCGCATCGCGGCCAGCGATCCGACCATCTGGCGCGACATCCTGATGGCCAACAAGCAGGACCTGCTGACCCAGTCGCAGCGCTTCCGCGAGGTGCTGGACCAGATGGAACAGGCGATCCGCGCGGGTGACGCGCAGGCGCTCGAATCGATGATCCGGCAGGCGTCCGAGGGCCGCGCGCAATGGCAGCCGGGCGGACCGGGTCCGTCGTCGAAGTCCAAGTAACCCCCTTCCCGACGGCGCGCCGCGCGCCGGACCGCGTCATGTACAAGATCCCCTTCCTGGACCTGCCCCCGCTGCGCGGCGCCGCGGGCACCGTGTCCCTGCCCGGTTCCAAGAGCATCTCCAACCGCGTGCTGCTGCTGGCCGGCCTGTCCGACGGCGTGACGCGCGTGCACGACCTGCTGGCGTCGGACGACACCAAGGTCATGCTCGCCGCGCTGCGCGAACTGGGCTGCCAGCTCGAGACCGATGCCGACGGCGTGCTGTCCGTGACCGGCATCGGCGGCCGGCCGCGGGCGCGGGACGCGAAGCTCTTTCTCGGCAATGCGGGCACGGCGATGCGCCCGCTGACCGCGGCGCTGGCGCTGCTGGCCGCGACGCAAGGCGGCGCCTTCGAGCTGTCGGGCGTGCCCCGCATGCATGAGCGCCCGATCGGCGACCTCGTCGACGCGCTGCGCGCGCTGGGCTGCCCGATCGACTGTCTGGGCCAGGAAGGCTACCCGCCGCTGCGGCTCAGCGGCCTGGCCCCGCTCAAGCTCGATGCGCCGGTGCGCGTGCGCGGCGACGTCTCCAGCCAGTTCCTGACCGCGCTGCTGCTGGCGCTGCCGCTGGTGGCCGAACACGACGTCGTCATCGAGGTGACCGGCGAGCTGATCTCCAAGCCCTACGTCCACATCACGCTGGAGCTGCTGGCCCGCTTCGGCGTCCACGTCCGCCGCGACGACGACTGGCAGCGCTTCGTCATTCCGGCGGGCAGCCGCTACCGTTCGCCCGGCGAGGTCCATGTGGAAGGCGACGCCTCGTCGGCGTCCTACTTCGTCGCGCTCGGCGCCATCGCGGCGACGGACGCGCCCATCCGTATCGAGGGCGTCGGCTCGGCCTCCGTGCAGGGCGACGTCCGTTTCGTCGAGGCGGCCCAGGCGATGGGCGCGCGCGTCGACATCGGCCCGAACTGGCTGGAAGTGCGCCGCGGCGCCTGGCCGCTGAAGGCGCTCGACCTCGATTGCAACCACATCCCCGACGCGGCGATGACGCTGGCGGTGATGGCGCTCTATGCCGACGGCCCCACCACGCTGCGCAACATCGCCTCCTGGCGCGTCAAGGAGACCGACCGCATCGCCGCGATGGCGACCGAGCTGCGCAAGCTCGGCGCGAGCGTCGAGGAAGGCGCCGACTGGCTGCGCGTGCATCCGCTGAAGGCGTGGAAGGCGGCCGCCATCCACACCTACGACGACCACCGCGTCGCGATGTGCTTCTCGCTGGCCGCGTTCAACGGCCTGCAGGACGACCGCCAGGGCGCGGCCGTGCCGGTGCGCATCCTCGATCCGCAATGCGTCGCCAAGACCTTCCCGGACTACTTCGAGACGCTGTTCGGCGTGGTGCGCGCCGAGATCGACGACATCCCCGTCATCACCATCGACGGCCCCACCGCCTCCGGCAAGGGCACATTGACCGACGAGGTCGCGCAGGCGCTGGGCTACGGCGTGCTGGACTCGGGCGCGCTCTACCGCGTGACCGGCCTGGCCGCCTCGCGACGGGGGCTGGACCTCGGCGACGGGGACGCTGTCGCGGCGCTGGTGCCGACGCTGGACCTGAAGTTCGAATCGGGTCGCGTGCTGCTCGACGACGAGGATGTCTCCGCCGACTTGCGCCAGGAAGCGACCGGCTTGATGGCCTCGCAGGTCGGCGCCCATGGCGCGGTGCGCCGCGCGCTGCATCAGCTGCAACTGGACTTCCGCCGCCTGCCCGGCCTGGTGGCCGACGGCCGCGACATGGGGACGGCGATCTTCCCCACGGCGCCGCTGAAGGTCTTCCTCACCGCCAGCGCGGCCACCCGCGCGGAGCGCCGCTACAAGCAATTGATTTCCAAGGGAATTCCCGCTAACATAGAAAGCTTGCGCGCTGATCTTGAAGCGCGGGACGCTCGCGACAAAGGTCGCGCCGCCTCCCCGCTGCAGGCTGCCGCGGACGCGATCGAGCTGGACAACTCGCAGCAGACCATCGGGGAATCCCGTGATCTGGTGCTGAGCTGGTGGCAGGAGCGGCGTCCGTTCCCGGCCTGAGACTTGGCTCAGAACCCGATCTGAAGCCCAGTCCAAGGCCCGGCGCGCGAACAGGAGCGTCACCCCTCCCTCCGGACGCCAGTCCACTGGGGGTGACGTGTTCTACAACCTAACCCGCAAGCCCGCTTGCAACACAAGCCCGCGCACCTCTCGGATCAGGCTGCTTGACACACAAGCCGCCGGACGCTCTGTGCCTGGCAAGGAAATCTCAAATGTCCCAAATGGAATCTTTCGCCGCCCTGTTCGAGGAATCGCTGCAGAAGGCCAACATGCGCACCGGCGAGGTCATCTCGGCTGAAGTTGTCCGCATCGAGCACAACTTCGTGGTGGTGAATGCCGGCCTGAAGTCGGAAGCGTATGTGCCGGTCGAGGAATTCAAGAACGACCAGGGCGAAGTCGAAGTCCAGGTCGGCGATTTCATCTCGGTGGCCATCGACGCCATCGAGAACGGCTACGGCGACACCATCCTGTCGCGCGACAAGGCCAAGCGTCTGGCCTCGTGGCTGTCGCTGGAGAACGCGCTGGAATCCGGCGAGTTCGTCACCGGCACCGTCTCCGGCAAGGTCAAGGGCGGCCTGACCGTCCTGGTCAACGGCATCCGCGCCTTCCTGCCCGGTTCGCTGCTGGACACCCGCCCGGTGAAGGACATGAGCCCGTTCGAGGGCAAGACCATGGAATTCAAGGTCATCAAGCTGGACCGCAAGCGCAACAACGTTGTGCTGTCGCGCCGCGCGGTGGTCGAGGCTTCGATGGGTGAAGAGCGCGCCAAGCTGCTGGAAACGCTGACCGAAGGCGCCATCGTCAACGGCGTGGTCAAGAACATCACCGAATACGGTGCGTTCGTCGACCTGGGCGGCATCGACGGCCTGCTGCACATCACCGACATGGCCTGGCGCCGTGTCCGCCACCCGAGCGAAGTGGTGACGGTCGGCCAGGAACTGACGGCCAAGGTCCTGAAGTTCGACGCCGAGAAGAACCGCGTCTCGCTGGGCCTGAAGCAGCTGGGCGACGATCCGTGGTTCGGCGTGTCGCGCCGCTACCCGGCCAACACCCGCCTGTTCGGCAAGGTCACCAACATCGCCGACTACGGCGCGTTCGTCGAGATCGAACCGGGCATCGAAGGCCTGGTGCACGTCTCCGAAATGGACTGGACCAACAAGAACGTGGCTCCCTCCAAGGTCGTCTCGCTGGGCGACGAAGTGGAAGTCATGGTCCTGGAGATCGACGAAGACAAGCGTCGCATCTCGCTGGGCATGAAGCAGTGCCGCGCCAACCCGTGGGAAGAGTTCGCCGAGAACGTCAAGCGCGGCGACCGCGTCAAGGGCCCCATCAAGTCGATCACCGACTTCGGCGTGTTCGTGGGCCTGGCCCAGGGCATCGACGGCCTGGTGCACCTGTCCGACCTGTCGTGGAACGAGCCGGGTGAAACCGCCGTGCGCAACTACAAGAAGGGCCAGGAAGTCGAAGCGATCGTGCTGGCCGTGGACGTCGAGCGCGAGCGCATCTCGCTGGGCATCAAGCAGTTGGACGGCGACCCGTTCTCGACCTTCGTCTCGGTCAATGACCGCGGCATGTCGGTCACCGGCAAGGTCAAGACCGTCGACGCCCGTGGCGCCGAGATCGACCTGGGCGAGGACGTCACCGGCTACCTGCGCGCTTCGGAAATCGCCCGCGACCGCGTGGAAGACGCCCGCAACGTGCTGAAGGAAGGCGACGAAGTCACCGCCATCATCATCAACGTCGACCGCAAGTCGCGCAGCATCCAGCTGTCGATCAAGGCCAAGGACAACGCCGACGAGCAGCAAGCCATGCAGCGCCTGTCGCAGTCCAACGAGCGCGAGAACGCCGGCACGACCAGCCTGGGCGCCCTGCTGCGCGCCAAGCTGGACAACCAGAACAACGGCTGATCCTCGCGAAGTTCCGGGCGCACCGCGCAGCGGCGTGCCCGGTCTCGAGAGAATCCCCTGTTCTGGCCGGCGGCGGGCTGAGTTAGCCTGCCGGCGCAGACACGCGAAACCACTCCGACAGGCTCGCTCCGCAGCGAGCCTGTTTTTCTTCAGATGCTGACGACCATGACCCGATCCGACCTGGTGGCCCACTTGTCCGAGCGCTTCGGCCAGCTCACGCAGCGAGACACCGAGTTCGCGGTCAAGACCATCCTGGACGCGATGTCCGACGCGCTGGCCCGCGGCCACCGCATCGAGATCCGCGGCTTCGGGAGCTTCTCGATCAACCGCCGCCCGCCGCGCATGGGCCGCAACCCGCGCAGCGGCGAGCAGGTGCTGATCCCCGAGAAGCTGGTGCCCCACTTCAAGCCGGGCAAGGCGCTGAGGGAAGCGGTGGACGCGCAGTTGCCGGTGCTGGACGACGACGACCAGCAGGCCGCCTGAGTCCGCCCAGCCGCCTGCGCGCGGCCGCGGTCCGCAGCGTCCGCCCCACATTCCCGACGAGCGCCGCCCACCGCGGCGCTTTTTTTCGCCCGCGGGTTCCCCCGCCCTGACGGACGTCACGGCTTGGCCGAAGCGCATGCCGCACACGCCTAGAATCGCCCCCCATGCGAATCCTGGTCTGGCTCTTCCGAGCATTCCTGTTCTTCTGCCTGTTCGCCTTCGCGCTGAACAACAGCCAGGAGGTCGTCGTGCACTGGTTCTTCGGCCAGGCGTGGCGGGCTCCGCTGGTGATCGTGGTGCTGCTGACCTTCGGGCTGGGCTGCGCCTTCGGCGTGCTGGCGATGGTCCCGGCCTGGTGGCGCCACAAGCGCGCCGCCGCGCGCTCGCTCCCTCCGGCGGACGACCTCCCGCCGCCCGCGGCGACCGTGTCCGCCAACGACCCCAAGATCCCCGATGGAATTTGATCTGAGCTGGCTGCTGATCGGCGTCCCCCTGGTCTTCGGCCTGGGCTGGCTCGCCTCCAAGCTGGACTCGCGCCAGTGGAAGCGCGAACAGCGCGACGCCCCGCGCGCCTACTTCAAGGGCTTGAACCTGCTGCTCAACGAACAGCAGGACAAGGCGATCGACGCCTTCATCGAGGCGGTGCAGGCCGACCCCGACACCTCCGAACTGCATTTCGCGCTGGGCAACCTGTTCCGCCGCCGCGGCGAGTACGAACGCGCCGTGCGGGTGCACCAGCATCTGCTGTCGCGCGGCGACCTGCCCAAGTCCGAGCGCGACCGCGCCCAGTACGCGCTGGCGCAGGACTTCTTCAAGGCCGGTCTGTTCGACCGCGCCGAGACCGCCTACGAGGCGCTCAAGGGCACGGCCTTCGACCACGACGCCGCGCTGGCGCTGCTGTCGCTGTACGAGCGCTCGCGCGAATGGGCCAAGGCGGCCGAGGTCTCCGAGCAGCTGGAGGCGGCCGGCACCGGCAGCTTCGCCGGGCGCATCGCCAACTACTGGTGCGAACTGGCGCTGGAGGCGCAGGCTCGCCAGGACGAGGCGCAGGCCCGCCGCTGGCTGGACCAGGCGCGCGAGCGCTCGCCGCAGTCGGCCCGCGCCTACGTGCTGCTCGGCCAGATGCTGGCCCGCCAGGGCGACCAGCCCGGCGCGATGGCTGTCTACGGCGAACTGCTGAAAGCCAATCCGGACGCCTTCAACCTGGTGGCGCGCGACTACGCGCAGGCCGCGCAGGCCACCGGCAAGACGGGCCAGGCGCTGGCGCTGATCGAGGCCCAGTACCGCCGCCATCCCAGCATGGCGTTGCTGCAGGCCGTCGCGCTGCTGGAGCCCGCGCCCGAGGCGCAGCGCCGGCGGCTCGCGGAGCACCTGCGCGTCGAGCCGGCGCTGTCCGCGGCGACGCAGCTGCTGCAGCAGAGCCAGTCGCGCCAGCAGCCGCTGAGCGACGACGAGGCGCAACTGGTCGGCACCGCGCTGCAGCGCGCCGTGCGGCCGCTGCAGCGCTACCGCTGCGCCGCCTGCGGCTTCGAATCGCAGCACTATTTCTGGCAATGCCCCGGCTGCCTGAGCTGGGACAGCTACCCGCCGCGCCACGTCGAAGAGCTCTGATCCCGTCCCGATGAACACCTCGATGAGCGCCCCCGCCACGACGACGCCCGCCACGACGCCCGCCAACAGCGAGCGCGTCATCCTCTGCATGAAATGGGGCACCAAGTACGGCCCCGAGTACGTCAACCGGCTCTACGCGATGGTGCGCCGGCACCTGCGCGGCGACTTCCGTTTCGTCTGCCTGACCGACCGCGGCGAGGGTGTGCGTCCCGAGGTCGAATGCCTGCCCATCCCGCCGCTGGACCTGCCCCCCGGCAGCCCCGAGCGCGGCTGGACCAAGCTGACCACCTTCAGCGACGATCTGGTCGGCAAGTACGGCCTGCGCGGCACGGCCCTCTTCCTGGACCTGGACGTGGTGATCGTGGGCGACATCACGCCCTTCTTCGAGGTGCCCGGCGAGTTCCTCATCATTCACGACTGGAAGCGGCCCTGGCGCATCACCGGCAACTCGTCGGTCTACCGCTTCACGCTGGGCGCGCACCCGGAGGTGCTGGCCAAGTTCCGGCGCGAGTTCGACGCGATCCGCGCCAAGTTCCGCAACGAGCAGGCTTATCTGTCGGACGAGATGCATCAGAAAGGCCTGCTCGCGTACTGGGACGCGCGCTGGTGCGCGAGCTTCAAGTACCACAGCATCCCGCGCTGGCCGCTGAACTACTTCCAGGCCCCGTCCATTCCGGAGGGCGCGCGCATCCTGATCTTCCACGGCGTCATGAACCCGCCCGACGCGCTGGCCGGGCGCAGCAACGGCAACTGGCGCAAGCCCAAGCCGGCGCCGTGGATCGCCGACCACTGGCACGAGTGAGCTCCTTGCGATGAGCGCTTCTTCCGCTTCTTCCGCCCTTTCCGCTTCTTCCGCGTCTTCCGCGGCCACCGTCGCCATCGCCCACGGCGCCCCATGGCTGTCCGTGCTGATCCCTGTCCACAACGTCAAGGACTATCTGCGCGAGTGCCTCGCGTCGGTGATCGCGCAGGCGGGTGCCGGCGTCGAGGTCCTGATGGTGGACGACTGCTCCACCGATGGCTCCGACGCGCTGGTGCGCGAGCTGGTCGCCGAGCACGCGGCCGGCCCGGTGCGCGTGCAGGGCCTGTTCCACGCGCAGAACCAGGGGCTGTCCGGTGCCCGCAACACGATGCTGCAGGCGGCGAGCGGCGAGTACGTGTGGTTCCTGGACTCCGACGACTACCTGATGCCCGGCGCGATCGCGCGCCTGCGCGAGATCGTCAGGCAGCACGCGCCCGCGCTGGTGCTGTGCGACTTCCTCATGCTGCGCGAGCGGATGAAGCTCAAGCACCGGCTGCGCGGCGAGCTGCACCGCCGCACCTTCCACGGACCGGCGCGGCAGCTGCTGCGCGACCACTCGCAGCTGATGCGCGGGCTGTTCGAGGCCGGCCAGATGCACAGCTGGTCCAAGATCGCGCGGCGCAGCGTCTGGGGCGAGCAACTGCGCTTCCCGGTGGGCCGCTACTTCGAGGACATGTCCACGACGCCCTTCCTGGCGCTGCTGGCCGACACCGCCTGGTATGAGCCATCCGTCTGGGTCGCCTACCGGCAACGGGCCGGGTCGATCCTGGCCACGCCCAACCTGACCAAGGCCGAGCACATGGCGCATGCGCTCGCGAACCTGCGCGAAGCGGCCGCCGGCAAGGGCCTGGACGAGAACGCCCTCTTCGCCTGGGCGCACTTCGCGGCGCGCAACTTCATTGGCGCCTCGCGCATCGCCCACAAGGCGCTGCCGCAGGACTGCGGCGCGGCGGTCGCGATGTTCCGCGACGCTTATGAGGAGGCCTCGCCGATCCCGCTGCGCGACCTGGATCGCGCCTACAAGCGCCGCGGCTGGTTCGTGCGAGCGATGCGGCTGCGCCACTGGATGCGCGTGGCCGAACGCCAGACAGCCGCCATCGCCACCTGAGCGCGCTGGGCGCCGGCGCTCAGAGCGCCAGCAGCATCGCCTCGTAGCGCCGCATCATCAGGTCGACGCCATGTTCCTCGATCGCCCGGGCGCGCGCCGCGGCGCCCAGCCGCGCCGCCAGCGACGGATCGCGCAGCAGGCGCTCGATCGCGCCGGCCAGCGCCACCGGGTCGGCCTCCGGCACCAGCAGCCCGGTACGGCCGTCCTCCAGCACCCCCTCGACACCGGGCACGAGTGACGCGACGCAGGCGCAGCCGGCGGCCATCGCCTCGAGCAGCGCCAGCGGCATGCCTTCCCAATGGGTCGACAGGACGAAGATGCGCTGGTTCATCAGCAGGCCGGGGATGTCGCCGTGGTGGCCGAGGAAGTGCACCTGCCCGTCCAGCCCCAGTTGGCGGGTGAGGCGCTCCGTGCCGTGGCGGTACGCGTCCTTGCCGCCGCCGGCGAGATAGAGCGGCGGACGCAACCCGCGCTCGCGCAGCACCGCCATCGCCCGGACCAGCGTGCGCGGATCCTTCTGCCGGGCGAAGCGGGCCGACATCACGATGCCGGGTTCGCGCCGGTCGGCGGGCCGCTCGTCCGCGGCGGCGAAGCGGTCCAGGCGGATGCCGTTGGGGATCGCCATCGTCTTCTCGGCTGGCATGCCCAAGTCCACCAGCCGCCGGCGCACGCCTTCGGACACGCCCACCAGCCGCGCGCTGGCAGCGCTCAGCCGGCGCGCCTGGGCGCGCTTGCAAGGCGTGTAGCGCTCGCGCGAGTTGTGCTCCACCTGCACCAGCACCGGCACGCCGGCGAGCCGCCCAGCCCGGCGGCCCAGCAGATGCTCAGGGAATCCATGCGCCATCAGCACGTCCGGCCGCAGTTGCTCGCACAGCCGGCGCAGCGCCCAGATCGTGGCCAGATGCGCCCACCCCGGCACCACATGCACCTGCAGCCCCTGCTCCCGCAAGGCGGCGATGCGCGCGAGCTTGGCCGCGTTTTCGGTGCGGCGCTTGCGGCGCAGCACGAGGACGGGTTCGATGGCGGCGCTGTGCAGCTGCGCCAGGCAGAGGTCGATCGCCACCTGCGTGGCCCCGGAAAAGCCGCCGGTCACGAAGTGCAGCACCCGGCGGCGGGACCGCCTCTCGTCCGGGGCGCTGAGGGAGGGCTGAAGCATCGCGGCAGTGTATCGGCGCACGTTCCGTTACCGGGGCAGGCACGCCGGCTGCTTTGAGAAGCGCGGGTAAAGCTGGGTTGTTCCGGGCGCCCCCGGCCCGTGACGCCGATCACAATCCGAACCACTTGAGCGCAGGAGACCGCCCCCAGGGCGAAACCATGAAGACTGACTACCTGATCGTCGGCGCCGGCTTTGCCGGCTCGGTGTGCGCGCGCGTGCTGGCGGATGCCGGCAAGACGGTCCACCTGATCGACAAACGGCCGCACATCGGCGGCAACGCCTACGACGAGCGCGACGACCATGGCGTGCTCATCCACCCGTATGGCCCGCACATCTTCCACACCAACTCGAAGAAGGTCTTCGAGTTCCTGTCCCGCTTCACCACCTGGCGCTTCTACGAGCACCGCGTGCTGGCCAAGGTCGGCGAGCAGCTGCTGCCGATCCCGATCAACCGCACCACGATCAACACGCTCTACGGGCTGTCGCTGACCGAGGACGAGGTGCAGGGCTACCTGGAGACGGTGCGCGAGCCGCGCGACCCGATCCAGACCAGCGAGGACGTGGTGCTGAACTCGGTCGGCCGCGACCTGTGCGACAAGTTCTTCCGCGGCTACACGCGCAAGCAATGGGGCCTGGACCTGTCGCAGCTGTCGGCCGGCGTGGCCGCGCGCATTCCGACGCGCAGCAACGACGACGACCGCTACTTCAGCGACACCTTCCAGTTCATGCCGGCCGATGGCTACACCGCGATGTTCGAGCGCATGCTCGACCACCCGGGCATCACCGTGCGCACCGGGGTCGACTTCCAGGACGTGCGCCGCCAGTTCCCCGGCGTCCACATCATCTACACCGGGCCGATCGACGCTTACTTCGACCACTGCCACGGCCGCCTGCCCTATCGCAGCCTGCGCTTCGACCACGAGCACCTGCCCGCGACCGCGCAGGTCCAGCCGGTCGGCACGGTCAACTATCCGAACGATCACGAGTACACGCGCATCACCGAGTTCAAGCACCTGACCGGCGAGGTCCATGCCGGCACGTCGATCGTGCGCGAGTATCCGCAGGCCGAGGGCGACCCCTACTACCCCGTCCCGCGGCCCGAGAACGAGGCGCTGTACAAGCGCTACGCCGAGATGGCGGAGCAGGCGCAGGGCGTCACCTTCGTCGGCCGCCTGGCGCAGTACCGCTACTACAACATGGACCAGATCGTCGCCGCCGCGCTGAAGACCGCGCAGGAGCTGTTCGAAGAGCGGGCATGATGGCGGGATGACCGTTTTTTCCGAAGACCGGCCGCGCGACGCGGTCCGGCGGCCCGCGGTGCTGGTGTCCTGGGATGGGGAGAGCCTCCCGCTGGCGCTGGTGCATCAGGACGCGCCGCCCGAATTCGACTGGATCCTGTTCGACTACACCGGCCGCCAGGCCAGCGGCGCGCGCACGCTGCGCGGTCAGCCGATGACGGTGCTCGCCGCGAAGACCGAGTGCAAGGGAGAGATCTTCAAGCACCTGTCCGACCACCTCGCCGCGACCGCCGAGGCCGTCGAGGCCGTCGAGGCGGACGGACCGTGGCCCGAGTACGTCGGCATCATCGACGACGACATCCTCATCTCGGTGGCCCAGATCAACACCGCGCTGCATCTGGCGCGCTGCGAACGGCTCGATGTCTTCTCGCCCTCGCTCAGCCATGACAGCCCGTACTCGCATCAGTGGATGCGGCATCAGCCCAACCGGATCTACCGCGAGGTCGACTGGGTCGAGGTCATGATGCCGTTCTATCGCGGCGACCTGTTCATGGCGGCGCGCGCGTACTACCAGGACAACATCTCGTCCTGGGGGCTGGACCGCTTCCTGATCCCGGCGCTGCAGCAGTTGCGCGGACAGACGCGCACGGCGCTGCTGGACGCGGTGATGGCGAGCCACCGCCGGCCGGTGACCAGTGGCGGCAAGGTCTATCGCAACGGCCGCACGGCCTGGCAGGAACGCCAGATCCTGCGCCAGGCCAGCCTGGCGCTGATCGCCCGCGAGGCGCCGGCGCTGCGGGAGAGCCCCTGGTACCACCGCACGTTCGTGCAACGCGAGACCCCCAACAAGTGGATCCGCTGGAAGCGGCGCGCCGCGCGCGTCGTGGCCGCGTGGCTGGACGAATCCAGCTGAAGCGATCCGGCGACACGCCCCGCGGCGCTTGCCGCTGGCGGTCCGCGACTCCGGCACAATCGCCAGTTCCTCCTTTCGACCATCTGGCTGGAGCCCGCGCCTGGCGCCCGGCGCCGGCCGACGCCATGACCGACAAAGTCCCCGTCAGCGACAACGAACCGCTGGGTCCCACCGCCAGCCGCCTCTGGCGCTTCATGAAGCCGCACCGCTGGGGCCTGCTGCTGTCGATCCTCTCCTTCGTGCTGGTCGCGGCGACCGAGCCGCTGATCCCCAAGCTGCTGGGCTACGCGCTCGGCGAGGGCTTCAGCGGCAAGGCGGCCGCCGCCTCGTCCACGCTGCCCGGCGGCCTGTCGATGCCCTCGATCCAGGTGCAATACAGCTTTCCGATCTGGATGGTGCCGATCGTGCTGATCGGGCTGTTCGCGCTGCGCGGGGTGTTCAGCTTCTGCGGCCAGTACCTGCTGAACTGGACGATCTCGCACACGGTGATGGACCTGCGCGCGGCGCTGCTGCAGGTGCTGCTGCGCGCCGACGCCCGCATCTACACGAGCCTGCAGCCGGCCACCGCGGTGACCAAGGTCGTCAACGACCCGCAGCACGTGGTGACGCTGATCGCCGGCGCGCTGGTGACCATCCTGCGCGACGGCCTGCCGGCGCTGGCGCTGATGGGCTACCTGTTCTTCATCAACTGGAAGCTCACGCTGCTGTCGCTGATCACGGTGCCGGGGCTGGCCTTCGTCGTGCGCAAGGTCAACCGGCGCGTGCGCCGCATGGGCACCTGGGCCTATGACGCGCAATTGCGGCTGGTGTCGGTGGTCGAGGACGTCACGCGCGCCTGGCGCGTGGTGCGCAGCTTCGACGCGGCGGACTACGAACGGCGCCGCTTCGCCGACCGCGCCCGCGAGGTGCAGCGCAGCTCGCTGAAGACGGCGGCCTCCAACGCCATGGCGCAGCCGCTGTCGCAGCTGATGGCCAGCATCGGCATCTCGATCATCGTGAGCCTGGCGCTGTACCAGTCGCGCGTGAACGGCACCGGCGTGGGCGAGTTCGCCGCCTTCGTCGCGGCCTTGCTGCTGATGAGCTCGCGGCTGCGGCACCTGAGCGACGTGATGCAGCCCATCACGAACGCGCTGGTCGTGGCGCGCGGCTGCATCGGCCTGCTGGACACGCCGGCCGAGCCCGACACCGGCACCCGCGAGCTGCGCGACGCGCGCGGCGACATCGTCCTGCAGCAGGTCACGCTGCGCTATCCGGGCGCGAACCGCGACGCGCTCGCCGCGCTGGACCTGCACATCCCGCCGGGCAAGACCACGGCGCTGGTGGGCAGCTCGGGCGCGGGCAAGACCTCGGTGGTCAACCTGCTGCTGGGCTTCGAGCGGCCGGACAGCGGCTGCATCCTGCTGGACGGCGTGCCCATCGACGAACTGACCAAGGCCAACCTGCGCCGGCAGTTCGCGGTGGTCTCGCAGGACATCGTGCTGTTCGACCTCTCGATCGCCGACAACATCGCCTACGGCCAGGACCGCGACGACGCCAGGCTGGAGCAGGTGCTGCGCGCCGCGGCGCTGTGGGACTTCGTGCAGACGCTGCCCGAGGGCCTGGACACGACGGTGGGCGCCAACGGCAGCAAGCTGTCGGGCGGACAGCGGCAGCGGCTGGCGATCGCGCGGGCGCTGTACAAGGACGCGCCGGTGTGGATCTTCGACGAGGCCACCTCGGCGCTGGACACCGAGAGCGAGCGCGCCGTGCAGCAGGCGCTGGAGCAATGGCAGGGCCGCAAGACGCTGATCGTGATCGCGCACCGGCTCTCGACGATCCGCCGCGCCGACTGCATCCAGGTGATGGCCGACGGTCAGGTCGTCGAGTCCGGCGACCACGACGCGCTGATGGCCCGGGACGGCGTCTACGCGGGCATGGTGAAGGTGCAGCACTGAGCGCCGCGCGGCGCTGGCCGCGCGTGTCAGGCTCGACACAAAGACGCTAAGCGCTCGACAAGACCGGCCGGTCCAATGCGGCTCACCCCCTTCAGGAGACCCGCATGCAGCAGCATCGCCACACCGCTTCCACCGCCCCGGAGCACGTCCGCGACGACCATGACCACGACCGGGGCCTGGCGCACGACCTCGCCGTGATGCAGCAGCGCCGCCGCGCGCTCGGCCTGCTGGCGGGACTGGCCGGGCTGGGCGGTCTGTCGCTGATGGGCTGCGGCGGAGGCGGCAGCGACGCCGGCAGCACCACCACGGGCTCGTCGAGTTCATCGGGCGCCACGGGATCGACCGGATCCACCGGCACGGCCACCACGTCCAGCTGCACGGTGATCCCCGAGGAGACCGCCGGCCCCTACCCTGGCGACGGCTCCAACAGCAACGGCAGCGGCGTGACGAACGCGCTGGCGCTCAGCGGCATCGTGCGCAGCGACATCCGCGGCAGCATCGGCACCGCGAGCGGCACCGCCGGCGGCGTGCCGCTGACGCTCACGCTGAAGCTGGTGAACACCGGCAGCAGCTGCGCCGACCTGTCCGGCTACGCGATCTACCTGTGGCACTGCGACCGCGAGGGCCGCTACTCGCTGTACAGCGCCAGCGTGATCAACGAGAACTACCTGCGCGGCGTACAGAGCACCGGCAGCGACGGCACGGTGAGCTTCACGACGATCTTCCCCGGCTGCTACGACGGCCGCATGCCCCACATGCACTTCGAGGTCTACAAGAGCGCGAGCACCGCCACCTCATACGCCAACAAGATCAAGACCTCGCAGATCGCGTTCCCGACGGACGTCTGCACGACGGTCTACAGCACCGCGTCGGGCTACAGCAGCAGCCTGACGAATTTCAACCGCATCACCTTCGCCACCGACAACGTCTTCAGCGACGGCTACACGACGCAGTTGGCGACGCTCAGCGGCGACGTCACGAACGGTTATGCCGCGACGCTGACGGTCGGCATCGCCGCCTGATCCGGCCGCCGATGCCGCGCTTCATTCCCTCCGCCGCGCGCAGCGGCGACGCTCCGATGACCGGTGTATCTTCTGTCGCTGGGTCCGGCACGGCGGCGGTCCCGCCGGTGGAGGTACGCATGACGCGGTGTCTGGTGGTCGATGACGATGCGGAGATTCGCCGCTCGCTCGACGAATATCTGCAGAAGTTCGGCGTGAGTGTTGGCGCGGCCGGCGATGGCCGCGAGATGCGGCGCCTGATGGCGGCGCAAGTCTTCGATGTCGTCGTGCTGGACCTGATGCTGCCGGACGAGAACGGCCTGACGCTGTGCCAATGGATCCAGCAGCACCACCCGTCGGTGCCGGTGATCATGCTGACCGCTCACGGTGACCCGATCAGCCGCGTGCTGGGGCTGGAGATGGGCGCCGACGACTACCTGGCCAAGCCCTTCGAGCCCCGCGAGCTGGTGGCCCGCATCCATGCGATCCGGCGCCGCGCGCGGCGCGGCGAGAGCGAGGCGCAGACGCGACGGGAGTTCCGCTTCGAGGGCTGGGCCTTCGACCGGCTGCTGCGGCAACTGGTGTCGCCGCAGCAGGTCGTGGTGCCGCTGTCGAGCGCCGAGTACCGCATGCTGAGCGCGCTGGTCGAGCGCCCAGGCCGGGTGCTGAGCCGAGAGCAGCTGATCGAGCTGACGCGCGCGCCCGGGGTCGAGGTGAACGACCGCAGCGTGGACCTGACGATCTCGCGGCTGCGGCAGAAGCTCGGGGACTCGCCGAAGGAGCCGCGCCTGATCCGCACGATGCGCGGCGAGGGCTACCTGTTCGACGCCCAGGTGCAGCCTTGAGCGGCGCCCAGGCTCCCGGCGGCTCTGACGGCCCTCGCGGCTCTGGCGGCTCTGGCGGCTTCGCCGGTCTTGGCCGCGCGACGCGGGAGCGGATCGCGCGCGCGTTCGGTGACACGCTGGCGCGGCGGATCTTCCTCCTGCTGTGGGTGACGCTGGTGGCGGCCCAGGCGCTGGCGATCGGCGCGGTGACTTGGGTGCGTGGCGACTTCAACGTGGCGCGCATGCCGGGCGCGCCCACCCTGCCCCCGCTGCCGGGCCTGATGCGTGGTCCGCAGGGGCAGCCGCAGCAGCCCGGCCCGTCCGACCTTCATGAGCCTGCCTTGCCGGGCGACCTCCCACCCCCCGCTGGCGAGCCGCGCGACTTCGAGCACGAGCCTCCGCCGCCGACGCCCAAGGGCCCGTGGCGAGGCCCGTTCAGAGCGCTCTCGGCATGGGAGCTGACGCTGGATTACGGCATCCGCTTGCTGGTCACGGGCCTGGCGGCCTGGATCGCGTCGCGATGGCTGGCCCGGCCGATGCGGGATCTGGTGCGGGCATCGCAGGCGCTTGGCCAGTCGCTGCACAAGCAGGAGCCGCTGCCGCTGCTCGATGAGCGGCGCGGCACGCTCGAGGTCCGCGAAAGCGCGCAGGTCTTCAACGCGATGGCGCGGCAGCTGCGGCGCCAGTTCAACGAGCGCGGGCTGATGGTGGCGGCGATCTCGCATGACCTGCGCACGCCGCTGACGCGGCTGCGGATGCGGCTGGAGACGCTGGACATCGAGGAGCTGCAGCGTCAGCGCTCGGTCGAGGACATCCGCGAGATGAATGCGCTGGTGGACGCGGTGATGGAACTGTTCCGCGGCGATGGGCCGGGCGCGGCCGAGCCGCTGCAGGACCTGGACCTCGGCGCGCTGGCGCAGGCGCTGACGGACGACCTGCTCGAGCAGGCCATGCCGGTGCGTTTCGAAGACCCCGGGGAGCCCGTGCTCGCCAAGGGTCAGCCGATGGCGCTGCGACGGGTGCTCGGGAATCTCGTCGGCAACGCGGTGCGGTATGGCGGCAGCGCGGAGGTCCGCGTCGGCCGCGATGCGCAAGGCGTGTGGCTGCGTGTGACCGATTCAGGGCCGGGTATTCCGCAGGCGCAACTGGAAGCGGTTTTCGAGCCGTTCTACCGGCTGGAGGAATCGCGCAACCGGCATACCGGCGGCGCGGGCCTCGGGCTGTATATCGCGCGGGAGCTGACGCTGCGGCAGCGCGGCTCGCTCGTGCTCTCGAATCGCCCTGAAGGCGGGTTGATGGCGGAAGTGCGGTTGCAACCTGTCTGAATACGCGTCACGTTTTGCATCGGCAAATGGCAGGGCGGCACAAGCTTGAATTACTTCAGAACCAAGGAAATACGCCAGTCTCACCTTTGGAATTGGTGGCGGAAGTGCGATTGCAGACGGTCTAAACGCGCGCGATTCGAGTTCCAGAAAGTCAAGCCGATTGCCTTGAATCAACAGAGTCAGTCCAATCGAATGACATGGGCTACTCGTCAAAGTAGGCGTCTCCGCTGGGCCAGTAGACCTTCAGATTTTCCGATAGACCCTTCAGAAGCGTCTCGACAAATTGAATGGTCAAGGTCAAAGCGCTCATCGGGTCAATTCCCCGGCGGTCTCAAGTTTGAACCGCAACACCTGTCATTGAATTGATACTGGAGCCTGATGCGCATTTGCCAAGGTGAGCGCAAAGGCCTGAAGCGGCGTGTTCCATCCGAGCGTCTGTCGCGGTCGGGTG
>NZ_JBCNLG010000013.1:0-140158 GCF_039595595.1 Roseateles sp. | reverse complement strand
GGGCCGCGCCGCCAAGAACTGGCGAGAGGCAATGAACCAATTTGCCATCCTCTACGCAGACCGATTCACCAGGACCGGCTCGTAGCCTCGTAGAAGCGCCTCAAACACAGAATTCCTGACACTCCCGGATCAGCTCCCGCTCAACGGTCTTGAAGCGACCTGTCGCCTTCGCCGGGCCCAAAGCTCCCCCGAAGGCTGATCCGCAATGGCAGGTCGTACTGCCGAGTGACAAGCTCCGCGCGGAACGACTTCCGCGGGTGGATCACCAGGACCTCGTCCACGATGGCCAGGCGATCCACCAAGGCCGGCGCGTCGTCATGAAACGGCACTGCCGCCACTTCGACTTCCACGACCTTCGAGGTCGCGAGCTCTTCCACTCGCGCGAAGACCTGGCTTGGCGACGGATGAACGGGCACCGTCTGCTCGACGGTGATCCGATACTTCTTCGTCTGCTTGGTCCGCAGGGTCACGCGCAGCGCGTCCCCCTTGGCGACGACGTCCCGCTGCAGTGAAGGCAACTGATCGGCCCCGGCTTGCGCGAGCGCCGCGACGGCTTCAAACGTAGTGTTGCAGACCGCCTGGAGCTGCTCGCGCGCACTGCGCTCGTTGAAGCCGCGGTCCAGGCCGCACAGCACGTATCTGTGCCAAGGCTCGACCGCATAGTCCGTGAAGGCCACGGCGCCCTCCTCCAGGGAAGGCGTGAAGCAGACGTACAGGTGATCCGCACTCCCGATGGAGACGCCGAGCTCTTCGCATTTGCGGGCGATGCGCTGACCCAGCGCCACGGCCTCCTTCGCAAGCTTGAACAGCTCAGACGCATAGCGCGGCATCGGCGCACCCGCGTGCGGGACCTCGGCACTTTCAAAGTACCGGATGTCTCGCAAGGGCTTGAGTTGACTGGACCGCTGGGTCACGTTGGCGGCGGTCAGCTCAGAACTCCCGATACTCCCCGCCCGGTTCTCCGTCATAGGCCTCCGGGTCCACCCCGCAGGCCTCGGCCGCGGCGACGAACACCGGCACCAGCAGCTCCCGCTCGTCGGTCTCGAGCAGGCCATGCTCCAGGTCGGCGTTGATCCGGTCGAGCGCCTCGTAGAGCTGCTTCATCTCCGCCAGCACCTGCTCATCCGTCGACGGGTCCGGCAGCGCCTTCAGCCGCTCGAAGAAGCCGCTGATCTCCGCGTCGACCGCACCAGTCGCCTCCTCCGTATGGGCTTCAAGACCCGCCTCACGGCAGTCATTCCAGAACTCCGCGATCTCGGGCGCCGCCTCGGCGTAGATCGCGTCCAGCCGCGTGTTGCGTTCGCTCATGGTCATTTCCTCCAGGGCGGCGATTTCAACACCGTTTCGTGACACCCGCCGCCGCAGGCGCCGCCACATGCGACCTTGAAGCTGGGGATGGCGTTTGCCCGGTGGCTCTTCGTACGCTCAGCGCTGCGATGGCAGCATCGGGGGAGGCACCCATGACCACGACGATCTACTCCCATCAGGACCTGATGGAGGACCGCACCGACTTCAATTCCTCCGTGCCCGTCATCGCCCACGGCGATTCGTGGGGCTCCTTCGGCTCATTGCCGCCCTGGATCACGGGCAGCCTGTTCAACGCGCTGGACTTCGGCAAGAACGTCGCCGTCGTCAACTACGCGATGCCCGGCCAGCAACTGCGCGACCTCGCCGATCCGCGCAAGTTCTCCAAGTTCCACCTCGCGATGACGCTGCGCGGCATGCCCGACTGGCGCGCGATGCTGATCTCCGGCGGCGGCAACGACCTCGTCGAATGGCTCAGGCGCGGCGAAGGCCACGACATCGCCCAGCGCATCCTGCGCTTCCCGAAAGAGTGGCTCCCCGCCGACCAGGGCCCGACCCGCTATCTGTCGCAGGCGGGCTGGGCCAGCCTGTGCGAGGAACTGCTCGCGGCCTACGTGGCGCTCGACGCCCTGCGCGACCAGAACTTCGCCGGCATGGACATCGTCACCCACGTCTACGACTACATGACCCCGCGCTTCGCGCCCGCCGTGAACGGCGTGGCCGGGCCGTGGCTCGCGCCCGGCCTGCTCGCGGCCGGCATTCCGGACGGCGACTGGCCGGCCATCGCCCGCGTGCTCGTGGACTGGTTCTTCGACTTCCTCGAGCACCGCGTGAAGACACGCATCGGCGGCTTCCTCGTGCTGGACACGCGAGGCGGCACCACGCCGGCGGACCCGCGCACGACCGGCGTCAGCAAGGACTGGGCCAATGAGATCCACCTCACCGCAGCGGGCTATCGCAAGCTCGCGAAGACGAAATGCAATCCGGCCTTGAAGGCGCGCGCGGCGGCGTGGACGGCCGGCGCGATCGCGGAGATCGCGGAGATCGCGCCGGACAGCGGCAAGGCGCCCGCTCAGCCGCCCGCGTTGCGCCGGCGCTCGCGCAGCATGAAGAGGTAGAGCCCCTCCACCTTCTCCCGCGCCCACGGCGTCTTGCGCAGGAACTTCAGGCTGGACTTGATGCTGGGCTCGAAGGCGAAACAGCGCAGCGGGATCCGCGCGTCCAGGCCCTCCCAGCCGTATTCGTCCACCAGCGCGGTGACGATGGCTTCGAGCGTCAGCCCGTGCAAGGGATTGCGCGGCTGAACCTGGGGCGGCGGAGAGGCGTCGGTCATCCGGCGATTGTCGCTGCCGCTCGCTGGGAATGGCGCTTGCTCCGCCACGCTCATGACCACCGCCGCCAACGCCCGCGTCCGCACGTCCACCCTCGCGACCTCCCGCCGCGTGCTGCTGCTGGTGGACTTCATCAATCCGCTGCGCTTCGCAGGCGCCGAGGCGCTCGCGCCCGCCGCCGTCGAGGCCGCGCGCGCCACCGCCGCGCTCAAGCGCCAGTTCCGCGCCGAGGGCTGGACCACCGTCTACGTCAACGACAACTTCGGCCACTGGCGCTCCGACGAGTCCCTCCTCATGCGCGAATGCCGGCGCTCCGGCGGCCACGCAGCGCAGCTCGCGCGGCTGCTCGCGCCAGCCAAGGACGACCTGTTCGTGCTCAAGCCGCGCCATTCCGGCTTCTATCAGACACCACTGGCCCTGCTGCTGGACGAGCTCAAGGCCAAGGACCTCGTGATCACCGGCCTGGCCGCCGACTACTGCGTCCAGTGCACCGCCATGGACGCCTACGTGCGCGGCCTGCGCGTGTGGGTGCCCGGCGATTGCACCGCCGCCGAATCGCCGCAGCGCAAGGAGACCGCGCTCCAATGGATGAAGGACACCTTGAAGGCGCGCATCGACCCCGCGGCCTCCGGCGGGGAACGCCGCACGGAGCGCCGCCGCGTCAGCGCTTGACGATGCTGATGCTGCCGTCGGTCTCGAGCACCGCGAGCTTGAGATCGCCCAGGGCGCAGTCGGCCTCGCGCAGCGCCTTCTCCGCGTCCGACGCCCCCAGGCGATGACGCCGCAGCACCTCATCGAACCATTGCCCGTCTCGCCCGATGAGCACGGGATGGCCTTCGAGCAAGCGCTCCAGCTTCTTGCTGCGCGAACTGACGAAGCCCAGCAGCCCATTCATGAAGATCAGCGCCGCCGCCAGGATCCACGCGCCGAGCACCGAATCGTCGCCGCCGCTGAGCGCGTTGCTGACGGCTTCGCTCAGCAGCATCACGACGAGCAGGTCGAAGGGGGTGAACTGCCCCACCGTCCGCTTGCCGGAGACGCGCACCATGATGAAGAGCGCGAAGTAGATCAGCGCCGCCCGCGCGAGCAGCTCCCAGCCATTGACCTGCAGATCGAACATGGCAGGACATCGGCAAACGCGATGCCTGTTCGCGGCCCCTCGCGGGCCGTGATACCTTCGTCCGGATGAGCACCGATTCCCCTGACGACGAACACACGATCATTCAAGAGCCGCGCCTGTGGCGCGACGAGCGCTGGACCGCGACGGTGATCAAGAACGAGGACGACGACGGCTGGGCCGTCGCGATGACGCTGGCCGGCGAGGCCGAGCCGGCGCTCGTGGGCCCCTGGACGATGGGCCGCGACAAGAAGAACCCCAAACCGCTCGATGCCGCCGCGTTCAACACGCTGGTGAAGACCGCCTCCGAAGTGCTGCGCCGGCATGAGCAGCAGTTGCACGCCCAGTTGCACAAGAGCCTGAAGGTGGACACGCCCGACGGCCGGCTCGAGGTCCTGCTCGACATCGTGCCCGACGAGGACAACCCCTACGCGCTGCTCAGCGCCAGGGACGAGCACGGCGAGCAGATCGCCCAGGTCCGCGTGCCGGCCAGCTTCCGGCTCAGCGAGTCCAGCGCCAGCACCTGGGTGGAGAACGAGTTCCGCAGGCCCTGAGGCCAAGCCCCGCCGACAATGCGGGGATGACGACCTCTCAGCATTGCTTCGACGACACCGAGCGCGCCACCATCTACCGCGCGATCGCGCTGCGCCGGGACATGCGGCATTTCACGCCCTCCCCGCCCCTGCCTGACGATCAGCTGGAACGGCTGCTCCAGGCCGCGCACGCGGCCCCTTCGGTCGGCCTCATGCAGCCCTGGCGCTTCATGCGCCTGAGCACGCCCCCTTGGCGCGAGCGGCTGATCGGCATCGTCGAGGCGGAACGCCAGCGCACCGCCGACGCGCTCGGCGCGCGCGGCGCGGAGTTCCTGCGCCTGAAGGTCGAAGGCCTGCGCGACTGCGCCGAGCTGCTCGGCGTGGTGCTCGCGCCCGACGACGGCACGGTCTTCGGCCGGCTCAGCCAGCCGCGCGAGATGGCCTGGTGCTCCGCCGCCTGCGCGGTCCAGAACCTCTGGCTCGCGGCACGCGCCGAAAACCTCGGCCTCGGGTGGGTGTCGATGTTCGATCCGGCGCAGCTCGCCTGCGCGCTCGCGCTGCCCGAGGGTGCCGAGCCGCTCGGCCTGCTCTGCCTCGGGCCCGTGCCCCGGTTCTACGACCAGCCGATGCTCGAGGAGACCGGCTGGCGCCATGCGCGCCCGCTGAGCGAGATGCTGATGGCGCCACCGGCGCCCTGATCAGCCCCTCGATGAGCGCCTTGATCAGCGCCCCGGCCGGCGATCACGCGATGCCGAGTTCCTGCTGAATCCGCGCCACCGCCGCCTTCAGCTGCTCGACCTCGGCGCGCAGCGCGGCGATCTCCTCGTCGCGCGCGCTGTTCGACGACACCGGCGCCGAAACGGCCGCGGCAGCCACCGGCTGCGCCGGCTCGCCGCTCAGCAGATGCGCCCAGCGCGCCTCGCGCGCGCCCGGCGCCTTCGCCAGCTTCACCGCCAGCGCCGGCTCGCGCGCGGCCAACTCGTCGAGGAAACCCTCCACCGACGACACGTCCGCGAAGCGGTGCAGCCGCTCGCAGTTGATCCGCAGCTCCGCCGAGGTCTGCGGCCCGCGCAGCATCAGCACCGCCAGCAGCGCCTCCGCCTGGCCCGGGATGCCCAGCACGCGCCGCATGTTGTGCTCGAAGCGCGCCACCCGGCTGCCGCTCACGCTGTTCACCAGGCTCATCGCCTTGAGCTCGTCCAGCACCGCCGCGACGTCCGATTCGCTCGCGTTCATCACCGGATCGCGCGCGGTCTTCTGATTCACGCCCAGCGTCAGGCTGTTCAGCGACATCGGATAGCTGTCCGGCACCGTGGATTCCTTCTCCACCAGCACCGCCAGCACGCGCGCTTCCAGCGCGCTCAGTTCTCTCACCGCCATCGGCTCTCTCTACTCTCTACGTTCTTTGCTCTCGAATCCGGCGAATCCTGGACGCCACGCTCACACGCCGAAGCCGTCGTCCGCCTGGATGATCGCGCCGTTGATGAAGCGGCTCTCCTTGGCGCACAGCATCAGCAGCGTCGTGTCCAGGTCCTGCGGCGTGCCCACGCGCTTGCGCGGCAGCAGCTCCACCAGCTTGCGGCCCTGGTCCGTGGTCCAGTGGTGGTGGTTGATCTCGGTGTCGATGTAGCCCGGGCAGATCGCATTGACGTTGATGTCGTACTTGCCCCACTCCAGCGCCATCGCCTTGGTCATGTGCACCACCGCCGCCTTGCTCATCGCGTACACGCCGATCTGCGACAGCACCCGCAGCCCCGCCATCGACGCGATGTTGACGATGCGCCCGCCGGTGTAGGTCCCTGGCGCCGCGCCGCGGGCCCGCGCCAGCATGCGCTTGCCCACCTCCTGCGCGACGAAGAACGCGCCGCGCACGTTCGTGTCCATCACGTAGTCGTAGTCCTCCGGCGACACGTCAACCAGCTTCTGCGTCGTGCTCACGCCCGAGTTGTTGATCAGGATGTCCAGCGTCCCGACCTCCGTCTCCGCCCGCGCCACCGCCGCCGCGATGCTCTCCAGGTCCGTGACGTCCATCTGCACCACGTGCGCGTCGCCGCCGCCGGCCTCGATCTCCGCGCGCAGCGCCTTGAGCCGCTCCACGCGTCTGGCCGCCAGCACCACGCAGGCGCCCGACTTGGCCAGCGTCCTGGCGAACTGCGCGCCCAGCCCGCTGGACGCGCCCGTGACGAGGGCCACGCGGCCCTCCAGATCAATGCTGTAGCTCATGGCAAGGTCTCTCGCAAAACTTCTCGTGTGACCGGACAGGTGCCGGCCACGATAGCACGCAAGACCCGGCCCGCGATCAAGCCCGCGAACGCGCGTCCCGCGCCCCCCTGCGCCAACGCGGCGCCAGCCCCGCGACCGTCCGGCGCCAGCCCGGTGCTCAGCCGGCCATCACCGTCTCGATCTCGGTGGTCACCTGCGTCATCAGCTTGTGCACCGGACATTTCGCCGCCACCGCGAGCAGTTGCTGGCGTTCGTCGTCGCTCAGTTCGCCGACGAAGGTCAGCGAGGTCTTGAGCTTGTACACGCCCTGCCGCTCCTGTGACCCGTCGCGCTCCACCTCCACCAGCACGTCCTCCAGCGCCATGCCCTTGCGCTGCGCGTACCAGAGCACCGTCAGCGCCTTGCACGCGCCCAGCGCGCTGTCATAGAGCTCGTGCGGATCGGGGCCGGCGTCCTCGCCCCCGCCGGCGACCGGCTGGTCCGCCGTCAGGCGGTGGTCGCGGATGCTCACCGTCTGGCGCATCGGCCCGGTCCTGTCGCGTTGCACGTGAATGCTCATGGGAATCCTCTCGTCGTTGAACGCGGGCCATCCTACGGCGCGCGCCCGCATCGCGGGAGCCCCCTTCGGGTCGCCCGTGCGCGCTGCCGTCCGGCCTCGACGCCCCTCTCTATTTCATAAAAAGCACGACCGTTCTTTTTTTGATTCGCACGGCTAGAATGCGCCGCAAACCGCCCCAGCCACTCCGCGAGCCGGCCCCGAGCCGCCCTGCGCGGCGGCCAGGCCTCTGACTAGAACGAGCAAGGATGACCATGACCTCCGAAGAACTTGTTGCCCAGTACGGTCCGCGCGACAGCATGGAATATGACGTCGTGGTCGTCGGCGGCGGCCCCGCGGGCCTGGCCACCGCGATCCGGCTCAAGCAGATCGCGGCGGAGAAGGGCCAGGAGATCTCGGTGGTCGTGCTGGAGAAGGGGTCGGAGGCCGGCGCGCACATCCTGTCCGGCGCGGTCATGGATCCCAAGGCCATCACCGAGTTGTTCCCCAACTGGAAGGAACTCGGCGCCCCGCTGAATCAGCCCGTCACCGCCGACCAGGTGCTGTTCCTGAGCGAGTCCGGCCACACCGACACGCCGCAGTTCCTGATCCCGGGCTGCTTCCACAACGAAGGCAATTACGTCATCTCGCTGGGCAATGTCACGAAGTGGCTGGCGCAGCAGGCCGAGGCGCTGGGCGTGGAGATCTTCGCCGGCTTCGCCGCCGCCGAGGTCGTCTACGACGAGCAGGGCCGCGTCAAGGGCGTGGCCACCGGCAACGTGGGCCTGGGCAAGGACGGCGAGCCGCATGAGGGCTTCCAGCTCGGCATGGAGCTGCATGGCAAGTACACGATCTTCGCCGAGGGCGCGCGCGGCCATCTGGGCAAGCAGCTGATCGCGAAGTTCCAGCTCGACGCCGGCAAGGATCCGCAGACCTACGGCATCGGCATCAAGGAGCTGTGGGAAGTGCCGGCCGACAAGGCGCAGCCGGGCCTGGTGGTGCACACCGCCGGCTGGCCGATGGACAGCCAGACCTACGGCGGCGGCTTTCTCTACCACCTCGAGGGCAACAAGGTGACGCTGGGCTTCGTGGTCGGGCTGGACTACCAGAACCCGTGGCTGTCGCCCTTCGAGGAGATGCAGCGCTGGAAGACGCACCCCGCGATCCGCAAGCACATCGAGGGCGGCAAGCGCCTGGGCTACGGCGCGCGCGCAATCACCGCGGGCGGCCTGCTGAGCCTGCCCAAGCAGGTCTTCCCCGGCGGCGCGCTGGTCGGCGACGACGCCGGCTATCTGAACGCCGCGCGCATCAAGGGCAGCCATGCCGCGATCAAGTCCGGGATGATGTGCGCCGACGCGATCGCCGAGGCGCTCGCCGCGGGCCGCTCGCTGGACGAGCTCAGCGCCTACCCGGCCGCCTTCGAGCGCAGCTGGCTGCGCGAGGAGCTCGATCAATCGCGCAACTTCAAGACCTGGTTCAAGAAGGGCAACACGGTCGGCACGCTGATGACCGGCATCGAGCAGTGGCTGCTGCCCAAGCTCGGCGTCAAGAGCCCGCCGTGGACGCTGCACCGCGACAAGCCCGACCACGCCTTCCTGCGCCCGGCCTCCGAGATGCCGAAGATCGACTATCCGAAGCCCGATGGGAAGCTGACCTTCGACCGGCTGTCGTCGGTGTTCGTGTCCAACACGAACCACGAGGAGAACCAGCCGGCGCATCTGACGCTCAAAGATGCGAGCATCCCGGTGAACGTGAACCTGGCCAAGTACGCGGGCCCCGAGAGCCGCTACTGCCCGGCCGGCGTCTACGAGTTCGTGAAGAACGACGACAACACCGAGCGGCTGCAGATCAACGCGCAGAACTGCGTGCACTGCAAGACCTGCGACATCAAGGACCCGACGCAGAACATCGTGTGGGTGACGCCGGAAGGCGGCGGCGGGCCGAACTACGTGAGCATGTAAGCCGGCGCGCGCCGCTCTGCGGCGCGCATGCTTGCACCGCGCGATCAGCGCGATCAGCGCGGGGAGAGCTCCCTCACCCAGCGCGCCAGCAGTTGCTCCTCGAGCGAGCCGTGGTGCTCCTGATGCGCGAGGATGCGTTCGCGCTCGGCCGGACTGCGGTTCTGGCTGAGCTTGGCCTTCATCGTCCAGCGCGCGACCGGGATGCGGAACCCGACGATCGCGCCCAGCATCCGGCGCTGGAAATCCTCGGGCAGGCCGCGCCACTGCGCGGCGTAGTCGGGCTCCTGCGTCGCGATCAGGCGCTTGAGCAGCGCATCCTTGCCCGCCTCGTCATCGACCACCTGCACGCGGCCATGGACCTGCAGCGTCAGGTAGTTCCAGGTGGGGACCGACAGCGCCGTGTCGTAGTGGCTGGGCGAGATGTAGGCGCCCGGGCCGTTGAACTGCACGAGCACCTCGCCCAGCTCCGCTGACGCCAGCGCCGCCGCGTGCGGGTTGGCGCGCGCGAGGTGGCCCTCCAGCCACCAGCCCTCGTCCGCGGAGGCGCCGGCCGGCGCGCCCCAGATCATCGGCACCGGCGTCGCCGACAACCCGTGCACGGGGTCGATCAGCATCAGCGTGGCGAGCGGATGTTCCTGGACCATCAGCCGCGCATGCGAGAGATCCGGGAGGTCGAAGTGCTTGGGCGTGTACATCCCGCTGAATGTAGGCCACATCGGCGTTCGCGTGATGAAAGCCGTGCGGCGCAGGCAAGCTCGAAATCGGCATGTGGCTCGCGGGATTCCGCATTTGTCCGCGACCGGGACGGCCGCGATAGTCGGCGCCGTCGTGTTGCTGATCCCCGAACCGCCGATGTTTCCCTCGAGCGCGAGCCCGCGAGCCCGCCATCCCGCCCCGACGGCCCCTGCGGTCCATGGAGCCCATGGAGCCCATGGAGCCCATTCGGCCCGGCCGTCGAAACGCCGTCCTCGCCGCCTTCGCCGTCTGGCCGCCTTCGTGGCCGGCCTGGCCGCCACCATGGCCCGCGGCGCGGACTTGCCTGGCGCCCTCCTGGCCTCCGACGACTTCCGCCACGGCACCGGCGCGTGGCGCATCGAGCAGCAGTCGGCGGACACCCGGATCCGCGCCGCCGATGGCGAACTGGACCTGGTCGCGCCCGCGGGCCTGACCCTCTGGTATCGCGAGCCCTTCGCCGGCGATTACGAGATCCAGCTCACCGCGACGCCGCTCAAGGCGTCGTTCCCGGGCCTGCCGGACCGGGTCTCCGACCTCAACCTGTTCTGGAACGCCACCACCGCCGAGGGCGGCGATCCCGGCGCGAGGCGAGCCGATGGCGCGCTCGCCAGCTACGACGCGCTGCGCCTCTACTACCTCGGCTTCGGCGCCAACGGCAACCGCAGCACCCGGCTGCGCCGCTATGACGGCAGCGCCGCCCGGCCGCAGGTCGCCGGCTACGCCGAACCGTCGCTGGCCACCGCCGACGACCGGCTCGGCGCGCCGCCCGCGTTCGCGCGCTTGAAGGACGGCGTGGCGGTGCGCCTGCGCATCCAGTCGCGCGCGGCACCGGGCGACACGGCCGAGCTGCGCGTCTTCGCCGATGACCAGTTGGTGTTCGCGTGGACGGATCCCGCGCCGTATCGCCACGGCTGGCTCGCGCTGCGCACCACGGCCAGCCATCTGCGGATCAAGGACTTCCGCGTCCTGCGGCTCTGACCGCCCGCTCCCCCTCCCCTTGCGCGAGCCCGCGGCGACGCCTTCCTCTCGCATTCTTCGCGCCGTCGTGACAACGCTGTCGCCCTCGCCTCTTTCAATCCCACAACAAGAACCCAGGTCCTTCATGTCGATGTCCGTCTCGCCCCTTTCACGTCCCGCGCTCGGCGCGGCCCTGTGCGCCGCTGGCCTGCTGCTGGCCGGCCCCGCCGCGCTGGCCGCCACGTCCGGTGACAGCGCCAATGCCGGCGCCACGTCCGGCGCCACTTCCGTCTCCACGTCCGGCGCCACGTCCGGTGCGGCTTCCGGCGCGACCCCCGGCGCCGGCCGCGCCGCCAACGTCACCGAACTCGACGCGGTGCAGGTCAGCGGCCGAGCCAAGAAGGAGCAGCACCCGCAGCGCCCGGCCACCGCCGTCGCGCGCGTGCGCGGCGAGTCGCTGGCCGAGCTGCATGTCGAGGACATCCAGGACCTGCAGTACGTGGTGCCGGGCCTCTACATCCAGAGCACCGATTCGAACGACACGCAGCTCACGATCCGCGGCGTGGGCGACGGCGGCGGGCAGACCAGCGGCGACCAGAACATCGGCATGCCCAGCAGCGTCGCCACCTATGTCGACAATGTCTACTTCCCGCGGCCGGGCATCATCCGCTCGCTGACCGACATCGACTACGTCGACGTGTTCAAGGGGCCGAGCGGCACGGTGTTCGGCCAGAACGCGACCGGCGGCGCGATCGACATCCACACCAAGGGTCCGTCCTTCCAGCGCGAGGGCGCCGTCAGCGTCTCGTACGCGGAGCGCAACACGTCCAAGCTGACGGCGGCGCTGTCGGGACCGCTCAGCGACAGCGCGGCCTACCGCGTCACGGCGCTCTACGCGCACAGCGACGGCGCGGTGAAGAACCTCGCCGACGGCGGCTCGCTCAACGGCTACGAGCGCAAGGGCCTGCGCGCGCAGGTGCTGCTGCGGCCCAGCGCCAGCTTCGAGTTGAAGCTGACCGCGGACTACGGCGCCGAATCGGCGACCCCGGCCCGTGTCTACAAGTCGGTGGCGGACAGCTTCCCCGCGACGGCGCGCAAGATCGGCGCGACCTACGTGGCCGGCGGCCGCGAGACCATCGTCGACGATGTCACCACCACCGCCGCCGAGCAGGGCGGCGTGTCGGCCGAAGCCAACTGGAAGCTGGACGGCGGCTACAAGCTCCGCTCGGTCACCGCCTGGCGCCACTACCGCTACGCGCCGCATTACGCCGACGAGCTGAGCGTGCGCATCTACGCGGACAGCGGCACGGCAGTCGACGACTCGACCTTCACGCAGGACCTGCGCCTGGAGTCGCCGCGCGGCGAGTTCTTCGATTACGTCATCGGCCTGAGCTACTTCCGCGACAACCAGGACACCGTGGCCCACACCCGCTACGCCAGCACCGACATCGTCAACACCTACGCGGGCAACGGCTTCAAGGGGCTGGACATCGTCCGCAACGGGCATCTGGAGGACGAGATGAGCTCGGCCTACGGCCGCGCCACGGTCCACCTGAACGAGCGGCTGGACCTGCAGTTCGGCGCGCGCGCCACCTACAGCGATCGGGACGCGAGCTTCGTGCGCCTGAACCGCGCCGCCTTCGACTCCGGCGACCTGCGCGTGCACAAGGTGCTGCCGTCCGCGTCGGCCAGCCTGAAGCTCCAGATCAACGACGACTGGAGCAGCTATCTCTCCTATGGCTACGGCCGCAAGGCCGGCGGCATCAACGTGTCGGCGGGCGCGGCCAAGAAGGCCGGGCTCGACACGCTGCTGCTCAAGCCCGAGACCACGCGCAATCTGGAGATCGGCGTGATCGGCGCGCTGGTGCCGGACCGGCTGACGCTGCAGGCCGACGTGTTCCGCACCCAGGTGAGCGACTTCCAGACCCAGGCCTGGGACGACGCCAACGCCACGAGCTATCTGATGAACGCTGGCGACTACCGCAGCCAGGGCGTGGAGGTGGCGCTGCGGGCGCAGCCGCTGGAGCGGCTGGACGTGGTGCTGAGCGGCATCGTCAACGATGCGCGCTACACGGATTACCGCCGCGCGCTGTGCCCGCCCGAGATCACCGCCACGTTCTGCGACCTCACCGGCCAGCGCGTGTTCAACACGCCCAAACAGGTGGTCGCGCTGTCGGCGCGCTACAACTGGTCGCAGGGCGACTTCAAGCCCTATGCCTCCGCGCGCTACACCTACCGCGGCTGGACCTACGGCTCGGTCGACAACTCGGCGTCCGCGCGCGTGCCGGGCTACGGCCTGGCGGCCTTCACGCTCGGCGTGAAGCGCCCCGGCGCCGGCGGCGACTGGGACGCGGCGCTGTGGATCACGAACGCCTTCAACAAGCTGTACTACACCCGCCTGAATGGCGGCAGCACGGTGATCGGCTACGTCGGCGATCCGCGCACCGTCGGCGTCACGCTGGGCTACGCCTTCCGCTGAGCCATGCCGATCCGCCGACGTCATCTGCTGCAGGTGCCCGCCGCGCTGGCGCTGACCAGCGCCGCGGCAGCCACGCGCGCGGCGACCGCGGCCGCCGATCCGGCGGCGCGGGAACCGTCCATCGACAAGGACAGCGGCGCGAGCCCCGGCGTGCCTGGGCCCTTGCCGCTCGATCTCGACCCCGAGGCGCTGCGCTGGCTGGACCGCTTGGCGCCGCCCGCGCATGCCGGCGTGGCCTGGGGCTGGCCGTGGCCGCGCGGCCAGGTCCGGCGCGGGCAGGCCTTCGCGCTGCGCGACGGCGATGGCCGGCTCCAGGCGCTGCAAGGCTGGCCGCTGGCCTGGTGGCCGGACGGCTCGGTGAAGTGGTCCGGCCATGCGCTGCCGCCCGCGACGACACCACCGGGCGAAGGCGCCCGGGCCTGGCGCGTCGTCGCGCTGCCGCCCGGCAAGACGGCACCGTCGCCCCTCACGCCGCTGCGCGTGGAGGAGACCGCCGATGCGGTGATCGTCGACACCGGCGTCATCCGCTGCACCGTGCCGCGCCGCGGCGACACGCTGGTGGCCTCGATCACGCGCGGCGGCGTCGAGATCGCGCGCGAGCTGCGCCTGATCGCCGACGCCGACGACGCGCCCGATGACGAAGGCGCGCCGCGCCGCCGGCTGCGCAGCCGCGGCGAACTGGAGAGCGTCGACATCGAGCAGCGCGGGCCGCACCGCGCGGTGCTGCGGCTGCGTGGCCGCCACCGCGCGCTCACGGACGCCGCCTCGCAGGACGGCTTCACCGCCGGCGCCGGCGCGCGCGCATGGTTGCCCTTCGACCTGCGGCTCTATCTGCACGCCGGTGGCGACGCGCTGCGGATCATGCACAGCTGGGTCTTCGACGGCGATCCGCAGCGCGACTTCCCGCGTGGCCTCGGCCTGATCGCCGACGTGCCGCTGCGCGACCCGCTGCAGGACCGCCACCTGCGCTTCGCCGGCGCGGCCGAGGGCCCGGACGCCGGCCTGTGGGGCGAGGCCGTGCGCGGCCTCACCGGGCTGCGCCGCGACCCCGGCGCCGAGGTGCGCGCCGCGCAGCTCGAGGGCCGCGCCTGCCCGCCCGACGGCACCTGGCAGCGGACGGTGCGCGAGCTCCAGGATCACATCCCCGCCTGGGGCGACTTCAGCCTCACGCAGCACTCGCCGGATGCCTTCCAGATCCGCAAGCGCACGCGGCCGGGCCATACCTGGATCCACGCCGCCGACGGCGCGCGCGCCGCCGGCCTGGGCTATGTGGGCGGCCCGGGCGGCGGACTGGCCTTCGGCCTGCGCGACTTCTGGCAGCGCCACCCGGCGCAGCTGGAGGTCCGCGGCGCTCACACCGGCATGGCGCAGGTGCGGCTGTGGTGGCACAGCCCCGACGCGCCGGCGATGGATCTGCGGCCCTATCACGATGGCCTCGGCCAGCACAGCTTCGAGCAGCAGCGCCAGGGCCTGGAAGTGACCTACGAGGATTACGAGCCCGGCTTCGACAGCGCCGTCGGCGTCGGCCGCAGTCACGAGATCACGCTCTTCGCGCTGGCCGCGACGCCCGGGCGCGAGCGCCTGCTGCAGCTGGCCCGGCTCGTGCAGACGCCGCCGCAGCTCGTGGCCGCACCGCGCCGCTACCTCGACACACAGGTCTTCGGCCCGCTGTGGTCCCTGCCCGACCGCGGCACCCCGGCCAACGCCGCGATCGAGGACCGGCTCGACAGCCTCTTCGACTTCTACCGCCGCGAGGCGGAGCAGCGCCGCTGGACCGGTTTCTGGGACCACGGCGACATCCGCCACACCTATGACGCGGACCGCCACGAGTGGCGCTACGACGTGGGCGGCTTCGCCTGGGACAACTCGGAGCTCTCGCCCGACCTGTGGCTCTGGGTCGCCTTCCTGCGCAGCGGGCGGGCGGACATCTTCCGCTTCGCGGAGGCGATGGTGCGCCACACCAGCGAGGTCGACACCTATCACCTGGGCCGCTTCCAGGGCCTGGGCACGCGGCACGGCGTGCTGCACTGGAGCGACAGCGCCAAGCAGCTGCGCATCAGCACCGCCGCCTACCGCCGGCACTACCACTACCTCACCGCCGACGAACGCATCGGCGACGTGCTGCACGCGCTGCGCGAAGCCGACCGCACGCTGATCACGCTCGATCCCGGACGCAAGCTCGGCGCGCGGCCCGCCGGCGCCGGCGATGGCCTGCTGGGCGTGGGCACCGACTGGGGGGCGCTGCTGGCCAACTGGCTCACCGAGTGGGAACGCAGCGGCGACCCGCGCTGGCGCGAGCGCATCCGCCGCGGCATGGCCAGCGTGGCCGCGATGCCGCATGGCTTCTTCAGCGCCGCCACCGCGGGTTATGAACTCGAGAGCGGCGCGCTGATCGACGTCTCGGGCGGGCGCGTCGGCGCGAGCCATCTGAGCGCGGTGTTCGGGCTGGCGGAGATGGCGGCCGATCTCATCGCGCTGGTCGACGTGCCGGGCTTCGAGGACGCCTGGCTGCAGTACTGCGTGCTCTTCAACGCGCCGGTCGAGGAACAGCGCCGCGCGCTCGGCGCGCCGCACGGCGGCGGCGGCGCGCTGCGGGTTGGGCACTCGCGGCTGACCGCCTACGCCGCCTGGCGCCGCCGCGATGCCGCGCTGGCCGCGCGCGCCTGGCGCGAGTTCCTGAGCGACGAGCGCCACGGCCCGTTGCAGACGCGCCGCATTGCCGGGCCCGCCGTGCTGCGGCCGGTGGACGAGGCGCCCGGCCTGAGCACCAACGAGGCCGCGCAGTGGGCGCTGGCCGCGATCCAGAACCTCGCCCTGATCGGCGAGGCCCTTCCCGCGGCGTCCGCCTGAATGGACGCCGACCCTGACGCACAAGGAGCAAGCATGTCCCGTTCCCGATCCTGGCGCGCCTGGCTGGCGCGGGCCGCTGCCGTCGCGGCCGCGCTCGCCCTGCCCCATGCCGCGATGGCCGCGTTCAGCCTCACCACGCGCTGGGACGGCGGCAACGCGTCCAGGGTGCAGTACGAGGTGGACACCAACGCCGGTCTGGTCCTGCGCGTCATGGCTTATGACAACGGCGCCAGCACGCAGTCCGCGGGCGACATCTCCAGCCTCGTCTACAACGGCGTCCAGTACCAGGATCAGGCGCGCGGCTCCCAGCTCAACTCGGGCTTCGACGGGCTGTACAGCAATGTCTCGGCGGTGAGCGTCTCGGCCGAAATGCTGTCCGCCAGCGGCGCGCCGACGCCGGCGTCGACGGCGCAGGACGGCACGCTCACGGGCGGGGCGTACATCAGGATCACGGTCACCAGCAACAGCAGCAAGGGCGGGCTGCTGAAGCACTACTACCTGATCAAGGCGGGCGAGCCCCGCGTCTACATGGCCACCTACTTCACCGAGGAGCCCGACACGCTGAACATGGTGCGCTACATCGTGCGCGTGCCCATCGGCGCGCTGTCCAGCGGCCCGCCGGCGGGGGTTCCGGGCGGGCAGACCAGCGCTGGCACCTGGCCGCAGGACCTGCGCGGCACCGACACCACGGTGGAGTCCGGCGACGTGTTCGGCTTTTCCGCCGGCAGCGCCTTCGCGGGCCAGACGCGCTCCAAGCACTACGCCAACCAGCGGCTCAAGGACTGGCAGTACTTCGGCGGCCGCAACAGCGCGGGCACCGTCGGCCTGTGGCTCTACCGCGATGGCCAGGAGGGCGGTTCGGGCGGACCGTTCTATCGCAGCCTGCTCAACCAGATCACCGCCACCACCAACGAGCTGACCTACATCGTCAACTACAGCGAGAGCCAGACCGAGGCCTTCCGGCTTGGCGTGCTCAACGCCTACACGCTGATCTTCACCGACGGCAGCGCGCCGGCCGCGCCCGACACCAGCTGGTTCTCCGTGGCCGGGCTGCAGGGCTACGTGCCGCCGTCCGGACGCGGCGGCGTCGCCGGCGTGGGCCTGGCGGGGACCGTCGCGGGCAACGCCTACACCGTCGGCTTCGCCAACGACAAGGCGCAGTACTGGACCTCGGCCGACCTGGCCAACCGCGGCTTCTTCAAGTCCACCGGCATGCTGCCCGGCACCTACACGCTCACCGTCTACAAGAACGAGCTGGCGGTCTACAGCACCAGCGTGCAGGTCAACGCGGGGAGCACCGCCTCGCTGAACACCCTGCCCATCGATGGCGATCCGGAGGCCTCGGCCGCCGTCTGGCGCATCGGCCGCTGGGACGGCGCGCCCACCGAGCTGCGCAATGGCGACAAGGTCACGACGATGCATCCCTCCGACACGCGCCTGGCGAGCTGGTCACCGGGGATCTTCACGGTGGGCAGTTCAGCCGACACCGCGTTCCCGGCCTATCTCTGGCGGGACGTGAACAGCGGCCAGGTCGTGCGTTTCACCCTGACCAGCGCCCAGCTCAAGGACGCGACGCTGCGCATCGGCATCACGACGGCCAAGGCCAACGGCCGGCCCGCGATCAGCGTCAACAACTGGAGTTCGGACACGCCGGCCGCCTCGACGCAGCCGACCACGCGCACGCTCACGGTCGGGACCTACCGCGGCAACAACACGACCTACCGTTTCGCCATCCCCGCGAGCGCGCTGGTGGCCGGCATCAACACGCTGACGATCAATGTCGCCGGCGGCGGCTCGGCCACCGGCTACCTGAGCCCCTCGTTCGCCGTCGACGCGATCGACTTCCTCCAATGAGCGCGCGGCCCCTCGGACCAAGCCGCCGGAAGGTGCTGGCGCTGGCGGCCCTGCTGGGGCCGGCGTCGTGGCGCGCGCTCCGGGCCGGCGGGCCGCCCGACCTTGCCGCGGCGCCGGGCGCCGCGCCCGATCGAAGGACCACGGTGTTCGTCGTCGGCGATTCCACCGTGCACAGCGCCGGCCGCAACGGTCAATGGGGCTGGGGCGAACGGCTCGCGCCGTGGTTCGATCCCGGCCGGGTGACGGTGGCCAACCACGCGATGGCCGGGCGCAGCAGCCGCAGCTTCCTGCGCGAAGGACGCTGGGCCGCGGTGCGCTCGCTGCTGCAGCCGGGCGATGCGGTGCTGATCCAGTTCGGCCACAACGACGTCGGCCGCGTCGGCGATCCCGCCGCCAAGCAGCGCGGCGTGCTGCCGGGGATTGGGGAGGACACCGCGGAGGAAGCGCTGCCCGGCGGCGGTGTCGAGCAGGTGCGCAGCTTCGGTGCCTATCTGACGGCCTACCTGCGCGACGCCCGGGCCCCCGGCGCGGTGCCGGTGGTCGTCTCACCGGTGCCGCATCGGGATCGCTGGCGGGACGGTATGGACTTCGCGGACATCGGCGCCTGGGGCCGGGAGGTGGCGCGGCGCGAGGGCGGCCTGTTCATCGATCTCACCCAAGCCGTCACGCAGGCCTACCGCGCGCTCGGCGAAGCCGAGGTCGACCGGCTCTTCGCCGACGCCAACACCCACACCAACGACGCCGGCGCGACGCTCAATGCCGCTTGCGTCGCGGCGCTGCTGAGGGACTTGCCGCCCGCGGCGGCGGTCCCCCGCCCCAGGGCGGAGATCCTCACTGCTTCAAGCCCGTGAGCCCGTCCCCGCAGTGAAGCGGCGGCCGGAGAGTCCCCCGGCTGGAATCCGCGCAGCGCGCAGGGTCGATCCGCGTTGCGATTGACCTTGCCCCCGTGGCAAGGTCGATAGTCCCGTGTTCTGCCGTCAGGGAGAACAACGATGCTCGTGCAGCCGATCGACTATTTCCTCGTCGCCTGGTTCGCGGTGGCGGGGCTTTCCGCTGGCTATGTGGCGTGGGACCAGTTCCGCCACAACCCGGAACCGGTGGTCATGAAATGGGGCTTCGTGCTGGTCACCGCGTACATGGGACCGATCGGACTGCTGCTGTACGTGATGGCCGACAAGGAGCCTCGCCCCGGCGAACACGAGGCCTTCATCAAGCCGCTGTGGAAGCAAGGGGCCGGCTCGACCATCCACTGCGTGGCCGGCGACGCCACCGGCATCATCCTCGCGGCGGTCGTCACCGCCTCGCTGGGTCTGCCGATGTGGCTGGACCTGATCGTCGAGTACCTGGCGGGCTTCGGCTTCGGCCTGTTCATCTTCCAGTCCCTGTTCATGAAGAACATGATGGGCGGCAGCTATTGGGAGAACGTGCGCAAGTCCTTCATGCCGGAGTTCATCAGCATGAACGCGATGATGGCCGGCATGGCGCCGGTCATGACGCTGCTCATGATGGGCCGCGACATGCGCGCGATGGCGCCCACCGAACTGCTGTTCTGGGGCGTGATGTCCGTGGGCGTGATCGCCGGTTTCGCCGTCGCCTACCCGGTCAATGTCTGGATGGTGTCGCGCGGCATGAAGCACGGCCTGATGACCGAACGGGCCGGACACCGCGGCCACGGCGGCCACGACAGCCACGGTGGCCACGGCATGCAGCCGGACGTCACGCGCCCGCAACTGGCCGCGGTGACGCTCAGCACCGCGCTGATGCTGGCGGCCGGCATGACGATGCCATCGCTGTTCGTGAACATGCGCCTGTCCGCACGCGACGTGGGCGGCGCCATCATGCCGCCAGGCATGATCATGGGATGGGACACGCCGGGTGAGGCCATGCGCGACATGGCGGCCGTGCATCCGCGCGAGGTGCGCGTGACCGCATCGCCCGACGCGCGGGGCGACCAGATGCTGCAGCCGCGCCTGGAGCAAGGCGTCAAGGTGTATGAGCTCGAGACCGCGGTGGTGCAATGGAACATCCTGCCGGAGCAGCGGGTCGAGGGTTACTCGTTCAACGGCCAGATCCCGGGTCCGCGGCTGCGCTTCACCGAGGGCGACCGGGTGCGCATCAAGGTGACGAACCGGCTCCCGGAGTCGACCACGGTGCACTGGCACGGCCTGATCGTGCCCAACGCGATGGACGGCCCGGCAAAGATCACGCAGGCGCCGATTCCGCCGGGGGGCAGCCATGTCTATGAGTTCACCGCGGAGCAGGCTGGCACCTTCTTCTATCACTCGCACGACCATGCCGATCGGCAACAGGCGCTGGGCCTGTATGGGGCGCTGATCATCGATCCCAAGGACCCGGCCGCCGCGCCGGCGGCGGACCACGAGTACGTGCTGCAGCTGCAGGAATGGCTGGAGCGTCAGGGGCTGACCTATCCGGCAATGCCGATGGAGGGCGGCCTGCCGAACTACTTCACCATCAACGGCAAGGCCTACCCGGCCACCGACACCGTGCGCATGAAGGTGGGCGAGACCATCAAGCTGCGCTTCATCGGCACCAACAACGGCTTCGTGCATCCGATGCATGTGCACGGCGGCCCGTTCACGGTGGTGGCGCGCGACGGCGTGGTGTTGCCGGCCGGAGCGCGCTTCGACGCGGACACGGTCAACGTCGGACCAGGCCAGCGCTACGACGTGATCTGGCAGGCGCGCCGGCCGGGCAAGTGGCTGGTTCACTGCCACATCCCCCACCACACGACCAACAACAACGTCGAGCATCAAGGCGGTGGCGGTCTGATGATGGTGATGGAAGTGAGCGGCTGACGCCGCCAGCTTCCCGGCCATGACGGCGAGCCGTGGCTCCTCCCGGCTCTCGCTGCCGGCCCGTGCGCGCGCTGGCGACCTGGCTGCGTCAGGCCGCCACGCGCATCTGCCTGCGGTCGCGGCAGGGCTCTCAAAATGCGCTCTTGACCACTCCGCCATCGACGCGCAGCGCGGCCCCGGTCGTGGCCGACGACAGCGGGCTTGCCACGTAGGCGACGAGGGACGCCGTTTCTTCCGGCGTCGCGAAGCGCTTGATGAGTGACGTGGGCCGCACGTTCTCGAAGAACTCGGCCTCCACCTGTTCGAAGCTCTTGCCGTTCGCACGCGCCATGTCCTGCACGAAGTCGCCAACGCCACGCGACTTGGTCGGTCCCGGCAGAACGCTGTTGACCGTGATTCCCGTGCCGGCGAGCGTTTCCGCCAGCCCCCGGGACACCGCGATCTGCGCCGTCTTGGTCACGCCGTAGTGGACCATCTCGGCCGGGATCTGCACCGCGCTTTCGCTGGCGATGAAGATGATCCGCCCCCAGTTGGCCTTCTTCATGCTCGGCAGGACCAGCCGGGAGAGCCGCACGCCGCTGAGGACGTTGACGTCGAAGAAGCGCTTCCAGTCCTCGTCCGGGATGTCCTCGAACGGCTTGGGCTCGAAGATGCCCAGGTTGTTCACGAGGATGTCGATGCCCGGATGCAGCCGAACGACTTCCTCGGCAGACTCGGGACGACTCAGATCCCCGGCGTAGCCATCGACTGCTCCGCCCGTGTCGGACCGCAGACGCTCGACGGCCTCGTCGACCGCGGCCTTGGTACGGCCGTTGACGATGACCCGAGCGCCCTCCTGAGCCAGCGTTCGTGCGATCGCGTAGCCGATGCCGGCAGTGCTGCCGGTCACGAGGGCCACCTTGCCTTGAAGCTTCAAGTCCATATCAATCTCCGAATGAAGGGACGCCTGAGAAAACCTTTCGATGGGGCCCGGAGGCCTTGGAGGAGGAGGTTACGCTGTTGTTGAGAACGGGGTTGTCAGCGGGCACCGCCGCCGGCGTTTGCTGACCTGCCGGATGCAGGCACGACACCGAAGCCGGGCGGCCGACTCGGACGTCCACGGCCCCACGGCCCCACGGCCCCACGGCGAGCTTGTCTCCGGACGGCGTGTCCAAGCGCTCCGGGCCAGTCAGATAGCCGGCTGCCCGCAGGCTGGCGCGACGGATGCGGCTCGGCCAAACATCAAAGTCATCGCCCAAATGCAAAAACCCCCGCAGCTTTCGCTGCGAGGGGTTCGCATCTGGTTGGCGGAGACGGAGGGATTCGAACCCTCGATGCAGGTTTTGCCCACATACTCCCTTAGCAGGGGAGCACCTTCGGCCACTCGGTCACGTCTCCAACCGAAGAAGCAGCGACTATAGCATGGCTTTAAGAGCCCTCAAGCAAATCGCCGCCTCGTCTCCGCCATCAGGCTTCGATTTCCTGGTCCAGGTCGAACGCGCGATGCAGCGCGCGCACCGCCAGCTCCATGTACTTCTCGTCGATCACCACCGAGGTCTTGATCTCGCTCGTCGTGATCATCTGGATGTTGATGCCCTCTTCCGACAACGAGCGGAACATCTTCGACGCCACCCCCACATGCGAGCGCATGCCGATGCCCACGATCGAGACCTTGCAGATGCGCTGGTCACCCGTCACCTTCGCCGCCTGCACCGCCGGTCCCACCGTCTTCTCCAGCAGCTCCATCGCGCGCTGGTAGTCGTTGCGGTGCACCGTGAACGAGAAGTCCGTCTTCCCGTCCTGCGACACGTTCTGGATGATCACGTCGACGTCGATGTTGGCGTCGGCCACCGGGCCCAGGATCTGGAACGCGATGCCCGGCTTGTCCGGCACGCCCAGCAGCGTCACCTTGGCCTCGTCGCGGTTGAATGCAATGCCGGAGACGACGGCTTGTTCCATTTGTTCGTCCTCTTCAAAAGTGATCAGGGTGCCGGACTTGGCTTCTTCATTGATGTCGATGTCCCACGGCGTGAAGCTGCTCAGCACGCGCATCGGCACGCGGTACTTGCCCGCGAATTCGACCGAGCGGATCTGCAGCACCTTCGAGCCCAGCGACGCCATCTCCAGCATCTCCTCGAAGCTGATGGTGCTCATGCGGCGCGCCTCGGGCACGACGCGCGGATCGGTCGTGTAGACACCATCCACGTCGGTGTAAATCAGGCATTCATCCGCCTTGATCGCCGCGGCGATCGCCACCGCCGACGTGTCCGAGCCGCCGCGCCCCAGCGTCGTGATGTTGCGGTCCTCGTCCACGCCCTGGAAGCCGGTGATCACGACCACGCGGCCCGCATCGAGATCCGCCTTCACCTTCGCGTCATCGATGCTCTCAATGCGCGCCTTGGTGTACGAGCTGTCCGTCGCCACGCCGACCTGCCAGCCGGTGTAGCTCACGGCATCCAGACCTTCGGCCTGCAGCGCGATCGCCAGCAGGCCGACCGAGACCTGCTCGCCGGTCGAGGCGATCATGTCGAGCTCGCGCATCAGCGACGGCGACGAGCTCGCGGGCGACAGGTCCTTGGCCAGGCCGAGCAGGCGATTGGTCTCGCCGCTCATCGCCGAGGGGACCACCACCATCTGGTGACCCGCCCGCGCCCACTTGGCGACGCGCTTGGCCACATTGCGGATACGGTCGGTGGACCCCATCGAGGTGCCGCCGTACTTGTGAACGATCAATGCCATGGGAGTGTCAGATGACTGCAGGGGAGACGGGCGATTCTAAGACGCGCCCTTGCCCGCAACGTCGCTGCCCATGCGCGATCCGCATGCATCCGGCAGCCATCGCAGCGCCATTTGTGCTTCGCCGGCTGGCGCGATCCAGCGCGCGTCGACGCCCAGTCCGGGCACGAACACCAGCTGTCCGGCGACATGGAGCAGCGGCCCTTCCCTCTGTACAGCGGGGATTCCCGCCGTCTGCCAGCACTTCTTCAGCGCCCGCGGCAGGCCCTTGGCGTGCGGCTGGAACTGCTCGCCGCCTTCGCGCGGGCGCAACTCGACATTGCTGAGCGCAGAAAGCGCGAGCCCCCCCGTGGTCACGACTTCGACATCGAAGGCGCCTCGCCACTGCGGCAACGCGTGCCGTCCAGGACGGGAGAGGTCCAGGCGCATCGAGGGCGGCGGCATCGGCAGCGATGCGTCGCGCGTAAGTGGCGCGAGCCCGGCCCCACGCACGAAGAATCGCCCACGATAGAGATGCAGCGTGCGAGCGCCTAGCGGCCATTGCGCCGTCGATGCGCCGGGCGCCTCGGACTGGAGCCGCCGGATCAGCGAGGCCGGCGCCGCACAGCCGGTCTCTCGACGCAGCCATGCGCGCAGCAGATTCGTGGCGCGTGCGGTGCTCAATACTCGCAGCGACTCCTGCGAGAGGCCGCCCGCATCGCTCCAGCGGGCGAGATCTTCGTCCCCGATCTCGCGTTGAAGCTCCGCGGCCTGCTGCGCCCACTCGGCCGATTGCGCGAGCGCGGTTTCGGCGCCCGCCGATTGCAGGGCCAGTGCCGGCCACAGCGTCTGGCGCAGCCGGTTGCGGGCATAACGGGCGTCCGCATTGCTGTCGTCATCGACGAAGCGCAGACCATGCGCCGCGACATAGGCTTCGATCGCCTCACGCGGACGATCAAGCCACGGACGCGCCCAGCACACGCCGTCGCGCCATTGCGCGCGCGGCATCGCCGCGAGCCCGGCGGCTCCCGCGCCCCGCAACGCCTGCAGCAGAAAGGTCTCCGCCTGATCACGCCGATGATGCGCCAGCAGCAGCAGATCGGTGCCCGCGGCGAGGGTCAGGCGTTGCAGTGCGGCATGGCGGCCCGCGCGCGCCCAGGCCTCGATGCTGTCGCCGGGCGCAGGCGCGCCGCTCAGGTGCTCATGAACGAGCGAGACCGGCAGTCCCTCGGCTGCCCAGCCCTCCACTTGCGTGCGCAGCTGCGCCAGCCACGCATCCGCTTGCGCGCTCAGCCCGTGATGGATGTGCAACGCCACCACGCGCAACCCGAGCGATCGGGCCGCGATAGCGGTGGCGTGGAGGAGCGCCGTCGAATCCCGGCCGCCGCTGGCGGCGACCGCGATCACGTGACGCGAAGAGGGCTCGCCGGAACCGGCGGGATCAGCGGCTCTTGGTGTCGCCGAATCGGCCATAGGCCTGCAGGCGCTCGTAACGGCGCTCCAGCAGATCCTTGGTCTTCAGGTCGGAGACCTGGCGCAGCGCGTCGCCCAGCGCGCGCTTCAGGTTGGAGGCCATCTGCTTGTGATCGCGATGCGCGCCACCGACCGGCTCGTTGACGATCTTGTCGATCAGGCCCAGCGCCTTCAGGCGGTGCGCGGTGATGCCCAGCGCCTCGGCTGCCTCGGACGCGCGCGCGGCGGTCTTCCACAGGATGGAGGCGCAGCCTTCCGGCGAGATCACCGAGTAGGCCGAGAACTGCAGCATCAGCACCTGGTCGGCCACGCCGATCGCCAGCGCGCCGCCGGAGCCGCCCTCGCCGATCACCGTCGCGATGATCGGGACTTCCAACTGGGCCATCTCGAAGATGTTGCGGCCGATCGCCTCGGACTGGCCGCGCTCTTCCGCGCCGATGCCCGGATACGCGCCCATCGTGTCGATGAACGTGAAGACCGGGAGGCCGAACTTCTCGGCCAGCTTCATCAGGCGCAGCGCCTTGCGGTAGCCCTCCGGGCGCGGCATGCCGAAGTTGCGCAGCGTGCGCTCCTTCGCGTCCGAGCCGCGCTGGTGGCCGATGACCATGCAGGCCTGACCGTTGAAGCGCGCCAGGCCGCCGACGATCGCGGCGTCATCCGCGAAGTGGCGGTCGCCGTGCAGCTCCTGGAACTCGGTGAAGACTTCGCCGCAGTAGTCCAGCGTCTGCGGACGCTGCGGGTGGCGGGCCACCTGGTACACCTGCCAGGGGAGGACATTCGCGTAGATGTCCTTGGTCAGCTGGTGGCTTTTCTTGCCCAGGCGGTCGATCTCCTCGGAGATGTCGACCGCGGACTCGCTCTGCACGTAGCGGAGCTCGTCGATCTTGGTTTCGAGCTCGGCGATGGGCTGCTCGAATTCGAGGAAGTGTTTCTTGCTCATTCTCAGTAATCCACGGGTAGCGGATCGAGGCTCCGCCAAATGTACCATGTGGCCACCGAGCGGTACGGGGCCCAGCCCTCGCCCAGCTCGCGGGCTTCGGCGCGCGACACGGGCTCGTCGCTGAAGTAGTGCTGGCTGATGCCCTTGAGCAGCCCCAGGTCGTCCAGCGGCAGCACGTTGGGCCGCATCAGGTGGAAGATCAGGAACATCTCCGCCGTCCAGCGGCCGATGCCGCGGATCGCGACCAACTCCTCGATGATGGCCTCGTCCTCCATCTGCGCCCACTGGCGCACATGGACCTGGCCCGATTCGAAGTGTTGCGCCAGGTCGCTCAGGTACTCGACCTTGCGCGCCGACAGACCGACACCGCGCAGCGCGTCCTTCTCCAGCCCCAGCACCTCCAGCGGCTTGATGCGGTTGGAGGGCCCCGAGGTCAGTTCGGCGAACTTGTCCCACACGCCCTGGGCCGCCTTCACCGAGATCTGCTGACCGACGATCGATCTGGCCAGCGTCGTGAACGCGTCGCCGCGGCTTTGCAGTCGCGCCTCGCCGAATTGCGGAATCAGCTTCTTCATCACCCGGTCGCGCTTGACCAGGTGACGGCAGGCTTCATCCCAATAGTCCGGGGTCACCCCGGCAGTCGCCACACGCGCCATCAGGCCTGCTCTCCCGCCTTCGACACGCGCACCCAGGTCGTGCCGGCCGCGGAGTCCTTCAACTCGATGCCCTGCTCGGCCAGCGCCTTGCGGATGCGGTCTGCTTCGGCGAAGTCACGCCCGGCCTTGGCCGCGGCGCGCGCGGCGATCTGGGCCTCGATGGCTGCCTCGTCCAGGCCCGCGCCGCCTTGCAGGAAGGCCTTCGGCGCCTGCTGCAGCACGCCCAGCACGCCGCCCAGCGCCTTCAGCAGGCCGGCGTCCTGCGCGGAGCGGTCACGGTTGACCTGGTTCGCGAGATCGAACAGCACCGCCAGCGCGCCCGGCGTGTTGAAGTCGTCGTCCATCGCGGCCTTGAAGGCCGCCGCCGGCCCCTGCGTCCAGTCGATCGCCACGTCCGCCGGCGCCACCGCGTCCAGCGCGGTGTAGAGCCGGCGCAGCGCGGTGCGCGCGTCGTCCAGGCTGAGGTCGCTGAAGTTGAATGGACTGCGGTACTGCGTGCGCAGCATGAAGAAGCGGATCGACTCGCCGTCGAACTTCTCCAGCACTTCCTGGATGGTGAAGAAGTTGCCCAGGCTCTTGGACATCTTCTCGCCGTCGATGTTCAAGAAGCCGTTGTGCATCCAGGTGTTCACGAATGGATGACCCAGCGCGCCCTCGCTCTGGGCGATCTCGTTCTCGTGGTGCGGGAACTGCAGGTCCATGCCGCCGCCGTGGATGTCGAAGCGCTCGCCCAGCAGCGCGCAGCTCATCGCCGAGCACTCGATGTGCCAGCCCGGACGGCCTTCGCCCCAGCGGCTGGCCCATTTGGCCTCGGCGGGCTCGTCGGCCTTGGCGGACTTCCACAGCACGAAGTCCAGCGGATCGCGCTTGCCGTCATCGACGGCGACGCGCTCGCCGGCGCGCAGTTGATCCGGCGACTTCCCGCTCAGCTTGCCGTAGCCGTCGAACTTGCGCACCGCGTAGTTCACGTCGCCGCCCTCGGCCTGGTAGGCCAGGCCTTTTTCCTCGAGCTTGCCGATGATGTCCAGCATCTGCGGGACATAGTCGGTCGCGCGCGGCTCGTGCGTCGGCGTGGCGATGCCCAGCGCCGCGAAGTCGCGGTGCATGGCGGCGATCATCTCGTCCGTCAGTTGGCGGATCGTGATGCCGCGCTCGAGCGCGCGGCGGATGATCTTGTCCTCGATGTCGGTGATGTTGCGCACGAAGGTGACGTCGTAGCCGCTGGCCTTGAGCCAGCGATAGACGACGTCGAACGCGATGTTCATCCGTGCGTGGCCCATGTGACACAGGTCGTAGACGGTGATGCCGCAGACGTACATGCGGACACGGCCCGGCTCGATCGGTTGGAAGGGCTGCTGCTGACGGGTCAGCGTGTTGTAGATGCGCAAGGAGGACATACGTGTGTCGCGCCGCGTGCCCCTCGCGCCGGGCCCCGCGCGCATGCCGACGCCGTCAGCGCCGCTCTGGCGACGAGTCGCGAGCGTCGGCGCGTTCGACGGTGCGGTGCGGGTGGGGCGGGAGGCCGGCCGGGAGGCGAGCGGGAGACGAAAGCTCGCTCTAGAATGCCCGGCAGTATAGCGGCCCCCTCCCCGCCCCCCTTATGCCAAGACTCCCCGCCCTGATCCGCGCCTGCTGCGTCGCCCTGGCGATGACCGGCGCGACCCTGACGCAGGCCGCCGCGCTCGACGACGCGCAGGCCCTGTGGGCCTCCGGCAAGCGCGACCAGGCCATCCAGGCCGCCGAAGCGGGCCTGAAGACCTCGCCCGACGACCCGCGCCTGCGCTTCGCGCTCGGCACGATGCTGATGGAACAGCAGCAGCTCGAACGCGCACGGGCCATCTTCGTCAGCCTGACCGAGGACTTCCCCGACCTGGCCGACCCCTACAACAACCTGGCCGTCATCCACGCCGCGCGCGGCGAGTACGAAGCCGCCCGCCAGTCGCTCACGCGCGCGCTGGAGCTGCAGCCCGACCACTCGCAGGCGCAGGAGAACATGGGTGACGTGCTGATGCGCCTGGCCCAGCAGTCCTATGAGCGCGCCCTCAAGCAGGCGCTGGGCGACGACACCGCGCTGAAGGTCAAGCTCCAGCGCGTCACTGCGTTCAACAACGCGCGGGTCAATCCGGCCCGCTGAGCGTCCGGCCCGGCGCGCCGACGGCGTGCCGCCCCCCTCACCCATCCACCAGACACCGCCACCCGACCATGAGGACATCCCCACTGCTGCTCGCCGCCGGCGCCGCCCTGCTGAGCCTGGCCAGCACCTTCGCGCAGGCGCAGGTCGTCAAGCTGAGCACGACCGCGGGCGACATCAAGATCCAGCTGGACGCGCAGAAGGCGCCCAAGACGGTCGCCAACTTCCTGGCCTATGTGAAGGCCGGCCATTACAACGGCGTGATCTTCCATCGCGTCATCGGCGACTTCATGATCCAGACCGGCGGCTACACGCCCGACCTGAAGCAGCGCCCGACCCAGGCGCCAATCCCGCTGGAGGCTGGCAACGGCCTGATGAACATCCGCGGCAGCGTCGCGATGGCGCGCACCAACGATCCGAACTCGGCGACCTCGCAGTTCTTCATCAACGTGGTCGACAACCCGGGCCTGGATCCCGGCTACGCCGCCGACGGCCGCGGCTACGCGGTCTTCGGCTACGTGACCGAGGGCATGGAGGTCGTCGACAAGATCAAGGCGGCGGAGACGGTGAAGAAGAACTTCGCGTTCCAGAACCTGCCCGCCACCCCCATCCTCATCAACAAGGCCACCGTCGAGAAATAAGGAGTCACCGACATGAGCAAGAAAGTCGAACTGCACACCAACCAGGGTCTGATCACGCTGGAGCTGGATGACGCGAAGGCCCCCAAGACCGTCGAGAACTTCCTGGCGTACGTCGCCAAGGGCCACTACGACGGCACGATCTTCCACCGCGTCATCAAGGGCTTCATGGCCCAGGGCGGCGGCTTCGAGGCCGGCATGAAGCAGAAGCCCACCGATGCCCCGATCCAGAACGAGGCCAACAACGGCCTGAAGAACGACAAGTACACGGTCGCGATGGCGCGCACGAACGCGCCGCACTCGGCCAGCGCGCAGTTCTTCATCAACACCGTCGACAACGACTTCCTGAACTTCAAGAGCGAAAGCCCGTCGGGCTGGGGCTACGCGGTGTTCGGCAAGGTCATCGGCGGCCAGGACATCGTCGACAAGATCGAGAAGGTGAAGACCGGCCGCTCCGGTTTCCACGACGACGTGCCGGTGGAGGCCGTCGTCATCGAGCGCGCCGTCGCGGTCGAGTGAGTCCCGGTTCCGCCGCCTTCCCGCTGCCCCGAGCGGCGGTGCCGCTGGCACCGCTGCGCGCGGCGCCCGGCTGGCGGCGGATCGACCTGCTGTCCGACCTGCACCTGTCGCCGGACATGCCGGCGACGCTGGCGCGGTTTCGCGCTCATCTGGCGGCCACGCCCGCCGACGCCGTGTTCCTGCTCGGCGACATCTTCGAGGCCTGGATCGGCGACGACGCGCGCTGGCAGGCCGGCACCTTCGAGCAGTTCGCGCTCGAGGTGCTGCGCGAGACCTCCGCGCGCAAGGCCCTCTTCTTCATGCATGGCAACCGCGACTTCGCGCTCGGCGAGCCGATGGCGGCCGACGCCGGCATGACGCAGCTCGCCGATCCCACGCGGCTGGACGCCTTCGGGCGCTCCTGGCTGCTGAGCCATGGCGACCAGCTCTGCCTGGGGGACGTCGGTTACCTGCGCGCCCGCGCGGTCGTGCGCCGACCCGAGGTGCTGGCGGCGCTGCGCGCGATGCCACTCTTCGCGCGGCGCGCGCTGGCGCGCCATCTGCGCGCGAAGAGCCGCATGCACCAGTCCGATCCATCGACCTGGGCCGATGTCGACGACGGCGCCGCGCGCGCCTGGTTGCGCGCCTCCGGCTGCGACACGCTGATCCACGGGCACACGCACCGGCCGGCGACGCACGACCTCGGCGGCGGCCTGACCCGTGCCGTGCTGTCCGACTGGGACTACGACCACGGGCCTGGCCGCGGCGACGTGCTGATCCTCGAGGCCGACGGCTTGCGCCGGATCGCCCCGATGACGGCGCCGACGGACGCCGCGCACGCATGATCGGCGGCCTCTTCCAGCGCTGGCGCGAACGCCGCGAGCGCAAGCTGCTCGAGGCCTTCGCGATTCCCGAGCCGCTGTGGCAGCTGACGCTGACGCGATACCCCTTCATCGCGCGCCGCAGCGAGGCGGACCGCGCCGAGTTGCGCCGGCTGTGCTCGCTCTTCCTGGCGTCCAAGGAGTTCCATGGCGCGGGCGGCTTCGAGGTCACCGACGAGGTCGCCGTCGCGGTCGCCGCGCAGGCTTGCCTGCCGGTGCTGCGGCTGGGACTCGAGTGGTACGACGGCTTCGTCGGCATCGTGATGCACGAGGGCGAGGTCGTCGCCGCGCGCGAGACGATGGACGAGGACGGCGTGGTCCACGAGTACGACGAGACGCTGGCCGGCGAGGCGATGGAAGGCGGACCGCTGATGCTTGCCTGGAGCGAGATCGCACCCGAGGCGACCGAGCGCGTCGAGGGCCACGACTCCGTCTACAACGTCGTCATCCACGAGTTCGCGCATGTGCTGGACATGCGCGACGGCGAGCCCGATGGCGCGCCGCCGATCGCCGACGCGGCACTGCGTCTGCAGTGGTCGGCGACGATGGAAGCCGAGTGGCAGTGGTTCTGCGACCAGGTCGACGCGGGGGTCGCGACGCTGATCGATCCCTATGGCGCCGAGGCGCCGGAGGAGTTCTTCGCCGTCGCAGTGGAGGCCTTCTTCGTCGCGCCGCGCGAGCTGCTCGCCGAGCAGCCGCGGCTGTACCGGCTCTTCGCGGCGTTCTTTCTGCAGGATCCGGCGCACGCTTGACCCGCGCCGAGCCGCAAGCCCGGCCAGACAACACCCGGCCAGACGGCAGAAAGCCCGCGAGAGCGGGCTTTCGTTCGTCGGGCCAGGCCGGAAGGGTCAGTCGGCGGTCGCCGGCTCTGCCTTGGGCTTGTTGTCCTTCTTCGTCGGCGTGATGTCGAGCTGGACCTCGCCCTTGTCGTCCACGTCCACGCTCAGCCGGCCGCCGTCGACCAGGCGGCCGAACAGCAGCTCGTCCGCCAGCGCGCGCCGGATCGTGTCCTGGATCAGGCGCTGCATCGGACGCGCGCCCATCTGCGGATCGAAGCCCTTGGCCGCCAGATGCTTGCGCAGCGTGTCGCTGAAGGTGACCTCGACCTTCTTCTCGGCCAGCTGGCTCTCGAGCTGCAGCAGGAACTTGTCCACCACCCGCAAGATGATGTCCTCGTTCAGGCCGCCGAAGTTGACGATCGCATCCAGCCGGTTGCGGAACTCAGGCGTGAACAGGCGCTTGATGTCGGCCATCTCGTCGCCCTGCTCGCGCTTGGTCGTGAAGCCGATCGTCGACTTGTTCATCGCCTCCGCGCCCGCGTTCGTGGTCATGATGATGATCACGTTGCGGAAGTCGGCCTTGCGTCCGTTGTTGTCGGTCAGCGTGCCGTGGTCCATCACCTGCAGCAGCACGTTGAAGACGTCCGGATGCGCCTTCTCGATCTCGTCGAGCAGCAGCACCGCGTGCGGCTTCTTCGTGATGGCCTCGGTGAGCAGACCGCCCTGGTCGAAGCCGACATAGCCCGGAGGCGCGCCGATCAGGCGGCTGACCGCGTGGCGCTCCATGTACTCGGACATGTCGAAGCGGATCAGCTCGATGCCCAGGATGTAGGCGAGCTGCTTCGCGACTTCGGTCTTGCCCACGCCGGTCGGACCGCTGAACAGGAACGAGCCGATCGGCTTGTCCGGCTTGCCCAGCCCCGAGCGCGCCATCTTGATGGCCGCGGCCAGCGCGTCGATCGCCGGATCCTGGCCGAAGACCACGCTCTTGAGATCGCGATCCAGGCTCTTGAGCTTGCCGCGATCATCCGACGAGACCGAGGCCGGCGGAATGCGCGCGATCTTGGCGACGATGTCCTCGACCTCGGCGCGGGTGATGGTCTTCTTCTGCTTGCTCTTGGGCAGCACGCGCTGCGCGGCGCCCGCCTCGTCGATGACGTCGATCGCCTTGTCGGGCAGGTGCCGGTCATTGATGTACTTGGCCGACAGCTCCGCCGCCGCCTGCAGCGCGCCCAGCGCGTACTTGACGCTGTGATGCTCCTCGAAGCGCGACTTCAGGCCCTTCAGGATCTCGACGGTCTGGTCCACCGTCGGCTCGACGACGTCGATCTTCTGGAAGCGCCGCGACAGCGCCGCGTCCTTCTCGAAGATGCCGCGGTACTCGCTGAACGTGGTCGCGCCGATGCACTTGAGCTGGCCCGAGGACAGCGCCGGCTTGAGCAGGTTGCTCGCGTCCAGCGTGCCGCCCGAGGCCGCGCCGGCGCCGATCAGCGTGTGGATCTCGTCGATGAACAGGATCGCGCCGGGCTGGTCCTTCAACTGCTTGATCACCGCCTTGAGGCGCTGCTCGAAGTCGCCGCGGTACTTGGTGCCCGCCAGCAGCGCGCCCATGTCCAGCGAATAGACCACCGCCTCGGCCAGCACGTCGGGCACCTGGCCCTCGGTGATGCGCCACGCCAGGCCCTCGGCGATCGCGGTCTTGCCCACCCCGGCTTCACCCACCAGCAGCGGGTTGTTCTTGCGGCGGCGGCACAGCACCTGCACCACGCGCTCGACCTCGAGCTCGCGGCCGATCAGCGGATCGATCTTGCCGTCGCGGGCATGCTGGTTGAGGTTCTGGGTGAACTGCTCGAGCGGGCTGCCCTTGCCGCCGCCCTGCCCCTGGCCGCCTTCGCCCTCTTCGCGCTCCGACTCGGCACCGTTGCCTTCCGGGCCCTTCGGGGGCTCGGGCGGCTCGCTCTTCTTGATGCCGTGGGCGATGAAGTTGACGACGTCCAGCCGCGTCACGCCCTGCTGGTGCAGGTAGTAGACGGCGTGCGAATCCTTTTCGCCGAAGATCGCGACCAGCACGTTCGCGCCGGTCACTTCCTTCTTGCCGTTGCCGGTGGACTGCACATGCATGATCGCGCGCTGGATCACCCGCTGGAATCCCAGCGTGGGCTGCGTGTCGACCTCGTCGGTGCCGCCGACCGTCGGCGTGTTTTCCTTGATGAACTGCGCAAGCGACTTGCGCAGGTCCTCGATATTCGCTGCGCAGGCGCGCAGCACCTCGGCCGCGGACGGGTTGTCCAGCAACGCCATCAGCAGATGTTCCACGGTGATGAATTCGTGGCGCTGCTGGCGCGCTTCGACAAACGCCATGTGCAGGCTGACTTCAAGCTCTTGCGCAATCATGCGGCCTCCATAATGCACTGCAGGGGGTGGCCGGCGCGCCGTGCGGCCGCCGACACCATTTCGACCTTGGTGGCCGCCACGTCCTTGGTGAAAACACCGCAGACGCCGCGGCCCTCGTGATGGATCTTCAACATGATCTGGGTGGCCGTATCCAGGTCATGGCGGAAGTATTCCTGCAAGACCATCACCACGAACTCCATGGGCGTGAAGTCGTCGTTGAGCATCAACACCTGATACAGGCGAGGCGGCTCCGTCTTCTGAGCGACACGCTCCAGCGTGGTGGAGTTCCCTCCATCCTCCGTGCCCGGCGGCGAAGCGCCAGGCGGACCCGCCGGTGGGGGGGACTGTTGGGCAAACAAAGGCATGAGCCGATTCTATAAACAGCGGGAGCACCCTACATGGGGACGGGTCTGGGCCTGTCAATGCCCCGAGTTTGTCACCTTCGCGCCGCAACACCCCGGGGAGTTCCTCAATTGACACTGACTTGACACGGATTTGAGAATCCGCCCCGGTGCGAGAAAGACACCGGGATGGAGAAGAACGATGGCAACAGGCACGGTCAAGTGGTTCAACGATGCCAAGGGGTTTGGCTTTATTGAACCCGAACAAGGCGGAGGGGACGTTTTCGCCCACTTCTCGGCCATTCAGATGGAAGGCTTCCGCACGCTCAAGCAGGGCTCCAGGGTGAGCTACGAGCTGGTCCAGGGTCCCAAAGGCCAACTGGCCCAGGACATCCGTCCGCTGGACGGTGGCGACACGATTCAGCCGGGCGTGGGCATGCCGCTGATCGTGGACGCCCAGGCGGGCCAGCAGGCCGCGGCTTGACGCCCGCCGGCTGATCCGGCTCACGCCCTTCAAGAAGGCCCGCGCAAGCGGGCCTTTCGCATGGGCCCGGCGCGATCCCGGGCCGGAAAAGAAAAACCCCGGCGGAGGAGGCCGGGGTTCTCGGTGTCCGGTGCCGGCTCGAGGCCGGCGCGGGATCACATGTTCTCGATCATCACCTGACCGAAGCCGGAGCACGACACTTGCGTCGCGCCATCCAGCAGGCGGGCGAAGTCGTACGTGACCTTCTTCGACAGGATCGACTTCTCGATCGACGAGATGATCAGGTCGGCCGCTTCGGTCCAGCCCATGTGGCGCAGCATCATTTCAGCCGACAGGATCTCGGAACCCGGGTTCACGTAGTCCTTGCCGGCGTACTTCGGCGCGGTGCCGTGGGTCGCTTCGAACATCGCGACGGAGTCGCTCAGGTTCGCGCCCGGGGCGATGCCGATGCCGCCGACCTGGGCGGCCAGCGCGTCGGAGATGTAGTCGCCGTTCAGGTTCAGCGTCGCGACGACCGAGTACTCGGCCGGGCGCAGCAGGATCTGCTGCAGGAACGCGTCGGCGATGCTGTCCTTGACCACGATGTCCTTGCCGGTCTTCGGGTTCTTGAACTTGCACCACGGGCCGCCGTCGATCAGCTCGGCGCCGAATTCCTTCTGCGCCAGCGCGTAGGCCCAGTCACGGAAGCCACCTTCGGTGAACTTCATGATGTTGCCCTTGTGCACGATCGTGACGCTGGGCTTGTCGTTGTCGATCGCGTACTGGATCGCCTTGCGGACCAGGCGCTCCGTGCCCTCCTTCGACACCGGCTTGACGCCGATGCCCGAGGTTTCCGGGAAGCGGATCTTCTTGACGCCGAATTCCTCCTGCAGGAACTTGATCAGCTTCTTGGCCTTGTCGCTCTGGGCTTCGAATTCGATGCCGGCGTAGATGTCTTCCGAGTTCTCGCGGAAGATGACCATGTCGGTCTTTTCGGGTTCCTTGACCGGCGAGGGCACGCCCTTGAACCAGCGCACCGGGCGCAGGCAGACGTACAGGTCCAGCTCCTGGCGCAGCGCGACGTTCAGCGAGCGGATGCCGCCGCCCACGGGCGTCGTCAGCGGGCCCTTGATCGAGACGACGTAGTCCTTCAGGACCTGCAGCGTCTCCTCCGGCAGCCACACGTCGGGGCCGTAGACCTTCGTCGACTTCTCGCCGGCGTAGATCTCCATCCAGTGGATCTTCTTGGCGCCGCCGTAGGCCTTCGCCACGGCCGCATCCACCACCTTGATCATCACGGGAGTGATGTCGAAGCCGGTGCCATCACCCTCGATGTACGGGATGATCGGGTTGTTGGGAACGTTGAGCGAGAAGTCGGCGTTGACCGTGATCTTCTGCCCGCCCTCGGGCACCTTGATGTGCTGGTACATGGAGTCGTCTCCGCGAATCGCGTAGGTGGGTGGGTAAACCGGAAGCGCCGATTCTATGACAGCGAAACTTTCAATCGGCTGATGCCCCGGCCATGGCCCTGGAGGCTTCAGCCGCAGTACGCGCGGATCTGCGCCCATAGACCGTGACCGAGCGCCCACAGCGCGCCCGCGGCGAGCAGCGCGCCGGACAGGCGGGTCGCGAATCGCACGCCGGCCCTGCCCGCTGCCCCGGCGCTGCCGGCTGCGCCGTTCAATTTGCGCAGCAGCCAGGGACCGGCGAGCAGGCCCGGCGACGAACCGACCGCGAACGCCGCCATCACGCCGCCCCCCTGCCACGGGCCTTCCGCGAGCGCGGCCACCGTCAGCGCCGACTGCAGCAGACCGCAAGGCCAGGCGAGCCAGGCCAGACCCGCGACGCCAGCCGCGGCGCTGCGTGCCGGCGTCAGGGCCACCGCGCCGACGCCCAGGGCAGCCACCGGGATGCCGGCCGCGGCAGGCGCTCTCGCCGTCCACAGACGGGCGACCCAGCGGGGCGCCTCGGCTCGCCAGAGCAGAAAGACACCCAATGCCAGCACGGACAAGTGCAACGCCAGCCAGACAGGCCGGAGCGCTCCCGACGCGAGTTCCCAGCGCAGCAGCCCTCCGACGCCGGCGGCGACCACCGCACCACCGGCGGCGTAACCCAGGATCCGTCCCGCCTGAAAGAGGAGCTCCGCCCCGCGCCGTCCGCCGGTCACGGCGGCGCACGGTGCGACGCACATCGCCGCGCAGTGCAGGCTGCCGGCGATGCCGATCAGGAAGGCTGAGCCGGCCAGCGCGAGCGTCAACATGCCGGATTCCCGTCGAGTCTCACAGGATGCGGGAGAAGCGGATCGGCGTGTCGGCCGCGCCCCCCGCCGCGCCTTGCGGCGCCGCCGCTCCTGCGCCGGACGGCCTGAGATAGCGGTCGAACACCATCGCCACGGCCCGGACGAAGAACCAGCCCATCGGGGTGACCTGGACGGCGCGCGGCTCGATGGTCACGAGGCCATCGGCCTCCATGTGGCGCAGCCTCTCGATCTCCGGCGCGAAGTAGTCGGCCATGACGACCCCATGCGAGCGCTCGATCGGATCGAAGGCCAACCGGCCCTGGCACATCAGCGCCATGATCGCGTCCCGCCGCACGAGGTCGTCCTGATCCAGTGCCAGGCCGCGCTCGACGGGAAGGCGCCCCTCGCGCAGGGCGGCGTAATACTCGGGCAGGGTTTTCACGTTCTGCGCGAACGAGGCCCCCAGCTTGGAGATCGCCGACACGCCCAGCGCCACGAGGTCGCAGTCCGGCTGGGTGCTGTAGCCCTGGAAATTGCGGTGCAACCGCCCTTCCCGCTTCGCGACCGCCAGCGGATCGTCCGCGAGCGCGAAATGGTCCATGCCGATGTAGCTGTAGCCGCGTGCGATGAAGCCAGCGATCGCGCCCGACAGCATGCGCAGCTTGTCCGCGGGCGGCGGCAGCGCGGACGCCTCGATGCGGCGCTGCGGCTTGAAGCGGTGCGGCAGATGGGCGTAGCCGTACAGCGCGATGCGGTCCGGCCGCAGCGTGGCGACCTGTTCGATCGTCCGCGCGAACGAGGCCGGCGTCTGCAACGGCAGGCCGTAGATCAGATCGACATTGATCGACGTGAAACCCTGATCGCGCGAGGCCGCGATCAGCGCGGCGACGCTCTCCAGGCTCTGCTCGCGATGCACGGCGCGCTGCACGCCGGGATCGAAGTCCTGGACGCCGAAGCTCAGGCGATTGAAGCCGAGCCCGCGCAGATGGCGCAGACGCCCGAAGTCGATGGTGCGAGGATCGACCTCGATCGAGATCTCTGCGTCGGCGGCAAGGCGGAAATGCCGATGCAACAGCGCCATCAGCATCGACAGCTCGCGATCGGACAGGAAGGTCGGCGTGCCGCCGCCGAAATGCAGCTGCGACACCAGTGCGCGCGCGCCAAGCCGGCGATGCACCAGGCTCATCTCCACTTCGAGCGCGTCCACATAGGCCGCAGCGCGCTCATGATGGCGGGTGACGACCTTGTTGCAGGCGCAGTAGTAGCAGACCGATTCGCAGAACGGGATGTGGACGTAGACGGACATCGGCTGGGCCGCCGCCGGACCGAAGGCGCGCAACGCCAGCATCTCGCCATGACGCTCGGCATCGAAACCGGCGTGGAAGCGGTCCGCGGTCGGATACGAGGTGTAGCGCGGTCCGGCGATGTCGAACCGGCGCAGCAGATCGGCATCGGGGATGCTGCGGTCCCAGGGGGTCGGGTCAGGGCTCATGGGGCGCGATCCTCACCCTTTGTTGGCAGAGCGTCATTGATTGATGTCATTGCTGGCCTCGATGCCCCGACAAAGAATCCGCCGCTTCCTCGCATGTCCGCCGAACTCATGCCGAGAACGACGAATCCCGCCCCTCTCCCACCGCCGCAGGAAGGCTTCAAGGTCGCCTGCTCGACCTGCGCCCTGCGCCAGGTCTGCCTGCCCACGGGACTGCCGGCCGCCGAGGTCGAACAGCTCGAACGCATGGTCGCCGTACGACGTCCCGTCGCGCGCAACACGGTGCTGTTCAAGGCCGGAGATGCCTTCGAAGCGATCTACCTCGTGCGCACCGGCTTCTTCAAGACCGCCGCGTCGGCCGAGGACGGGCGCGAGCAGGTCACCGGTTTCCAGATGGCCGGCGAGATGCTGGGCATGGATGGCATCTTCAGCGGGGCTCACGCCTGCGGCGCGGTGGCGCTGGAGGACTCCCAGGTCTGCGTCGTGCCGTACGGGCGTCTGGAGGACCTGACGCGCGAGATCGATCGCCTGCGCCGTCAGTTCCTTCGCCTGATGAGCCGGGAGATCGTGCGCGACCAGTCCGTGATGATGCTGCTCGGCGCCATGCGGGCCGAGCAGCGCGTCGCCGCCTTCCTGATCAACCTGATGCGGCGCTTGCGCGCGCGCGGGTTCTCGTCCTCGAGCGTGGTCCTGCGCATGACGCGCGACGAGATCGGCAGCTTCCTCGGTCTCACGCTGGAGACGGTCAGCCGCACCTTCTCGCGCATGCAGGACGATGGACTGCTCGAGGTACGGGCGCGCGAGGTCCGCGTCCTCAAGCCCCGTCTGCTGCTTCAACTGGTGAGGCGCTCGTCCTAGCGCGGCGTCAGGGGGTCTGGCCACCGGTGGCCGCATGGTTGCGCGCCTTCATCGCGGGCGCCATCGCCGGGTCGGACACGTCCTCGGCCGCGAGGCGGGCGCGATCGGAGGCGCCCGTGTCGCTCACCACGGGGTCCGGATGGATCACCGCGAGCATCAAGGTGGCGATCGCCGCCACCACGACGATGCCGGGACCGCCCACCACCAGCCACATCATCGGATGCCGCCACCAGGGCCCGCTGCCGGGGAGCTCGCTGTCCGTGCGGCCGGTTGTCGTTGAACTCATGTCTGCTCCTGTTGAGGCCCGCGACGAGGCGTCATCTCGGCACGATGAAGGTGGATTTCTCAATGAGCTCGCGCGTCGGCGCATGGCCGTCGAACGAGACCCTCCGGATCGAGAAGTGCATCGGATGCGCGCCGCTGCCGAGCCCGCGCGCCGCCTCCGGCGACAGACGCAGCGACACGGTGACCCAGCGCGCCTCGGCGGGCGCCAGGGTCAATTCGCCCCGGGGGACGGCCACGCGCAGGCCGTCCAGTCCACCCGCATCGAGCACGAACCGCTGGCTCGACTCCTCGGCGTTCATGATCTGGAGGCGGTAGACGTTCTCGATCACGCCATCCTCGATCTCACGGGCGAGCGACGCGCGATCACGCACGACGTCCACCTTGAACGGCATCCGGACCGCCAGGCTCCCCACCAGTGCGCCCGACACCGCCAGGAGGATCACCCCGTAGACGAGGACCCTGGGCCGCAGCACGCGCCGCCATTGCCGAGCCGAGGTCCAGTGCTTCTGCATTCCGTTCTGCGTCGCGTAACGGATCAGTCCGCGTTCGTAGCCGAATTTGTCCATCACGTCGTTGCAGACGTCGATGCAGGCGGCGCAGCCGATGCATTCGTATTGCAGGCCCTTGCGGATGTCGATGCCGGTGGGGCAGACCTGCACGCACTGGTGGCAGTCGACGCAGGCGCCGAGGCCCGCCGCCGCCGGGTCCGCCTTCTTCGAACGCGGACCGCGCGGATCCCCGCGCGCGGCGTCGTAGCTGATGATCAACGTGTCCCGGTCGATCATGGCGCTCTGGAAGCGCGCATAGGGACACATGTACTTGCACACCTGTTCGCGGAGGTAGCCGGCGTTGCCGTAGGTCGCCAGCCCATAGAACAGGATCCAGAAGATCTCCCAGCCGCCCAGCGTCCCTTGCGCGGTGCTGGCGGCCAGGGCGCGGATGGGCTCGAAGTAGCCGACGAAACTGAAGCCCGTCCACAGCGACACCGCCAGCCAGGCCGCATGCTTGCCGCCCTTGCGCAGCGCCTTCTCCGCCGTCCAGCCGGACCGGTCGAGCCGCATGCGCGAGGCGCGATCGCCTTCGGTATGGCGCTCGATCCACAGGAAGATCTCGGTGTAGACGGTCTGCGGGCAGGCGTACCCGCACCACAGCCGGCCCGCCACCGCCGTGAAGAAGAACAGCGCGAAGGCGGACACCACCAGCAGCGCGGTCAGGTAGATGAAGTCCTGCGGATACAGGATCAGGTCGAAGATCAGGAAGCGGCGCGCCTCGAGGTCGAACAGCACCGCCTGCCGACCGTTCCAGGACAGCCACGGCAGGCCGTAGAACAGCAGCTGCGTGGCCCACACCAGCACCCAGCGCCACACGGCGAACCAGCCGTGGACGGCGCGGGGATAGATCTTCGCCTCGGATGCGTAGAGCGAGATCGTCTTGAGCTCAGGGCCGCTCATGCGACAGCCCCCAGACATACGCGGCCAGCACGCGGATCTGCTCGGGACTCAGGCGCGAGCCGTGCTCGGGCATGTGGCTGTGCTTGCCGTTGTTGACCATGTTGATGATCGCGCCCTCGCCCCATCCATGCAGCCAGATCCTGTCGGTGAGATTGGGCGCACCGAGCGCCTGGTTGCCCTTGCCGTCCATGCCGTGGCAGGCGGCGCAGGCCGAGAACTTCGACTTGCCGAGCGCCGCCGCCACCGAGTTGTGCGGGCTGCCGGACAGGCTCAGCACGTAGTTGGCGAGGTTGCGCACGTCCTCGCCGTTGCCGACCGCGGCGGCCATCGGCGGCATCGTGCCTTCGCGCCCCTTGGTGATGGTCTCGACGATGGTGTCGCCGCTGCCGCCATACAGCCAGTCGTTGTCGGTGAGGTTGGGAAAGCCCTTCGAGCCCTTGGCATCGGAGCCGTGGCAGGTCGCGCAGTTGTTGGCGAAGAGGCGCTCACCGATCGCGGTCGCCTGGGGGTCGCTTGCCAGCGCCTCCACCGCCTTGCCGTCGAACCTGGCGTAGATCGCCTGCGTCGCCTGGCGCGCCTTGGCCTGCTCGTCCTGGTACTGCGAGACGCTGGTCCACTGCAGCGAGCCGGAGAAGCTGCCAAGGCCCGGATAGAGCGCGAGATAGAGCCCGCCGAAGGCCACCGTCAGCACGAACAGCACCATCCACCAGCGCGGCAGCGGGTTGTTGAGCTCGCGGATGTCCTCGTCCCAGACGTGGCCGGTGGAGTTGTCCTCCGCCATCACCTTGCGCCGGCTGGCGATGATCAGCAGGGCCAGACACAGCGCCAGGCCGAGCACCGTCGCCGCGGCGACGAACAGCGCCCAGCCGTTCGAAACGAAATCACTCATGACGACCTCCTTGGGGCGCCGGCGCCTCGTCCATCAGGACGAGCGCGCCCAGGTCTTCGAAACGTTCGCGGTTGCGGCGGGCGTAGACCCAGGCCACGATCCCCACGAACACGAGCAGCGAGCACACCGTCACCGCGGCGCGAAGGGCGTTCAGATCCATGTCGTGCATGTCGACCTCCGCTCACTTCTTCAGCGCGGTGCCCAGCACCTGCAGGTAGGCGATGACGGCGTCCATCTCGGACCGGCCCTTGACCTCATCGCCGGCGGCGGCGATCTGCGCATCGGTGTAGGGCACGCCGACGGTCCGCAGCGCGCGCATCTTGGGCGCCAGTTCCTTCGGGTCGAGCGTCGCGCCGGCCAGCCACGCGTAGGCGGGCATGTTGGACTCGGGCACGAGGTCGCGCGGGTTGGTCAGGTGCAGGCGATGCCATTCATCGCTGTACTTGCCGCCGACGCGCGCCAGGTCGGGGCCGGTGCGCTTGCTGCCCCATTGGAAGGGATGGTCGTAGACGAACTCGCCGGCGACCGAGTAGTGGCCATAGCGCAGCGTCTCCGCGTGCAACGGCCGGATCATCTGCGAGTGGCAGTTGTAGCAACCCTCACGGATGTAGACGTCGCGGCCGGCGAGCTGCAGCGGCGTGTAGGGCTTCAGGTTCTCGACCGGCTGCGTGGTCGAGCGCTGGAAGAACAGCGGGACGATCTCGACGATGCCGCCGACGATCACCGTCAGCAGCACCAGCACGATCATCAGGAAGTTGCTGGTCTCGATGCGCTCGTGGCCGGCGGCAGGGGCATGGGAGTGGGCCATGACGTGGTTCCTCGGGTCCGTGCGATCAGGCGGCAGCCGCGAGCGCGGCGCCGGGAATGGGATGGCGGGCGGGCTGGCCGGCGCGGACCGTCATCACGACGTTCCAGGCCATCAGGCACATGCCGCTCAGATACAGCAGGCCGCCCATCAGGCGCACGACGTAGAACGGGTAGGTGGCCTTGACGCTTTCGGCGAAGGTCCAGGTCAGCGTGCCGTCCGGGTTCACCGCGCGCCACATCAGGCCTTGCATCACGCCGGCGATCCACATCGCGGCGATGTAGAGCACGATGCCCAGCGTGGCGATCCAGAAGTGCAGTTCGATGGCGCGCTTCGAGTACATCTCGGTGCGGCCGTACATGCGCGGGATCAGGTGGTAGAGCGCGCCCATCGAGATGAAGCCCACCCAGCCGAGCGCGCCGCTGTGGACGTGGCCGATGGTCCAGTCGGTGTAGTGCGACAGGGCGTTGACGGTCTTGATGGACATCATCGGCCCCTCGAAGGTCGACATGCCGTAGAACGACAGCGCCACGATGAGGAACTTCAGGATCGGGTCGTCGCGCAGCTTGTGCCAGGCGCCGCTGAGCGTCATCACCCCGTTGATCATCCCGCCCCAGCTGGGGGCCAGCAGCACCAGCGAGAACAGCATGCCCACGCTCTGCGCCCAGTCGGGCAGCGCGGTGTAGTGCAGGTGGTGGGGACCGGCCCACATGTAGGTGAAGATCAGCGCCCAGAAGTGGACGATCGAGAGCCGGTAGCTGTAGACCGGCCGGTTGGCCTGCTTGGGGATGTAGTAGTACATGAGCCCCAGGAAGCCGGCGGTCAGGAAGAAGCCGACCGCGTTGTGGCCGTACCACCACTGCACCATTGCATCCTGCACGCCTGCGTAGGCCGAGTAGCTCTTGGTCAGGGACACCGGGATCTCGGCGCTGTTGACGATGTGCAGCAGCGCGACCGCGATGATGAAGGCGCCGAAGAACCAGTTGGCCACGTAGATGTGGCGCACGCGGCGGATGCCGATCGTGCCGAAGAAGACGATCGCATAGGCGACCCAGACGACGGCGATCAGGAGGTCGATCGGCCATTCGAGTTCGGCGTACTCCTTGCCGGTGGTCAGGCCCAGCGGCAGCGTGATCGCGGCCAGCACGATCACCAGTTGCCAGCCCCAGAAGGTGAACCACGCGAGCGCCGGGGCGAAGAGCCGGACGTGGCTGGTGCGCTGCACGACGTGGAAGGCGGTGGCCATCAGCACGCAGCCGCCGAAGGCGAAGATCACCGCGTTGGTGTGCAGCGGCCGCAGCCGGCCGTAGCTGAGCCAGGGGATGCCCAGATTCAGTGCCGGCCAGGCGAGCTGCGCGGCGATGACGACGCCGACCAGCATTCCCACCACCCCCCACAGCACCGCGGCCAGCGCGAATGCGCGGACGACACCGTCCTCGTAACTGGGCCCTGTGCCCCCTTCTCCCGTCGACCCTCGTGTGCTTGGCATATCGGCTCCTTGTGGCGCTCGTCGCGCGGATGGCGGCGATTGTTTGGCGGCACACACAGGCGCGTGTTGATGGCGATCAAGCTTGGACGTCGTCCTCGAGGATTCGTTGTCCTTCGCGGTCGAGCGACTCGAGCTGGCCGTCGTTCACGGCCCAGCCGAACACCGCCAGCAGCACCAGCACCAGCACCACCGAGAGCGGAATCAGGAGATAGAGGATGTCCATGCCGCAGGCTCCCGCGCGTCAACGATCCCGATCCGGCGCCGTCTCGCGGCCGAGCCGCGCGGCATTGCCGACCACCAGCAGCGAACTCATCGCCATGCCCAGACCCGCCGCCCAGGGCGGCAGCCAGCCGGCGAGCGCCATCGGCACGCAGACTGCGTTGTAGAGCGCCGACCAGGCGAGGTTCTGGCGCACGACGCGCCGCGTCCGGCGGGCCAGACGCAGCGCGGCGGTGATCGCGTCGAGCCGGTCCGACAGCAGCAGCGCGTCGGCCTGGGCCTTCGCGAGATCGGCGCCCTGCCCCATCGCGATGGACACCTGCGCGCGGGCGAGCACGGGGGCATCGTTGATGCCGTCGCCGATCATCAGCACGCGATGACCTCGCGCCTGCAAGGCGGCGACGTGATCGAGCTTCGCTTCCGGACTCGCGGCAGCGCGCCAACGCAGGCCGCCGGCGCACTCCGCGATCGCGGCGACTCGCGCCGGCGCATCGCCGGACAGCAGGTCGATCTCCATGCCCATCGCGCGCCAGGCGCCCAGCGCGGCGGCTGCGCCCTCGCGCAACGCTTCATCGAAGGTCCAGGCCGCGCGGACCACGCCCTCACAGCTGAGGACGATCTGCGCATCCCCGATGGCGTCGAGCCGCGAAGCCGTCTCCCCGCTTGCCCAGCGCGGCGACCCGAGCCGCCATTCGCGTCCTTCCGCGTCGACCCCTCGCAGACCTCGACCACTGAGTTCCTCGATCGACGTCAAGGCCTCGGCCATCGGTGCGGCGAGCCTTTCCAGCGCAGTCATCAGCGCGCGCGACAACGGATGGCGCGAAGCGCCCGCCAGCGCCTTCGCCGCTGCGGTCGCCCCGGCATCGAGCGTCAGCGGCCACTGGCGCGACATCCGTGGCGCCGGGTCGGTCAGCGTGCCCGTCTTGTCCACGACGATCCGGTCGACCTGCGAGAGCGCCTCGATCGCTTCCAACCTGGCCAACAGCAGTCCGCGCCGCGCGAGCGAGCCCGCGGCGGCCACCCAGGCCGCTGGCGCGGCCAGCGACAGCGCGCAGGGACAGGTCACGATGAGCACCGACACCGCGACCGCCACGGCCTTCGACGGATCGAGCAACTGCCAGACGAGCGCCGCCGCGGCCGCGAGCATCAGCACGGCCGCCAGGAACCACCCGGCGACGCGATCCGCCATGCGCAGCGTCGCCGGCCGGTCCTGGAAGGCCTGCGCCATCAACTGGCCGATGCCGGCGAGCCGGGTGGACTCTCCCGTCCGGACCACGCGCAGCGTCAACACGCCTGCAAGGTTCAGACTGCCGGCGAGCACCTCATCGCCAGGCGCCTTCGACACCGGGCGCGATTCGCCGGTGAGCAGCGATTCATCAACCGCGCCGCGCCCGCCCTCGACGCGGGCATCGGCCGGAATGCGCTGGCCCGCGGCCACCCGCACGAGGTCCCCGGGCGCCAGTTGGCCGGTCTCCACCCATTCCGTCATGCCGCCGGGTCTCAAGCGCTCGACCTTGCCGGGCAACACGTCGGCCGCCTGCTCCAGCGCCTCGGCCGCGCGATGCCGCGCGCGCAGCTCCAGGTATCGCGCCCCCAGCAGGAAGCTGACGAACATCGTGATCGAATCGAAATAGACCTCGTGCCCGAACGGCCCGCCGGGGTCCAGCGTCGCACCGCTGCCGGCGACGAAAGCCACCGCGAGCCCGAGCGCCACCGGCACGTCCATGCCCAGGCGCCGCGTCCTCAGCTGCAGCAGCGCCGCCCGGAAGAAGGGCCCCGCCGAGAGCAGCATCACCGGCAGTGTCAGCACCCATTGACCCCAGCGCAGCAGCGCGGCCTGATCGGGCGGGATCTCGCCTGGCGCGGCCACGTACGAGGGCCAGGCCAGCATCATCACCTGCATCATCAGGAAGCCGGCCGCGAAGCACCGCCACAGCGCCTGACGGTGCTCACGGCGGCGCAGGTCGCGCGCGGGGCCGGCCAGGTCCGGCGCGAAGTCGTAGCCGGCGCCGGCCAGCGAGTGGCGCAGTTCGTCCAGCGTGATCGCGCCTGGCGCCCAGTCCAGGGTCAGGGCTTGCGTCGCCGCATTCACCTGCGCCGAGCGAACGCCCGGCTGCGCTTGCAGCATCGCCTCGATGAGGCCGGCACAGGCCGCGCAGTGCATGCCGGAGAGCTTCAGCCGCGAGCGGCCCAGGCGTGTGCCGTCAGCCGCCGTGCGCCACTCGGTGAACGCGTCCAGGGGCTGAGCCGCGTCACGCGCGGCGGAGCGCGTCAGCGACGCGTCGAGGCCGGGGCGATTGGCGGGAGCGGCATCAGCGCCCGGGGCGCCGGCAGAGGCGATGGCGGCTGGGGCGGGCAACATGGCCGCGATAATCCGCGAAACCTCGAGGTCGCAACATGCTCAATATCAAACGCGCCGCATCGTCCGCCGCCCTGTCGGCCCTCCTGTCGATTTCCGCGATGCTGGCGGCCGCTCCGGCGACGGCCCAGCAGATTCCGCAGACCGGACTGCCGGTCGTCGAACTCGGCGCCGGCATGCACCTGATCCACGCCGAGGTGGCCCGCACCGACGAGCAGCGCGCCATCGGCCTGATGGCCCGCAAGGAGATGGCGCAGAACGCCGGGATGATCTTCGTCTTCGAGCAGCCCGCCCAGCAGTGCTTCTGGATGCGCAACACGCTGATTCCGCTGTCGGCCGCGTTCGTCGCCGACGACGGCACCATCGTCAACATCGTCGAGATGCAGCCGCTGTCCGACACCTCGCACTGCTCGGTCAAGCCGGTGCGCTACGTGCTGGAAATGAACAAGGGCTGGTTCGACAAGCGCGGCCTGAAGGCCGGCGCCAAGCTGCGCGGCGGCCCCTGGCCCAAGTGAGCCGCCGGGTCCGCACGCCCCGGACCCTCCCCTGAAACGGCAACGGCCCGGGATCGCTCCCGGGCCGTTCGTCCTTCAGCGCCCGGATGACGGGCGCCGGGGCCTCAGTTGCCGAAGTTGGCCTGCGCGAAGTCCCAGTTGACCAGGCTCTTCAGAAAGGTCTCGACGAACTTCGGACGCGCGTTGCGGTAGTCGATGTAGTAGGCGTGCTCCCACACGTCGATCGTCAGCAGCGCCTTGTCGGCGGTCGTCAGCGGGGTGCCGGCGGCGCCGGTGTTGACGATGTCGACCGAGCCGTCGGGCTTCTTGACCAGCCAGGTCCAGCCCGAGCCGAAGTTGCCCACCGCGCTCTTCTGGAAGGCTTCCTTGAAGGCGTCGATGCTGCCCCACTTGGCGTTGATCGCGTCCGCCAGCTTGCCGGTGGGCGCGCCGCCGCCGTTGGGCTTCATGCAGCTCCAGAAGAAGGTGTGGTTCCAGATCTGGGCGGCGTTGTTGTAGATGCCGCCGCTGGAGGTCTTGACGATCTCTTCCAGCGTCTTGTTCTCGAACTCGGTGCCCTTCTGCAGGTTGTTCAGGTTGTCCACGTAGGCCTTGTGGTGCTTGCCGTGGTGGTACTCGAAGGTCTCGGCGCTGATGTGCGGCTCCAGCGCCTTCTTGTCATACGGCAGCTCGGGCAGGACGTGTTCCATGAGGGACTCCTAATCGGTTGGTGGTGGGACGGATGTCGCGGGCGATTGTAGGCAGCGAAATCAAGCCCCTGCCGGGAGCACGCGTACCCCGCCGCGCCGGGGCGCCGGGCGCCCCTCAGCCGCCGCCGCGGACCACGCGTCCCACCCGCAGATCGGCCTGGCCGTCGGCGAGCACCGCGCGCAAGTCCTGACCCTCGCGGAGCTGGTCCACCGAACTGAGCGCCCGCCCCTGGCCGTCGTCGAGCCACGCATAGCCGCGCGCCAGCACCTGGCGCGGATCGAGGCCCTGCAATCGTGCCTCCAGCGCCTCCAGCCGATGGGCGGCGCGCTGCGCCTGCTGCGGCAGCGCGCGGTCCAGTCGCTGTCCGAGATGTCCGAGCCGCTGGGCTTCCATCGCCGCGGCGCGAGGCGCCACCTGGCCGAGCCGCTGCTCGAGGAGCCCCAGCCGCTGCGTCTGGAGCCCGATCGCGCGCGGCGCCACCTGGCTCAATCGCTGCGCGAGCAGGTCCAGCCGCCGCCGTTGCCGGGCCAGCGCATCGCCGGGGCGTGCCAGGCGCAGGGCCAGCCGGTCCAGCCGCTGGGCCGCGCCGTCCAGGCGCTGCTCGACGCGGCGCAGCAACTGGCGTTCCAGCGCATCCAGCGTTTCCAGGCACTGCTGGCGGGCCACCGTGGCCAGCTCCGCCGCCGCCGTCGGCGTGGGCGCGCGCAGGTCGGCAGCCAGGTCGGCCAGCGTGATGTCGGTCTCGTGCCCGACGCCGCAGATCACCGGCAGCGCCGACTCGCCGACCGCCTGCACGACCCGCTCGTCATTGAAGGCCCAGAGGTCTTCCAGCGAGCCGCCGCCGCGCACCAGCAGCAGCACCTCGGCGTCCGCGCGCTCGTTGGCGATCGACAGCGCCCGCGCGATCGCCGGCGGCGCGTCGGCGCCCTGGACCAGCGTCGGATAGATGAAGACCCGGGCATGCGGCGCGCGCCGTCTCAAGGCGGTCAGCACGTCGTGGAGCGCGGCGCCGGCGGTCGAGGTGATGACACCGATCCGCCGCGCGTAGGGCGGCGGCAGGCGTTTGCGGCCGGCGTCGAACCACCCCTGCGCCTCCAGGCGCGCCTTCAGGCGCAGGAACTGCTCATAGAGCGCGCCCTCCCCGGAGCGCCGCATCGCCTCGACGATGAACTGCAGTTCGCCGCGCGGGCCGTAGAGGTCCAGCCGGCCGCGCAATTCCACCGTCATGCCGTCCCGGGGGGCGAAATCCACCAGGCTCGCCGCTCGGCGGAACATGGCGCAGCGCAGCATCGCCGGCTGGCCCTCGGCATCCTTCAGGCTGAAGTAGCAATGGCCGCTGGCCGCGCGCGTGAATCCGGAAAGCTCGCCCTGCACCGCCACCACGGGGAAGCGCGACTGCAATGCGTCGGAAAGGGCCGTCAACAGGGCCGCCACCCCCCAGACCATCCGTGGCGATGCGGGTTTCGGGGCGTCAATCATGCGCAAACCCAGCATTGGCGCGGGTCCGGAACTCCACAGCCGCGCCAATGCTGGCTCCGCGGGGCATTCGGGCTGTCATGCCCGCGTCACAGATCGATAAGCGCTTGTTTTTCAAAAGCTTTTTCCTGCCTGTTTTTTGAGCAGCCTAATCCTTCCCGTTTGCCGATGGGCCTTGGCGCGGTTCCACAGGCGGTTGCCCACAAAGTTATCCACAGGTTCGGTGGATGTTTGTAAGGGCTTGTGATGAGGGTCCAAGGTGGGCTGCGCGAGGGCGGCGTGGCGCCATAATGCGCCGCCGGGCCGGAGATGCCCGAACGGAGGGAAAGCCTTGTTTTCGATCATACAAGCCGCCGGCTGGCCGATCTGGCCGCTGCTGCTGTGTTCCGTGGTGGCCCTGGCGCTGATCATCGAGCGCGTCGTCAGCCTGCGGGCCGCCCGGGTGGCGCCGCCCAGCCTGATCGAGGAAGTGCTGGGCGTGACCCAGCTGCAAATCCCAAGCGGCGAAGTCGTCGGCAAGCTGGCCGAGAACTCGCTGCTGGGCCAGGTGCTGGCCGCCGGGCTGCGCGCCTCGCAGGCCGATCCGCGCGCCGGCGAAGCCCGCCTGCGCCAGGCCTTCGAGCTCGCCGGCCGCCATGCGATCCATCAGATGGAGCGCTACCTGAACACGCTGGGCACGATCGCCGCGGCCGCGCCGCTGCTGGGCCTGCTCGGCACCGTGGTCGGCATGATCGAGATCTTCGGCAGCCAGAGCCCGAACGGCAACAACCCGGCGCTGCTGGCGCATGGCATCTCGATCGCGCTGTACAACACCGCGTTCGGCCTGATCGTCGCGATCCCGTCGCTGATGTTCTACCGCTACTTCCGCGGCCGCATCGAGGCCTACGTGGTCGACATGGAGCAGGCCAGCGAGCGCCTGCTGACCCATCTGGCCAACCGCGCGATGCCCGGCACGGGCGCCGCGAACAGCGGCCCGGTCACGGTGCCTCCTCCGGTGGCCGCCCCGGCACAAGGCAAGGCCAAGGCATGAAATTCCGCCGCCGTCAGAGCGAGGAGCCGGAGATCAACCTGATCCCGTTCATCGACGTGCTGCTCGTGGTGCTCATCTTCCTGATGCTGTCCACGACGTACTCGAAGTTCACCGAACTCCAGCTCACGCTGCCCACCGCCGACGCCCAGCAGCTCAAGGACCGGCCGGCGGAGATCATCGTGGCCATCTCGGCCGACGGCCGCTATGCGATCGACCGCAGCGCGGTCGAGGGCCGCAGCGTGGACCTGCTCACCAGCGCGCTGCAGCAGGCGGCGCAGGGCAAGCAGGAGCCGGTGGTGATCATCTCCGCCGACGCGGCGACGCCGCACCAGGCGGTGGTCAACGCGATGGACGCGGCCCGCCGCGCCAATCTCACGCGACTGACCTTCGCGGCCAACAAGCCCCAGTGACGGCCATGGCCCGGGACCGGACATGACCCGGCCGGCCCTGGAGGACCGGCTGCAGCGCGCCTGGCGCGACGACGACCGCCTCGCCCATCTGCTGCGCCCGCTGGCCGCGCTGCACGGGCTCGTGCTGCGGCTGCGCGTGGCGCTCTACCGCCTCGGCTTGAAGAAGAGCGAAGCGCTGCCCGTGCCGGTGATCGTGGTCGGCAACTGGGTGGTGGGCGGCGCCGGCAAGACGCCGACGACACTGGCCGTGCTGGAGACGCTCAAGCGCCAGGGGCTCCGCGCCGGCGTCATCTCACGCGGCTACGGCCGGGCCGACGAGGAGCAGGTCCGCGTCATCGCCGAGGGCGACCGTGCCGAGGACGTGGGTGACGAACCCCTGCTGATCAAGCTGCGCGCCGGCGTGCCGGTGGCCGTGGGCCGCGACCGCATCGCGGCCGCCCGGGCGCTGCTCGAGGCGCGCCCCGACCTGCAGATCCTGGTGTCCGACGACGGGCTGCAGCATTGGCGCCTTCCCCGGCAACTGAGCCTGCTCGTCTTCGATGAACGGGGCCTGGGCAATGGCCGGCTGCTGCCGGCCGGGCCGCTGCGCCAAGCCCGCGCGCTGCCGCCGCCGCCCGGCTCGTCGCCGGACACCCTGGTGCTCTACAGCACTGGCCGGCCCAGCACGGCCCTGCCCGGCTTCGTCGGCACCCGGCACCTGGCCGGCGCGGTCGCGCTGGCCGACTGGTGGCGTGGCGAGCCGGCGCGGCTCGACCGCCTGCATGCGCTGCGCGGCAAGCCGCTGCTCGCCGCGGCGGGCCTGGCGCGACCGCAGCGCTTCTTCGACATGCTCGGCGAACAGGGCCTGAACTTCCGCGCGCTGGCGCTGCCCGATCACGCCACGCTGGACCCGCTGCCCTGGGCCCGCACGGACGAGGTCGTCATCACCGAGAAGGACGCCGTCAAGCTGCGCCCCGAGGCGCTGCAAGGCTGCCGCATCTGGGTGGTGGCGCTAGACTTCCGCCCCGAACCCGCTTTTGAAGAGGCGCTGCAGCGCGAGCTGCGGCGGCTGCTCCCCCATGGACCATCGACTGATTGAGATGCTGGTGTGCCCCGTCTGCAAGGGCCCGCTGGAAGACCGCCGCAATGCCGCGGCGACCGGGCTCCCGGACCGCGAGCTGGTGTGCCCCGCCGACCGGCTGGCCTTCCCGATCCGCGACGGCATCCCGGTGATGCTGGCCAACGAGGCCCGCGCCACCGACGGCGAAGGCGACGCGGCGTGAGCACCGGATTCCACATCGTCATCCCCGCCCGGCTGGCCTCGACACGGCTGCCGAACAAGCCACTGGCCGACATCGCCGGCGCGCCGATGATCGTCCAGGTCGCGCGGCGCGCGGCGCTGGCGGGCGCGGCGCAGGTCGTCGTCGCGACCGACGCGGTGGAAGTGCGCAGCGCCTGTGACGCCCATGGCATCCGCGCGCTGATGACCCGCGCCGACCACGCCAGCGGCAGCGACCGGCTGGCGGAGGCGGTCGAGCTGCTCGGGTTGCCCGACGACGCGCTCGTCGTCAACGTGCAAGGCGACGAACCGCTGATCGCGCCGGAGATGATCCGCGCCTGCGCCGAATTGCTCGCCGCCAAGCCGACATGCGCGATGGCCACTGTCGCTCACGCGATCGATGATGACGCCGAGTTCGCGAACCCGAACGTCGTCAAGCTGGTCACCGACGCGCAGGGTCTGGCGCTGTACTTCTCGCGCGCGCCCGTCCCCTGGTGGCGCGACGCCCCTGGCGGCGGCGCCCGCGTCAAGCCCGAGGCGGTGCTTCGTCATGTGGGTCTGTACGCCTACCGGGCCGGTTTCCTGCGGCGCTTCCCGACGCTGGCCGTCTCGCCGCTGGAGCAGATCGAGGCGCTCGAGCAACTGCGCGTGCTCTGGCACGGCGAGCGCATCGCCGTGCATGTCAGCGCGGAGCGTCCGGGCCCGGGCGTCGACACGCCCGAGGACCTCGAGCGGGTGCGCCGGCTGATGGGTCACTGACGGTCCGCGCCGGGCCGTGGCGATCGGTCCGCGGTTCGGCACCGATTCGCGCCCGGGCCGTTGCCATCGGGGTTCCCGGCCGGCACAGGCACATGGCCCGACAGGGTTACACCTCAATTCATTCCGCCGCCGCGTCAGCAGACCGTAGGCCAGCGCGTGCTATCCTCGCCCGCAGTTTTCGAGGGCGCGTCGACCCGTGCGGCGCGCCCTCTCCACGTATCGAGGAGACCCATGCGACTGATTCTTCTGGGCGCGCCCGGCGCCGGCAAAGGCACCCAAGCCGCCTTCATTTGCCAAAAGTTCGGCATTCCGCAGATCTCCACCGGGGACATGCTGCGCGCCGCCGTCAAGGCCGGCACCGAACTGGGTGTCGCCGCGAAACAGGTGATGGACGCGGGCGGCCTCGTCAGCGACGACATCATCATCGGCCTGGTCAAGGAACGCATCGCGCAGCCGGATTGCGCCAACGGCTTCCTCTTCGATGGTTTCCCCCGCACGATCCCGCAGGCCGACGCGATGAAGGCGGCGGGCGTGAAGCTGGATTTCGTGCTCGAGATCGATGTCCCTGACGCCGCCATCATCGAGCGCATGAGCGGCCGCCGCGTGCACGTCGGCTCCGGCCGCACGTACCACACCAAGTTCAATCCGCCCAAGGTCGCCGGCAAGGACGACGTCACCGGCGAGGACCTGATCCAGCGCGAAGACGACAAGGAAGAGACCGTGCGCAAGCGGCTCGAGGTCTATCAGTCGCAGACCCGTCCGCTGGTCGATTACTACTCGAGCTGGGCCGCCTCCGGCGATACGCAGGCGCCGCAGTACCGCCGCATCGAGGGCATCGGCACGGTCGACGAGATCACCGCGCGCGCCCTCGCCGCGCTGAGCTGAACGGCAACGCCCGATCGCCGCGGCGATCCAGCCAGGCGATTGAACAAGGCGGCCCGCGAGGCCGCCATTTTTTCCTCGACAATTGACGTTTACGTCAACGGCAACCCGCCGTCGACATCGACAACTCACGGACAACGTGGAAGGAGACATCCCATGGACATCGCGAACAAGGTCTTCATCGTCACCGGCGGCGCGTCGGGCCTGGGCGAAGGCACGGCCCGCATGCTGGCGCGCGAGGGCGCGACGGTGGTGATCGCCGATCTGCAGGCCGAGCGCGGCGAAGCGCTCGCCAAGGAGCTGGGCGGCACGTTCATCAAGTGCGACGTCAGCCAGGAAACCGACGCGCAGGCGGCAGTGGCCGTGGCGGTGTCGATGGGCAAGCTGATGGGCCTGGTGAACTGCGCGGGCATCGCGCCCGCGGCCAAGACCGTCGGCAAGGACGGCGCGCATCCGCTGGCCACCTTCTCGAAGGTGATCACGGTCAACCTCATCGGCAGCTTCAACATGATTCGCCTGGCCGCCGAGGCCATGAGCAAGAACGAGCCCGAAGCCACCGGCGAGCGCGGCGTGATGATCTCGACCGCCTCCGTGGCCGCCTTCGACGGCCAGATGGGCCAGGCGGCCTACGCGGCCTCCAAGGGCGGCGTGGTCGGCATGACGCTGCCGATCGCGCGCGACCTGGCGCGCAACGGCATCCGCAACATGACGATCGCCCCCGGCATCTTCGGCACGCCGATGCTGTTCGGGATGCCGCAAGAGGTGCAGGACGCGCTGGCCGCGAGCGTCCCCTTCCCCTCGCGCCTGGGCCGCCCGGAGGACTACGCCAAGCTGGTCCATCAGATCATCACCAACGAGATGCTCAATGGCGAGGTGATCCGCCTGGACGGCGCGATCCGCATGGCGCCGAAGTGAACTGAAGCGGGCCCAATGACAAAGGCCTCCCGGCGTGAGCCGGGAGGCCTTTTGCTTGATGGTACGCAGCAGGCTGGCGAACCAGCCCGCCAGGCCCTCAGTTCTTCGCGCTGCGTGCGTAGACGGACCACAGGCCGGCCAGGTCGGCCGAGCCGTCGGTGCCCTTCACGGTGCGCCAGGTGGCTTGCGCCTTGGCCTTGTCGCCACCCAGGAACTGCGCCAGGCCCAGGTAGAGCTTGGCGTCGTCCGGACGCTTCAGGTTGCCCTTGGCGATGCCTTCCTCGATCAGCTTGACGCCGGCGGCAGCCTGACCGCGCTGCACCTGGGCGAAGCCGACCTTCACCAGCTCGTCGCCCTCGCGGGCACTGCGCGCGGCTTGTTCGGCGGCGGCCGCGCCGGCCTTCGCCTCGGCGATGCGCTTGTCCAGCAGATCGGCCAGGCGCTTCGGACGGCCGTTGTCATCGGTCGGCTTCAGGACGCCAGCGGCGAAGCCCTTGTCCAGGACCTTCTTGCCTTCGTCCGGATAGCCGGCCGCGCCAGCCAGCTGCGCCAGTTCCATGTAGTCGTTGGCGCCTTGCATGTTGTCGGTCACCAGCTTCAGGCGCAGCACGTCGACCTGATAGCGGCCGGCGGCAAAGCCCTTCTTGCTCTGCAGCGTGCCCAGCGACTGCGCCCACAGCTTCTGCGTCGGGTAGTAGTTCAGCAGCTTCTGGATCAGCGCCGACTCGGTCGCGCCGTCACCCTTCTTGTTGGCGGCCCACAGCGCGGTGTTGAGCTTCTCCTGCGAGGGCGCACGGCCGGCCTTCTCGTCGGCGGCGATCTCGGCCATCGTGTCCTTCAGGACCGTCGACACGTCGCCCGAGCGCAGTTGCGCAGCGCTCTGGATCTGCTTCATCGTCGGGCTGTTGCCGCCCGCCGCGTTGTACTTGTTGACCCACTCCAGCGCCTTGGCGCCGTTGCCCGCGCGCAGGTAGGTGCCGGCGATGGCCTCCATCGTCAGCAGCTTGTTGGCGGCGGGCATCTTGCCGGCGGCGCTGAGCGCGTCGTAGGCCTTGGCCATGCCGTCGGCATCGCCCAGACGGGATGCGGCGGACAGGCGCAGGCCTTCCAGGGTGGCGTTCTCGTCCGCGTTGCGGCCGGGCACGGCTTCGGCTTCGCGGATCTTGGCCATCGCTTCCTGCGCCTTGCCCGCCTTGAGCAGGTCGGACGCGGCCTTGAGCGCGCCGCCGACTTGCGGACGCACCTGCGCGGCGGCCTGGGACAGGACGCTCAGGCTGCCCTCGGGCGTGGTGCCCAGCACCAGCGCGGCGGCGCCGACGGCGGCGGTTGCCAGCAGTTTGAGTTTCATTCGCTTGCTCTCCTACGAAGAAAAACGCGCCACCCTCGCGGGCAGCGCGTTTCGTTCAGACATCGATCAGACGGCCATCCGGTCTCAGTTCAGGAACTGCTCGTTCCCGACCATCGCCATCTTCTTGACGCCGAGGCGCTGCGCCGACGCCATCACGTTGGCGACATAGCCGTACTCGGCCAGCTTGTTCGGCTTGATGTGCACTTCCGGCTGGTCCGGCGTCGCCGCCACCTCGGCCATCTTGGCCTCGAGGGCCGCGTGGTTCGGCACCGCATTGCCATCCCAGAACACCGTGCCGTCGAAGTCGATCGCCACTTCGTGGACGACCGGATCCTGCGGCGGCGGGTTGTTGTTGGGCGGCGGCATGTCCAGGTTGACCGAGTGCAGCTGGATCGGGATGGTGATGATCAGCATCACCAGCAGCACCAGCATCACGTCGATCAGCGGCGTCGTGTTGACGTCCAGCATGGTTTCGGGATCGTCACCACCGCTGGAGCTTCCGACATTCATACCCATTCTTCAGCTCCTTCAGCCACCACGAGCCGGCGGCTCGGTGACGAACTTGATGGACATGATGCCCGCGCGCTGGCACGCGACCATCACCTTGCCCACGTTCTCGTAGCGCGACTTCTCGTCGCCACGGATGTGGACTTCCGGCTGAGGATTCAGAACCGCCACCTTCTTCAGGCGCGTGACCAGCGTTTCCGTATCCGGAATCGGCTGCACGCCCCAGTAGATGTCGCCATCCTTGGTCACCGCGATCTCGATGTTTTCCGGCTTGGTGACGCGGACGACGTTCGTCTCCTTCGGCAGGGTCACCCCCACCGATTGCGTCACCACCGGCACGGTGATCAGGAAGATGATCAGGAGCACCAGCATCACGTCCACCAGGGGCGTGGTGTTGATGGTCGAGACCACCTCGTCGTCGCCACCGGACGAACCTACGTTCATCCCCATATTGCGTCTCCGGGACTGCTGTGGATTAGCGGCCGGCGACCTTGCGGCTGCCCATCAGGACGCCGTGCAGGTCAGCAGCGAAGGCACGGACCTGGCCCATCACCGACTTGTTGCGGTTGACCAGCCAGTTGTAGCCCAGCACGGCCGGAACGGCCACGCCCAGACCGATCGCGGTCATGATCAGCGCGGCGCCGACGGGGCCGGCGACCTTGTCGATCGAAGCCTGGCCGGCGACGCCGATCTGGGTCAGCGCCTGCAGGATGCCCCACACGGTACCGAACAGGCCGATGAAGGGGCTGGTCGAGCCGACGGTGGCCAGGAAGCCCAGGCCGCCTTGCAGGCGCGAGTTCACTTCGCCGACGGCGCGGTCGATGTTCATCGTGACCCAGGTGTTGTGGTCGATGTTCTCGGTCAGGGCGCCTTCGTGGTGGTCCGAAGCTTCCACGCCGGTCTGGGCGATGAAGCGGAACGCGCCGGTCTCGCTCAGGCTCTTGATGCCTTCCTGCAGGGAGGCCTTCTTGAAGAACGAGGCGCGGACTTCCTTGGCTTCACGGGCGATCTTGGAGGTGTCCCACAGCTTCGTGAACAGGATGTACCAGGAGCCCATGGACATGATGCCCAGGATCACCAGCACGGCCTGGTCGACGACGTTGCCGTGGGCGACGATGTTGCCCAGGCTGTAGGGGTTGTCGACCGGCTTGGCGGCGGGCGCTTCGGCAACGGCGGCGGGAGCGATGTCGGCAGCAGGAGCGGGGGCGGTGTCGGCGGCGGAAGCGGCGGCCGAGGCAGCCTGATCCTGCGCTTGGGCGGCCAGCGGGGACACGGCCAGGGTCGCGGCGCACGCGAGGGCCGCAAACAAGGCAGACAGACGAGAGATCATGGAGTTAGCTCCTACGCAAAAAGTCTTGAACTCAGGTTGAGAGGGCGGGGCGCGGTGCTGCGCCCCGTATTCGATCGACCGCGGGCGGATCGGCCCGCGGATCATTCCATGTTGAACACGAATTCCTGTTCGAGGACCGCGTCCGTGCACTGGTAGTCGGCGAGCGCGGCCTGGATGGCGCTCTTGAGCGCGCGCTCGGCCTTGCGGTCGTTGGCGCCGCGCAGCGTCGCGAAGGCCACGTCGACCACCTTGCCGCCCTTGACGGTGAAGGTCGCCTTGTAGCTCGCGGTGCCGCTCCAGTTGAGGGCCGGCATCTCGGGCTTGGCCATCTTGGAGCAGTTGCCGATCGCCGACTTCGGACGGTCCGACGGCGGCGCCGGGGGCGCGGGCGCGGCGGCCGGCGGAGCCGGACGGAATTCCTGGGCCGGCGGCGGCGTCGTCGACTGCACCGCCACGGCGGGGGTCGGCGGCGGCGGCGCCGTCACCACCACTTCCGGCGGCGGCACGAACGGCGGCGGCGGGGCCTTGATGTCCGGGGGCGGCGGCACGACCTTCTCTGGAGGAGGAGGCGGCTTGACCTTTTCCTCGACGACCTTGACGTCGATCGGACCCTTCACCGCCTCCTTGATCTTCGTCGCCAGGCCGCTGGCCAGGGCGCCGATGATCAGGACGTGGACCAAGACGACGAGGCCGAAGCCCGTCAGGCGCGAGGAACCGCCTTTATCCTGCGCAAAGTTCATGCGCGCTCCTTCATCAAACTGCGAATTTCTTTCATCGAAGCTACAAGGGGAGTTCGACTCAACACAGCGTCTGGTCGGATCAGGCGTTCGCGCCGCAACCTGGGGTCAGCAGCGCCTGTCTTGCCGGCTGTGCGAGCGACGGATGCAGCTGGTGCCATAACGCCGGAGCGCCGCGGACCGCCGACCCGCCGAATGCAGGATGGACACACGAAGACTCGAAAACCCAGGGCACGATACGAACCCGACTCAACAAAAATGCCCGTCAGCTTGTGGCCGCGGGCGTCTCAAGGATCGGTCAAGAAAATGTAGCAAAACTACAGATTTCAACCACCTTTCACGACCTTGATCATAAACGACATGCACAAGCCGCAAGCCATGGGGTTTGCCCCAGCATGCGGGCATCGCCCATCGCACGGATCACCGGGAGTTACAGCGGACGCAACAGCCGGAGGTCATGAAAGCAGTCCTGGTATTCTACTGGTATGACCTTTCCCGCCGGTCCGTGGCAGCCTAGGGCTAACCCGCAAGCGGGCGCCGAGATGGTTACAGGGCGAACGCAGCAAGCGCCGTGCCCGCTCAGGCCGCGATCAGCCAGCCGGTGATCGCCTGGCGCTCCGCCATGGCGAATGGCGGCACATAAGAGACGAAATGTCGCTGCGGCACCGTGAACAGCGACAGTGAATTGAAGTGGGGGAAGAAGGTGTCCAGCACCGACCCGTCCTCGGCGGTGAAATGCAGCATCCCGCCCCAGTCCGGACGCCAGCGCCGCGTGAGGTTGATCACATAGGCGATGCGGCGGTCCTCGCGGTCCACATGGTCATCATGGGTGGTCAGGAAGTTACCGCGCGAGTACATCGTCGCCTGCGCGTAGACGCCGTTGATCGAGGCATCGCCGCTGAGTTCGCGCATGCGTGACAGGAAGTCCTCCCCCGCCATCCAGCGCATGAAACGCGCGAGCAGATCGGAGCGGCCGTCCTGCACCGCCTTCACCATCGAGTCCGAGAAAAACGAGAACTGGAAGTGCTCGCGCGCCACGGCGAGGATCCCTTCCGTCAGCTGCATGCGCTGCTGCGGCGTGAGCGCGCGCAATTGGGGGCCGGTCAGCCGCTGGTCGCCCTGCGGGTCGCGGTAGACCAGTTCCCAGTCGATCGCCTGCAGCGCGCGGTCGAGCGCGTCGGCGACCTCGGGGATGAAGAAATCGCGGATCAGCACCCTCCCCTCGGTCCGCAGCGTGCGGCCCAGGGCGGTGAAGTCCAGTGCGGGGTTCAGATAGTCCATGGTCGTGCGGCGGGCCGCGTTCAGCCTGAGGGGGTCCGGAAGCGGAAGCAGGCCCCGAAGGGCCTGCTGGGAGTCCGGGTCCGGACGCTAATCTAAGTCAGATCAGCTTCAGAAGCGGTAGTTGCCGCGGACGTAGAAGGAGCGCTGCTGGACCGCCGCGTAGGTCGGGTCGAAGCCCACCTGGAAGTAGTCCTGCTGGTTCGTCACCGGCGGCTTCTTGTCGAACAGGTTGCGGATGCCGGCCGTGATGGTCACGCCCTTGATGCCGCGGTACTGGCCCTGGACGTCGAACAGGTCATACGCCTTGACGTGCGCCACCTCGTCGTAGTCCTCGTAGCCGTTCTGGCGGAAGTAGCGCAGCGAGGCGCCCCAGTTGCCCTTGTCCCAGTCCAGCGTGAAGGTCTGCTTCAGCTTCACGACCGGGCCGCCCAGGTTGTACTTGCCCAGGTTGTCGCGGGTCGTGCCGGTGCCCACGATCGACTCCTCGCTCTTGGTCAGCAGCGTGGCTTCCCAGCCCGGCGTGAACGCGCCGTAGTCGGTGCGGATGCGGGCGCGGGCGCTGAAGTCGAAGCCGGCGGTGCGCAGCTTGCCGACGTTCTCCCACGAGGCGCGGACGTAGTTCAGGTAGCCCGTGGCCGGATCGACGACCAGGCGGTCGGCGAAGATCGACGTGCTCGTGAACGTGCCCGGCACCTGGTGCTTGTACCAGTCACGCAGGATGTCATCGCCCGACAGAAAGCGCAGGCCGTTGGTGATCTTCATGTCGAAGTAATCGACGCTGAGCGTGGTGTCCTTGATCATCTCGAACACCAGGCCCAGGGTGAAGGTCTTGGACTTCTCCGGCTCCAGGTTGCGGTTGCTGTTCTGCTGCACCGTCAGCTGCGTGTCGCAGTAGTTGGTGTTGGGGAACCCGGTGCAGCCCTTCACGCGGTCGTAGTTGGGGTCGGTGAAGTTGCCGCCCGTGTTCGTGAACGACGACGGCGCGAACAGGTTGTCCAGCGCCGGGGCGCGGAAGCCCTTGCCGGCCGACGCGCGGAACAGCAGGCCGGTCATCGGCGTGAACTTGACCGACAGCTTGGGGCTGGTGGCGGACAGGTCCTTGGTGTCGAAGGAACCGTCGCGCGAGCCGCCGTGCGTGCTGCTGTACTTGTCGTAGCGCACCGCCGCGTTGATCTCGACGCTCTTGAGCACCGGGAAGTTGGCTTCACCGAACAGGCCGCTCACGTCGCGGTTGGCTTCGACGCGGCCGGCCGTGCCGTTGCCGCCCACCACGTCGCCGGAGCCGGCGATGTCGGAGTAGCCGTCCAGGTACTTTTCCTTGCGGAACTCACCGCCGAAGGCGACGCCCAGGTTGCCGGCGCCCACGTTGAACAGCTCGCGCGACAGCGTGAAGTCGCCGCCGGTGTTGCTGGTCTTGGACTTGCGGTTGTTGCCCGAGAGCTCGGCGCTCTTGAGCGTGGCCAGGCCGACGGCGTCGTTCGGGCCCCACGGGTTGATCAGGCCGGTCTTGAGCGCCTGCACCAGGCGGGCGTCGGAGTAGTTGCCGCTGATGAAGTCCTCGCGGGCCTTGCCCTCGGCGTAGACGAAGGCGGCCTTGTAGTCGAAGCCGCCCATCGTGCCTTCGGCGCCCAGCACGGTGCGGGTCACCTGGTTGGTCACCTGCGTGCGGCGCTGGCCGCCGTCCACCATGCGCCACGACAGCACCAGGTCGCCGCGGTAGCCCGGCGACACCGCGTCCACGGCGGCGGTCGGGTAGTACTTGCCGCCGCCCGGGTACAGGTAGTCCGGCTTGCCGGTCGTCGTCGACGGGGTCTGCGACGAGCCCAGGATGATCTCGTTGCGGCTGTAGGCCACTTCGGCGAACAGCGTGTTGTCCTGGTTCACCGCGAGCGTGCCCTTGACCAATGCGCCGTAGCGGTCGGACTCGGGGATCAGGTCGATGAAGTGGGTGAAGTCGTAGCGGCAGTTGCGCGCGCCGGCATAGGAGTAAGGCGGCGCGCAGTTCGGGAAGCCGGCGGCGCCGGGCACGTACTGGCCGGTCGTGGCGAGGAACGCGTTGGCCGGGAAGGTATTGCCCGAGTCCTTCACCACGCCGATGTCGGGACGGTTGCCGGTGGATGCGTAGGAGCGGTCCGCCGCGCGGATCGCGTCGTACTTCTGGTAGTTCAGCGTACCCAGCAGGTTCCAGCCGTCCTTGCCCAGGTCGCCGACGCCGCCGCCGGCGGCCAGCGAGAAGACGTCGCCCACGCTGCCGCGCGGCATCTCCAGGCCGACGGAGATGTCGCCGCCCTGCAGGTCCTTGCGGGTGATGAAGTTCATGACGCCGCCGATGGCGTCGGAGCCGTAGGTCGCCGAAGCGCCGTCACGCAGCACCTCGATGCGCTCGATCGCGGCCAGCGGGATCGAGTTCAGGTCCACGCCCTGGCCGGAGAACGGATACACCGGCAGGCGGCGGCCGTTCAGCAGCACCAGCGTGCGTCCGCGGCCCAGGCCGCGCAGCGACGCGCCGACCTGGCCGTTGGCCGAGCCGTCGCCGATGGACTGACCCAGCGCCAGGCCGCCGCCGTTGTTGTAGCTCAGGCGGTCGACCAGTTCCTGCACGTTGGACGCGCCGGACTTGTTGATCGATTCGCGGCTGATGACGCTCACTGGCAGCGAGGTTTCGGCGTCGATGCGCTTGATCGACGTGCCGGTGATTTCCACGCGGTCCAGCTGCTGCTGGGCGGCCACTGGCAGCGCCGCGGCGCCGAGCGCCAGCAGGGCTGCCAGATTGATGCTCTTGCGTTTGAACATGAAGACTCCTTAAGACCAGAAACACAGTTGTTGTGTCCCCGGGAACACGGGCGGCCGGGATATCGGCCAGTGCCCTCCGAGCGGTGTTCCCGGGATGGGGCCGAGGCAGTTTCTTTTCCGGTTTGAAAACGAATCCCCGTAATCACCCTATGGGCGGCGGCCGGAGCCACTTCTGGACGCCATTTCGCGGGTAAACACCAAAGGGCGGACATCGCTCCGCGTTGCGGCCGCGCGACGCGCGCTGAACGCCCGAAAACTTCGGTTCTCGCTTGTAAAAGCCTGTAAGCGGCACCTATTTCAAACATCCGCATTACCAATCGCCCGGCCGGCCATTCGTCACGCACTGCGTCCGTGCGAAAAGGCGATCAACAGGACGTTTGCGCCCCATCGAGTTCGGTCAACGGGGTTTCCGTTGCTTGAAGGAATGTCACTGCGCTCCAGGATGGTGCGTGGGTTTCGAAACGTCTGTTTCGGGCAGAAAAAAGGGTCGCGACGCGACCCTTTGGGGAATGGAAACGGAGTTGAAAAAAGGTCAGGCGGGCGTGCGCCGCTCCACGCGCGGGACGGCGGCCAGCAGGGTGCGAGTGTAGTCCTGGGCCGGTTGGCCGAGCACCGTGTCGCAGGGTCCGGACTCGACGATGCGGCCGGCCTGCATGACGGCGACCTCGTCGGCGATGTATTCGACGACGCCGATGTTGTGTGTGATGAACAGGAAGGACAGGCCGCGGCTGCGCTGGAGTTCGCGCAGCAGGTTCAGGATCTGCGCCTGGACGGACACGTCGAGCGCGGAGGTCGGTTCGTCGCAGACGATCAGGCGGGGCTCCACGGCGAGTGCGCGGGCGATGGCGATGCGTTGGCGCTGGCCGCCGGAGAACTCGTGGGGGAAGCGGGCGAGTGCGTCGCGGCGCAGGCCGACCTGGTCGACGAGGTCGTGCAGCAGTGCGATGCGTGCGGGTCCGTCGAGTTCGGGCCGTAGCGCGAGCAGGCCTTCCTCGAGCACTTCCTGGACGCGCAGCCGCGGGTTCAGTGAGGCGAAGGGGTCCTGGAAGATGATCTGGACTTGGCGGCGTGCCTCGCGCAGCGGGTCTCCGTCGAGCTGGAAGAGGTCTCTGGGCGCCCCGCCCTGCCCTTGGGGCGGATGGAGCAAAGCCTGGCCCTCGATGACGGCGGTGCGTCGCAGGAGCTGGACGATGGCTTTGCCGGAGGTGGTTTTTCCGCAGCCGGACTCGCCGACGAGGGCGAGCGTGCGTCCTGCCTCGATGGCATAGGAGACGCCATCCACTGCGTCGAACCAGCGTTTGATCCCGCCGAACATTCCGCGCCCCAACGGATACCGCACACGCAGGTCCTTGACCTCGAGGAGCAATGATGGCGACTGCTCGGCGCCGGCGGTGCCGGTGCCCCTCCGAGCGAACCCTGACCGAAGGGAAGACTGTGAGCGCGGAGGGGCACCGGCACCGCCGGCGCTCTCCGTCAAGTCCACGGTCTCCCTGGGATCTGTATAGAGCAAGCACCTCACCTCATGCGCTGCGACGTCTCCAGAGACGGGCTGCAGCGCTGGCGGCGTGCTTGCGCAATGGACCATGGCCCGGTCGCATCGAGGTGCGAAGCGGCACCCCTTGAAGTGTTGCCAAAGCGGCGGCACGGTTCCGGGGATGGCGGCCAGCGGTTCCCCGCGGCGCTGCGCATCCGGCAGCGCGCGAAGCAGCAGCCGCGCATAAGGGTGTTTCGGCGCGCTGAAGAACTCGTCGGCTGGCGCGACCTCGACGATCTGTCCCGCGTACATCAGGGCGACTTGATGGGCCATCCCGGACACCACGCCCAGGTCGTGGGTGATGAGCAGCAGTCCGAGGCCGCGTTCGCGCTGCAGGTCCTTGAGCAACTCCAGGATCTGGGCCTGGATGGTGACGTCGAGCGCGGTGGTGGGTTCGTCGGCGATCAGGAAGTCGGGTTCCGCGGCCAGCGTCATCGCGATCATGATGCGCTGCTTCTGTCCGCCGGAGAGGCGGAACGGGTACTCGTCGATGCGGCGTTCGGGCTCTGGGATGCCAACGCGGCGCAGCCAGTCGACGGCCTTCTTGCGAGCGGCCTCGCCGCGCAGCGGCGTGTGGGCCTGGATGGCCTCGACGATCTGGTCGCCGACCTTCATCACTGGATTGAGGCTGGTGCCTGGCTCCTGGAAGATCATCCCGATGCGTCCGCCGCGCACGTCGCGCATGCGGGCCTCGCTCAGGTCGAAGAGGTCCTGGCCGTCGAGCTCGAGCCGGCCGCCGGCGATGCGGCCGTTGTCGGGCAGCAGCCGCATCAGCGCCAGCGCGGTCATGCTCTTGCCGCAGCCGGACTCGCCCACCAGCGCGAAGGTGCGTCCTTGCGCCAGTGTGAGCCGCATCCCGTCGATGGCCCGCACCAGGCCGGCGTCGGCGTCCAGGTGCACGTGGAGGTCGTCGATCTTCAGCATCTGGCGCTCCTCAGGCCTGGGCGTTCTTCTTCTTGAGCGACAGCACCTGCGGCCGCAGCTTGCGCGCGCGAGGGTCGAAGGCATCGCGCACGCCGTCGGCGAACAGGTTGGCGGCCAGCACCAGGCTCACCATGAAGCCGAAGGCCGCGACGAAGCTCCACCACACCACCGGGTCGCGGCTCATCTCCGAGCGGGCCAGGTTGATCATGCCGCCGAAGCTGTTCATGCCCGGGTCCACGCCTACGCCGACGTAGGTCAACACGGCCTCGTAGAGGATGAGGTCGGAGAAGTTGAGCACCAGCGAGATCAGCACCAGGTGCATCACGTTGGGCACGATGTGGCGGACCATGATCGTCGTGTCGCGCACGCCGAAGGCGGTCGCGGCCTGCACGAAGTCGGCCTCGCGCAGCTTGAGCGTCTCGCCGCGCACCAGCCGGCACAGCGTCGCCCAGCCCGTCACGCCCAGGATCACGCAGAGCAGGAAGATCTTGAGGTCGGCGCGTTCGGCGCCGGTTTCGAAGGCCTCCGGGTGCTTGTCCAGGAAGACCTGCACCATCAGCACGCAGGCGGCGATCAGCAGCACGTTCGGGACCGAGGTCAGCACCGTGTAGAAGTACTGGATCAGCTCGTCCACCCAGCCCTTGAGGTAGCCGGCGAGGATGCCCAGCACCAGCGCGAAAGGCAGCGTCGCCAGCGTCGACAGCGCGCCGATCACGAAGGCGGTGCGGATGCTCTTGAGCGCCTGGTAGAGCACGTCGTTGCCGGTCTGGTCGGTGCCGAAGACGTGGTAGTGGCCCATCAGCGCGATCGTCGGGCCCGCCAGCAGCGCGATGACCGACAGCGTCCCCAGCGCCGCGCGCCACGGGTAGTGCGTGCGGTCGGCCAGCAGGTCCTTCAGGCCCTGGCGGAAGCCGCCGTGATGCGGCGCCAGCGCCGCCGCCATCGCCAGCGCGATCAGCGCTGACGCCAGGGCGCCCAGCGCCAGGCCGGTCAGCGCGCGCCGCGTCACGTCGCCGGACCAGTCGCGCGCCGGATCCTGCAGATGCGCGCCGCCGAAGGCCAGGCGCGGGAACTCGCGCACGATCTCGCTGCCGTGGGCGACGCTGTCCAGCGTGAAGCCCTGATAGGCCAGCGGCGCGGAGTAGCTGGTCTCGCGCATCTCGATCTGGCGCGCCAGCAGCAGGTCCAGGACCGATTCGGTGCGGGTCTCGTAGAACTGCTGGCCGGCCGGGCTGTCCGCCAGCGCGCGCCGGAAGTGCAGGCTGTCCAGCGCCGTGAGGCCCAGGAACAGCGCCAGCACCACGCCGGCGCTGAGCGCGGCCGGATCGCGCAGCACGCGCTGCCAGTTCGCGCGCAGATGCGGGCGCCGGATCAGCCGCGCGATGTAGAACACCAGCGCCGCGAACATCGCCCACAGCGCCACGTCGGTCCAGAGGATGACGACCTTGAATCCCATGTCGAATCTCTTGTCGGATCGGCGCGAGGCCGCGTCAGGTCAGCCGCACGCGCGGATCGACCCAGGTGTAGACCACGTCGATCAGCGCGTTGCTCGCGATGTAGAGCACCGCGCCCAGGAACACCATGGTGCGCACGATGGCGAAGTCCTGGCCGGTGATCGCATCGATGACGAAGGCGCCCAGACCCGGGATGCCGAAGAAGCTCTCGAACACCAGGCTGCCCAGGAACACGTAGGGCAGATAGGCGCCCGCGCTCGTGATGATCGGGATCAGCGCGTTGCGCAGCACATGGCGCATCAGCACCACCGGCTCCGACAGGCCCTTGGCGCGGGCGGTGCGGACGTAGTCCTTGCCGACCTCCTCGAGCAGCATCGCGCGGTACAGGCGGGCCTCGCCGCCCAGCCGCGACAGCAGCGACAGCGCGATCGGCAGCGCCAGGAACTTGAGCGCGTCCAGGCCCGGCTCGTAGCCGTTGATCGGCACCAGGCGCAGCACCCGCGAGAAGAAGAACTGTCCGACGATGATGTAGAAGAGGCTGGAGATCGACAGCATCAGCACGCACAGCACGACGCCCCAGAAGTCGATGCGCGAGTTGCGGAAGAAGGTCAGCAGCAGCGCGAAGGCGACGCTGATGATCAGCTGCAACACGAAGATCGGCACCGCGAGCTGCAGGCTCACGCCCATGCGGGTCTTGATCTCGTGGCCGATGTCGACGGCCTGGCGCGCGTCGGAGCGGCCGAACTCCAGCAGCATCAGCGACACCGAGCGTTCCCAGAACACCGTGTGCGTGAGCCGCTGGGCGCCTTGGCGCGACGCGTCCCAGTACAGCGGCTTGTCGTAGCCGCGCTCGGCCTTCCACTTGTCGATCTGCACCTGCGAGACGCGCTTGCCGCCGATGTTCAGGCGCGCCATGTCATCGGGCGTGTTGACGGTGAAGAACAGGAAGAAGGTCAGCAGGTTCACGCCGACCAGGATGGCCAGCCCGTAGGCCAGCCGCCGTGCGAGGTACTTGAGCATCAGTCGGCGCCGCGCGGGGCGTTCTCTGCGGGGATGGCCGCGGCGGTGCCGCGCGCCGTGGCGGTCTCGCGCAGGCGGAAGCTGCGGCGCGTGGTCCAGGCGATCACGCCGGCGCCGATCACCAGCACCAGCAGCGGCCACCACACCGGGCGGTTCCACTCGCCCTGCAACTGCGCGCGGCGCGCCGGATCGATGCGGTAGAAGCGCACCGGATCGCGGATCACGATGCTGGGCTTGCCGTTGTGCACCCAGCTCTGATACGCCTGCCCGGTCCAGGCCCAGTAGCCGAAGGCCCAGGGCGCGTCCTGCTGCGTGATCGCCACCATGCGGTCGATCACCTGCTGCTTCTGCGGCCCGTCGTCCAGCACCTGCACCTGCTTGAACAGGCGGTCGAACTCGGCGTTCTCGTAGTTGCCCGAGTTCTCGCCCTCATGCAGCGACTTGCTGTTCGGGCCGTAGAGCAGGAACAGGAAGTTCTCGGCGTCCGGATAGTCCGCGAACCAGCCCCACCAGAAGACCTGGTGCTTGCCCTGGCGGACCTTTTCCTGGAACTGGTTGTAGTCGGTGGCGCGCACGTCGAGCTGGATACCCAGCTTGGCGAACTGCTTCACCAGCCAGTCGTTCTCGGCCTTCACCTCGGGCGTGACGGTGCGCATGAAGTCGTAGTTCAGCACCAGCGGCTGGCCGGTCTTCGCGTCGCGGCCATCGGGGTAGCCGGCTTCGGCCAGCAGCTGCTTCGCGTCCTCGAGCGGACGGCGCTCGATCCTGCCGTTCACGAGCCGGTGCGTGACCGGATTGAAGAAGCCCGGCTGCGCCTCGCGCGAGCCGAACACGCCCGGCGGCACCGGCCCGTAAGCGGTGACGCCGCCGCGGTTCTTGAAGATGCGGCCGTAGCCCTCCTCCCAGTCGATCGCGATGGACAGCGCCTGGCGCAGCTTGCGGTGGCGGGCATCGTCCTCGGGCGTTGCGCCCTTGCCGATCACCGGATCCAGCATGTTGAAGCCGAGGTACCAGTTGTTGGGATCGGTCGAGCGCGGGAACATGAAGCCGCGCTTGTTGAAGAAGGCCTCGGTCTCGGCGGAGTCGCTGGCGTCGGCGTAGAACTCGACGCCCCAGTCGCCGCGCTCCAGGTCGGGAATGTCGAGGTAGCCCTGCTTGAACATCTCCTTGCGCGGCACCCGCTCCTTGATCAGCGTGGCGACGATCCTGTCGATGAAGGGCATCGGTTTGCCGCAGTCGGCCAGGCGGCCCGCCGGTCCGTCGTCGGGCATGCCCTCGCAGGGGTACAGGTCGTCCTTGCGGTAGTTCGGGTTGCGCGACATCACATGGCGGCGGTCCTGCTGGTACTCCGTCATCATGTAAGGCCCGGTGCCCACCGGCCACTGGTTCCACGACAGGCCGTGCTCGGCCATGCCGGGCTGGGCGTAGAACAGGTCCACCTCCCACGGGATCGGCGCCATGAAGGTCGTCGACATCCAGTACGACCATTGCGGGTACTTGCCCTTGATGCGCACGCGCAGCAGGTGCTTGTCGACCGCCTCGGCACCAGCCAGCGGCCAGCGGCGGAAGTCCAGGAACGGCTTGTCGGGCGAGTTCTCCGGCAGGCCCTTGAGCAGCTTGGCGTTCTCCTCGCGGATCAGCGCGCCGTACTCCTTCAGGCCCAGCACGTGCTCGGAGAACAGGCCGAAGATCGGCGCCTCGACGCGGGTGGTGGCGTGGCGCTTGAGCGCGAACACGAAGTCCGCGGCCTCGAGCTCACGCGTGCCCTGATGCTCGAACTGCCACGGCGAGCGCTTGTCGCCGAGGTCCTTGGCCGTGAGGTGGTGATAGAGGTAGTGGCCCTGCGCGTCCTTGGCGAAGGCGGGGCTGGGCGCGTACATCACGCCGGGGCGGATCGGCACGTCGTAGACGCTGAGGGCGATCTGCTCGGCGGGCGCGTCGTCGGGCAGGCGCTTGCCGGCGGCGTCCAGGTAGTAGGGCTTGATCACTGCCGCGGCCGCGCGCGGAATCAGCGCGTAGGGCCGCTTCAGGTAGTGGTAGCCGTAGAGCGGCTCGGTGATCTGGTAGGTGTAGACCGACTCGGGCGCCGTGTAGGACGCGGTCGGATCGAGGTAGCGCGGCGAGCGTTCGTCGAAGGACAGGTAGAGCGTGTTGTCCTTGGCCGCGCCGGCCGGATAAGGGCTGTTGTTGCAGGCCGCGAGCAGCGCCGCGGCGAGCAGTCCCGCGCTCAGCCGCGCGATCCGGCGCGCCAGGGGTGCCCACGCTCCGCGCCAGCCTCCAGCCGCGTGCAGCGACGCGTTCCACAGCCCCGACGACATCGTCATCCTTCCAAAAAGCAAACGCCGCATCGTCCGGATGCGGCATTGCCAGATTGTTGCCAAGGCCGGGCCTCTCGTGGGGGCCGGCCGATGCCGGGGCGCATCATAGCGGCCCCGTTCGCCGCCCGCGCGTGACGACGGTCAGCGGTGATCGTGACCGTCGTGACCGCGATCGTGGGCGTGATCGTGGCCGTGAGGAGCGTCGTCATGGCCGTGCGCATGATCGTGGTCGTGCCCCGGGCCGACATGGCCCCAGGCGACGATCACGTCGCGGCCCTCGACCATCATCTCGGCCTTCGCGCCGACCGGCAGGCAGACCTTGGTCGGCACGTGCCCGAAGGGCAGCCCGGTGAGGATGGGCACCTTGACGCGCTCGCGCAGCGCCTGGACACAGCTCTTCATCGAATAGCCGCGATCCAGTGGCGACTTCTTCCAGCCGCTGAAGCTGCCCAGGATGACCGCCTTCTGCGCGTCGAGCACGCCGGCCTGCCACAGCTGCAGCAGCATGCGCTCGACGCGGTAGGGATGCTCGTTGACGTCCTCCAGGAACAGGAGGCCGCCCTTGATCTTCGGGAAGTGGGGCGTGCCCAGCAGCGAGCACAGCACCGCGAGATTGCCGCCCCACAGCGTGCCGCGCGCCTCGACGCCGTCCAGGCCCGCTTCGGTGCGGAAGCCGATGGCCTCGAGCGAGCCGTCCATCGCCTCGAGGAAGCAGTCGCGCGTGATCTCGTCGACGCCGCCGTCGGCCTCAGCGCGGCCGAAGTCATCGCAGGCGATCGGACCGGCCCAACTGGTCTGCTTCGTGTGGGCCAGCAGCGCCAGTTGCAGCGCGGTGACATCGCTGAGGCCGACCCAGCGGGTGCCGCGCTCCACGCTGCGCGCCATCAACGCCCAGTCGATGCGGTCGAGCAGCCGCGTCAGGCCGTAGCCGCCGCGCGTGGCCAGCGCCACCGAGGGCGCCGCCTCGGCGACGCGGTGCAGCGCGGCCAGGCGCGTGTCGTCGTCGCCGGCGAAGCGCTGATGCTTCGCCAGCGCGGTCTCGTCGATCGTCACGTCGAAGCCGAGCGCCGTCAGCCGCTTGGCCGCGCGCTTGAGCGGCTGCGATTGGGCCAGGACGCCGGAAGGGGTGTAGAGGGTCAGGGAGCTCATCGCTGCGGGTCGTCCTGCGGGGGATCGACATTCAAGGGGAGGTAGTGCGCGTCGCCGACCGGGATCTCGGGGAACTCCTGGACCTCGGGCAGCGCGGCCATTGCGGCCAGGCCGTCGGCCTCCAGGCCCGGTGTCTGCCCGCCGGCGCGGCGGCGCGCATCGCGGGCCTGGCGCGCGGCCTCGCGGCGCTCGGCGAAGAATTCGCGCAGCAGCTTCGCGGAGGCCTCGGCCAGCACGCCGCCGTGCAGCGCGGTGTGGTGGTTCAGCTGCTTCTGCGCGAACAGGTCCAGCACCGAGCCCGCGACCCCGGTCTTCGGATCGGGCGCCGCGAAGACCACGCGCTTGAGCCGCGCATGCATCATCGCCATCGCGCACATCGCGCAGGGCTCCAGGGTCACGTAGAGCTCGCACTCGGGCAGCCGGTAGTTGCCCAGCAGTTGCGCGGCGTGGCGCAGCGCGACGATCTCGGCGTGGGCGGTCGGGTCGTGCGTCGTGATCGGGCGGTTGTAGCCGGTGGCGATCACCTGGCCGGCGCGCATGATGACGGCGCCGACGGGCACCTCGCCGACGAGCCAGGCGTTCTGGGCCTGATCGAGGGCAAGCCGCATCGCGTAGTCGTCGGCGGGAAGGATCGGGGGGGACTCGGTGGTCATGGCGGAGCTCGCGCGGCAGTGTAGCCGCGCCCGCTATGCTGCCGCCCCATGGAACAGGCGCATGACGCTCATCAGGACGACCTCTTCGGCGAGTTGCTGCCGGCGCAGCCGGCGCCCTCCACCGCCGGGCGGGATGAAGATGCCGACGGCCATGACGGCCGCGAGCTCGACCGCGACGAAGATGCCGACGGCGATGCCGCGGCGGCCGGGCCCGGACCGAAGCGCCGCCGCGCCGGCATCCAGCCGCAGCCGGTGGACGAGTCGCAGATCGCGCTGGCGGCCGCGCTGTCGCCGCGGATCCGGCTCGGCACCTCGTCGTGGAGCTATCCGGGCTGGCAAGGCATCGTCTGGGCGGGCCGGCATGGCGAGTCCAACTTGTCGCGCAACGGCCTGAACGCCTATGCGCAGCAGCCGCTGCACCGCGCGGTGAGCATCGACCGCGGCTTCTACCAATCGCTCACCGCCAGCCAGTACGAGCGCTACGCGCAGCAGGTGCCGGAGGACTTCCGTTTCACGGTCAAGGCGCCCAGCGTGATCACCGATGCGCAGGTGCGCGCGGAGGACGGGCGCGGCCGTCAGGCCAACACGGCCTTCCTCGATCCGCGGCTCGCGATCCAGGAATTCCTCGAGCCGGCGATGGAGGGACTGGGCGCGCGCATCGGCGCGCTGGTGTTCCAGCTCAGCCCCTTGCCGCTGGCGATGCTGGACCGGATGCCCGAGCAGCTCGACCGGCTGCACGCGATGCTGACCACCCTGCCCTCGCTGCGCGATGTCGCGCCCGAGGCGGTCGTGGCGGTCGAGGTCCGTGATCCGGAATGGCTGACGCCGGACTTCGTCGCGGTGCTGAAGGAGACCGGCACGCGCTACTGCCTCGGCCTGCATCCGAAGCTGCCGCCCATCCAGGAGCAGTTGCCGCTGCTGCGGGCGATGTGGCCCGGGCCGCTGGTCTGTCGCTGGAACCTGCACCGCATTCATGGCCCCTTCGGCTACGAGGACGCGGAGAAGAAGTACGGCGAGTACGCCGAGATGATGGATCCCGATCCGCAGACGCGCGCCGTGCTGGCGAAGGTGATCCGCGCGACGGCGGACGCGGGTCATCCGGTCTACGTGACGGTGTCGAATCACGCCGAGGGTTCGGCGCCGCTGAGCCTGCGCGCGCTGGCGCGGGAGATCGTCGATCCCGCCTGATCGCCGCGCGCCTGCCCCTTCGGGGCTTCAGGCCGCCAGCGGCCAGCGCGCCAGGTCGACGTGCGTCGACTGGCCCTGCAGGCTGTCCAGCAGCAGGAACTCGGTCGCGGTCCAGCCCGGGACGACGAAGGGTTGCGGCTCGACGGCGAAGTCGTCGTAGAACAGCGTCAGGTGCGGCGTGAAGTGCGGATCGGTCCGCAGGCAGGCGGCCTGGAGCCGCTCGCCGAGCGCGGCCCGCATCGCGCGCACGCCATCCAGGCGCGCGCCGCCGCTCAGCACGAGCGGCAGGTTGCGCGGCTTGCGCGTGAAGCTCAGCAACTGGTCGAAATCGACGCGGACCGGCCCCTGCCGCAGCGTGGCGGCGGCGTCTTCGGCGAGCCGGCGCACTTCGGCCATCGCCTGGGCCTGGTCGGTCTGGTCGTCATACCAGCCGAGGTGATGCAGCGTCACGTGCAGGCGCTCGGTGCGGGGAGGCCGCAGGCGCAGGCCGAAACGCCGTGCCACGTCGGCGGAGACCTCGCTCAGTCTCGCCGCGGTGGCCGGGTCGGGCCGCAGGCAGAAGAAGAGCGCGTGAACGGTCATTGGCTGTCGGCGCCCGAGGCGCGCTGCTCGCCTTGCTTCATGAGGTCCTGGACCTGGCGGCCGACGGCCTCGGGCTGCGGCAAGGCCGGCGCGGCCGAGCCCGGCGCCGCGGCGGAGGCCGCCGGCGCGCGAGGCTTCATCGCCTCCATCTGCTTCTTCGCGCTGAGCATCACGATCGTCAGCACGATCACGAGGGCGAGGATGGAGAAGGCGCTGCGCATGGAGACGTCCGGAAAACGAAGGGATGGCCAGGAGCATAGCCACGCTGGCGCGGAATGCCCGCTCGCGCGGCCCTCAGCGCAGGACCGAGGCGACACTCGGTCGCAGCCGCAGGATCTGCGGCGCGCGCTCCTGGGCGTCGCGCCAGCGCGGCTCCAGCGCGCGCCAAGCGGGGGAATGGCGGCACGCGCTCCACTTGAGCGCCCAGTCGTCGGCATCGGCGGCACGCGTCATCCACATGAAGACCTTCTCGCCTTCGCGCACCGGCAGGCGCGGGAAGTTGTTGAGGGAACGCTCCGGGACGAAGCTGCCGATCACCGGCAGGCCGGCGGCCTCGATCACCGGCGTGAGCTCGCGCTCGAAGAAGGCCGCGAAGCCGTCCTCCGGATCGGCCGGGTCCTTCCACAGATGGCAGAGCTGCAAGGCGATCAGTCCCGGCGCGCGGCCGGGCGACGCGCGGCTGGCTTCGCGTGCGATGTCGATGCGTGCGGGCGACGACGCGCCGCCGGCGCCACGCAGCAACAGGAGTTGTCGTTGTCGACGAGCAGCGGATTCGCCTCGCCGCGGCGAGCCTGCCAGACCGGGCCCGTGTAGAACTCGGTCAGCGCGCGCTGGCGCGAGGCCATGTCGTCGAAGCCGCGGATCCAGACAAACCGGTCCTGGTCGTCGAGGTCGGCGAACTGCCCGTAGAGCCGCATGCCAACGGCCTCCTGCGAGTCGACGAAAGCCTCGTCGAAGAGCCGCATGAAGCGCTCGCGCTGGCCCTTGGCGATCTTGTACTGGCGCAGTTCGTAGATGGGGTGATCGTCGGCCATGGCGGTCTCCCGGATCGGGCGGTCGAAGTGATCGCGCGATTCTGGAGAGCGGCGCTGACATCGCGTGTCAGCAAGGGCCAAGCCCCTTCTCACGGCGATGGCGAACTTCAACGGCTCATGAGAGTCGGAGGGACGCAGGTCCTGGGCAATCACGGCATGCCGGCCACTCGTCGAGGTCGTGGTTCGAGGAGAACTGGAAGAGAAGAATCGGCGGCTCTTCACTTCACCGATCGCCACGGAGGACACATGCCCGCACCAACCGGAGAACTTTCTCCCCGCCACCGCATCGAATTACCGAAGGAACTTCGGGACACCCTCAAGTGGAAGTCCGGTCAAAAGCTGATGTTCATCCGCCGGGGCAACGGCATCTTCATCTGCCCGCACGTCACGCCGCAAGACCTCTTCGGGATTGCCAAGGGCGCCAATACGGAGGGATACCGTGATCGCAATGACCGCTACTAGCACGCATCCGGAGGTTCCGGGTAGTCAGATCGTGATTGATACGTCTGCGTGGATCGAGTGCTTCTCCCAAACCGCCCTGGGGCAACGGATTGCGTCTGTGCTCCCAGCCAGGGAACACTGCATCGTTCCGACAATCGTGCAGCTTGAACTCTCCAAATGGGCCTTGCGCGAACTGACGGAAGAAGAACGCGAGCGGCTCGAAGAATCGCTGGAAGACTGTCAAGTGGAACTGCTCGATTCCGAAACCGCAGCGCTCGCGGCAAGGGCCAATCTGGAACACAAGCTCGCGACTGCGGATGCGGTGATTTATGCCACTGCGCAGCGACTCGGCGCAGAAGTTCTCGCCTGCGACGCTCATTTCAAAAGCCTTCCGCTGGTCAGGCTTTTCGCCAAAGGAGCTGCGACAGGCAGTGCCGTTGCAGCGCCCGACACCACTGGGCGATGGGAGCGCTGGCCGACCGCGAAGCAGCTGACACCAACAGTGCAATAGCAGTAACCAACAAGGGCCCGTAGGGCCCTTGTTCATTGGGAGGAGCGATCATTCCCACTCGATCGTTGCCGGCGGCTTGCTGGAGACGTCGTAGGTCACGCGGTTGATGCCGCGCACCTCGTTGATGATCCGGCCCGAGCAGCGCTTGAGCAGGCTGTAGGGAAGCTCCGCCCAGTCCGCCGTCATGAAGTCGCTGGTTTGCACCGCGCGCAGCGCGACGACGTAGTCGTAGGTCCGGCCGTCGCCCATCACGCCCACGCTCTTCACCGGCAGGAACACCGTGAAAGCCTGGCTCGTCAGCTCGTACCAGGTCTTGCCCGTCGCCTCATCGCGCGTATTGCGCAGCTCCTCGATGAAGATCGCGTCGGCGCGGCGCAGCAGATCCGCGTACTCCTTCTTCACTTCGCCCAGGATCCGCACACCCAGGCCCGGGCCCGGGAAGGGATGGCGGTAGACCATCTCCGGCGGCAGGCCCAGCGCGACACCCAGCTCGCGGACCTCGTCCTTGAACAGCTCCCGCAGCGGCTCCAGCAGCTTCAGGCCCAGTTGCTCCGGCAGACCACCCACGTTGTGATGGCTCTTGATCGTCGTGGCCTTCTTCGTCTTGGTGCCACCGCTCTCCACCACGTCCGGGTAGATCGTGCCCTGCGCCAGGAAGGTCGCACCCTTGTGCCCTTGACCGCTGGCCTTGAGCTTCTCCGCCTCGGCCTTGAACACGTCGACGAACAGGCCGCCGATGATCTTGCGCTTGCGCTCCGGGTCGGTCACGCCCGCCAGTTGGCCGAGGAACAGCTCGCTCGCGTCGACACGGATCACCTTCGCGTGCAGCTTGCCCGCGAACATGTCCATGACCATGTCGCCTTCGTTCAGGCGCAGCAGGCCGTGATCGACGAACACGCAGGTCAGTTGGTCACCGATCGCGCGGTGGATCAGCGCCGCCGCCACCGACGAATCCACACCACCCGACAGGCCCAGGATCACTTCCTCGTCGCCGACCTGCTCGCGGATCTTCGCGACGGCCTCTTCGATGTAGTCACCCATGATCCAGTCGCCGCGGCAACCGCCGATGTCGCGCACGAAGCGCGTGATCATCGCGGCGCCCTGCACCGTGTGCGTCACCTCCGGGTGGAACTGGAACGCGTAGTAGCCCTTCTCCTCGTTGGCCATGCCGGCGATCGGGCAACTCGGCGTCGAGGCCATCAGCACGAAGCCCGGCGGCAGCGCGGTGACCTTGTCGCCGTGGCTCATCCAGACCTTCAGCATCCCGTGGCCCTCGGGCGTCGAGAAGTCCTGCACGCCGGCCAGCAGCTTGGTGTGGCCATGCGCGCGGACCTCGGCGTAGCCGAACTCGCGGTGATCGCTCCACTCGACCTTGCCGCCCAGCTGCACCGCCATCGTCTGCATGCCGTAGCAGATGCCCAGCACCGGCACGCCCAGGTCCCACACCGCCTGCGGCGCGCGCAGTTCGTGATCCTCGTAGGTCGACGCGTGGCTGCCCGACAGGATGATCGCCTTGGGCGCGAACGAGCGGATGAAATCGTCGCTGACGTCGTTGGGATGGATCTCGCAGTAGACGTGGGCTTCGCGCACGCGGCGCGCGATCAGCTGGGTCACCTGGGAGCCGAAGTCGAGGATGAGGACTTTGTCGTGCATGGTCAGCTTCTAGCGATGCTTGGGGATTCTTGGTGGGCCGCGGCGGCCTGTGCCGGCGGCCCCATGCTGAAGTGGCGCCACGCGAAGACCAACGAGGCCAGCTGCAGCAGCGCGCACAGATAGAACGGGGCGCCAAGGCGCCAGTCGGTTTTCGGCAGCTCCGCCACCAGCGCCATCAGGCCCAGGCCAGCGACAGGGGAGATCACCGCCATCAGGCTGTTGATCGCGGCGACCGCGCCCATGGTCTCGCCCTGCGTGCGGGCGTCGGCGGCGTTGGAGATCAGGCTCTGCATCGCCGGGGCCGCGGCGACCCCCGCGATGTTCAGGAAGATCGCCCCGACCATGATCCAGCCCTCGGTCGCCAGGCCCCAGACGACGTTCGTGATCACCGAGGTCACCAGCCCGATCAGCACCAGCCGGCGCGGTCCCAGCCAGCGCATCAACGGCTGCAGCAGCACACCCTGCACCAGCACCGACATCACGCCGACGGCGAACAGCGACAGGCCGTTCTCGCGCGGCCCCCAGCCGAACTTGTGCTGGTTGTAGAGGACCCAGCTCGTCTGGATCACGAGCTGCGCCAGGCCCGAGCAGGCGATCACGTAGATCAGCGGGCCCACGCCGCGCAGCGCCCGCAAGCGGCCCAGCGCCGCGACCGGATTGGCCTTGCGCCAGTCGAAGGGGCGGCGGTGCTCCGGCGCCAGCGATTCCGGCAGCACGAAGAAACCGTACAGCCAGTTGATCAGCGCCAGCGTGCCCGCGACATGGAACGGCAGGTGCAGGTCGATGCTGCCCAGCAGCCCGCCCATCACCGGCCCCAGGATGAAGCCCATGCCGAAGGCCGCGCCCAGCATCCCGAAGCGCTTGGCGCGGTCCGCGGGCGGGGTGATGTCGGCCACGTAGGCGTTGGCGACCGCGGCGTTGGCCTGCATCGCGCCGGAGAACAGCCGCACCACGACCAGCATCCACAGCGCGTCGGCCAGCGCCGTCACGAAGAAGCTGAGCGCCAGCCCGCTGAACCCGATCAGCATCACCTTGCGGCGGCCGAAGCGGTCGGACAGCCCGCCCAGGATGGGCGAGCCGAAGAAATTCGCGAGACCGAAGGCGAAGGCCACCGCCAGTTGCGCCAGCGTGTGCTCGGTCTCGCCGTGCGTGAAGGTTCCGACCAGCGGCGGCAGCACCGGGATGATCAGGCCGATCGACACCATGTCGATCAGCACCGCGATCAGGATGAACGACATGGCGGCCTTGCGGCCGCCATGCGTGGTCGAGGCTGCGACGGATGAGCCGTCGCGCTGCGCCGGGTCGGACAAGGGCGTCACTCCAGACGGTAGTTGGGCGCTTCCTTGGTGATCTGCACGTCGTGGACGTGGCTCTCACGGATGCCCGCCGAGGTGATCTCGACGAACTCGGCCTTCTCGTGCATGTCCGCGATGCTGGCGCAGCCGCAGTAGCCCATCGAGGCCCGCAGCCCGCCGCCCATCTGGTGCACGATCGCAACCATCGAGCCCTTGTACGGGACGCGGCCCTCGATGCCCTCGGGCACCAGCTTGTCCGCGTTCGGATTGGTCGTCTCGTCGTTTTCCTGGAAGTAGCGGTCCGCCGAGCCGGCCTTCATCGCGCCGATCGAGCCCATGCCGCGGTAGCTCTTGTAGCTGCGGCCCTGGTACAGGATCACTTCGCCCGGGGCTTCCTCGGTGCCGGCGAACATGCCGCCCATCATCACCGTGCTGGCGCCGGCGGCGATGGCCTTGGCGATGTCGCCCGAGTAGCGGATGCCGCCGTCCGCGATCAGCGGCACGCCGGTGCCCTTGAGCGCGGTGGCGACGAAGTCGATCGCCGCGATCTGCGGCACGCCGACGCCGGCCACGATGCGGGTGGTGCAGATCGAGCCGGGGCCGATGCCGACCTTGACCGCGTCCGCGCCCGCTTCCACCAGCGCCAGCGCCGCGGCGCCGGTGGCGATGTTGCCGCCGATGACCTGCACTTGCGGGTAGTTCTTCTTGACCCAGCGCACGCGCTCGATCACGCCGCTGCTGTGGCCGTGCGCGGTGTCGACGACGATCGCGTCGACGCCCGCCTTCACCAGCAGGTCGACGCGCTCCTCGGTGCCCTCGCCCACGCCGACGGCGGCGCCGACGCGCAGCTTGCCGTGGTCGTCACGGGCGGCGTTGGGGAAGTTGGTCTGCTTGGTGATGTCCTTGACGGTCATCAGGCCGCGCAGCTCGAACGCGTCGTTGATCACCAGCACGCGCTCGAGCTTGTGCTTGTGCATCAGCGCCTTGCCGTCGTTCAGCGAGGCGCCTTCCTTGACGGTGATCAGGCGCTCGGCCGGGGTCATGATCTCGCTGACCGGGGCGTCCATGCGGGTCTCGAAGCGCAGGTCGCGGCCGGTGACGATGCCCACGACCTTCTTGCCCTCGAGCACCGGGAAGCCGGAGATGCCATGCTGCTCGCTGAGCTGCTTGACCTGGCGGACGGTGGTCTGGGGCGTGATCGTGATCGGGTCGCGGAGCACGCCGGACTCGTAGCGCTTGACTCGGGCCACTTCCGACGCCTGCTGCTGCGGGGTCAGGTTCTTGTGGACGATGCCGATGCCGCCCTCCTGGGCGATGGCGATCGCCAGCCGCGCTTCGGTGACGGTGTCCATCGCGGCGGACACGAGCGGTAGATTCAGGCGGATGCCACGCGTGAACTGCGTGGCCAGACTGGTGTCGCGCGGCAACACCTGGGAGAACGCCGGCACCAGCAACACATCGTCGAAGGTGAGCGCTTTTCCGAGTAGGCGCATGAGGGAAGCTCCAGACGCAAAGGCGCATTATAGAGAAGCGCGGCAGTACACTCCACGCCCATGAAGATTCACCCTCTCCCGCGACGCTCTGCCGGCGTCATCTGCGCGCTGGCGTTGCTGGCGCTGACGCCGCTCGCGCAGGCCCAATGGAAGTGGAAGGACGCGGACGGCCGCGTGCAATACAGCGATCGCCCGCCGCCGCTCAACGTCGCGGACAAGGACATCCTGCAGCGCCCGTCCAACGTGACGCGCATCGCGGCAACCCCGATGGCCACGGGTGCCTCGGGCGCCGCGTCGGCCGCGTCCGCACCGGGCCGGCCGGCCAGCGAGGCGTCCTCGCGCGACAAGATCGAGCGCGAGCGCAAGGCGCAGGAAGACAAGGCGCGCAACGACGCGATGGCCGAGAACTGCCGCGAAGCACAGAACCAGATGCGTCTGCTGGAGTCGGGCGTGCGGCTGCGCGCGGGCACCCCCGGTGGCGAGTCGCAACCGATGACCGACGCGATGCGGGCCGATCGCACGCGTCAGATGCAGGCGGTCATCACGGCCAACTGCAAATGAACTGCAAGTGAATTGCAAGCAACGTGAAGTGATGTGAGCGCATGACGGGTGAGCGGGTGAGCAGCCGATGAGCTCCCCTGCTCTCCTGGCGCCGCGGGATGCGGCGCCTGCTCAGGCCTTGCGCCCGAGCGGCCGGTGCCGCGTGACGATGCGCCGCCCCGTGGCCTGATAGCGCTGACGGCGCGCCTCTTTTGGATCCACGGTCAGCGGCCGATAGACCTCGACGCGGTCGCGCTCGCGCAGCGGCGTCTCCAGCGGCTGCATCCGGCCCCAGATGCCGGCCTTGAGCGCCTCCAGATCGATCGCCTCGAACCAGCCGCTGGCCTGGAGCGCATCGCGCAGCGTCGCGCCGCCGCTCAGCGTCAGGCGCTGCTCACGCAACTCGCCGGGCGCGGGGCTCCAGAAGATCTCGATGGACAGATCAGCGGGCGCCATAGACCTGCTCGGCCCGCTTGACGAAGCTGTCGACGAAGGTGTTGGCGATGCGATCGAACACGGGACTCACCACGGCCTCGAGCGCGAAGCTCGAGAACGCATAGCGCAGCTCGAACTCGATCTTGCAGGCCTTGGGCTCGTCGCCCGGGGGCGTGCCGGGGCGGTTCAGCGGCAGGAAATGCCAGTCGCCGTCGAGCATCGAGAACGGGCCGTCGACCAGTTCCATGCGCACGCGCTCGACCGGCTCATGCGAATTGCGAGTCGTGAAGGCGTGGCGCAGCCCGGCGTAGTGCAGCGACAGTTTGGCGGTCATGCCGTTGTCGTGGCGCTCCAGGACGTCGGCGGCCGAGCACCAGGGCAGGAACTCCGGATAGCGCTCGACCTGCGTGACCAGGTCGTACATCTCGCGCGGCGAGTACCAAAGGAGGACTGTCTTCCGGACGTGCTTCATGGCGGTTCTTAGAATGGCGGGATTGTAGGAGAGCGCATGTCGATCGCAGAAAACCGCCGGGCCCGATTCGAGTACCACATCGAAGAGCAGTACGAGGCCGGCATCGTCCTGGAAGGCTGGGAGGTCAAGGCGATCCGCGCCGGCCAGGTCCAGTTGCCGGACGGCTACGTCATGATCCGCGAGGGCGAGCTGTTCCTGATCGGCTGCCGGATCAATCCGCTGCGCACGGCCTCCACGCATGTGCACCCGCAAGCGGATCGCACGAAGAAGCTGTTGATGAGCCGCGCCGACATCCGCCGGCTGATCGGCAAGGTGGAGCAGCGCGGCTTCACGCTGGTGCCGCTGGACCTGCATTACAAGAACGGCCGCGTGAAGGCGCAGATCGCGCTGGCCAAGGGCAAGGCGCAGCACGACAAGCGCGAGACCGAGAAGAAGCGCGACTGGGAGCGCGAAAAGGGCCGCCTGATGCGGCACAAGGTCTCGGGGCCGGCGAAGGACTGAGGCTCAACCGGCCAGCGTCTGGAGGGCGCGCGCCAGGTCCGCGCGCAGATCCTCGACGTCCTCCAGTCCGATGGCGAAGCGCACCAGCGTGCCGCCCTCCTCGGCCGTCCACGGCAGACCCAGCGAGCGGCTGCGGCTCATGTCATGCGGCACGGCCAGGCTCATCGGCCCGGCCCACGAATACCCGATCCCGAAGCACTGCAGCGCGTCGACGAAGGCGTCGATGCGCTGAGGGCTGAACGCCGGCTTGAACAGCGCCGAGAACAGGCAGGCGGCGCCCTCGGGGCTCACCTGCCGCCAATGGGCGTGGCCGGGCGAGTCCGGCAGCGCCGGATGGAACACCTTCGCGACCTCGGGCCGGGCGGCCATCCAGCGGGCGAGCTCGCGCGTGGCGGCATCCTGCGCGCGATAGCGCAGGGCGATCGTCGGCAGGCCGCGCAGCACGGCCTCGACATCGTTCTGGCCGAGTCCGTAGCCCAGGTTCTCGTGCATCGCGACGAGCTCGCGATGCAGCGCGATGTCGCGCGTGCAGACCGCGCCCATCAGGACGTCGGCGCCGCCGGAGGGGTACTTCGTCAGCGCCTGCATCGAGAGGTCGACGCCCAGACCCGGCTCGGCGTCGGGCAGCAGGTCGAAGGCGTTGAACGCGAGGCCGGCGCCCCAGGTGTTGTCGAGCGCGACGCGCACGCCACCGTGCGCGCGGCTGGCCTTCAGCAGGCCGATGACATCGGGGAACTCCAGCGTCACCGAACCGGCGGCCTCGATCCACACCAGCTTCGTGCGCTCGGACAGCAGCGCCTGGAAGGCGGGCAGATCGAGGGGATCGTAGAAGCGGTGGGAGATGTCGAGCCGGCGCAGCAGGCTGCCCGAGATGTGCCGGTTCTGGCCATAGGCGTTGTCGGGCAGCAGCACCTCGTCGCCGGGCTTGAGGAACGCGAGGCTGGTCAGCGTGATCGCCGCCAGCCCGCTGGGCGTGAGCACGCAGTGCTCGGCGTGTTCGAGCGTCGCGATGCGCGCGGCCAGCGTGTAGGTCGTGGGGGTGCCGGGCAGTCCGTAGCGGTAGCTGATGCCGTCGCGGGTCTTGGGCGTGTTCAGCTGCGCGGTGTCCTTGAAGAGCATCGTCGACGCCTTGTGCACGGGCACCGGCACGGCGTCCCAGCCCTCGGGCGCACGGAACGGGTGATGGATCAAAGCGGTGGACGGGCCGGGCTTGGTCACAGGCAACTTTCGTTCGATGGACGGAACCATGCATTCTGCCGGGGCGACCGAGCAGGGTCCGTTCCCCGGACCTGTGCCGCTCACTTCCGACCAGGTGCTCTTCATGTCCATGATTCGTCCGTCCTCCCTCCTCCCCGTGCCGCCCTCGCCGTCCTCGCTCGCGACTTCCGAAGCCGATCGCCCCGTTCCCGTGGGCGCCAGTGACGGTCCGCGCGGCGCCGGACGACGAATGGGGCGTCGTGGAGGCGCCCGAGGACGCGGGCGACGACGAGGGCTGGGGCCTCGTGGATCGCCCCGCGGCCCGCGCGTCGCGCCGATGAGCGATCAGATCGGCAGCGCGATCAGGTCGTGGCCCTCGGCGCCGACGATACGGGCGCGCGTGAACTCGCCGACGCGCAGTTGCTTGCTGGCCTTCTCGGGCGGCAGCAGGCGGACGGTGCCGTCGATCTCCGGCGCGTCCGCGTAGGAGCGCCCCACGCCGCCCTTGCGGCCCAGCGCCGGCGCGGAATCGACCAGCACTTGCATCGTCGCGCCGATGCGGCGCTGCAGCTTGGCGATCGAGACCTCCTCGGCCACCGCCATGAAGCGCGCGCGGCGCTCCTCGCGGACCTCGTCGGGCAGCGCGCCCTCGAGCGCATTCGCCGGCGCACCGTCGATCGGCGAATAGGCGAAGCAGCCGGCGCGGTCGATCTGGGCCTCGCGCATGAAGTCGAGCAGGTACTGGAATTCGGCTTCGGTCTCGCCAGGGAAGCCGGCGATGAAGGTCGAGCGGATGACCAGCTCCGGACAGATCTCGCGCCAGCGCTGGATGCGCTCCAGGTTCTTCTCGCCGTTGGCGGGGCGCTTCATGCGCTTGAGCACGTCCGGGTGGGCGTGCTGGAACGGCACGTCGAGATACGGAAGGATGAGGCCTTCGGCCATCATCGGCAGCACCTCGTCGACATGCGGGTACGGATAGACGTAGTGCAGTCGGACCCAGGCGCCGTAAGGCTTGGCGATCTCGCCGAGCTGGGCGACGAGGTCGAACATGCGGGTCTTGACCGGCTTGCCGTCCCAGAAGCCGGTGCGGTACTTGACGTCGACGCCGTAGGCGGAGGTGTCCTGGCTGATGACCAGCAGTTCCCTGACGCCGGATTCGAACAGCGCCTTGGCTTCGGAGAGCACGTCGCCGATCGGGCGCGAGACCAGGTCGCCGCGCATGCTGGGGATGATGCAGAAGCTGCAGCGGTGGTTGCAGCCTTCGGAGATCTTCAGGTAGGCGTAGTGCTTGGGCGTGAGCTTGATGCCGGCGACGCCGCGCGCCTCGGGGACGAGGTCGATGAAGGGGTCGTGCGGCTTGGGCACGTGGGTGTGGACGGCGTCCATCACTTCCTGCGTCGCATGCGGGCCGGTGACGGCGAGGACGCTGGGGTGGATCTCGCGGACCATGTTGTCCGTCTTGGCGCCGGCCTTGGCGCCGAGGCAGCCGGTGACGATGACCTTGCCGTTCTCGGCCAGGGCCTCGCCGATGGTGTCGAGCGATTCCTTGACCGCGTCGTCGATGAAGCCACAGGTGTTGACGATCACCAGATCGGCGCCGGCGAAGGTCTTGGAGGTCTCGTAACCCTCGGCGCGCAGTTGCGTGAGGATCAGTTCGGAGTCGGTGAGGGCCTTCGGGCAGCCCAGGCTGACGAAGCCGATCTTGGGAGCCGTGGCCTGCCTGGCGGCGGAGGGGTCGTAAGTTGTTGATTCCATTTGAATTCCGCCGGAGGGCCTGGCTGGGAGCTGGGGCGGCATTCTACGACAGTCCCTCGAATCGAACCTTTTCAGCCCTTTGCCTGGCCCCTGAGCACCGCCGAGGTGGCCAGAGACCTGTTCGCCGCAGGTCGTGCAGCGCGTCGCCCGTGGGCCTTGACCTTCACCGCGTGATCGTCGCATTCCGGACGCCTGTTTGCGGAGGCCGTCGCCAGATCGGAAGTCAGCACCTTGTACATGGCGGTCAGCGGCGCGAAGAAATCGATGGCGGATTCCTTGGCGATCCGGCTGAAGTTCAGCTTCAACGTCATCAGTTGCCTTTCAACTTTTGCGGGATGTTAGGTTCGCTCCCGAGACTCGCGCCTCACCTCCACTTGCACGCCGCAGCCCACCAGCCCCTGGATTCGGTACTCCTGTGCCGTCCATAGGTCAGCGGAGCGGCGCGGTGCATCGATGCCCCCTCACCTTCCGAATGCGGCATGCCGCTTGCTGCCGAAGTCGATCGGAATGGAGGTTTCTCATGCACCTCGAAGGATCCTGCCACTGCGGCCGCGTCCGCTTCACCGTCGAGTCGACCGAGCCCTGCCCCTACCTGCGCTGTTACTGCTCGATCTGCCGCAAGACCGCCGGCACGGGCGGCTATGCGATCAACATCGGCGCGGACCATCGCAGCTTCAAGCTGCTTCAGGGGAAGGACGACCTCAAGGTCTACCACGCCGTCATCGACGGCAGGAAGAGCCCCGGCCAGCGCCATTTCTGCTGCCATTGCGGCACCGCGCTCTGGATGTACGACGAGCGCTGGCCCGACCTGATCCACCCGCACGCGAGCGCGATCGACACCCCGCTGCCCGAGCCGCCCGAGAACGTGCACGGACTGCTCGACTCCAAGGCGCCCTGGGTCCAGGTCGAAGGAAAGCCCGGCGACCCGCGCTTCGAGCAGTTCCCGGACGAGTCGCTCGCCGACTGGCACCGGCGGCATGGGCTGTAGCCAGCGAGCGCCGGCCCGGCGCTCAGGCGCTCACTTCTTCGGCGGCGTGAAGCCGGGCACCCCGGGCATGCCAGGGAACATCGTCCCGGCGTTCTGGAACTGCTCCTGCATCTGCAGGAACAGCTTCTGCGACTGCTCCAGGTAGTTCCCCATCAGCCCCTGCATCATCGGCGCCTGGCCGCTCATGAACTGCGACCACAGCTGCGGATCGAAGCCCGCGCCCTTGCTCTGTTCGGCGAAGCGCGCCTGCATCTCCGCGAACGCATGCAGGTTCTTCTCGAGGTAGGCCCCCATCAGCCCCTGCATCGCATGGCCGTAGAACCGGATGATCTGCGCCAGCAGCGGCGTGGAGAACATGGGCATCCCGCCCATCTCCTCCTCCAGGATGATCTGCAGCAGGATGGAGCGCGTCAGCTCCTCCCCCGACTTGGCGTCGCGGACCTCGAAGTCCTGCGCCTCCAGCACCATCTTCTTGACGTCCGCCAAGGTGATGTAGCTGCTGGTCTGGGTGTCGTAGAGCCGCCGGTTGGGGTACTTCTTCAGCACCCGCGGCCCCTTGGGCTGCGCGGGATCGTCGCTGCCAGGGGCGTTCTTCCCGCGTCGGGCCGTCACCATGCTGTCTCCTCTGAGGGTCTCGAAACCCATTCTAGGAGGCGCCCGGCGAGCGCCCCGCCGAGTGATTTCCCTTGCTGTGCGGGAGACGGATCAGTCCGGCTTGACGTTCCCGTCCTTGATCACCTTGGCCCACTTGGCCTGCTCGGCCTTCTGGAACTCGGCGAACTGCGCCGGCGAATTGGGCGTGTACTCCAGCCCCAGCGCCTCCATCCTGGCCTTCACCTCGGGCTGCGCGGCCACCTTCTGCACCTCGGCATTGAGCCGGTTCACGATCGCTGCCGGCGTGCCCGCCGGCAGGTAGAGCGCCTGCCAGCTCGACACGTCGAAGCCCGGCACGCCAGATTCGGCCAGCGTCGGCACGTCGGGCAGCTGCGCGCTGCGCCGGGCCGAGGTCACCGCCAGCGCCTTCACCTTGCCGGCCTTGATCTGCGGCAGCGCGACGGTGACGGTCTCGAAACTCATCGGCACCTGACCGCCCATGACGTCCTGGATCGCTGGCGCGCTGCCCTTGTAGGGCACGTGCGTCAGTTGCGCGCCGGTCAGCAGCCGGAACATCTCGCCCGACAGATGCTGCGAGGTGCCCTGCCCCGCCGACGCGAAGGTCAGGTCGCCCGGCCTGGCCTTGGCGGCGGCGACGATGTCCTTGACGGTCTTGGCCTGCGAGCCCGGCCCGATCAGCAGCACGTTGGAGATCTTGCCCAGCAGGATCACCGGCGCGAAGTCCTTGTCGGCCTTGTACGGCACCTTGGGCAGCAGCGACGGATTGATCGCGTGCGTCGCGATCGTGCCCAGCAGCACCGTGTAGCCGTCCGGCGCGGCCTTGGCCACGCTGTCCGCGCCGAGCACGCCGCCCGCGCCCGCCTTGTTGTCCACGACGATGGTCTGCTTGAGCGCGACCTGCAGCCGCGCCGCGATCTCGCGCGCCAGCACGTCCGACGTGCCGCCCGGCGCGAACGGCACCACCAGCTTCACCGGCTGGCTGGGCCAGTTGTCGGCGGCCTGCGCCGCCATGGCCATCGATCCGAAGGCCAGCACCGCCGCAGCGCCCGCCACGAGCCGCACGCGGCCCCGCTTCACCGAATTCATCTCGCTTGTCTCCATCCAGGACGGCATCCAGCCCCGCCAAGGCGGCGTGGTACCGATACCATCTTCGTAGTGACGGCGATGGTATCGGTACCGCATTGAGCGTCAAGACGGCGCGGATGAGGGATTACACCGGGACGCGCGGCGCGCGGCCGCGGTGCCGAAGGCGCGTCAGTGGGCGATCAGGCGCTGGCGCGCTGGATCAGCTCGAAGCCGATGTCGATGGCGCGCCGCTCGACGGGCCCGCCGGCGCGATCCAGGATGAAGCGCGCGGCCTGGCGGCCGATGGCGAGGCCGTCGATGCGCACGGTGGTCAGCGCGGGCTCGAGGTCGCGCGCCAGCGCCAGGTCGCCGAAGCCGACGATCGCGAGGTCCTGCGGCACGCGCAGCCCACGCGCCTGCGCCTCGATGAGCACGCCCAGCGCGAGCGAGTCGGAACTGCAGAACACCGCGTCGATGCCCTGCGGCCGCGCGAGCAACTCGGCCAATCCGCGTCTGCCGCCGCCGAGCGTCGTCGGCGTCGCGACGCTGGCAACCGGCACATCGGCGAGCCCGAGCGCGCCCGCCTGTTCCTGGAACGCGTGGAAGCGGCGCATCGCGCGTTCGTCGCTGCCGGCGACGCCGGCGAGCCGGCGATAGCCCCGCTCATGCAGCCAGGCGGCGACCTGGCGGCCCACCGCCACATGCGAGAAACCCACCAGCATGTCGATCGGATCGTCGCTCTGGTCCCAGGTCTCGACCACCGGCACGCCGGCGGCGCGCAGCCGCGTGCGGGCCTGTTCCGAATGGCTGGTGCCGGTGAGCACCAGCCCATCGGGACGGCGGCCGATCATCGCGTCGAGCCAGGCGTCCTCGCGCGCGTTGTCGTAGCCGGTCTGGCCGAGCAGCACCTGGTAGCCGGCCTCGAACAGCGCCTCGGTGAGGCTCTGCACGGTGTCGAGGAACACCGGTCCGGCGATGGTCGGCACCGCCACGCCCACCATGCGGCTCTTCATCGACGACAGCGCCCCCGCCAGCAGGTTGGGCACGTAGCCGGTCTTGCGGACCGCCTCGGTGACACGCTCGCGCACCTCGGCCGAGACCTGCGACGGCGTGTTGATCGCCCGCGACGCGGTGATCGGCGCCACGCCCGCGAGTTGCGCGACGTCGCGCAGCGTGACGGCGCCGCTGCCCTTGCGGCGGCGGGGACGAGGGAAGCTCTCGGTCTCGGACATATGGGCGCCGATCATAGGGGCGGCCCTCGCCGGGTTTTCCTCAGAAGTAGCTCACCCAGGCCCGCTGCGTGCGCCGCTTGTAGGCGGCGAAGGCCTTCACCGGCGGGTACAGCAGCGGCACCAGCGCGATCCAGATCAGCCAGATCAGCGGGAAGCAGTCCGCGTCGACACCCAGCCGCGTTCCCTGGTTGGGACCGAGCACCGCGAGCAGCGTGCGGTAGAGGATGAGCAAGACGTACAGGTGGAGCAGGTAGAAGAACATCGGCGCGCCGCCGAACACCGCGCACCATCGCACGCACCACCGCGCGAACGCGCCGCCCGGCCTCTCCAGCGCGACAAGCAGCATCAGGCCCAGGCCCAGCGTCAGCAGCAGGAAGTCCAGCGACGGCGGGTACTTCGTGAAGTTGAGCCAGGACATCGCCGTCGCGAGTGCCGAGTCGCCGCGCACCCAGGGCGCGTGCTCGCCGTAGAGATTGAATCCGCGCAGCACGGCGAGCGCGGACAGGCAGAGCATCGCGAGCGCCAGCAGCGCGCGCCAACGCCGGCGCGGATCCTGAGCCCGCGCGAAGAGCGGCCCCATCGCGAAGCCAAGCAGGATCACGCCCACCCACGGCAACGCCGGATAGCTCACGCGCACGCGCAGCGGGCCGTCGGCGATGAGCCAGTCGCGATGCAGCATCAGCGTCCATGCCGCGTGCCAAGGGCTGTCGGGCGGCACCACGACGCCCGCCAGCGCGTTGTGCCCGGCGGCGATCACGAGGCCGGCCGCGACGAGCGCCCAGCGCGGCAGCCCGGACAGCAGCGCGAGCGCCAGCATGCTCAAGCCGATGGCCCAGATCACCTGCAGGTAGATCACGTCGACGCGGCCGGCCCAGGCGAAGTTCACCAGCGTGAGCTCCAGACCGATGAGCAGCAGGCCGCGCTTGAGCAGGAAGCCGCGGACGTCACGCGGCGCGGCGCCGTCCGGGTTCGCGTACAGCCAGGCCGACAGCCCGGTCAGGAACACGAACACCGGCGCGCACAGATGCGCGGCCAGCCGCGAGAAGAAGAGCGCGGCCGGCGTGCCGGGCAGCGTCATCGGGTCGGTGACCTGCAGGTGCAGGAAGAAGGTCTCGCGCACATGGTCGAGCAGCATGACGATCATCACCAGCCCGCGCAGCGCATCGATCGAGGCGATCCGCGCCGCGCGCACCGCGACGGCCGGATCCGCCGTGTTCATCGCATTCATCGCATTCATCGTGTTGATCGGGGCAGTCCGCGTTCAGAAGCCGTAGCGGATCGACGCCACCATGCGCCGCCCCATTCCCGGCGCGACCCAGACCTGGCTGTACGAGCTGGCGTAGTAGGTCCTGTCGAACAGGTTGTCGACGTCGACCGACACCAGCCAGTGCCGGTCGACGCGATAGCTGCCCAGCAGTTTCACCGTCGCGTAGCCGGGCAGCGTGAAATCGTCGCTCGCGGCGAGCGGCGCGACTGCCCCTTCACGGCGGGCGGCGACGTTCAAGCCGACGCCCGCCGTCGCTTGGCCGCCGCCGAGCGCAAAGCCTTGCACCAACAAGAGGTTCGCGCTGTGCCGCGGCACGTTCGCGAGCTGCCGGCCGACGAGGAAGACGTTGTTGTCCTCGGTCACGCGCGCGTCGGTGAACGCATAGGCGAGGGACAGCCGCAGGCCGCGGGTCAGTTCTCCGCCGACATCGAGCTCCACGCCCTGGCTGCGCACTTCGCCGGCGGCGACGGAGAACTCGCTCGGCGCCTGCGGATCGGGCGTCAGCACGTTGTTCTTCTCGATGCGGTAGAGCGCGAGCGTCGCGGACAGGCGGCCGCCCGGGGTGTCGTACTTGGCGCCGATCTCGCGCGACCGCCCCTGCTCCGCGGGGAACGCCGTGTAGTCGCGGCTCACGCCGCTGTTGGGCCGGAAGCTGCGTGACGCGGTGGCGTACAGCGACACGGTGGCGCTGGGCTGGTAGACGACGCCGGCGCGCGGCGAGGTTGCGCCCAGCGACTGATCGGTCGCGATGCCGCTGCGGCGATTGAGCACCGACTGGTCGTAACGGTCGTGGCGCAGGCCCAGCAGCAACTTCCATCGCTCGCCGATGTCGATCTGGTCCTGCGCGTAGACGGCATGGGCCTTCTGCGTCTCGCGCGTCCAGGCGCTGAGCGACATCGGCGGGGGCGCGGCGCCGTACACGGGCTCGAAGAGGTCGATCGGCGTCGACGTCGCGACGCGCAGCTGCTGCCGCCGGTCGACGAAGCGGTAGCCATCGACCCCGGCCAGCAGGTGATGCCGCAGCCCGGCCGCGCGCACCGTGCCGAGCACCTCGAAGCGGGCGGACAGGTCGTTCGCCGAGAAGTCGCGCGCGCGGCGCTGACGCGCCAGCGTGCGCTGGTCCGCCTGCACGAAGCGGGCCTCGGTCGCCGTGCCGGCCAGCGAGCTCTCGCGATAGCTCAGGCCGGTCTGCAGCGACCAGTCGTCGCTCAATTGATGCTGGACGAAGAGCTGATGCCCGGTGCTCTCGGTCGCGATCGGACCATCGTCCGGCTCGCCGTAGAACGCGTGGCGCGACACCCGGCCGAGCTCGCCGCCGACCGCGACGACGCCGCGATCGAAGGTTGCCTTCTGGCGCGCGATCTCGAGCTCGTAGCTCACCGTCGTGTCGTCGCCGGCCATCCACAGCAAGGACGGCGAGATCATCGAGCGCCGGGCCTGGACGTGGTCGCGGTCGCTGGCGCTGCCCTCGCGCGCGGCGCCGAGGCGGTATGCGACGCGCTCGCCGAGCGGGCCGGTCGCCTCCGCCGTGGTGCGCCAGAAGTCGTGGCTGCCGGCCGAGACCTGCAGCGCGTACGCGGGCGTGAACAGCGGCTTCTTCGTGGTGATGTTGACGGTGCCGCCGGGCTCGCCGCGGCCATACAGCGCCGACGCCGGCCCCTTGAGCACCTCCACCGACGCGGTGTTCACCGTGTCGCGCAGGCCGTTGTAGCCGCGGCTGGAGGTGAAGCCGTTGACCATGTAGTCCGAGCCGAAGTTCGGATCGCCGGTGAAGCCGCGCATCGCGTAGCTGTCCCACAGGCCGCCGAGGTTGCTCTGGCGCGCGATGCCGCTGGCCAGGTCGAGCGCCTGATCGAGGCGGGTGACGCCGGCGTCGGAGAGCAAGGCGCTGGACAGGACCCGCACGCTCTGCGGGAGATCGCGCGCTGGCGTATCGGTCTTCATCGCGCCGGTGACGACCAGCGTGCGATAGGGCTGGCGGGCGCCGTCGACGGTGACCGCGTCGAGGGCGGCATCGGCGGCGGGCGCGGCGAGGGGGTTCTCCTGGGCCTGGAGGCCGGCCGCGGCGAGCGCCAGTTCAAGGAGGAGGACGGTCTTCACCGACATGGACGAAGACGAGCGCGCGACAAAGGCGCGCGGAGCGGGAGAAGCAGACATGACGGACAGGGAGTGACGGCCGGGCGCGCGTGACGGCAGGTCGACGCGGCTTGGGCGAGGTGAACCGGATGAACGAAGGCGCGCCTGATGCGCGCGGCGGTTCAGGCGGCCGGCGGGCCTCGCGGCTTCGCGACGGTCCAGTCGCGGGAGCGGACCCATCCGCAGGGCAAGGCGGCGGGCGGCGGACTCGCCTCGGCATGGGCCAGCAGCGCTTGCGGCGTCCCTCCGGGCGCAGCGGCTTGCGCGTGGAACAGGCACCACGCGCAGCCGTCCGCCTTCATGCCGTCCTTGCTGGCGGACCGCTCGTCGAAGTCCTCATCGCCGTCGTCATCGCGGCCATCATGGCGGTCCTCGTCGCCGGCTACCTGCACGGCCAGAGCGGCGCCGGGCGACATCGCCAGGACGCCAGCCGGCGCGCCGTTCGGTTGCGCCAGGTGCCATGCCTCATGCAGCGGCCGGCCCAGCAGGGCGCAGGCCAGCACGAACAGCAGCAGCCAGGTGGAACGCAATCGGCGCGATGGAGGGGATCGAGACATCGGGGAGAAGCCAGGCGGCGCGATGGCGGCGGCGCTCGCGAAGTCCCGGATTCTGCGCGAGTTTGAGCGAGTTTCCGGGATGCAAGGGCATGTCACGTTCGGCATGAGCCGCGCGAGCCAGGCCGTCTTGCCTGCATGACGGGACGCCTTTCTAGTCGAGCTTTGGCGCGCCCTCTTTCATCAGCGGCCTCGAATTTCGCCGGATGGCCGCTTTCAGGATTTCCAGGAAGGTATGGTTCCTTGCTTGCGCATCCGCGACCACGGCATCAAAGGTCAGTATGAATATCGGCGTCGGCACGACCGTTTCGTCTTCCCGATAGGTCATGAACTCCTGGTAATACGTCTTCCCTTTCGAAAAGAGTGGAATCCATTTCTGCTGACGGAGACTCCTCGCAAAAGACGGGCTCACGTCGACGACCGCGTAGTACCAAATGCGCTGAATATTAGGGCAATAGCGAGCCAGCTTGTCCGCTCGATCAAGCAGTTGACTCACCGCATATTGATTTTCTTTTTCATCGTCGGTTTTCTTCTTCAGTTCGACGACGACGACATCGACCGGTCCGGCGTCCTTCGGATCCGCGGAGAAGATCATGGCGATATCGGGCCGGCCACTCTCGGTCGGCGCCTCGCCTTCCAGAAGGATGGCGTCGATGACCGCCTCCATGCGAGCCTCGCTCAGAATCGTCCGGAAGGTCATGAACCTATCGTCGAGCAACCACGCGTTGTTCCGATACACCTCATCCGAGAGTTGCCGGCCATCAAATTCCCGATAGCGCGGGACAATCAAGCCATGGATCTCTTCTTCCGAATTGTGAGGGGTCATGCTCCTCATCTTTTCGATGATCTTCTCGCGATACAGAATATATTCCGTCAGCGTCCTGGAAGATATATCCAGCGACCGCGCATAGGCGGCGTCACTGAGATGGCTGCATTGCAGAATCTCCTTCTGCACGCCGAAGAACTTTTGCTGCGCAGTATTCAGCGCATCTTCCTTGTCGATGAGACCCACCACGGATTCGTCGAAGAATCCGAACAGGTGCGGAAACCGGTCTTCGAACTCTTTCCGCGTCCGCTGATTGGTCTCGGCGATCTTGGGAATTTCATCGGCGAGCACGCTTCCAATGCCGCGCCGCAACAGGCCATAGAACGCCGATTCTGAAACGCTCTCCGGCAGCACCAGTTTCTGGCGAGAGGTATCGGTGCTGACGCCCACAAGCGACGACGAGAACAGAAATATGGCCGAATGACCGAAGGGCACGGCGGACGCCGACAACAGATTGACGGGAATCGCTCGTCCATCGATGCTCACCGCCGTCATGAGATCACCCGCCACCGAAGTCTTGCGGATGATGTAATGCATGTCGATCGGCGCATACGGATCCAGACTATCGTCCCTCAGCGCGAGGTGCTGGAATTCCGGCAGGTCTTCGGCAGTGATCCGCACCTGACTTGAAATGAATTCCCGCTGGGCATTGCTCTCCCTCGTCTTGAGATCGAGCGTGATCTTGAATGGAACTTGCCGCGACCGCAGTGCATTCAGTGAAGGCAGAAAATGGAAGATGATCCGGTCCTTGAGACTCGAAGGGCGCAGATCGTCATAAGACTTCACCTTATCCTTCAAGAACTTCAGGAATCGAAGCGTAGTCAGCCCGGTATTCCTCGGTGAATCGATCCTGCGAAGATTCGATGCTCCGGAGAATCCATCCTTGAACACGAAATCCCTGCGCGAGTCGCCCCACTCGCTGATCACCTCGACATTTTCAAAGTAATTGAGGTAGACCAGGCGTCCAACGCCCTTGTGGAACCGATCCTTGGGCTTCAGGAGCGTGCGAAAGCGCGCGAAATTCTCTTCATTGAATCCAGCACCGTTATCGCTGATCGCGATACTGAGCGTCTCGGGAGCGCCGAAAGAATCGATCGAGATGTCGATCCCGATTTCAGTCGCCCCAGCATCCAGAGCGTTCGCAATCGCCTCGAAGTACACGAGGACGATGGAGGGATTGGGAAAGAACAGCCTGATGGCACTGGTGGTCTCAATGTCCAAAGTTCACTCCCGTGATTTCTCAGGATGATTGAAGTTGTCCGAAGCGACAACTGCTGGGCTCAAGCGCCCAGTTTTACCATTGGCCCGCGCCTCCCGGGTGGCGACATGTTGGAAAAATTCCGGGCGATTGACCAAAGCCTTGTCGCGGGCAAGCAAGGGGAAGCACACACGCAAAACAAAAAACCCCGGAGAGTCTTCCGACTCACCCGGGGTGTCCTTTTGGTAGGCGCGATTGGATTCGAACCAACGACCCCCACCATGTCAAGGTGGTGCTCTAACCAACTGAGCTACGCGCCTGAAATACGCGGCCAATGGTGGTCAATCCACTGGTCCGGAAAACAAATCGCCCGATCTTCATTTTGAAGCGGGCGATCTTCTGAGGTGTCCCGAAGGACTTGCCTACCAATTCTGGTAGGCGCGATTGGATTCGAACCAACGACCCCCACCATGTCAAGGTGGTGCTCTAACCAACTGAGCTACGCGCCTGAAGAGCCTCGCAGTATATGCCGGATTCCGCGTCCCGTCGATGAATCCGCAAGAAAAAGAGCGATAAACGCACCAACGTCCACTCCTTCGCGCCACCACACGCTTCCAACGGAACCGGCAACGCGCTCCGCATCACCGCCGCCGCGCGCTCCTCACCCCCGAGACCTGCGACACCGCCACCAGCGTCTGCTGCAGCCGCTGGGCATCGCTCACCTCCACCGTGAAGTTCATCCGCGACAGGTCATTGCGCGCCGGCTTGCCCTTGCCGCTCTGCTGGTTCACCGAGACCACCTTGAGCTTGTCCTTCGCGAACAGCTCCAGCACGTCCCGCAGCAGCCCCGGCCGGTCCGTGGCCTCGACCACCAGATCCACCGGGTACATCGCGCCCTTGCCCGCACGGTCCGGCGCCGGCTCGCCCCAGGCCACCGCGATCACTCGCTCCGGCGCCGACTGCGCCATCTGCCGCAGGTTCGCGCAGTCGCTGCGATGGATCGCCACGCCCTTGCCTCGCGTCACGTACCCCGTGATCGCGTCCGGCGGCGCCGGCCGGCAGCAGCGCGCCAGGCTGGTCAGCAGCGAGTCCACCCCCACCACCAGCACCCCGCCCTTGGGCGTGCGCCCTTCCCCGACCTCGCCCTTCGTGTGCTTCTGGACGAGCAGCTCTTCCTCGTTGGCCTCCTGCACCGGCGGGCGCAGCAGCGTCTCGATGTTGCGCAGCGAGTACTCGTCCTTGCCCACCACCTCGAACAGCGCATCCGCGTTCTTGAAGCCCAGCCGCGCCGCCAGATCCTCCAGCTTGATCGCCGTCTTGCCTTCGCGCTGCAGCAGCTTCTCGACGAGCTCACGTCCCTTGGCGATCGTGTGCGACTGCACCTGCGCGTTGAACCAGGCCCGCACCTTCGCCTTGCTGCGCGGGCTCTGCAGATAGCCGAGCTCGGCATTGAGCCAGTCCAGCGATGGACCGCCCTCCTTCAGCGCGACGATCTCCACCGTCTGCCCGCTCTGCAGCGGCGTGTTCAGCGGCACCATCTGGCCGTCGACCTTCGCCCCGCGGCAGCGATGCCCCAGGTCCGTGTGCACCGCGTAGGCGAAGTCCACCGCCGTCGCCCCCGCGCACAGCTCGACCACGTTGGCCTGCGGCGTGAAGACATAGATGCGGTCGTCGAAGGCCGGGCCGGTCTCGGCCACATAGTCCCGCTCCCAGGCCAGCAGCTGCCGCAGCACCGCCTTGCGCGCCTGCGCGACCTGTTCCTCGAACTCGCCCGCCGCCGTCACCCCGGCATAGCCCTTGGTGCCGGCCTCCTTGTAGGCCCAGTGCGCGGCCACGCCGTGCTCGGCGTGCTCGTGCATCGAGCGCGTGCGGATCTGCACCTCCATCGGCCGGCCGTCCGCCGCGATCACCACCGTGTGCAGCGATTGATAGCCATTGGCCTTGGGCCGCGCGATGTAGTCGTCGAACTCGCCATCGACCGGCTTGTAGAGCTCGTGCAGCCGCGCCAGCACCGCGTAGCAGTCGGCCACCTCCGGCACGATCACGCGCATCGCGCGCAGGTCGAAGACCCGCTCCAGCGCCAGGCCCTTGCCGCGCATCTTCTTCCAGATGCTGTACAGGTGCTTCGGACGCCCCTGCACCTGCGCGTCGATGCCCAGCAACTGCAGTTCGCGCTCCAGCGCCGCCCGCACCGCCTCGACCGACTGCTCGCGCTCGACGCGCTTCTCGTGCAGGCCCTTGGCGAGCTGGTGGTACTGCTCCGGCTCCAGGAAGCGGAAGGCCAGGTCCTCCAGCTCCCACTTGATCTGCCAGATGCCGAGCCGGTTGGCCAGCGGCGCGAAGACCTGCAGCGACTCCGCCGCCAGCTCGCGCGGACAGGCCGTCTTCGTCGCCGCGAACCAGCGCAGCGACTGCAGCCGTGACGCCAGCCTCAGCAGCACCACGCGCAAGTCGCGCGAGAACGCCAACAGCATCTTGCGCACCAGCTCGGTCTGCTCCTGCCGGCGTTGCTCCTCGACTTGCGCCTCGCGCGCCGCGCGCTGGATCTGCACCAGGCGGCGCGTGTGCGCGACCAGGCTCGCGGCGCTCTCGCCGAAGGCCTTGGCGACGATCTCCTCGGGCTTGTTCAGATAGTCCCCGGCATACACCAGGTAGGACGCCGCCTGCATCGACGGCGCCGCGCCAACGCCCGCCAGGATCGCCGCCACGCCATCCGCGTGATCGAGCGCGGGCTCGCCCGTGCCGAGCACATGCCCGGCCAGCAGCGGCTCCGCGAAGGCGCGCGCGCGATGCACCGGGTCCGCCGCTTCGGCGGCACGCGGCTGCGCCATCGGCAGCCGGCTGGGCAGGTCCCCGTCCAGCAGGGCCACGATGGGCGCCGCCTGGTCCTGCCGCAGCCCCAATTCCGTCTTCATTCGTCGTTCATCCGTGTCCACGCGGCACTGGCGGCCGCCGGGACGTCATCCGCGGTCGAGGAATCGCTCCACCACCTGGATCTGGTTCTCCTGCACCAGCGTCGGCGCGTGGCCGACGCCGGGGAACTCATGCAGCTCGGCGCGCGGGCCGCGCTGCGTCATCAGCTCGGCGGTGGCCCGGGTGAGCAGGTCCGACTCGCCGCCGCGCAGCAGCAGCGTCGGACAGCGCACCGCGTCATAGGCCGCCCACAGCTGCGCCTCGCCGGCCTTGGCCAGCTCCGGCGTCAGTCCGGCCAGGCCCTGGCCGATGCGCGGGTCGTAATGCAGCCGGCAGCGGTCGCCGTCCGGCTTGAACATCGCCCGCGACAGCGCCAGCCATTGCTCGTCCGTGTGCGGGCCGAAGCCCTCCGAGATGCCGCGCAGGTAGTCGGCGCCCTGCTGGCAGTTCTCGAACTGGGGCGCTCTGCCCAAATAGCCCGCGATGCGCTGCAGCGCGACGAATTCGATCGTCGGTCCCACGTCGTTGAGGATCAGCCGCTGGATCGGACTGAACGGCATCGCCGCCAGCGCCAGACCGATCAGCCCGCCCATCGAGGTCCCCAGCCAGTCCACCTGCGCCGCGCCGGTGCGCGCCAGCAGCGTGACCATGTCCGAGACGTACTGCGGCAGTTGGTAGTTGCGCGGATCGCCCAGCCAGTCGGACTCCCCGCGGCCCACCACGTCCGGGCAGATCACCCGGTAGCGGCCGCTCAGCCGGCGCGCCAGCACGTCGAAATCGCGGCCCTGCCGCGACAGCCCGTGCACGCACACCAGCACCCGCGGGTTGTCGGACTGCCCCCACTCCCAATAGGCGACCCGGTGCAGGCCGCACGGGCTCAGCGCCTGGACTTTTTTCAACAAGGGTTCAGACATCGCTCGTATCCTTTGCACCCATCCTAACAACCCTGAAGAGGACGCGGCATGTTGAAAGGAAAGACGGCCCTGGTCACCGGCTCGACCAGCGGCATCGGATTGGGCATCGCCCTGACCCTGGCCGAACAGGGCGCGAACATCGTGCTCAACGGCTTCGGCGACCATGAGGGCCCCAAGGCCGAAGTCGAGGCCAAGGGCGTGAAGGTCGGCTTTCACGGCGCCGACATGAGCAAGCCCGCCGAGATCGAGGCCATGATGGCCTACATCGACCAGGAGTTCGGCGGCTGCGACATCCTCGTGAACAACGCGGGCATCCAGTTCGTCGCCAATGTCGACGAGTTCCCCGCCGAGCGCTGGGACGCCATCATCGCCATCAACCTGAGTTCGGCCTTCCACACCATGCGCCTGGCCCTGCCCGGCATGAAGAAGAAGAACTGGGGCCGCGTCATCAACATCGCTTCGACGCACGGGCTGGTGGCCTCGGCCGGCAAGTCGGCCTACGTGGCGGCCAAGCACGGCCTGGTCGGCCTGACCAAGGCGGCGGCGCTGGAGACGGCCACCGTCCCGGTCACCGTCAACGCGATCTGCCCCGGCTGGGTGCTGACCCCGCTGGTGCAGAAGCAGATCGACGCCCGCGCCGCCAGTGAGAAGCTCGACCCCGCCGAGGCCAAGCGCCAGCTGCTCGCCGAGAAGCAGCCCTCGCTGCAGTTCACGACGCCCGAAGAACTCGGCGCGCTGGCGGTGTTCCTGTGCTCGGACGCCGCCGTCAACGTCCGCGGCCAGGCCTGGGCGATGGACGGCGGCTGGACCGCGCAGTGATCAGCGCGTCATCACGACGTTGCCGCTGACGTTGACCGTCACGGTCGCCTTGCCGGATTCGACCGGCAGGGCTTCGTCGGCGCTCGCGGACATCGCCTTGAAGCGCGGCGCCGCGGCCATCATCGGCATCGGCGGCTGGTCGGCGTTCACGCTGACCTCGCCGATCCGGTAGCCGGCGTAGCCGAACTGCTGCGCGTACACGGCCGCCTTGGCCTTGTAGCTGGCGATCGCCTGGGCCACCACATCGCCCTCGGCCTTCTCGCGCGCCTCGCGCGACAGCCCGTAGCTGACGCTGGCGATGGAGAGCGACTGGATCCGGCCGCTCAGCTTGGAGATCGCCTCCATGTCGCGGCCCTGCACCAGCAGCTCGACGCTGCCCTGCCAGCCGGTGATCTGCGGCGCGGCGCTGGCACTGGACTTCGGCTGGCCGTAGCGCGGATAGATCGACAGATTGCCCGCCTGCAGGTCCACCTGCCCCGGCTTGGCGACCTTGCGTGCCTCCGTCAGCGCGGCGTCGAGCGCCTGCTTGAGCTCGTTCTGGACCGCGCCCGCGTCCTTGCCCTCGCGGGTGGTGGAGAAGCGCAGCTGCAGCAGGTCGCGCGCCACCTCGGTGGTGGCGGAGGCGCTCAGCGACAGCAGGTCCGTGCGTGCCGGATCGGCGTACGACAGCGCGGGCACCATGGCCACCGCGCCGGCGGCGATCAGGGTTCGGGCGAGCTTCTTGGAGGTTCGGATCATGGAGGCTCCTAGGGGAAAGTCCTGAGAAGGGATCAGCATAACGGGTGAGACATCCGTCACGGCAGACAGCCTCCGCGTCCCATTCGTTAGCCATCCGTTCATCACTTGTGGTTGTTTGGTGGCGCTGTTACAAAAGATGTAACCATCCCGTAAGGACTGCTGCATCCCGCAAACGGGTCGAAAAACTGCCCTTACAGTGCCGCTGTTACAAATTCAGGAGTGGCCGCCATGCAAAGCCCAACCCGCCCCAACCGCATCCTGGTCGTGGACGACGACGCCCGCATCCGCGACCTGCTGCGCCGCTACCTGGCCCAGGAAGGATTCGAGGTCCTGCTCGCCGAGGACAGCAAGGCGCTGAACAAGCAGCTGACGCGCGAGACGGTGGACCTGATCGTCCTGGACCTGATGCTGCCGGGCGAGGACGGCCTGTCGATCTGCCGCCGGCTGCGCGCCGCGGGCGACAACACGCCGATCATCATGCTGACGGCCAAGGTCGAGGAAGTGGACCGGATCGTCGGCCTGGAGGTCGGCGCGGACGACTACCTGGCCAAGCCGTTCAATCCCCGCGAGCTGCTGGCCCGCATCAACGCGGTGCTGCGCCGCCGCCCGCCGCCGGAAGCGCCGGGCGCGCCGTCCAAAGAGCCGATGACGGTCCAGTTCGGTCCGTTCGAGTTCGACCTGGCGCTGCGCCGCCTGGCCAAGAACGGCGAGCCGGTGCCGCTGACCACGGGCGAGTTCTCGATGCTCAAGGCCCTGGTGCGCCACCCGCGCCAGCCGCTGTCGCGCGACAAGCTGGCGATGCTGGCCCGCGGCCGCGAGTTCGAGCCCTTCGACCGCAGTCTGGACGTGCAGGTCTCGCGCCTGCGCAAGCTGCTGGAAGAGGATCCGGCCCAGCCGCGCTTCATCCAGACGGTGTGGGGCGTGGGCTACGTGTTCGTTCCGGACGAGGCGGCCTGATCCCGTGACTCCCCCGCGTCTGGCGCTGAACCTGTTCTGGCGCACCTTCGCGCTGCTGGCCTTGCTGCTGGCGGCGGGCGTGCTGGCCTGGCAGCAGACCTTCAAGGCCCTGGAGGCCGAGCCCAAGGCGCTCGAGGCGGCGCAGCAGCTCGCCGGCCTGGTGAACCTGTCGCGCGTGGCGCTCTCGAGCACCGACGCGATCAACCGCGTCGCCGTCGTGAAGTCGCTGGCGCGCAGCGAGGCCGTGTCGGTCGAAGTGGCCGAGGCCACGGACCGCTGGCTGCCGTACGAGAACTCGCCCTTCGCGCAGCGGCTGCGCAAGGAGCTGGTGTCGCGGCTGGGGCCGCAGACGGTGCTGGCCAGCGGCCTGAACGGCGTGCCCGGGCTGTGGGTGCGCTTCGACGTCGGGCCGGACCAGTTCTGGCTGCAGACCAATCCGGCGCCGCTGCAGGCGAACTTCTCGAGCAACTGGTGGTGGATCGCGATCGCGCTGGGCGCGTCGCTGCTGGGCGCGGCCGCGATCGCGCGGCTGATCAACCAGCCGCTGCGCGAGCTGTCGATCGCCGCCAGCCGCATCCGCGAGGGCGAGTACGACTCGCGCCTGGACGAGAGCACGCTGACCAGCGAGATCCGGGAGGTCAACATGGGCTTCAACCGGATGGCGCGCGAGCTGGCGAAGATGGAAGAGGACCGCAGCGTGATGCTGGCGGGCATCTCGCACGACCTGCGCACGCCGCTGGCGCGGCTGCGGCTGGAGGCGGAGATGAGCGTCAACGACGAGCAGGCGCGGACCTACATCGCGCAGGACATCGACCAGCTCGACGCGATCATCAACAAGTTCATGGACTATGCGCGGCCCAGCGAGCTGCAGCTGCAGGCGCTGAACCTGCGCGAGCTGGTGGAGCGCGAGGCGCAGGGTTTCCGCGATCCGCAGCAGATCCAGATCAGCGTGAGGCTGTCGGCGGCGCTGCGCATCTGGACGGACCCGACGGAACTGGGGCGGATCCTGCTGAACCTGTTCGAGAACGCGCGCCGCTACGGGCATCACGACGATGAGCCCACGCGGGTGGACGTCACGGCGGAGGCGGACAGCGCCTGGGTGCTGCTGACGGTGCGCGATCATGGCCCGGGCGTGCCGCCGGACAAGCTGGCGAAGCTGACGACGCCGTTCTATCGCGGCGACACGGCGCGGACCGCGGCCACGGGCGCGGGGCTCGGGTTGGCGATCGTGGAGAAGTCGGTGCAGCGGCTGGGCGCGCAGTTGCGCCTGGCCAATGCGGACGACAGCGGCTTCGTCGCGCAGCTCAGACTCAAGCGCGCGAGCGTTTGAGCGCCGCGCGGCAGGACTCCCTCGTCCCAGCGGGGCAAAGGAGTTCTTGCGCGAGAGCTGACGCGGTCAGCCGCCGCGCACCAGCAGACAGACCGCGCGCGCCTCGATGGCCTTGAGCTCGCCGACCGGCCCCATCTTCTCGGCCGTCTTGGCCTTCACGTTGATCTGCCCCGCGTCGATGCCCAGCACCTGCGCCAGGCGCTCCCGCATCGCCGGAATGTGCGGCGCCATCTTCGGATGCTGCGCCACGATCGTGCTGTCCACGTTGCCGATCTCCCACCCCAGCGCCTTCACCCGCCGATAGGCCTCGGCCAGCAGCACCATCGAATCGGCCCCCTTGAACTCGGCCGCCGTGTCGGGGAACAGCTTGCCGATGTCGCCCAGCGCCGCGGCGCCCAGCAGCGCATCCGTGATCGCATGCGCGAGCGCATCGGCGTCCGAATGCCCCAGCAGGCCATGCGTGTGCGGGATCGTGACGCCCCCCAGGATCAGCGGGCGGCCCGTGACGAGCTGGTGGGTGTCCCAGCCTTCACCGATGCGGAAATTCAATGCCATGGAATCGTCGATCTGAAAACGAATGAGAGAGCCGTCAGTGCGGCAGCGCGTTCGTCACCACGATCGGCCCGTTGCGGGTCACGATCATCGTGTGCTCGAACTGCGCCGAGAGGTTGCCCTTCACGCCGGACAGGGTCCAGCCATCGGCCTGCTCGTCGACCCAGCGGCTCTTGGTCGACAGGAAGGGCTCGATGGTGATCACCATGCCCTCCTCCAGGATGCGCGTGTCGCTGGGGTCGTAGTAGCCGGGGATGGTCTTGGGCTCCTCGTGCAGCGAGCGCCCCACCCCATGGCTGCACAGGTTTTCGATGATCTTGAACTTGTGCGCCTTGGCCACGCGCTCGATCGCGTGGCCGATGCGGTTCAGCCGCGCGCCGCTTTTCACTTCCTTCATCGCCTGCTCCAGCGCGTACTGCGCGGCGAAGACCAGTTGCGTCTTCGTCGGCGTGGTCGGCGGCACGATGCGCGTGCCACCGGTGTCGCCGAAGTAGCCGTTCATTTCGGCCGAGACGTCGACGTTGACGATGTCGCCCTTCTTGATCACGCGGTCGCCGGGAATGCCGTGGGCGGCCTGTTCGTTGATGCTGATGCAGGTGGCGCCGGGGAAGTCGTACATCACGCGCGGCGCCGAGCGCGCGCCGAATTCCTCCAGCCAGCGCGCCCCCATGTCGTCGAGCTCGCGCGTGGTCATGCCGGGCCGGATGGCGTCCAGCATGCGGCGCAGCACGGTGGCGACGGCCTCGCCGACGGCCTTCAGGCCCTGGATGTCGTCGTCGGATTCGATGGTCATGCGCGGCTCCTCAGCAGGCGTTCAGCCAACGCGAAGTCGGCGGGATAGGTGACCTTGAAGTTTTCCATGGACGCCTCGACCAGGCGCGGCGCATGGCCAAGGGCCTCGATGGCGCTGGCCTCGTCGGTGATGCCGTCCAGCGGCCCGGCCAGCGCCGGCGCGAGCAGGCCAAGCCGGAACATCTGCGGCGTCTGCGCGGCCCACTTGCCGCGGCGGTCGACGGTGGCGGCGACACGCGCACCGCCCTCGCCCGCGCTGACGGCGTCCTTGAGCGTGTCGGCCACGGGCAGCGCGAGCAGGCCGCCGACCTCGTCGTCGGCGCAGGCGTCGATCAGCGCGTCTATCCACTCGGCACGCACCAGGCAGCGCGCCGCGTCGTGCACGAGCACCCAGTCATGCGCCTGGACGCCCCGCTCGCGCAGCGCCTGCAGGCCGGCGGCGACCGAGTCGGCGCGCGTCGCGCCGCCGGATCGCGCGATCCAGCCGCGCTCGCCGGCGAAGCCGGGCACGGCGGACTCGAACTGATCGTCCTCGGGCGAGAGCACCACCAGCGTGGCCTCGATGCGAGGCACGGCGGCCAGCGCTGCGAGCGTGTGCGCGATCAGCGCCTGGCCGGCGAGCGGCACGTACTGCTTGGGCTGGCCGGCGCCGGAGCGGCTGCCGACGCCCGCGGCGGGCACCAGCGCGAAGCACCGGGGCTGCAGGCCCGCGGGGCCGATCGGAAAGGAAGTCATGGGGCGCGATTGTAGGGAGGGCCTTCGGCCAAAATCCGTCCTTCCCCCTCCCTCCTCTTCTCACCATTCCCTCTTCGCCCTTCCCTCTCCACCATTCCCTCTTCGCCCTTCCCTCTCCACCGTTCCCTCTTCGCCCTTCCCTCTCCACCGTTCCCTCCTCTGCCCATCGCCGCCGTGATCGCCCTCTCCGACCTCCACCACCGCCTGCGCGCGCTCGGCGCGAACGACGCCCACGTGGGCCGCGTGCTGCGCCACTGGGTCCAGGCCAAGCCGCTGACCGAAGGCCGGCGCAAGCTCGAGCACTACCTGCCGCTGGCGGTGCGCGACGCGCTGCCGGCGCTGATGGACGAGCTGCACGGCCTGGCGACGCTGGCCGAGCGTCACCCCGGCGAGGACGGCTCCGCGCGCCTGCTGGTGCGGCTGACCGACGGCCAGACCGTCGAGAGCGTGCTGCTGCCGCGCGACGGCCTGTGCGTGTCCAGCCAGGTCGGCTGCGCGGTGGGCTGCCGCTTCTGCATGACCGGCAAGGACGGGCTGCTGCGCCAGGTCAGCAGCGCCGAGATCGTCGCGCAGGTGGCGCTGGCGCGGCGCGAGCGCGCGGTCAGGAAGGTCGTGTTCATGGGCATGGGCGAGCCCTCGCACAACCTGGACGCGGTGCTGGAGGCGATCGCGCTGCTGGGCACCGAGGGCAACATCGGCCACAAGCAGCTGGTGTTCTCCACGGTCGGCGATCCGCGCGCGTTCGAGCGCCTGGCCGAAGGTCCGGTCAAGCCGGCGCTGGCGCTGTCGCTGCACACCACCAAGCCCGAGCTGCGGCGCGAGCTGCTGCCGCGCGCCCCGCGGCTCACGCCGCGCGAGATCGTCGATTTCGGCGAGCGCTACGCGCGCTCGACCGGCTATCCGATCCAGTACCAGTGGACGCTGATCGAGGGCGTCAACGACGGCGAGGACGAGCTGGACGGCATCGTCGACCTGCTCAAGGGCAAGTACGGCGTGCTGAACATGATTCCCTACAACAGCGTGCCGGAGCTGCCGTACGCGCGCCCGGCCTGGGACCAGGCCCGCGACATCGCGCGCCGGCTGCATGAGCGCGGCGTGCTGACGAAGCTGCGCGACTCCGCCGGCCAGGACGTGGACGGCGGCTGCGGGCAATTGCGGGCGCGCAGCCTGTCGACGCCCGCGCCGATGCGGGACGCCCGCCGGGCGATCCCGATCGCGCCGGCGGGATGAGGCTCATCGCGGCAGGCGCGGCGGCTCCGCCGGCAGCCGCACGCCGCGATCGGACAGCGCGGGGCGCTGCGCCTGGGGCACCGGCATCGGCGCGCGGTCGCAGCGGTCCTGCGGCGCCATCCCGCGCCGCTCCTCGCAGGCGAGGCGCTCGACGGCCTTGGGCGCCAGCGCACGCTGGCGCGGCGTCGCCGGCACCGCGTCCGGCGCGATGTCCGGCGCAACCTCCGTCCCGACGTCCGGTCTGATGTCCGGTCTGATGTCTGGCCGGGTCTGAGGCTCGATCACGGGCCGGCGTTCCGTTTCGTTCGGGCGCGCCGCGTTCATCGGATCTCCTGCGGAGGTCGCAGCCGGTGCACGCTCAGGCCCAGGCTCCGGCTTGAGCACAGACTCCGGCTTCGGCTCCGGCTCCGGCTCCGGCTCGGGCTTGAGCACAGGGTCCGGCTTCGGATCGGTTTCGGAATCAGCGGCTGCATCGGGCTTGAGCCCGGGCTCTGGCGCCGGCTCAGGGGCAGACTTCTCCTCGGGCACGGGTGCCGGTCCGGATTCCGGTCCGGATTCCGGTCCGGATTCCGCTTCGGGTTCCGCTTCGGATTCCGCTTCGTGCCCGGGCTCAGGCTTTATCGTCAGAAAGGTCCCGTCGGGCTTCTCGATCTGGACGTCGACACCGGCCTCGAGCCATTCGGAGACCCTCGCCGCGCCGATCGCGCCGTCTCCTTCGGGCACCTCCAGCCTGTCGACGGCGCGGACCAGCCGAAGCTTTGCTCCCGGCTTGATCTGGCCCGGCAGATCCCAGCGCGCGCCCGTTGCGCGGACGTGGATCTCGCCCGTGCCGTCCGCCTCGACGGTGCCGTCCAGGCGTCCGATGCTGCTGCCCCAGAACGAGACCGTGCCATCGGGGGCGCTGGTCCTCGCGCGTTCATCGTGAACAATCAGGTGGCTCCTGCGCTCGCTCGCCGCGAAGCGGCCTTCGCGGTCGATCCTCCCCTGCTCGGTGGTCGCGAGATGGACCTCACCGCGAGGCGCCTCGATCGTTCCGTCCACGTGCAAGGTGCCCGTCGCCGCCAGGATCGCGGCGCCCTGTTCCTTGACCCGGATGGTCCCGAGGTGACTCATCGGCGTGGATCGCTCGCCGCTCAGCCGGAGCGTCGAGCGCCACGCGAGCAGGTCCGGATCGTCGGCCTTCATCGTCGTCGTGACGAAGCGGCCGGCCGTCACCGTCGCGCCGCGATGGATCTCGGCGCCTCCCGGCGACAGGAACATCACGCCCGCATCGGCATGGACCTCGCCCGAGATCTTCGTCCCGGCCGTCTCGGCGACCCGGTTGATCGCCCACCAATGCGGCTGGGACTGGATGAAGCGCACCTGATGCCCCTCGCCCACCTCGAAGGACTTCCAGTCCAGCAGCATCAGATCGCTGCTCTGGCGGATGGTCATCGTCTTGCCAGACACCTCGGGCGCCGTGCCGCCGGCAACGACCTTGTCCAGCACCGGCAGATGCGCGATGGTCGCGATGTCCCGCGTCGACGGCGACAGTTCCGGCGTCAGCGGCAACTCGGCATCGCCGTTGAAACCGGTCACCGAGACGCTCGGCGTGACGGCGCGCTCGCCGTACTGGGGACTGTCGAAGCGGTAGGTCTTGTGCAGCGTCAGGTTGCTGCCCTCGAGCAGATCCAGGCCGCTGAAGGTCTCGTTGCGCACCTCCGCCCGCGTGGTGCCATCGCCCGCCTTGTCCATGGCCTCGAAGCCGAGCACCAGCGGGGCCTTGATGTCGAGCGTGCTCGCTTTCACGCTGCCGAGCACCAGCCCGCCCGCCGCATCGAGGGCCACCACGCCCTTGTCCGCCGCGAGCGTGGTGCCGGCGCTCATCCTGATCGCGCCGCGTCCCGACCGCAGGCGGATGTCGCCCTCCCGCAGCCGGACGTCGGCCTTGAGCTCGATGTCCGGGGACTCTCCCGTGTCGGCGTGGCGGGCATCCAGGGTCAGCCTGCTGCCGGGCGCGCCGGTCGCATGGATCGCCCCCTCGATCGCGCCCCGCGGTTCGATCACCACGTCGCTGCCCGCATCCAGCCACGACTCGATGCTTCTGGCGGCGATCTCCCGCGGCCCGCGCGCTTCGGGGTCTTTCGGGATGTGCCAGAAGTGGCCCCGGATCGCAATCGTCGAGCCGGGACGGATCTGCCCATTGAGCAGACCATCGCGGCGGGCGAAGACGTCCAGCTGCGCGGCGGTCGCATCGACCAGCCCGGAAAGCTCCAGATCGTTGCCGGCTCCGTAGACGAACGCGCGGCCGCGGCGCACGAGCGTGCGCCCGCGATGCACGAGCCGGCCGCCCTCCAGCGTGGGATGCACACCGATCACATTGCCGTTCGCGCCGATCGTCGGCGAGGTCGTGACCGCCAGATTCACCGTGCCGGATGGCGCGTCGATCAAGCCGTTCTGCACGAGCGAGAACGGGCTGCCCAGCGTTGCGATGCCGCCCCTGGCGACCGTGATCGCGCCTTCATTCCTGACTTCGGCCTTGCTGAGCGGGTTCAAGACATCCCACGGCACCGAGGGTTGCTTCGCCTGATCGTCGCGCAGCGAGAAGGCCAGAAACGCGCCGCCGCCGACCTGCACGCGCGCGGTGCGGCCGAACAGCAGGCCATTCGGGTTGAACAGGAAGACCGTGCCCGCCGCATCGAGTCTGCCGTGGATGCGGCTGCCCTGCGTGTCGGCGATGCGGTTGACGGCCGTCCACCCCGAGCCCGGCAGGACCTCGCCCCGCGCGCCGACATGCTGAAAGATGACCCGGTGGTCCTCGCCGACGTTGAAGGACTTCCAGTCCAGGACGGCATGGCGCGCCTTCTGGGTGACGGTCATCGTGCGGTCGCCCGACCTGCGGACCTCGATCCCGCCGATCAGTTCCTTGTCCAGCACCGGCAGATCGGGGACCGAGTGGCCGGGCGCCTCGGCCGATGGGCCGGGCGCGTCCTTCATCGAGTGGGCGTCCACGACGGCGTGCTGCTTCACAGCCACCTCGCCCAGCCAGTCCTTGAAATCGACCCGCAGCAGATCCCGCCAGGTCTCCCAGGTGCCGCGCCTGGGAGGCCGGGACCGCGGGTCCAGACCCAGCGTGCTGTCCGCGGTGAAATGCAGCCCCGACATCTGCAGGATCGGCGAGCCGCCGGAGCCGCCCTCCTCGCTGTTGCTCCCGGGCAGGACTTTCACGCGCCAAGGCACGTCGATCTCGAGGCTGTGGGTGTTCAAGCGCCCCAGCGTCGCCGATTCGTCCGCGGCGATCTTCACGGCCGCGCCGAAAGCCTCGATGGACGAGCCGGTCTTCATCTCCACCTGTGAGCCTTGCAGGCTGGCCACGCCCCCGTCCCTGACCATGATGAGGCCGGCGTGCGTCACCTGCGCGGTGTGCGTTCCGAGCCGCGCGGGCACGCGCTCGCGCTTCATCGCCGCGTCGTCGAGCCGGCTGCCCGCGGCGAACAGCGAGCCCACGTCCACTTTCGATCCGGCCCCGAACAGGATGCCGTTCGGATTGACGAGGTACACCCGGCCATTGGCGCTCAGCGCGCCATCGATGCGGCTCGGGTCGGGACCGGTGACCCGGTTCAGGATGAACGCGTCCGGCCCCGGCTGGAGGATCCGCACCGCGTGGTCCCGGGCGATGTCGAAACGCTTCCAGTCGAGCTTGGCCGCCATCGAGGTCTGATCGATCGTCATCGTCGTCCCGGCGGTCTCGACCCTGACCCGGCCGACGTGGACGGCGTGGTCCTGCGGCAATGCCGCGGCGGCCTGCGCCGCCGCCCCGCGCGGCAGGGTCAGCAGGCCCGCGGCGGCCAACGCCGCCACCAGGCCGGACAACGCGGCCTTGTTCTTCAGCTTCATGATCTGCATGTCCTTCATTGGGGAGAGCTCCTCAACGCGGTGACGGTGCGCCGCCCGGAACGCGGATGCCGCGATCCCTCAGCGCCGGGCCGGCGCTGGGCGGCTGCGTCGGCCGCACGGCGTCGCAGGCCTGGCGGCCTTGCACGCCGCGTCCCTGCTCGCACGCGACGGCGGCGCGAACGGCCGGTGCTTGCGGCCTGGGCATGGGCGCCGGACGCGGTGAAGGGCTGGGCGTTGGCGCAGGATCCGGTTTCGGCTCCGGCTCCGGCTCCGGCTCCGGCTCCGGTTTCGGCTCCGGTTTCGGCTCCGGTTTCGGCTCCGGATCGGGCTTCGGCTTTGGATCGGGTTTCGGCTCCGGTGTGGGGTCCGGGCTCGGTGTGGGATCCGGTTTCGGCTGCGGCGTGGGTGCCGGCTCCACCGCAAGGATGCGCGCGCGGTGGCGCTGCAGCTCCGACTCGCCCGGTGCTGCCACCTGGAGCTCGCTCTGCACGTCATCGTGATGGCCGGCGAGAAACACCTTCGCCGACACCAGCCGATCGCCCACGTCGGGGCTGTCGAACTCGTAGCGGTCGACGAACCGCAGCCCGCTGCCAGGCAGCAGTTCGATGTTGCCGAACGACTTGTTGGTCACGCTGGCTGCGGTGGTCCCGTCGAAGCGCTTGTCCTGGGCGTCGAAGCCCATCGCCAGCGGCACATCGATCGCGAGCCTGGGCACGCGCAGGGCACCGAGCTTGAGGCCGGGGCTCGCGAGCGTCAGCGTCCCCTTCGCATCGGCCTTGGCCGTGATCGGCCTGGAGGCGTCGAGCGGCTCGATGGTCGACGCGACTTCGACGTCGACGCCGTCGTCCAGCCATCGGGACACTCTCGTGGATGCAAGGACCTCGTCGTTGATATCGACGAACTGCCCGACCTCGCCGATGCCGGCAACGACGTCGGTCAGCGCGATCCGGCGGCCCGGGTTCAAGGTGGCATACGAAGACCACCCTTCGCCTACTCCGATCAGATGCACGTCGCCCTTCTCGCCTGCATCGATCGTGCCCTCCAATGCGGCGTCGGAGGCAAACATCCGGATATCGCCCTCTTTCGCCGACGTCTCGCCCAGGTGGGAGAGCGCGCCGCCGATGCCGCGGAAATTCAGCACGCGCCCGTCGCGCTGGATCGTCATGTGGTCGACGCCCGCGAGATGAACGGCGCCTTTGGGCGCGCTGATCGTTCCGCCCTGTTCCAGCTCATTGGACGATGCCAGCGTCACGACGCCGCCCTCCTTCACCTGGATCGTCCCGAAGTTCCTGATCGACGCATCGCCACCGCCGGCGAGCGTCAATGGGCCCGTCCATTGGCGGAGCTCATCGTCATGCGGCGCCATCGCCGTCATGACGAACCGGCTGGCCGTCACCTCCGCTCCGTGATGGATCTCGGCGCCTCCGGGCACGAGGAACATCAGTCCCGCACCGGCGTTGACCTTGCCCGTGATCGTCATCTGCGACGAACCGGCGACGCGATTGATCGCCCACCAGTGCGGCTGGGACTGTTCAAACTTCACCTCATGGCCGGCGCCGACGTCGAAGGTCTTCCAGTCGAGGAACATCAGCGCCTGGGTCTGGCGGATGGTCATGGACTTGTCCGTCACGGACGGCCCATCTCCGCCAAAGAACACGCCCTCAAGGTTCTGCTCGGGCAGCGGTCTGCGCTCGATGCGGGCCGTGTTCTTCGCTCCCTCCGCGGTGAGCACATTGAGCGGCGACGGAGCGTCGCCGAAGCCGGAGATCTCGAAGTGCGGCTTGACGGCGTGTTCGCCAGGCTCCGCGCTGTCGAAGCGATAGGCCCTGTGCAGCGCGAGGTCGCTGCCCTCGTTCAACGTGATCCCGTTGAAAACCTCGTTCTCCACCTCGGCCCAGGCCGTGCCGTCGTAGACCTTGTCCTTGGCATCGAAGCCGGCCGTCAGCGGGACATCGATCTCCAGCGCCTTGGCTTTCACGCGCGACAGGGAAACATCCTTCTTCGCGGCGAAGCGCACCTTGCCCGACTTCGCGGAGATGCCGGCGTCCGGTGCCATGCGAATCTCTCCCTCCGACGCGAAGCTCAGGTCTCCCTGTCCGAGGCTGATGTCCGCATCCACAAGGATGGCGCGATCGCCACCGCTGGCCAGTGTCAACCGGGCTCCGCGCCTGCCGGTGGCATGGATGGGCGCACCAACGCTGAGCGTCTCGCCCCACGTTGAGATGTGGACGTGGCTGCCGGCTTCCAGCCACGACGAAATCCGTTTGGCGGAAATCTGCCCGCGACCAAGGCCGTCCGGATCGATCGGTACATGCCACCCGTAGCCCTCGACGAAAATCCCGGCGCCGGGGCGGACGTGCGCATCAAGGATTCCTCCGTAGAAGCCCCGGACCTCCAGCTGTCCGCCATCGCTGATGTCGATCAGCCCCGATGCCACCACTTCAGGAGCCCTGGCCAAGGCTCGCACCGTACCGCCCGGCGCGCGCGTGCGTCCGACATGCCAGATACCGCCCTCGCCGAACTCGGTCAAGGCCACCGTGGCGCCTTGTGACGCCATGGACATCGCCGCGGTCCCGCCGACCAGGTTCACGGTCCCTTGCGGCGCGTGAATCAGCCCCGCCTGAACGAGCGAAGACGGGCTGGCCAGCATTGCGACACCGCCGCCGGTGATCGTGATCGTCCCCTCGTTCCTGACGTCGGCGCGCTCGGACCCGCTAGAGAGATGCCACTCTTGCGTCGGATCCATCGCCTGCTTGTCGCTCAGCGAGAACCCGAGGAAGCCCCCGCCACCGATCTGCACCTTCGCGGTCCGGCCGAGCAGTACGCCGTTCGGGTTGAACACGAAGACCTTGCCGTTCGCCTCGAGCCTGCCGTGGATGCGGCTTCCTTCCGTGTCGAAGACACGATTGACGGTCGTCGAGAAGGCGTCCTTCTGCACGAACTTCACCCCGAAGTCCTCGGCGAGGTTGAACGACTTCCAATCGAGCACCGCGTAGTCGCTGTGCTGCTCGATCGTCATCGTCTTGTCGGTCACACTGCCGACGCTGGCCTCGCCCAACAGCTTCTTGTCGAACACGGGAAGATCGATCCGCGCCCGCTCAGCGTCACTGGGCGGCGCGACCGTCACCGCGCTGCGCCCGCGCTCGGGCACGACATCCGCGCGCACGTCGCCGAGCCAGTCCCGAAACTCAAGCCGAGGCTCACCGACATGCCGTCCAGGTTCGGAGCCGCTGGCGACGAGCGACAGCTGCAGCGTGCTGTCGCTGGTGAACGAGAGCGCCTCCGTGTTCCCGAGACCGCGCACGAATCGCCCGCCGTCGTAGCCCTTCGCGCTGGCCGACGGCAGGGGAATGTCGCGCCTGTTGATCACGAAGTCATGGGTCTGCACTCGCCCCAGCGTGACCTTCCCCGACGCGTACACCTCCACCTCCCCGCCAAAGGCATGAATGGGGGCGTTCTCCTCCATCAGCAGCGAGCCGGAGCCCGAGCCGGGCTCGCCGAGGTCCGTGGCCGCCAGGTTCACCAAGCCGCCCGGTGCCCGGATGCTGCTGCCCGAGGCCAAACGCAGGTCCTTGGCCACCAACGCCGCCACGCCACCGTCCCTCACGATGATCGTCCCCCGGTTGACGACCTGCGAGCGAGGCTGCTCCGGCAGCTCTGGGGCCCGGGCGGCATCCATCTCCGCGTCGGAAAGCAGCGCTCCCCAGGCGAGCAGGCTGCCGACATCCACGCGCGCGGTACTGCCGAACACGATCCCATTCGGGTTGACCAGGTACACGCCGCCATTGGCGATCAAGGACCCGTTGATCGCGCTGACCGTGTCGCCGGTGATGCGATTGAGGAGGAACGCGTCCGGCCCCGGCTGCTGGATCCGCACCGTGTGGCCCTCGGCGATGTCGAAGCGCTTCCAGTCCAGCTTGGCCGCCATCGACGCCTGTTCGATCGTCATCGTCGTGCCGGTGCTCCGGACCTCCACCTGGCCCGACCGGACGTGGTGGCCCTGCGGCAGCACCGCGGCCACCGAGGGCGTGGCCTGCGCCATCGCCTTGTGCGGGACGGTGAGCAGGCCTGCGGCAGCCAGCGCCGCGACCAGGCTGGGCAAAGCGGACTTCCTCTTCAAACTCATGATCTGCTTCTCCTGAATCGGGCAGCGCCCGTCAACGCGATGACGGCGAGCCGCCCGGAACACGGATGCCGCGGTCCATCAGCGCCGGACCGGCGCTGGGCGGCTGTGGCCGCCGCGCTGCATCGCAGGCCTGGTGGCCCTGCGCACCGCGGCCCTGCTCGCAGGCCATGGCGGCGCGAACGGCCGGTGCTTGCGGCCCGGGCACGGGCGCCGGACGCGGTGAAGGGCTGGGCGGCGTTGGCGTTGGCGTTGGCGTTGGCGTTGGCGTTGGCGCAGGATCCGGTTTCGGCTCAGGGCCTGGGGCCGGTTCGGGCCCCGGCTGAGGCTGAGGCTGAGGCTGAGGCTGAGGCTGAGGCTGAGGCTCGGGCTCTGGCTCCGGCTCTGGCTTCGGATCGGGCTTCGGCTCCGGTGTGGGCTCTGGACGCGGTGTGGGATCCGGTTTCGGCTGCGGCGTGGGTGCCGGCTCCACCGCGAGGATGCGCGCGCGGTGCCGCTGCAGTTCCGCCTCGCCCGGTGCCGCCACCTGGAGCTCGCTCTGCGCGTCATCGTGATGGCCGGCGAGAAACACCTTCGCCGACACCAGCCGATCGCCCACGTCGGGGCTGTCGAACTCGTAGCGGTCGACGAACCGCAGCCCGCTGCCAGGCAGCAGTTCGATGTTGCCGAACGACTTGTTGGTGACGCTGGCCGCGGTGGTCCCGTCGAAGCGCTTGTCCAGGGCGTCGAAGCCCACCACCAGCGGCGCGTCGATCACGAGCTTGGGCACGCGCAGGGCACCGAGCTTGAGGCCGGGACTCGCGAGCGTCAGCGTCCCCTTCGCATCGGCCTTGGCCGTGATCGGGCCGGAGGCATCGATGGGATCGAGGGTCGACGCGATTTCGACGTCGATGCCTTCGTCCAGCCATGTGGCAACAGTGCCGGAATTGATGGAGTCGCTCTCGTCAGACTCACGGGCGTGGTCGATCCTCGCCACGACGTCGGAAAGCAGGATCCTGGCACCCGGCTCGAGGGAGGCGGCGATCGAGGTCCATCCGCGATGGCCTCCCATCAGACGAATCTCGCCCGTCCCGCCTGCCTTGATCGTGCCGTCGAGTTGGAGGGAAGCTCCCCAGATCGCGATCCGGCCATCGTTGGCCGACGTATCGCCTTCATGGCCAAAGTGGCTCCTGACGCCCGCGACCACCAGGACGCGGCCATCGCGGTCAATCGCCATGCGGTCGGCGCCCGCGAGATGGACGGCACCTTTGGGCGCCCGGATCGTTCCGTCCTGCTCCAGCTCTTTGGACGAAGCGAGCGTCACCACGCCGCCCTCCTTCACCTGGATCGTCCCGAAGTTGCGGATCGACGCATCGTCACCGCCAGACAACGGCAATGAGCTCGTCCATTTGCGAAGGGAATCGCCTTCCGGCGTCATCGTCGTCATGACGAACCGGCCGGCGCTCACCGTGGCTCCGCGATGGATCTCCGCGCCGCCGGGAACGAGGAACATCAATCCCGCATCGGCGTGGACCTTGCCCGTGATCGTCATCTGCGACGGGGCGGCGACGCGATTGATCGCCCACCAGTCCGGCGAGGACTGTTCGAACTTCACTTCGTGACCCGCGCCGACATCGAAGGACTCCCAGTCGATGAACATCAGCGGCTCGGTCTGGCGGATGGTCATGGTCTTGTCCGTCACTTCGGGCTGGGCGCCGCCGGAGGCCTGGACGTACGGGTTCTGCACGGGGAGCGGTCTGCGCTCGATGCGGGCCGTGTTCTCTGCTCCGTCGGCAACGCGCACGCTCAGCGGCAATGGGGTGCCGCCGAAGCCGGAGATCTCGACGTGAGGGGTGACGGCGCGTTCGCCAGGCTCCGCGCTGTCGAAGCGATAGGTCTTGTGCAGCGTGAGGTTGCTGCCTTCGTTCAGCGTGATCCCCTCGAACGTCTCGTTCTCCACGTCGGCCAGGATCGTGCCGTCGTAGACCTTGTCCTTGGCATCGAAGCCGGCCGTCAGCGGGACATCGATCTCCAGCGTCTTGGCATTCACGTTGGACAGTCCGATCCATGTCCAAGCGGAGAGGCTCACCTTGCCCGACTCCGCGGAGATCAATCCCGAAGCCTCGAGTCCGGCCTCACCCATGCCCCAGAGCTTCACGGTCCCGCCGGGAGCAATCGTCCGTCCGCGATGTATCAGACGTCCTTGGTTGGCGCCCGATATCTCGATCTCCCGTCCATCGATCGACAGTCCGGACGTCCCACCGGCCAAGTTCACGGTGCCCTGCGGTGTGTGAATCAGCCCCGACTGAACAAGCGAAGATGGACTGGCCAGTATCGCGACGCCCCCGTTCGCGATCGTGACCGTGCCTTCGTTCCTGACATCGGCGTTCATCGAATCGCTGGAGAGATCCCACGCCTGGTCCGATGCCATCGCCTGCTCGTCGCTCAACGCGAAGCCAAGGAACCCGCCGCCACCGATCTGCACCTGCGCGGTCCGGCCGAGCAGCACGCCCCTCGGGTTGAACACGAAGACCTTGCCGGTCGCTTCGAGCCTGCCGTGGATCTGGCTGCCTTCCGTGTCGAAGACGCGATTGACCATCGTCGAGGCGGCGTCCTTCTGCACGAACTTCACCCGGACGTGCTCGGCGATGTTGAACGACTTCCAGTCGAGCACCGCGTAGTCGCTCTTCTGCTCGATCGTCATCGTCTGGCCGGCCGCGTCCCCGACGCTGACCTCGCCGACCAGCTTCTTGTCGAAAACGGGAAGATCGATCCGCGCCCGCGCGCCGTCATCGGGCTCCTCGATGGTCACTCTGCTCCGAAAGGAATCCGACACGAGGTCCGATTCCACGGTGCCGAGCCAGTCGCGAAACTCCAATCGATACACGCCGCCCTGACGTCCCGGCTCGGGGCTGGTGGCGAACAGGGACAGCCGGAGCGTGCTGTCACTGGTGAACTGCAGGCCGTCTTCCTCTTTGAGGTCACCAACCAGACGCTTGCCGTCGTAGTCCTTCGTGGCGATCGAGACCAGGGGCGGGGCGTCCAGTCTGACCGTGAGGTCATGGGTCTCCACCCGGCCCAGCGTGACCTTGGCTCCTGGCGCGTCCACCTGCACCGCTCCGCCAAAGGCGTGAATGCGCGCGCCCTCTTTCATGACCAGCGAGCCCTGGCTCGATCCGGGACCACGCGGCACGTGCAACTCCACCCGGCCGCCTGGCGCATGAATCCTGCTGCCCGATTTGAGCCGCAGGTCCTTGCCGACCAGGGCCGCCACGCCGCCGTCCCGCACGACGATCGCTCCCGAGTGGACGACCTTCGAGCCTGCGCTCGCCGGCAGCGCCGGCAGCCCTGCCCCGTCCATCTGCGCGTCGGCGAGCGGCGCCCCCCACGCGTGCAGGCTGCCGACATTGACCTGCGCGGTGCTGCCGAACACCACCCCATGCGGGTTGACCACGTAGACGCCGCCATTGGCGATCAGGGACCCGCTGATCTTGCTTGCCGCGTCGCCAGTCACCCGGTTGACGATGAACGCGTCCGGCCCCGGCTGCTGGATCCGCACCGTGTGTCCCTCGGCGATGTCGAAGCGCTTCCAATCCAGCTTGGCCGCCATCGAGGCCTGTTCGATCGTCATCGTCTTGCCATCGGTCCGGACGTCCGCCAGGCCCGAGCGGACGTGGTGATCCTGTGGCAGCACCGCCGCCACCGCTGGCGTGGCCTGCGCCATCGCCGGCCCCGTGACCGTCAGCAACCCCGCCGCGGCCATGCCCGCCGCGACCGCGCGCAGCAGCGCATGCATCGATGTCTTCATGACCGCGCTCCTCACAGCGAATAGGCGACGCTGATCCAGAGCTGCGGCTGCCGGCCCTTCGGATCCGAGGTCGACACGCGCTGCGCCGCCGAGCCCAGGCGCCATCCCGCCGTGCCTTCGGCGCTCCAGTGCCCGCGCTGCCAGCGCAGGCCAAGGCCCGCGCCGGCCAGTGTCCGGCCCGTGGGCGCCGCCTTCGCCCGCGCGCCCTGCAAGCCCGTTTCCCACGGCGTGTGGTTGAAACGCACCCGGCCGATGTCCGCGAACGCGAACGGCTCCAAGCCCCGCCACCGGTAGCGCAGCTCCGTCTGCGCCAGCGCGCCGTCGTCGCCGGAGGCTTCGCCCAGCGGCCAGGCCCGCACGCTGCGTGCGCCGCCGATCGAGAACTTCCTGGACGCGTCCAGGTTCTTGTCCGACATCTGCCCGCTGCCGCGCAGCAGCAGTCCCCAGGCATCCCACTGCCGCAACAGCGCCGCGTCGGCCGACAGCACCAGGTATTCGCCCGCGGCGCGCACCGTCTTCGCATCGAAGGCCGCCGCCGAGGCGTCCTTCAGCCGCACGTGGCCCATCTCCATCCACAGGCCGCCCCAGGCCACCGTGCCCGCGGACGGGAACAGCACCGTCTGCAGCCCCGTCGTGACCGCGAGCGCCCGTCTGCGGTCCGACAGCCCCACCGCCGTCTGCCGGTTGGTGATGCGCCGCGCCTCCGCGCCGATCTGCCAGGTCAGCCGCGCCGGCGCGCGCGTCGTCAGCGGCACCGTCACGGTCACGCCGCCCGCCTCCACCTGACCTTGCGCGCCCAGCCGCTCGAACTCGCCGCCCAGCTGGTAGTGATGACGGCTCGCGGACAGCGCCGCGCGCGCGCCGCGCCGGCCCAGCGGCGTCTGGTACGAGGCCGCGCCCTCCCAGCCGCGGCCGTTGTTGCCGCCGGCGCTCGCCGTCAGCCGGTCACCGAAGCGCAGCAGCCCGTTCACATGCCCGGCCGCGCTGCCGCGCCAGCGCCCCGCGTACGGATTGCCGTGGTTGTCCGCGCGCAGGTCCAGCGCCCAGCGCCGCGCCTGCTCCACCGTGACGTCGACATCGCCCTCGCCCGCTTCGTCGCCAGGTCCGAGCCCCGCCGTGACCGTCACGCCGGGCAGGCGCGACACGGCCTCGACCTGCCGCGCCAGCTCGTCGCCGATCGGACGCCCCGGCTGGAGGGCATCGAACCACTGGGCCGCGTCGCCGGCCGCGCCACCGCGCAGATCCACCCGGCCGTAGCGGCCCTCGACAACCACCACGCGAACGATGCCGCCCATGGCGCCGCCCGCCGGCACATAGGCCCGCGCGAACGGACGCCCCGCCTGGCGCACCTTGGCTTCGATGACGCGCGCGAGCGCCTCGATCGCCCCCGGGCCGGCGTCTTCATCGAGCGCCGCCTGCCCCGCGCGGGTCAGCTCGCCGGCGTCGGTCACGGTCACGCCCTCGATGCGAAGGCGCGGCGCGACCCGCTCCGCGGCGCGGGCTGCCTGCGGGCCGGGCCGCTCGCCGACCTGGGCGTCCGCGGCGGGCGCGGCGCTGGCCTGCGCCCAGGGGCCCGCGGCACACAGCATGAAAGCCGCAAGCGCGGGCGGGGACATCGGACGCGGAAATGCTCGGATCATCGTTTTCAGGCTCGACAGGCGTGAGATCAAGGAAGCCCGGCATTCTTCGGAGCGCCGCCGCAACCGCCAATCACCGCGAGCAGGGCGTTTCCCGCGCCAGATCGCTGATCGGAGTCGCGACGCTCCCGCTTCCCATCAGGAACCGCCGCCCGCGTTCGGGGACAGGTCTTGCCCGCACCGCCGCCCCCGGCCAGGACGCGGACCATCAGCGCTCGCGCCGCCCCGCGCGCTGCTGTCAGGACCTGGCCTTGCCATCTCCCTACAATTCCCCGAGGCCCCTTCCCGGGGCTGTCCTCATTTGTGCGCCATGCAGCTGTCCACGATCTCCCCCGGCAAACGCTTCACCGTCTCCCGTCCCCTCGGTTCCGCCGACGCGCTGCTGCTCGCCCGCTTCGCGCGGCAGCAGCGCGACGCGGGACGCCTCACGCTGATCGTCACCGCCGAGCCCGGCGACACGCAGCGCCTGGAGGACGAGCTGAAGTTCTTCGCGCCCGAGCTGCGCGTGGCCGTCTTCCCCGACTGGGAGACCCTGCCCTATGACAGCTTCAGTCCTCACCAGGACCTGATCTCCGAGCGCCTGGCCACGTTGTGGCGGCTGATCCAGGCGGGCGGCAAGCCGGTGGCCGAGCGCGACCTGGACGCCGTGCTGCTGCCGGCCTCGACGGCGCTCACGCGCCTGGCGCCGCCGTCCTTCCTGGCCGCCACCACCTTCAACTTCCGCCAGAAGCAGCGCCTGGACGAGGCCGGCCTGAAGCAGCAGCTGACGCTGGGCGGCTACCAGCACGTCAGCCAGGTCGTCTCGCCCGGCGAATACGCCGTGCGCGGCGGCCTGATCGACCTGTACCCGATGGGCTCGCCCGTGCCCTACCGCGTCGACCTGTTCGGCGACGAGGTCGACTCCATCCGCGTGTTCGATCCGGACTCGCAGCGCTCGCTCTATCCGGTCCCCGAAGTGCGCCTGCTGCCGGGGCGCGAGTTCCCGATGGACGAGGCCTCGCGCAAGGCCTTCCGCGCGCGCTGGCGCGAGAAGATGGACGGCGATCCGACCCGGTCGCGCCTGTACAAGGACATCGACACCGGGCTGGCCACCGCCGGCATCGAGTACTACCTGCCGCTGTTCTTCGACCAGGTGGCCAGCATCTTCGACTACCTGCCCGCCGAGACTGGCCTGGCGCTGCACGGCGAGGTCGACGAGGCGCTGCAGCGCTTCTGGACCGACACCCGCGAGCGCCACCGCTTCCTGCAGCACGACCCGGACCGGCCCATCCTGCCGCCCGAGGAGATCTTCCTGCGGCCCGAGGAGTTCTTCACCGCGACGCACCGCCACGCGGTGCTGTCGGTGCGCGGCCAGGAGCCGGTCGACTACGCGCGGCCGCTGCCCGACGTCAGCGTCGAGCGCGGCGCGCAGGAGCCGCTGGCGCGGCTGGCGGCCCATCTGAAGGACACGGCCTTCCGCGTGCTGCTGCTGGCCGAGAGCGAGGGCCGCCGCGAAAGCCTGCTCGAGCTGCTGCGCGACAACCGGATCGATCCGCCCTCGGTCAAGGACCTCGCCGAGTTCGAAGCCAACCGCGATGAGCGCTTCGCCATCACCGCCGCGCCGCTGGCCGCGGGCTTCTTCTGGAACGAGCCCGACGAGGGCCGCCAGATCCAGCTCTTCACCGAGACCGAGCTGTTCGCCACGACGCCGACCACGCGCCGGCGCCGCAAGCAGGAGCAGGTCAGCGACGTCAACGCGCTGATCAAGGACCTGTCGGAGCTGAAGGTCGGCGACCCGGTGGTGCACACCAACCACGGCATCGGCCGCTATCTGGGCCTGATCAACATCGATCTTGGCGATGGCCCCAGCGAGTTCCTGCACCTGGAGTACGCCGACAAGGCCACGCTCTACGTGCCGGTCGCGCAACTGCACCTGATCAGCCGCTACACCGGCGTCAGCGCGGAAGAGGCGCCGCTGCACAAGCTGGGCTCCGGCCAGTGGGACAAGGCCAAGCGCAAGGCCGCGGAGCAGGTGCGCGACACCGCCGCCGAGCTGCTCAACCTCTACGCCCGCCGCGCCGCGCGCGAGGGCCATGCGTTCCGCTATTCGCCGCACGACTACGAGGCCTTCGCCGCGAGCTTCGGCTTCGAGGAGACGCCCGACCAGCGCGCCGCGATCCACGCCGTCATCCAGGACATGATCAGCCCCAAGCCGATGGACCGGCTGGTGTGCGGCGACGTCGGCTTCGGCAAGACCGAGGTCGCGCTGCGCGCGGCCTTCGTCGCGGTGATGGGCGGGAAGCAGGTGGCGCTGCTCGCGCCGACCACGCTGCTGGCCGAGCAGCACTACCAGAACATCGCCGACCGCTTCGGCAAGTGGCCGGTCAAGGTCGCCGAGATGAGCCGCTTCCGCTCCGCCAAGGAGATCAAGGCGGCGATGGAGGGCCTGGCCGACGGCTCGATCGACATCGTCATCGGCACGCACAAGCTGCTCTCGGCCGACGTGAAGTTCAAGCGCCTGGGCCTGCTCGTCATCGACGAGGAGCACCGCTTCGGCGTGCGCCACAAGGAGGCGATGAAGGCCATGCGCGCCGAGGTCGACGTGCTGACGCTGACCGCCACGCCGATCCCGCGCACGCTGGGCATGGCGCTGGAGGGCTTGCGCGACCTGAGCGTCATCGCCACCGCGCCGCAGCGGCGCCTGGCGATCAAGACCTTCGTGCGCAGCGAGACCAGCGGCACCATCCGCGAGGCGGTGCTGCGCGAGCTCAAGCGCGGCGGCCAGGTCTACTTCCTGCACAACGAGGTCGAGACCATCGAGAACCGCCGCATGAAGCTGCAGGAGCTGCTGCCCGAGGCGCGCATCGTCGTCGCCCACGGCCAGATGCCCGAGCGCGAGCTGGAACGCGTGATGCGCGAGTTCGTCGGTGGCAAGCACAACCTGCTGCTGTGCTCGACCATCATCGAGACCGGCATCGACGTGCCCTCGGCCAACACCATCGTCATCAGCCGCGCCGACAAGTTCGGCCTGGCGCAGCTGCACCAGCTGCGCGGCCGCGTCGGGCGCTCGCACCACCAGGCCTATGCCTACCTGATGGTCCCCGACATCGAGGGACTGACCAAGCAGGCGGCGCAGCGGCTCGAAGCGATCCAGGCGATGGAGGAACTGGGCTCGGGCTTCTACCTGGCGATGCACGACCTGGAGATCCGCGGCGCCGGCGAGGTGCTGGGCGAGCACCAGAGCGGCAACATGATGGAGGTGGGCTTCCAGCTCTACAACGAGATGCTGTCCGAGGCGGTGCGCTCGCTCAAGGCCGGCCGCGAGCCGGACCTGCTCAGTCCGCTGTCGGCGACGACGGAGATCAACCTGCACGCGCCCGCGCTGCTGCCCGATGCCTACTGCGGCGACGTGCACCAGCGGCTGTCGCTGTACAAGCGGCTGGCCACGGCCGACCGCGCCGAGCAGATCGACGCGATGCTGGAAGAGATCACCGACCGCTTCGGCAAGCTGCCGGCGCAGGGGCAGACGCTGTTCGACACGCACCGGCTGCGGGTGCTGGCCAAGCCCTACGGCGTGATGAAGATCGACGCGGCGCCCAGCGTCATCAACATCAACTTCCGGCCCAATCCGCCGATCGATCCGATGCGCGTGATCGAGCTCGTGCAGAAGAACCGCAACATCAAGCTGGTGGGCAACGAGAAGCTGCGCATCGACAAGGCGCTGACCGATCCCAAGGACCGCGCCCATGCGGTGCGCGAGGTGCTGCGGCTGCTGGGCGCTCCTTTGTCGCAGCCTTGATCAGTCATCGCTTGAACTGCTGGAAGACGCCACGCAGATCCACGCGTCCGGGTCAGTGACCCGGATCGAACCGCTTCCTAGACTGACGGCTTCTCAACTGCTGGAGATGCCGATGCATCAGCACACGCCACTTTCACCGCTGATCGACGTCGCTGAATCGATCGAGGCCGCGGCGGCCCGTCAGGCGCGGGAAGACGCGGAGGATGACGCCTGGGAGGCCGAGCGCGACGCCGAGATCGCAGCCAAGGCGCGGGGATGCGCCTACGCGATGACCTGCTTCGACTGCCGCCATCTGCCGCCGGACGAGCGGCTGACGGACCCGAATTCGTTCATCCGCACGATCTGCGAGAGCAAGCGCATCGCGCGCCTCATCGTGCATGCGCGCGAAGGCTGCGAGACCTGCCCGTATCTGCCGGAGAACTACGGCAAGCCGGTGCGGGCCCGCGTGGGCGGACTCGACGATTGGGAAGACGGCCCTGAAGTCGAGCGCATCCGACGCGCGCGATTCGAAGCCTGGGAGGTGCAACATGGCACACGTTGAACCGCTCTACATGCTCGACACCAACATCCTGAGCTACATGATGGATCCTCAAGAGCGGGCGCAGCGCGTCTACTGCGAAGAGCGATTCGCAGCCCTGCGAGGACAGATCGCCATCAGCGTGATCGTTCAGGCGGAGGTCTTTGCCGGGCTTGAGAAGAATCCCTCGCCAGGCAAGGAGCTGCGTCTGCGTGAGTTGATGCGCCGCATCCGAGTCGAGTACCTCAGCCCGGACCTGTGGTTCTCCGATCTCTTCGCTGGCATCAAGGCCTCGCAAGAACGGCGGGGCATGCCCAAGGAGCAGTTCGACATCGCGATCGCTGCGCATGCGATGGCGCTCGACGCCACCTTGGTGAGCGACGACAAGGCGCTGTCGCGCATCGAGGGTTTGAAGTTGGAGTCCTGGAATGTCGCCGGGTTCGTTCACCGGCGGGACGGTGTCGCCGAGCCGGCTGCCGTGTATCGCTCGCAGCGGGACATCGCGGGCCTTGGCCTGAACGTGCCGGCAGCCGCCTGGACGATCTGCGCGCCCGGTGCCAGCTACGCCACGGCCCATGCGCGCTGACGCTCGCCTCGGCGACTGCGCTAAGCTCCCGCCCGTCCCCGCTGACCGGTCATGCTGACCGCTGGCGGGGACCTTCCGCATTCAAGCCCTGCCCGCCTCCTGCCGCCTGCCGTCCGCATGACCTCCTCAACGTCCCCCGCCCCGCTCTCCCCGCTCGTCCTGCAGGGCTTCACCGTGCCGCTGGCGCTGCGTGACTTCAAGCTCGCCGCCTTCGACATGGACTCGACGCTGATCACGATCGAGTGCATCGACGAGATCGCCGCCGCCGCGGGCCGCAAGGCCGAGGTCGCCGCGATCACCGAAGCCGCGATGCGCGGCGAGATCACCGACTTCAAGGACAGCCTGCGCCGCCGGCTGGCGCTGCTGCAGGGCGTTGGCGAGGACGCGCTGGCGCAAGTGCTGCGCGACCGGCTGAGATTCAACCCCGGCGCGCGCGAGCTCTGCGCGGCGCTGAAATCGGCGGGCCTGAAGCTGGTGCTGGTGTCGGGCGGCTTCACCTACTTCACGCGCTTCGTCGCGGCCGAGCTCGGCATGGACTTCGTCCGCAGCAACGAGCTGGAGATCGTCGACGGCAAGTTGACCGGCGGCCTGGTGATGCAGGACTGGGGCGACATCTGCGACGGCGAGGAGAAGCGCCGCATGATGCTGGCCTGCGCCGAGCGCATCGGCGCGACGCCGGCGCAGTGCATCGCGGTGGGCGATGGCGCGAACGACCTGCCGATGATGGGCGCGGCGGGCCTCTCGGTCGCGTACCACGCCAAGCCCAAGGTGCGCGAGCAGGCCATGGTCGCGATCAACGACGGCGGGCTGGACCGGCTGCTCGACGTCCTGCGCTGAGCCGGCTGGCGCGCGGAATCCTCACGCCAGCCGCGGGATCCAGCGCCGCTGAAGGCGGCCGCCACTCTTGAAGCGGCGCGCCAACCCTGCCATGCTCCGCGGGATCACAGGGAGCAGCGATGCGGGAACAGCACGCGACCAGAACCGACGAGCAGGCGTCCATCGACCATCTGCAGCGCGACGTGCTCGAGGCCGTCGCCCTCGGGCGCCCGCTGACGGCCGTGATGGACCTGCTCTGCCGCGCCGTGGAGCGGCTGGCGCCCGAGGTGATCTGCTCAGTGCTGTCGGTCGACGAGGACGGCCGCGTCCATCCGCTGGCCTCGCCCAGCCTGCCGGCCGTATTCAGCGCCGCGCTGGACGGCTTCCAGATCGGCCCGCAGGCGGGCTCCTGCGGCACCGCCGCCTGGCGCCGCGAGCCGGTCGAGGTCACCGACATCGCGAGCGATCCGCTCTGGGCCGATTTCCGCGCGCTCGCATTGCCACACGGCCTGGCCGCCTGCTGGTCGACGCCGATCCTGCTGGGCGCCGATCAGGTGGTCGCGACCTTCGCGCTCTATTACCGGGAGCCGCGCGGCGCGGCCCCCTTCCACCGCCGCATGGTGCAGGCCTGCGCCCAGCTGTGCCAGATCGCTTTCATGCACGACCGCCACCAGCGCGAGATCGAGCGCCTGGCCTACTTCGACGGCGTCACCGGCCTGCCCAATCGCACGCTGCTGGCCGACCGCGCGCGGCAGACGCTGCTGCTGGCCTCGCGCGCCGGTTCGCCGGCCGCGCTGCTGCTGCTGGACATCGACCGCTTCAAGACCGTCAACGACTCGCTGGGGCATGCGGTCGGCGACGAGGTGCTGCGGCACATCTCGCGGCGTCTGCTGGGCGCGCTGCGCGACAGCGACTCGCTGGCGCGCCTGGGCGGTGACGAGTTCGTCGCGCTGCTGCCGGGCTGCAGCGCCGAGGATGCGATGCATGTCGCCGGCAAGCTGCGCGCCGCGCTCGAGGCGCCGATCCCGCTCGACGGCAGCCATGCCCGCGTGCAGATGACCGCCAGCATCGGCGTGTGCGCCTTCCCCAAGGACGGCCAGGACCTGGACCAGTTGCTGAAGAACGCCGACATCGCGATGTACGAGGCCAAGCGCGCCGGCCGCGACTGTGCGCGCTTCTTCCTGCATGCGATGAACCAGGCGCTGGATGAGCGGCTCGACATCGAGGCGGCGCTGCGCCAGGCGCTGTCGCAGCAGCAGCTCCAGCTGCACTTCCAGCCCAAGGTCCGTCTCTCGGACCGGGGGCTGGTGGGCGTCGAGGCGCTGCTGCGCTGGCACGACGCCCAGCGCGGCTGGGTGCCGCCGGACCGCTTCATCCCGGTGGCCGAGGAGAGCGGCCTGATCAACGCCCTCGACGCGTGGGTGCTGGAGCAGGCCTGCGCGCAGCTCGCGCAGTGGCGCGCGGCCGGCGTGGCGGTGCCTGGTCTGTCGGTCAACGTGTCGCCGCAGCGCTTCCACCAGGACGACGTCGCGGCGCACGCGCGCGCGCTGCTGGCCCGTCACGGACTGGCCGCGTCCGACCTGACGCTGGAAGTCACCGAGCGCCTCATGCTCGACGACACCAGCCGCCCGCGCGAGCAACTGCAGCAACTGCATGAGATGGGCGTCGGCGTGTCGGTGGACGACTTCGGCACCGGCTATTCGAGCCTGAGCTACCTGAAGCGCTTGCCGGTGACCGAGCTCAAGCTGGACAAGAGCTTCGTGCGCGACCTGGAACACGACGCCGATGACCGCGCGCTGTCGAGCGCCGTGATCGGCATCGGGCGCTCACTCGGACTGACGGTGGTCGCGGAAGGCGTCGAAACCGAGGGCCAGCGCGAGATCCTGGTCGGCCTGGGTTGCGACGACGCCCAGGGGTGGCTGTTCGGCAGACCGATGGCGGCGGAGGCGCTCGCGGGCTGGATGCGCGAGCGAGCGCCGGCGCCGGGCGAGTGATCGAGGGCGGCGGGCCGCCATCACCCCGCCGGATGCACCGGCTTGGGCGCGATGACGATGCCGTCCTCGTCCGCGTAGAGCCAATCGCCCGGGCGGATCCAGACGCCCTCGATCTGCACCGGCAGGTCGGCCAGACCTTGATCGCGGCGTTCCGTGGGCATCGGTACATGCCCGAGCGCGAACAGCCCGAGCGCGGTGGCGCGCAACTCCTCGAGATCGCGGACGGCGCCATGCACCAGCACGCCGGCCCAGCCGTTCTTCGCGGCGCTGGCGGCCAGGTTGCCGCCCACCAGCGAGCGGCGCAGCGAGCCGCCGCCATCCACCACCAGCACGCGGCCGGCGCCGAAGCTCTCGACCGCGGCCTTCACCTGCGTGTTGTCGTCCAGACAGCGCACCGTCGCCACCGGTCCGGCGAAGCGCGCGAACGCGCCGTAGCTGCGATAGCGGCTGCCGGGCAGCCAGCGGGTGTCGCCGCTGGTGTCGGCTTTCAAGGAGTCGCAGAGATCGCAGGTGGAGAAGCGGATCGACGGAACGGGCGTGGTCATCTGGAGACTCCTGGAGGATCGAGGACGGTGTGGCGCGAGCGAGGGCTCAGGCGGGCGCTTGCACCTCGATGCGCTCGCCATTGAACTCGACGACCTGGCCGGCGCGGATCTTGGCCGTCTTGCGCAGCTCGATCTGGCCGTCGACGCGCACCTGGCCTTCGGAGATGAAGTGCCGGGCCTCGCCACCGCTGCCGGTCAGCGCGGTGGCCTTGAGCAGCTTGTCGAGTTCGATGAAGTCGCCGCGCAGGGCGAAGGGAATGGCGGATGCGGACATAGCCGCCGATTCTCCGTCAGCTGCCTTGTCTCTTGAGCGCCGCGTCGCGGATGCTACTGAGCGTGGCGCGGCTGGTGGAGATCTCGACCGGCAGCTTCAGATGGATCAGCGTCGGCGACTGCAGCACGATCGCCTGGCGCAGCGCGGGCTCGACCTCCTCGGTGCGGGACGCGCTGAACGCCTGCCAGCCGAAGGCCCGCGCCATCGCGGCGAAGTCGGGGTTGTGCAGGTCGCTGCCGCTGACGCGGCCGGGGTATTCACGCTCCTGATGCATGCGGATCGTGCCGTAGCTGCCGTTGTCCACGACCAGGCAGATCAGCCGCCGCGCGCCGTGGGCCATCGCCGTGGCCATTTCCTGGCCGGTCATCAGGAAGTCGCCATCGCCGGCGATGTTGACGACCCAGCGCTCGCGCTGCAGCAACGAGGCCGCGACCGCCGCCGGGAAGCCATAGCCCATCGCGCCGCTGGTGGGCGCGAGCTGCGTGCGCCCGCCCTGGTGCAGCGCGGTGTAGCGATGGAAGCGGTGCAGCCAGCCGCTGTAGTTGCCGGCGCCGTTGGTGAAGATCGTGTCGGCCGGCAGCAGCCGATCCAGCAGGTGCATCACCTCCGCGAGGTCCATGGGCCCGACGGGCAGCGCCTGCTGGTTGCGCTGGTAGTCCGCATGGGCCGCGCGGGCCCATTCGAGCCAGGGCAGGTCCTCGCCGCCGCCGGGCGGGTGCAGTTGCTGCAGCGCGAGCGCGGCGCCGCTCATGCTGGCCTGGATCATCTGGTCGGCCGCGTAGACGCGGCCCAGTTCCTCCGGCCCGGCGTGGATGTGCACGAGCTGCTGGGCCGGCCGCGGGGCCTTCAGCAGCGTGTAGCCGCCGGTGGTCATCTCGCCCAGGCGCGGGCCGATGGCCAGGATCAGGTCCGACTCGCCGATCCGCCTGGCGAGGGCTGGATTGATGCCGATGCCGACGTCGCCGGCGTAGAACGGGTCGCGGTTGTCGTAGAGGTCCTGGAAGCGGAAGGCGCAGCCGACCGGCAGTTGCCAGGCATGGGCGAAGTCCTGCAGCGCGGCGCAGGCTTGGGCGGTCCAGCCGCCGCCGCCAGCGATGACGAACGGCCGCTGCGCGGCTTCGAGCCGGGCCTGCAGCTCGACGAGATCGGCCGGCGCGGGCCAGGCCACGGCCGGCTTGGCGCGCGGCAGCACGGGTGCGCCGGTGGGCTGCGTGAGCATGTCCTCGGGCAACACCAGCACCACGGGGCCGGGGCGTCCCTGGGTCGCGGTGTGGAAGGCGCGCGCCACGTATTCGGGCAGGCGATGCGGGTCCTGGACTTCGCCGACCCACTTGGCCATGCCCAGCGTGCCGGGGCCGAACATCTGGCGGTAATCGACTTCCTGGAAGGCCTCGCGGTCGCGCTGGTCCGAGGCGACCTGGCCGATGAACAGGATCATCGGCGTCGAGTCCTGGAAGGCCGTGTGCAGGCCGATGCTGGCGTTGGTGGCGCCGGGGCCGCGGGTGACGAAGCAGATGCCGGGGCGGCCGGTCAGCTTGCCCTGGGCCTCGGCCATGAACGAGGCGCCGCCCTCCTGCCGGCAGGCCACGAAGCGGATGCGTTCGCGGTGCTCATGGAAGCCGTCGAGGACGGCCAGATAGCTTTCTCCGGGGACTCCGAAGACATCGGTGATGCCTTGTTCGATCAGCGCCTCGACAAGCGCGTGACCGGCGGGACGGGAGACGGTGCGGTGCTGGTCCATGGCCGCCGACTGTAGCGAGCACGCCGCCCATTGCAAGCAAACCCCATGTCCCTTGTTGCGGCGCGGACGCGCCGCGCGAAGCGGACCGGCCTCGATCGGTGGGATTCGCCGCCGCGATCCCTCGTGCAAGTCATTCAGGGTCAGGACTTGCCGGCAACGCCCTTGGTACCGTGTAGAGCACACCCGCGACGCTCAATCCGCCGAAGGTGCCGGCGCGCTTGATCTTGTAGTCAAGGACCGAGGGATCGAACCTGTTCAGTTCAATGCCGGCCGGGCCATCCACCGGGGGAATGATGACCGGCGGCACCGGGTCCCCTGAAGCTTCCGGGACAAGGTCGATCATTTCAGCATCCCCCGATAGAACTGCCTGACGGCCTCATCGGTGATGACCGCCTGGTTCACCTTCCTCGCCTGCGCCCATGGCCCGCCGGGCTCGTGGCTCAGGGTCGAGAGCTGCAGCGCGGTCAGCGTTCCGTAACGATCCATGACCTGATCCAGGATGCGCCAGAAGGCGCCGTGTGCCGGCGACGGCATCAGCGCGGCATAGGCGTTTGACCTCGAGTCGACGGTCTCGATGAACGCTTTGATGGCCTCATGACCACATCCTTTGAGCCGGTGATACAGCGAGTTGAAAACCGGACCGTACTCCCATGCTTCCGGCCGTTCATCGACTGCTGGCGAGCCGTCGATGGCCAGGCACCACGCATGCGTGAAGAACACCAGCTTCTGCAGCTTCAGGTGACTGATGGGCAGGCCGCGCTGGCGCGCCCGATAGAGAACGGCATTGGCAACGATCGCAGGGGGATAGGGCATGGTCGGCAACCTCCGGAGCCGACTACTCTAGGCGCTCGCCATGCGCTCCCCCGCGAAGGTCATCGCACTGTTGCGCCGGCGACGCGATGCAAGCGAAACGACCGACCTCGATGCATCTCGCTGCGGCGGATGACTCCTTGTCCCAGTCATCCGATCGCTTGTTTCAATGGCCCGATCGGGTGGCTCGATCAGCGCTTCCCCTGCCTCACCAGGCTCGCCGCCGCGATGCCCATCAGCAGCGCGATCGACGCGCCGAAGAACACCGCGTTGCTCCACTGCCGGTCCATCAGCGCGCCGAACACCGGCGCGGCCACCGCGAAGCCGGTGTCCAGCCCCGAGTACACCGTGCCATACACCCGCCCCGTCGCGCCCGGGGGCGCCGCGCGCTTGATCAGCATGTCGCGCGAGGGCCCCGCAAGCCCCGTGCCGAAGCCCGCCGTCGCCGCCGCGATCAGCGCCGCCGTGGCCGGCAGCCAGCCCGTCGCCGTCAGCGCCAGCAGCGCCGCCGCCACGAACATCGCGCCAGCGATGTTGCGCTCCAGGTTCTGCGACTTCGCCACCAGGAAGCCGCCCACGATCATCCCCGCCGCGCCCGCCAGCATGTAGCCGGTCACGACGAAGGCGGTGCTCGCCAGGCTCACGCCGTACATCGCGGACAGCGCCGGCGACGCGAAGCTCTGGATCGCGCTCAGCGCCGAGGTCGTGAAGAAGAAGAACGAGAAGCACAGCCACACCGATGGCAGCTTCAGGAAGGCCATCGGGTGCTCTCCGGCCGGCGCCTTCGCGCCCGCCTTCTCATGCCCCCACGAGCCTTGGCTGTCGTCGATCGCGTCGCGCTTGAAGGCCAGCAGCGCGATCACGAACAGCGCCCAGCACGCCGTCGCCACATAGCCCAGCCGCCACTGGCCGGTCGCTTCGTGCATCGAGATCAGCAGCACCGGCGCCACCGCCCAGCCCAGGTTGCCGGTGATGCCGTGCACCGAGAACGCATGCCCCAGCCGCTGCTGCGAGACCCGCTTGTTCAGGATGGTGAAGTCCACCGGATGGAACGGTGAATTGCCCAGCCCCGCCAGCGCCGCGGCCAGCGCCAGCCCCGCGAAGCCCTGTGCCGTGCCCGCCGCCAGCGACGCCAGCACGAAGCAGCCCAGCGCCACGAACAGCACCGGCCGCGCGCCGGTGCGGTCGACCAGGAAGCCCGACAGCGCCTGCCCCACGCCCGAGATGACGAAGAAGATCGTCACCAGCAGGCCCAGCTCCGAATAGCTCAGGCCGAACTCCCGCATGAACACGGGGAACAGCGGCGGCAGCAGCATGTGGAAGAAGTGCGAGGTCCCGTGGGCCAGGCCGATCAGGCTGATGGTCTGGATGTCTCGCTTGGCGCTCTGCGCGGCATTCGGCGCGAGGCCGTCCGCGGTGGTGGTGGCGGTGTTCATGGCCGAGATGGTGACAGGGCCGCCGCGACGGAATTACGATAGCCGGACAAGTTCTGTCGAATTTCCGCCACCAGCTCCGCAACAGCTCCGCCATGAGACGCACCGCTGCCTCGCGCCGCCCCCCTTCGGGCCTGATCCACCCGCCCGGCCGCGCCAGCGTGCCGCCGCTGGACCCGCGCCGCTACGCGCCGAGCAGCCAGCGGCCGGTGCGCGCCAAGTCGCGCTCGATGGACGGGAACATGGACATCCAGGCGCATTTCCACACCTGGGGCCAGCTCGTGTTCTCGGTCTCGGGCGTGGTGCGGGTCAGCACCGACCGGGCGACCTTCCTGGTGCCGCCCTCGCGCGCGGTGTGGATCCCGCCCGGCGTGGTCCACGCCGTCACCGCCGTCGAGCGCTGCGAGCTGCGCACGCTCTACCTGTGGACCGCGCCCGGCGACGAGGCGGTGTGGGCGGAGAACCGGGTGCTCGAGGTCTCGCCGCTGCTGCGCGAGCTGGTGCTGCAGCTCGCGCGCGAGGAGCTGCAGAACGAGGACGCGGTCAAGGACCGCGAGGTCTGGATCGGCCGGCTGATCCTGGACGAGATCGGCCGCGCCCGCAGCCTGCAGCTGGGCGTGGCGCTGCCGTCGGACAAGCGGCTGCGCAAGCTGTGCGAGGCCGTGCTGGCCGCGCCGATGCGCCACGCCAGCCTGGACGACTGGGCGGCCGAGGTCGGCGCCAGCGCGCGCACCGTCTCGCGGCTGTTCCGCCAGGAGCTGGGGAGCAGTTACGCGCAGTGGCGCCAGCAGGCGCTGCTGGCCGAGGCGCTGCGCCTGGCGGCGCAGAGGAAGCCGATGCAGCTGATCGCGGCGGAGCTCGGCTATGCCAGCGCCAGCGCCTTCACCGCGATGGTCACGAGGACGGTCGGCATGCCGCCAAGCCGGTTTTTCGGCCAGACCTAGAATCCGCGCCCATGGATCAGGTTCTGTACGACTTCGACCGCCAGGACGCGGATGGCGCCACCTGCACCGCCCACGCCTGGGCCAAGGTGCCGGCGCCGCTGACGCCCAGCCAGCGCCAACAACTCAAGGCCCGCGCGGCCGAACTGCTCAAGGCCAAGGGGGCGGTGCTGGTCGCCCATTACTACGTCGATGGCGACCTGCAGGACCTGGCGCAGGAAACGGGCGGCATCGTCTCCGATTCGCTCGAGATGGCGCGCTTCGGGCGCGATCACGCGGCGCGGACGCTGGTCGTGGCGGGCGTGAGGTTCATGGGCGAGAGCGCCAAGATCCTCAGCCCCGAGAAGCGCGTGCTGATGCCCGACCTGGACGCGACCTGCTCGCTCGACCTGGGCTGCCCGGCCGAGGACTTCGCGGCCTTCTGCGACGCGCATCCGGATCGCACCGTGGTCGTCTACGCCAACACCAGCGCCGCCGTGAAGGCGCGCGCCGACTGGATGGTCACCAGCTCCTGCGCGCTGGAGATCGTGTCCGAGCTCAAGGCCCGCGGCGAGAAGATCCTGTGGGCACCGGACCGGCACCTGGGGCGCTACATCCAGGAGCAGACCGGCGCCGACATGCTGATGTGGAACGGCGCGTGCATCGTGCATGACGAGTTCAAGGGGCTGGAGCTCGAGCTGCTGCGCGAGCAGCATCCGGACGCGATGATCCTGGTCCATCCGGAATCCCCGGCCGCGGTGGTGGCGCAGGCGGACGTGGTGGGCTCGACCTCGGCGCTGATCAAGGCAGTGGTCGAGGGGAAGGCGCGCGAGTACGTCGTGGCGACGGACAAGGGCATCCTGCATGCGATGCGCCAGATGGCGCCGGGCAAGGTGCTGATCGAGGCGCCGACGGCGGGGAACAGCGCGTCGTGCAAGAGCTGCGCGCATTGCCCGTGGATGGCGATGAACGGGCTGCAGGGCATCGTCGACTGCCTGGAGCGCGGCACCGGCGAGATCTTCGTCGAGGAGCCGACGCGGGCCCAGGCGCTGTCGTGCATCGAGCGCATGCTGGATTTCACGGCGCGGCTGAAGGCGTGCAAGGCGCAGGCCGGTGCGATGGTGCCGGGCATCGGCGCCGCCTGAAGGCGGCTGGCCCGCACTCCGGTCTCTCTGCGGAGGCCTGTCTCCGCTCTCTCGGGCCTCTCCCCGCGCTCCCCCCACGCGAACAAGGGTCGCCGGGGGGCTTTTCATTTGCGCGAGGGCGCGCGATGCTGTGACCCATCCCCGGTCACCATCCCCGGTCAATCCGCAGGACCCGCCCATGGACTTCTCCTCGCTCTACAACCACCACGAACGCGAAGTCTTCGCCACCGTGCTGGCCACCTCCAAGGACTACCCCGCGATCGACGGCAACAACGAGCTGCTGGTCGACGTCGCCTGTGTCGCCCTGAACCGGCTCCCGCCGCGCTACATCCGGCACGAGGTCGACTACTCGTTCTACCTGACCGAGCAGGAACGGCTGGACGTCGACGCCGCGATCAAGGAAGCCGTCGGCTACGCCTTCAACTTCGTGCAGGCCCGCACCGACCTGCGGACCAAGCAGCGCTAGCGCGCGTCGTCGGCGCGTCCTGAGCGCGGCGTCATCGCGCCGTCATCGCGTCTTCAACGCGTATTGCCGTTGCGCACCAGCACCGTCGGCAGGCTGGCGGGCAGCGTGCGCGGATAGTCGCGGCTGTAGTGCAGCCCGCGGCTTTCATGCCGCAGCAGCGCCGAGCGCACGATCAGCTCGGCGCAGTCGACCAGGTTGCGCAGTTCGAGCAGGTCGCGGCTGACGCGGAAGTTGGCGTAGTAGTCGTCGATCTCGGCGCGCAGCAGGTCGATGCGATGCAGCGCGCGTTCCAGCCGCTTGGTCGTTCTGACAATGCCGACGTAGTTCCACATCAGCAGCCGCAGCTCGTCCCAGTTGTGGGCGATCACGACCTGCTCGTCGGCGTTTTCCACCTGGCTCTCGTCCCAGGCTGGCAGCGGCGCGGGCTCGGGCTCGGGCTGGGCCAGGATGTCCGTGGCGCAGCCGCGGCCCAGCACCACGCATTCCAGCAGCGAGTTGCTCGCCAGGCGGTTGGCGCCATGCAGGCCGGTGTAGGCGGTCTCCCCGACGGCGTAGAGCCCCGGCAGATCCGCGCGGCCGTGCAGGTCGGACACGACCCCGCCGCAGGTGAAGTGCACCGCCGGCACCACCGGGATGGGCTGGCGCGCGATGTCGATGCCCAGCGCCAGGCAGCGCGCGTGGATGGTCGGGAAGTGCTCCTTGAGGAAGGCCTCGCCCAGGTGGGTGGCGTCCAGCCACACATGGTCCAGGCCGTGCTTCTTCATCTCGAAGTCGATGGCCCGGGCCACCACGTCGCGCGGCGCCAGCTCGAGGCGGTCGTCATGCGCGGCCATGAAGCGCGTGCCGTCGGGCAGCTTCAGATGACCGCCCTCCCCGCGCAGCGCTTCCGTGATCAGGAAGCTGCGTTCCTGCGGGTGGTACAGGCAGGTCGGGTGGAACTGGATGAACTCCATGTTGGCGACGCGGCAGCCGGCGCGCCAGGCCATCGCGATGCCGTCGCCCGTCGATGTGTCCGGGTTGGTCGTGTAGCGGTAGACCTTGCCGGCGCCGCCGGTGGCCATCACGACGGCGCGCGCGGCGATCGCCTCGACGCGCTGCGCGTCCATGTCGAGCGCGTAGATGCCGTAGCAGCGTGACGGCTCGTCGCGCTGCACGTGCCGCGACGTGATCAGGTCCAGCGCCATCCAGCGCTGGCGCAGTTCGATGTTGGGATGGGCGCGGGCCTTGTCCAGCAGCGCGTCGTGGATGGCCTTGCCGGTCGCATCGGCGGCGTGGGCGATGCGGCGCACCGCATGGCCGCCCTCGCGGGTCAGGTGCAGGCCCAGCGGGCCGCGCTCGTCGGGCGTGAAGGGGACGCCCTGCGCGACCAGCCAGCCCACGGCGTCGGCGCTGCGCTCGGCGATGTGGCGGGCGGTGGCCTCGTCGACGAGGCCGGCGCCGGCTTCCTGCGTGTCACGCACATGGCTGTCGATGCTGTCGTCGGAGCCGAGCACGCCGACGATGCCGCCCTGGGCCCAGGCGGTGGCGGCCTCGGTGAGTTCGCGCTTGGCCAGCACGATGACCGGCACGCGGTCGGCGAGGTGCAAGGCCACCGTCAATCCGGCCAGGCCGGCCCCCACGATCACCACGGGCGCCAGCGCGGCATCGGTCCGAACAGCTGCTGTCATCGTCATCGCCCGGTCATCGGGGCGTCATCGCCAGGAAGCCGCGGATTCTACGAGCGGCGAACCGGCGGCGCCGGGGCCGCCCTTCGCTGACGGCCGTGGCCGGGCTAGAAGACCGGCCGTTCCCCGGCCAGCACGCGCAGGTCGTCGAGCAGCTTGAGCTGTTCATGCGCCTTGTCGTAGAAGCCGTCGGCGCCGTGTTTTTCGCAGAGCGTGCGATAGAAGTCGGGATCGCGGCTGCTGAGCACCCAAAGCTTGCCGGTGTAGCCGCCCTGGCGGGCGCGGCGCAGCACATGCATGCCGGAGCCGACCGGGAGGTTCAGGTCGACCAGGACGACGTCGGGTTTGAGCGCCGCGATCGCCTGCACGGCGTCTTCCTCGCTGTCCGCGTAGCCGACGACATCGACGAAGGACAGGCCCTCGAAGAGCCGCAGGAATTGCGTGCGGACGAACTCGGAATCCTCGACGAGCAGAACTCGCATGCCCTCCCTTTCAATGACGCTGGATCGATCGCCGCATTCTGGCGCGGCGGCGAAGGGCCGGAAGGCGTCAGGGGCGTCGAGATCGCAACGGGGCGTATCGACTGCGGACCTGCGGTGCGAGGTTCGCGCGCGTCAGAAGGCGGCGGCGATCGCGGAGCACAGGCCCCCCACGCTGGCGGCCGAGGCGAGGAAGGTCACGTCGCGCCGCTCGCTGCCGCCCTTCCAGGCCATCAGGGCGACGAGGGCCAGCGTGAGGGTGAACAGAAGGCCGGCGATCACGGGGGAACTGAGCTCGTTCAAGGCGACTCGATGCGGGAGTGGACGGGAGGCGGCAGTGTGGGCGGCCGGCCGCATCCGCTCAAGATCGAGTTTTCATCGGGCAACTTCGGCTTTGACGAGGGCTGCGGCCTCGCGGCGCTAGCCTCTGCTTTGAGGCGGCTGACAGGCAAGTACTCCGGGGGGAGAAACATCAATCCCATTTCACGAGCCATGTCAGTCAGCGAATTTACGCGGTGAAGGAGTTGGCGCAAAAGGCGAAAAGAGCTTGACCGACCTAGCAGGCTGCTGAAATACCTCGCCGGACGCCTCGAAAGTGGTCCAATTCGATCTCCAACTTTCAGGATACCGAGTCCTTCAATTGAAAAATGGTTTATGTCGGCGACATCTAAATGATCGGTCCGAAAGGACGTCGAAAAGGCCGCGAAGGTTTTGGGAGCCGGCGTCTGCATCTGGCATAGATCGGGGGTTGTTCACGTAGCTGTTGAATGCTCTGATCTCGAAGCCAATTCAGACGTGGGAGCCTCCAGCCATGCCATGGATTCCAAGAAGATCCGATCGTCGCCTGCCTTCAAGTTGAAAGTGCTTGCCAAACCATCCGGGGCATTATTTGCTTGAACTGCGACTTCCATGCCTTGCAGTATCAACCATCGTCTGAAATCCTTGAACGAGTCATCCCCCAAGGGCTGACCAAAAACCAAACCGCCAACAGTCCAAACGGCCGGGTCGTCAAGCATTGAAACTGCTTCTCCGAACTCCCTGGCGACCTCAATTCGCTCATGCTTCGGCAGTTGATCGAACTCAACTTCCAAACAGATCAAATCCGGAAGCTCAGTGGTTCTCGCGCATTTTCCGAGCCGACCCCAAAGATGATCAAACACGTCAACTCCTTTGCTCAATGGCATTCGAAGCACACTCTGGAGAACCACTCTCTATACTTGCCATAACGAACAGTCGCACTATCCGGGTTCTTCCGATCTTTGCCAAAAGGTCGAAGTGCCACGATCTCGCGAGTTTCCGCACTCTCGCATTCAGAACGGGTCGAGTACTCGTGGACCGACGTGAAGGTGAGTGGGCAGCGAGCCTAGCCATCGACAACAAGAGCCGTGGCAGTGGCGCTCATTTCTCAGCCCCTCCGAAAAGAGGCTCCATTCGATCTGCACTCAGTCTGCAGAGCAATTTGGACGCGGAGTAATCTAGAAATGACATCCAGATCACAGCGTCTGCCTCCCCATGAATCAGATCTTCGAAGTTCAAGCATTCCAGGAAAACATCGATCTCCGCGCGAAGAGTAGTCTTTGGTCGCTGGTACGCCGCCTTTAGTACGCGCAAGAGTTCGGGATTAGCCCCTTTCCCGGACTTGTGATAGTCAAACCACGATTGGTGAATCTGCCAAGCGCTGAGTTCCTCATTGCCTGCCGCCTCGAAGTAGGCGAGGTAGATATGGAGATTGAGATCCAACTCTGAACGAACGTCTTCAACGTCGTATTGTCGCGCCGCGTCTTCAAGAATATCCCGAAGAAAGGCCAGACGACCATCGATGTCGGCAACGTCCTTCTCGCTGAGTTGCTGCTCAAATGAGGTCCACAAGGAGATATTCAGCATGCTTTACTCTGGTATGGGTTCTTTGGCCGCCCGTTCCCACTCCGGCAACTGAGCAGGTAGCGTTTTGCAATGATGTCGCACACGATTAGTTGCTTTCTGCAAAGCGACTTGCAGCTGTTTGACCGCCTTGGCATGACCCGGATCTCTACCCCGGGTTCCACCTGTCTCATATTGCGGCAAGCGCTTTGTAGTCAGTTTCCAGTATGCATTTGAAGCGTCAACGATGGCTTGTCGGCATAGATCATTGCAGTCGTCGGGAAAGACAATCGGCGGCGGTAAAACGATGGGCCGCGGCGTCATTCCAGCAGCGTTGCATTCCGCAGCATTTGCAGGACTCGAATAACAGGCTTGTAGTGAGGTTTGCAGACCAAACCGGTCCCAGTAAATCAAAGGGGACGAAAGAGCATACGCATACGTATTGATGCCACCATCCAGCCCTATTGGATCACTCTGAACATACCGTCCAGTCGTTCCATCGTAGTCCCGGAAGTAGTTGTAGTTCAGCCCCGACTCACTGTCGTAATACTGCCCCGGGAAGCGCAGATTGAACGTGATCGGCGAGAGCCCCGCCGGCGCCTGCTCCGGCTGTGTCGTGCCAAAGGGCTCGCTGATCCAGCGCCAGCGTGCGGCACCGGTCTTGTCGATGAGCACCCGCGGTGCGTCCAGATGATCCGAGTACGCGAGCAGAGGCAGCGGGGACGCCACCGATCCAACGATCACCGCCACCGGCGTGTCGCCCAGCCAGACGAACTCCTGCACGACCCCTGCGGTGTTGTACTCGCCCAGCAGATGCCCCTGCTGGTCGTACGCGAAGTCCCGCAGTCCCGCGCTGTGCTCCTTGTGCACCCGCCGTCCGCCGGCGTCGTACTGGTAGGTCGTCGTCAGGCTGTTCTTGGTGAGCGTGCCCAGCCGGTTGTCCAGCCGGTACGTCGTCGTGTAGGCGAGGCCCGTGTCGCTCAGCGTGTTGCCCGCCGCGTCGTAGCCGAAGCTGCGCGTGGGGTTGGCGATGCTCGTGAGCCGGTTGCTGTTGCTGGCCGTCGTGTAGGTCCGCGTCGCGGCGTTGAGCTTGACGCTGGTCCGGTTGCCATTGGCGTCGTAGCCGATGGTCCAGGAGTTGGCGGGCGTGACGATGCCGGTGAGCCGGCCCATCTCGTCGTAGCTGAAGCTCTGGTTCATCGCCTGGGCTTCGGCGGTCACCTGGCCCGTCGTCGCGTCCAGGTGCGTGTAGCTGACGATGCGGTCGGCTGCGTCGTAGGTGATGTCGCGCACCACCGAGCCCAGCGGATAACGGACGAGGCGTCCGTACTGGTCGTAGACCCGCTCCTGCAGCTTGGCTCCGGAGTTCAGCTGCATCTGCCAGCTTTGGACTGCGCCGAAGGACATCCACTGGATCTGGCTGATCAGCGGGCTGGCTGTGCTACTGGCGTCCTTGGCCAGGCTCATGCCGACCGGCACGCCGTTGGCATAGGCGATGGTCAACACGCGTCCCGAGGGATACGTGATGCTGGTGATGTGCCCTGCGAGGTCGTAGCCGTAGCGCGTCGTGAGCACGACAGACCCAACGGTCTGGATCACGCTGATGACTCGACCGAAACCGTCGTAGCCGTACTTCGTGTTCCCGGCCGGACTGGTGGCCGTCGTCAGGCGGCCAATGCCAGCGCCGAAGGTGGCGCCCGTCTGGTCGTAGGTCCACGAGTAGCTCACCGTCGTCTGGCCGCTCTTCGTGTAGACCGCCGAGGTCATCCGGTCCAGGCCGTCATAGACGTAGGTGCCGAGCACGCCGCGGCTGTCGGTCCGCGTGAGCAGGTTGCCGTTCGCGTCGAAGGTGCTGTTGGCGGTGCCGGTGTCGGGGCTGGTGAGCTGGTTCAGGTCGCCCAGGCCGTTGCGCTGGTAGGAGGTCACGAGCTGCCTTGGATCCGTGACCTGCTTGAGCTGATCGAGCCCGTCATAGCCCAGCGTCGTCACGCCGTTGCGGGCATCGGTGTTGGTCTTCACGCGATCGAGTGCGTCGTACGCGTTGGATGTCGCAAAGCCAAAGCCGGACACGCCCTTGGCCTTGATCACCTTGGTCGGAT